>NZ_JACFOU010000001.1:2500-1581887 GCF_016102305.1 Bartonella sp. M0192 | reverse complement strand
TTGAGGCTTTGAGGCTTTGAGGCTTTGAGGCTTTGAGGCTTTGAGGCTTTGAGGCTTTGAGGCTTTGAGGCTTTGAGGCTTTGAGGCTTTGAGGTAAACTTGAATTGGTTATCTATTGGTTAAATAACCTATTTTTTCGGATAAAATAAAAGGCCGCAAGCGGCCTTCTATTATTTGAATACTGATTGAAGCATCAATTGCCGGACTTGGCTTTTTCCTGTTCGGCGCGCATTTTGTCTTCAAACTGCTTTTCCTTGGCCTGAACGGCTTTCTGGAGCTTCATCTGCTCAGCTTCAAAATCTTTTTCCTGCATACCAGGACCAGTATAGGCAGCACTGAAACCGTCTAGTGAAATTTCAATCGGGTTAGGAGTGCCGCGGAAGTTGATGGTTGTTACCACCAATTTCTGACCGGTCTTCATAGCATTGATGAGCTTGTCATCAAATGTATCATTGGCAATGCAGCTCGGGCCGTTGCAGATAACATACGGTATCTTCTTCACAGGGCCATCACCGACCTGAATGTGAACGCCTTCAGGAATAAAACGGCCTGTCGGTACCTGAATACCGATACGCTTTTCGTTCTGCTTTCCTTTGACCTCAACCAAATTTACAGCCGTCAGCGGTTGTCCGGTGTTGGAAACAACGGTATTCATTGTGTTACAAACATCAACATCCTGTTGCTTGCTGCAAACCTTATACCACCCCTGAGGCATGCCCTGAGCATTGGCGATGCTATGTGACGCAACGAGTAGAGCAGCAGCGCCAGCCAATGCGGAAATAGCAGCGTAGGTTCTTTTATGGGACATGATCAGGCAAATCCTTTCAATGCGCAAATAAATAATCCCGAAAGGTAAATATCAACCTCTTTAATAACAGCTCTACGCAGAATTAGGGCAACAGGATGACGTTTCCTTCCTTTACAGCCGCATTTACACAAGATTAATCAAAAAATCCAGCGTTAGAAGCGAACAAATTATAAATTGCACCGATCTTTGTGTTTTTCCAATCACACTCCATTTAATGAATAGCGGTTAAAAATGGTGTTTTTTCTTGTAATTGATTATAAATCACACCCAAATAGTCGCTGACAGGTTAAAACTGGGCGAATCGGAATTATTCGGCTCCCAAGGGTTTCACATGAACATTGTCTATAAACTCGGTCTGTTCTTTATGATTCTCTGTTTGAGTTTCGGGCAAAATTGTCAGGCAAACGAAAACGGAATAGCAATGCACGGAACGCCCGCTTTACGTGCCGGTTTCGATCACTTTCCCTATGCCAATCCCGATGCTCCCAAAGGTGGCAAGATCACATACGGAGTGGTCGGTACATTTGACGGACTCAATCCTTTTGTTATTCGCAGTTTCCGGACAACTGCACGCGGTTTGTTTGCCGACGAGCAATTTGGCGGTCTCGTTTACGAAAGTTTGATGGTTCGTACGCGTGATGAACCATTTACGCTTTACGGTTTAATTGCTGATAACGTTATTTTGAATGACGATCGTACCGAAATCACATTTCATCTCAATCCCAAGGCCAGATTTTCTGACGGTACTGCAATTACGGCAGACGATGTCTTATTTACAGTCGATCTCTTAAAAAATAAGGGACGACCACCTTTCGACCGCTATATGAAGCGTATCGAACATATTGAAAAGCTCGACGAGCAGACAGTAAAAATGGAATTTCCACATTCGAAAGATCGTGAATTTCCTTTTATTTTGGCAAGCAGCATGCCTGTTCTTCCAAAACATGCAATCGACGTAGAAAATTTCGAAAAAAATGGTCTTACCCCAATTCCGGGAAGCGGCCCCTATATCATCTCCCATATTGATGCAGGCGAGCGCATAATTTACGAACGTGACCCCAATTATTGGGGAAAAGATTTGCCAGTAAACCGCGGTTTGAACAACTTTGATACGGTTCAGATCGAATATTTCCGTAATGACAATACCCGTTTCGAGGCTTTCAAAAAGGGGATTTTGGACGTTTTTCTTGAAGAACCGGCCAATCCGAACCGCTGGCGGTTGTCCTACAATTTTCCGGCTGTGCATCATGGCGACGTTATCAAAGAAAGTTTTAAAAAAGGAACACCGGCCGATATGATTGGCTTCGTGTTCAATACCAGAAAGCCTATTTTTAAAGATCGTAAAGTAAGGCAGGCACTTTCGCTTGTGTTTGACTTTGAATGGGTCAATCATAATCTCTTTAACGATGTCTATAGCCGCACGGAAGGTTTCTGGTGTGGGTCGACACTTTCTGCCGTGGGACGGCCGGCGTCAGACAAAGAAAAACAACTTTTAAGCCCCTACCCCGATGCTGTTTTACCCGAGGTCATGGACGGAACATGGCATAATATAAAAACCGACGGTTCCGGCATTGATCGGGCCTCTGCCGAAAAAGCTTGGCAGTTACTGAAAGAAGCCGGTTATAAACTGCAAAATCGGCAAGCAATTGGCCCGGACGGTCAACCGCTTCACTTTGAAATTATGACCCAGTCGTTGGAAGAGGAAAAAATCGCACTTGCCTATCAGCGTTCACTTGAGAGAATTGGTGTCAAGGTGGACGTGCGAACAGTTGATGATACACAATATCAAAACCGGTTAACCTCTTTTGACTACGACATGATTGTCGGGAAATTAAAAGCGTCACTCTCGCCCGGTAATGAGCAGCTCAATCGTTGGGGCTCTTCTTCCCGCGACCTTGAAGGTAGTTTCAATTTTTCCGGAACATCCGATCCGGCAATTGATGCTATGATTTCAGCTTTGCTCGATGCCCGCTCGAATGAAGATTTTACGGCAGCCGTCAGAGCTCTTGATCGTGTACTCATCTCGGGGAGTTACTATCTTCCGCTTTATCATTTGCCCGACCAATGGGTTGCACATTGGTCGCGTATAGAATATCCGGCCTATACCCCGCTTTATGGATATCGCTTGCCGGCCTGGTGGCATCGCTAGAGGAAAAATACAGTGAGTTCTCCAATAATTTTTATCAATATGATCTCGGATCTCGTTTGCCCTTGGTGTTTCATTGGACGCAAGAGACTTTTCAAAGCAATAGCAGCACTACCGGAAATCACGATAAAACTGTCATGGACGCCGTTCCAACTTTATCCTAATATGAAGCCAGAAGGCATTCCCTATCCAATTCATATGAAGAAAGTCCTAGGCAACCAGAACGCAATTGACGAAACCGAACGGACATTACTCGACCTTGGCAAACAGGAAGATATCGAATTCGATTTTGCCGCAATCAAAACAGAGCCTAATTCCCTTGATGCCCACCGCGTGGTTTATTGGGCGTCTCAGGACAAAAAAGGTATACAGCAGAAGCTCATTGCCGAAATGTTTTCCCGCTTTTTCGAACAGGGCCAGAATATTGGTGATCACGCTATATTGGTTGACGCAGCAAAAAGCGTGGGAATGCGTTCCGACGTTGTCGAAAAATTGCTTGAAACCGACATTGATAAAGATACCATCAAACAGGACAGCGCACATTCCTATTATATCGGTGTACGTGGTGTGCCATCATTTATTATCGACAAAAAATATGTGGTCATGGGCGCGCAACCAACCGAGGTTTTAATCGACACCATTGAACAAATTGCCGACGGCTATGAACCGGGAGCAAGTGAAGATCGATAAAATCGGGTTAGGTTGTAATCCTACAAGTCGTTTTAATTAAAATAAAATTCAAAAACATTTTAATGCGGGATCAACAGCACCGTCAAATCACGGTTGAAACAGCTTTCGAATGAAGACGCAAAGTCTATTTCTTTGCGCCTTCTTTAGAAAGTTTTACGAGTTGTGTCATGACGGTAGCAGCGCCGTTCAAACGCTGATCGGCATTCGGCCAATCACGAATAAAGACAACGCTTTGGTCAGGACGTATTTTGGCCATGCTTCCCTGCTCGCCAATCCATTTGATGAGTCCGACACCGTTGGCAAAGTTGTTTTCTCTGAACTGGATAACAACGCCTTTCGGACCGGCATCCAGTTTTTCAACATTGGCTTGCCGACATAGAGCCTTGATATAAACGACTTTGAGCAAGTGCTGTACAGGAACAGGTAAGGGACCGAACCTGTCAATCAGTTCGGCACCAAAAGCATCAATATCACCCAAATCTTCGATTTCTGCGAGCCGGCGATAAAGCGAAAGGCGCAATGGAAGGTCGGGAACATAATTATCCGGTATCATAACCGCTGTCCCTACCGAAATCTGCGGCGACCATTGGCTTTCACTCACAGCCGTACCGTCTTTCAATTCGGCAACCGCTTCTTCCAACATTTGTTGATAAAGTTCGAAACCAACCTCTTTGATATGCCCTGATTGTTCTTCGCCAAGAAGGTTGCCGGCACCCCTTATATCCATGTCATGACTTGCAAGCTGGAAACCTGCTCCAAGACTATCAAGGGATTGCAATACTTTAAGGCGGCGGTCCGCACCCGGTGTCAAAATTTTCTGGTTGGGAAGCGTGAACAAAGCATAGGCTCTTTGCTTTGAACGCCCTACCCGCCCGCGTAACTGATAAAGAGCGGCAAGACCGAACATATCGGCACGATGGACGATCAATGTATTGGCCGAAGGAATATCAAGACCGGATTCAACGATACTGGTTGAAAGCAACACGTCATATTGCCCGTCATAAAAGGCATTCATAATATCATCAAGCTGACCTGGCGGCATTTGCCCATGAGCTGCTGTGACTTTCAGTTCGGGAACGTGGTTGGCAAGAAATTCCTGAACAACTTTCAAATCCGAAATTCGCGGACAAACATAGAAGCTCTGACCCCCGCGATAATGTTCACGCATCAATGTTTCGCGCACGATCAATGGATCAAATGGCGAAACAAAGGTTCTCACTGCCATACGATCAACCGGTGGCGTTGTAATAAGGGATAACTCTCTGACACCTGTCAAAGCCAGTTGTAGAGTACGCGGAATCGGAGTTGCCGAAAGGGTGAGCACATGAATATCTGTCTTCAGTTCTTTCAGACGTTCTTTCTGTTTAACGCCAAAGTTCTGTTCCTCATCCACAACCAACAAGCCAAGCCGTGAAAACTGCATAGTCGACCCAAGCAATGCGTGCGTTCCGATAACAATATCAACTGTACCTT
Organism: Bartonella sp. M0192; assembly: GCF_016102305.1. Lineage (NCBI taxonomy): Bacteria > Pseudomonadati > Pseudomonadota > Alphaproteobacteria > Hyphomicrobiales > Bartonellaceae > Bartonella > Bartonella sp. M0192. The sequence goes on along the minus strand of NZ_JACFOU010000001.1, from coordinate 1,576,770 downwards.
CACGCACACCATTTTTAACGGCTGCAAGCTCTTTGGCTCCGACAAGTCTTGAGGCTTGTCCGATTTTTACAGGTAATCCCTGAAAGCGGGCTTGGAACGTTTTATAATGCTGGCGCGCCAAAAGCGTTGTCGGCACCACAACGGCAACCTGATAACCATTTAATGCAGCAACAAATGCGGCTCTGATTGCAACTTCTGTCTTGCCGAATCCGACATCACCACAAATCAGCCGATCCATCGGTTTTCCGGCTGCAAGATCGCCAAGGACCGCATCAATAGCACGCAATTGGTCATCCGTTTCATCATAGGGAAAACGGGCAACAAATTCGTCATAGCTACCGGTCGGCGGTACAAGAACGGGTGCATTGCGCATCTCGCGCTCGGCCGCGATGTGAATGAGATGACCGGCAATTTCGAGCAAACGTTTTTTAAGTTTTGCTTTTCTTGCCTGCCATGCAACGCCGCCTAGTTTATCGAGAACAACATTTGTTCCCTCACCGCCGTAACGTGACAAAAGTTCGATATTTTCAACAGGAAGAAAAAGCCGGTCTTCATCGGCATAGTGAATTTCCAGACAATCTCTAGGAACTCCGGCTGCAGTAATCGTCTTCAAGCCAACAAAACGACCAATACCGTGATCAACGTGAACAACAATATCTCCGCTGTTCAATGTGGTCATATCCGAAATGAAATCGGCATTGCGTTTGCGCCGCCGTGCAGAGCGCACAAGCCGGTCACCTAATATATCCTGCTCGGCAACAACAACCAGATCGTCTGCAACAAATCCGTGTTCGACAGTTACCACTGCTGCAGTGATATGATCGCGTGGTGTGACTTTTACGGAATGAAGAGATGTAACCTTCTCTATTCCTTTAAGACCATGTTCATCAAGCACCTGTAACAGGCGCTCCAACGATCCTTCACTCCAGCCGGTAAGGAGCACCTTGTGACCCTTCGAGCGGAGTTCCGCAACATGATCGACAACGCTTTCAAATAAATTCTTGTTTTCGGAGGTGCGTTCTTCAACAAAATCCCGCCCGATCGTAACATTGCTATGAAGGACCAGATGACCTGACGATTCCGGTTTGTTAAACGGCGTAAGGTCAATCCGGTGTCGCACTTTTTCAGACAATGAAGCAATATCTTCAGGCGTCAGATAGAGCTCTGCCGGTTTTACCGGATTATATGGTGTCGAAGAGTCTTTCGGGTCGTGTTGTTCCAAGCGGGCCTCATAATAATCTTCGATAAGCTTATTACGCTCGACCATTGCCTCTTCGGCAAGATGATCAAACACGACTGGAATATCACCAATATAATCAAATATCGTATCAAGATGATCGTAAAAAAGCGGCAGCCAATGTTCCATTCCGGAAAACCTTCGGCCTTCCGAAATTGCTTCATAAAGCGCATCATTCGGACTGGCTGCGCCGAAAGATCTGATATAATTTGTGCGGAATTTGCTAATCAATTCGGGCGTTAAAGTTATCTCGCTCATCGGCTCCAGCGAGAATTCTTTGAGCGTTTTCGTTGTTCTTTGGCTTGCCGGATCAAACGCACGTACTGTTTCAAGCGTATCACCAAAAAAATCCAGTCTTACTGGTGCATCACTTCCCGGTGCAAACAAATCGACAATTCCGCCTCTCACAGCAAAGTCGCCAATTTCACGCACGCTCGACACCCGTTCGAAACCATTATGCTCGAGGTGATGAACAAGTTTGTCCATGTCGAGGCTTTGGCCTGGTTTCGCCGTAATCGATTGGCCTTCAACCATGGAACGCGGAGGCAGCTTCTGCATAATTGCATTGGCAGTAGTCAGGATAATTGCCGGATGAGGGTTTCTTAACAGAGCAGAAATATTTGTAAGCGCTGACATCCGCTTTGCCGAAATTGCAGGATTTGGCGAAACACGGTCATAGGGAAGACAATCCCATGAAGGCAGCTGAACAACCGGCATTTGCGGCTCGATAAAACTTAAAGCATGCGTCAAATCATCAAGTTTCTGCCCTTCACGTGCGATATACAGAATTGGCCCCTTACCGCCGATTTCAGCCGCAATTTTATATATCGCAAATGGTTCGTATCCGGAGACGACACCATCAAAACTCAGATATTGTGGTAAATTTTCAGTAGCGAAGTTTTTTTTGAATATCGACATAACTTAAGCGTTAAAATCCATGCGCGTGCGGTAATCGAGAATATCGCGAAAAAGCGGCGAATCGACATCATAGGGCACAGGCACTTCACCTGTTACCCAGGTCAATAAATCCCTGTCTTCAAAGGACATGATATATTCAAGCTCATCCATGGCTTTTTCATCGAGCTTCATAATATGGGCATCGACATATTGTCCGAAGACCAGATCCATTTCACGGATTCCGCGATGCCATGCTCGAAACACAAGCCGGCGTTGTCTTGCATTGAGCTTACTGTTATCGACTTTCGAGCCTGTCATCACATCCTCCGGTTCAACACAATATGGGCATTTGTTCTATATTACGCTTGCGATCAGCTTTCAATAATTCGTTGTTTGACAATAGTCGAAATATGTAAACATGTATATGAAGACGTCATTTCAAAAGACGTTGAATATCAATTGAGTCTTTGAACGATGGATAAAAACCACTGGCGTCTTTTCAAACAGGGTGTCGTTGCCTGCATTCCGACCTTGCTCGGATATTGGGCAATCGGTTTTGCTTGCGGCGCTATTGGTGCGGTATCCGGCTTTACGATATTGCAGATTTTCTGTTTAAGTACATTTGTCTATGCGGGTTCCGCGCAATTTCTGTTTTATTCAATGGCGTCCACAGGTGCCGGATTGGTGCAAATCGCATTAGGTGTATTATTCATCAATATGCGTTATCTTTTAATCAACACCTATATGGCGCAATATTTTTCTCACGCCAATCGGCTTGAAAAGCTTGTTGGCGGTTTTTTGATGACCGACGAAACCTTTGGCGTTGCGTCACAATACGCACGTACTCACGGTAATGTTCTCCCGTTTTCATGGTTATTGGGACTTAATATCACAGCATGGCTAAGCTGGATTCTTGCAACACTTGTCGGAACTATATTTGCGGCATCCCTACCCGATTGGTTAAAAGACAGCCTGAGTTTCAGTCTTATCGGTATGTTTATCGGTCTTCTATTGCTTGGATGGTATGCAAGCCAGACCAAAAAAATCGATATTGTTGTGATTATTGTTGCAATGGCAATTGTTACCTTTTCACACGGCATAATTGCGGCAAATCCATCATCAATCGTCGCTACCCTCATTGCGGCAACCATTGGCATGTTTATGCTTCTCAAGTCGGGGAGTAACAAAATATAATGATGGAAAATATCGGATTGGGAATTGCAGTCGCAACAGCAGTTACCGCGCTCATCAAAGTTGTGCCGATCATGGCGTTGGCTCACAGGCCGTTTCCCAGACTCTTTCGTTATTGGCTGAATTTTGTTCCGGCGGCTGTGCTATCTGCTATTATCGTTGCCGAAATTCTTGAAAAACCGGAAACGACCAGTTTCGGCATTTCAGTTGCTCTTTTGAGTACAATTGTTTCGCTCATTGCAGGTATGCTAACACGAAGCCTTTTTGTGACAGTCGTCGTCAGTATATTAGCTTATCTCGTATTCCAAAATATTTAGCAGGATTTCTTTTTCACAAAAAATATATGGATATCCGTGATTTACGAAGATAACTTCAAGGAAGTTCGATAATCTTGCCGGCTTTAAGAGTTATGCGCCGGTCCATTTGTTTTGCAAGTGACAGATTGTGCGTCGCAATAAGAGCAGCGAGCCCCGATTGACGAACCAAAGCAGCTAGTGCTTGAAAAACATATGCCGAGGTAACTGGATCGAGGTTTCCTGTCGGTTCATCTGCCAAGAGAACTGACGGTGCATTGGCAACTGCCCGGGCAATAGCCACACGTTGCTGCTCGCCACCGGAAAGCTCTGATGGCCGGTGTTTGGCACGATGCCCCACGCGCAGGTAGGTCAATAATTTCAATCCCCGGTCAGCCGCTTCGGAACGCTTAAGTCCGGCGATCATCTGCGGTATCATCACATTTTCCAAAGCTGTAAATTCCGGCAACAAGTGATGGAACTGATAAACAAAACCGATGTCGTTACGACGTATTGCAGTACGATCGTTATCGGACAAATTGGAACAGGAATGCCCACGTAAAACGACATCCCCGCCATTAGGCCGTTCAAGAAGTCCGGCAATATGCAACAAAGTGGATTTACCGGCACCGGACGGTGCAACCAATGCAACAGTCTGCCCCTGCTCGAGTGAAAAATTGGCTTTATCCAGAATGACAAGGGGTTTGTCACTATCCAGATAACGTCTATCAATATTCACGAGTTGTAATAACGAGGCCATTATTCATACCTCAACGCTTGCACCGGATCCAGTTTGGCAGCGCGCCAGGCCGGTATCAATGTCGCAAGGAAAGAGAGGAAAAGTGCCATAAATACAACAATCAACGTCTGCCCCCATTCCAGACGAGCCGGCAATTTGGTAAGAAAGTAAAGTTGGGGATTGAAGACATCGACATTAAATAGCCATGAAATAAAATCCTGAATATGTCCTATATTCTCGCATGTCAGAACACCTAACAAAAGCCCGAGAACCGTACCGATCACACCGATTACCATACCGGTCATAATGAATATACGCATAACTGCACTTTGTTTGGCACCCATAGTACGCAAAATGGCAATATCATGCCCCTTATCCTTGACCAACATGATCAATCCGGAAATGATATTCAGAGCTGCTACCAACACAATAAGCGACAATATGAAAAACATGACGTTGCGTTCAACTTGTAACGCAGAAAAAAACGCCTGATTTCTTGAACGCCAATCAATAGAATAAACTTGCCGCCCGACAGCTTTTTCGATTTCCGGACTTATTTTGTCAACTGCATCGGGATCGTTCAAAAATATCTCGAGTGATTGGACTTTATTGCCTAAATTGAAAAAAGCCTGAGCTTCTTTTAAAGGCATAAAGACGAAAATCGTGTCATATTCCGACATTCCCACGGTGAAGATAGCAGCGACTTTGTAAGCTTTGACACGCGGGGTTACGCCAAAAGGTGTCACATCCCCATCGGGAGTAACAATGCGGATATCGCTTCCCACAGAAAGACCCAATTTTTCAGCCATGCCGCTTCCAATCGCAACGCCGTCCTGCTTGTCAAAGTCGTCAAGACTACCGGATTTGATATTTTTTGTAACGGTCGTGAGTTTATCCAGATCTTGCTTACGAAGTCCACGAACCAGTGCTCCGGTCCCGCCTGCGGCTTCTCCTTGTGCCATAGCTTGCCCTTCAATTACAGGAAGCGCAAATTTGACACCGTCGACACCTTCAATACGTGGAATGAGCGTATTATAATCGGTAAAATCGCTATCAATCGCCTGAATTACGAGATGGCCGTTCATACCCAAAATGCGATCGAGCAATTCAGTTCTGAAACCGTTCATAACGGCCATCACTACGATTAATGCAAAAACACCAAGCATGATGCCAATCAGCGATATGATCGATATCACCGATGTAAACATCTGTTTCCGGTTAGGAAGCATATAACGAAATGCGATCATCCATTCATAGGACAAAAATCTTAACCGGCTTACACCCTTGGCTCTCGTACTCATCAGGCCTCCGTCAGACGCCTTAAAGCCGCATCGAATGGAAGTATTTCTTTATGACCGGTTTTACGATCTTTTATTTCGACTTCGTTTTGAGCGGCGTTTTTGGGACCAATGATAATTTGTGTCGGAAGTCCGATAAGATCCATTGTCGCAAATTTCGAACCCGCACGTTCTTGTGTATCGTCAAGAAGTGGATCAAAACCGGCATTAATGAGCGATTGATACAATTTTTCACTCAAATCATCACACTTCTGATCGCCGGGCTTCATATTTATGATGCCAAAATCGAATGGCGACATTGCACGTGGCCAAATGATCCCGTTTTCATCATGAGAAGCTTCGATAGCTGCGGCTACCAAACGTGACGGGCCAATGCCATAAGATCCCATCGACACCGGATGTTCCTGCCCGTCAGGGCCCATAACTGTAGCATGCATCGGAAGCGAATATTTTGTACCGAAATGGAAGATATGACCAACTTCAATTCCTCTTGCCGCTATCTGGTCGGATTGTGGAACTTTCGCCCAAAGCTCTTCATCATACATTTCGTCGGTTGCGGCATAGGGTGTGGTCCATTGTTTGACAATGTCAGCGATCGCAGCATCATCGGAAAAATCGACATCTGCCGGAGGAATGGTCAAGTCCAGAAAATGCTTATCGCAGTAAACGGCACTTTCGCCGGTATCAGCCAGAATGATAAACTCGTGGCTTAAATTACCACCAATCGGCCCTGTATCAGCGCGCATAGGAATTGCTCTAAGCCCTGTGCGGGCGAAGGTGCGTAAATAGGAAACAAACACACGATTATAAGCGGCTTTTGCGCCTTCATAATCAATGTCGAAAGAATAGCCGTCTTTCATCAAAAATTCACGTGATCGCATAACGCCAAAACGTGGCCTTATCTCGTCACGGAATTTCCATTGAATATGATAAAGATTTAAGGGAAGATTTTTGTATGACTTTACATGAGCCCTGAAAATATCAGTAATCACTTCCTCATTGGTCGGACCATAAAGAAGCTCACGTTCCTGACGGTCTTTGATGCGCAACATTTCAAGCCCGTAAGCGTCATAACGACCGCTTTCACGCCATAAATCGGCCGACTGTATGGTTGGCATCCAAATTTCAAGGGCGCCCGCGCGGTTTTGCTCCTCACGAATAATGACACAAACTTTGTCAAGAACCTTTTTGCCAAGCGGTAGCCAGGCATATATTCCCGCAGCCTGTTGGCGGATCATACCGGCACGCAACATGAGACGGTGAGAAGCAATTTCAGCTTCTTTCGGGTTTTCCTTCAATATAGGCAAAAAATAACGAGATAGACGCATCGACCATTAAAATCCAACTAAAGCTCTTCGAATCGGAGCAGAATTATCAATATTTATTAACCATAGCGGCTAAACTAACGCTTGAAAATAGAAACAATCCACGATCAAAAAGTTTTCGCAAGAAATATGTTTTCTGTTTTCTCTGGCGCCAATTGAAGCGACCTTTCAATATCGCACATATTTTATTCAAGTGTCATAAAACGGTTGCACAATTCAAATCATTGACGAAAACAATCAATGACCGTCAAAAGTTGACTTCAATTATTACGAATTCAGTTTACTTCGAATGATGTATAAACACGGTACAAACCGGCTTTTTCCCCCATTTTTCATTAATTGTAGCTCTGATTGAACGACGGACAGCCTCATGAATGACTTCGTCGTCTTTACGTCTTGCACGCGGGATACTGTCAATCGTCGTTTCAATCGTATTCGAAATAATATCGTCAAAAAGCTCACCCTCATCGTCTGTCTCGGGTAAACCGAAAGTAACGACTTCGGGCATTTCCACCAGATTATAATGTTTGTCGAGAAGAAATGACACAGCTACATGCCCTACATAGCTTAATTTGCGGCGTTCGCTAATGCCCATCTCATCTTCATTGCCAATGAGATTTCCGTCTTTATAAATTTGCCCGACAGGAACTTCGTCGATGATTTCGGCCGGTTCGGGAGCAAGTTTAAGCATGTCACCATTGCGGATTTCTGCCACCGTTTTAATTCCTGCCTGCCGTCCTAAAACGGTTTGTGCAGCCAAATGAAGCGCTTCGCCATGAACCGGAACCAATATTTTTGGCCTAACCCATTCATACATTTTTTTAAGGTCACTGCGCCGCGGATGACCTGAAACATGAACAAGTGCGTCGTGATCGGTAATAATTTTCACGCCCATATCGATCAAGCGATTTTGTGTATCAATAATCGACCGTTCATTACCCGGTATGCTCCGCGATGAATAGATGACGGTATCACCGGCTGTCAGAGCCAGTGAGCGCATTTCATCACGTGACAATTTGGCTAGAGCTGCTCTTTGTTCGCCCTGACTTCCGGTCAAAACCATGACAATTTTATCACGTGGAATATAGGGATAATCTTCTTCATTCAGAAATGGATCTATACCTTCAAGATATCCTAGTTCTTCCGCTACAGTAACACTGCGTTTTATCGACCGGCCAACCAATAGCACTTGTCTTCCGGCTTCTTTTGCTGCACGAGCTATCGAAATAATTCTTCCAACATTCGAGGAAAAGGTTGTAATTGCAACACGCCCCCTCTCGTTCGCGATTATTTCTGTCAGACTTTTTAAAACGTCATGCTCCGTGGGCGAAACCCCTTCCCGCATAGAATTGGTCGAATCACAGACAAGAGCAAGTACACCCTCATCACCCAATTCGCTAAACCGCTTCTCGTCAGTCGGTGCGCCTAAAGATGGTTCATTGTCTATTTTCCAATCACCAGTGTGAATGACAGTGCCAAGTGAGGTTTTGATTGCCAACGAAACCGGTTCAGGAATGGAGTGTGCAACGGCTATAGCTTCGATTGCAAACGGCCCCAGTTCGAATTGATCACCCGCTTTAAAAAGTGTGACTGGAACATCATAAGAACTGTAATCCAATTCACGTTTTGTTTCCAGCAATCCGGCAGTAAAAGCGGTACAGTAAACCGGTATCTTAAGCTTCGGCCACAAATCCAGTATAGCGCCGAAATGATCTTCGTGGGCATGTGTGACAACCAATCCCAATATATTCGGTCTTTCATTTTCCAAAAATCTTATATCCGGCATTACAAGATCTACACCGGGCAATTCGGGGCCTGCAAAACTGACACCAAGATCAACCATCAACCATTGTCGGTTACCTTCCGGACCAAAGCCATAGACGCCGAGATTCATACCAATTTCGCCTACGCCTCCAAGTGGTAGAAAAACCAGCTCGTTATTTTTGCCTGATGCCATTAAAGACTCCCTGATAAACGACTTTTAGGGCCGTAATTGTCTGAATTTAATTCTTTTATCGACCTGCACTTGAAGATGCAACGTTACCGAAATGTACGTCGCCCGCGGAAACCGTTATTTCATCACCTCGATCATTGGTAATAATGCAATTGAATTTGTCGTCGAGGCCTGAAAAGATTCCCGAGATCGTTTGATTATTACCGGTGATTGTCAGCTCTTCGCCAAGATGGGCAGCATAATCGAGCCATTTTTGTCTAATGATTTCCGGTCCTTCGGGAGAAAGAAACAAATCATAATTCAACGCCCAATATTCACTAAGTAACTTGAAAATTGTTGCACTATCAACGGCTATTCCCATGTTTATGAGTGCTTCAGTCGGATAAGGAGCGTCTCGAAACGGGTGAATAATATTAACACCGATGCCAATCACCAATGCATAACTGTTTTCGCTCATCCGCTCCAGTTCAAGCAATATTCCGGAAGCTTTTGCGCCCTTTAACAGCATGTCGTTTGGCCATTTAAGGCGAATAACATCCTCGGTAATTCCATTTTTTCTCAAAAAAGCTGTTACTGCATCGGCAAGAGAAACACCGGCAACAAAACCCAACTGGGCAGCATTCATGGGATTGATATTCCGGGTTAAAAGAAGGCTCGAATAAAGATCACCTTTCGGGCTATTCCATTGGCGCCCGCGTCGGGCCCTTCCCGAAGTTTGTTCTTCGGCAACGACCCAAAGTCGATCCTTGCCTTCATGAGCTTGTGCCAAAGCAACGCGATTGGTGGAGTCCACGCTCACGTAGGACTCCAGCTTATAATGATGTTCCTGAGCAAGAAGAGAAAGTGAAAAATCCATCTCGCTCAGAAGAGTGATGCAGCAGCCTTCTCTGCCAATTGAAAGAGACAATTGCCAAAGAACACATAAAACAAAACAAAAATGCCGCTAATGGTCAATACGAACTTCAGCTCACCTGTGAGTGGTAGAAAGAGCGATTGCTGGGCTTCATCGAACCACATAATTTTTATCACACGAAGGTAATAAAAAGCACTGATAACCGAGGCGATCATACCAACAACCACAAGCGGTACCAATCCGGCATAAACTGCGGCAGAAAAAGCGTACCATTTGGCAAAGAAGCCGGCCATTGGCGGAACGCTTGCCAAAGAAAATAACATAATTGTCATTATCGACGCCATAAATGGTCTGCTTTTTGCTAATCCTGCGAGATCATAGATATTTTCTACATTGCCATCACGTGTCCGCATTCCGAGGATGAATGCAAAAGACCCTAAAATCATTGCGACGTAAACCGTCATATAAAGGATCACTCCGGTAATGCCGAACGATGTTCCGGCGGAAAGACCAACAAGCGCATAACCCATATGGCTGATTGATGAATAAGCCATAAGCCGTTTTATGTTTGTCTGGCCGATAGCGGCGAATGCCCCCAAAACCATAGAAGCAATCGACATGAAAACCAAAATCTGTTGCCAAGCAGCCAGAGCACCGTGCATACCCGATAGTGGAAGAAAAGCTTCAACAATGACACGAATAATAAGTGCCATGGCTGCAACTTTCGGAGCACTCGCAAAAAATGCTGTAATTGGAGTCGGAGCACCTTCATAAACATCGGGTGTCCACATATGAAACGGAACGACCGAAATTTTGAACGCAAGACCTGCAAGGACAAAGACAATGCCGAAAATGATACCGAGCTGCGGAACCTGACCATTAAGAACCGATGCCAATTCATGAAAACCGATTTGACCGGTAAAGCCATAAATCAAACTAATTCCATAAAGAAGCATACCTGAAGACAAAGCGCCGAGCACAAAATATTTCAATCCGGCTTCCGATGATTTTACGTTATCCCGGTTGAAAGCAGCAAGCACATAAAGAGCCAAGGAATGAAGTTCCAAGCCCATATAAAGTGTGAGCATATTTCCGGCTGAAATCATGAGCATCATGCCGAGAACGGCAAAAAGCATCAGAATTGGATATTCAAATTTGGCAAGCTTATCCGAACGCGCAAATCCGACCGACATAATCAAGGTAAATATTGCGCCGGCGAGCATGAGAACTTTCATGAACCGGGCAAAATCATCAATGATAAGAGCATTGGTAGCAAATGCGCTATCTTTCGGTGACAGAATTATTACAAAAATTGTCGCGATTAAAAGTGCAATGGATAAGCCGGTGATCGTTACATAGGAACGTGCGCCGGAATATACACCGATCAAAAGCAGCACCAAAGCTCCTATAACAATGAGGAGTTCGGGAAATATCAGCGGCAATTGAGCCATTAAATCAGTATGCATGGACCTTCGCCTCTTTAGTGCAGCTGGTTAACAAGAGCTTCTACTGCCGCAGCCGTAGTATTGAGAACCGGCGTCGGATAGAAACCGAAAAATACGGTAAGAACAATCATCGGATATAAGATGAATTTCTCCCGCGGTGACAAATCAAGAAGAGCCTTCAAACTTTCCTTGTCGAGTTTTCCAAAGATAACACGGCGGTAAAGATAAAGCGCATAAGACGCAGACAAAATAACGCCGGTCGTAGCAATGATAGCAACCCAGCTATTGACCTGAAATACGCCGATCAAGGTCAGGAATTCACCGAGGAATCCCGATGTACCGGGAAGAGCTATATTAGCCATTGTGAAAACCATGAACGCAACAGCATATTTCGGCATATTGTTAGCAAGACCACCAAATGCTGCAATCTCTCTGGTATGGAGCCTGTCGTAAATAACACCGACACACAGGAACAGAGCAGCGGAAACGATACCATGAGAAAGCATCTGATAGATCGCGCCTTGAATACCTTGTTCATTGGCCGCAAAAATACCCATTGTCACATATCCCATATGGGCGACAGACGAATAGGCAATCAGCTTTTTCATATCTTCCTGAACGAGTGCAACCAGAGAAGTATAAATAATAGCTATCAATGACAAAGTGAAAACAAAGGGCGCCAGATCGGCCGAAGCAACCGGAAACATTGGCAATGAAAAACGTATGAAACCGTACCCGCCCAGCTTCAACAGGATACCGGCCAAAATTACCGATCCGGCTGTAGGAGCTTCAACGTGGGCATCCGGCAACCATGTATGAACCGGCCACATTGGCATTTTTACAGCGAAAGATGCAAAGAATGCGAACCATAACCAGAATTGCATATGAGCTGGAAATTTATAGTGCAGAAGCGTCGGAATATCGAGTGTACCAGCTTGCCAGAACATCACCATAATGGCGACCAGCATGAGCACCGATCCCAAAAATGTATACAAGAAGAATTTCAAGCTTGCATAGACGCGCCGCGGACCGCCCCAGACACCGATGATAATGAACATCGGTATCAGGCTTCCCTCGAAGAATACGTAGAACAAGACAGCATCAAGAGCGCAGAAAACGCCAATAACCGCAACTTCAAGAAGAAGAAATGCAATCATATAAGCTTTTAAACGGTCTTTAACAGTTTCCCAGCTTGCCAGAACGCAAAGCGGCATAAGAAAACCGGAAAGGACAACGAACAAAACCGAAATTCCGTCAACGCCCATATGGTAGTTTATGCCACCACCAAGCCAACCGATCCGCTCTTCCATCTGGAATCCGGAATTATTGTTATCAAATCCAGCCCAGATGATGAGGGACAATACAAATACGAACAAAGTCGTAAAAAGTGCCACATTACGAATATTGCGTTTTGCTGTTTCACCATCGTCCTTGATCAAAAGGATCAGAACAACGCCAACAAGCGGCAAAAATGTGACCGTAGAAAGAATAGGCCAGTCGGTCATCAGTTTAAGCTCCCGATCATCATCCAGGTGATGAGCGCAGCGATACCGATCAGCATCGCGAATGCGTAATGATACAGATACCCAGTCTGCATACGAACCACCTTATTGGTTATGTCTACAACGCGGGCCGCAACGCCATTCGGGCCAAGGCCATCAATAATCTTTCCGTCTCCCACCTTCCAGAAGAAGCGACCAATTACAAAAGCCGAGCGGACAAACACTACGTTATAAAGTTCATCAAAATACCATTTGTTGAGTAGAAAACGGTAAAGGAAGGGAAATGCATTGGCCAATGCCTTTGGAATGGCAGTTGCAACAATGTAAAAAAGATAAGCTAATACAAACCCGACAACCATTACTACGAATGGCGACCATTTCACCCATACCGGAACGCCATGAGCGTCATGAAGGATATGATTTTCAGCACCGGTAAATATCGCGCCTTTCCAAAAAGCATCGTATAACTCGCCGGAAAAATATGGCTGGAAAATAACACCGGCAAAAACTGCACCGATCGCCAAAACAATCAACGGCACGATCATCACCGATCCCGATTCATGCACATGGTGCATAATGTCTGCTGTTGCCCGTGGCTTGCCGTGGAATGTCAGGAAAATCAGACGCCACGAATAGAAGCTCGTAAACAACGCAGCGATAACAAGCAACCAGAATGCATAGCCGCTAGCGACATTATGAGAAGCAAATGCCGATTCAATAATACCATCTTTTGAGAAAAAGCCGGCTGTACCGAAGACCGTTCCTGGAATACCGACGCCGGTCAGAGCGAGCGTTCCGATAATCATCATCCAATAGGTGGTCGGAATAAACTTACGCAAACCACCCATTTTCCGCATATCTTGTTCGTCAGAAACAGCGTGAATGACCGAACCTGCACCGAGAAAGAGCAATGCCTTGAAAAATGCGTGAGTGAACAAATGGAAGACACCAGCACTGTAAGCACCGACACCAAGTGCCACAAACATATAACCCAATTGAGAACAGGTAGAATAAGCAATGACACGCTTGATATCGTTTTGTACCAAACCGACAGTGGCGGCAAAAAATGCGGTTGTCGCGCCGATAATCACAATAACGGTCTGAGCGGTCGGAGCAAGCTCGAAAATCGGCGACATACGCGTAACCATGAATATGCCGGCGGTAACCATCGTGGCGGCGTGAATAAGCGCCGAAACCGGTGTTGGCCCCTCCATTGCATCAGGCAACCATGTATGCAGGAAGAATTGTGCCGACTTGGCCATTGCACCGACAAAGAGAAATAGACATGCAACTGTTATTGCTTTGTTGCCATCAACTTGCCAACTGAGAAAAGTCATTTGTTCAACGAAACTCGGATCAGCGGCTCGTGAAAAAATCGTATTGAAACTGACCGATTTGAACAGAACGAAAACGCTGAATACACCTATCAGGAATCCGAAGTCCCCTACCCGGTTTACAACGAACGCTTTGATTGCCGCAGCACATGCCGAAGGACGTTGATACCAAAAACCGATCAACAGATATGATGCTAAACCGACACCTTCCCATCCGAAGAAGAGTTGAACCAGATTGTTCGATGTGACCAGCATCAACATCATGAACGTAAAAAACGACAAGTAGGCAAAGAATCTTGGTCGCGACGGATCGTTATGCATATAGCCGATAGAATAAATATGAACCAATGCAGAAACTGTGTTGACAACGATCAGCATCACCGCCGTTAGAGCATCGATGTGCAAAGCCCAATCAAATTGCAAGCCTCCCACTCTAATCCAATGGAATATTGGAACATCAACAGTTTGCCCGCTTCCAATAGCAATATCGAAAAATGCTATCCATGAAAGAACAGCGACAATTACCATAAAGGTACAGGTCACCAGTTCGGCGGCGCGGGCTCCCAGCGTTTTTCCACCCAATCCGGCAATAAAAAAGCCTAAAATAGGTAGGAAGACAATAGCGTAAAACATAACGCGTCAGCCTTTCATCACGTTAACATCTTCGACCGCAATCGAACCGCGATTACGATAGAACACAACCAGAATAGCCAAGCCGATTGCAGCTTCTGCTGCAGCAACGGTCAACACAAAGAGCGCAAATACTTGCCCCACGAGATCGTGCAAGACCGAAGAAAAGGCCACAAAATTTAAATTGACTGAAAGCAATATGAGCTCAATCGACATCAGAATAATAATGACGTTTTTTCTGTTCAGAAAAATGCCAAAGACACCAATTGTGAACAACAATGCAGAAACGGTCAGATAGTGAGCAATTTCAATGTGCATATTATTCTTCCCGTTAAATACCCTTACCAGATTCAACTTTTTTAATTTCCATCGTGTCTTCAGGCATTCTGGCAACCTGTTTCGAGATTGATTGCCTTTTTACTCCTGCACGATGTTGCAATGTCAAAACGATCGCCCCAATCATCGCCACCAGCAATACCAAGCCGGCGAGTTGGAAGTAGAAAATATAATCAGTGTAGAGAATGTCACCCAATGCCTGTGTATTTGTACGCTGTGCCAGACTTGGCATTGGCTCGGTAACATGTTCTGCCAGTGTCGGAGAGAAATACGAACTTCCAAAAACGACAATCAGTTCTACAGCTATAATTATTCCGACAAGAGCGCCGATGGGAGCATATTTCAATGCACCACTTTTCAATTCGGCAAAATCCACATCAAGCATCATCACAACGAACAAGAACAACACTGCGACTGCGCCGACATAAACAACCAATAAGATGAGGCCCAGAAATTCTGCTCCGGTTAAAATGAACAATGCTGCCGCGTTAAAGAACGCAAGAATAAGAAACAACACTGAATGCACCGGATTACGCGCGGCAACAACCATAACTGCGCTAGCCAGCATAATGAAAGCGAACAAATAAAAGAATGCCGCTGCTATACCTGTTAACATTGGTTTCCCCTAAGTTAAACCAAACGATGACGCAAAAAATTACGCCGATTTATCTTCTGCCGCGTCAATAAACGCGACCACACGATTTCTCTAAACTCACCGATAAGGTGCATCCATAGCAATATTTCGTGCTATTTCACGTTCCCAACGGTCTCCGTTCGAAAGCAGTTTTTCTTTGTCATAATAAAGTTCCTCCCGTGTTTCGGTAGCAAACTCGAAGTTCGGACCTTCAACAATTGCTTCAACCGGACAGGCTTCCTGACAAAAGCCACAATAAATACATTTAACCATATCTATGTCGTAACGAACAGTGCGACGGGTGCCGTCATTACGACGAGGTCCTGCTTCGATGGTAATAGCTTGTGCCGGGCAAATCGCCTCGCATAATTTACATGCAATACAACGTTCTTCGCCATTCGGATAACGGCGCAATGCGTGTTCACCACGAAAGCGGGGAGAAACAACTCCCTTCTCATAAGGATAGTTGATCGTCGGTTTTGGAGCAACAAACTGGCGCATGGACAGCCAAAATGCACTCCAGAACTCTATCAGAAGAAGTGACTTGGCAGCTCTAAAAAGACCAGACATATTCTTCACCTTCAACCTACAAGTTTCAAATAAGCTGCCGTAATAACAACCATTGCGAGTGAAATCGGCAGGAATACTTTCCAACCCAATCTCATTAGCTGGTCATAGCGGTAGCGAGGAACAAATGCTTTCACCATGGCAAACCAGAAGAAAACAAAGCATACTTTGAGCACAAACCAGATAATCCCGGGCACCCAGTTAAGCCACCAGACATCGAGAGGCGGTAGCCATCCACCCATGAAAAGAATGGTTGTCAGCGCGCACATAAGGACGATTGCGACATATTCCCCAAGGAAAAACAACATGTAAGGCGTTGAAGAATATTCAATCATATGGCCGGCAACAAGCTCGGATTCCGCTTCTACCAAATCGAACGGTGGACGATTTGTTTCGGCTAAGGCAGAAATAAAGAAGATGATAAACATCGGAAATAGCGCCAACCAATTCCAATCAAGGAACGTATTGAACGGCAGTCCGATATTTGTACCCAGCCCCGCTTTCTGTCCATTAACAATTGTTGTCAGGTCAAGCGAACCGCTCACCAGAATAACAGTTACCAGAACGAAACCTATCGAAACTTCATAAGAGACCATTTGGGCGGTAGAACGTAAAGCACCCAAGAAAGGATATTTCGAGTTCGAAGCCCATCCCCCCATGATCACGCCATAAACTTCAAGTGAAGATATAGCTAGAATATAAAGTAGTCCGATATTGATGCTTGCAACTGCCCAACCTTCACTCACTGGCACAACAGCCCATGCCGATAACGCCAATGTAGAAGAAATAAACGGCGCAAGCAAAAACACGCCCTTATTTGCTCCTGCCGGAATGATCGGTTCTTTAACAACGAATTTGATCAAATCCGCAAAAGATTGGAACAAGCCCCAAGGCCCTACAACATTTGGCCCACGCCGCAATTGAACGGCGGCCCAAATCTTTCTATCGGCATAAAGCAGATATGCGATAATAATCAACAAAACTACCAAAAGCAGTACCGCTTTGCCGACGATAATCAGCAGGGGAAGCAGCCAGGTCATAAAGAAATCACCCATCGTCTTTATTTTTCCTCTCTACCTTCATTCTGCCGCTTCTGTCAGTCGGGCTTTTGCAAGGGCTGAACATTCAGCCATTACAGCCGACGCACGGGCAATCGGGTTTGTCAAATAGAAGTCTTTTATCAAAGAAGAAAAGGTTTGCTTGCCAAGTTTGGCAGTCTGCGAACCGAGCTTTTCAATGTCTTTGATATCCCCGGTTTTAACTGCGTTTATATTGGCCATATGCGGGAAATTTTCGAACAAGTTACGGCGCAATTCTGCCAATGTATCAAACGGCAACTTACGCCCCAAAACTTCCGACAGGGCCCTTATAATCGCCCAATCTTCTTTGGCTTCTCCCGGTGCAAAGGCTGCACGTGCAGTCATTTGAACGCGCCCCTCTGTATTGACATAAATGCCGGATTTTTCGGTATAGGCCGATGCTGGCAAAATGACATCCGCATTGAGTGCGCCATTGTCTCCATGACTACCAATGTAGACGGTAAATCCTCTCTTTTTATCAAGATCGATTTCGTCAGCTCCAAGAAGGAACAATACATCAGAGTTTTGAACAATGTTTTCTGCACCAAGCTGCGAAGAAAAACCGATATCCAACCCGCCTACACGTGAAGCTGCTGTTTGAAGAACGCCCAAACCGTTCCATGTCTCCGAGAGTGCGCCGACTTCAACACAAAGCTTGGCTATCGACTTCAACACGGCTTCGCCAGTTTCTCCAACCAAAGCGGCCTGCCCCACGATAATCAACGGTTTTTCGGCTTTTTTCAAAACTTCAAAAAATTCGTTTTTACCGTTGACCACTTGCGCAAGAGTATCGGCACCTGCACCGAGATAAGTATAAGGATAACGTAGTTCCAATTTATCTCCGATAACGCCGATCGGGAAATTCCCCTGACGTTCGCGTTTGCGAATTCTTGCGTTCATTACCGCCGCTTCAAAGCGTGGATTGGAGCCGATAATCAAGAGCGCATCGGCTTCTTCAATTCCGATGATCTTAGGATTGAACATATAGGACGAACGCCCGTTTTCAGCCGAAGGGAAGCTCCCGTCCTGCCGACAATCCACCGCGGTAGAACCAAGAGATTTCAGCAACATTTTTAGTGCATACATCTCTTCTACAGTAGCAAAATCACCGGCAACAGCGCCGATCTTGTCAGCCGAAGCAAATTCTACGGCTGATTTGATAGCTCCGAATGCTTCTGACCAGCTTGCTTCGACCAATTTGCCTTCTTTCCGGACATATGGCCGATCAAGTCTTTGGGTGCGCAAACCATCCCAGATAAAACGCGTTTTATCAGAAATCCATTCTTCGTTAATATCGTCGTTGACACGTGGCATGATACGCATAACTTCCCGCCCGCGTGTATCGACCCGAATGGCACTCCCCAACGCATCCATCACATCGATCGTTTCAGTCTTTGTAAGTTCCCACGGACGAGCGTGGAAAGCATAAGGCTTCGACGTCAAAGCTCCAACGGGGCAAAGGTCAATAACGTTGCCTTGCAATTCGGATGTCATGGCTTGCTGAAGATAAGTGGTAATCTCTGCGTCTTCACCACGTCCAATCAATCCAAGCTCCGATATTCCCGCTACTTCCGTTGTAAAACGCACACATCTTGTACAATGGATACAACGGTTCATCACCGTCTTTACCAATGGCCCGATATACTTGTTTTCAACAGCACGCTTGTCTTCTGTATAACGCGAGAAATCGTGACCATAAGCCATTGCTTGATCCTGAAGGTCGCATTCACCCCCCTGATCACAAATCGGACAGTCAAGCGGGTGATTGATGAGGAGGAATTCCATCACACCTTCACGTGCCTTTTTGACCATCGGAGTGTTGGTAAACATCTCCGGCGGCTCCCCATTGGGACCAGGACGCAAATCGCGCACACCCATTGCACATGAAGCCGTCGGCTTGGGAGGACCACCCTTCACTTCAACAAGGCACATGCGGCAGTTACCAGCGATCGATAACCGCTCATGGAAGCAGAAACGCGGAACCTCGGCTCCCGCTGCCTCGGCAGCCTGAAGAAGCGTATAGTGATCCGGTACTTCGATCTCTTTTCCGTTAATTTTGATCTTCGCCATTGTTATTCCAGTCCGCGGATAAACCGCCTAACCTTTAAAACTCTAAATTCTCGAACACTGCCGTCTTTATTCTGCTGCTTCCAAAGCAATATTCTTACTCTGAACCGCATTGCGCGTATAATCATCAATACGTTTTTCTATTTCAGGACGGAAATTTCTGATAAGGGCCTGTACAGGCCAAGCGGCCGCATCCCCCAATGCGCAAATTGTATGTCCTTCAACGTGTTTTGAAACGTCAAACAAAAGATCTATTTCACGCTTTTGTGCCCGTCCTTCGACCATGCGTCCCAAAAGACGCATCATCCAGCCGGTGCCTTCACGACAAGGGGTACATTGTCCGCAACTTTCATGTTTGAAAAACGCAGAAATACGCCAAATAGCTTTGATGATATCTGTCGATTTATCCATTACAATTGCACCGCCCGTGCCGAATGAAGAACCGATTGCCTTCATGCCATCAAAGTCCATTATCGCATCCGGCATTTTTTCTCCCGGTACGACCGGACAGGAAGCACCACCCGGAATAACGGCCAGAAGATTATCCCAGCCGCCGCGAATTCCGCCGGCGTGTTTCTCGATCAATTCCCGAAACGTAAGTCCCAAACTTTCTTCAACAACACAAGGTGTGTTAACGTGTCCGGAAAACATAAAGAGTTTCGTGCCCACATTATTCGGCCGGCCAATAGACGAAAACCACGATGCCCCACGCCGCAAGATCGTCGGAGAAACAGCAATTGACTCGACATTATTAACTGTCGTTGGACAACCATAAACACCCATATTGGCAGGGAAAGGCGGTTTTAACCGCGGTTGGCCTTTTTTACCTTCCAAGCTTTCCAAGAGAGCCGTCTCTTCACCACAAATATATGCACCTGCACCATGGTGAACGATGATATCGCATGCATGACCGTGTTTTGTCTTTTTACCGAGAAGACCGGCGTCGTAACATTCGTCAATCGCTGCCTGCAAAGCCTCACGTTCACGAATATATTCTCCGCGAACATAGATAAAAGCTGTGTGCGCTCCCATAGCAAAAGTCGCAATAACACATCCTTCGATCAGCGTATGAGGATCGTGGCGTAATATTTCACGGTCTTTACAAGTTCCCGGTTCCGATTCATCAGCGTTGACAACCAAATAATGCGGACGCCCATCATTCTGTTTAGGCATGAAAGACCACTTCATACCGGTCGAAAATCCCGCACCACCTCTTCCGCGCAAACCGGACGCTTTCATCTCGTTGATGATCCAGTCACGGCCCTTCTCAAGAATGGCTTTGGTTCCGTCCCAACAACCGCGAGACATCGCGCCTTTGAGAGACTTATCTTTTAAACCGTATATATTGGTGAAGATGCGATCACTATCTGCCAGCATTTCTCACCTTTTCCTTCGTTTCAATACCTTATTCAGCTACTTCAGACTGCTTTACCGAAAATCTTCCAACCTTGATTAAACAGTCCAACCTCAACCAATGCCTCATTCTTCTGCCTTCTTTGCGGAAGACTTTTTCTTGGTTGTTTTTTGTTCTCCATCCAGCAATGACGTAAGACCGGTAATCGGTTCCGACGTCTTACGCCCATTTTGTGGGCCTACCGGAATGGTATCACCCTTACCTGCCTCGAATGCGTCAATAATTTCTTCCAAACGCTCTGGCGTAAGATCCTCGTAAGTATCTTTAAAGATCATAACCATCGGCGCATTTGTACATGCCCCCAAGCATTCGACTTCTTCCCAAGAAAGAGTTCCATCCTTATTGGTCACAAAAGGAGCTTCATTTATTTTGTTTTTGCAAACTTTAATAAGGTCCCCCGCGCCCCTCAACATACAAGGAGTGGTACCGCATACCTGAACATGAGCTTTTGTCCCGACCGGCTTCAATTGGAATTGAGTATAGAATGTCGCAATTTCCAGCACCCTGATATAGGCCATCGAAAGCATGTCTGCGACATATTCTATTGCCGCACGGGTAACCCATCCCTCCTGTTCCTGAGCGCGCATAAGCAATGGAATGACAGCAGACCTTTGCCGCCCTTCCGGATATTTAGCAATAGTCTTTTCTGCCCATTTTAAATTCTCCTTATTAAAGGAAAATGAGCTGGGTTGTATGGCTTCATTGGCAAGACGGCGCACAGACATCAGCGATCAACCTCTCCAAAAACAATATCAATAGAACCCAGTATTGCAGTAACATCAGCCAGTAAATGACCCCGTGTAAGAAAATCCATCGCTTGCAAATGCGCATAACCGGGAGCACGCAACTTTACACGGTAAGGTTTATTTTTGCCTTCCGAAACCAGATAAACCCCAAATTCACCTTTTGGCGCTTCAACAGCAGCATAAACTTCTCCGGCAGGAACATGAAACCCTTCCGAATAGAGTTTAAAATGATGAATAAGAGATTCCATCGAACTTTTCATAGCAGCTCTTCTGGGCGGAGTGACTTTATGGTCAACAGCCAGAACAGGCCCACTTTTTTCGGTACTCAACAAGCGTTCAACACATTGACGCATAATTTTGGCCGATTGACGCATCTCTTCCATGCGGATGAGATAACGATCGTAACAATCGCCGTTTTTACCGATTGGTATATCGAAGTCCATTTCGTCATAACATTCGTAGGGCTGGCTCTTACGCAAATCCCAAGGAATGCCTGCACTGCGAATCATTACACCGGAAAAACCGCGAACCCATGCATCTTCAATCTTCACAACACCGATATCAACGTTACGTTGTTTGAAAATACGGTTCGGTGTGACAAGCTCATCAAGTTTATCAAGCGCAACCAAAAACGGGTCAATAAATTCGCCGATATCTTCTACCAGTTTTTCCGGTAAATCCTGATGCACACCACCCGGTCTGAAGTAATTTGCGTGTAAACGAGCCCCACAAGCACGTTCATAAAAAATCATTAGTTTTTCGCGTTGTTCGAATCCCCACAATGGAGGCGTCAATGCGCCAACGTCCATTGCCTGTGTCGTAACGTTCAGCAAATGATTGAGAATACGACCAATCTCCGAAAATAGAACACGAATGAGTTGTCCTCTTTTAGGAACCTCTAGCCCCAACAATTTCTCGACGGCAAGAACAAATGCATGTTCCTGATTCATCGGGGCAACATAATCCAACCTGTCGAGATAAGGGGTAGCCTGCAAATAGGTCTTCGTTTCCATGAGCTTTTCGGTGCCACGGTGAAGCAGACCAATGTGCGGATCAACACGTTCGACGACCTCGCCATCAAGCTCAAGAACCATACGCAAAACACCGTGTGCAGCAGGATGTTGCGGACCAAAGTTTATATTGAAATTACGGACATTGACCTCAGCCACGATCAACTCCTCTGTCTCGAAATGGTATGAATGTAATGATCTGAGCGTTCACGACGTTAAGCAATGATTGAAAACCGGAATTCGTAACGCTCGACTTTAAACGGGCCGGATAGCAACTCATTTTGCACCCCCAGCTTTTTCGTCACCCGGCAGAACATATTCGGTTCCTTCCCATGGAGACATAAAATCAAAATTACGCATTTCCTGACGAAGCACAACCGGCTCGTAAACAACCCGTTTTACTTCATTATCATATCGGCATTCGACAAACCCTGACGTTGGAAAATCTTTCCGCAAAGGATGACCTTCAAAACCGTAATCCGTCAAAATACGCCGCAAATCAGGATGACCGGAAAAGAGAACACCGTACATATCATAGGTCTCGCGTTCATACCATTCCGCACCCGGATATATACTGCACGCAGAAGGAACCGGTGTATCTTCGTCCGTGCGGACTTTCACACGCAGCCGAAGATTGTGACGAGGTGACAAAAGATGGTAGACAACATCGAAGCGTTTTTCCCGTTCCGGATAATCGACACCACATATATCAATCAGACAAACAAATTGACAATGTGAATCATCTTTCAAAAACGACAGGACATCGACAATTGCATCAAGTTTCGATACGAGCGTGAGCTCATTATAGGCAAAAGTTGAATCCTCAATTACAGTCTCCAAGCGTTCTGTAACATAGGATTGCAATTCCTTTAGCGCTTCAGTAGTCATCAACTGCTCTCCCCTCACCGTTCAATCGAACCGGTGCGACGTATCTTTTTCTGCAACAGAAGCACACCATAAAGCAAAGCTTCAGCCGTTGGTGGGCAGCCCGGAATATAGATATCTACAGGCACTATCCGATCACATCCCCTGACAACAGAATATGAATAATGATAATAGCCACCACCATTTGCGCACGATCCCATCGAAATCACATAACGGGGTTCCGGCATCTGGTCATAAACTTTTCTCAGTGCAGGTGCCATTTTGTTCGTCAATGTGCCAGCGACCATCATCACATCAGATTGACGCGGTGAAGCACGCGGTGCATAGCCAAACCGTTCATTATCATAATGTGGCATGGAACATTGCATCAATTCGATTGCACAGCATGCCAGACCAAAACTCATCCACATAAGCGAGCCGGTTCTTGCCCAGGTTACAAGTGCATCAACCGAGGTCACCAAGAAACCTTTATCAGAAAGCTCACCGCTTATATTTTGGAAAAACTCGTCATCCGATCCAATCAGTTTTCCTGTATTTGGATCAATTATGCCTTTAGGCTTAGGAGCGACCAAAGCCGAATTGTCATGAATCAATCCCATTCAAGTGCTCCTTTTTTCCATTCATAAATAAATCCGACGGTCAACACAGCAAGAAACACCATCATCGAAAGAAAACCAAAACAGCCGATCGCGTCAAATGAAACAGCCCACGGAAAAAGAAAGGCTACTTCCAGATCGAAAATAATAAATAGAATTGAAACCAGATAAAATCTGATATCGAATTTCATACGTGCATCATCAAACGAGTTAAAACCACATTCATATGCAGATAATTTTTCCGGATCTGGGGAACGATAAGCCACGATGTAAGGCATTATCAAAAGTACGCCAGCTATCAACGCCGATACGATGATAAAAATCAATACTGGCAAATAAGAACTAATAAGATCAGCCATGGTTCACTTCTGCCTTTAATTAGGTGCCGAACTAACGCAACCAACGTCGGTTAAATCGACGACTTTGCTGGTTGATAAGTTAATCCCGCCCGTGCAGCTTAAAGGGCATGCCGTGCGACAAATCTGCGCTAAGCGTTACCCCACCAAACGCTCCTGCGCAATAGCTAACGCTATCATAAAATCACAAGCTGTGCAAAAATCCAGCATGTTAAAAAAAGCATCAATGTGTAAAACATTCTTGATTATTCAAAAAAACAATTAGAAAACAATGTATTGGTAGGATTTTTACGTATATTATTCGAGATAAAGTATAGAAAATTTCCCATTTTATTCATCTGGTCACGTTTTGGCGAGCAACGATATTTACGTCATTGTTGAGCCAAAACGACACATTTTTCCTTTTTTATCTGAAATTTCGAGCATAGCGACGCTTGAGCAGATTCTATCATGAAACTTTAAAACGCCGCTGGAGAGCACGAAGGAACAGATTTTACCGGACGGATTCCCGACGGAATATAGAGAGATCTTTTATTATCGGGAGATTTAAAAAATAATGGATATTTTAGGAAAAATGCCAATTCCAACGAGCTTTTAAAAGCTGTTTGAAAATGGCGCGAGTGACGGGACTCGAACCCGCGACCTCCGGCGTGACAGGCCGGCGCTCTAACCAACTGAGCTACACCCGCGCACTTTTCAGTTCAGTCATTGTGACTGTGTGCGGTCGTTTAAGGTGTTCGTCTGCATCTGTCAAGCGACAAGAGTTGAGTTTTTTTATAAAAATTGTTTTTTTCACGAAAAATGGCGGAAAACCGCGATTTTTAATTTTTTCAGTAAAAAAAACTAATTGGATGCGATCTTTCTCTTGCGTTTAGGAAAACTTTTGCCTAAAGAGAGCTGCAGTTGTTACCGACCAAGGTAACGGCGGGCGATTAGCTCAGCTGGTAGAGCGCCTCGTTTACACCGAGGATGTCGGGAGTTCGAGTCTCTCATCGCCTACCATTTTTTCTCATTCAATGATAAAGTTTTTGAGCCCTTTCGGGCGTTTCGATTTGCGCTTTAAAACGCAGAAGAGCTGGATATCCTCTTTTAAGTGATTGAGGAATCCGGGAAGAGCGAATTTGTTTACAAGAATTCGTCGATCGGGAATTCGTGAAAATAGGATCCGACTTCGTAAAAATTGCATCTAATAAAGAATATCAAGACCATAACATGAAGTTTTTGCGTTACATGTGGCTAACGATCACTTGTCTATTGTTAAAGCCAAAATTGAATAGTTTTGTCATTTCGTTAAATAGGGCTTAAAGTCGTCATAATCTTCACTATTTGACTTAAAAAATTGCCCTTTGGGTTCTATTAGTCGCTGATCAAACAAACTTATAACATGTATCGGTTTTACCGTTATCTACTTATCAACGAAGCCATAAAACACCTGACAAGCCCACTCACTAAAATTATTTGGTTTCAAGTTGATCACGATTGATCATGATTCCTTGCCGGTTTTTCACAAAACCAGGATATCAGCCATCGAATCAGCCTGCCATCGAAAACCAAACATCTGGTAAGTTGCTTGAATCAATTTTTTCTTGTCACCGACAAAAAGCCATAAAAAGCGTGATAAAGATCTTTTCAATATCAAAGTTTTTCCTATCTGCACCTTTATGGTGTTTTTATATGGAGATGATTTTATGCAAGCGGTTTATCTCAAAAACGACTCTCATTCCCTCAAACTGCCCTTTATTTTTCTACTATTTTCATTGCTTCTGCCCGTCCTGTCCGGATGCGGATTTAATACGATTCCAACCAACGAAGAAAAAGCTCACGCCGCTTGGAGTGAAGTTCTCAACCAATATCAGCGGCGATCAGATCTGATACCGAATCTCGTTGAAACGGTGAAGGGATATGCACAGCATGAACAGGCTGTATTGACCGGCGTTGTCGAGGCACGTGCAAAGGCAACGCAGACAAACATTAATGCCGATATGCTCAATAATCCCGAGGCAATGCAACAATTTATCAACAACCAGTCCAATCTCACCGGAGCACTATCCCGCTTGATGGCTGTAGCTGAAAATTATCCAGATTTGAAAGCGAATCAAAATTTTCTCGCTCTACAATCGCAACTGGAAGGAACAGAAAATAGGATTGCTGTTGCACGACGTGATTATATAGAAGCGGTTCGTATCTACAACACTGCACTCAAAACCATGCCAACTATGATTTGGACTTGGTTGTGGTATCGCGACGCAAAGCCCATGCCGACATTTTCAATCGACGAAGCAGCCGAGAAAGCACCTAAGGTCGAGTTCAACAAATGAATCATTTCCGTTGGCCAATCAACAGAGCACTATTTTTTCTAGGATTGGCCTTCATCTTCATCCCACCGTTTTTGTGTGTCGACACGTTAGCAGAAGATTCTCTGCCTGCCCTTTCTGGTCGGGTAGTCGATAATGCTAACCTGATAAGTCCGACGGGAAGAGCCTCTTTAATCGAGAAGCTCTCTTCTCTGGAGGACAAAACGGGAGACCAAATCGTCGTCGCTACATTACCAACCCTATCAGGACATGATATCGAAACCTATGCAAATACCTTGTTCAGGCGCTGGGCATTAGGGCAAAAACAAATGAATAATGGTGTGTTGCTGCTCATAGCTCCAAGCGAGAGACAAGTTAGAATCGAGGTCGGCTATGGTCTGGAAGGAGTTCTGACCGACGCTCTCTCTTCGACTATTATTAATGCAATTATTTTACCGAATTTCAGGCAAGATAATTTTGAAAAAGGTATTGTTGAAGGAGTTGCAGCGATCGCCGATGTTCTGACAGGTAGCAAAGCAGATTTTGATGCACGTGTTCACGACTACCAACAGATTGAACAGGAAAGAGTTAGGCAACAACAAAGACAGGACATGATTGCGAATACCGTTGCCGTTCTAATATTTTTATTCTTTTTTGTACTCCCCGTACTTGCATCTATCTTCGGTACAAAAGTCGGACCAAGACGTTACCGTTGGCTTGGCATCGTGTTTGTTCTTTGGTTCTTAGGGAGTGGCAAAGGCGGAGGATTCGGTGGAGGCGGATTCGGCGGTGGATTTGGAGGGGGTTCCGGCGGCTTTGGCGGTGGCTTTGGCGGCGGCGGTGGTTCATCGGGAGGCGGTGGAGCTTCAGGGCGATGGTGATGCAAACAAACTCTGCAAATCATACAAATATTCTTCAACGTGATCAAATTGGTGCAGCTATTTGTTCCGCAGAAAAGTCGACGAACGGAGAAATTTTCGCGGTTTTTGCAAAAGAAAGTGACAATTATTTTTTCATTTCATTTTTCATTTGGACTGTAGCGATTTTTTTTACTTCAATCATTGCGGCCTATGGAATTCATTGGTTTTGGCATGATGTTCCCCTACATTATTTTGCCTCCACCGTCCTTGCCATCCACCTTCTGGGCTTATTTTATTTGTCGATTCTACCGCAGTTACGGCTTCTCATAACACCGGCCGCAATTAAAAATCGCATTTGTCATGCGAATGCAGTGCGGCAATTTCTTGCACAAAATATCAATCATACAAAGAAACGGACAGGTATCCTGCTTTTCATTTCGCAAGCTGAACATTATGCGGAAGTTATATCGGATATCAAAATTGTCGAAAAAGTACCTGCAGAAATCTGGAATGATATCGTCAAAGGAATGATGACCAAGGCAAGGGAAGGTCATTTGACCGAAGCTTATGTCGATGCCATAAAAAAGTCGGGCGAAGTACTGACACACTATTTTCCACGGAACGCAACTACCGAAAACGAATTACCCGATCATATCATCGAAATATAAACGATAAAAATATCCATTATCTTTATAATCCCCCTATCACTAAAAATTATTATAAAAAAATATATTTAATCGTAACGTGAAATTATTTTCATAATTATTCGTAATGTATTTATTTTTATATTATTTATATATAATTTTATAAAAAATATTTAAGTTGTTAAATTTTTTAATTTAACATCCTGACTTTGGCGTCAATAATATATTTTTTAATTAAACGCTAACTCACCCAAGCTCCCTTTGTCTTTTCACATTGCATTACTGTTTTTTATGCTCGAATTTGGTAAAGAACGTAGTCGTCGATCCCTGCGCGTTGGCGTGGCGATTGGACTAAGGCTTTACCTTGATTTAATTGATTGAAGCTTATAAATTGCGCAAGTTGAAGTTTTTTCTTCTCAGGATATGATGAATAATAACATACGTCAAAATCTCGATCATATTTTTTTGCCCAGCGTTTCCCCTGCCCGTCCGGTAGAATGGTTGGTTAGTGATGGATTGACACCTTACCCCTACGCTCTTCATGAAATGGAAGAACGCATTGCTAAAATTGCTTCAGGTGAAGCGGATGAACGCATCTGGTTGTTGGAACATCCACCTATTTATACCGCTGGAACCAGTGCAAAAAAAAGCGATCTACTCGCCCCCGACCGTTTTCCTGTTTACCAAACGGGTAGAGGTGGCGAGTTTACCTATCATGGCCCTGGACAGCGTGTCATTTATGTCATGCTTGACTTAAAGAGACGAAAGGAAGACGTTCGCGCATTTATCGGAGCTTTGGAAGAGTGGATTATACAGACTCTTGCCGCATTCAACATTAAGGGTGAACGTCGGGAAGACAGGGTTGGCGTATGGGTCGTAAGACCAGAAAAACCATCGACAATAAAAAATGAACCGGCTGAAGACAAAATTGCAGCCATTGGTATTCGTTTACGTAAATGGGTTAGTTTTCATGGAATTGCTCTCAATGTGGAGCCAGATTTATCGCATTATAGTGGTATAGTTCCGTGCGGAATTTCCGACCATGGAGTAACCAGTTTGGTTGATCTCGGCTTGCCTGTCACGATGGCGGATGTTGACGTTGTCCTTAAAAAAACTTTTGAAAAAATATTTGGCCCAACACGTTCTCTAAACCATTAGGTTCGAAATTATGATCTGCGACAATACAGACCAAAAAAAGTTTTTAATTACCACCTCTATTGCTACTGTTTTATTTTATTTCCCACTTGTCATCGGGAGCTATTACTACCGTGATGATTTTGAACGTCTTATCTCACAAAAACCGGGATGGGGCGAATTAGGAAGACCATTCGCAGATATACTCGCATATTTTCTTTCGGCTGACTGGCAGTGGGTGCCCGACTCGTCACCCTTTTTCCTGTTGGTTGCTTTGTTTCTAACAATAATCTCAACATGTTTGAGTTTAAAAATACGTGCGATCCCGTTCAATGCGACAACCGCAGTTCTGGTCGTTACCTATCTTTTTAATCCTTTTCTTTTGTCGGCTTTTTTCTATCGTTTCGATTGCGTCATTATGGCGATGGGCGTTGCCTGTGGTCTGCTGGGATGGGCCTACTACAATCAATCGAAACTAAAATCAGCGTTATTGTGCTTTGTTTCAATGGGATTTTACCAATCCTATATTAACATGTTTATTGTTCTTATCGTAATCGAAGCATTATATGCGATTTATAGCGGAAAACCCGTCTATTCCACTATAAAATTTTTAATCAAAGCATTCGTTTTCGCTGCCTGTATTTGTATTGCTACCTATTTCTTCGACAAATTGTTCATTAATAAATACGCGACCGGAAAAAGCCAGTTTATTTTTTTCGGTGAAAAAGGTGTTTGGAAATATTTTGCAGTTATGATGGAAAACGTTTTTTCTCGTTATTTCGGTTTTCTATCCACTACCGGTAAAATATTGTATTCAGTGTCTATCTGTCTGGCATTTATCCAAATTCAGCTTCACTTTTATAGACATACAAACTTTGATCATCCGGTTTTGAGAGCCACGATTTGTTCAATTGTTTTTTTATTCATGTTACCCATTTCACTCGGTGTATTATACGGAATTGTTGGCGATGGCGTTATTCCCCCGAGAGTTATGCCAGCATCAATTTTCTTTTCTGTGTTGATCGTTTTTCTGCTATCCCGGTTTATCACGGTTTTCCAGCAACCTGAGCTCGTTGAAAAAATCGGAACATTTGCCAATACAAAATTAATTTGGGTGACTTTACTCCTCTTGCTTCTATGCCCGCTTGTGTTCAGTTATATCGTCAACAGCGCAACCCGAATTCAGAATGATTTAAACCGTTTTTATCTGCAACGCATTGCAACTTCCCTGGAACGTTATCCTGCTGATAAACCTGCTGTGGTCATCGGCGGATTAGGAAAATCACTATTTGTTGCACAGACAACGCAAAGAATGCGGCTCGTTGCCGCTATAATTCCTTTTGCCAATTCCTGGGAGCTTTCATCTGAGTTAAAAGAGTTCGGTTATAATAACATTATCAATCTGTCGGATACGCCGAAGGCTCATGAATTAGTAACACAACTATGTGCTAACCGCGCTTTACCGGATACAACCACCCCTTATTACAGGATATTCGATTTAGGAGATTATCTGTTTATATCTCTAGGGAAAAAAAATATGTGCCTTGGGCATTATAATGACAATTACACCGCCGAGACAAAATAATTGGAGGACGGCAATAGCTGTCCGTAGTATCAAATTCTACCAAAGACATAAGACGATTCTGTGGTTTTTATGTTCGGGTGCGATCGCCTTTTGGATTGATTTTTTGACATTCTGGATTTTGCAAACCGCGGGGTTAAACCTTTGGCTCGCACGAGCAGCAGCTTTTATTATTGCTGCTACCTTCACTTGGGTCTTCAACACCAAAATATCATTTCGCGGACGTGAAGCACGTTTTAAGAACCTGAAAGGCTGGTGTACCTATATTGCCTTGGCTACAATCGGCGGCAGTTTTAATTATTGCGCAAGTATGGCTGTCATAAAGAGCGTTAGCGAAGTTAATCCTGTAACTATGTTTCTAGCTGTTGCAGCCGGATCTATTGCGGGGTTGTTTGCCAATTTTTTTCTCAATCACATCGTTTTTTTTAAGAAATTATGAAAGTAATTAACAATTTAATTGCTCACATCTACGAAAACAGCGTTATGATTTTTCATAATTTGGATGAGTTCGTCAGATAACAACAGGTCCAGTTCCTCTAGCCGTTCCTGAGTTATGTGAGCCGAGCGATAAAGGCTATCCTTATAAAAACTACCCTCGGAAAAGCCTTTAACAACGGGATGTATCATTATTTCGATTGTTGCATCTTTCCCACCGGCTTGGCGTGATATCATTGCCAAACTTCTATCGATATCGTCCAAAGTTAGCCGGCAACTCGCGGTCGCCCCCAAAAAGAAATCGGCTGTCTCAAGATGATATTGTTGGGCCAAAGTTTTCATATCATTTGCCCACCACCCCAGCAATTGCCGCCGCAAATTACCTTTCATATTTTCAATTGAAAAAGGACTATAGCGATATCTGATTTCATAAGGGGTGCGAATGTAGCAAACAGAATATTTATTCAGGAGCTTTTCGATAACCCCTTTTAACGGCGGTAAAGTATGGATATGTAAATGCCCATCAATCCTTATTTGCTTATTGTCAAAATGCTTGTAAACGGACTCGATCTGGCAACAAAATTCGTTAAAAATCCACTCCTGAAGCAACTTTGTTTTTGGCGAAAACCATAGTTTTCTCAACAAGCCTCCCAAAGATAAACAAAAGAAGTCATCGTCAGTTGTTAATCCGAATTCGCTTCCTCCCTCCGTCAAGGCTTTTCCTTCCAGAAGGTTGAGATGTGCGTTTATGAAAACATCGCCCGCCTCGTTCAGTGCGTTGTAACTTACCTGATCTTCACCTCCAGCGAGAACACTTGTCGCTTGAAGTCTTCCCTCTTTTACCGCAGTGATAATGGCATTCGAACAAGATGCGTTCAGTGCAAAATCATCCGCATTCATAAGGCAATATAGCGTCATTCTTCAATTTTTCTTTTTTTGGGGCCGTATTCTGCGTCCACACCAATTTGATCACTAATGAGATAACGCGGACGATTTTTGACCTCGTAAAATATTTGGCGCACATAGGCTGAAAGAACGCAAAAACAGGAGAGAATTGCCACGCCTGTTATAAGCACAACCAAAATCAAAGTAGAAAACCCGCCAACCGACTTTCCCATAATTTTAGAAATTAAGGCTTCTCCACCAATCACCGTTGCAAAGATCATGAAGAGAAATGTTAAAAGCCAGATAACAATTAATGGTTTTGCTGAAAAACCCGTTAGAGAATCCACTGCCAGTCTAATTTTTTTCCAAAATGAATAACTACTTTTTCCATTTTGTCGATCAGCTGGTATGAATGAAAGGCTTTTTTGCTTGAAACCAATCCATTGAACAACTCCACGATAAAAAAAGAGTTTTTCTGGCAAAGCGTTCAGCGCAGTGACAACTTTGCGGTCCAGAAGTATAAAATCGCAAGATCCATCGATATCATTTTCAGTAATCCAATGGAAAATTTTATAAAAAAACTTGGCTGCCAACCGGTTGAAAAACGATTCTTTCTGACGCTCCTGTTTTACAGCTAAAACAATCTCAGCCCCCTCTTCCCAAAATTTGAGCATCGATTCCATCAATTCTGGGGGGTGTTGCAAATCACAATCAATCGTAATCACTACATCGCTATCAGCCAATGAAAGGCCGGCAGCAATGGCGGCTTCTTTCCCGAAGTTTTTGGCCAAACGTATGCCTAAAAGTTTGAAATTTTCCGGAACAATTTCTTTTAAGCTTGACCAGCTATTATCTTTTGAACCGTCATCAACCATTATGATCGTCAAATCATAATCCAGACTGGCAAAAACATGCGCAACTTTTTCAACAAACAGTTGAAGACCGCGTCCTTCATTATAAAATGGGCTTATCACAGAAACTGTTGTCATTGCTCTATTCCGGAAATATTATAGCCGTGTATATCCTTTCGCACGAATTGATCACAAAGAAAAGTGTCGCGAACATAACACGAACATTCTCGCTTTTTTTCGTCAAATGTGTAAAAATCATACGAATCGCATGAACTGACCTTCTGTTAATTATTGGATATATAATCGGGACCGATGGACGAGAAACATAATGACCTTTTTGGCAACTTGCAAAGCCAAACCGAAACCGTAAAAGAACTTGTCGATTCACCTTCGAAAACCGCAAATTCGGGTAAAAAAGATAGGCAAACTTCGAAGTCTCTGAATATCACCACCGACGCCGAAGATAGCTATGATGCGTCTTCGATTCGTGTGTTGGAAGGTCTCGAGCCTGTGCGTTTGCGGCCCGGTATGTATATTGGCGGCACAGATAGCAAAGCGCTCCATCATTTGTTTGCCGAAGTTATCGATAATTCAATGGATGAAGCCGTCGCCGGTTACGCCAATTTCATCGATGTCACGCTGGATAATGAAGGTTACCTCACAGTTACTGATAACGGACGCGGCATACCGGTTGAAAACCATCCGCAAATGCCAGACAAATCGACACTCGAAGTCATTATGACCCAGCTTCATTCTGGCGGCAAATTCGACGGAAAAGCTTATGAAACGTCGGGGGGCTTGCATGGTGTCGGTATATCGGTCGTTAATGCTTTATCCGATGATATGGAAGTTGAAGTAGCACGTGGACGTCGACTTTACCGCCAGCGTTTTTCACGTGGAATTCCGCAAACAGGGCTTGAGGATTTAGGCGAAGTTCATAATCGTCGCGGCACGCGCGTGCGTTTTCACCCCGATGCAGAAATATTTGGTCCAAAAGCCGCTTTTGACCCCGAATTGATATATAAAATGGCACGTTCCAAGGCCTATCTCTTCGGTGGTGTCGAAATCCGTTGGAATTGCGCTCCGGAAAAGCTCGTAGGAAAAAATGATATCCCCGAAAAAGCTGTTTTTCATTTTCCGGGTGGCTTGAAAGATTTTTTAAGTTCATCCCTCAATGGAGAATACCAAGTTACTTCCGATATTTTTGCAGGGAAAACTGAGCAACGCGGTGGCCATGGCTCGGTTGAATGGGCCATTACATGGTATGGTGGTGACGGCTTTGTCCATTCTTATTGCAACACCATTCCTACCGGTGAAGGCGGAACCCATGAAGCCGGTTTGAGACAGGCGCTGTTGCGGGGATTGAAGGCCTATGCCGAGTTGATCGGTAATAAACGTGCATCGGTTATTACAACAGATGATGTTATGATATCTGCTGCCGTTATGCTTTCTGTGTTTATTCGAGAACCGGAATTTGTCGGGCAGACTAAAGACCGTTTAGCAACAGCGGAAGCACAAAAGATTGTTGAAAACGCTATTCGCGACCCCTTTGATCACTGGCTAGCCAATTCGCCACAAGAAGCGACCAAACTTCTTGATTGGGTTGTGGATAGAGCCGAGGAACGGCTCAAAAGACGTCAGGAAAAAGAAGTAAGTCGTAAAACAGCAGTTCGCAAATTGCGACTTCCTGGAAAACTTGCGGATTGTACACATAATTCTGCCGCTGGAGCCGAGCTGTTCCTCGTTGAAGGTGATTCTGCAGGCGGTTCAGCAAAACAAGCTCGCAATCGCGCGACGCAGGCTGTTTTGCCGTTAAGAGGAAAAATCCTGAATGTCGCCAGTGCCGGACGCGATAAGCTTAGCAATAATCAGATTATTTCCGATCTCATTCTGGCACTGGGATGCGGTACCCACTCGAAATACAAAGAAAGCGACTTGCGTTATGATCGCATCATCATCATGACAGATGCGGACGTTGATGGCGCGCATATTGCTTCTTTGCTGATTACTTTTTTCTATCAGGAGATGCCTGACCTCATTCGTAAAGGACACCTGTTTTTAGCCGTTCCTCCTTTATATCGCATTTCACAAGGCGGAATTGTTGCTTATGCACGTGACGATGCTCATAAAGATGAATTATTGAAAACAAAATTCACCGGACGGGGAAAAATCGAAATCGGTCGATTCAAAGGCTTGGGAGAAATGCGTTCCGATCAGCTCAAAGAGACAACAATGGACCCTAAAAATCGTACTTTGTTGAGAGTTGATATTGATAGCGAAAGTAATCAGGAAACAAAAAAGGTTGTCGAGGATCTTATGGGCTCAAAACCTGAAGCGCGTTTCCATTTCATACAAGACAATGCCGAATTTGCCGACAATCTTGATATCTGACTAAACAGTGTAAAATATAACGGTCTTTAATTGTAATTGTGGTATTGTTAATTCTCTCTAATTAACAATTTTGTTTTTACAATGGAAATTCCCTGTTCACCTTATATACTTCTTGTCCAATCTATATCAATTATTGTTTATTTTGTTCACATCGTGAATAAAAATTAGATTTTTATGTTGTTGGTTTTGAAAAGTTTTTTAGTTCCGATATGGATCAATCTGTAATTGATCAAATAAATTCCAATACTATATTTTTGAAAAATGCGGTTGATAAAAAGATTTCGTCATCGGTGGAAGCTGCACCAAACATTATTTTAGATTGGTTATCACACAAAATGTATGAAAATATCTGCTAATGCCGATATTGTTACTTAAATGATCTTTATTATCGGTCCATTCTACACGATTTTTTAAATCAAAAAATACACTTGATAAAACAATTTTCAGAAAAAGAGAATGTTGTTGTTAGATTATAAGACGGTGTCGGCAAGGCCCGATGAACAATATACGTCCCTTTCAACCGAAATTTATGATAATCATAATAGCTCAATAATCTATTAATTAGGTTCGGCGGCATCAATGACACGTAATTGGGGTAAAGCTTGCCCGTTCCAATAATTGAGGCTGATGTTACCGGCGATATGGATGTTTTTCCCAAGATGAGCCATTAAAAAATCCCCCAACTCTGTTCCAACTGCGCGGAATGCTATTGCTTTTAACTTTTTGCCTTCAACATTCGAAATGGACATAAGCAAATGCCCTTTTCCAACTTCCCGCACATCGCTCAAACGGTGTGAAGGCAACACAAATACCGGCAAAGGGTTCCCTGCTCCGAAAGGTCCTGCTTTTTCAATCATATCGTAGAGCTCTTTTGTAGCACCGGACGCAGAAATGACACCGTCAATCAAAAGTGTTTCATGGGCATGAATATCGTTAACGCGAGCTGATAATTTGTGCTCGAGCCATGTCCGGAATTCTTGAATTTTACTTTTTGACACCGTAATGCCTGCTGCCATTGCATGCCCGCCCCCCTTCTCGAGAAGCCCGAGTTCAACCGCTTCACCTACGAGCTCTCCAAGATTAATTCCGTTAATTGAACGACCGGAGCCGGTAGCAGACCCATCTTCTTTGATTGCTATTGCAAAGGTGGGGCAACGAAATTTTTCTTTGAGTCTTGCTGCGAGAATACCGACAATTCCCGGATGCCAACCTTCATGTGCGACGACAATTACACCCGGGTTTTGATCGATTTTCATTGACTGTAAATCGCCTTCGGCCTCCAGAAGTTGTCGAGCTTCAATATCCTGTCTTTCTTGGTTGAGAACATTCAGCTCTTCTGCAATAGAGTTGGCATCTCCCTCTGTTTTCGTTGTTAACAAACGTGCGCCAAGCGCCTGATCTCCGATGCGGCCTCCCGCATTAATTCGAGGCCCCAGTAAAAAACCGAAATGGAAAACATTGAGCGGCTCGCCTATTCTGGCAACGCGTGAAAGCGCAGCAATACCGGGATTGGACATCATCCTTGCTACTTGAAGTCCTTTGACAACAAATGCCCGATTGATGCCTCTCAATGGCACAACGTCGCAAACTGTTGCGAGTGCCACAAGGTCAAGATAACAAAGAATGTCCGGATATTCTTTATATCTTCCTTGTTGTTTAAGGTGTTTAAGTGTCCAGGCAACAGCAATAAAAACAAGTCCGGCAGCACAAAGATGCCCCTGCCCCGACAGATCATCAGGACGGTTGGGATTCACAAGGGCATAAGCTTCCCGATGGATTACAGACATTTGGTGGTGATCTAGAACAACGACATCAACACCCTTTTCACGTGCCGCTTTTATCGCCTCCGGACTATTTGCTCCGCAATCCGTTGTTATGATCAAACTGGCACCATCATCGGCAAGCATCTTCATCGCTTGCGGATTTGGTCCATATCCCTCAACGATGCGATCAGGTATGTAAATTGTCACGTCGAGACCGAAAAATGTCAGAAATCGAAAAAGAATGGCCGACGAACAAGCACCATCAACGTCATAATCGCCAAAAATAGCGACTTTTTCCTTTCGATTGATTGCTTTGACAATGCGTTGTGTTGCTTTTTCCATATCGACAAAAGTCGTCGGATCAGGCGTCAAAGCTTTCAAAGTCGGGTCGAGATAATTTATAACTTCCTCTTCGGAAACCGAACGCGCAGCGAGAACACGTGCCAAAGGTTCGGCAAGACCGAACTTCTGCGACAGAGTACGGGCATTGTTCAGCCCTTCTCTATCAAGGCTATCAATCCACGCCTGTCCAAGCGCGGAATGCGCCACACCGAGAAAATTTTGTTTTGTCTGTTTCATGATTGATTTGATACAACAAAACAGCACTGAAAGCGAAGGACAAAAATCGGATTAAACTAATCCTGACAGAGTGCAAGATTACCATTTTTGCAAAATTGCTTCGAGCCTTCAGCCCTTTTTATTTATTTACGGTTGAAGGCTAGAATATTCGTAATTGACAGAATTTTCCTGTCAAATCTTATTCAAAGCCTGTTCGATGTCGCCAATAATATCTTTTATATCTTCAATTCCAATTGACAGGCGAACAACATCCGGCCCTGCTCCGGCAGCAATTTTTTGACTATCAGTGAGCTGACGATGTGTGGTGGAAGCGGGATGGATAACAAGGGACCGTGTGTCGCCAATATTTGCAAGAAGCGAAAATAACTTCAGTGACGAAGCAAATTTTACACCGGCTTCATAGCCGCCTTTTACTCCGAACGTGAAGACAGAACCGGCTCCTTTAGGGGCGTAGCGCTGCTGCAATTTATGATATTTATTGCCGGTCAAACCTGCAAAGTTAACCCAGGAAACCTTGTTATGTTTTTCAAGATATTGGGCTACAGCTAAAGCGTTATCACTGTGTTTTTGCATACGTAGCGGTAAAGTTTCCGCACCCGTCAAAATAAGGAATGCATTGAACGGCGAAATCGTCGGACCAAAATCACGCATTCCCAAAACACGGGCGGCTGTTGCAAAAGCAGCGTTACCAGTTGCTTCGTAAATAACAAGACCGGCGTAATCCGGACGCGGTTCTGTCAATTTTTTATAATGTCCCGATTTCCCCCAATCGAATGTACCGCCGTCAATGAGCAGACCTCCCATTGAATTGCCATGACCGCCTATAAATTTCGTGAGCGAATGAATAACAATATCTGCTCCGTGTTCTATCGGGCGCAAAAGATAAGGTGTTGCAAGCGTATTATCAACTATGAGAGGAACACCATGAGCATGGGCAATCTTTGCAATTGCCTCGATATCAACGACGATGCCACCCGGATTTGCAAAGCTTTCAATAAAAATCGCACGCGTCTTGTCGTCAATCTGCTTTTCGAAGGATTCCGGATCTTCACTGTCTGCCCAACGGACCTGCCAGTCAAATGATTTGAAAGCATTTGCAAACTGGTTGATCGAACCGCCATATAATTGACGTCCGGCAACAAAATTTTCACCCGGTTCCATGAGTGTGTGGAATGTAAGAAACTCGGCAGCATGACCGGATGCTGTCGCCAAGGCTGCTGTGCCACCTTCGAGTGCTGCTACTTTTTCCTCAAGAACTGCCTGCGTCGGATTGGTGATACGGCCATAGATGTTTCCCGGTTCTGTCAAAGCAAAACGGTTTGCTGCCTGATCAGCGTCCTTGAACACATAAGCTGTTGTCTGATAAATTGGTGTAATCCGCGCTCCGGTTGTCGGATCCGGAGCAGTTCCCGCATGAACCGCCAATGTTTCTATTCCAGGGGTAACTTTTGTCATTTTCATCTCCATAGAGCGTCGTGCAATATTCTATTTAAAATGAGGCTAGAGGACACTGAGAATGAGCACAAGAAAACAATTTCTTTAATCCCTTAATTATTACTCTTTTCATCTCACAATACCCAGACTTTCGATATTTGTTTTCTCTGCAATTTTTTCCGGCCAAATAGACAAAGTTTTAGAAAAATAGAACCGTATCCTAACTTTAGCAAAACCCATCATTCTCGCTCTTTGTTAAAGACAATTATCTATTTTGTAACATCAACGAAGCTCTCATAATTTATCGGGAAAATCATTTGTTGCGAGATAAATGATTTTTTATCTGTGTTTTGCGACGTGAAATTAAGAACCCGCTATCATCTATGAAGGTTCGCCCGTTCTAAAACCTGACGCGCCTCAACCCTGTACTTATGGCCATAAACAAAAGCCGCCCCTCCATTTTGTTCTTTATGGCAGTGAAGCTGAGCTTTTCCGATCAAGATTTTACGTAGAAAACGGTAAATGACACCGCTTTGCAGAAAACCGGTCAAATGTTAGTCCGCTTCATAGTGTGACGACCGGTAGCGGTTGAACTTCATGCACTCTTCTTCAAGTTAAGATTCAGAGAAATTCTATAAAACCATAAAAATAAACGATAATGATAACAGCCTTTATCTTTTGTTTGTCATGGATCCCCACGCCGCGTCTTTCATAGCGGTTTGAGAATTGATTAGTGAATTTCAAGTTCACAGCCTCGCCTTCCGTGAAGGCAAAAAGTATTTTACCAAGCTAAATCAGTCGGTTTAGCTTTAAATCCATAACAATTGTCTCCTTACAGAATTTACTCCATTGGAAAGCAATCATTTAAAACAGTGGGTCAGCAACGATGGTCAATGATTTCTCTTTGGCCCAATTTCAATCTATCAGCCGCTACACCAAAGCCGCGGCAGACAAATTCTCTCAATTACAATATTTCGTAAAAACCTGTTTTAAAATATGGGTTGGTGACTAAACTTACGCCAAAACGAACGCGTTCAATAAGCACGTAACCGCGATTTACTGATTGACCATTCATATTCTACCGCAGTCCAATACCGGTCTTCGTCATGCATCAATACCGATTGCTTAAACCAACTTATTTGTGCCGGCTATTAAGCTACTCACCTCTTTGATTTCTCGACATATTTTAGATTTTCTTGATGATAGTTCTGTAAAAATTTTCATTTTAATGGCAAAATTCGAGAAGCAGAGGTAAATCCTTGGTGTGATCGTCGTAATCAACAACCAGATAATAGTGGTATTATATTACCGTTATTGCAAAATATTGGAAATATTGGCTTATTTTTCGATTGACGTAATAGTTGCAAGCCTATAAGAAGCTCGCACGTGTCGTATTCGGCACAATTGTTGCGATATCATATCGCAACGCCAAGCAACAAAAAACGCCCTTGTTTAACAAGGGATTTTAAAAAGGAAAGCTTCAATGGCAACTTTTTCACAAAAGCCCGCTGAAGTGGCCAAGAAATGGGTCATTATTGACGCAGAGAACCTTGTTTTAGGTCGTCTTGCCACACTGGTAGCCAACCGGTTACGCGGTAAACACAAACCAACTTATACACCTCATGTTGATGATGGTGACAATGTTATCGTAATCAATGCCGACAAAGTCGTTTTGACCGGCAAAAAACTTCATAACAAAAAGTATTACTGGCATACCGGATATATTGGTAGCGTCAAAGAACGTACAGCCCGCCAAATTCTTGAAGGACGTTTTCCTGAAAGAGTTATCGAGAAAGCTGTTGAACGAATGATTCCGCGTGGTCCTCTTGGCCGTCGGCAGATGAAAAATTTGCGTGTCTATGCTGGAACAAAACATCCTCATGAAGCCCAGCAGCCTGAAGTTATCAATGTTGGTGCACTCAACCGTAAAAATAAAAGGATTGCTTAATTATGGCCGAGATTAGTTCTTTTTCTGAGCTTGGTGCGGCAACCGAAACGGTTGTAGCTCCTGCAGCACCGGAAGCTCCTGTTCATGAACGTAAACTTGACGCTCAAGGACGTTCCTATGCTACAGGTAAACGTAAAGACGCTATTGCACGCGTTTGGATAAAACCCGGTAGCGGCAAAATTGTCGTCAACGGTAAAGATTTTGACAAATATTTTGCACGCCCTGTTTTGCAGATGATTTTGCGTCAGCCAATTCTTGCTGCAAATCGCGACGGTCAGTTCGACATTATTGCTTCTGTTGCCGGTGGTGGTCTTTCCGGTCAGGCAGGTGCAGTTCGTCATGGCATTTCCAAGGCTTTGACCTATTTCGAACCCGGTCTACGTTCGGTACTGAAGAAGGGTGGCTTCCTTACTCGTGATAGCCGCGTTGTTGAACGTAAGAAATACGGTAAGGCAAAAGCCCGCCGTTCTTTCCAGTTCTCCAAACGTTAATTTCTATTTTGTTTTCCGAAAAGCCCCGTTTTTGCGGGGCTTTTTTATTTATTATTGCAGATTGAATAACCGGATTAAGTCGATTTACCCCAAGAACCGTTTAACCATGGACATGAAATTAACGACTGATATCGGCTTTGACATATAATCTTCACAGCCGCTCGCCCTTATTCTTTCTTCATCACCCTTCATGGCAAAAGCGGTAACTGCAACAACCGGAATCGATTTCAATTCATCGTCTGCTTTCAATTGTTTTATAACGTCAATTCCGGAAACCTCCGGTAATTGGATATCCATTAAAATGAGACCGGGTTTACTCTGCCGTGCCAAATCCAACGCAGCCAAACCGCTACGCGTTTCTACTGTTTCATAGCCGCTCGCTTCGACGAGATCGCGGAACAATTTCATATTAAGTTCATTATCTTCCACGATCATAACTTTTTTTGTCATTATATAATCTCCGCTCTTCCAGCTTTGCGCTTTGGAGAGTAAACTTGCTGTGGTTACTACTTGGCTAAAATGATATGAAAAAACACATAACAAATCGCGAAGAAGCTGAAGAATTGGCTGTGGCAGCGCTGTTATTCATTGCAAACGATGCCGAACTTATGCCACGTTTTTTAAATATCACAGGTATAAATGCTTCCGATATTCGCCAAGCCGCCTCAACCAAGGGGTTTCTAGCTGGTGTTTTACAATTCATAATGGCTCATGAACCCACACTTATAGCCTTTTCAACCGAATCTGGCTATCCCCCGCAATCAGTCGGTGAAGCCATCAACTTTCTTCCTGGTGGAGAACAACCTATATGGCTCTGACCCCGTTTAACCAACCTGAATTTGGTTTTTGTCGGGATTGTTTATCCATTCAACATAAGTTCAATAAACGCTGCGAAAAATGTGGTTCGCCGCGCCTTATCCGCCATCCGGAACTTTATTCTCTCACATTGGCCCATATTGATTGTGACGCCTTTTACGCCTCCGTTGAAAAGCGCGACCATCCGGAGCTGCGCAATAAACCGGTTATCGTCGGAGGTAGCAAACGTGGAGTTGTTTCCACAGCCTGCTATATTGCACGGATTTCGGGGGTACACTCGGCAATGCCGATGTTCAAGGCACTGGAACTGTGCCCCGATGCGATAGTTATTCCCCCCGATATTACAAAATATGCCCGTATTGGACGGGAAATCCGTCAGCTCATGTTCGAACTGACGCCGCTTGTCGAGCCAATTTCGATTGATGAGGCGTTTCTGGATATGCGTGGTACTGAAAAACTCCATAAGGCACCGGCTTCTTATATACTTGCAGGTTTTGCAAAACGTATCGAGCAAGAAATTGGCGTTACAGTCTCGATCGGTCTATCATATTGCAAGTTCCTGGCAAAAATTGCGTCCGATCTTGATAAACCGCGTGGCTTTTCGATCATCGGCGAACATGAGGCACTCGCGTTTCTTGCAAAACAACCTGTAACAAAAATATGGGGTGTCGGTTCAGCATTAGCGCAAAAATTATCCCACGACGGAATTACCACAGTGGGCGAACTTCAACAGCTGGATGAAGCATTACTCATCAAACGTTATGGACAAATGGGGCAGCGCCTTTATCGCTTGTCGCGCGGGCAAGATAACCGGCCGGTTCAACCTGAACGAGAAATGAAAAGCATATCTTCTGAAACGACCTTCATGAGTGATTTATCAAATGCGGAAGACCTGATACCGGTTTTACGAATGTTGTCTGAAAAAGTTTCGGCACGACTGAAGACAAGTGAAATTGCCGGGCAAACTGTTGTTTTGAAGTTAAAGACCAAAGATTTCAAAACGCGAACACGTAACCTAAGCCTTGATGACCCGACACAGACTGCTGACCGCATTTTTCG
This sequence comes from Bartonella sp. M0192, assembly GCF_016102305.1. Classification (NCBI taxonomy): domain Bacteria; kingdom Pseudomonadati; phylum Pseudomonadota; class Alphaproteobacteria; order Hyphomicrobiales; family Bartonellaceae; genus Bartonella; species Bartonella sp. M0192. Next base: position 1,533,216 of record NZ_JACFOU010000001.1, on the reverse strand, counting down.
CGTAGGATTAAGATTATTACAAAAGGAACTTGATGGAACAAAATTTCGTCTGCTCGGAATAGGTGTCCAGCAATTATCGAAAGCCTCTCATTTACACGATAATGATCTTCTCGACCCATTCCAGCATAAACGGGCAGTCGCTGAAACTGCGATGGATAAACTTCGTGCCAAATTCGGAAATAAATCAATCGAAACCGGTTACACATTCGGAAAAAATATTTCCTTGCGCAAAACACCGGATGACAATTCTTGATAAAGCGGAAATATCTCCATTTTCCGAATAATACAAAGTTTTCAAATTTCGCTCGAAAGGAAAAGCTATGTCGGTTTTACCGTTTAAAACTCCGTCTTTTCCACACGTTTACCCTTAATGCTTAAATCGCATTTTTCTATATCCAAACGAGATAGCCTGAAGAACGTCGGCTTTATTGAACTTTTGATTATAAAGAGCCCTCTTCTTCCGGCTTCAATTCTGGAAGAACAACCTTATTTTCAATCACATCGCCGAAACTGGATATATCTCAAAAATTCAATATATTCTTACCGGCAGCAATTATTATCAAGACGGAGGTGGTTAATACCAGCCAAGTGCAATCTGGGCTTCTTCAGACATTCTATCCGGTGTCCAAGGTGGGTCAAATGTCATATTGACCTCGACATGCGAAACGCCCTCTACCGCGCCGACGGCATTTTCTACCCAGCTCGGCATATCACCTGCGACCGGACATCCCGGGGCAGTCAAAGTCATGTCGATTTTTACAGTGCGATCATCTTCAATATCGATTTTGTAGACCAGACCCAACTCATAAATATCGGCGGGAATTTCAGGGTCGAAGACTGTTTTCAAAGCATTGATGATATCGTCCGTCATACGATCAAGTTCGGCAGGGGGAATCGTTGAAGTGTTTGCTGCAACAACATGATCGTCCCAATCACCTACCGGCTCGGCAGTATGAATTTTGTTGTCGGAATCACTCATTAAAAAACCTCCTTGCCTTTTCCAACGCTTCGGCAAGCTGATCGACATCATCGCGATCATTATACATTGCAAAAGATGCACGACATGTTGATGTGACATGAAAGCGATTAAGGAGCGGTTGGGCACAATGCGTTCCAGCTCTCACTGCTACTCCCTGACGGTCAATATACATTGAGACATCGTGAGGATGAATTCCCTCGAGTTGGAACGAAATAATGCCACCTTTATTAGGAGCACACCCGAAGATACGCAATGAATTGATCGCCTCAAGCCGTTCATGAGCATAGGCCGTCAACGCTTTCTCGTGTGCCTCGAGAGCTTTACGATCTTTCGACATAATATATTCGAGAGCAACACCCAATCCGATAGCCTGAACAATCGGCGGCGTTCCAGCTTCAAAGCGATGAGGAGGTTCATTGTAAGTGATCTTGTCGACACTCACATCTTCAATCATCTCGCCACCGCCCTGAAACGGGTGCATCTCTTGCAACCGGTCTTTTTTGCCGTAAAGAACGCCGATCCCTGTCGGGCCGTAAAGCTTGTGTCCAGTCATTACATACCAGTCACAATCGAGGTCTTGCACGTCGACGGTCAAATGAACCGACCCTTGCGCCCCGTCGATCAAAACCGGAATATTCCGCTCATGAGCGGCCTTTATCATCTCTTTCACCGGTGGAACTGTGCCGAGGGTGTTAGACATATGCGTAACTGCTACAAGTCTCGTCTTTTCGGTCAATGCCTTTTCGAAATCCTCCAAATGGAGAACTCCATCATCGTCAACCGGCACGAAAACAAGTTTTACGCCCTTAACTTCGCGTATAAAATGCCAGGGAACGATATTGGAATGGTGTTCCATAATCGTCAAAACAATTTCGTCACCTTCCGAAAAACGCGGCATTCCATATCCATATGCAACAGTATTGATGGCTTCAGTCGCGTTTTTGGTAAAGACAATTTCTTCATGGGATGAAGCATTCACGAATTTACGAACGCTTTCTCTGGCTTTTTCATAAAGCTCGGTTGCAGTGTTCGACAAAAAATGAAGGCCGCGATGAACATTGGCATAGCTTGTCCGATAGACCTCGTCCATAGCCTCCAGCACCTGCCTCGGCTTCTGAGCCGAAGCAGCATTATCAAGATAGGCGAGACGCTTACCGTAGATTTTCCGATCAAGGATCGGAAAATCACGCCGTATTTGATTGATATCGAAAGACGAAGACGTTTGGTCAGTCATCATTATTCCTTCTTAAAGGTGCTTTTCCAACCATTGATTAATGAGAGCAACAATGACGTCTTTCATTTGATCGTTTTCCACGTCATCAATCAATTGCGAGACAAAAGCCTTTACCAGTAATCCGCGAGCGACAGATTCTTCGATACCGCGCGCCATCAGATAAAAGAGTTGTTCGCGATCGATCTCCGCAACTGTGGAACCGTGTCCGCAAGCAACATCATCGGCAAAAATTTCAAGTTCGGGTTTCGAATCGAATTCTGCGTCATCCGATAAGATAAGACTGTTGCACGTCATCCGGGCATCCGTTTTCTGGGCTTCTCTGGAAACCTTGATCATGCCCTGAAACGCACCTCTTGCCTTATCAGCTACGACATTGCGGACAATTTCGGTCGAAACAGTATCTTCGCCAATGTGACGGACAAACATTGTAACGTCGCTATGACTGGCGCCTGCAAGGAGATTGATCGTCCTCAATTGGAAGTTCCCTCCCTCGCCCGGCATCTCGATGTCTATTTCCTGCCGGTTCAACTCACTTGCGATATTAACGATGTAAAGGGTCAGTTTTGCTTTCTTATCAAGATTTGCGAGAAACTTGGAAAACTGCGTCGCATCGAAACCCCGATCACGAATGATAATCCAGGTTACATCTGCACCCTCGCCTATTTTGAGGTCTTGCACGGAAGTTACAAATGTGGACTTTTCTCCACCCAATTGCCTTTCAATGAAAGTAACCGAGCTGTTATTTCCTACTTTGATTTGGGAATAGGCATGAGCCTGACCACCCGGATTGATCATTTGCAATTCAACCGGATCAGCAATTTTTGCACCCTCTGCTACTTCAAGAAGCCAGCCATCTGTAACAAAAGCGGTATTGACCTGACCGACAAAATCATCGTCGGAAATATCCGGCTTCAGGGTGAAATGCTCGTTAGCAAGTTCATCGGCCACGCGCTTTGTCGTTATCGATTGCACTTGTGGAGCATCGAGTGTTTTGCCGTTAAATATGGCAAATACAGAATCCTTTGGCAGAAGTGGGTCGCGAGATAATCCGTCACCTTCATCACTGAAATTCGGAATTGTCTTCAACAAGGTACGCAAATCGGTGTAATGCCAATATTCACGTTTTCTGGAAGGAATGCCCACGTGTTTGAACTGTTCTACCACGCTATCTCGCGTTGACATAACCTCGCTATTTCCAGGAAAATCACCCAATTTTTGACCAAAAATATCGACTATTGCCTGTTCTGCAGCAGTCATTTCCGGTTTTTTATCGACTTTGGAGGTTTCACTCATGTCCTTCCTCCGCTTCTACCTTGTCGATAATGTCGGCATAACCCGTTTGTTCGAGCTGCATCGCCAATGTCTTATCGCCAGTCTTGACGATTTTACCTTTATAGAGGACATGCACAGTATCCGGCACAATATAGTCCAGAAGTCTTTGATAGTGGGTTATGACCATGAACGAACGGTCCGGAAAGCGTAAAGCATTGACACCGTTTGCCACAATTTTCAACGCATCAATATCAAGGCCTGAATCTGTCTCGTCAAGAATACAGAGCTTCGGTTCCAGCAAAAGCATCTGGAGTATTTCGGCCCGTTTCTTTTCACCACCGGAAAAACCGACATTGAGAGGACGCTTGAGCATGCTCATATCCATCTCGAGTTCAGCAACGCCCGCTTTCACCTTTTTCAAGAATTCAGGCACTTTCAATTCTTCTTCGCCGCGCGCTTTTCTCTGGCAATTCATTGCGACTTTCAAAAATTCCATTGTTGCAACGCCCGGTATTTCCATCGGATACTGGAAAGCCAGAAAAACGCCGGTTGCCGCGCGTTCTGCCGGATCCATATCAAGAAGCGACTTGCCGTTAAAGATGACTTCTCCGTCCGTCACTTCATAATCGTCACGGCCAGCAAGAATATAGGAAAGCGTTGATTTACCGGAACCATTCGGTCCCATAATTGCTGCAACTTCGCCATCGTGGATTGTCAAATCCAGACCATGCAGAATTTCTGTCTTGGTTTCGGCTATACGTGCATGGAGATTTTTAATTTCTAACATTTTTAAATCCTATTTTGTGGACACTGATAAGGCCCCCAACAAAAAACAACAGCTTCAGTTAGCCGACACTACCTTCAAGACTGATGCCGATAAGCTTTTGGGCTTCAACCGCAAATTCCATCGGTAATTCCTGAATAACTTCTTTGACAAAGCCATTTACAATAAGAGCAATCGCTTCTTCCTCCGGAATGCCCCGCTGCATAACGTAGAACAGTTGGTCTTCGGAAATCTTCGACGTAGTGGCTTCGTGCTCGAATTTCGCCGTCGCGTTTTTCGCTTCAATGTAAGGAGCTGTGTGGGCACCACAATTATTGCCGATCAACAGGCTGTCACATTGGGTGAAGTTACGGGCATTGGTGGCTTTGCGATGGGCCGAGATTTGTCCACGATAAGTATTATTGGAAAATCCGGCTGAAATGCCTTTGGAAATAACACGGCTTGATGTGTTTTTTCCAAGATGGATCATTTTTGTGCCTGAATCGATCTGCTGGTGTCCATTGGAAACTGCAATGGAATAGAATTCACCACGTGTATTATCACCACGCAACAGGCATGAAGGATATTTCCAGGTTATCGCCGAGCCGGTTTCAACCTGTGTCCAGGAAATTTTTGAATTGTCACCACGACAATCACCACGCTTGGTAACGAAATTGAAAATTCCGCCTTTGCCGTCTTTATCACCCGGATACCAGTTCTGAACTGTTGAATATTTTATTTCTGCATCCTTCTGGGCGATAAGTTCGACAACCGCCGCATGCAGCTGGTTCTCGTCACGTTGCGGCGCTGTACAACCTTCAAGATAGGATACATAGGCGCCTTCATCCGCTATAATCAATGTGCGTTCGAATTGGCCGGTATTGCGCTCGTTAATACGGAAATAAGTCGACAGCTCCATTGGACAACGAACGCCTTTAGGAACGTAAATAAATGACCCGTCCGTGAAAACCGCCGCATTGAGTGCCGCATAAAAGTTGTCACCGGCAGGAACAACCGAACCGAGATACTGCTTTATGAGATCAGGATGCTCACGTATCGCTTCCGATATCGAGCAGAATATAACACCTGAACGGATCAATTCTTTCTTGAATGTCGTGACCACAGAAACCGAATCGAACACCGCATCGACCGCAACGCGACCGGATGCATAAACATTATCGTCCAATTGTGAAGGTTCTGCTTGCTTACGTACGCCCGCGAGAATTTCCTGTTCTTTTAAAGGAATACCAAGCTTCTCATAAGTGTTCAGCAATGCAGGATCAACTTCATCGAGAGACTTTGGTGCATTCTGGCTTTTAGGAGCCGAATAATATGAAATTGCCTGAAAATCTATTTTCGGGATTTCCAATCTTGCCCAATGAGGCTCTTCCATCGTCAACCAATACCGGAATGCTTTCAGTCGCAATTCCAGCATCCACTCCGGCTCCTGCTTTTTAGCCGAAATCAAACGGATAATATCTTCGTTAAGACCTAGCGGAGCTTTATCTGCCTCGATCTTGGTCTCAAAACCATATTTATATTGGTCCACGTCAATTTCACGGACCTGACTTATAGTTTCCTGCACTGCAGGCATGGGCTTCTCCCTCCTGGCCGGGTCAAAAACCGGCAGTTGTCGATTATACCAAAATAAGCACAACTTGATTTAGTGTCTCGGTCGCCGGACTTCAATGAAAAACATGATAAATCCAGTCAAGCTTATTTGACCTTGTTTAAAACAGTTCTAAAGAAGATTTCAAGTGCTGTTTTTTAATTTTTTGAATTGCGAATGATTTTTTCGAAAGCCGAGAGAAAATCATCAATGTTTTTCAAGCTTGTGCGTTTACCTGTAGAAACCCGAATTGCCCCGTCGGGTACATGACACCCCATTGCGGCAAGAACACCACTTTGTTTCACTTTTCCCGAGGAACAGGCCGATCCCGCCGAAACCGCAAACCCGGCAAGATCAAAACCGATTTGCAGCGTTTCCGCCTTTAAACCTTCAACAGCAAAATAGGTTGTATTCGGTAAACGCGGCGATTTTTCTCCGAAAATAACAAGATTGTTACTCAATTGATGCAACCCGTGTTCCAGACGCATTTGAAGCGCTTTAGAATGGTCTAAATCCTGAGTGGTGGGTTTTTGTTCCATCGCTGCACCGAAAGCGGCGATGAGCGGAACTGACTCGGTGCCCGAACGGAAACCTTTTTCCTGCCCCCCGCCCAATATAAGCGGTTGTGGCATAAGAGCACTTCCTGTCGCTACAAACGCGCCGATGCCTTTTGGCCCGCCGATCTTATGTGCTGCAACAATATAGAAATCTCCTCCGAAGCTACCAATAGTGACAGGGAGTTTACCAATATATTGGACAATATCGACAATCAAAACACCGCCCGCCTTTTTGACAATATCGGCAATGTTTCCTACAGGCTGGATGACGCCGGTTTCGCCGTTGGCCGCCTGAATTGCAACCATTGGCAGACCTTCGGATTTATCATGAGCCGAGAGTTTTCGTTCAAGCTCGTCCAGTTTGATGATGCCATTTTCATCAACATCAATAATTTCCTGCCGGTCTTTTTCAAATCGACCGCCTTTTCCAATGCAGGGATGTTCGGTTGCTCCTATGTAGACTTTGGAAAAGTGAACATCCGAACGTCCCATTTTGTAATCGGGTGTAAGGAGCGTCATTGCCGCTTCCGTTGCACCGGATGTAAAAACAACGTGATCCGGCTCGGTATGAAGGCGGTTGGCGACCTGCCGCCGTGCTTTTTCCAGCAAGGCTTTCGCGGCACGCCCTTCCTGATGGACTGAGGAAGGATTGCCATATACGTCGAGTGCGCTCACCAAAGCGTTGCGAGCAGCATCTGACAAGGGCGTTGTAGCATTATAATCGAGATAGCATCTTGAAGATGACATATGGAGGCCTCGTAATTTTTATTATTTCAAACGCATCCATAACGCAATTTCCTTGAAAAGTGCACCCATTACAGACTATCTAACGCTTAGAATAAATTTAAAACATAAAAAACAGTTTGAATTTACCGATATCCATTTATGTCACAACGGAAATTCAAGCTGATGAAGTAAGGAGTACTTGATGCCTGAAGTCATTTTCAATGGTCCTGCGGGTCGCCTTGAAGGCCGTTATCAACCCTCGCCGGAAAAAAATGCTCCTATAGCCATTATTCTCCATCCACATCCCCAATTTGGCGGTACGATGAATAACAAGATCGTTTATGATCTTTTCTATATGTTCCAGCAACGCGGATTTACTACATTGCGTTTCAACTTCCGCAGTATCGGACGCAGTCAAGGTGAATTCGATCATGGAGCCGGTGAGTTGTCCGATGCTGCAGCAGCACTCGATTGGGTACAGGCACTACATCCGGATTCGAAAAATTGTTGGGTGGCCGGTTATTCTTTCGGCGCATGGATCGGCATGCAGCTTTTGATGCGTCGACCTGAAATCGAAGGATTTATATCGGTTGCTCCCCAGCCCAATATATATGATTTTTCTTTTCTTGCGCCCTGCCCTTCGTCGGGCCTCATCATTCATGGCGACGCTGATCGTGTTGCTCCGGTAAAAGACGTTCAGGGCCTCGTGGACAAGCTTAAAACACAAAAAGGAATTACGATAACCCAGCAAATTCTTGAAGGTGCAAACCACTTTTTTGCTGGTCAAGTCGACGAACTGATTGATGATTGCGCCAATTATCTTGACCGGCGCCTTAATGGCGAATTGTCCGAGCCTCGTATGAAACGGTTAAGATAAAACTTTTCACTATTTGCTACTATTTTCCTCCAAAATAGGTTCATGCGAGAGTTTCCGCATGGACCTTTTTTAATGAGCGTAATCGGTTTCAGACAAAAACTTTCATTGCCATACCAAAATCCGAAACTTCCTAATTGAAACATCCGATAAAACAGTCTTTCGATTACGGTCGAAATGGCGAATTTTGCCGCTTGCCTACCCCAATTTTAAAATTTGTTTTATTCAATTTCCGCTTATATTGCGATCCGGTGTCTTATTCTGGTGTCGCGCAAGACGCCCGCCTGATTGTGGTGAGAGACAACCGGTCGTGGTTGGAAATGTTATCGGCAAGTTATAAATTGACCTGATCGCAAGATAAGCCCATGCCTCAGCTTCTATGAAATCCGAAGAAAGACCAAGTGACTGCGCCGTTAATGTAATGATTCCATATTTTTGCGTAAGTTCCTCTAATGCCTTTATAATTGCTCTGTTATAAGCCCCGCCTCCAGAGAGGACGAGTGTTTTTGGATAGGTCGGCAAATGTCTGAAAGAATTGACGATTCCATAGGCAGTTACGAAGCTCAGCGAAGCTGCTCCATCTTCAACAGAAACAGCTTTATCCGTTAAAGGTTTAAAACTACGCCAATCGAGAGAACCCGGTTTTCTCTGACTAAAAAACGGGTGTCGAGAATAGGAATTAACAATCTCCTCTTTAACAGTTCCCCGTAGACCGGCTTCACCATTGCGATCCATCGGGCTTCCGGTTTTCAAATACATCCATTGGTCGATCAAACCGTTACCCGGTCCGCAATCAAAAGCATAAAGTTCGTCATTTTTACCAACGAACGTCAAATTGGAGATTCCACCAATATTAATAAAAGCTACTGGAAAATCGAGTTTATCGCTCAATTTCAAAGCCAAAGCCCGATGATAAACAGGAACCAACGGCGCCCCTTGTCCGCCATGTTTCATATCGTTTGATCTCAGGTCGAAAACAACATCAATGCCACACTGTTGTGCAAGCATTGCCCCGTTGCCTATCTGGATAGTTAATCCTATATCGGGTTTATGGAGTATAGTCTGACCATGGAATCCGATTAAATCCACCTTGTTCGGAGAAATAGAATATTTTTTCAATAATTGATTGACCGCAAATGCGTGTTTGATTGTCAACTCGTCTCCGACATTCAAAACAGATCTTGAAAGCTCATCAGCCTTCACAACATTAGTCACTTCATCAAGCGTTGACTTCAATTTTTTATGAAAAGCGACATCATATTCACAAGACGAATGGCCGATGATGTTGACGATTTTTTCGCCATCACTTTCAATCAATGCGGCATCAATGCCATCCATAGAGGTACCACTCATGAGGCCGATCGCCGTTTTTAGCGTGCGCATAGCTTGTTTCCCGTACTATGTTTCCTTGTGAATCACATATATTCTATGATAAAGCCCACGAAACAGTTGAATATTCTTTTCCAAATATAAAATTTTCAGGGAAAAAGTCCGATGTCCGGTTTTAAATCCGATTTCCTAAATGTGATGAGCGAACGTGGTTTTATCCACCAAATGTCCGACGAAAAAGGTCTGGACGATCTCCTTTCGAAGGAAATCGTGACGGGATATATCGGTTTTGATCCAACGGCCGCAAGCCTTCATGCCGGCAGTTTGATCCAGATTATGATGCTTCACTGGCTGCAACAGACCGGCCATCGTCCGATCGCACTCATGGGGGGCGGTACCGGTATGATCGGCGACCCGTCATTTAAGGACGAGGCACGTAAGCTCCTCACCGTCGACAAAATCGATTCCAATATCGCCGGTATTAAAAAAGTTTTTTCCAACTATATCAAATTTGGTGACGGAGCCACAGACGCCATTATGGTCAACAATGCCGACTGGCTTCGGGATTTGAATTATATTGAATTTTTGCGCGATGTCGGCCGGTTTTTCTCGGTAAACAAGATGCTCTCTTTTGACTCTGTCAAATTGCGCATGGATAGAGAGCATTCGCTATCGTTTCTTGAATTCAATTATATGATCTTGCAAGCCTATGACTTTGTTCAACTCAACAAACGTTACGGCTTGCGTATGCAGATGGGAGGTTCCGATCAATGGGGAAATATCGTAAACGGCATTGATCTTGGCCATCGTATGGATACACCACAGCTTTTTGCTTTGACTTCGCCATTATTGACGACAGCGTCAGGCGCTAAAATGGGGAAATCGCTTAATGGTGCTCTCTGGCTCAATGCCGACATGCTTTCGCCTTATGATTTTTGGCAATATTGGCGCAATACGGAAGACGCTGACGTTTCGCGCTTTTTGAAACTTTATACAACTTTGCCAATGGACGAAATAAAACGTCTTTCTGCCCTCCAAGGCTCAGAAATCAACGATGTGAAAAAGATATTGGCAACAGAAATAACCGCCATGCTCCATGGACGCGACGCGGCTGAAAAAGCTGCCGAAACCGCGCGTAAAACATTCGAACAAGGTGAAGTCAGTCATGACCTTCCCAAAATAGAAGTTCCGGCAACCGAGCTTAAAGATGGTATTGGCTTACTTACCCTGTTGGTGAAGGCAGGACTTGCCAAATCAAATGGCGAAGCGCGGCGTCATGTTCAAGGTGGTGGTATACGGGTGAATGATGCGTCTGTAGAAGACGAAAAACGTATAATCAATGAAAATGATGTCAACGCCGACGGCGTCATCAAATTGTCGTTCGGTAAAAAAAAGCACGTTCTCGTCAAGCCAATGTGATGGTTTTGCATTCCCGCTCAGCCATAATTCTGCTCAGTCATAATAATGGTCTTCCGGCAGATCTTGCCGGAAGATTTTTTATAGAAAGATCCATTTGCAATAAACTGCAGGCGTTCTTGATAAAGCATTTCAAAACAGCTCTATAATCCGGATATGAGAAGGTGAATTATGGAATTGGTCTCTTCAGAGCTTACAGTATGTGCCAACAGTTATAATTCACATTGTTAATGTGATTGATGTGGCAGCATTAAAATCCGTTTTTCTCTGCTTCAATCCGGTTCGTCGAGCAACATTAAAAACCGGAAACAGGCCACTCCGTTACCAAAACACGCTGATAACGCATTCTCTCTCTTCAATTAAAAGGCTTATTGGAATTCGAATATCGACCTGAAAATACCGGGCGCGATCACCGAAATCGGATTGACCATAACTTGCGGATGCTTCGCCTTGCCTTCAATCTTAAAAGTAATTCCGATCAATCCACGGTCGCGGCCATTTCCTAACACTTGCCCTATGATCGGCAGATCTCCGAACAAACGGTTCAGACCATAGGCCGGCATAAAAGTACCGGTGATCGACATATTTCCCGCGACATCGTAAAGTACCCCCTGAAAAGTCGCACCAACTGTCGGTCCTCTCAGGACACCTTTATCAAGAACTAGATAATTATCACCCTTTGCAATATGGGCATAAGCAAGATCAAAACCGATACTCGAACTGTTAATTTTACCTCTTACGGCTTCATTCAAACTTTTACCACCGCCACTTGGTCGTGAGGAGACAATCGCAGCCAATCTGGGTTCGTCAACCACCGCAAAGTTCCTGATGCTGACGCGACCGGATAATGGTTGGCCGGAAGATGACGTTAAATCGGCCTTCAGATCACCACCGCGAATTTTGTCATAATAATTCATAAATCGCATCAACGCTCCGGCATCATTGCTTCTTGCCGAGATCGTTTGTCTCCCTTGACTTTTCTGCGTCTCGACATTGACAGATCTGCGACTATGCGTCGTTCCGGTTAATGAAAACTGCACAGCTTTTTGCTCGGTTATTTCGTAAGTTGCCTTAACGTTATCAAGCTCTTCCCCATAGAAACCTGCAAGGCTTCCTATTGATGCACTCAATGATATAGCCGTTTTATCATTGGAATTCGAATTTTGTGTTTTTCCCAATTGCTGGATCAGGGCGCGTCCATCGTAACTTTTTCCGGTTGCCTCTATATGATAGGTTTTTCCGGAACTGATAATTTTCAATCCCAAATCGTCGTTTCGACTTAAATTGGCTTTGTTGAATTCAGCACTTGCCAGTTGTTTGTCCTTGATATGGATTTGACCAGCTACATCCAAATTCTGACCGGATAAAGAGAAATTTTCTATCGTATAGTCAGGTTTATCCTTTATATTTGATGGCATATCAAATTGGGCACGTGCCGCCATGCCTTTGCCTTTTTTCCAGCCTGCCCATGAAAATTCCAGCTCTGCATTGGTGAGATCTGCATTAAAATGGCGTTTTCCATTATTATCCTGCCCGACCTCTATATTAACCGGCCCTGATAGGAAATTATTGAGGAACGAAAAATGTTTTGCCCGAATTGAATCATCAATATTAAGCGTAATTTTTTCGCTTTTTTGTAAATTCGAGTTATCAAACGGCTGTACAAGCTTGATTTGGGCAGGAAAGTCATTGAGCAAGCCATTCGCTTCCAGAACAATACCCGATTTCGTGACATTAGCTGTACCGGAAGCATTGCTGACCAGATTGTTTTCAATCGGGTCCGGAATAGAAAAATTATTGAAATTGACATTAGCGTTATAAGTTATCTCACCTCGTGGATTATCATGCGTTACCGGAAAGCGGAGATCGAGATCAACTTCTACATTGCCCTCAGCATGATCAGGGTTGAACGGCAAACGATGGCGGGCATTGATCGGTGCATAGCCAATCATCTCTCCGGCTGCATCAATCTCGCTACGTGCTGTCAAGTTCATATCGGCATAAACCGGCCGTTGGGGGCCCCAAGGAATAACCATTGTTCCGTCCGTCGCTTCAATTTTACGTCCGTCGGATAAATAGCTTATCCCCTTGTCAAGCTTGATAGTCGTCGTCATCCCGTCAATGGCGATATTACCGGACGCATCCCGCAAAGCCGGTAATTCTCCAACAAGATCAGAACGGGTATTGAGGATTTCAGTCCTGATTTTTATTTCATTTCCTGAAAGTGTTCCCGTCGGTATTCCCGATTGAAAATATCCTTGTGGCAAGGCTATTTCGATAGAACCGTTTTTTAACTGACCGCCGAAAATGTGGGAAACAACCCATCGCCTTGCGCCCGGAGATAGATTGACAGGCCAAAGTTGTTTTGCTTCAGCCACATCCATTTGAGGAACACGAAGAACAAAGATCGTTTCGGGGGTACCGTTCCCGAATTTGAGACTACCCTGCCCCATCATATTACCATGTGGCGTATTGATGGTTATTTCATCCATCATTACTTTTTTATCGCCAATATTGTACTGGCCAGCGAGCTTCATCTCGAATCTGAGTGCTATATCGGGAACCTCGTTCGAGGCGCTGACGGCATGTTGGGCGACAATTTCGAAACGATAATCGTTAACCGGCTTTCCTGTTTCTTTATCATTGGGTGTAATTCCCAATGCACCGTTGAACGGCAAAGTGAACCCGCCGATTGTCAATAATGACGTTTCGACTTCGATTTTACCGCTGTGAGGTGTGTGCAGCAGATTTAAATCGATTTTTGAAGGAATATTTTGTTCTGTACCAAAATCCATAACCCCATCAGGCATCACAAGCGATGTGCGCACCACCGGTTCATTCTCTAATGAAACACGATGAGCCTCGACAATGAGATTGGCCTTTCCCTTCAATCTGAAATGCCCATTATTTGTGTGACCGTTCGGTAAAAATGGTGAAACATCATCGGCTGCGCCCAAATGGAGGGGGAAAGATTTGACCTTGAGCGTTATGTCGGTAGCATGCCTGCTGACGTAGTTCGCATTTGCTGTAACGCCAATTTTTTCACCATTCCACGTCAGAGAAGATAAAAGTGTGGCTGTTCTCCAGCGTGTGCGCAAGTCAAAATCTTTTATTCCCAATATTGCGCCATTATCGCCGGGCATATGAAGCGAAATATTCTTCAAAACGAGTACATTAATTGACATTGAACGCAATTTATCGGCACCACTATCGAAAGCCGAAAACAGTGCTTTGGACGTTGCGTCGGGGTCAATGCGCCCATATTCATCTTTTGGTAATTGCTCAAACAAGCCCGGTCCGCCAGTTTGCGGCAAAAGGACGTTGGCATCGTGAAGTTCTATCTGGGCTATCTGCAATTTCCCCATAAGAAGAGCCCATGAGGAAAAGCCAACGCGAAAAACCCCGATCTGGTCTACTTTTACGCCATCCTTGATATCATCCAACATGACGTTTTGTGTTTCCAATGCAAGATGATAATCCTCGTCCAATGAAAGACGCGCATCGGTAATTTTTACACGTGCGTAATCGCCTAATTGCTGGGTAAGCGTTGCCTGCATTTTCTGCGTCAAATATTTGCCGCTAATGCCTACTTTCAATAGAGAAAAGATCAGCCCCAACAATAATATAACGATAATAATAGCCCACAAAACGATATGGAAAAGACGCCTTGCCAATGTTTTGCGTCGACGTGGTGTATCAACCGTCACGCCATTGCTATCCTGTGCTGACGGAAATTGGTCGAGGCTCTTTATCTCGCTTTTTTTAAAGCGAATCTCTTCATGTGGATCTGACAAATTGCAATCAACCCCATTTATCTCTGCAATCACATTTTACGATGTAGGATTAATATCGTAAGACTCTTTATAGCACCGAATAATGTTGATTCTTATGGTTTCTAATTTAATTTTCGTTCTACCCACAGAAGAAAGGTAATTATAATGGCAGGTTTACAAAAAGGCGATATTGCACCTGATTTCAATTTGCCTCGCGATAGTGGAAAGACACAAACTTTATCCGAATTGCGAGGTCATCCTGTTGTACTTTATTTCTATCCGAAAGATGATACCAGTGGCTGCACACTGGAAGCACATGACTTTACGGAACTTCGACCCGAATTCGACAAAATTGGCGTAACAATTATCGGAATGTCACCGGACAAGGCTGAAAAGCACGATAAATTCATAAGCAAACACGATCTTCAGCTTATCCTTGTCTCCGACGAGGAAAAAACGACGCTTCAGAAATATGGCGTATGGGTGGAAAAGTCGATGTATGGACGCAAATATATGGGCGTCGAACGCTCTACGTTTCTGATCGACAAAAACGGTAAAATTGCTGAGATCTGGCGGAAAGTTAAAGTTCCAGGCCACGCCAAAACTGTATTGGAGAAGGCAACAACAATCGCCTGAAAATAACAATCGTTAGGACTTTGTTAACTTTTTAGTGTGTTAATAAAAACTGAACAGGGAAGATGAAAATATGCACTATTTTGCAAAGATTCTGGTTCTAACGTCGGTTTTGTTTGCAGCAATGTCGGTTGCTACAACAGCAAAAGAACTGACAAAAGAAACAGATGCAAAAAAGCCCTATTTTCATCAATCTCTTCCGGCGATGCCCAAAGTTTCGGTTCCGAAAACCGAAAATATTGCCCTAAAACCTTATGCCGGCATTGACCCCATAATAACAGGTCCACGTGGATAAGCTGCTTTATCTCGGCTTAATGATCTTTATAGCCAATTGTTAGCTATCCGATGGATACCTGCAAGGTAAATCAGGTTCAAAAATATACTTCAATCTGCGAACCGATATAAAAATTCGTCGAATTGAAGTATAATATTATACCCCAAAAGGGTCGTTTCAATTCATGTTAATTTAACGTTGAAGATGTCAGGTAACATCTTCAACATGCTCGACACCGCCCTTGATCTTTTGGGCTAGCGCCGCTTCCATGAATTCATCAAGGTCACCATCAAGCACGGCTTGTGGATCGGTATTTTCCACACCGGTGCGCAAATCTTTTACAAGCTGATAAGGCTGTAAAACATAAGAACGGATTTGATGGCCCCAACCGATTTCTGTCTTGGATGCTTCAAGTGCGTTGGCTTCGTCTTCACGACGTTTCAACTCTTCTTCATAAAGGCGTGCTCTTAACATGGCCCAAGCTGTAGCACGGTTTTTATGTTGGGAGCGTTCGGCTTGACACTGTACAACAATACCGGTTTTCAGGTGTGTGATGCGCACAGCGGAATCTGTCGTGTTAATGTGCTGCCCACCAGCACCTGACGAACGATATGTGTCAATGCGTACGTCCGCTTCCGAAACATCCACTTCGATATTGTCATCAATAACCGGATAGACCCAGACGCTAGCAAAGGACGTGTGACGCCTTGCATTGGAATCATATGGAGAAATACGAACCAGACGATGCACGCCAGACTCGGTTTTAAGCATACCGTAAGCGTTATGACCTTTCACAAGTATGGTTGCCGATTTTATCCCTGCTTCTTCGCCATCATGAACTTCCAGCACTTCAACTTTCATTGAGTGTTTTTCCGCCCATCTGGTATACATGCGAAGGAGCATAGAAGCCCAATCCTGACTTTCTGTACCACCAGCACCAGCATGAATTTCCAGATAAGTGTCATTGGCATCCACTTCGCCGGATAACAACATTTCGATCTGGCGTTTATCAAGTTCACCTTTAAGGGCATGTATTGATGATTCGGCATCTCTAACAATGTCGTCATCGCCCTCTTCTTCCCCCATGGAGATCAATTCAATGTTGTCATTCAGTGTTTGCGTCAGATGTTTGAGATTATTAATACCGTCGTCCAACCGCTGCCGTTCGCGCATAAGTTCCTGCGCTTTTGCCGCATCGTCCCACAAACTGGGATCTTCAGCTTTTTCGTTGAGATATTCCAGGCGTTTTACCGACTGATCCCAGTCAAAGATGCCTCCTCAGCAAGCCGATAGCCTGCTTGATTTCTTCAACCAAAGTTTCGATTTCTGCTCGCATTGTTATGTCTTTTTCCTGATCATTTATTTTGTTGTTCGTTGTCGGGCTTATTGCTCCGTTACAATAGCGAATTCAACCTTTCCGCTCGAAACGTCATTTGTTCGACAACAATTGTGCAGCAATATCCACAAGATGTCTTTTTTGTCAAAAGGCAATTTTCAATAAAGGCCGTCGGCTCCACTTTGAATAGCTTTATTGACTTGAGGAGACGTCGGCGCAACCGGCACCCCTTCTTTAAAGGATGTCGTTCCGCCAATAACCTGATAAACATCGGCCGGACCAGTACCCGGTTTGAAGGCTTCAACAATGACATTGCTATTTCCGGGTTCCGCACGCATACCGGTTTTCCGATCAATAGCAATTTGCATCATGCCATCCGGTATTTTAAAATCAACGTCGGGAACGCCTTTCATAGCGTTCTCCATAAATTCACCAAATACGGGAACTGCAAGAGAACTTCCGGTACCACCATATCCGAGTGTTGAAGGCTGGTCATAGCCGATAAACACACCAACGACGATATTGGGAGTAAAGCCCATAAACCAGGCGTCTTTCGAGTCGTTGGTGGTTCCGGTTTTACCGGCAATATGGCGATTAAGATATGCAAGGCGTGCAGCCGTACCGCGTTGAACCACACCTTCCATCATTGAGGTAATCTGATAGGCTGTCATAGGATCAAGCACCTGATCCCGCTCATCTATTAATGTCGGTTCGGGTTGGTTATCCCAGTTTTTTACATTACATCCCTCACATTTACGTTGGTCATGCCGATAGATCGTCGCTCCATATCGATCTTGGATGCGATCTATAAGGGATGGTGAAATGGAGCGGCCGCCATTCGCGATAACCGAATAAGCGGTAACCATGCGCAATACCGTTGTTTCCCCTGCCCCTAACGCCATAGGAAGGTAAGGTTGCAATTTGTCATAAATTCCGAAACGTTCCGCATATTCCGACACAATCGGCATACCGAGATCGTTTGCCAGCCGGACTGTCATCAAATTACGTGAATGTTCGATACCGTAACGTAGTGTCGACGGGCCGGCAAATGTCCCGCCATAATTCTTTGGTCGCCACACTTCGCCATTCGGCTGTTTGATTTCCACAGGCCCGTCGAGCACAACCGAAGCCGGCGTATAACCATTATCAAGAGCTGCGGCATAAACAAAGGGTTTAAAAGAAGAGCCGGGTTGCCGATAGGCCTGGGTTGCACGGTTGAACTCGGACTCAGCAAATGAGAACCCGCCAACCATCGCCAGAACACGTCCTGTCCTTGGCTCCATAACAACCATTGCACCTTCAATTTTAGGTGGTTGCCGGAGCAAATAACCGTCCTCGCTTCCGGGCTTTTTCTCGACAAAAATCACATCGCCAACCTGCAGAACGCCACCTGGATTTGAAGCTGAAGACCGGCGGTCGTTCTTACCGACCATTCGGTAAGCCCATTTCATATCGCTTGCGTTAATTGTGGCCACGTCGCGCTCGGCCGAAAGTGCGCCGGATACTTCTCTCTTTGGTTGCAAACCGATTTTTACTTTATCCTGAGAAACGGAAAGAACAACAGCCAAACGCCATTCCGGAACATCGCTAAAGCCGCTAACATCTCCCAAAGCGACGCCCCAATCATCTGAAATGTCGATGTGTTTATATGCTCCGCGCCAACCATGGTTCTGATCGTATTTGACAAGACCGTCCTGCAATGCCCGACGGGCCTGAACTTGTAAATTCGGATCCAGAGTTGTGCGAACGGATAAGCCACCCTCATAAAGGGTTTTTGAACCATAACGGTTGATCAATTGCCGACGGACTTCTTCGGTGAAATAGTCTGCCGCGAAAATATATGAATCGTCACCACGCAGCGAGATGCCCAAAGGTTTCAGTTTTGCCTGCTCGCCTTGTGCCTGCGTCGCATAGCCATTTTCAACCATACGATCAATTACCCAGTTTCTACGGTCGAGAGCACGCTGGGTATGTTTGAAAGGATCGTAATTGCTCGGCCCCTTTGGAAGAGATGCAAGATAGGCACATTCTTCCAATGTAAGCTCGTTCACCGATTTATTGAAATATGTAAGTGCAGCAGCGGCAATACCATAAGCGCCACGTCCCAGATAAATTTCGTTCAGATAAAGTTCGAGAATACGGTCTTTGGAATAAGCCCTTTCGATGCGCATAGCCAATATGGCTTCCTTGATTTTACGTTCCATCGTGGCATCGGAACTTAAAAGGAAGTTTTTTGCGACCTGTTGAGTGATTGTCGAAGCACCTTCAGGTCTGCGACCGGAACCGATATTTTTGACGTTGCTTACCAAGGCTCGTGCAAGCCCTTCCGGATCAAGACCGAAATGGGTGTAAAAATTTTTGTCTTCAGCAGATATAAAGGCAAATTTCACTAAATCGGGAACCGATTGGATTGGCAGATAAAGTCGACGATTCGTCGCAAATTCTGCCATGAGGCCACCATCTGCAGCGTGAACGCGGGTCATAACAGGAGGCTCGTAATCGGCAAGCACCTGATAATCCGGAAGCTCGTCGCCTTGCTGTTCATTCTCGGCGCTTGCCAAGCCGATTAGATATGTGCCCAGACTGAGAGTAACTCCAGCGGCAAGAAAAATTCTAAAAAACTTCATCATAATAACCGGATGTCGCTTTCTCCCGTACCCGCTTTATGCGAGACCTTTATTGGTAAAACACGATGCGTGTGCACTGGAATTTCGTTAGAAACAAGGCTAAATGCACTATTTAGTATTTTAATGTCAAAGTTAAGACTATCGCTTCCGTTTTTCTCAAGCATTTTTATCATGGCTGTGGATTATTCCCGTTACGGGTCCTATAATTTGCAAATTGTTGCACAGCTGTTGCAATTGCGCTTGCTGCTTGTCTTCTCCAAACGGGATCCGAAATGAGCTTCTCGTCATCCTTATTTGACAAATATCCGATTTCAATAAGAACCGATGGAATGTCGGGGGCTTTTAGAACCTGAAAACCGGCATAGCGATGCGGATTTTTTATAAGGTTTATATTATCTTCCAAAAGGCTTGAAACTACACGATCGGCAAAATTCACCGAAAAAGACAGTGTCTCCCGTCTTGCAAGATCAATCAGAATATCGGTCACCTCGGGAGATTCGTCAGCCGGTAAACCGTCAAGCAGGTCAGCTTTATTCTCTCTTTCTGCCAAAGCTTTTGCCAAATCGTCAGATGCACGGTCCGAAATTGTATAAACAGTTGCGCCACGCATCGATGTCATATTTATTGTATCGGCATGAATGGAAATGAACAGATCGGCACCATAATCACGTGCTTTTTGAACCCGCTCGTTAAGTCTGAGAAAAATATCGGAATCACGTGTTAAAAATACCTGCAAATTGACGTTTTTTTCCAGTTCATCGCGTAATGTGCGTGCAAACGCCAATGTAACGTTTTTTTCAAGCACGCCCGAGACACTTTCCGCCCCGCTATCAATTCCTCCATGACCGGCATCAATCACGACACGAAAAGGCTTTTGTTGCGCTTTTCTATCGTCTCGTGCCAGCGCATTATTTTCTGTTTGCTGTTTTTGGATTAACTTTTTGAAGTTCTCCTCATTGTCCTTGGTCAAGTCTATGACCAATTGCCAAAGTCCACTATCAAGTTGTTCGATTTTATCTTTTTCGATCACGAAAGGGGCATTCGTCGTCAATATAATTCTTGACGAATTTGGCCCGGACGTTCCGTAACGCAAATCGGTAACCATACCGAGCTTTAATGGAGGCTGTTTTTGTGAGGAAAAATCAGTTCTTGGAAGATTGACAACGAGCCGGTTCGGATGATCGAGAAACTGTAAGGAGTAGTCGGGATTACCCGAAAATACCGCAATAAGTCGTGTTCTCGTTAGATCTCCTACCGCTCTAATGTTCACGAGTTCCAATTGTTCATTGCTAGCATTGCCTTTATCTGGAAAACTCATAAAACTTAAGAGAAATGCAACGATAAAAACAAGCCATTTTGATTGCCCGATATTGCCAATACCATTTGCTTGTTGTCCGGCATGATCCATTGTGGCGTGGCCCTTGTTTCTCTACTACCAGTCTTTGTTTTAAAGCATTTAAATAAAAACTAGCAAATCGCGCGAACGATAATCAGGGTCTTTGGCGATTTTAAGATAATATTTGCTTAAAATAACATCTCAATCTGTGGACACGACCGCTGCGCGAACCGCCAAATTCATGTTTTTCCAGGAAATAAAGTAGACGACTTTATAAAGTTACTTGTGTTCGGCCGGATATCGACTTAAAAGCGTAAATGTCTTGAACGGTTGGAAAAACAATAAATGAACCTTCGGTTAACCGGTTCATTCAAACCATTTTCAGCCAAAAAGTCTACAAACTTTAGCTGTTCCTAGGTCATTTGACGCTATGTTTTCAATGAATAAGGAGCAAGTTTGTAATGATTAAGTTTCGCTGGTTCGGTTGCCCCGAACTATTTTAAAAACGTTTTGCCGGAGACTCGCAGGATATGAGTCGAACACAACTGGTAGTAGAAGTAGTTTTAAGCGCGGCACATGCAAGCGGGGATATGCACGCCCATTCTCACTATAGTTTGTTGGCAAATCTTCTTTCCATCGGCAGACAGTATGCATCGGCATTCATAGGTTTTTCAAAGGCCTCTATCCGTTGTTCCATACGTGTCGCCTGCAGGATTTTCTATAATGTCAAACAAAATGCTTATCGATGCCTCCCACCCGGAGGAAACTCGCGTGGTTGTTGTTCGTGGTAACAGAATTGAAGAATTCGATTTTGAATCCGAACACAAAAAACTGATAAAAGGAAATATTTATCTGGCTCGCGTAACGCGAGTTGAACCTTCTCTGCAAGCTGCATTCGTGGAATATGGCGGTAATCGTCACGGATTTCTTGCGTTTTCTGAAATTCATCCGGACTATTATCAAATTCCGGTTGCTGACCGCCAAGCGCTTCTTGAAGAAGAAGAAAAAGCTGCCCGTGTTGAAGATGAGGATGAACAGGAAAACGAAAAGGCTTCAAGAGCGAATAACAGGAAAAAAAGTCGTTCGTCCGAAGCAAGCAATGAAAGCGAGACAGTTTCTGTTTCCAGTGAAGAAAACGACGATACCGAACAAACAGCAGACGACACAGAAGATAGTGTAGAACTTGTCGGAGCAGAAGACGCTCTGGAAGAGGTGCCAACCCGCGAGCGCACCCCGCGTCGGCAATATAAAATTCAGGAAGTTATCAAACGCCGCCAAATCCTGCTGGTACAAGTTGTAAAAGAAGAACGTGGCAACAAGGGCGCTGCCATGACCACCTATCTTTCTTTAGCAGGACGATATTCGGTTTTGATGCCGAATACGGCACGTGGCGGTGGCATTTCCCGCAAAATCACCAATGTGCAAGATCGTAAACGTCTCAAGGAGGTTGTGAAAGATCTTCACGTGCCGAAGGGAATGGGAGTCATTTTACGGACAGCCGGCGCCAATAGGACAAAGACCGAAATCAAACGCGATTACGAGTATCTGATGCGCCTATGGGAAAATGTACGTGCATTGACGCTTGAATCCGTTGCTCCTTGTCTTGTCTATGAAGAAGGTAGCCTTATCAAACGGTCGATCCGTGACCTTTATAACAAAGACATCAGTGAGATACTTGTTTCGGGCGAACAAGGCTATCGTGAAGCAAAAGATTTCATGCGCATGTTAATGCCGAGCCATGCAAAAGCTGTTCAACCATATCGTGAACAGCTTCCAATTTTTGCGCATAACGGAATTGAAGCACAACTTGATGGTATGCTGCAACCGGAAGTAACGCTAAAATCCGGCGGATATCTGGTTATCAATCAAACCGAAGCTCTCGTCGCAATTGACGTAAATTCGGGTCGTTCCACGAAAGAACATTCTATCGAGGAAACGGCTTGCCAAACGAATCTCGAAGCTGCCGAAGAAGTTGCGAGACAGTTGCGACTGCGCGACCTCGCAGGACTCGTTGTTATTGATTTCATTGATATGGAAGAAAAACGCAATAATCGTCTTGTCGAGAAAAAACTCAAAGATTGCCTGAAAGATGACCGGGCTCGTATCCAGGTCGGCCGCATTTCACATTTTGGTCTTATGGAAATGAGCCGTCAACGTATTCGGGCATCTGTGCTGGAAAGCACAATGCAGCCCTGCCCGCATTGCAATGGCACCGGCTATATACGTTCTGATTCGTCCTTGGCTCTGCACGTTATCCGCTCGATTGAAGAATATCTTCTGCGCAATCCTCACTTTAATATTATCGTCCGTACATCGGTCGCTACTGCTCTTTATGTTCTTAATCATAAAAGACAAGCTCTATCCGATTTGGAAAACCGTTTTGGTCTAACGATCAATATCGAAGCAGATGACGAGGTTGGTGCTCAAAATTTGGCGATATATAAAGGTACACCTGCCGAAGGAACGCCTGCCGTGGTACCCCAACTTCCAGCAGTCGATGAAGCGGATGATGACAATGAGGTCGAAGAAACCGCAATCGAGGTCGAAAGCGAAGAAAAAGATAGTGACAATACCGATAATAACCAAAGGCGCAAACGTCGCAATCGCGGAAAATCGAACGATCGCAATGAAGGAAAAAATCAACGCGTCCGGAATGAAGATGATGTTGTACGCAGTGACGAAGACAATAAACGTCGTCGCCGGCGTGGGCGTCGCGGTGGAAGGCGCTACCGTGAAGGCGACTTCGAACGTCGCAGAATTCCTTATGCGGAACCGGTAGGAGATTTTGCTGAAAGAGCGCTTGCAGAGGTTATTGCTGCAAGACGCCAACGCCGAGTTCCTCATGCAGAACCGGTTGGTTTTTCGGCAACGGAAGTTGCAGTTCAGGTTACACCCGTTGCTGTAAAAGAGCCGCAGGAGCTAAAAGCTTCTTCGGAAACGGAAGTTTCTAAGGAAGAACAAAAGACAGAGCAAAAAAAGCCGACAAAAACGCGCAGGAGACGGACGAAAAAAACCTCAGCAGAAGAAGAAAAAGTAGTTTCCGAAACGAATGTTGAAGCAAGTGTTGAAAGTGAAGAAGATAAAAAACCTGCTTCTCGCGGACGCAAACGGAAGACAAAAACGAAAGAAACAACAAGTGAAACAATTTCGGATGAAACTGCAAATGCTGTGACGTCGAAAGAAACCGAGTTAGCACAAGAAACTGAAAAACCTGCTAAAAAGACTGCTAGACGTTCACGGAAAGCTAAAGCCGAAGCACAATCAAATGAGACAGCGATTGATGATGTGAAGGTCCAAACAGAAAAACCGGCAAAAAAATCTTCGCGCAAAACGGCCAGAGCGAAGACAACTACAGCTGAAAACAACGAAACGGTTACAACAGAACCGGTCGTAACGTCATCGGATGAAAATGAAGATAAAAAACCGAAACGCGTCGGTTGGTGGCAAAGAAAAGGTTTCTTCTGATTTTCGAAATTTGAAGAACTTTGATCGTTTTTCCACTTGAATTATCAGCCTCACATAGCTCGAAATTTTTCAAGCTTTGTGAGGCTTTTTGATTTGGCCCCTCGCGCAGAGACTTGACCAAGCTTATTCACTATGAACGCTGTTATCCAATCTACCTAAATAGTTATACAGAAGTCGTTTTCGATTGCCTGAAAAGGAAAACACAAGGCACCGTAGACGGCAAAAAAGACATTGCTTGTTTTAAGATTGCGAGATGGCCGAAGTAATTTCAAGTTGATATGAATTTGGTAATAACGGTTTGATCAGCTAGCCGGATCATTTGTCAGCAGCCAACTTCATATAAACATGATTAGAGAGCCAATAGAGATTGGCAAAGGCTAGACCAACAAAACCTCATTTTTTACCTATCAATATTTTACATTTGCGTCTAACAAATTGAGAATTAAGAAAATAACTCCGGTACCCGGATATTTAAACGTTTAGACATGATCTGACAGTTTTGACTTTTCAAAGTGAGAGTTGACCGCTTTGCGTGTTTTGATGATGCAAACATTCGAACAAAGGCAACTCTCATGATCGAGAAGAAAAATTATCAAACATGAGGTCAAATTGCTAAAGCTTGCTGAAGAGCTGCAAAAATTCATCAAAATTGGAATGTCTGCACACTTAACAACTATAGTCCCCCTCCGAATAAGGCCTTAAGTGTACGTTTGGAATATATAATAGCTGATAATCAACGCTCCAAACCTAAGGTTGATCGTAATGAAATAACTCTTTCAGTAGTGATTGGCACCTCCTCAATAAATGTTAATATTATAAACGTTAAATTTCTTCCTGTTGATAGAATTGTTAATATTGACAATTAATCTTTTTAATGTACCGTTATGATACATTTATGAAGAATGTGAGGGAGCGCTGGAATAGCTATGAGAGCTTGAAAGGCTGCAGTATTCTTAAGGGGATACGACATGAGCATCTCATCTACTACATTAAGTGGACGAAGTGGAGAAATAGCACTTCAGTTGATTCAATCGATAACGTCAAAGAACAACAATTCAAACAAGTCAAATCCCTCTGACGTTAAAAACAATATTCAAGAACTTGTAAAACAAGCCGGTGAAATTCGGGATAAGTCACAAGCTGAATTTCGATCAAAGTTGATTGAAAATGCTTTAAAAGCAAATAATGCGCAATCTCAAAATAAAGTCAAAGATGATAACAAGGTTAAGATTGCTGTTGCTCGGGAAAATCAGGCTTCTGTTGATAAAATACAAAAAATCATAGGCGACGCTATTGATATTACGGAAGTAAAAGATGGTTCATCGTCTCGCAGTTTATCAAGTGTTATATATCAAAATTTATATGATTATTTGGAAGACAACCCTTATGCTCTCTCTCAAGATCAAATGAAAGAGATTGTAGTTGAATATTATAAAATCGGTGTTCGTGAAGGTAGAATCGAAGATCGTAACGGCCTTATGGATAAGTTGGTTTCAGGTGATTATCAAATCTATATGGGTGACGAACTAAACGATCCGATGTTTGACCAGGTCAACTACGCTTTTAAGCGAAAAGAGGGGGGAGGCGCAGTCAGTGAACTTGAAGTTGACAAATCGCAACTCGCTCCAGGCACGAACGAACGTGCAAGAAAGCTTTGGGAAAGCGGCAAAACACTTGCAAGTGGCGATCTTTTCTTGAGTGGTAAAAGCGCTCATCGGTGGCGTTATAATATAGTGTTCTAAAAAAAGCAGATAATATCAGGTAAACACGACTGTCATCATTATTTGTAAAAGTTTAGACAAGATCTGACGATTTGGACTTTTTCAAAGCGGGAGTTGCCCTCTTTGGGTGTTGCGACAAAACAAACATTCAAAGTAAGGCAGCTCTCATGATTCATAAATATGTTTTTCCCGAGTTGTTTTTCCATCAGAAAATCCCGAGAGAATGTTCTTCGACCTTGTTATTCAACATAGCGGCTTGTTAGAACCTCTATCCGTTCAAATTCGGTTCTTAGCAATTTTAGCCATAAATAGGGGATGATTGAAAATCGTCTTTCAACTTTAAAACAAATTGAAACGAGGAAATGGCGCACCCGAAGAGATTCGAACTCTTGACCTCTGCCTTCGGAGGGCAGCGCTCTATCCAGCTGAGCTACGGGTGCAAAACCCAATATTGTTTTGCCAAAATCGGATTTGTTCGACGTTTTTCTAGCCGATCATAGTGAATGGTTCAATGGTGAAAAACGTTCTCTATGTCAATAAGTTGAAAAATATTAAAAATAACGAAAACAAACATCCCGGGAAGCCTGCGAAACTATTGAATTATCCGCTCAAGAGCCCTTCGAATTGAGTGAGACAGAGCCGAGGGGTTATCATTGCAACAGATCGGTGCAACATACCTCCCCTTTTTGAATGCAAAGATGTTGCCGATAACGGTTTTCGGGCTGATTATGAAGTGGTTTTAAAAAGCTGTTATCTGCTTGAACTTGAGATCAATATCAACTTCACGAACAAGTTTTGGTTGGAAATAATATAATAATGGTATTTATTCCTTCTCGCGGCTTTTTTTCCAAAAAGCTCCTAAAAATATCTTCTGATAAGGAAAGCCTTTGAAATGAGCTTCGCCGAGTGATCAAAAAATCCCGTTGAAATTGTCATTTACGCCCGCGAATTGAAAGTTTTACAGCATATACATTGGATAGCTCACTTCGCATAAATCGTGTAGAAACAATACATTTCTAAATAGTCTCCCCTGCCCTCAAAAACTGGTTATCTATCTATTTCGGGATTTGAAAAACAAAGAAGTTTCTAACCTGAACGTGAGTTCAGATGTTTCAGGTTTTAACTGTCGTTGACGGGTGAAAAAAATCGCAAAACAAAACTTATTTGATTATCGATTCAATTCGTCTTGCGCCTCTTTCAACTCCTGTTTTGCCTTTTCCAGTTTTTCCATTTTCTTTGTTATTTTTTTCTGCTTACCCTGTGCTTTCGCATTGTTGAGTTCGGCCTCCCTTTCAGAGACTTTTCTCATTTTTTCGGATATTTTGGCTTTCCGTTCTGCTCTCAGTTTCTCGTCAGTGCAATTTTCAGAAACATCCTTCAGCGCTTTTTCCAACCCGTTTATTTGGTAGCTATTGTTGTATTCACGGGCATAATCAAGCTGCGTTTCAATACTATGTTTTTTAGCAGCACATCCTTTCAACGCCGGTTCAGCATGGGCAAATGAAAAAGTTATAAATACGAGAGGAAGGGCCAAGAACAATTTCGTTTTCATAAGCGATACCTTTCACTAAACGAGCCGCCAACTATTCAATGGTTAATTTGCACGAACAAGCAATCACTAAAACTTGCCATTATTCTCGAACTTTGTCAGCAAAATTTGTGTATTGTTGAAAAAGCTGTCGTGTCAGATTAGATATCGTATCAGATGAGATATTGGATGCTTTGGTCGATAAAAAAATTGGGCACGAGCACATCCAATTCATTTACTTGAAAAAACGAGCAAACTTGATGGAAAAACCTATAGAGCGATTTCATTTTATCGCGTCTAAAACCGAACAGGCGCGCAACTCTCTTCAAGCGTTGGAAGAGCGTTACGGTCAATCGAGCGTGGATGATGCTGATGTCATTGTTGTTTTGGGCGGCGACGGGACAATGTTGGAAGTTCTGCGCAATTTCATGAATTCCGGAAAGCCTATTTATGGAATGAATCGCGGTTCTGTCGGATTTCTTATGAATGAATATCGAATAGCCAATTTGCCGCAACGGATTTCGAAAGCACATAAAGAAGATATAAAGCCGCTCAGAATGATTGCTGATTCCAGCTCCGAAGGCCATGTTGAAGCATTGGCAATCAATGAAGTATCTTTATTTCGCCAATCTTACCAAGCTGCGAAAATAAAAATCAGCATTGATGGCAAAATCCGTATGGACGAGCTCAATTGCGACGGCGTGATGGTTGCAACACCAGCGGGATCGACAGCTTATAATCTTTCTGCTCAGGGACCAATTTTACCATTACTTGCTCCATTGCTCGCGCTAACGCCTGTTAGCCCGTTTCGTCCGCGCAGATGGCACGGCGCACTTTTACCAAATTCTGTCACAGTCCGTTTTGATATGCTTGAACTAGATAAACGGCCGGTTAATGCTGCCGCTGACAATGTAGAAGTAAAGTCGGTCAGTTCGGTGGTTATTTCTCTGGCAAAGGGTGTAAAAGCGTCAATTTTATTTGATTCCAACCATTCATGGGACGAACGTATATTATCCGAACAATTTCGTTATTGAGAAGAATACACGTTAAAACGCATTGCAAACGATCGTTTTTGTTGACTTTTTTATCAATGCACCTTAACGCGTTTGTTGATAATGTAGAATAGTTGAACCATTTTGACTATTGTCACCTAAGTTAGGCGAAAAAGAGAAAGAGTGATAGCGCCTTTGACCAGTTTCAATGATTTGGGCCTTTCAGAAAAGGTTCTCAAAGCAGTAAAATCTATTGGATATGAAGAACCTACTCCAATTCAGCTTGGAGCTATTCCTCATGTCTTGAAACGCGAAGATGTATTGGGTATTGCACAAACGGGAACAGGTAAGACCGCTTCTTTTGTGCTTCCTATGTTGACGCTCCTTGAAAAAGGACGTGCACGGGCGCGGATGCCACGTACACTCATTTTAGAGCCCACCCGTGAACTTGCAGCGCAGGTGAAAGAAAATTTCGATCAATACGGCATTAATCATCATTTGAGCGTAGCGCTACTCATTGGTGGCGTTTCATTCGATGATCAGGACCGTAAACTTGACCGTGGTGCAGATGTTCTGATTGCGACGCCAGGGCGGCTTTTAGACCATTTCGAACGTGGAAAACTTTTGCTGACCGGTGTAGAAATTCTGGTTATTGATGAAGCTGACCGTATGCTTGATATGGGCTTTATTCCGGATATCGAACGTATTTGCAAACTTATTCCCTTTACCCGCCAAACTTTGTTCTTTTCGGCTACAATGGCACCGGAAATTACAAAATTGACCGAACAATTTCTACATACACCTGTTCGTATCGAAATCGCGAAAGCGTCTTCTACCGCCGAGACGATTACACAAAAGCTCGTCGCTTCCGGTCGCAAACCATGGGAAAAACGAGCAGTTTTGCGTGATCTTATCCATAATGAAGGTGATGAATTAAAAAACGCGATTATCTTCTGTAACCGTAAAAAAGACATTTCAGAACTTTTCCGCTCTCTCGTTCGGCATGAATTCAGTGTTGGTGCTCTTCATGGAGATATGGACCAACGTTCGCGCATGTCTATGCTGGCAAACTTCAAAGATGGGAAAATTGCTTTATTGGTAGCATCTGATGTCGCAGCCCGCGGGCTTGATATTCCTGACGTCAGTCACGTGTTCAACTATGACGTTCCAATACATGCAGAAGATTACGTTCATCGTATCGGTCGCACAGGACGTGCCGGAAAATCCGGTAAAGCTTTCACCATTGTTACAAAGGCCGACAAAAAATATGTCGACGCCATAGAAAAGATGAGCGATCAAAAAATCGAATGGTATGATGGCGACTTATCTTCTCTGGTTCCGGAAGAAAACGGTAAAGACTCCGATCAGAAACGTACGAAATCATCGGAGTCAAAATCTCCCGCGAGTGGAAAGCAGACCGAAACCCCCGAACCTAAACGCCGGAAAAAACAGACAAAGGCCAATGGCGAAAAAACCGACAGTTCTGGCGACAAACAGACTGCTATGCCGGTCAACCAACAGCAGATACGGTCTCAAAGACACAATCAAGACAAATACTCGTCAAAAGAGCCCCCCTCACCCAAGGGATTTGGGAACGATATTCCCGCATTTATGCTTATTGATACAAAAAGGTGAATTCTTTTCGTCTGCTGTGCTTAAAATCGTTAGGAAATAGCGCAAACACAACGCTTACTACAGCGCGTAAATGTTGATTAGCGGATAATAAGACTTACACGCCGTTCTACCTCTTAATGAATAAATATAAAAAGGCAGCTCATAAAACGAGCTGCCTTTTTCATGAATATTCGAAGGATATAATATTCAAGCCTTCAGGCGTTGAAGAACCCTGTTTTTACCCAAAAGGGGCAGCAAAGCAGCCATTTCCGGCCCGTGGTCCAATCCTGTCAATGCTTGCCGCAATGGCATAAAAAGCGCTCTTCCCTTGCGGCCCGTCTGTTTTTTCAAGGCATCCGTCCAGACTTTCCAGCTATTTTCATCAAGTTCGCCATCTGGCAAAAGTGAAGCTGATTGATGAACATATTCACGGTCTTCCGGTGAAACTGCATCGAACGTTTTGTTCACCTCCAAATTGTCCCACCAGTTTTTTGCTTCACATACTTTATCGATATTGCCCCGAACGGCATACCAGAACCGCTTGGCGTCTTCACCTTTGATGCCAATCTTTTCCAGTCTCGCTTTTACTTCATCAAATTCAAGCTCATGCACAATGTGCTTATTGAGCGTCAACAAATCAGCCGGGTCAAATTTCGCTGACGACTTTGATGCGGACGTGAGATCAAAATGTTCAAGCAGTTCCTTTTGATTTCGACAAGCAGTCACATTTTCCGAAGTACCGATAAGAACTGCCAGAGATTCGACCGCTAAAGGCTCGAATCCCTCTTCTCGCAACGAGCGGATAGACAGATCACCTTTGCGTTTAGACAGCCCCTCACCCGAAATCGTCGTCAAAAGATTGATGTGACCGAATGTCGGCGCTTTTGCACCAAGTGCTTCAAAAATAGCAATTTGTACACCGGTGTTTGTGACATGATCGTCGCCGCGTATAATATGGGTTATCCCCATATCGATGTCGTCCACGACCGATGGCAGTGTATAAAGATAACTGCCATCTTCACGAATAAGTATCGGATCGGACATCGAGGCAAGATCTATCGTCTGTGGACCGCGGACCACATCGTCCCAGTGCACATCGGTCCTTCTGGTCTTGAAAGGGTCCGATTCGAAATTAGGCAATTTGAAACGCCAATGCGGTTTTCTCCCCTCCTCTTCGTAAGCCTTGACCTCCTCCGGTTTAAGTTTCAAGGATTCACGTCCGTAAATGGGCGGGAGTTTACGCGACAAACGGATTTTACGCCGTCTTTCCAGCTCTTCCGGTGTTTCGTAACAAGGATAAAGAAGGCCTTGCTCTTTGAGCTTTGCTACAACTTCATTATATCGATCAAATCGCTTGGATTGATAATAAATTTCGTCAGGTTTTATCCCCAACCAATCAAGATCGACGCCAATACCGTCAATATATTCCTGTTTCGACCGTTCAAGATCGGTATCGTCAAAACGTAAAACATATTTACCTTGCTTGGCTTTTGCAAAAAGCCAATTAAACAAAGCAATTCGGGTGTTTCCAATATGAATATAACCGGTTGGAGACGGTGCAAAACGAACTTTAATCATAAATATAACTCAATTTTTATCGCGAAAACGATTGGTAATAGGGTAACGCCGATCGCGGCCGAAATTCTTGTGACTAATTTTCACACCGGGAGCCGATTGGCGTCTTTTGTATTCGGATATGTATAACAAATGCTCGACTTTTTCGACTATCTCGCGTGAATGCCCCCGTTGAACAATTTCCGAAACACTCATTTCTTCATCGACGAGGCAACGAAGAATATCGTCCAATACCGGATAAGGTGGAAGCGAATCTTCATCTTTCTGGTTCTCACGGAGCTCGGCAGTCGGAGCCTTTTCAATAATATTCTGGGGTATGACGGCTGCTTTAGGCCCTAAACCATTTATCGGAAAATGGTTGTTACGCCAGTTGGATAGTGCATAAACCTGCATTTTATAAATATCTTTGATCGGATTGAAACCGCCATTCATATCGCCGTAAAGAGTGGCATATCCGACAGAAATTTCAGATTTGTTACCGGTCGTTACCACCATTGAGCCAAATTTGTTGGATATAGCCATCAAAACCGTACCACGCGTACGGCTTTGCAAATTTTCTTCGGTAATATCCGGTTTGCGCCCCTGAAAAAGCGGTGTCAAAATATCTTCAAATGCCTCGACCGGTTTTGCAATTGGTACGGTATCATAACGACAGCCCAACATTTTGGCGCATTCCTCGGCATCCGTTATCGACTCTGAAGATGTATAGCGATAGGGAAGCATAACTGCATGAACACGCTCCGCACCTAAAGCATCTGTAGCAATAGCTGCCGAAAGAGCCGAATCGATACCGCCCGAAAGCCCTAACACTACGCTTTTGAATCTGTTTTTATTGACGTAGTCACCAAATCCCAAAACGCATGCCTGATAATCGGCAGCTAAGTCATGAAGCAATTTTTCTTGTGGACCTGAAAGACAAAACCATTTCCCATTCTGTTTTTGCCAATGGCTAAATGCCAAGTCACTTTCGAAATGTTTCATTTGAAAAGCATTCGAGCCATTTGCATTGAGTGCGAAAGACGCGCCGTCAAAAACGAGTTCATCCTGACCACCTATCTGGTTGGCATAAACGATCGGCAAAGAAGACTTCACCACCTGTTTTTTGACAACGTCGTATCTCAATTCCGGTTTTTCGCGACTATATGGTGAACCATTCGGTACGAGAATAATTTCTGCCCCCTCGGCGGCAAGACGAGCTGCCACTTCATCATCGTTCCAAATATCTTCGCAGATCGGTAAACCTAACTTTATTCCGCGGAAATTGATCGGCTTCGGACGGGGACCCGGAGAAAAAACACGTTTCTCATCAAATTCGCTATAATTCGGGAGGTCGAATTTACGACATTCAGCAATGATCTTTCCCTCATCAAGAAGGAGTGCAGAATTATAAACATGACCTTTTCGACGGAGAGGAACGCCGACAATGATACCTGCACCTTTGGTCGTAACAGTTACAAGCTCGCTGATTGCTTTTTCGCATGCTTCATTAAAAGACGGTTTTAAAACCAGATCTTCAGGCGGATAACCGCTAATAAAGAGTTCAGTAAACAGTAAAAGATCGGCACCCGCATCGCTTGCTTGCCTGTGGGCGTCAAGTGCAAGTTTTAAATTGCCTTCAATGTCACCAACAACAGGGTTTAATTGTGCAATTGCGAGCGTGAGGTCATTTTCTATCAACTTTTTGGTCATGATCTTGATTTAGCCTGTCATCGTTGCACTTGCAACGGCATAAGTTAAACGAAAAACAAGGTTTGAATAATCACTGTAATCCATATGCATAGTGTTAAGATAATAGAGAGCAAAACTGCTAATGAGCCTGCGTCTTTAGCGATTTTAATTTCTTCGCGATAATCGTGTGTGACGGCATTGCACGCCGCTTCAATCGCTGTGTTTAGCACCTCTACGATAATAACAAAAACAATAGATCCCGTAAGTAGAAGAAAGCTACCCCATTCTTTAGTGATAAAAAAAGCTATGGGGAGAGAAACTAAAAAAACTACAGCTTCTTGAATAATAGCTTTTTCGTGGGTTAGCAAATATCCGAGCGCATGAAGGGAATTCAAAAATGCCTTGAATAATCTCTCCATGCGTTCACCATTCAGTTTGTAGACTAAACTGCTTTTATTCCCGGTTTCATGCCGAAGCCTTTACTGTCTCGGCATCACGTTGTTTTTTCAACAATTCCGCAACAAGAAATGCCAATTCCAGAGCCTGATCTGCATTAAGCCTTGGATCACAATGCGTGTGATAACGATCAGAGAGGTGATCTGCCGAAATTGCATGTGCACCACCGGTACATTCTGTTACGTCACGACCGGTCATTTCGATATGAATGCCACCGGGATAGGTTCCTTCCGCATGATGAACTGCGAAGAAATTCTCCACCTCTTTCAGGATACGCTCGAACGGACGGGTTTTATAGCCGTTTGCGGTTATTGTGTTCCCATGCATCGGATCGCAAGACCACACGACCTTCTTGCCTTCGCGTTCGACGGAGCGAATAAGCTGCGGCAAATGGTCTTCGACTTTATCATATCCGAACCGTGCTATCAGAGTAAGTCTCCCCGGCTCGTTTTCCGGATTGAGTATGTCAATGAGCCTTATCAGATCATCTGGGTCAAGTGATGGTCCGCATTTGAGACCAATCGGGTTTTTAATGCCACGGCAATATTCGACATGGGCATGATCGGACTGACGGGTGCGGTCGCCAATCCAAAGCATATGACCCGATGTCGCATACCAATCGCCTGAAGTTGAATCCACACGGGTCAATGCTTCTTCATAACCAAGAAGGAGACCTTCATGGCTGGTATAAAATGACGTTTCCCGAAGTGATGAGTTGGTTTTCGGCGTAATTCCGATTGCCCGCATAAAATCCATCGTTTCCGAAATCCGTTGTGCCAGCTTGCTATAACGTTCACCTTGCGGGCTGTTTGCTATAAAACCCAGCATCCATTTATGGACATTATCAAGATTGGCATAGCCACCTTGAGCAAAAGCACGGAGCAAATTCAATGTCGCAGCAGACTGACGGTAAACCTCCGACATACGTTGGGGATCGGGAGTACGGGATTCTTTATTGAACTCTATGCCATTAATGATATCGCCACGATATGACGGTAACGTTACGCCATCTTTGGTTTCGGTATCAGAAGATCTAGGCTTTGCAAATTGACCGGCAATGCGGCCAACTTTGACAACTGGCTTTGACGCCCCGAAAGTAAGCGCAATAGCCATTTGCAAAAACACCCGGAAAAAATCACGGATGTTATCTGCTTCATGTTCTGCAAAACTTTCCGCGCAATCGCCACCTTGTAAAAGAAATGCCTTACCTTCGGCAACCTGGGCCAGCTCGTGTTTTAAATTACGTGCCTCGCCAGCAAAAACTAAAGGAGGATAACGACGCAATTCGCTTTCAACATGAGCCAATGCTACAGGGTCAGGATAGGTCGGTACCTGCTTGATCGGTTTTGATCTCCAAGATGCAGGCGTCCAATTTTTAGTCATCATTATCTCGCTTCACAGTATAAATCATAAGATAAGCGCACTTCCACCGGAAGATTATGGAATGTTCGCGATGAGGCACTTAACAATTTTCCGATATAAGCAGAATTGTTGTTTAAAGCCAAGACACAGGCTCTTCTAATCAAAAAAATTGATTATTTTTATCGAAATTCAACAATTTTTCTCGTCTATCAGTTCAGTTTTCAATTAAGCTTTTTCCCGTTTTCATAAACATATGTCGGCTTATACATTGTGACCAATTCCTCTGAAGCAGTCGGATGAAGTGCCATAGTTCTGTCAAACACATCTTTTGTTAGATTGCCTTTGAGAGAAACACCAAGCAGTTGTGCCATCTCGGCGGCATCGTGTCCCAATATATGGGCACCGACAACGACCCGCGACGAGCCGTCGACAACAAGTTTGGTGAGCATTTTTTCAGTATTTCCCGATAGCGTATTCCGCATAGGACGGAAAAGCGCCCGATAGACCTCGACACGTTTGAACTTTTGTGCAGCTTCTTCTTCTGTCATTCCGACTGTACCGATTTCAGGCTGGGAAAATACAGCCGTCGCAATCAATTCGTGATCCGGAGCGACAGGATTATTTTTGAAAGCAGTTTCAATAAAACACATAGCCTCATGAATCGCGACCGGTGTCAGTTGTATGCGGTCAGTTACGTCACCGACAGCCCATATATTATCAGCAGTTGTTTTCATGTATTCATCAACAATAACTGCATTATGAGAATTGCATTTTACCCCGGCTTTATCAAGGTTCAAGCCTTCTGTATTGGGCGAGCGCCCCAGTGCCAGCATTACTTTTCCCACTGTTAGGGTTTCGCCATTCGAAAGCTCGACTTTAACGTTTTCCGCTTCTTTCTCGACTTTGTTGATCGTTGCATGATAAACAATGCGGATGCCTTTTTCCTGCATCGCATCGTTTAACAATTGCCGCAAATCGGAATCGAATTTGCGCAAAACAAGATCACCTCTGTAAACGAGCGTTGTTTTCACGCCCAATCCGTGGAAGATATTTGCAAATTCTACCGCGATATAACCGCCTCCGGCAATCACAATTGATTCCGGTAATTGTTCGAGGTTAAAAGCTTCATTAGAGCTGATGCACAATTCATGACCGATAATTTCGGGATGACGGGAAACATGTCCGCCTGTAGCAATGAGGATTTTTTCAGCGCTAATTTCTTCGCCCGTTTTCTCTATCTTCAAGGTGTGTGCATCAACAAAAACAACGCGGCTCTCGAATATCTTGACATGATTATTATCTAGCCCCTTACGATAAAGCCCTTCGAGCCGCGAAATTTCCTTGTTTTTGGCTGCGACAAGTTTTTTCCAATCAAAACGGGAACCGCTGACAGTCCATCCAAAACCATGACTATCTTTGAATTCTTGAGAATATTGGGAGGCATAGACAAAAAGTTTCTTTGGAACACATCCACGAATAACGCAAGTGCCACCCATCCGATATTCTTCTGCTATAGCAACTTTTTTACCGAGTGCACCGGCCAAACGCGCTGCACGCACGCCACCCGAGCCACCACCTATTACAAATAAATCAAAATCATAAGATGACACAGGCTATTCCTTTCAATTCGGTTATGCAGTTTTTTATATGGTGTAATCGCACCAAAATTGTAAGCCAACGTAATGCAATTCACTTTACTCCCGTTCTGCAATACCGAAATTTTGGAATTTTTGCCAAAAAAATAGCGGCAAATATGCCGCTATTTCCAAGAATCACCGAAAAGTTATTATTGAGCTGGTACCGGAGCTTTTGGTTTAGCTGTCGAAGGCGCTGTCGGTGCAGCAGGCGCGGCGCGTTTTTGAGGGCCAACCTTTTGAGCCATTGCTTTACCAACATTTGTCGCTAAATCTTGAGCAACTCCTTGACGCCATACGTCATAGGCAGAAAGAATATCCTTGACAGCAACCGGTCCTTCTGTGAGCAATTTCTTGCCTGTATCAGACGTGTAGAAAGCGGTAATTTGGTCAAGTTCCGCTTGTGAGAAATGCTTGGCATAAGCACGCGCTGCTTCCTTTTCAAGATCGGCACGACGTTTGACCAACGCCATGGCCTGCTCGTCGACCGTATCGGAAATGATATTCGAAAGATTAGGGTCTTTGCGCATGAGCTCGTCTTTCAAATCACGAGCGGTGCTTGGCAGAAATTCATCAAATTGGTCTGTTGCATGGATTGCTGCGATTGCTTTTTGTGCTGATTGCAAGTGGGCTTCGCTAATATCGTCAGCATGGGCAAAATTGATTCCGATACTAACAATGGCAACCGTTCCCAGCGTTGCAGCAAGGCGGCGAATGGAAAATGCCGTATTCATTCAGTGGTTACTCCATAATTGTGGTCAATAATTCTTAGCCATTTTTTTCGTCAAGAAATATCCCGATGACAAAGACATTTACTCTAAAAATCCGACTCTTCCAAAACTTTTATTTCACCATTAGCCATTGCGACCACTGATTTGTTAGCCAAATTCAAAAATAATCCGTGCTCGACAACGCCGGGAATAGAGAAAAGCGCATTCGACAAACTCTCTGGATCAGAAATACGGCTAAATGATGCATCAAGAATAAAATGTCCACCATCAGTAACAAAAGTTTTGTTATTTTTGACGCGTAAAGAAATATTACCTGAAAGGCCAAGGCTTTTTGCAACGTCGACAATGGCCAGTTTTGTTGCTTGCAAACCGAATGGATTGACTTCAATCGGTAACGGAAATGCGCCGAGTGTTTTTACAAGTTTGGACTGATCAGCAATGACCAACATTCGGGCGGATGCAAAAGCCACAATTTTTTCCCGCAACAGAGCCCCTCCTCCACCTTTGACAAGCGCCATCTTCGGTCCGATTTCATCAGCACCGTCAATATCAAGGTCGAGACTGGGCATTTCATCAAGGCTGGCAACAGGAATTCCCAACTCACGACACAATTGTTCGGAGCGTTCCGATGTCGCAACACCTGTTACTTTCAGTCCTTCTTTTACTCTACGAGCCAGTAAACGAATAAATTCATTAGCCGTTGAACCGGTACCAATTCCCAATTTCATTCCGTCTTCGACAAATTCGACGGCCTTTGCGGCAGCGGCTTTCTTTAATTGCAGAGAATCCATGACGATCAGTTTTTCCTAAAAAATGCTATTTACCTCTTACGTATCGTTCGAAAAATTGCAATCACTACGCGTAAT
The DNA here is from genome assembly GCF_016102305.1 of Bartonella sp. M0192. NCBI lineage: Bacteria > Pseudomonadati > Pseudomonadota > Alphaproteobacteria > Hyphomicrobiales > Bartonellaceae > Bartonella > Bartonella sp. M0192. The sequence continues at coordinate 1,494,866 of NZ_JACFOU010000001.1, read as the reverse complement.
GAAACTGCTGTTTTGGACAAAATTCACCGATTTATACCCTATTTTTATAGTTGATAAAAAATATCCAGTTTATGCTTGATTTCGGCTCTAAAGTTTCATATGTTTGTCATGTTTATTTGAGTCGTATGGGTTAATTTGGACTTGGTTATCGATAATGATTGTTTGTTCGTGTAACGTAATAACTCAATCAGAGATCGAAGATGTGATCAATTCTCTGTTGGAAGAGGATTGTTGGCAATTGATTGTTCCCGGAAAAATTTATAAAGTACTGGCGAAGCGCGGCAAGTGTTGCTGTTGCTTTCCGAATATACTTGAAACTATTATTCGAGTTTCGGAAAATTTTCATCGCCTACATAATCGGGACGAGGCTGAAATTATCTCCTATCTTGATCGTGTGCGCGCATTACGATTGAAATATAGGAGAATAGGCCAACATGAAAGGTCACGAAAAGGTCATAGAGCAGCTTAATCATGCGCTCTTTTTGGAACTCGGTGCAGTCAATCAATACTGGATCCACTACCGTTTAACCGAAGATTGGGGTTACACAAAACTTGCCAATAAGGAACGTGAAGAGTCTATTGAAGAAATGGGCCACGTTGACAAGCTGGTAAAGCGCATTGTTTTCCTCGAAGGTCACCCTAATCTTCAAACGCTTGCACCATTGCGCATCGGACAGAACATTAAAGAAGTTCTCGAATGCGACTTGGCTGGTGAATATGAAGCAAGAGAAGCTTATCGCGTTGCACGTGAACTATGTGCCGAACTTTCCGATCATATTTCGAAAAAAGTGTTTGACGAATTGTTGGAAGATGAAGAAGGACATATTGACTTTCTCGAAACACAGCTTGCTCTTCTCAACAAGATTGGTGAAGAGAAATATGGTCAGCTCAATGCCGGTTCGGCCGAGCACGCTGAAGCAAAAGAGTAATTTTTTTGTTTATTGGCTGGGGTCCAAGAAAAACTTCGCTCCAGCCAGTTTTTATATTTTGTTCTGTTTCAATTATATTTTTTCCGAAAATATAATCACTCTTGCAAAAAAGAGTTTTAATAAAAGTAAGCCATTTAGACGATCGAATTATTAAAGTGGTCGATTTATTAAGTCAATTTTCAGAATGGAAATTTTCAATAACCTGAGCGCGATGCTGTCACACCTGTAATGTCGCGTCAATAATGTCCTGCCTTTAATTTCACGTCAGTCATGTTGTTAAAACCGGTGAAATGGGAAATTTGCCTTTCGGATATGTCGTTCAATATTGTAGATTTTCAGCTTGCTATCAAATATCCCGACGCCGGATAGTTGATCGACGCATTTGACGTTTCATGAAGACCAATGAATATTCAGCAATAAGATCAGGGCTTGATGTTTTACCTGTTTTTCAGCTATCCGAAACTAATCTCCAATGCCCTCCGATTGATCAATCCAGAATAACAGGCCACCTACTTTTCTTAATTTTAACGTTCAAAATTCGGAACCTGACAAACGCAAATATTTCCTGTGTTCGTTCCAAGGGCGCGTTGGTCCACTTTCGATTGCCGATATAATTTTTCCATTGTCTGTTACGACTATGCTGCCTTTGAGATTCAAGGGAGTTTCGGTAATGACCTTTTGTTCCGGTCTGCAATTTATCAGATGAATATTACTGGAAAGTACGAGTATATCATCATCCGGACAGGTCAAGTCGCTGCTATTTTGCTTCTCAATCACCGCTATTTTCAACCCGCCGTCTTTTTGCGCATGACACGTACCATGATCACAAATGAATTGGGCATTCTTCTGGTGGTCTTCTGACGACGGGCCGACAATTCCGTTCAAAGCATATGAACGCAACCAAACTTCCGTTGTAAATCTGGTCGGTTTAATATCTGTAATATAAAGGGTTTTGTCGTCTATCAATCCGACTGCTCCTTTATCTTCAGATATAAGCAATAAAGGCTGTGTTTGATGAATGACAAAAATTATACCGGCCAAAAAGAATATTGTGGAAAACAAACATAATCTTGTTTTGAAAAACAGCAGGATTACGAGGCCGATGGATAAAAAAACCAATGCTATAGCGGGTATCAGCCCCGGATTGACGTCGGGAGAAATCGAAGCCATGCTATAGGCTATTTTTTCGACAAATTTCACCCCTACTCCCATAATTTGCAAGGGCCACCACTCCAGACCAAAAGGCATTAGCAGCGCGGCGGCAAGAGCGAAAGGCATGACAGCAATCGACATAACAGGAAAGGCTAAAGCGTTGCTAAGAACGCCTAAAGGCGCCGTGTTGGAAAAATGATAAGCGGAAAAAATCCCGCTTGCGAGTCCCGCAACAAGTGATGCGACGGCGGTTGAGAGAACCGGAAACAGAACAATTCGCATCACGCCAGCACCGAAAAACATTGGCGTTGTCTGAAAACCGGATTTATGTTTCCGGCTCCACCAGCCAAATGTTGCAATCAAAGCTCCGGTTGCCGAAAACGACATTTGAAAACTCGGTCCCAAAACTTCATGAGGAAACACAACCAGAGTTATAATTGCTGCGATAGCAAGGTTACGCATTGTAATTGCGGAACGATCAAAAATTATTGCCACAAGCATAACCGCAACCATTACGAAACTGCGTTGGGCAGCAACGTCCGAGCCGGACAATAACAGATAGAAAGCGGATACAAACAACGCCGCCGCCGCGGCAATTTTCTTTGATTGATAGCGCGAAGCAAAAGACGGAAATAGTGCAAGCAATGTCCGGATAACAATTAAAACCATTCCCGCGACCATCGCCATATGTAAACCCGAAATAGACAATATATGGGAAAGTCCGGCTATGCGTAATGCTTCATTTGTTGCCGGTAGAATACCGCCCCTCTGACCAGTAATAAGTGCCGCTGCTATGCTACCTGTTTCGCCACCTATCGCATTGATTATCCTGTTTGTCATTGCCAAGCGGAGACGCGCAACCGCTAAAGAAAACCGTTCCATTGACGAAGTGGGCGGGTCGACAAAAATCTTTGTCGGTTTACCGACAAAATACCCTTGTGCGCCGATTGATTGAAAATAGTTTGCAAAGCTGAAATCATAGCTATCAGGACGTATCGGGCCGGAGCTTGCCCGTAATTTTGCACGTCCTTCGATACCATCTCCAGGTTCAAATTCTGTGTTGCTACTGGAGAATGTTAGTTTTGCACGTTCAGGAGCATGATTGAGATGCGGTTTTTCAGTGGAAATTATATCCACGATCAACCGTGATTTCCCTCGTGCTACTTTTTCAACAGATATAATCCGTCCTTTGATTGTCGAAGAGATATCACTCCCGAGCATTGGCGTAGAAAGACGCCAGGTTTCTATTTTCGAACACAAAGCACCAAGAAAAATGCACATTGCCAAACCGGTTATATAAAAGGCCGGACAAAAGTGACGGGAGAGAATGAATATCCCGATTGCGATCATAGAAAGCGCTGTAAGAGTTCTGCCATCAGGTTCGTAAGAAAGTCCGAAATAGATGACTACACCGACAGTCATGAACACAGGTATTAGTAAAAATAATAATCCTTGTTCGCGTTCAAAAATGAATGCGGAATACCCCCACAAAAATATATCGGCGAGTTGTTTATAAAGCCGCTTTAACCCTGTTTTATGTGGAGCGATAAATGGTATATCATCTGGCAGACTCACGACATGCCGTTCAAGCGGACTGTAAAGCTGCGCAACAGACCTCGTTCTGGTCTTAACGGATTGGCTGTTCAACCTTTGCGCATTTGATTTGCTTTCTAACGCATTTCTCTGCTTTATAATTCTATCCGTCCCCGTTGGTATGGCTGGTGCATGGTGCTGAGTCTATGCTAATGGTTCGACGCCATACTGACAATGGAATACTCAAAGAAATCTGGAGACATTATGTCCACGCCTGTAGTTACACGTTTTGCCCCTTCACCAACCGGTTTTCTCCATATCGGAGGGGCGCGTACCGCTCTTTTCAACTGGCTTTATGCCAAACACACTGGCGGCAAGATGCTGCTCCGCATTGAGGATACCGACCGCGAAAGATCTACAAAAGCTGCCGTCGATGCAATTATTGACGGATTGAAATGGTTGGGACTGACATGGGAAGGCGATCCCATTTCACAATTTTCGCGCGTTGACCGGCATCGCGAAGTAGCAGAAGAACTCGTCAAAAAAGGCCAAGCCTATTATTGTTACGCAACGCCGGAAGAGTTGACCGAAATGCGTGAAAAAGCGCGCGCAGAGGGAAAGCCGCCGCGTTATAACGGCATATGGCGTGACCGCGACCCATCTGAGGCTCCCAAAGGTGTAAAGCCGGTCATTCGCATCAAAGCGCCCCAACAGGGCGAGACAATTGTTCATGACCGCGTTCAGGGCGATGTACATTTTCCGAATAAAGATCTCGACGATTTCATTATTCTTCGTTCGGATGGCACGCCAACATATATGCTTGCAGTTGTTGTAGATGATCATGACATGGGGGTCACTCACGTTATCCGCGGTGATGACCACCTGACCAATGCGGCCCGCCAGACAATTCTATTCAATGCTATGGGCTGGGATGTTCCGGTTATGGCTCATATCCCGCTCATCCATGGGGCAGATGGTGCGAAACTTTCAAAAAGGCATGGTGCGCTCGGCGTTGATGCCTATCGTGCCATGGGGTACTTGCCTATTGCCTTGCGCAATTATCTTGTTCGTCTCGGCTGGAGCCACGGAGACGATGAAATTATGTCGACCGAAGATATGATCTCGTGGTTTGATATTAACGACATTAACAAAGGTGCAGCGCGCTTCGATTTTAAAAAGCTCGAAGCGATCAATGGTCAATATATGCGTATGAGTGACGACAAAGATTTGTTTGACGCTGCGCTTTCTATTCTGCCCGAGATTGAAGGTGGTAAAGAACTAGAGGCCAAACTGAACGAGAAAAATCGTTCAGAATTCCTAAAGGCAATGCCGGAGCTCAAAGAGCGCGCAAAGACACTTGTCGAGCTTATTGATAATGCTGCTTTTATCTTTTCTGACCGTCCATTGAAACTCGATGAAAAGGCAACCAACCTATTAAGTGACGAAGGCAAGACCATCCTCAAAGGGATTTATTCCGCTCTCGAATCTTGCACGGACTGGACCAAAGAAAAGCTTGATCATATTATCCGGAACTATGCTGAAGAGGCTCAATTAAAGCTCGGTAAAGTTGCTCAGCCATTGCGTGCAGCATTAACCGGAAGAGCCGTTTCGCCAGGCGTTTTCGATGTTCTTGTCATTTTAGGACGTGACGAGTCGCTTGGACGAATTCGTGATCAGATTGCTTAAGGAAAAATCACAAAACAAGCTTTATAATCTGAAAACGACTTTAATATTTATAGATTAATTTTGCACCACAGCCTTTTTTTTAAAGGGCTGTGGCTTTTTTTCTTAACAGTTTGAATAGAAATCAGAAGTTGCAAGAATTCCGCTGCATTTTTACGCAATTTCTTAAAATTGAATCACACAAGATTGACACCGGTAACGAAAAAATACGCAACTTAGACATTGCAAGCCGGCTCTTTTCGGATAATCTGGAAAACAACACAGGCATTGGACGTGAGCCGCAGTCATTACCTGTAATGTGAACGCGGTACCTCATCGTTTGTGGGGTGGAGGTTCTGAAAGGGAAGACATATGATAGATAATAAAGCACATATAACTGTTGACGGTAAAAGCATTGAGCTTCCGGTACGTAAAGGCACTATGGGGCCAGACGTTATCGAAATTGCTCCGCTCTATAAAGAAACCGGAACATTCACTTATGATCCCGGTTTTACGTCAACAGCTTCTTGTGAATCTAAAATCACTTTTATCGACGGAAACAAAGGCGTATTGCTGTATCGTGGCTATCCGATAGATCAGCTTGCAGAACAGGGCGATTTCCTGGAAACCTGTTACCTGCTTCTATACGGTGAACTTCCGAGTAAAAAACAAAAAGAAGATTTTGACCGCACAGTGCGCGAACATACAATGGTTCACGAACAGTTTTCGCGATTCTTTCACGGCTTCCGCCGCGACTCACACCCGATGGCTGTGATGGTGGCTTGTCTTGGAGCAATGTCGGCCTTCTATCACGATTCACTTGATATCGCTGATCCCCGTCAAAGAATGATCGCATCAATCCGGTTGATTTCGAAAGTACCGACTCTCGCCGCTATGGCCTACAAATATTCAATCGGCCAACCGTTTGTTTACCCACGCAACGACTTGGGCTACGCTGCTAATTTCCTGCAAATGTGCTTTGCTGTTCCTTGCGAGGAATATAAAGTTAATCCGGTGCTGGCACGCGCTATGGATCGTATTTTCATTCTTCATGCCGACCATGAACAGAATGCTTCGACATCAACTGTTCGTCTAGCCGGTTCTTCGGGTGCCAACCCGTTTGCATGTATTGCTGCCGGCGTCGCCTGCCTGTGGGGTCCTGCTCACGGCGGTGCTAATGAAGCCTGCTTGAAAATGCTTCAGGAAATTGGTTCGGTTGATAGAATTCCTGACTTTATCGCACGCGCCAAGGATAAAAACGATCCTTTCCGCCTGATGGGATTTGGTCACCGCGTCTATAAAAATTACGACCCTCGTGCAAAAATCATGCAAAAGACATGTCATGAAGTTTTGACCGAACTTGGTATCAAGGACGATCCGCTTCTCGACATCGCTATGGAACTCGAACATATTGCTCTTAATGATGAATATTTCATTGAGAAGAAGCTTTACCCGAATGTTGATTTCTATTCCGGCATTACATTGAAAGCTCTCGGATTCCCGACCGATATGTTCACAGTTCTGTTTGCCTTGGCACGCTGTGTCGGCTGGGTTGCACAATGGAAAGAAATGATTGAGGATCCGGCACAGAAGATCGGCCGTCCGCGTCAGCTCTATACCGGAGCTGCACGCCGTGACTATGTTCCTATCGACAAACGGAAATAATTTGCTTCGGAAATATTCAATTTCTTGAAAGACAAAATTATAACCCCGTCACAACATTTTGTGACGGGGTTATTTTTAATTCAAACATTACGTTAGAGACCAAGATAGCGTCGTTAAAAAAGTCGGCTACCTAGTGTCTTAGACGAATTCCATAAATTCACTCAACTCTGCTAACCGACATTCGCCGCCGGTCAGATGCCGGTCACAACCGGCATAAGACGCGTCTTCACCGGTTGCCTGCATTCGCGTAGCGTTAGCGACTGCCCATATAGTCTGGTTGGGCAATGGCATGATTTAACGCACTTTATTGGGCAGTATAGCCGCCATCAATAACCAATTCCGAACCGGTGACAAAACCGGATTCATCGGAAGCAAGATAAAGAATACCGTAAGCAATATCGTCCGGTACTCCTAATTTTCCAATCGGGTGGAGAGCTGTTAACTCTGCTTTTCTTTCCTCGACATTGCCGCTGTCTATGGCATTTTGTTCAACCATCGGTGTCCAGATATAGCCAGGATGGACGGAATTGACGCGAATTCCATAACCCGATTTTGCGCAATGCAATGCAGCAGACTTCGTGAAAAGGCGAACCCCGCCCTTACTTGCGTTATAGGCAGCAAGCGTTGGATCCCCAACCAAGCCTTCGATCGATGACAAATTGATAATCGAACCGCTCTTTTGATTTTTCATCACACGTATCGCTTCGCGGGTACCAAGAAAAACCGCATCAAGGTTGATTGATAAGAGAAAGCGCCATTTTTCCATAGTTTCGTCTTCAGCCGAAGCCGAATGCCCAACGCCTGCGTTATTCACCAGAATATCCAGCCGGCCAAAGAGACTGACTGTGTCGTCAACGACTTTTTTCCATTGGTCTTCCTTGGAAACGTCATGTTTCATGTATTTTGCAGTACCGCCGGATTTATTAATTTCCGCCTCTACTTTTTTGCCTTGCACTTCATCAAGATCGGTCAAAACAACCTTCGCACCTTCTTTGGCTAGAAGACGTGATGTCGCCTCGCCCAAACCTTTTGCACCGCCTGTAACGATTGCAACTTTGTCTTTCACCCGCATAGTAAATTCTCCTCATAGGTACATTGAAATAGTATTCTATTTTAATCGCAATTATCGAATGTTATCAGAAGAATTGATTATCGTACAATTGTCAATTTTTCGGCTGCACGCGTGATTGCTGTATAAAGCCAACGTTCGCGCGTATCACGAAAAGCAAAACTTTCATCAAATAATACAACATTATCCCATTGCGAGCCTTGGGCTTTATGGACCGTTAAAGCATAGCCATAATCAAAATCATCATAACGGCGCTTCATTTGCCAGGAAATATCGCTTTCCGGGTCATCAAAAACTGCTTTCAACAACTTGATTTTTGCAACACCGCGATCATCATCTTCCGGAGTGACGAGCAAACTTATACCGGGTTTTACGGTTTCCTTGGATGCCGTCATTACTCTCCATAACGACCCATTCAACAAACCTTTTGCCGGATCATTGCGCAAGCAAACAAGCTTATCGCCGGCTTGCGGGTAATCGGCTGTAAAACCTTTGAGTTCTCTCAAACGCTTATTATAGAGGCGACGTGTTCGATTAATGCCAACGAGAACCTGATCGGCGTCGAGAACCAGTTGCTGGTCAACCTGCTTCCGCGTTATGACTTGAGCCGCACCATAGTCGCCATAGTCAATATCGCGTCCTTCACGAACATCCATTGCGAGACGAATAATCGGGTTATCCCGTGCCTGACGGTGAATTTCCGTCAAAAGGAAATCCGGTTCATGTTCGGTAAAAAATCCGCCTCCCGATATTGGCGGCAATTGTCCGGGGTCTCCCAACACAAGAATAGGGGTTCCAAAGCTCATGAGATCACGCCCGAGCTGTTCATCAACCATTGAGCATTCATCAATGACAACAAGCTTGGCCTGTGCAATCGGACTTTGACGATTGAGTGAAAACATCGGTGCCATCGAAGTTTTACCTGTGTTTTCGTCGGCAACTTCTTCTTCACCCCTTGGGCGATATATCAAAGAGTGAATAGTTCGCGCATTGCTCGCGCCTTTTGAGCGTAACACCTGCGCCGCTTTACCGGTGAAAGCGGCAAATTGCACCGTACCATCAACGCTTTCGGCAAAATAGCGTGCCAAGGTTGTTTTTCCCGTGCCCGCATAGCCAAACAAACGAAAAACCTGAGACTGACCATTTTTAAGCCAATTTGCGACGCTGGTCAGTGCTTTATCTTGCTGTGGTGAAAATTGCATAACTTATCCAAACAGGATTCGACGGTTCAGAGCAAGTCCATTATAGTCCTTTTAAAAACAGCACCCGTGTTTTTAGGGAGGAAGATATGTCCTACATCGATTTCTGTCATCATTTCAATCTCGAAATCCCGCTTATTCAAGCTCCAATGGCAGGGGTTTCAACACCGGAGCTTGCGGCAGAAATCTGTAATAATGGCGCTATTGGCTCTCTGGGATTGGGCGCATCCTCGCCTGATGCTGCATCTCGGGCAATAGAAACATTAAAAAAGGTCACAAGGCGGCCATTTAATATCAATTTTTTTTGCCACAAGCCTGTCAAGCCCGACGAACAAATTGACGACGCGTGGCTTCAGAAATTAAGTCCCCTGTTCCACAAATTTAACGCCGAGCCACCTCAAACTTTGCGGGAAATCTATAGCAGTTTTTATATGAACGACGAATTGTTCGAGCTCGTTATGAAAGAAAAACCGGCAATTGTGAGTTTCCATTTCGGACTTCCCGAAACCGAAAAAATCTTGGCTATGAAGCAAGCCGGAATATATCTCATAGCAACAGCAACCAATCTTGATGAAGCTTGGGCTATTGAAAACGCCGGCTTGGATGCAATTATTGCTCAAGGTTATGAAGCCGGCGGTCATCGAGGGATATTCGATGAAAATTTAGCGGACTCATGTCTTTCTCTCAAACAGCTTTTAAAGATAATTTTGAAAAATCTTTCCATACCCGTCATATCGGCTGGCGGATTAATGGATGGTCAAGATATTGCAGAATGCATTAAAGCCGGTGCAAGCGCCGTGCAATTAGGAACAGCTTTCATAGCCTGCCCCCAATCGCAAGCCGATAGCGGATATAAACAAACTCTCGCCAGCCAATCAGCATATCATACAGTTATGACACGTGCTTTCTCGGGGCGACCAGCGCGTGCGCTTTATAATTCTTTTGTCGATTTCACCCGGCATCAGCCGGATAAAGATGTACCTTCCTATCCCTATGCCTATGACGCGGCAAAACAAATTGCCAATCTTGCCAAAGGACATCAGGACTTCGGATTCGGTGCCTATTGGGCTGGCCAAGGTGCTCCCTTTTCCCGACCGATGGACGCGAAGAAACTTCTTGCTTGCCTCAAAAAAGAATTTCTTGATGCTATGCAATCGTCGTAAAAATGAGCGTTTAAAAAAAGGCCCCTACCTTGCGGTAGAGACCTTCAAACTGGTTTATCGTTTAGCTTTCCGTTATCACATGCCGTCCGGACCACGGTTCATCGCCGAAACGCCTGTCCGACATATTTCTACCAATCCCAAAGGCTCCATAATGGAAATAAACTGATCGACTTTCGCGGTGCGTCCGGTAATTTCGAAAATAAAATGTTCGGCCGTTGCATCGATCACCTTGGCGTGGAATGCCTCGGCCAAACGCAATGCTTCCACACGATCGGCACCTTCACCTGTTACTTTTATAAGTGCCAATTCCCGCTCGATAGGTCCATCTTGCCCCTGCTCACGTGCACGAACAGTCAAATCGACCACGCGATGAACCGGTATAATCCGTTCCAACTGATGACGAATCTGGTTAAGAACTTGCGGCGTTGCCCGTGTCACAACCGTAATACGGGAAAGCTTTTCTGCATGTTCTGTTTCCGAAACTGTCAAGCTTTCAATATTATAACCGCGTCCCGAAAACATCCCGATAACACGGGCAAGCACGCCCGGTTCGTTATCAACGAGAACTGCAAGCATATGCGTTTCCATCGGGTCATTATTCGGCTCGATAAAATAAGCCGAACCAAAACTTAAATTCTGTGCGTTCATCATTCTATCCCTTATACGAGCGAGCGACCTTTTGCGTCGATAGCATTCTGAATTGTTTCATCATTAGCTTCGTCAGGAAGAAGCATGTCATTATGTGCCCTACCCGATGGAATCATCGGAAAACAATTTTCCTGCTTGGCAACCACACAATCAAAGAAAACCGGCTTGTCGCATTCAAGCATTTCTTTGATTTTCCCATCAAGTTCTTCCGGTTTCGAGCATCTTATGCCAACTGCACCATAAGCCTCGGCGAGTTTTACAAAATCCGGCATAGCATCTGTGTAGGAATTCGACAGCCTGTTTCCATGGAGAAGCTGCTGCCACTGACGCACCATTCCCATATAATGGTTGTTCAATATAAACACCTTGACGGGTGTTTTATGTTGCATTGCCGTTGCCAATTCCTGAATGTTCATCTGAATTGACGCATCGCCTGCAACACAAATAACCAGCGCATCAGGATGCGCAATTTGCACGCCGATCGAAGCCGGAAAGCCATATCCCATCGTACCGGATCCACCCGATGTCATGAAATGGCGTGGTTCCTCGAAGCCATAATATTGAGCCGTCCACATCTGGTGTTGGCCAACTTCTGTTGTGATATATGCGTTTTTGTCTTTCGTAAGTTCATAAAGGCGTTTTATCGCATATTGCGGCATAATAACATCGGATCTGTGCTTATAAGCCAGACAATTACGCGCTCTCCAGTGATTGATTTCATCCCACCAGACTTTTCTTGCTTCTTTGTCCGGCACCGGTTTCAGAGCACGCAAACTGCGCGTCATATTTTCCAGAACATGCGCAACATCGCCAACGATCGGAACTTCAACCTGAACAGTTTTGTTGATTGATGAAGGGTCAATATCGATATGAATAATTCTTGCTTTCGGTGCGAAAGCGTCAAGACGACCGGTAATACGATCATCAAAACGTGCACCGATCGCCAACATCACATCGCAGTCATGCATTGTCATATTGGCTTCGTAAGTACCGTGCATACCGAGCATACCCAGCCAATTTTTTCCCGATGCCGGATAGGCTCCCAATCCCATCAGTGTTGATGTGATAGGAAAATCACCGAGAGCAACAAGCTCACGCAACAATCTTACCGCATTGGCACCGGAGGAAATAACACCGCCACCGGTATAAATTACCGGTTTTTTCGCTTCAGCGAGCATTGAAACCGCATATTCGATTGCTTTGGCGTTACCGTCCAATTGGGGGCGATAGCTTTGGCGTGGCATGGAGCGCGGCGCGGTATAAACGCCCGAAGCAAATTGTACATCCTTCGGTATGTCGATCAAAACCGGTCCCGGCCGTCCCGTTTGTGCAATATAGAACGCTTCATGAATGATGCGGGCAAGGTCGTTTACGTCTTTTACCAACCAGTTATGTTTCGTACACGGACGTGTAATACCGACGGTATCGGCTTCCTGAAAACCGTCTGTACCAATCAGCGTTGTAGGAACCTGCCCTGAAAAACAGACAAGCGGAATAGAATCCATCAATGCGTCCTGTAATGCTGTAACGGTATTTGTAGCCCCCGGACCAGATGTCACCAACATAACGCCGACTTTACCGGTACTGCGAGCATATCCTTCGGCTGCGTGTCCGGCTGCCTGCTCATGGCGAACAAGAATATGTTCGAATGAATTCTGCTGATAAATTTCGTCAAAAATCGGGAGAACTGCTCCTCCGGGGTAACCAAATACACGTTCTACCCCTTGATCGATAAGCGCTTGTACGACCATTTCCGCACCAGACATTGTTTTTCCGTCGAAACTGTCTTTTGGTTTTGGTTCTTCTGTCATTTTTCCTACTCGTCAACTGAATTCTTTGGCTAATAAAAAAGGCCCCCAAGGGAGCCTGTTTCGCGTATGAGTGGCTGTTAGCCGAATGGTTACACCATTTGCCTCATACGCGTTCGCACTACTAGAATAATCTGTTTCATGCGCGAAACATTATTATGCCTATGACAGCCCGTCAATCCAAAAGTTTCAATTTTTATCTAATATGTGTAGTTTATTAAGCAGAATCTTGATTTTCCGATTGCATGTTTTTGTATAAAGCCTCTTCTATTTTGTACCCGTCTTTTAAATCAACGTGTCAAAGCCGTGTGTAACAGACAGTCGAATTCAATCGTCAGAGAAATACGTTTCTTGAATCTTGGAAGTTTTCGCCGCACTATTTTATATAGGTTTCAGGGATCACAAGAGCATTTTTGATATATTAGAAACCCGACATATTTCCCACTTTGTTTCCACGAACTAAAAACCTCAATTCTATGTCCGGCTTAAGGGGTAACAAAAACGGATGGAGCACGAAGCAAGCGAGCTCTTAAATTCCTCAACACTATAGAGGAAATAATCGCCGGTTCATTCGTTCGATTAAATGGACAATGAGAACAAAGAGCCCCGATCTGTTACCAAGATCCGGTCGAAAAGTCAGGATATCTTGCGAGTGACATATAATTGTCCCGGCACAGGCTCACCCTGTTCGGCACGAACAACTATATTATTGACGCTTACACATTCAATATTGTGTTTTGCCAATTCATTCCGGATATAATCCTCGTTGTGGGCAAAACGTTGATGAGGTCCTACTTTATAGCTCAGTCCGTTAAATGCGCTTTCGGAAAGTGTTTCGGTTGAAAAACCGAAAACTCCATGTTGTGCAAGACGTTCAGAAACTTTATCGAAAAACAATCCGATGTCCCCCATATAGGGTAGAACGTCGGTAGCGACAATCAAATCCCACTGCTCGGCAGAGCGTGTAACAAATTCCAAGGCATCGCCTACAAACAGATGCTGGTAATCACCTTTTTCATGTGCAATCTCGATCATATTTTCGGAAAGATCGACACCGGTCTTGTCACTTGCCAGATCATCAAGTGCATCAGCCGAAAGTCCTGTGCCACAGCCAAGATCGAGCATTCGATCAAATTTCAAGTCGGGAAAAGCTGCTAATAACTGTTCTCGCAATTGTAACGGTACGTCATAGCCCAATTGATCAACCAGAATATAATCGAACATATCGGCATTTTGGTCGAATAAAGTTGCCACATAGGCTTTTGGAGCAGTCTTCGGCGTTTCTCCCCGATTAATAGAAGCAAGTCTCACTCTAATCCCGCCATAATCTTCGGGATCTGCTTCCAATGCCCGTCGATATGCTGCGGCTGCTTCATCAAATTTTCCCTGTTTTTCAAGGGAAAGCCCGAGGTTATAAAAATGTTCCAATTCGGCTTTATTCGTCTGTGCCACTTTGTTTTCTTCTTTCCGATAAATGACGAGCAATGATCGTACATACCATCAATTGTATCTGGTGAAATAACATGAGTGGCAAGACAATTGCGCCGATTGCCCCACCCGAGCCGGCAAAAATGGCATTTGCCATTGGCGCGCCACTTGCGAGACTTTTTTTCGAACCGCAAAAAGTAATTGTTATGCAGTCCTTCTCGTCGAAGCCTAACAATTTTGACCCATACCATGTGACGGTCAATACAATCGCTAGCAAAACCACGTCGATAATAATCATCACAATCAGATCGTGCCAGCTTGTGGTGTGCCACAATCCGCTTGTAGTCGCTTCGCTAAATGCAAGATAGACAACCAGAATAATTGACCCTCTGTCGACGATTGAAGTCAAGGATTTGTGCCGCACTATAAAATTTCCGATAAAGCGCTGGCAAAGCTGACCGAGAACAAACGGAATAAGCAGTTGCACCAGAATGCTTTCAAATGCCGTTGCCGATATGGTTGCGTTGCCACCGCCTGCGGAAAACAGAAGTCCGACGAGAAGCGGCGTTAAAAACATGCCAAAAATATTCGATGCTGAAGCCGAAACAATTGCAGCAGGAATATTTCCACCAGCGATGGACGTGAAAGCTATCGACGATTGGACCGTTGAAGGCAAGACGCACAAATAGAGGATGCCCGCATAGAAAGCAGACTCTTTCAACCCCGGAACGATAATGCCTGCCAAAACACCCAAAATCGGAAAAAGAACAAATGTCGCAAGAAACACTGTCAAATGCAGTCGCCAGTGAACAATACCGGCTAGAACCGCTTGCCACGGTAACTTTGCTCCGTGCAGGAAGAATAGTAATCCGACAAAAATCTGGGTAAGCAACGAAAACCAATCCGCCGCTTTTCCGGATATTGGGGCGATGCTGGCAATGATAATTGCCACAATCAGCGCAGTTAAGAATTTGTCTGGCAAAAACTTCATTATTGCTATTCTTCTTGTTGTACGAAGAAAATGGAATAGTTGATGAGTAGCCCCTCGTAAATGGACCTATCATTGTTCCGGCAAAGTGAGAGGCACGAGATTATATTTGAATCTTTGTGCATTGTCATAATAATGTGACGCAGATTTTTTAATGCCTTCTATTTCCTCATCGGTCAAATTTCTGACAAAACGTGCCGGATTGCCAACAATAAGTGACCGGCTCGGAAACTCTTTCCCTTGAGTAACCAATGCCCCTGCTCCCACTATCGACTCTTCGCCAATAACCGCGTGGTTCATAATAATGGCACCCATTCCGATCAAGCTGGTATCTCCAATGGTACAACCGTGAAGGATGACTTTATGACCAATAGTACAATTTTTGCCAATTGACACTTCGATACCAACATCGGTGTGAACCATTGTCATATCCTGAATATTTGTTCCCTCACCAATAGTAATCGTTTCATTGTCCCCGCGCAAAACGCTTCCGAACCAAACACTGGAGCGCGGCTTTAAAACCACCTTTCCGATAATTTCGGCACTTTCTGCAACCCAGCTCGCTGCACTATCTTCAACAACGGGATCTATACCATCAAGCCGATAAAAAGCCATTTGCATTTCCCTCCGGAGATAAATTTCGGTTAGTCCGAATGTTTTGTTTTAATGATATTATCGAAGCGATCATTCGCCTGTACGGTTAGATTTGCCAAAACAATAACCGAACCGTCATCTTTAGACGTCTTTTTGACGACCTCACCATTCTTGTAAAGCCAATCAAGAAGACCATATTCATCCGGCTTGAGAACAATTTGCCGTTTGATCATTTCGCCGGATATTCGTTTTTCAATAATCGCGAGAAGTTTGTCAACGCCTTTGCCGGTTAGAGCAGAAACAGCCACAACCGGCGTGAGAGAAGTGCGGGCAGAATCCTGCAAAGCAGCCAGTGACACATCGTCGAGCAAATCGACCTTGTTCCAGACTTCTATAATGTGATGAGGATCATCTGTATTGACACCAAGACTTGATAAAATATTCAAGACATCCTGCGCGTGGGCGTGGTTTTCGACGTCCGACATATCGCGCACATGAAGGATGAGGTCAGCTTCGACAACCTCTTCCAATGTGGCTCTGAATGCTGCAACGAGATGGGTTGGAAGATCGGAAATGAATCCAACCGTATCCGACAACATCACCGTCTGTTCGTGCGGCAGGATTACTTTGCGCAATGTCGGATCAAGTGTTGCAAAGAGCATGTCTTTGGCCAACACATCCGCGCCCGTCAAACGATTGAATAATGTCGATTTACCGGCATTGGTATAACCGACAAGTGCTATAACCGGATAAGGGACTTTTTTTCTTTTCGCCCTATGGAGTGCTCTTGTTCTGACGACTGTTTCAAGTTCACGCTTGATGCGAACAATTTTGGCCTGCAAAATGCGCCGGTCAGCTTCAATCTGTGTTTCACCAGGTCCGCCGAGAAAGCCGCTGCCACCGCGCTGTCTTTCCAAGTGGGTCCAACTTCTGACCAATCGACCCTTTTGATAATTGAGGTGGGCAAGCTCCACCTGAAGGACACCTTCTTTTGTTCTTGCCCTATCGCCAAAAATCTCGAGAATAAGAGCTGTGCGATCAATAACTTTGCAGTTCCAGGCTTTTTCAAGATTTCTCTGCTGGATCGGCGTCAGAGAAGAGTCCATGACCGCAAGGTCGATTTTTCCATCAGAAACAACCTTGCCGATTTCTTCGACTTTTCCTTGACCTAGCAAGGTTGCCGGACGCGGTTTTTCGATATTGACGGATATTTTTTCAACAACATTCAGGCGGATAGCTTCGGCAAGCCCTACCGCTTCATCGATACGCGAGCGCGACGATGCTTCATAATTTTTCTTCGAGTTCTCCCGATCATATATGACGGGAACGATAACAATTGCTCGTGTTTCAACTGTTTGTCTTGAAACCAGTTTGTGGGTCTTGTCATGATCGTCCATCATGACAAGCTAACCACAAAACTCGACATAAAAGTGGGAAGACCGGGAAGTGAAAAAACCTGATCTTTTTGGCAAGAAAACTTTTTTCAACCGAAAACTCTTTTTTGAAGTTTCAACCGAAAATTCCTTTTTTAAAAAATGCCCTAGGAGCTATCCCCCCAAGAAATTATCCCGGAGGAGCTATTCAATGTCCTCTTCTTCATCCAGCATCTGCACCGGCTGACTAGGCATTATGGTCGATATCGCATGCTTGTAAACGAGCTGGGAGTGCCCGTCACGTCGCAGCAACACGCAAAAATTGTCGAACGATGTTACTATGCCGGTAAGTTTGACGCCATTTACCAAAAAGATTGTAAGAGAAATCTTCTGTTTACGTACTGCATTCA
The DNA here is from genome assembly GCF_016102305.1 of Bartonella sp. M0192. Lineage (NCBI taxonomy): Bacteria > Pseudomonadati > Pseudomonadota > Alphaproteobacteria > Hyphomicrobiales > Bartonellaceae > Bartonella > Bartonella sp. M0192. The sequence goes on along the minus strand of NZ_JACFOU010000001.1, from coordinate 1,477,245 downwards.
GAAAGAGATCCTGCAGGTGCTGCGATCGTTCTGTCATTGTTCTTATACCTATATTTCGAACCGCATAAAATTCTAATTTGTTCATATCGAACAAAAAACCACCAGTTGTCAATCCGTAACTACAACCGCGCCCACAGCTTTAAGTAGCATAATATGTTAAACAGTTCAGGTTTTTCGGGCAATCATCATGGTGATAGGAAGCGAATTGCGCCATACGTGAAAATTTCCCAAAGGAACAGCTTCTGCAAATGCAAGATGAATGAGGCGCGCATTAACTTTTTTGGAATGCTCTGCAAGGATGGCATTGGTTTCAAGCGTTACAGCATTGACAACCAGCCTTCCACCGGACTTCAAACTTTTCCAGCAGCAGTCGAACAAATCGGGATGGGTAAAACCGCCGCCAATAAATATTGCATCGGGGCTTTCAAGGCCAGCCAGACAAAACGGCGCTTCTCCTCTTATAAGCGAGAGACCGATAACTCCAAAGTGATCGGCATTTTTTAAAATCGTATTTTGTCTACTCTCTTTTTTTTCAATTGCATAAGCACGTGTTCCTCTAGCGGCACGTAACCATTCAATCGAAATCGAGCCGCTACCGGCTCCAACATCCCACAATACTTCACCAAATCTCGGAGCAAGATGCGCCATAGTAACTGCCCTGACATCCTGTTTGGTGAGTTGACCGTCTGTGAAAAAGGCGTCATCGGGCAATCCTGAACAAAAACTAAATCCGGCATCTGCACGATCAGCGTGGCATTCAACCGCGACCAGATTGAGATTTTCGCAATCATCAAGGTCGAATTTCTCAGCCTTTCGAGCGCGAATGCGCTGTTTTTCACCGCCCAAATGTTCCATGACAGTCATTTCACTTGCACCAAAACCATAATCTACTAGGAGTTTTGCAAGCTCTGACGGACTGTTTTTGTTTTCCGACAGAATAATCAATCGGTTATTGTTCTGCAATTGGCCAAGGATGGAACGAATAGGACGGCCGTTGATTGAAAGGCAGACTGTATCTTGCAATGCCCAGCCGAGATGTGAGGCGGCCAATGAAAACGACGACGGATGTGGCAGAACCAATACCTCGGCTACGGGTACTTTTCGAAGTAAAGTTGCTCCTGCTCCGAAAAACATAGGATCTCCGCTGACCAGCGCGACAACATTTTGCCCTTTTAACGACAATATTCCGTCTACGCCTTTTGAAAAAGGTGACGGCCAAGAAATTAATTTCGCCGACAAATTTTCAGGCAAAAAACCAAGATGTCGTTTGCCACCATATATATGGGAAGCCGCAGTTAAAGCATTTTGTTGGCGCAGCGTAAGGCCACTCCAGCCGTCATCTCCGATACCAATAATTGTCAGCCAAGGTTTTTTGTTCATTCACGTTGATCGGTAAGCTATTTGTCCCTATTTAGCTTTATTAGAATCTGCCCACTCCGAGAGCAAGCAAAATGATTACCGCCGCACCTACAGAAAATGAAGTTAAAATCAAGGCAGTTCAGGATAGACGATTTGCCTGTCCGGGATTGTTTCGTATGCCGCTAGCCAATGATGGCGGGATTTGCCGAATAAAACTACCGTTAGGCCGTTTGACGAGCGAGCAAATTGACGGCATAGCAGATGCAGCCGAAACCTTTTCGTGCGGCTATGTCGAACTCACAACAAGAGCAAATGTGCAAATACGCGCTGTTGCAAAAAACAACCAACAGAAGTTGATCAACAAAATTCTTGATCTTGGTCTTGGACCTTTAACTCCGGAAGGCGACGATATTCGAAATGTCATGGTTGCACCAACAGCCGGCATTGACGTAGACATGTCGTGTAATACTGTTGAATTTGCCGACAAGCTTCTTGCTATGTTGCAACTTGAAAAAAACTTTGCGAGCCTGTCTCCGAAATTTTCATTTCTGATAAATGGCGGTGAAACAACACAGGTTTTGAACCATAAAGCCGATATCTGGCTTTCAGCCCATCCTGACGGCAAAGCTTACAATTTCGGATTTGCTTCATCGGCGCTCGATATGCCGGATAGCAAATCGCCTACCATTGGCAGCATCACAGAAAAAAAAGCGCTGGAATTTATACGATATGCGCTCGGATTGTTCATCTCCATAACAAAATCCGAACCTTCCATAAGTCGCATGAAGCATCTTTGCGTTAGTGGCAGATTTAAAGATTTTCTAACCCATATCTATCAACATTTCGGCAATGACATCTCCAAACCGTTGATGAACCCTGACTTACATGAAGACCTGTCGACATTAACCGGCATATTACCGCAGAAACAGAAAGACTTTTTTTATGTGGGTGCAAGACCCGAGCTCGGACGAATGGCATCGAAAACCTTGCACGGCGTTGCAGAACTTGCCAGAATGCGCGCTCGCAACACGCCGATACGCCTTACCCATTATCAGGGGATCATCATACCCGATTGCAGTCGGGATGAAGCAACATTGATCAGAGATGGTCTTTCGAAACTCGGACTTGCAACCGACGAAAATAACCCGGCACTTTATGTTTATTGTTGTGCCGGTGCGCCTCTCTGTCATTCGGCACTTTCCAATGTTCAACGTGATGGAAAATATCTCGTTGAGCATTTTTCAGGCAATCCGAAAGCGCTCGTTCACTTGACCGCATGTTCAAAATCCTGCGTGGCAACCGAAGCTTTTCCGTTCACGATTCTCGCTGTCAAAGACGGTATTTATAACCTCTATCGTGCAAATTTAACGAATGAGACGGAAAAAGATAAATTCGGGCAACTTTTGTGCGAGAATATGAGCATATCTGATGTTATGCGCTATATAGAAAACGAGAAATAGAAAAATACCATAAAAAGGCGTGAAGCTATGCTTGATTACTTGAGAGATGGTCAGGAAATTTACAACCGGTCATTTGCAACAATACGCTCGGAAGCTGATCTCACCAATATACCGGCCGATCTCGAAAAGCTGGTTGTCAGGGTTATACACGCTTGCGGTATGACTGACATCGTGAAAGATATTGCATTTTCCGACGGCGCTGGCAGTATCGGTAGGAAGGCGCTCGCCGACGGTGCTACAATATTATGCGACGCCAAAATGGTTGCCGAAGGAATCACCCGAAAACGGTTACCGGCGAATAATCAGGTTATCTGTACACTCGCAGATAAATCTATAGCGGAACACGCGAAAAAAATCGGAAACACGCGTTCAGCAGCAGCAGTCGAACTTTGGAAACCTTATATAAAAAACTCTGTTGTCGTCATTGGTAACGCACCGACAGCACTCTTTCACCTTCTTAACCTCATTGAACAAGGTTTTGAAAAGCCTGAATTGATTATCGGCTGTCCGGTAGGATTTGTCGGCGCAAAAGAATCCAAACAGGCTTTGGCTAAAAACCAATTTTCCATACCCTATATTGTTGTTCACGGAAGACGGGGCGGTAGCGCAGTGGCAGCGGCTGCTATTAACGCTTTGGCGAGTGAACGCGAATGAACGGAAAACGAGCAAAGCTTATCGGTGTTGGCGTTGGCCCCGGCGATCCCGAACTTATAACGGTTAAAGGGATGAAAGCGATCCAGTCCGCCGACGTTATCGTTTATCACGAAACGGAAACGCATAACAGCAATGCGCTAAGAATTGCCAAGCGTTGGATTTCTGAAAAAGCACATTTACAGCCATTGACCTACCCCGTAACTGTGCAATCCGACAGCCGATCCGATCTTTATCGCGAAAAGTTAAATCAGTTTTATAACAACTCGTACCAAACGATTGATTTATATTTAAAAAATAACAAAACTGTTGTTATTTTGGCTGAAGGGGATCCGCTATTTTATAGCTCGTTTATGTATCTTTATAACCTTCTGGGAAAAAGCTACCCGACAGAAATCATTCCGGGTATTTCTTCAATATTCGGAGCCGCATCTGTTTTACAAGTGCCTTTGTGCTACCGCAATCAAAGCTTTACCGTTTTGTCGGGCGTCTTGGAGAAACAGGCGCTTGTCGACAAACTTCGCAACGGCGATGCATTTGCTATCATGAAAGTGGGAAGAAACCTTTCCAAAATAAAAGAGGCGTTGGAAATAACCGGCCTGACGGAACGCGCACTTTATATCGAGAGAGCGACAATGGACGAGCAGAAAATCATTCCTATCCTTGAAGCTGATAGTGAAAAATCGCCCTATTTCTCACTTGTATTGATACCGGGTATAAAGCACCAGAATAAGACCTGACATAGGCAAAAGGGTTAATTATATTGTTTAATTATTCGTCACAACATATTGGCATATTTATATTTTCCGATTTTTCGAAAGATCAGGCTATTGCTATTTCCAAATTTTTGAAAAACGCAACTATATATGGAACAAGCCGTGTCGAAGGCACAGATATTACCATTGTCGATGACATAGCCAGTTCAATAAAAGATGCTTTCCTATCCGGCCGTCCGATCGTTGCTTTGTGTGCTTGCGGTCTCATTGTCAGAATTCTTGCCCCGCTTTTGAAAGACAAATTCAGTGAACCTCCGGTTTTGTGTATTGCAGAAGATGGCTCTTCCGTTGTGCCATTATTGGGAGCGAATATCGGCGCGAATGATCTCGCTCATGACCTCGCAAAGCTTCTTGATAGTCATGCAGCAATTACCACCAGCGGATATTTGCGATTTGGTCTAAATCTTCTCACCCCTCCGGAAGACCTCGAACTTGTCAACAAAAACGACGCTGCAAGTTTTCTTTCTTCGCTTCTTGCCGGAGAAACCGTAGAGCTGGTGGGAACGCATCAGTGGTTTTCTACCGGTTCACTCCCATTTTCAACGGACGCTTCACTTAAGATCGTTATTGATGAGAACGGGAGTGATATAAAAGGCTCGTCTAACAAGCTCATTTATCGCAAGAGCAAAAAAAACGGGCTGCTTACAATTGTCGGGCTGGGGCCTGGAAACAGCGAAAATATTACCTTTTCTGCTCGTAATGCTTTGGCAGAAGCAACCGATATTTTCGGCTATGATTATTATATAAAACTCGCATCTCCGTTTCTGGCGAAACAAACGCTCCATCCGAGCGATAACAGGCAAGAACTTTTAAGGGCAAAAGAAGCGTTGGACCTTGCTGCTACGGGCAAAAGAGTGGCTATGATTTCTTCGGGAGACCCCGGAATATTCGCCATGGCTGCCGCTGTTTTTGAAACTCTCGATGAGAACTATTCGCCGCTTTGGGACAATGTCGAAGTAAAAGTAGAAACGGGTATAACTGCCGCGCAATCTGCCGCAGCGCGTCTCGGAGCGCCATTGGGACACGATTTTGCGGTTATTTCATTATCTGACAATCTGAAACCGTGGAAAATCATCGAAAAGCGACTGGTTGCGGCAATAAAATCGGATATGGTGTTGGCACTTTATAACCCCGTATCACGCAACCGCCCGACGAAAATCGTTGATGTCTTGCGTATATTGAACCAACTTTGCCCTGCCGACCGGATTGTTATGATAGGAACCGATATCGGACGCACTGGCGAACAGACCTTGATAACGACACTTGCCGACATGAACATCAGAGACATTACGAGTCGTTCTGTGGTTATCATCGGTTCAAGTGAAACACGCCGTTTTGAAAGGGCTGGCAAAGTGTGGAGCTATACCCCCCGTTCCTATCCGGATAGATAAAACCCAGATCACCCTTTTATTAATGGCTGTACCGCTATTAACGCTATGCCAGTCAATCTCTTAGTATAAGGATTGCCCTGAGGCTGCTGTCGCTTGTGTCCGTTTTTTAACACCGGTAGAGGTTGTCGATGTCGTTTTCTTAGGTGTCCTGACAACAGTGGTTTCTGTTGTATTTTGCGATAAAGCTTTGGTTCCCGCAGCCGCCTGAGCTTCCGCAGCTATCTGATCTGCACTTTTCGGAGATGTGTCAATCACCGATTTTACGACACCTCCTGCACTGACGGTGCAAACAGCATCACGTAAATCAACTTTGAGGATAACTTGTGTCGAGCCATCTCCGGGTTTGCGGGAATCAACCGCTTTGATCACGCGCGTAGGCAAAAAATACTTATTTGCCGCACTATTGATACATGCCTGTGCGAGATCAGGGGCTACGCTGCGTGTCGGAGCGGTAAATGAAGGAAATTTCGGTGCCGGATTGCTTGCAACAGCAGTTGTCAGAGAATTCGTCGCCGTTGTCTGGTTTTGTGTTGTAGTACATCCGGTAACGGAAAGTGCAAAACCTGCAACGATAAAGATGGATTTCGGAAATACGCTTGACATGCGGGCACCTCAGCTTAGCTCTTCGATGATGCTTATAAACACGATCGAACTTATAAAGCCCTTTAACGATTTTTTTCTCTTCCGTCATCATTAATATGTGAAATGACAGTCATCTCATCGTGAAGTGTGTCGGAAGTACCACAATGCCATCATCTGCGCAGTCCTTCTTCCATTCCCTGATAGTGCGTCCATTGACAATAAGAGCCGACGCTATTTCGCATAAAGGGTATAAAACGAACGCTCTTTCAGTCATCAACGGGTGCGGTAATGTCAAGGTTTCCGACCGGTAATGAGGGATATTTTCATAAACAAGCAGGTCTATATCGAGAGTTCTCGGCCCCCATTTTATCTTTCTTTCCCGACCATATTTTTTCTCGATATGAAGACAGAATTGTAACAAATTTTCCGGATCAAAAAGCGTCTCGATTTCACAGCAAATATTGACAAACCGGTTTTGGTCTATTTTGCCCCATGGGGGTGTCTGATAGAAGGATGAAACAGATATCAGATGGTTTTCCGAAGAGTGTTCGATATCGGCAAGAGCATATTTCAAAGTCGATGGAACATCCCCGATATTGCCCCCTAGCCCCAGCCAGGCTTTTTGGGGAATATTATTTGAACTTTTTTTCTTATAAGCTAATTGCATGCCACGCCTTCGACCCCGTCTACAACCGCCAATGCATCCTTATTCATGATCACATTATGTACTCTAAAAATGGAAAAACCCGCTTGTCGCAATAAAACGGAGGTTGCGGTCGTTGCTATATCGCGCATTTTCGCGTCTTGCTGACCGGTTAAAGTACCGAGGAAACGTTTTCTCGAGGTAGCAGCCAGTAACGGAAAACCGAACATATGAAGTTCTGACGCCCGGTTCAATAAGACAAGATTATCATGAAAATCCAAACCGAACCCGAATCCCGGGTCGAGTACAATAGCATCATCGGCAATACCGGACTTTTTGGCAAGCTCCAAAGATTTGTCAAAGAAGAATTTCTGATCTTCGATAATGTCTGTCAAAACGTCGCGGTCACGGGAATTGTGCATGATGACAACGCCCGCCCGCTCGGAAGCAATAATCTCGGCCATTTCGGGTTCCCGCTGCAACCCCCAAATATCGTTGATAATGTGTGCACCCGCTTTCAAGGCAAGATGGGCAGTTTCCGCGTGATACGTATCAATAGATAAAAACGCCCCCTCTTTTCCGGCCAATTTTTCGACAACCGGCAATACACGATTTTGTTCTTCTTTTATGGTGACGGTATCAAATCCCGGTCGGGTGGATTCGCCTCCGATATCAATAATGGAAGCGCCATCATCCATCATTTTTTGTCCAAAGCTAACGGCCTCTTGCAAAGAATTGTGGTCCCCCCCATCTGAAAAGGAGTCCGGAGTCACGTTCAAGATGCCCATCAAAACAGACGACGGATGAAGTGAAATTGTTTTATTATGACCAATCGACCAGAAGTTTTTCATATTAATTTTCGCTTGCTTCAAGATTGTCTTATTTTGTAGACGCTTTTTTAGCATATTCATGTAAATGATCACACAAGTTTACTATTTTTAACGACAGAGATTAAAATGTTCAAAAAAACGATCAGTACTTTGGCTGCTACATGTTTTTTCTTGATACCGTTTTCTGTAACGGCTGATGCCGCCAGAATTTATAAAACTGTCAGCTATTACACTTTGTCAGGCACAACTCCTGCGCAACTCGATAAAGCCTTGGCACATAAGGGACCCTATATTAAAAGTACCGGAAGCCGCCATCCCGGAGCCACAACAATTTCGTTTGATCCGCGATTGAAACTTGTTCAGGACGGCCGTTATTGCAAGGTCGCATCCGTAAACGTCGATGTTCACGCGAAAATGTCTCTGCCTAGATGGAAACAACGTTCAACGACCAAATCGATAGAAATGGCACTTGTATGGGACACATTGTCGAGGGATATCCAGCGCCATGAAGAAAGTCACATTGTGATTGCGCGCTCCCATGCGACAAAAATAGAACGCTCGGTAAAAAGTCTTCCCTATAGATCGAATTGCAATCTGTTGAAGCAGGATATCGAAAAGACAACCTATAATATATTGATCGACCATGAAAATGCCCAACGACAGTTTGATCGTGCAGAGGCTGTCAATTTCGATCACCGCTTTATAAATTTACTTGTCGGACGCCTGCAAAAACTCGAACAAGCAAAGCAATAATCATCAACTTTGGCGTTCGGGAATGTAAACAATAAGTCCATCCAGACTTTCATCGAGAACAATTTGACAAGAAAGTCTGGAATTTTCACGTCTGTCATAAGCAAAATCCAACATATCATCTTCCATTATATTTGGCGCCCCTACCCTGCTCCGCCATTTTTCATCTATATAGACATGACATGTTGCACAGGAACATGCGCCACCACATTCGGCAATGATGCCGGGCACGTTATTTTCCAGTGCAGCTTCCATCAGAGTGAGGCCTGATGAGCTATCCACAGCAAATTGCTGGTTGTTTTCCTCACTTATGAACAAAATATGTACCAACTTACAATCGTCCTATATATTTGATTTATCATATTTTTTTTAGTTTTTTGAGACTCCCCCCGTGGCGCCGTTAACTTTATCTTAAAAGATTTCAAACTTTAGCCAAGAACGTATTCCTTTCTAATTCCTTAAAGGTTAGGATAAGCATGCTTTATTGAAAGTACCACCGTCTTTCAATGTGTATAGAGTAAAGAGGCTAAGATGGCACGTAGAACCAAGGCAGAAAAAATTGATGACGAAGTCGAAGAAGCACTCGAAGAGGCTTTGGACTTCAATTTCGATAATGCCACCACAAAAGAGAGTGCTGCCCAATCGACCAACGGCCTGATCGACCTGGATGATCTCGCCGAGCAAATAGCGCAAGCAACAGAAGAGCTTGCTGCTGAAAATGCTCCTTCGGCTCGTTTGAATGGCCAGAATAGCCCAACTGTTGATGAATCTGTGGCTGAAAGCCTGTTCGGCAAAAAGCCGGATCGCGAATCGACTGGCGGTACCGTGCATGACAGTCTGGTAACCAATCCACCGAAGCCTGCCAATGATGATCTCAATTTAATAAAGGTTTCCGGAAACTATACGGCAAAGCCATCACGTATTTATTGGAGCACCACTGCACTCAGTGCTCTGTGGGCAGCAGGCGGTGCATATGTTGCAAATTCATTGGCTCCCGCCGGCCTTGCAGCATTTGCTGCCACTCCTGTCGGACTTGCCGTTGCCGCCGGAACCGCTGTACCGATTTTAATGTTCTGGGGATTTGCGCAGCTTTCCAAACGATCCACTGAACTCCGCAATATTGCGGCTGCAGTAAGTGATGCTGCCTTACGCTTAGGTCGTCCGCAAGCAACAGAAGAACATGCCGTATCACTTGGTAAAACTATCCGTCAGGAAGTTTCTGCCATGAACGAAGGTATTGAACGGACTCTGTCACGGGCTGTGGAACTCGAAGCACTCATTCAGGGTGAAGTTCAAAACCTTGAACGTGCCTATACAGAAAATGAATCGCGTATTCATAATCTCATTAGTGAACTAAGCACCGAACGGGAGGCAATTCTCGGTCATGCCGATCGGGTGCAATCCACTATTCGCGGCACACAAAATGAATTGAGCAAAGAATTCGACGTCATCACGTCCAATATTTCGAACAATGTCGAGAATGTTACAAAAACTCTTACTCAAACACTCCAAAAACAGGGCGAAGAACTTGTTGCCAGATTGGCAGAGGTGGGTGACGGCGTAAGTGGCGAACTCGCTGAAAAATTCCGTCAGACTGCTGAAGAATTGCAAAGGCAGAATTCCGATCTTTATAACAATCTCGAACAGAGCGTTACTTCTGCTGCAGAACGGCTGGAAAAAAATAGTGAAAAAATTTCCACAAGTTTCAATCAAGGAGCCGAGGAAGCAGAACAGCGCGCAGAAGCACTCAGTCAACGGATGCAAGCTGCTACCGAGCGGGCTTTATCCGATTTCAACGACAAAATTACAAAATTGGGTGACCATGCTTCTACTTTGTCCACACAATTCGACAATGTCGCCACAGAAGCGATTGCGGCGTTTGAAAAACGTCTTGCCGATGTCGACAGTTCACTGGGCGAACGTGGTAATTCAATCATCGCTGCCTTTATAAACCGTGCTCAAGAGCTCGAAGAAAACACTGAAAAGCTGGGTGGCGTTCTTGATGCAAGAGCAAATCAAATCAACGAAACTCTCAAGGCTCGTACTGTCGAAATTGCGAATGCATTTACCGCAGGTCGTAACGACTTCCTGTCAACATTTGATGACGGCAAAAAATTGCTTGCTGATGAAGTCAAAGGGCTTGATATCTCGCTTGGCGATATGCTCAAAAATCGTTCCGAAGAATTCAAATCACAGATAGCCGGAGGACGCGAACTCATAGCAGAAATGCTCGGGAGCGAAACCGACAAATTGGCTCAGACAGTGAAAGGTCAGATGGACGTACTTTCACAGCACGTCAGCAGTATTGAACAAGTTTTGGTAAAAAATGTCGAAACACTTGATCTGCACTCGCGCGAGCATGTTGAAGGCATTGAAAAACGTACCAACGCATTACAGGCTGCTATTGAAAAGAGTTTTGAAACAGCCAACGAACTTATTGATACACAAACCAAAAATATCGACACGAGAGCGGATGCTTTAAGAGATTCACTTACAGTCAACAGTTCCGCTCTGAACGAAGTCCTTGCCGATCAGGCACGTATTCTGGAAGAGCGCATTGATTATATCAAGGATGTCATTGCAAAAGGTGACGCTACATTCAACGATACAGTTGGCAGTCAGGTACTGAAAGTACAAGATTCGATCGCCAACAATAGCCAGGAATTGAAAACGGCGTTCGCGAATCATTTGGACACTCTTAAAAATCATACGCAATTGCTTGAAAAAGCGCTGAACGAATCAAATGATTCATTGTTAACGTCAATGGATAACCGCATCGGATCCATGAATGAGACATTGACCACCAATTCCAATATCGTCACCGAGCGCGCAAAAGAGTTACAGGATAACTTTACGAATACGCTAGGTGAAATATCGAAATCGTTCGAAGCGCAAAGCAACTTGTTAGAACAAAAATCGGACGAGCTTAAAAACGTGGTAGCCAAAAACAATCAAGGCATTAAAAACACGTTTTCCGAACAGACTGCGATTCTTGACAATCGTACCCAGACGATACAGACCGCACTGGAAACCGGCATACAGAACGTAAAAAGCTCGTTGGAAGGTTCAGCCCTGTCTTTTGCTAGCGACCTTCGCGACAGCATTACTTCTGCGTCAGAAACATTCACCGATGAAGCCAAAAAAGCATCCGAATTGATTACCCAATCGGGTGGTGAGCTGGTGACAAACCTGACATCCCAGACCGACAGAGCGCATTCGCTGCTAAACGAGACAAGCGATAAACTCGTTAACGGCCTGACAGAAGCAACTGACAGAGCGTCCGACATCCTTTCGTCTACCGGAGCCGGTTTGACAACATCTTTGGCCGAACAAACAGATAAAACCAAAACAATTCTTGAAGATTCAAATGCGTCTTTAAAGGATTCACTGAACGATATTGCTGACAAAGCATCTTCTTTGTTGTCGCAATCGGGCAATCAGGTTCTCTCCTCCTTCAATGAGGAAGCAACCAAACTTCAGTCTACCCTCACGAATATCAGCGATAGTATTTTGTCGACGCTGAATAATGAAACAAATAAGGTTCAAACCAAGATTGCCGATCTTGGTCAGGAGTTTGTAACGTCTTTTGCCGATGTAGCTGTAAAGGCCGAAGGTGTCCTGTCTGCTTCCGGAAAACGGGCTGTTACAAACCTGACAGAACAATCCGAAACGGTTGGGAAAGCTCTTTCGGCTGCGGGTGACAACATTCTTTCATCTCTTGATGCAAAAATTAATGAAGCCACAACACGCTTCAATGAAGCTGGACAGACGTTGACAACATCTTTTGACGGTGAAATGGCGAAAGCCGAGGGAATTATCAATCAGCAGGCCGAACGTTTCAATTCGGTTATAGTCAGTTCAGCACAATCTATAGAACAATCATTAGCTGATCGTTCCAATTTGCTGAACGAAACGATGCAGCAATTGCAAACCAATATCGATTATCATTTGAATAGCATTGGCGAAAACGTCAATAATGTCGTTAGCGGAGCTTCCAGCAAGATTGCAGGTGATGTTGAACAACTGACAAATGTTGCCGAAAATCTCGGACAGGCTGCTCAACAGACGACCCAATCACTCGGTAGTCTGGCAGCCCAGTTCAATGATCAATTGAGCGCTGCAACACAAGAAGCCGAACAACGCATGCAAGCACAAAATGATGCCTTGATGAACGCCTTGGCACAACGCACCTCGGAAACACTTCAAGCGGTTTCCGGTGTCAAGGATGATTTCATCGGCAATGTTTCGGGAGTGTTGATGCAGATGGAGCAATCTGCACAGAATATCAGTGCCAATGCAAATAGCTTGATCTCGTCAATCCAGAATATTGACGGACAGTTCAATGAAGCGGCCAATAGTTTCTACCAGAACAGTAATCAGATTGCTGAAAATCTGAACAATTCTACCCAGATGTTGGGCAACAATGTTGAACTTCTGCAAGGTTTGTCTGGCAGCGCACTTGAACAAATAAATCAAATGTCTCAAAGCCTTGATCAACACGCAAATGTTCTCAATCAGGCTGTTCACATGCTTAATCAATCACAAAACTCGTTTAGTGGTACGATTGAAGAAAAGCAAAATGCATTGGCTCAATTAAGTGACGCATTGATGTCCAAATCGGAAGAAATCAATCAGGTCATTGCCCATTACGAGGAGGCTATCGGGTCGGCATTGAAAGAAACAGACCAGAGCACACGCGATTCAGCGTTCAGACTTCAACAGAGTTTGAACGAGATGGTTGTCGTCGCCTCGTCGAAATTTTCCAACGCTACCGATGAAATTCGTCGAGCAACAGAATCCATCAAGAGCGAGCTTGAAAAAACAAGCAATAATTTGAACACCACTATCCGTCAACTGCCGGCACAAACGAAGGAATCAGCAGAACAAATGCGTCATGCTGTTACCGATCAGATCAAAGCGTTGCAGGAATTGTCTCTGCTCATGCAGCAAAATGCGCAGAACAGCAATTTTTCACGGCCATCAACGTCGGCTACAAGCTTGAAAGCGGAAACCCCTGTTTTTGAAGACAGACCGCGTTCATCCACTTTGTTCAAACAGAATTTTACCGCAAATCCGTCGATGACACCAAAGCCAGCCACGGCGCCTGTAAAAGACGGTTGGGTATCAAATCTTTTGGCTCGAGCTTCTCGCGGAGATGAATCGGGTGTTGCAACTCTCAACAAAGTTGACCAACCGCGCCCTGCCGATCATGTGATTGAATCGCTAAATTCTCTATCCGTCGATATTGTCCGGGCAATTGACCACAATGCTGCGGTTCAACTCTGGGATCATTATCGTCGTGGACAGCGGAATATTTATACACAGAAGCTTTATACGCTGAATGGTCAGAAAACATTCGAAAAAATCCGCCAAAAATATCTGGTTGATAGCGACTTCCGCCGTTCGGTCAACCAATATATTGCAGATTTCGAAAAGCTGCTACGCGATGTCTCTCGGGAAACTGGCGACAGAGAAACGATAAGGAAATATCTCACTTCCGATACAGGCAAGGTTTATACAATGCTTGCCCATGCAAGCGGCCGTATCCAGTAATCTCATTGAAAGGGGAACATCAAGTTCCCCTTTTTCATATCCGTGGTCTGCGACTTCATTTCTCGCTATCCGTCGGTCTATCAAACTTGATTAACCTTGTCGGAGATTTGGCTCCGCACGATTTGCGTTCCGTCTGTCTCTGTTGCCTTATCTTTGCTGATTGTTCATTCCGTTCGTTTCCCTCGATTGAGGTTACAGACGTCTAAAACGGGGCATCCAAAGTGAGTTATCCTGTATAAAAGCGGCCATCAACCCGTTAAAATTTTTATCGTACTATCGCTATTTTCTTTGCTTTAATGTGGAAAATATCATTCGAACAGATCGGAATTGTACCGTGAGTTCTCTGCACATCATTAGCCTGAATGCTTTTGTCAATTGAAGCGGGTAAGGACAGGTTTACGTGATCGGATAACCGGAAGCCAATAAATTGGACAGAAACAAAAGTTTCAGAAAAAACAACCGAACAACCATTATGTGAAAGGGATCACCGTTTTAAAAAATGCTGTTTTTTTAATTGAGACCGTTTCAACTCGTCTCGACAAACAGTCCAAGAACAAACTGTTTCAACAAACAATCAAAGACGGGGATTTCATGTCTACCTGCCCTATCTTTGAAAGACAAAGCAATTTTAAAATCATAAATTGTCGAAAAACCACCGGAAAACAATCAATCAAGCGACAAAGGCTCTGATTGAATAACTTGTTAATAGTTATACAATCCCTCCATAGAAAGGTGAAACATCCCCTATCTTTTTTGTTTTCCGAAAATCGGGAAAATTACGTTATATCGATTTTCAATATTTCATTTTTATTTTTAAAAATTGCTATCCGGTTAGCTTCGCAAAATTTATTACAAGATACGAAATTCTTAAACCGCACAAATTTCTTTGCTTTCCTGACAAGCCGTCTTTGAAAAAAAATAATATCGCTTCAGGCTTTCTATCGACTCATGAATTTCGGATTCTTTTCAAGCGACGTTACTAGAATTTCCGGAACTGTTATCTGCCTTGTTCGATTTAGCGGTTAACTGCCGATCAAGCACATAGCCGCTTTGTGGGTTTAAACCTAACGCGGCTGGTAGCTGTTTGGTGATTTTTGAAACTAACGAATGAAACAGCAATAATGAGAATATCAATAATGGTGCGGTCGTTACTCGCCCTTATTGGTCAATGCATCGGTTAGTGACTTAAGTGTTCGATGGCGATAAAACAGGTTAAAGCCAAAAATTCTGCGAGAACCTCACCATTTATTTTGCCAATATTTTTTTTCGCACCGGTTCGGGGTTTGGCTATCTTTTTTGCTTAACCTTAACCCCATGATTGGTCATCAAAATTCGCAGGTCTTCGCCATAAAGGCGGATGCTTTACATTTTTCAGATAGTCGAAATCGTCCAATTTATGATGTCATTAGTCATTTTCTTAAAGGCATTATCCAAGGCTGCGGCATATTGATTATTATTTGTTCCTGAAACAGGTGCCTCGGTTTTGAAAACTCTGGACTCCGTTATATTGCCGTTTCTGTCATCCATAATTTTTACAGATATTTCCAGAATGGCAGTGTTGTGTCCGTTAACAACATTGACATCGAATGACCGGATATCAGTCAGGATACGATAATTGATTGCCAAGCCATCACCGGGGCGTCCAACGCCACCAAAATGATTGCTATTGTCAAAGGCCTGAACAAGACGTGCCTGAACGAGATCAGGAAGACGATCGCTCCATTGTGCCCGTTTAAGGTAAGCGATGGAACCATTCTGCTTAATAACAATATCTTGTCCATCAAGCGCTTTAACAGCATCCGGTTTTTCAACAAGTATCTGTATTTTTTGATGTTTCGGCGTTCCGGCAACAGCAACATCGTTGATAGAAAGATCATAAGTATCACGCGCGGGCGCTCCACATGCTGAAAGAAGAGAAGCCGTCAACAGAAATCCCAAAGGATAGCTGAGAATCCGTTTGACGTGTTTCGTTTCTATTATCATCGACGTGTTCTCCCGTCATATTGTGGCACAGTACCCGAACCTCCGAACAATATCCGTTGAGGATCACGCTCCAGATCGGATATTGCCTTTTCAATACGGTCAACCGAGCGGCGGCTATCACTAACAAGCGCCTCGACATTTCTCAAACCCTG
Source organism: Bartonella sp. M0192 (assembly GCF_016102305.1). Taxonomy (NCBI): domain Bacteria; kingdom Pseudomonadati; phylum Pseudomonadota; class Alphaproteobacteria; order Hyphomicrobiales; family Bartonellaceae; genus Bartonella; species Bartonella sp. M0192. Next base: position 1,461,115 of record NZ_JACFOU010000001.1, on the reverse strand, counting down.
CCCCGAAAATCTTTCAAGATTATTCGCAATCGGCCCGATATGCTCATTTATCGTGTCGGCAGCTTTCTGAATAGAAGCTAAAGTTTGCTGGGCTTGTACAATGACGCTGTTCCGGTTGTCGGGTGAAAGCATGTTGTCAAGCTTTGCCATTATAGAATCTGCTTTTTCCGAAGCCGTATTAAGCCGTGACATCATTTGTCTGGTATCATCAAGAATTTTCTGCACATTATCGGTGTTTTTGTTCAACGTATCCGAAAAATTGCGGGCATTTTTAATCGTTTCCGTGAGCGGTTCACGGGAATCTTTCATAAATTGCTCCATCTCGCCCAGAGTGGAATTGGCGCGAGCAAATATATCTTGCGCTGTCGCCAACAGATTGTTGAATGTCGACGGATCCGCATCGATACGAGCGACTGTATCTTCCTTTTTGGCCTCTTGCAAAAGGTTAGGTTCTTTCAGGCTCCCCCCTTTTAGTTCAATAAAAGCAAGACCGGTTAATCCTTGAAAGCCTAAAGTTGCGACTGTGGAGCGCGTTATAGGGGTGGTACCATTAATTTCGGTTTTCGCTATAACCATGTTCGGATTGGTATCATCGAGCACCAGCCTACGCACCGTACCAACGCGAATGCCGTTGAAAAAAACCTGACTGCTTTCACCAAGCCCCGTTACCGAACCGGGAATACGCACATCCAAAGGTTCGAGCTGATGCGAATCACCCATTCTGGCTATGAAATAAACGATCATAAAAGCAGCGATAAGTGTCACCACAGTGAAGATACCGACTGTCACATAATCTGCTCTGGTTTCCATCTTACTCTGCCGTCTCTTTTATATCAGTTTTCGGGTGTCGATCACGAGGAACAATCTGTCTTGCGCGTTTGCCGCGAAAATACGATTGAACCCACGGATCGTCAAACTTCAACATTTCCTCAATAGTCCCCTCAACCATAACCTTTTTATGACCGAGAACTGCTATTCTGTCACAAACAGCATAAAGGCTATCAAGGTCGTGTGTTACCATATATACAGTTAATCCCATAGTGTCGCGTAAATCTTCAATCAAAAGATCAAAATCTGCCGCGCCAATCGGATCAAGACCGGATGTCGGTTCGTCCAGAAAAACAATATGGGGATCAAGCGCCAATGCACGAGCCAGAGCCGCACGTTTAATCATGCCGCCGGAAAGCTCGGAAGGATATTTTTCCGCCGTATCGGCTTCTAGTCCGACCAACGAGATTTTAAGCCGCGCAAGTTCGTCCATCAATTTTGGCGACAAATCGAGATATTCCCGCATCGGGACCTGAATGTTTTCCAGAACATTCAATGCTGAAAAAAGCGCACCGTGCTGGAATAATACGCCCATTCGCATATCGATCTCGACCTTTTCCTGATCCGAAATTTCGTCAATGTCCTGTCCCAGTATTTTTATATGGCCTGATACTTTTTTATTCAGTCCCAGAATGGTTCTCATAAGAACTGATTTTCCGGCACCCGACGGACCGATAAAACCCAGAATTTCCCCGCGATGAATATCCAAATTCAATCCATCAAGAACTTTTTTGCTGCCAAATTGGACTGTAACATCACGAACCGAGATGATTTCATCGGTTGTCAGATCCAATGTCGAGTGGTTTCGTTTGGCTTTTCTCACCTTGAAAACCTCTTAAAAGTTGATTGCAGCATAGAAGATGGCAAAAAAGCCATCAATAACAATGACAACGAAAATCGATTTAACAACCGAACTTGTCACCCGTTGCCCTAGTGACTCGGCGCTTCCTCCAACCTTCATCCCTTCGACAGATGCGATAATACCAATGATCAATGCCATAAAAGGCGCTTTGATAAGTCCTGCAAAATAGGTTGTCGTATAAACAGCATCGTTCAAACGCGTTATAAAAGCCTCATATGAAATATTCGAATAGAGATTGGCAACCACGCCAGCACCCACCAGCGCAGCGAGATCGGAAATAACGGTCAGAAGTGGCAAAATAATTGCCAAAGCCACAAGACGCGGAAAAATCAGGACACCGATCGGATTTAGTCCCATAACTTTCAACGCGTCCGTCTCTTCACGCATTTTCATGGACCCTATTTCGGCAGTAATCGCACTTCCGGAACGTCCAGCAATCATAATGGCTGTCAAAAGAACACCGAGCTCGCGAAAAACCAGAATCCCGACGAGATCGACGACAAAGATTTCAGCTCCGAAAAGACGTAACTGGAACGCCCCTTGTTGAGCGATAATAGCACCAACAATAAAAGACATAAGAACGATGATAGGAACAGCACCAACACCCATTCGATCTATTTGCGTCACCACAGCTGGAAGACTTACGCCGGATCCACGACCTTTTTTCATTTGCGAGCCACGAATTGTCGCTCCCAAAATATCCATAGCGAGTAAAAAATCGTGATAACTGTTGATCACCCTTTCACCCAGTGTCGAAAAAAAGCGGATATAGGCCGGCAGTTTCGGCTCGTTGAGCGTGTCATCTTTATTTGAAAAACTCTTCCCCACTGTAATAAGCAGCGAATGCCAGGATTGTTTTGTACCGGTAAGTTCGACAGCAATGTTGCGTTTTTTGAGTTTTACATAAAGCCGCTCGAGGACCCAGGCTCCGGCAGTGTCAAGAGATTGCAGTCCCGAAGCATCCAGAACCGCTTTTTGGCAATCAACATTTTCCAGCTCACGTAAATCGTCGTCAATAAGATAGACAGTGTGGGTCGTCCAATAGCCATGGCACAAGACAGACAAAACACCATCGCGGAGCTCATGTTCCACAATTGCCGGTTTTTTCTCTGCCTTTTCCTTCGCGTTTATGCGATCACTCATTCAACCCGTCCATTACCCCGTTGAAACGTCGATTCCTCTCAATACAATTTTAAGTATCATTCAGAAAGATTAATGTGCCATTAACTATAAAAATTTTGATTATAACACATTCGTGTAAGGAGAGAGCTTTCGTGGATCATGACAGGCGCGTGTCCTTAGACTATAGTTGAAAAAGATGAAACGAAAGCATAACATTCGTCTAAAAAGACGAGATGAGTATTGAATTTCATCTCTTTATCAAGTTTTTTCTGAATGAAAGTATAATATGGATTTGGGTATAAGCGGGCGGAAAGCAATCATATGTGCTTCAAGCAAAGGACTCGGAAAAGCATGTGCTATAGCTTTGGCAAATGAAGGATGCGACGTTATAATCAATGGCCGACATGCGGATAGTCTTCATAAAACAGCAAAAGAGATCAAAGCACTTACCCAGGCAAGCGTGGTAGAAGTTGTTGGTGACGTTTCAACGTCCGAGGGACAGCATTTATTGCTAGAACAATGCCCTGAACCGGATATTCTCGTTACCAATAATCACGGCCCGCAATTTTGTGATTTCAGAGAGCTCGACCGCAATAAAATTGTCGATGGCGTCATTCAGAATATGATAACGCCAATCGAACTCATCAAAGCAGTGATTGACAAAATGGTCCAAAAAAAATTCGGCCGCATTGTCAATATAACGTCTACATCCGTCTACGCTCCGATAGCAGGACTTGATCTGTCATCGGGTGCACGGGCCGGCCTCACATCGTTTCTCGCAGGCATTGCCCGAACGGTTGTTTGCGATAACGTAACAATTAACAATCTTTTGCCCGGTCCATTTCTGACTGACCGGCTAAAACAAAGCTTTGATGCCGCTTCCGGTGAGACCGGAATATCCGTTGACACGATCATGAAAGAAAGACAATCACAAAATCCGGCAAAACGATTTGGCAATCCCGAAGAATTCGGACAGGCTTGCGCTTTTTTATGCTCGGAAAAATCCGGTTTTATAACCGGGCAAAATTTAATCATTGATGGCGGCTCTTATTTGAGCGCCTTTTGAAATTTGGATGAGCAATATGGTACAGAAAAACAAATCCCCTCGTCAGAAAGAACTCGAAGAAGCTGCACTTTTTTATCACCGTTATCCGAACCCCGGAAAACTCGAAATACACCCGACAACTCCGCTTGGAAACCAGCGTGATCTTGCACTTGCCTATTCCCCCGGCGTTGCTGCTCCTTGCGAGGCAATCCACGACGATCCGAATACGGCAGCAGAATACACCTCACGAGCAAACCTCGTTGCGGTTGTTTCGAACGGCACTGCGGTTCTCGGTCTTGGAAATATTGGCCCGCTTGCCGCCAAGCCGGTTATGGAAGGAAAGGCCGTCCTCTTCAAAAAATTCGCGAATATTGACGTTTTCGACATCGAAATAAAAGCAAATGACATTCCGCATATTGTCGAAACTGTCGCTGCTTTGGAGCCGACATTTGGCGGCATCAATCTTGAAGATATCAAAGCACCTGAATGTTTCGAAGTCGAAGAACAGCTCAGGGCACGGATGAATATTCCGGTATTTCACGACGACCAGCATGGGACAGCCATTATCGTTGGTGCAGCTGTTATCAATGGCCTCGAACTTGCTCACAAAAAAATCGAGGATGTAAAAATTGTTGCTTCCGGAGCGGGTGCGGCAGCCCTCGCCTGCCTCAATCTTTTGGTCCGACTCGGTGCAAAGAAAGAGAATATCTGGGTCAGCGACCTTGAAGGTGTTGTTTATGAGGGACGCGAAGCGCTGATGGATCGCTGGAAAAGTGTCTACGCGCAAAAGACAGATGCCCGAAAACTTGATGACATCATTGATAATGCCGATATATTCCTCGGGGTTTCGGCAGGAAATGTCCTGAAGCCGGAAATGGTCGCCAAAATGGCCAAGACGCCACTCATTCTGGCTCTTGCCAATCCGACGCCGGAAATTATGCCTGAGGATGCCAGAAAAGTGCGTCCCGATGCGATGATTTGCACCGGTCGTTCCGATTATCCCAATCAGGTTAATAATGTTCTTTGTTTTCCGTATATTTTCCGTGGTGCACTTGATGTCGGAGCAACGGCAATCAACGAGGAGATGAAAGCAGCAGCTGTTTACGCTATTGCTGCACTGGCCAAGGAAGAACCTTCCGATGTCGCTGCCCGTGCCTATTCGGGTGAAGCTCTCAGCTTTGGACCAAATTACCTCATTCCCTCCCCGTTTGACCCCCGGCTTATTTTGCGCATTGCACCGGCCGTTGCAAAGGCGGCAATGGAATCAGGCGTGGCGACAAGACCGATCAAAGATATGAACGCTTATCTTGATCGATTGAACCGCTTTGTTTTTCGTTCCGGACTTATCATGAAACCGGTGTTTGCCGCCGCAAAAATTGCTGAACATAAACGCGTTATCTATGCAGATGGTGAAGACGAAAGAGTTTTGCGTGCAGCTCAAATAGTTCTCGAAGACCAGACAGCCACACCAATTCTGATCGGCAGACCGGACGTGGTCGAGACCAGACTGAAACGTTACGGTTTGAGAATTCGTCCGGGTAAGGATTTCGAACTCATCAATCCGCAAAATGACCCCCGTTATCGGGATTATGTCGATCTGTTTCTTCATTACACGGGCCGGCGTGGTGTAACACCGGAAGCCGCAAAAACAATCGTGCGGACCTCGACAACAGCAATTGCCGCTCTTGCTGTCATGCGTAACGAGGCTGATGCCATGATCTGCGGGCTTGGTGGCCGTTTTGGAAGGAATCTTCAACTTGTCGATCAAATCATAGGTCTCGGAAATAATGTCGGTCAGTTTTCGGCTTTGAGCCTGTTGATATCACAGCGTGGAACACTCTTCCTCACAGATACTTATGTAAACACCGATCCAAGTGCAGAACAGATAGTGGAAATGGCGGCACTTGCTGCCGAAGAAGTTCGTGGTTTCGGTATCGAGCCCAAAGTTGCGCTTCTCTCTCATTCGAACTTCGGCTCTAAAGATACCGAATCCGCCAGAAAGATGCGCAAAGCTTCCGAGCTTCTTGCCGAGCGTTATCCCGAGCTTGAATCAGATGGTGAAATGCATGGAGATGCGGCTCTTTCACAAATTTTACGTGATCGCGTTTTCCCCGGATCGCGTTTAAAAGGAGAAGCAAATCTGCTTGTGTTTCCTAATCTTGATGCTGCCAATATCACTCTTAATGTTGTAAAAAATCTGACAGATGCATTACATGTCGGTCCTATATTGTTGGGTACAGCAAGACCCGCTCATATTTTAACACCATCCGTTACCTCTCGTGGTGTCGTCAATATGACAGCTCTTGCCGTCCTTGAAGCCAATACGAAAGGGAATCAAAAACAACTCAAGAAGGGATAAAGTCGTAAAATTTGCTTTCCATTTTACTTTTTGACTGTTATTCCGCCTCTATCTCCATAAAAAAGCCGAAATAGAACCGGCTTTATAGTGGAAGAGGCGGAATATTGTTTCCGGGAAGCAATAAGAAATGTTAATTCTGCTTTAAGTCTTTTTTTTAATTGAGAAAGACGCTAGATAGAATCGCTGAAAGGCTGCTCGACGGCCGTAACTAGTAAAAGGAATTGCACATTGTCCTCTACGTTTGACAAAGTTGCCGATATCATCGCTGAAACAAGCGAGATCGATCGCAATACAATCACACCGGAAAGCCATACGATTGACGATCTCGGTATTGATAGTCTGGACTTTCTGGATATTGTTTTTGCCATAGACAAAGCTTTCGGTATCAAAATACCGCTAGAGCAATGGACACAGGAAGTTAATGAAGGCAAAGTAGGAACAGATGAATATTTTGTTTTGAAAAATCTTTGCGCAAAAATTGACGAACTTGTTGCAGCCAAAAACGCCGGATAATCCTGTATAATGCAAAAGAACCATTCTGTTGTCATCACCGGTATAGGTTTAATCAGTTCTTTGGGGGAAGGTGTTGAAAAACATTGGGAGATGCTGAACGCGTCTTCTATCTCCCCGCGAATTGATAGTGAAAGCTTTTCGCCTTATGCCGTTCACGCTCTCGGGGACGTTGACTGGAGTAAGCAAATTCCCAAGCGGAGTGATCAAAGACAGATGGAAACCTGGCAAAGATTGGGTACATATGCGGCCGGTCTTGCCTTGGACGATGCGGGTGTCAAAGGTGATCTTTCGATCACTTCAACCATGGATATGATCGTTGGTGCCGGTGGTGGCGAGCGTGATGTCAATGTTGATGTCGAGATACTCAACAAAGGTCGCACAACAACCGATCGTGGCGTAATGCTCAACGCCACTCTGTCAACCGAGTTGCGTCCAACTCTATTCCTTGCCCAGCTTTCAAATCTATTGGCAGGCAATATTTCGATCGTTCACAAGGTTATAGGCTCCTCACGCAGCTTTATGGGTGAAGAAGGAAGTGGCCTTGCTGCCTTGATGGTTGCAATTGCGCGTATCAGATCAGGCCAAAGCACTCATGCCCTTGTTGGTGGCTCATATAATGCCCAGCACTATGATATGTTGTTGGGGCAAGAATTGGGGCAATTGTTGAAGCGGGATGGTTGGTCGCCTGTATGGCAGCGTGAGAATTGTCTGGGTGGCGGCCTTGTAACAGGCTCCGGCGGCGTTTTTCTGGTACTGGAAAGTGCCGAATATGCAAAAAAACGAGGTGCCAATATCTATGCAGTCATTTCGGATTTCGTAGCCGATCAAACCAATCGTAAAAAGATACCGATTGAGAAAACACTGGATACAATTCTGGAGCGTGTCAAAGGAAACGCTCTTCTCGGACAAAATGATCTCATCGTATCAGGCGCTTCCGGCGTTAAAGGCATAACCGGAGCCGAGAAGACATTATGGGACAAGAACAAGCTTGCCTATCGAGGTATCTCGACTTTGTTCGGCCATTGGCGTGAAGCGCAATTTCCTCTCGCACTGGCTCTCGGCGCCATGGCTATGAAGAAAAAACAAAGCTTCAAAGCATTAAGTGATGATGAACAACCATTCGATGGCAATCTTGAGAGCGTTATCGTTTCTACCGTTGGCGCAACAAGAGCCGAAGGCATGGCAAGACTTATAGCTGGCTAAAGGATTCGTAATGGACAAATATACCGATCATCTAGGGCGGCCAGTTGTCGCAATTACCGGAGCTGGTGTCATCAGTTCTTTAGGTCAGGGAAAAGATAAAAACTGGGAAAAGCTTGTCAATGGTGTCAGCGGCATTCACAGGATTACGCGCTTTCCGGTTGAAGGTTTGACCACACAAATAGCGGGCACGGTAGATTTTCTTGAAGAAAGTCACATCGGTGCTTCGGCTTTATCGGAAAAACTGGCGACAGTTGCTGCAAGCGAAGCAATTGAGGAAGCCGGACTTGATGAAACTGCTTTTAACGGGCCACTCTTTTTAGCTGCTCCTCCGGTAGAACTTGATTGGAAGTCGCGTTTTGCTCTTGACGATGAAGTTAATCGCGAAAAAAGTCCATCCTATCAGGCATTTTTGGAAATATGCGCTAAAACCCCTCATCAAGCTTTCTTCGAGACTACACAATTCGGCTATATCGCTGAACGTTTGAAAGATCATTTTGGAACAACCGGCCTTCCTGTTACTTTGTCTACCGCCTGCGCCTCCGGCGCAACGGCAATACAACTTGGCGTGGAAGCGATAAGACGCGGCGAAACCGATCGTGCCTTGACAATTGGTACAGATGGTTCGGTTTCGGCAGAAGCTCTGATAAGGTTTTCTTTGTTATCCGCTCTTTCAACGCAAAACCAGATACCCGAGAAAGCCTCGAAACCTTTCAGCAAAGGCCGTGATGGCTTCGTAATGGCTGAAGGGTCAGGCGCACTCGTTATGGAATCGCTTGAAAGTGCATTAAAGCGCGGAGCAAAAGTTCTGGGTATTCTTGCCGGTTGCGGAGAAACAGCCGACGACTTTCACCGCACGAGGTCAAAACCTGATGCATCGCCTGCAACCGGTTCGATGCGCAAAGCATTGGAAGATGCAGGCATCGGCATTGATGACGTTGATTATATCAACGCTCATGGGACCTCGACACCGGAAAACGAAAAGATGGAATATCTGGCCTTGTCAAATGTCTTTGGCGAACGTGTTCATGATGTTCCGGTGTCATCCAATAAATCCATGATTGGTCATACACTGACTGCGGCCGGTGCGATAGAGGCCGTTTTTTCACTATTGACCATCAGAACCGGTATTATGCCGCCGACCATCAATTATGATGACCCTGATCCGGCAATTCCACTTGATGTAGTGCCTAACAAGTGCCGGAAGGGCAATGTGACTTCTGTTCTTTCCAATTCTTTCGGATTTGGTGGACAGAATGAAAGTCTTGTCATCAGAGCTTATAACGGGTAACTCACCTTTTAGCGGCATTCTCTGGCACATTATTTTTAAGAAGGAATAGTCATGCGCGCATTGCAATTGCTTGACGACAAACGTCTTGAATTAACAGAAATAGCGCCTCCTCCGGCTCCCGGCAATGGTGAAGTTACTGTTCAGATAAAGGCTGTAGCGCTTAACCATATCGATGTTTGGGGATGGCGTGGTATGGCTTTTGCGAAGCGCAAATTACCGCTCACAATCGGAGCGGAAGCTTCCGGCATTGTCCAGTCGATCGGTTCGGGCGTTGGTAACCTTCAGGTGGGACAAATTGTATCCATTTACGGAGCAAGAACCTGTGGACTTTGCAAAAACTGTCGTGAAGGACGGGATAATCTTTGTACACATGTCAGCGGTGTTCACGGCTTCCATATTGACGGTTTTGCCTGCGAGGCTGTGAATTTGCCTGCCCGATTGCTGGTACCGGCACCGCTTGATTGTGATGAAATTGATGCCGCTGTCGCTCCAATCACTTTCGGAACTGTCGAACATATGCTGTTCGATAATGCAAAACTTCAGCCCGGCGAGACAATTCTCATACATGCCGGTGGATCAGGCATCGGTTCGGCTGCAATACAATTGGCAAAGCGTATGGGCTGCACGGTTTATACAACAGTCGGCTCTGACGGCAAAATCGAAAAAGCGAAAGCTCTCGGTGCCGATGTCGTCATCAACTATCGGAACGATCGGTTTGAACATGTTGTAAGAAAGCTGACCAAGAAAAAAGGCGTCGACGTCGTTTTTGAACATGTCGGTGCCGATACCTGGGCCGGTTCGATGCTGTCTTTGAAACGCGGCGGACGCCTCGTTACGTGTGGTTCGACATCAGGTGTTTCTACATCAATGAATTTGATGCAACTCTTCCAACAGCAATTGAAAATTTTCGGTTCTTTCGGCTGCCGAATGGAAAATATGGCGAATGCCATGCAAAAAATGGCAGAAGGCATTGTTCATCCGGTTGTTGATACCATTGTCGATTTTGGAGACATTGAAAAAGCATTGAAACGGATGGAAAGCCGCGATGTGTTTGGTAAAATCATCCTGAAAATCAGTTGATGCAAAAATTGCGTTCAAAACTCATTCTTTTTCGTATCCGGACGAAATTGAAAGACTGGTGGGACTGGTCGTGGGCACATTTCGTCGCCGGATTGATGGCGCTTATTCGCTATCTTCCGGCAAAAGCAGGAATCGGCTTTTTTGCTTGGTTTGCCCGAACTGTTGGGCCCCTACTCCCACGTCACCAGATTGCGCTCGACAATTTGCGTCAGGCCTATCCGGAAAAAGATCCCGAATGGATCCGTAAAACCGCTCTTGAAATGTGGGAAAATATGGGGCGCTTATTTGCGGAATATGTATTCCTTGATAAAATTTTCGACTTTGATCCGAATGCCAAAAAGCCCGGTCTGGTTGAAGTCGATGGAATTGATATCTTTGTCCGGCTCCGAGACGAGAAAAAACCGCACATTTTCTTTACAGCCCACACCGGTAATTTTGAACTTTTACCCATTTGTGCTGCAACATTCGATCTCAATGTAACGGCACTTTTTCGCCCGCCGAATAATCCCTATATCGCAAAACGGGTTTTGAAGGCCCGGCGCACTGCTATGGGGCATCTTGTACCTTCCAAAGCCGGTGCTGCTTGGGCGCTTGCAGGCAAATTGGCAGAAGGTGAAGATGTCGGCATGCTGGTCGATCAAAAGTTCCGCCGTGGTATAAAGGGAACTTTTTTTGATAGACCTGTCAGAACCAACCCTTTATTGATCAAGCTTGCCCGCCAATATGACTGCGATGTCTACCCTGCCCGCTCTATCCGCTTACCGGGTGGACGTTACCGGCTGGAACTTTATGAACGCATGGATTTGCCAAAAGATAAGGACGGCAATATTGATGAGGTTGCAGCCGCCCAAAAGCTGAATGACACTGTTGAAACATGGGTGCGCGAATATCCTGGTCAGTGGATGTGGTTCCATAAACGCTGGGACGATTAGTATCTCTTATAACGTTCCCCGAAAAACGGATTTCCCATTTGTTGCACCCGCTGGATATCTATTCGGCATTGCGGATTATCATGATAACGCATAACTCCACATTAGGCTTCCAACACAATAATGACGGCAATATTGACAAAGTCATGGGTTCACGAAAGCGACGCTCCAGCGAGAAGCAAGCTATGTGATTATCAGTAAAATAGCGGCATTTTGATAGATATATTGACTTCCGATCGCTTTCTCAACCATTGGGAAGCTCGTAAGTTAAAAAGCACAAAGCTCTAAAAGATGAGTGCTTTGAAGATAACATCAATAGGCTTTTAAAGCTTTTGTACGAGCAACAGTTTCCGGCTATTTGCCAAACTTCCCGAGGACGAAATAGCAAACGAGATATTATTCCCTTTCAGGCTTTATCGCGACTGAAAAAGAGAGTGGGTCCGGGGGCGTTTGTTAGAGACCAAATTCAATGAACGGTTCTATCGCTTTGACGAGGCAAATTCCGGTTTTTTTAATATCAAAACTTGCGTCCGCACACGGCTGTCAAATTTATATGTTTTTGCACCGTTCTTTAATTGAAGCTCTCCTTAATAGAGGAGACAAACCTAAATAGCCCGATACACCCCTCGTTTTTCGGCAGATAATCCCACAAATTCGAAGAGAAAAAATGGCAATATTTTCTGTCTCTCGGCACGAACGCTAAGACAAAGCGAAATATCGCATCATCAGCCGTTCTTTATCGTTAGCTGGGAAGCCTCCTTAATCTGCAACTGCAACCATAACATCGGATGATTTTATAACAGCAGCAGCCGGTTCACCGACTTTTAGCTGAAGATCATCAACGGCTTCATTGGTGATCGATGCGGTTACAATCGGTCCGCCTATGTCGATCTGGATATGGGCCGTGGTTGCACCTTTCTTGATGGCGACAATTTTACCTTTCAGAATATTACGCGCACTGATTTTCATTCCCCAGTTTCCTTCCCGGTTAAGGATTATTTATAACCATCTGGGTTCTTGACTTGAAAATTCCACATATCCGCGCACATTTTTTCCAAATCTTTTTCGGCTCGCCAATGAAGTTTATCAAATGCCGTTGACGGATTGGCGAAAAATTCCCCAATATCGCCGGGGCGTCTTGGCCCGACTTCATATTTTATTTTCCTGTTGGATATATGTTCAAATGCCTTGATGACATCCATCACGCTATAGCCGCGACCGCGTCCGAGATTGATAACATCGCAACCGGGATGTTCCAAGGTCTTCAAGGCCCGCAAATGCCCCTCGGCCAAGTCACTCACATGAATATAATCACGCACTCCGGTTCCGTCTTCGGTGTCGTAATCATTCCCCCATATCATGACTTTATCGCGTTTTCCCGAGGCAACCTGAGCGATGATAGGCATAAGATTATTTGGAACACCCTTGGGATCTTCCCCTATCAATCCGCTCTCGTCTGCCCCTACGGGATTGAAATAACGAAGAATAGAGAATGCCCAGCTCGGGTCGCTTGCGTAAAAATCACGCAGCATATTTTCTACAGTCAATTTCGTGCGCCCATAGACACTCACCGGATTGAGCGGATGTTTTTCATCATAAGGCAAATATTTCGGAGGACCATAAACAGTGGCTGTTGATGAAAAGACCAGTTTTTTTACACCGGTCGACTTCATCGCTTGCAACAAACGCAAACTTCCAACCACATTGCAATCATAATAAAGATCCGGTTTTTTTTCGGATTCGGCAACAGATTTCAAACCGGCAAAATGGATGACAGCATCGCATTTATGATGTTCCAAAACATATTCGACAAAACTACGATCGCGTACATCACCTGACTCGTTCGTCGGTGCCCGTCCTGTGAGCTTTTCAATTCTGCGCAATACTTCCGGATGACTATTACCGAAATTATCAAGAATAATAACGCGATAGCCGGCATTCATAAGTGCCACACAACAATGCGAACCTATGTAACCCGCGCCGCCAGTCACCAAAATATTCATAATGCAACCTATAGACCACAAGACATGTGACTTTTATGAAAGAATTCTTTATCACTGACAAGCCGTTGAATGGAATAAATTATTGCATTTTTTTAATATCTGAAAGTTTTTTCACCATGGAACCGTCAAACAATATTAACCGCCTGATCGAAATTATGAGAGCCCTGAGAGACCCTGAAACCGGTTGTCCTTGGGACAAGAAGCAGGATTTCAAATCCATAATCCCTTATACCGTCGAAGAAGTTTACGAAGTTGCCGATGCAATTGAACGAAACGATAAATATGATCTCTGTGAGGAACTCGGAGATTTGCTCTTGCAAGTTGTATATTATGCTCAAATGGCCGAAGAAGAAGGCAGTTTCAACTTTGGAGATGTTGTCTATGCTATAACGAAAAAGATGATACGTCGGCATCCCCATGTTTTCGGTTCTCCTGAACAGAGAAAGAAAGGACTTATAAAGGGTGAATGGGAGCGCATAAAGAAAGAAGAAAAAGCAGAAAGGAGTGAAAAGCGAAAATTGGCAAATCTTCCAGATGACACTCCCAAAGGCTATCTCGCATGCGTAAAATCCGCTCAGCCATTGGAAAAGGAAGCTATTGCGTTACAACAGCGAGCTGCAGAAGTCGGATTTGACTGGACAGACCCCGCCCCTATTTTTGAAAAAATAGACGAGGAAGTTAATGAACTCAAAGACGCTCTCCAATCCAAAAATGAAAAAGACATAGAAGATGAATTCGGCGATGTTTATTTTACGCTTCTCAATCTTGCAAGACGACTTGGTGTTTCGACACAAACAGCGTTAAAAAACGCAAACCAGAAATTCCGCTACCGTTTCAACTTTATTGAAAACGAGCTAAGCAAAAATAACAAAAGCCTGAACGACGCCTCTCTCGACGAGATGGAAAAACTCTGGAATGAAGCCAAAGTTGAAAGCCGTAAAAAATAGCAAAATCCCAAATAAACAAAATCCGCACTGATTATGACTGAACGTTTGTTCCCTGATGATGCGAGAGTTTTATTGCTATCAAATTTTGTGAATAAGTGCGAAACGCAATAAAATCCACCCTATCGCGCGATCAAATCGCGATCAGGTTAGCACAATTGATTTCGTAGTTCTTATTACTTCTGTGCAACAGCCAAATCAGCCTGGGTCGCAGGACGAATTTCAACGGACATTCCACAACCACAAGCAGACGTCTGATTGGGGTTATTAAAAACAAATCCGGTATGTAAAGTGGTTTTTTCGAAGTCGATCTGTGTGCCTAGCAGGAACAGTGTGGCTTCACGAGATACAAAAACCCGCGCACCGTCATCTTCTGCAATATCGGCATTCTCGACGACAGACTTTGCGAGGTCGACAGTATATTCCATACCTGCGCATCCACCCTTTTTTACGCCCACAACGATTCCATATGCATCGTTATTTGCCATTATGTCACGAATGCGCTCTTTGGCTGCATCTGTCATTGTGATTACTGAAAATCCGGCCATAGATTGCTTGTTCCTTTTAATTTCCAAGTGCTAATCTGGTATTTCAATCGGCTGGCGTCAAGATTTAATCACGATTTTCGGAAAATCGGGTTCAATCTTTGAATACCAATACAAAAATTTTGGTGCTAATAATTAACTAACTGAAAATTCTATGAGTGAAATTTGATCAAGTTGATGCGTCGTCTTATTATTTTTTGTCTTACGATTTTTAGCATTTCGACACTTGCTCCAGCCTCTCACGCTGCTGATATCGAAAATGGAAAGATCGTTTTCAAACGTTGTGCCGCCTGCCATAATGCAGATAAGCCCGACAATCGGATCGGTCCGACACTGCAAGGTATCATCGGGCGGAGAGCCGGCACACTTCAGGGTTACCGTTATTCACCTGCCATGGTGAATGCCGGTCAAAATGGCCTTATCTGGAATAGAGAGACACTCATAACTTATCTTCATAACCCTCAAGGGATGGTAAAAGGAACGCGCATGGCATCCATTCGCCTGAATAATGATTCGGATATTGATGATCTCATTGCGTATCTGAATTCGGTCTTGCCTGTTCCCGATAAAAAATAAACCAAATCCGCATTAAAAATCCGACTTTTGCCGGCTGGCCTATGTTTGTTCTGCACGTGCCGGCATTACGCGTCTTCGGAATAACGACACATTTTTTAAAATGATAAAAAATCAAATGGATTGTCTTTAGCTTCGTGAAAAAACGACAGATTAAGCAATCGTCGGGTTAAAGCATTTTGAACATGGATTTAACACAGAAACCGGAATCGGTTTTTGCGGGAACGATAACTTGGCTTACAAAGATTTAAATGCCGGTGGGAAGCAATGATGATCCCATAAGGTCAATAATCGGGGCCAAAAACTGATAAAAGTTCGAAGAGAGCTATAATTCGGGTTCCCGTCAAATCTGCACAAAACAACGTAATTGAATAGTGTTTTAGCAATTTTGATCTTTTTTAAGAATTTTTCGCTTGCCTTTATATCGCTAGTATTTTAGGCCTTCTTCACGGTTCGGAGCGTAGCGCAGTCCGGTAGCGCACTTGACTGGGGGTCAAGGGGTCGTGGGTTCGAATCCCGCCGCTCCGACCATTCTTCTTTCTGGATTTTTCAGTTCTTCCGTGTAAAATGGCGCGCCTTACCGTATCATTACGTTTATCAAACGATGAATCACGGAAAATAATCTCCCGAATTGCAATTTTAAGATCTGGAATGTGTTATGGGTTTTCAAGATTCAGCGAACTTGACCGGCACTATATCAGGTTATCAAGGCATATAAATAAGCTCCTGAATATCCGGAGCTAAATCAAGCCAATTTGGTAGTCAGCTTTTTTCGTTATAGTGAGTTAACGAGGTAGTGATATTCCAATGAATTCACGATCTGCACATGAAAGAATTGTTGCTTCCGCTCATCGTTCACTATTTCAGCGGCCCGTTTTGTCCAACAATAACTTTCATTGAAAATGCTCAATATAAAAAGGCTCCGGAAATTCCGAAGCCTTGAAGCACATGGTATATCGCGGCTAACCCGCTCTTCGTCGTCAATTTAACGAGGCAGCAATGTTTCGCCCATCAGGAACTCGTCAATGGCACGAGCAGCCTGCCGCCCTTCCCTGATTGCCCATACAACGAGTGATTGACCGCGTCTCACGTCACCGGCTGCAAAAAGCTTATCGACACTGGTTTTATAATTGTTCGTATCGGCCAAGACAGAATGCGCTCCGCGACGATCAACCTTCAACTTCAGACGGTCTCCCAACTCGCTACAAACACCAGCTTCGAATGGTCCGGCAAAACCGATTGCGACAAATGCAAGATCAGCTCGAATAAAAAACTCGGTACCGGCTATCGGTTTACGTTGTTCATCGACATGACAACATTTTACATGGGTCAATTCGCCATTTTCAGCAACGAACTCGAGTGTAGCAACCTGAAATTCGCGTTCTGCACCTTCCGCCTGACTGGTCGAGGTGCGCATTTTGGTAGCCCAATAAGGCCAAACGCTGAGTTTATCTTCTTTTTCCGGTGGTTGAGGACGAATATCCAACTGGGTTACCTTGACGGCACCTTGGCGGAAAGCCGTTCCCACACAATCGGACGCAGTGTCGCCGCCGCCAACAACAACCACATGTTTTCCATCGGCGATGATCGGCGGTGAAGGCCAGCCGACTGATTCGATATTTTCGCGCCCGACACGTTTATTTTGCTGAACGAGGTAACACATGGCGTCATGCACACCATGAAAATGGATTCCCGGAATATCGATCTTGCGCGGTGTTTCAGAACCACCGCAATAAAGAACCGCGTCATAATTGCTTAAAAGATCATCAACCGCCTTGTCGACGCCGATATTGACACCGCAATAGAAAGTGACACCCTCGCCTTCCAATTGTTCGATACGACGATCGATATGATGTTTTTCCATCTTAAAATCAGGAATGCCGTAACGTAAAAGCCCTCCCGGACGGCTTTCACGTTCGTAAACATCGACCATATGACCAGCACGGGCAAGTTGCTGCGCTGCTGCCATTCCTGATGGGCCTGATCCGATAATGGCAACTTTTTTTCCTGTTTTTGCTTCATTAGGTTGAGGCGCAAAAAAACCAAGTGCAAAAGCCTTGTCAGCCAATGTCTGCTCGATTGTCTTGATTGTTACAGGAACATCCTCAAGATTGAGCGTACAGGCCTCTTCACAAGGTGCCGGACAAACGCGGCCTGTAAATTCAGGGAAATTGTTTGTGGACAGAAGATTGTTAATCGCTTCCTTCCAATTGCCTTTATAAACAAGGTCATTCCAATCCGGTATCTGGTTATTGACGGGACACCCCGTCGAACCATGACAGTAAGGAATGCCACAATCCATACAACGTGCGGCCTGTTTCTGCACCTCTGCTTCGGACATCGGAATAGTAAATTCCCGAAAATGGCGGATGCGATCAGAGGCTGGCTGATACTTTTGAGATTGGCGATCTATTTCAAGAAAACCGGTTACTTTACCCATTTGTTGTTTCCGTATCTGAAGTTTGCACTATGGACACCGGCTGCTGTTATTCAGCAGCCGTTTCCATGCGCATCTGTTCCATTTCTTCCAAAGCACGGCGATATTCGACCGGCATAATTTTTACAAATTTCGGACGATATTGATCCCAATTATCCAGGATTTCCTTGGCCCGTGCGGAACCCGTGTAATGCAGATGATTGGCAATCAGTTGGGCCAGTCGCTCTTCATCATGGTGGGTCATATTGGCCGAGACATCTACCCGACCTTTATGCATGAGGTCACCACCGTGATGATGAAGTTTTTCAAGCATATCATCTTCTTCGGGAACAGGTTCGAGTTCAACCATCGCCATGTTGCATCTTTTAGCAAAATCACCTGCTTCATCGAGTACATAGGCAACGCCACCAGACATGCCGGCAGCAAAATTTCTGCCGGTCTTGCCGATCACAACCACGATACCGCCGGTCATATATTCGCAACCGTGATCGCCAACTCCCTCAACGACCGCAGCAACGCCCGAATTGCGCACGGCAAAACGTTCACCTGCCACACCGCGGAAATAACATTCGCCTTCGATACCGCCATAAAGAACGGTATTTCCGACAATGATCGAATCCTCGGCGACAACATTACTGTCTTCAGGTGGACGAACAATAATTCTGCCGCCCGAAAGACCTTTGCCGACATAATCATTACCGTCGCCGATAAGGTCGAAGGTTATCCCCTTGGCAAGGAAAGCACCAAATGATTGGCCGGCTGTGCCCCTGAAATGAACGTTTATGGTGTTATCCGGCAATCCTCTTTGACGATAACGTCTCGCCACTTCGCCAGAGAGCATTGCACCGGCAGATCTGTCAACGTTGCGTATGAGCGTTTCAAACTCGACAGGCTTTTTAGTTTCGAGAGCTTCCGAAGCACGTTCAATCAGTTTACGGTCAAGAACATCCTCGATCGGATGATGTTGATGTTCCGTGTGCCTTGTCTGTTTCTTTTCGGCATCGGGCTTATAGAAGATACGACTGAAATCGAGACCCTTTGCTTTCCAATGATCGATCGCCGGCTGTTTATCCAACAAATCCGATTGACCAATAATATCGTCGAGTTTTTTGAAGCCCATATGTGCCAGAATAGCGCGTACTTCTTCGGCAAGATAAAAGAAGAAGTTGATCACATGTTCCGGCGTTCCTTTGAAACGCTTGCGCAATACGGGATCCTGTGTCGCAACGCCGGTCGGGCATGTGTTAAGATGGCATTTGCGCATCATGACACAGCCTGCCGCAATCAGCGGAGCTGTCGCAAAGCCGAATTCGTCAGCCCCGAGAAGCGCCCCGATAATGACATCGCGACCTGTTCTTAAACCGCCATCAACCTGTAATGCAACACGCGAACGCAAACCATTGAGAACCAGCGTTTGCTGGGTTTCGGCAAGTCCCATTTCCCACGATGAACCGGCATTCCTGACCGAGGTCAAAGGAGAAGCTCCTGTACCACCGTCATAACCGGAAATCGTAATGTGATCGGCACGAGCCTTGGCAACACCTGCCGCAACTGTTCCAACACCTACTTCCGACACAAGTTTTACAGAAATATCTGCAAATTCATTGACATTTTTCAGATCAAAAATGAGCTGCGCCAAATCTTCGATCGAGTAGATATCGTGGTGTGGAGGCGGTGAAATCAAACCGACACCTTGCGTCGAGTGACGCGTTTTGGCAATAATAGCGTCAACTTTATGCCCCGGTAATTGTCCACCTTCACCAGGCTTGGCACCTTGTGCTACTTTGATTTGTATAACATCGGCATTAACAAGATATTCTGCCGTTACCCCAAAACGTCCGGAAGCCACCTGCTTGATAGCCGACCGTTCCGGATTTTGTGTACCGTCCGGCAAAGGATAAAGACGATCAGGCTCTTCACCACCTTCACCGGTGTTGGATTTTCCGCCGATTTTATTCATGGCACGAGCCAATGTCGTGTGAGCCTCACGCGAGATCGAGCCGAACGACATTGCACCGGTTGAAAACCGCTTTACAATTTCGGTAGCCGGTTCAACGTCCTCAATCGCGACGGGTTTCGCACCACGCTCTTCTGCGCTCTTGATTTTGAAAAGGCCACGAATGGTCTTTGCACGGGCGGTTTCACCGTTTATACGTTGTGAATAAGCCGTAAAAAGCGCCGGATTGGATGTGCGAACAGAATGCTGCAGACTTGCAACTGCATCTGGCGTCCAGATATGCGCTTCACCACGAATACGATATGCATATTCACCACCAACATCAAGCGAATGGAGGAGAACAGGATCATTGCTGAATGCGGCTGTATGGCGTTTAACTGTTTCAGCCGCAATCTGATCCAGATCGACCCCTTCGATTGTGGTTGCTGTACCCGTAAAGAAACGGTCAACAAAAGACTGTTTTAGCCCGACTGCATCGAATATTTGCGCGCCACAATAGGATTGATAGGTTGATATGCCCATTTTGGACATAACCTTGAGCATACCTTTGCCAATCGATTTTATATAACGATAAATTACTTCATGTTCTTCGACTTCTTTCGGAAATTCCCCGCGCTCGTACATGTCGATCAATGTGTCGAATGCGAGATACGGGTTGATCGCCTCTGCCCCGTAGCCTGCGAGGCAACAGAAATGATGAATTTCTCGAGGTTCGCCAGTCTCGACAACCAATCCGACGGACGTGCGCAACCCTTTTCTGATGAGATGATGGTGAACAGCCGCTGTCGCGAGCAATGCAGGAATAGGTATACGGTCCGGTCCAATCTGGCGATCGGACAGAATGATAATATTATAACCACCGTGAACTGCAGCTTCTGCACGCTCACAGAGGCGTTCGACCGCACCTTCAAGCCCTGCTGCCCCTTCCTGAACGGAATAGGTGATATCAATTGTCTTTGTATCAAAGTGGTCTTCCGTCTGGCCAATAGCCCGGATTTTTTCGAGATCTCCGTTTGTCAAAATCGGTTGACGAACTTCCAGACGCTTGCGACGCGAGGTTCCTACCAAATCGAATATATTCGGACGTGGACCGATGAAAGAGACCAGACTCATCACCAGCTCTTCACGGATTGGATCAATTGGCGGATTGGTTACCTGAGCAAAGTTCTGCTTGAAATAAGTATAAAGCAGTTTGGATTTATCGGACATTGCCGAGATCGGTGTATCAACACCCATTGATCCGATCGGCTCTTGTCCAGTTGTTGCCATCGGCGAAAGTAGAAATTTTTTGTCTTCCTGCGTATAACCGAACGCCTGTTGACGGTCGAGCAGCGACACATCCTTGCGTAAAGACCGCGGTTCGACGGGAGCAAGATCTTCCAGAATAAGCTGGGTGTTATCGAGCCATTGACGATAAGGATGCTTGGAGGCAATTTCGGACTTTATTTCTTCATCCGATACAATGCGCCCTTCCTCCAGATTAATGAGCAACATTTTACCCGGTTGCAAACGCCACTTGCGGATAATGTGCTTTTCTTCAACCGGAATAACACCGGATTCCGAAGCCATAATGACATAATCATTATCCGTCACAATATAGCGCGCCGGACGCAGACCATTACGATCAAGCGTTGCACCTATCTGGCGGCCATCAGTGAAGGCAATTGCTGCCGGTCCATCCCACGGTTCCATCAATGCCGCATGGTATTCATAGAACGAACGCCGTTCGACACTCATCAGGCTATTTCCTGCCCAGGCTTCCGGAATGAGCATCATCATCGCATGAGGGAGCGAGTAACCACCCTCATATAAAAATTCCAAAGCGTTATCAAAACAGGCTGTATCCGATTGTCCTTCATAGGAAATTGGCCAGAGTTTTGAAATATCATTGCCGTAAAGCTCTGAATCGACCGAAGCCTGACGGGCAGCCATCCAGTTGACATTTCCTCTCAGCGTATTGATTTCACCATTATGAGCAATCATCCGATAAGGGTGAGCAAGTTTCCAGGATGGAAAAGTATTGGTTGAAAAACGCTGGTGCACAAGCGCCAAAGCACTTTCAAAACGTTCATCCTGCAAATCTTTGTAATAAGCACCGACTTGAAAGGCCAAAAACATGCCTTTGTAAATGACAGTGCGGGACGACAGACAAACGACATAAAAGCCATTATCTCTTCCACCTGTCTCATGGAAGATTCTGTTCGAGATAACCTTGCGCAGCACAAAAAGCCGCCGTTCAAAATCGTCATCCGATTTTATAGATGGGTCGCGACCGATAAAAACCTGCCGATGAACCGGCTCTGTTGCAACAATCGCAGGCGCTTTCGAGAGCGAAGAATTATCAACCGGCACATCACGAAAGGCAATAAAATGCTGGCCTTCCGAGGCAATAACTTCCTTGACAATCTGCTCGATATGGGCACGCATCGCTTCGTCGCGCGGCATGAATATATGTCCGACAGCATATTGACCGGCTTTCGGCAATTCCACGCCCTGTTCGGCCATAACTTCACGAAAAAAACGGTCCGGTATCTGGACCAATATACCTGCACCATCTCCCACCAAAGGATCTGCCCCAACCGCACCCCTGTGAGTGAGATTTTCAAGCATGAAAAGCCCATCTTCAATGATCTTGTGGGATTTTACATTTTTCAACTGTGCAATAAATCCCACCCCGCAAGCATCATGCTCATTTTTAGGGCTATAAAGTCCTTGCGCGGCCGGAATTCCATAAGCCGACGTGGCCCCTGCGCCCGCCAATGATGACGTTATTGAACCATTTTGAGTAATTTTATTACCTGAAATAACGCTATCCGACATTTAGAAAGCCCTTTTTTCACAAACCAATATGAAAACTACGCCAGAAATTTGCTGTTTTTAGTCTTCAAATAGCATTGTTAGCACGGCGTAATCTCTCGTTTAAGAAGCTATGTCAGAAAGATTCTAAGTTTTCAACTGCTAAACGTAAAAATTGAAATATTATTTCAATAATTGTTTATTTAATTTATTTTTATTATTTTAATTATGATATTTCGTTTCATTTATTTTTTAGCTGGAAGAAAAAGGCTTCCTCTCCTTTAAAAATCCCCGAGAGTCTGTGGCAGGCGAAGTGCCTCTCCGGATAAAGATTGGAATAGTGGTTTTAAAAAAGCGCTTCAATTATTGTCGACTAAAAATTCAAGGTTTGAGTAGAGCAAAAATTCATTCCGGTACATTCATTTCAGACAAAAGTAGATAATAAAAAAGCGTGAGGCCTGTCATTGACAGACCAACACGCTTTCCGAAGTCAACATTTAGGAATGATTATTCCGCTGCTTCAACTTCCACATCATGTTTTTGAACACGCTTGTTGGTGTTAGAAGCTTTTGGAGTCTGCACCGCTATTTTACGCGGCTTCATCTCTTCGGGAATTTCCCGTTTCAATTCAATATGAAGCAAACCATTTTGAAGCTGTGCGCCAACCACTTCAACGTGATCAGCTAATTGGAAGCGACGTTCAAAGGACCGCGAAGCAATTCCGCGATAGAGAAAATCACCTTCATCATTTTCTTCTTCATGTGATTTCTCACCCTTTACAGTGAGTTGATGGCTTTGTGCTTCAATATCAATTTCATCTTCGGAAAATCCGGCCACCGCCATGGAAATCCGATAGGAATTCTCGCTCAACCGTTCGATATTATACGGAGGATAAGCTTGAACACTCTCCGGCTGTGTCATCGTATCAAACATATTGAATAAACGGTCAAAACCGACAGTTGAACGATATAATGGTGAAAAATCTACTTGACGCATAATAATTGCCCTCCTTCAGAGCGACGATTTGTTTGGTTACGGCAATCTCCAAAAAGGCAGATCAATATAACCAACGACCCCATATCGGCGATCGCAGAGCTTATCTGGTTATTAATTAGTCGACTTTCAAGGCACTGATTAAAAATTGTTCAAAATTTTACATCCGCAAAGACACGCCAAATCCAACAAGTGAGGTAGAAAGATTTTTTTCATTCCGCTCCCCTTGCCTGAGGTTCTCTTTTATTCATTTTTCCGAAATCGGAATTTTGTAATTTTACCCGTTCCAAGCGGGAGCAAGTTGTGCTTTTGTGATAGATTCCAATGAGGTAAAAAGTCGGAAATGTTTTTTTAAATTTTGCGGACTAAATGGACAAAGGCTATAGCGAGACAACAAGGTGAGATAGTAGAATTGCACACACCCCTGACAATGCCAAGTGACAAGAATGGAATTTACTTTCTCCACACGTCCTTGATGGAAACTTCGGACAAAAGACACTTGCGCATTGTTTCGAAAGTGCAAAAACACAACTATAAAAAAGGCACTCTGATTTTTCTTCAGGGCATGGAAGATAGTTGTGAAAGATATGGAGAATTGTTTTACGAACTATCCGGCCGTGGCTTCTCTTATGCTTCGTTCGACTGGTATGGGCAAGGTGGATCTGTTCCTGATGCGACAGAGACTAAGAAAAAGTCCAGATTAACCTTCGACATCAATCAGCAAATAGGTGATCTTGACGAATTTCTGCAAAAGATTGTTTATCCCGATTGTCCACCTCCCTATTATTTTCTGGCTTATGATATGGGATGCCTTATCGCAATTTCCGCACTCGATATCATCAACAACCAGTGCCAACGCTTTATAGGTCTTTCACCACTTTTCACTCCATTGGGGTACACGACCGGCAGTTTCCAGAGCAAACTCACGAGCCTCATGAGCGATTTTGGCCTTGGCCGCTTGAAACTGCCACGAGCCAAACTACTATTTTCAAACAACAGCCGCCTGACAACAGGAAGAGGTTCTGAAGTTAGCCGGCAAAAAAAATCACAAAATATTCGCTTACCTGACAGGCGTTGGCTTGCACGGGTTCTAGAAACAGTGAATTTTGCAAAGACCCGCTTACAAAAAAACGATTTGCGTTTTCCGACAATTTTTGTTTTGGGACATAATGATAAACTGATCAATACTCAGCAATTTCTTCGTTTTAGCAACAATGTCAGGCTCGCCGACACAATGAGACTTTCTGGTGCCGGGCACGACATCCTGAATGGGACCGACAATTTAAAAAAACAGTTCTGGGCACTATTTGACACGTTTATTCCTGGCACCAAGGCCTATGATATCAGCTATTGAGGATTAATGTAGCCGCGTCGAATAATTCCGGCGTTGCTGCTGCCACAATATTTCCGGCATCCTCCGCGTTTTCACCGTTCCACTGTTTGATGACGCCGCCAGCCTGTTCGATAATCGGAATGAGTGCCATAATATCATAAGGTTTCAGTTCTGTTTCAACGACCAGATCAACAAAACCCGCGGCAAGCATGGCAAATGCATAACAATCCGCACTGTAACGCGTTAAGCGTGCTTTTGAGCGGAGTTCCGAAAAACGTGCTTTGTCTCCCCCTTTGAAAAGCTCGGGATCAGTTGTAAAAATTGTCGCTTCAGCAAGCAATTTGCACGAGCTTGTGTAAAGCTTCCGGTGCTGGCCATCATAATTTGTATAAAGATAACTTCCCTTTCCGGAACTGTAATAAAGTTCGCTTGTGAAAGGTTGTGTCATCATCCCCGCCACTGCTTTGCCAGCTTTTTTCAATCCTACAAGACTGCCCCAAACGGGCATTCCCGTAATGAAAGACCGCGTCCCGTCTATCGGATCGATGACCCATATATGGTCGTTAAGCCCATTCAAAGCGGGAAATTCCTCACCCGCGATTCCATCATCAGGACATTGCTGATGGATAAATTCGCGCAAGGCAATTTCTGTTTTGCGATCAGCAATTGTTACGGGGTCGAAACCGGTTTTGTCTTTATTATCAATTGAAAGCGTATGTCGAAAAAAAGGTAGAGAAGTCTCCTCTACTATTTTAGCGATTTTTTGAAAAAATTCGAATCCCGGAAGATCACTCATGATTACTCTCGATTGTTTATTATCAGCTCGAACCGGATAGTGATTATTTAAGCTGCTTTTTCATAAAAATTCAATGACCGCCTGACAGGTGCTCGTCACCGCAAAATGCTCTCGCATTTCCAATATATGATAGAAATCTTCGATTGGCTTTATCTTTTTGGCCAATTCACGTTCCGTCAGAAAAGTGACCGATTTGTCTTGTCTAACAATAATCACACTATTCGGCAGCTATTTTGCAAAGCGTGAATTCCTGTTCCGGAAATGCCATAAGATCAGCCGACAAAGAAGTGAGATCCTTTTGCAGTGAACTGAAATTATGGTTCGCCTCAAGTGTAATTTCGTCGAGATAGAGACTTCTATTGATTTCAATTTGAAGAGCATGGATATTTTCGGCAGGTTTTCCGTAATGGGCAGTAATAAAACCGCCCGAATACGGCCGGTTGAGACTGACATTATATCCCTTTTCTCTTAAAAGCTCGGCGGTATATTCAACAAACGCATTGGTGCAGGATTGCCCGTATTGATCGCCCAGAATAAAATCCGGCTGTTCGCCACCGTTGAAAAACTTCAGTTTTCCCGGCATTGAGTGGCAATCTATAAGAATTGCAAAACCAAACCGTTTCCGCATTAAATTGAGCGTTGATTGAAGATGCTTATGATAGGGAACATATAGACTATCAATACGTTTCAAAGCATCTTCCAGATGGATTCGCCCGTTATATATCGGTAAATCACTCGCTACGTTTTTTGGTATAGTCCCCAAGCCTGCCATAACACGTGTTGACGGATTTGGAACATAATCCGGCATAGGTTCGAAGAACATATCAGGATCGAGCTCGTATTGGGCACGATTGACATCGATAAAAGACCGTGGGTAATTTGCCGCCATAAGCGCGGCACCAAGCCCTACAACTTTCCCGAAAAGCAAATCGACGAAACAATCTTCCGACATCCGGATCGTAAAATTGTCGAGCACGGACTGCTCAAGAAAGCTTTCCGGATAAAACCTGCCGGAATGAGGTGAATTGAATAAAAACGGCACACGCAGTTCAGCCGGTTCAAAATATTGAAATGCTGTCACGCCGTTTGCATTCATATTAATAGCCTGCCCATTTTTTGTTTGTTTCATAAAAGGTAAACCAGTTTTTATGGCATTCGCAACCGGCAATTAACCATTATAAGAAACAAAGTCCATTCAACATGCCTTTACCGCTTTTTTTACCAATCTAATTTATTGTATGAGTAAGAGTGAGATAAGGTTCCAAATCGAATAAACAACTGCTGGACATTATTATGAAACGAATTTTGCTTGCCGAAGACGATAATGATATGCGTCGATTTTTAGCAAAAGCTCTGGAACGGGCCGGTTACGAAGTTACCGATTTTGATAACGGTGCAAGCGCCTATGAACGGCTTCAGGAAGAACCGTTCTCACTTTTATTGACCGATATCGTGATGCCGGAAATGGATGGTATAGAGCTCGCTCGCCGTGCAACCGAAATTGATCCGGATTTGCGGGTAATGTTTATCACCGGATTTGCTGCTGTCGCACTCAACTCCGACAGCAATACACCACGAGATGCAAAGGTTCTGTCCAAGCCATTCCATTTGCGTGAACTCGTTTCCGAAGTCGAAAAGATGCTTATCGCAGCTTAAAAGATATTTTTAAAAATCCACAATTTCCCGATTTATAAGCGATTTTTTATAAAAAGGCATTGACCTCACCGTTTTGTTGTGGTGTATGCAACAGCGTCAGATGGGCGTGTAGCTCAGAGGGAGAGCACTACATTGACATTGTAGGGGTCACAGGTTCAATCCCTGTCACGCCCACCATCTGTTTTTCAATTAATCCGTTTTCTTGCTTAAAAAAATTTGTTTTTCCGTTTGTTGCTTATCGTCATAGAACGGCAACGAGTTACCTCTTTGTTGAAGCAAACAAGCTTTTATCCCCTCTTCATATCGCACTCTATTAATTAGGCCATTTAATCGTTTCTCGTTCATGCCATGTCAATCACATGACAATTGTTCAGAAGCTATGCGTTTCTGAAAATCGGGAATCATTAAATCGGCTGCATATTCGGTTTTTTGATTCCCCACGTGACGAGTGCCTCTGCTGTTTTAAAAAATTTATGAGTGGAATTGTCGAGAAAGACAAAAATTCAATTGGCTATTCGCGTTACGCAAAGCAAACCTTTATTCAAAACCGAAAGCAAAGTTGACTCTGTGACAATTCAACCGACATGCGTTCCGGAGAAGCCGATAATAACTGCGTTAATCTGATAATTCGCCAAAAACATTCAGACATTTTACAGGAAATTGCCGGTAAAATGCTGCTTTATTGGACATAAAACGCTGCTCTATCAGACAACTGCGTCTGGAATAGGCCTTTTTGGATCCGGCTGGTGTTGCCGCTATTCCAGCGGGTTTTAGTTCCATTTAACTATAGGAAAGAAGTGGAGCTATAACAAAACGTCCTATGACATTGATATCGGCATGCTAAAATATCTTTAATTGCAAATAAGTACCGGAAACTGCAATAAAAACCCGCCCTCGCCTGTACCGTATTCAAAAACGAAGCCGCTTTATACTGACGAATTTTTGTCCACTTGAAACGCGCAGAATTGAACGAAATGGATTCAAGAAATATCAGTCATCGTTAAGAACTATTCCGATTGTCGTGGCCAATTGCATATACTGCGTCCTGACAAATCATAGACATAGTGAATGCCCGCTTTCTGTCAGATGCTAATCAACCCCGTCAACGAATTTAAAATTATATTTTTTCAGCACCAATCGAGAGCTTAACGAGCGCGATCAAGAACTCTTTTGCATTCGATCAATTCAAACAAAGCTTCCTGAAGCAAGGTTTTGTTATCCTTGCCTTTTCCGATATTGCTTCCGCCCACTTCAGTGTCGGAATCGGATTTCATGAAGCTGAACAGGCCTCTGGATTGCGGTTGTTTTGCTGGTAGCGGCGTATTTTCGGCTTCCTCTTCAGCTTTTTTCTTCATCGTAATTGCATCAATTGCAGCAACGTCTCCATTGCCCAACGCAATTACAAAGGCTATGCCGTTTTCTTTCAATAGGCGCTGTGCACCTTTTATTGTATAACCCTGTTCATAAAGAAGTTGCCGAATTCCTTTCAGCAAATCCACATCGGCTGGCCGGTAATAACGCCGCCCGCCTCCACGTTTTAACGGCTTGATCTGGGAAAAACGTGTTTCCCAAAACCTAAGAACGTGTTGAGGTAGATCCAACGCTTCAGCAACTTCGCTGATTGTACGAAAAGCATCTGGACTTTTATCCATTTTTTGGCCTTTTCCGAATATAACAACCTCGAACTTTCTGGTAATTGACAGTCACCGTAACGTTACTTCCATTTTCACAAAATTCCGGCATATGCAAATAAACAATCGGCCATTGGCTCCTGCCACAGCTGTCGAATATCGGTCTTTTTGCTCTGCCTAAATATATATAGGTAATTTTACGATTTTTTGGACCGATGACCGTCGAGAATTTTTTTCTTCAAAACATTCGATGCCTTGAACGTCATAACGCGACGGGGTGAAATCGGCACTTCTTCACCTGTCTTCGGATTGCGACCAATACGTTCTGTCTTGTTACGAACATGAAAAGTTGCAAACGACGATAATTTTACCGTCTCGCCTTTGACAATTGCATCGCAAACTTCATTAAGGATCATTTCAACCAATGAAGCCGACTCTGTGCGTGACAGGCCAACTTTTCTGCAAACTGCATCTGCTAAATCCGCGCGCGTCACTGTATTACCAGCCATAACAATCGCCTTCTTATAATTGAAGTATAAAAAACTTATACGTTAAACATATTATCGGTCAAGTTGTCTTGGCACTACCAACGGATAAGAATAGCTCCCCATGTGAATCCGCCGCCCATTGCCTCCAGCATGACCAGATCACCTTTTTTTATTCTACCATCTTTAACCGCTACCGCAAGCGCCAAAGGCACAGACGCGGCCGAAGTATTGCCATGCTGATCAACGGTGATCACAACTTTTTCATCAGCAATACCAAGTTTTTTGGCCGATGCGTCGATAATACGTTTATTGGCTTGATGAGGTACAAACCAGTCAAGCTCGGAAGGCGATATTCCGGTTGCAGAAAAGCAATCATCCACAACGTCGGTAATCATGCCTACAGCATGTTTGAACACTTCGCGGCCTTCCATTCGCAAATGCCCTGTGGTTTGCGTGGTCGAAGGGCCACCATCCACGTAAAGCTTGTCGACAAATGCACCGTCTGAACGTTGTTTACAGGCAAGAATACCACGATCACTGTTATTGCCACTCTGGTTCTCGACAGCTTCGAGAACAACAGCGCCCGCGCCGTCCCCGAAAAGCACACATGTCGAACGGTCATTCCAATCAAGAATACGCGAGAAGGTTTCCGCACCAATGACAAGAATTCGCTTGGCCATGCCGCCTTTCAAATAAAGATCGGCAGTTGTCATTGCAAAAATGAAGCCTGAACAGACGGCCTGAACATCGAACGCAAAGCCGTGCGACATTCCCAATGCATTCTGTATTTCCACCGCCGAAGCGGGAAAAGTATGGTTAGGTGTTGCTGTTGCCAGAATAATGCAGTCGATATCGGCGACAGTAAGTCCGGCATTATCAAGAGCAGCTTGTGCGGCAGCCGCTCCAAGAGAAACGGTCGTTTCATCTTTTCCGGCAATATAACGCTGGCGGATTCCCGTCCGTTGAACGATCCATGCATCGGATGTCTCGACAATCCCCTCGAGCTCGCTGTTCAACATTTTCTTTTTAGGCAGCGCACTTCCTATGCCACATATGGCAGATCGAATCATTCAGTTCTATCCTTAACCAGCGAATCAATAATTAATTTTCAATGCGTTATATATGCTCCGCACCATGGCCCGCATGGTCACCATGATTGAGAAGTTCGGGTTTTTTATCGTGAAAATGCCTCAAATCCGCTGCGATTTTCTCCAGAAGTTTATTGTTAACCATTTCATAGCCTACACGTAAAGCAGAAGCAAACCCATCCGCGTCGGTTCCACCATGACTTTTAATAACAACACCATTCAAACCAAGTAAGACACCGCCGTTTACACGTCCGGGATCCATTTTTTGCTTGAGCTTACGAAAAGCACTGATTGATAGAAGGTAACCGAGTTTTGTCAGCCATGAGCTGGACATTGCTTCACGCAATATTTGCGCCATTTGCCTTGCGGTCCCTTCGGCTGCTTTCAATGCGATATTACCTGAAAATCCTTCGGTAACCACAACATCGACAGTACCTTTTCCAATATCATTGCCTTCTACAAAGCCTTTATATTCCAGTCCGTCGAGCCCGATTTCACGCAGCATCATGCCTGCCTGCTTGATTTCATCAAGTCCTTTGACTTCCTCCACTCCTATATTAAGAAGACCGACTGTCGGACGTGCGACATTATAAAGCGCACGAAACATACCGGCTCCCATGACCGCCAGATCAACAAGTTGATCCGACGACGCGCCAATGGTTGCGCCAATATCAAGCACAAGACTTTCACCACGCAATGTCGGCCAAACTCCCGCAATGCCAGGACGGTCGGCTTCTTCCATCATTCTCAAACAAAAATATGACATTGCCATCAATGCACCGGTGTTACCGGCTGATACACAGGCATCGGCTTCACCATTTTTCACAGCTTCGATCGCTTTCCACATTGATGACTTGCCGCGCCCGTTTCGCAATGCCTGACTAGGCTTTTCGTCCATACGGGTATAGGTTTCGGTCGCAATGAATGTTGAACAGGAACCAAGTTCCGGATAACGCTTCAAAACCGGTTCAACTGCACTCGCAACGCCATAAAAAATAAAACGTATTTCAGGAAAACGTTTCTGCGCAATTGCCGCACCGGCAATTGTGATCTCAGGGCCAAAATCGCCGCCCATTGCATCCACAGAAATTCTGATCACTCTCAAATGTCCTATCAGTTTCGAATTATATATAAGCAATGCCGCAATAAAGCGACGTTGTGTGAAACTTAACGCCGAAAATACTGGTTTTAAGCCATTATACAACAATAAATTTTGTTTTTTCGACGACCTTGGCTATTTCAGTTGTTTTAAAATGGCAAAAGGTGAAGGTTCACTTTTGTCTTTTTCCATATCTTCAATATAGTTTCCGTCCACGCCTTCTTTACGTGGATAAGGATCAATCGATAGTTCGAAGAATTCTTCAAGAAAAGCGCCGATATCAATTGAATCACCATGAAATACTTCAGGCGTGTCAGGACCTTCAGCATCTACAAAAACTTCACTTGTATTATCGCGCTCTTGATATTTGACAAGCTTGGAATCGTCGGGGATAAAAACTGACTCCACCTCTTCTTCTATATGTTTTGGAAGAGGTTCGAGTGTGACGACACAAGCCTGAACTATTTCAGCCTCAAACTTGCCTTTGACACGAACACCGCGTTTCTTCCAAGGAGAAATGTGAACATCGGCGTGAAACGATTTTACCTCCAGCAAGCCATGGTTTTCCACAAGCTTCAGCCGCTCTTTTTCATCTGCATCAATCTTGATACGGATTCCTTTCACCGGTAACGAACGGACATTGACAGGATAGTGAATGGCAAAGCTCATGACGTGATGGTCATTATCATTATTGTGTGTTTGGTCATTATCATCCATAACGATTTTATCCAGCCTCTTTTCAACCGATAATTTTTCCCGATACCTTTAACGATAACGCCCAATACCTTTAACGATATCGTATGAAAGTCACAGAAAAGTCTTTGCTCTATTCCGATTTTTTTACATACTCATTGTTAATAATTGCAAGTCTCTAACGATGCAATCTATTGCAAACCGCTTTAAGGTGGTTTAGGCAAAAAGGTTGAAAAAGAAATTATCCCCGCCATGCGTTAGATGGAGATGTCATTGTTTTACACGGTCCGCATTACAACCCGAGCTAAGCGTGGGTTAATCATCGGTTTAATGGCTGCTACAACAATTACACTCGGTGGCTGTAAGTCACATGATTTTCTCAACACAAGCCAGACCTATAACGAAGGCTATGTTCTTGACGAATCGGCACTTGCTTCTGTTCCTGTCGGTTCAAGTCGTGATCAGGTTTTGCTTGCACTTGGCTCGCCTTCGATGACAGCAATGTATGACAATGAGGTATTTTATTATATCTCCCAAACGCGTTATCGCGGTGCGCAATTTATGAAGCCGAAAATTGTCGATCGTAAAATTCTGGCTATTTACTTCAACAAAAATGGACAGGTTGAACGGATTGCCAATTACGGTCTGGAAGATGGTAAAGTTTTCGATAGCATTTCGAAGACAACCCCGACCGGTGGTCATGACCAATCATTCCTGTCCCAGTTGATCAAAGGTTCGAAGGGCGTTCCCCAGTTACCTACCAATGGCCGTTGATAGTCACTTCATTCCGTTTCCAATAACAATTGTAGGCGGAGCAAAGGTGTTTGGCTCTATTGAACCGGTTTCTGCATTCGTTGCTGGTTGAATTAAAAAAGCTCTATCGAATGATAGAGCTTTTTTTGTTTTTCTTTATTGCAACAACCTATTTGTGTCTCAATTCTTTTGCCATGCGGTCGAGAACCGCATTGACCATTCGCGGTTCTTCCCCGGAAAAGAAAGCTTTGGCAATGTCGACATATTCATTTATTGCAACAGCAATCGGAACATCTTTACGATTTT
Source organism: Bartonella sp. M0192 (assembly GCF_016102305.1). Lineage (NCBI taxonomy): Bacteria > Pseudomonadati > Pseudomonadota > Alphaproteobacteria > Hyphomicrobiales > Bartonellaceae > Bartonella > Bartonella sp. M0192. The sequence continues at coordinate 1,427,795 of NZ_JACFOU010000001.1, read as the reverse complement.
TGATTTCCCACGCTCCTGCCCGCAATATGGCACGCAGTGTAGAATCAATACGCGATAGAGGCCAATCCTCCGGCAAATGTTGACGAATCATCGGATCAAGCTGACGTTGTTCCTCCACCACCCCTGCTATGATGGCACGAAACCATTGCGGGTCAGCCTCGAGATATTGCTCGCCATCGACCTCTTGTCCCAAGCGATAAGTCTCATATTCTGATGTAATTTCCAAAATACCTGTTCCGGCAACATCCATCTGATAGAGCGCCTGAACAGCAGCCAAACGTGCAGCGCCGCGTTTATTCGCGCGGCGCGGCACGTTAATATTATTGGCAGGGCTTTTATTCAATGATTTACTCCGAACTTGTTTTTCAGCGCGATCATATGTAGCGCTGCATCGGCGGCAAAACCGCCTTTATTCTTTTTATCAGGCAGTGCACGTGCCCAAGCCTGTTTTTCATTTTCGACTGTGATGATGCCGTTGCCGATAGCCAATCGCTTGCGAACGGTCAAATCCGCAATGCCGCGGCATGATTCGTTGGAAACAATTTCAAAATGATATGTTTCCCCTCTGATGACACACCCCAGTGCGACATAACCATCATAGTTTTTTTCGCCTTTTTCCGCAAAGGCAATGGCTGCCGGAATTTCCAAAGCTCCCGGAACAGTTACAACATCAAACTCTGCTCCCGCTGCTTTGAGCGTTTCCGTTGCACCTTTCAACAATGCATCGGAAATTTCATCATAAAAACGAGCTTCCACAATTAATATGTGAGCCTTTTTCAAGTTCTTCTTTGTCATAATCTGATCCTACAACTCAAAAATAGGGTTGGCACTCTATGTCCCTCAAAGCCCATTATAAACAATGGGAACGAGCCAATATACTTCCATTTAAAACAGTTTTTTAAAATGCGAAAGCGGCTTTTCTCAAAATGGCTCCAATAGAGTGCCATTTGAAGACAGCAAGGTAAATGAATTGAAAAATAACCGGAGCGCTAGTGGCGGAATTCCGATAATCGCGCAGCATATCGAGCCAATTGATCTATTTCAAGATTGACGCAATCGCCCTTCTTGCGCTCCCCCCACGTTGTCACTTCCAGAGTATGGCGTATGATCAATATGTCAAACAAATCGCCGTCGACCGAATTTATTGTAAGCGACGTACCATCCAATGCGACAGAACCTTTGCGCGCAATAAAAGGAGAAAATTCCTGCGGAGCTTTCAATTGAAAACGCCTTGCATCTCCTTCTTCTTTTATCTCCATTATCTCGGCCAAACCGTCAACATGACCGGAAACGAGATGACCTCCCATTTCATCGCCCAGTTTCAAAGACCTCTCAAGATTGATATGTCCACCAATTTTCCATCTGGAAATATTCGTAAGACGTAATGCTTCTTCCCAAGCTTCCACAGTAAAACTGTTTTTGTTTGCGCCCGAACGGGATTTTTCAACAACCGTCAGACAGATACCGGAACAGGCAATCGACGCACCAATATCGATTGTATCTATATCGTAATGAGTGAGGATTTTTATCCGTAAGCCTTCGTTTAAAGGTTCTTTTTCAGCTAGCTCGCCAATATCCGTTACTATTCCGGTAAACATTCGGGACGGAGCCTCCATTCACTGTAATTGTCTTCACCAAATTCGGCTTGTTCGATTTTCATGAAATCAGCAAGATATTTTTTGAAATCCGGTGCAGAAATCCTGTCATCGCCAAGCATTATTGTTGAACGGAACAGAACGACCTTGTCAACCGCCTTCTGGTCAAGAAAAGTCCGGGCTGTTATCGCACCGCCTTCGATTAGGACGCTTGAAATATTATTCTCAAACAATATGCGAAGGATTTGTTCGGGAGATATGGTCGTCTTGCTTCCATCACATTCAAGAAGTTTGACACCTTTTTCCTGAAGTTCGATTTTTTTTTGCTCGTTGCCGTTCTTGCTGCTTATTACCCATGTCTGAACGTTTTTTGCAGTTGCCACCAGTTGGCAATCAAGAGGCATAGTGAGTTCCGGATCAACCACGACACGCACTGGCGACCGGTCTTCAAGCCCGGACAATCGACAGGTCAGTTCGGGATTGTCTGCTAGAACAGTTCCAATTCCAATGAGAATTGCGTCGTTTTTCGCACGCATCATGTGGCTTACCGAACGCGATAGTTCATTGCTGATCAGAACATTTCGCTTGCCTCTAATACCGATACCGTTATCAGCCGATATCGCCATTTTGAGCGTCACTTCTGGACGCGATAACTGTCTTGTTGTCAGATAGGCGCTCAACCCCTCGAAGGCTTTACCTGCCAATATACCGGTTTCAACAATGATGCCGGCATTTTCCAATATTATTACACCACGCCCGCTCACTCTTTTATCGGGATCAAGACGTGCAATGACAACACGTTTTATACCGGCATTCACAAGGGCATCGGCGCATGGGGGTGTTTTCCCGTAATGTGAACAGGGTTCGAGCGTCACATAAGCTGTGCCATTTCGTGCGTTTTCGCCCGCCATTGCCAAGGCTTGCGTTTCAGCATGTGGCCTTCCGCCTTTTGCTGTCACCCCATGTCCGACGATCGTATTACCATCGGAACCGACTATAATCGCCCCGACTGAAGGATTTTCGGCAGTTTGCCCGATATGCCAACTCGCCAGACGGATAGCGGCAGCCATAAATCGACAATCGGCAATTTTATCAACCATTATTGTTGTTTTCTTTTTCTCCGTCACGATCCGACAATTCGTCTATTACATCGTGAAAATCACTGGCATTGCGAAAATTGCGATAAACGGAGGCGAAACGGATATAGGCAATATCATCGATACCTTTCAGCGCTTCCATGACAAGGCACCCTATTTGTTCCGATGATATTTCGGGTTCTCCCGAACTTTCAAGTTGTCTGACAATACCTGATATTGCCCTCTCGACACGCTCTGGATCGACATTTCTCTTACGCAAGGCAACTTCCACAGAGCGCATAAGTTTGTCACGGTCAAAAGGCACATGGCGACCGCTCTTCTTGGTGACCATCAATTCACGTAATTGGACACGTTCGAATGTTGTGAAACGGCCGCCGCATACGGGACATATGCGGCGACGGCGAATAACCGAACCATCTTCGGCCGGACGCGAGTCCTTTACCTGAGTATCTTCAGATTGACAGTAAGGACACCGCATTTTTTACTCCGTTCAAATAATCAGCCAAGATAAGGATATAGCGGGAAACGTTCGGTCAATGCCTGAACCTTTTCACGTACATGTGCTTCTACAGCAGCATTTCCCTCATCCGAATTTGCAGCTTTCAATCCATCAAGAACTTCGGAAATCAGCTCACCAATTTCATCAAATTCTTTTTCGCCAAAACCACGTGTGGTTCCTGCCGGTGTACCAAGCCGCACACCTGATGTAACAAACGGTTTTTCCGGATCGAAAGGAATTCCGTTTTTGTTGCAGGTAATATGGGCGCGGCTTAACGCACTTTCTGCCCGTTTACCGGTTGCATTTTTTGGTCTCAAATCAACCAGCATCAAATGGTTATCGGTGCCGCCGGATACAATATCAAGACCATTTTTAATAAGACGTGCCGATAAGGTTTTCGCATTTGCGACAACATTTTGCGCATAAGTTTTGAACGATGGGCGCAGAGCCTCGCCGAATGCAACAGCTTTTGCAGCAATGACATGCATGAGCGGTCCACCCTGAATACCCGGGAAAACAGCCGAATTGATCTTTTTTGCAATTGCTTCATCATTCGTCAAAATCATACCACCGCGCGGTCCGCGAAGCGATTTATGTGTCGTCGACGTGACAACATGGGCATAAGGAACAGGCGAAGGATGGACACCTCCGGCAACAAGGCCGGCTATGTGCGCCATATCCACCATAAGATATGCACCAACCTCGTCCGCAATTTCGCGAAACCGTTTCCAGTCCCAAAAGCGCGAATAGGCTGTGCCACCGGCAAGTATAAGTTTGGGCTTGTTTTCGCGCGCGATACGAGCGACTTCGTCCATATCTATTCTTTGGTCATCTCTGCGAACGCCATAAGATACCACATTAAACCATTTTCCGGACATATTGACCGGAGACCCATGGGTCAAATGCCCACCGGAATTGAGGTCAAGTCCCATAAATGTATCACCCGGCTTCAAAAGGGCGAAAAATACCGCCTGATTCATCTGGCTACCGGAATTCGGTTGCACATTTGCAAAAGCCGCTCCGAACAGTTTCTTTGCGCGTTCAATTGCAAGATTTTCAACCACATCCACATATTGGCAACCGCCATAATAACGTTTACCCGGATAACCTTCGGCATATTTGTTGGTTAGAACCGAACCTTGTGCTTCAAGGACAGCACGCGATACGATGTTTTCCGATGCAATCAACTCGATTTCATTACGCTGACGGGAAAGTTCGCCGCGAATGGCATCATATATCTCGGAATCAGTTGTTTTAAGATCGTCGTTAAAAAAGCGCTTTTGCGCCACATCCACTTGGTCGCTCATGGGAAATATTCCTAACAATGAAAAATAGCCGCTTAATAATTATCACAGCGTTATATTATGTTAAACGCTTTCGACGTGAATAGCCAATAATTCGAAAAAAATCCTCAGAAAAATCAATTTGATCTGCAATTATTATTTACTGATCGCTTGATTAACCGCTAAAACTGCCTCTTGAATAATTTTCCTCGATAAAACGCTTAAACGGTTACAAAAAAGAATTTATTTTTATCGCTTCGTAAGGCACAATATACCGCCTCTTCTGTAAAAGAATGGCTGTGTTCTTTGAGAAGAGATTAAAATCATTCGTGCAAGTCTTTTAACAACCCCAATCCCGGCGAAAATCAGGTGCAAGGAAATGCAAACAAAAGTTTTTATTGATGGCGAACACGGTACAACGGGCTTACAAATCAGGAAGCGGTTGGCCGCACGAGATGACCTCGAAATTCTGTCAATTCCGCTGGAAGACCGCCACAATGAAGCTGCGCGTTTGGAAAGATTGAATGCGGCCGATATTGCCATCCTCTGCCTTCCTGACAAGGCAGCAATTGACACTGTCAATAGTCTTGCAGGCAATGTGAAAATTCGCATCATCGACAGTTCCACGGCACACCGCATTGCCCCCGACTGGGTTTACGGTTTTGCCGAACTCACGAAAGGTCAGCCGGAACGGATAAGCTCGGCACGTTTCGTTGCCAATCCGGGCTGTTATCCCACCGGTGCGTTAAGCATTATTCGTCCATTAAGGGAAGCCGGGATTATAGGAGAAGATTTTCCAGTCTCCATTAACGCTGTGTCTGGTTACACCGGTGGTGGAAAAAAGATGATCGCGCAAATGGAAGACCCAAGCTGTGACGAAAAGATAACCGCAAATTATTTCATTTACGGGCTTAACCTCAAGCATAAGCATGTGCCGGAGATACGTGTTCATGGTAAACTTTCACATTCGCCGATTTTCCTACCAAGTGTCGGAAGATTTCCCCAAGGCATGATTGTCAATATTCCGATTCACAATTCGCTTTTACAAAAAACTGTTACAACCGATGTTTTGCGTTCTATTTTCAAAGCCCATTATCACGATAGCAAGCTCGTCAGCGTTGCGAATGAACAGGAAACCGGTAATTTGGCGCGGCTTGACGCGGAATTGCTCGCCAATACAGACAAATTGAAAATATTTGTATTTGGTGATGATTCTAACGGGATTTACAATATTTCAGCCGTTCTGGATAATCTCGGTAAAGGCGCTTCGGGAGCGGCAGTGCAAAATCTTGATCTTATGATCGGAAAATCTTAAAAATCCCGTTTTTCTTCTGCTCATAAATAATAGAAGACCGGCCAATTGATGGCCGATCTAATTTTTTTTGCTTTTTTAATTGTTTGATTGTTTGCCGGCTAATCTTTCCGCTGTTCCTGAGAGATTAAACGCACTGAAAGTCTGACTTTTTTTATCAAGCCGGTCATGCTTTTTCTACAGCATAAGCGCCTTTTGTTGCGCGCCAATGTGCAACGGCAAATACCAGTACCAATAGCGCAACACCCTGATGGATCAATCCCCAGCTGATTGGAGCCTCAAGCAAAAGCGTGATGATTCCGAAAATAGCTTGAACAACAATGGCCAAAAGCAACAGCATTGCACGGCGCGCATGGGTTGTTCCCGATGCGAGCTTTTCGACTTTCAGAGCATGGACAAGCGCTGCCAACAACAGAAGATAAGCAAAACACCGATGGACAAATTGTACCGTCAACCGATTTTCGAAAAAATTGCGCCAGGATGGCTGATCGGCGAGCAATCCTTCCGGCACCAACTGGCCATCCATTAATGGCCACGTATTATAAACTTTGCCTGCATGTAGACCTGCAACAAGAGCTCCGAGATAAATTTGCACAAGCACCATAAAAACAAGCCAACCGGCAAATTTCTGTATGCTGCGATTGGCAGGCTTATCACTATAATCGGCAAGTCCGCGAGAAACATAAGTAACGAAGATCACAACAATACAGGCCGTAACAAGATGAATCGCCAGCCGATATTGACTGACACTTGTCAAATCACTGGCGCCGAGGCCGGACGCAACCATCCACCAGCCAATCGCCCCCTGAATGGCGATAATGACAGGAACCGCGATTAATTGTGGAAGAAAAGTTTTTTCAATTCGTTTGGTTGCCCAAAACCAGATGAGTCCGAATAATGCAACAACACCGACAAGACGTGCCAATAAACGATGGGCCCACTCCCACCAGAAAATACCTTTAAATTGTGAAAGCGTCATTCCCTGATTGACAACTTTATATTGGGCTATTTGTTGATATTTCTCGAATTCATCTTGCCATTCTGCTTCGCCAATTGGCGGAATAACCCCGTGAACCGGCTTCCATTCGGTAATAGACAACCCTGAACCGGTAAGGCGTGTAGCACCCCCGACGATGACAATTGCCAAACAAAGAATTAATATGACATAAAGCCATATCTTGATCATTTTGCGATTGTGCGCCTGTCTGGCATTAGGCACGGTTTCATCAATTGCAGTCATTGTCATAACGAGACGCTTTCACTCAATAATATCTGCCGGGATTATCCGGTTCTTTTTCCTATTGGTGCAGCAATGTTTTTAAGAAAACAAGGGTGCAAGCCGCGACAAGCCGTCGCGTTTCCACTTTTTATCAATTATTGATGAGCCTGAATACCGGTTGCGCAGAATATTTCAAGAACAATTCCGTCCAATGATCTCCATCGGATTTGTCACCGGACGAAATAACAAGGCAATCGCTTTCAGAAAATATTTCTTCCAACCCGAATTCCGGCTCACCCGACATTGCAACAATAACAATCGAATAGCTGCTTTCGAGCGCCGAAATGAATGCCGGAATATCTTTAGAAAAATCCTTGGCACGAAGCGGACTGGCCAAACCTTGAGGCAAAATATCGACACCCGTGTCATAATCGTTATAGATAACTTCCGAAATTTTTGCGTCACCTGTCAATACATCTGTGAAACCACGATGAGGACCGATGAGATTTCCGATTTCATTGGTCGAGATATCAATCAAAAGAATTGCATTGTTCTCTTTTTTCAATTCCATCGACAAGCGCGCGGCAGTTTTTGCTGCTTTTTTGCCAACCACCGCAATAAATCCTGCGTGGTTTTGTTCGAGTTTTTCAACCGTTTCAGCTAAATTCAATGCAGCTTTCGGCGAGGACGGGGCGGCCGAGTTCATGCTCCCGCCGTCGCTGTTTCCTTTACGATCGGAAAATTGACCATCCACGTTTCTGCGTGTTTTAAATAAAGCGTGGTTTTTAATGATCGTCTGAATAATCAAAAGTGACAAGAAAACAATTAAAGCGAATCCCAAGATTCTGCTTCCATATCGCGATAAAACAGATTGTTTTTCGACCGTTATTGGACCATTCACAACAACAAAATTGCTCGCCCGCAATAGGCCGGATTTCTCGATTGTTTTATCATAGTCGTCCCAAATCGCCTTCAATTTTCTCTCAAGTTCGTCAAGCAACTGCTTGTCAGCGGAAGAACCGGTAACGCCGACCGTCCCATTGAGTTCATTGCGCAAATCCCGTTCAACTTTTGTCGCAACATCCGCTTGTGCATAGAGACGTTTGATTGAGAGGTCAATATTGTTTTCAAGCTCCGACTTTAGCTCATTCTGTTCAGCCCGCATTGCTTTGATCTGGGGATGGTTGCCCGCCAATTGGGTTTCCATATGGGCAATTTCTGCTGTCAACTTATTCAAATCATCAGTAGTTTTCAAAACTGCCGGATCATTGGCGATGAAGTCGAGAACAAGCGGTGACTGACCGGTATTCAAAAGATTTTTCAAAACCTCAATCGACGCATTATAGGCAACACGATTACCAATTGCGACAATGAGAGAAGAATAGAGGTCGTCGGTTTGCTTTTCTCGCTCCCCCTGTTTGGCGTTTTCACTAAAACTGTTCAAAGTCGAGCTCAAAACGTTGTTGCGCTGTGTACGAATAGTGGAAATCAGTGCCACATCGGGATTGGGATAGACTCGCTTCACTTCTTGGCGGATAGCTTCCAGCAAATTTGCCAATACAAGTTCGGCATGAGTCGCATTTTCATCATCAAACTCCAATAAAAGATGATTTTTATCATCACGGAGCGAAAGAAAATAATTGAATTTTTTCAGGTTGAACGGAATTTCCTGCTTTTCCAACAGTTCCACCGTCCGCTTCAAAACCGGCCGCGATGTGGCGATTGAAATGGCCCGATTGCGATTATCGTCATCCAATGTCAGGCCATCCAGTTTTCTGATCGAAACTTCTACCTTTGCCTCGTAAATCTGCGGTTTTGACAAACAATAAATGAAAGCGAGAACAAAACAAAAAGCCGTAATCAGCAAAACAAATATTATGTTTTGCGGCAAAAAACGCGTGAAATTTCTATTCTTTCCGGCTTGTTCTGGCATTCCTGTTCAACTGATGCAAAAGACAATGCCTTCCAGATAGAACAGAATGGGTAACTATCCCCTTAAAAAATAAAAATAAAACCGCCATAAAGGCGGTTTTTTGATGTTTTTGTCAAAAATAGTTCAACCGGCCGTATCAAGAGCCAATTGCGAGGAGCCATCCAAGTGATAAATATCGTCACGGAATTGGACAACCCCCTCTCCCGTTGACCAAGCGGAAATATAGACAAAATGAAGCGGTATGGGATCGGGAATATTAATCGGTGTATTTTGTCGGGAGGCAATCACCGCTTCCATACGTTGCCTGTCCCACCCGGGCGTATTCTTCAAAATCCACACATTGAGATCGCGAATGTTCTGAATACGGATACAACCAGATGAATCAAAACGCATCAAGCTATTGAACAGGGTTTGTATGGGAGTATCGTGCATGTACACCGAATAAGGATTGGCAAAATTTATCTTTGTCGATGACATGGCATTAATTTTACCCGGATCTTGCCGGAACATCATACTGACAGCCTCGTCACTATGCCAATTGATGCTTTCGGGGGGTACTTCCTCGCCACGATTATTAAAAATATGGATGCTGTTATCCGAAAGGTAGGACGGATTTTTTTGCATCAGAGGAATAATATCTTTACGGATAATCGACTTCGGTACTGTCCAGAACGGATTAAGGATGATCTGGCTGATTTTTGAATCCAGTAACGGGGTTTGTCGATCAATTTTACCAACAACAGCTGTATGTCTTTGCGCAACCACACCATTTTCCACGGCTTCGATTTGCGCAGCCGGTATGTTGACCATTACAAAACGCTGTTCTTGAGCCGTCATTTCGACTTTCGTCTTCAACCGCTCGACATTGATGTGAAGTTGATTAAGGCGCGTTTGGGCATCGACATTCATTGATTTATAGGTCGCCTCGCCCGTTACACCATCGGCTGGCAATCCATGACGGGCCTGAAAGCGTTTTACAGCGGCATCAACATAAGTGTCGAAAGATGAAGACATCCCCACACCACTTTGAAGGTCTCCCGACGCTGCAAGTCTTTGTCGTAATGCGGTCACTGCCGGATGTGTTACACCAATTTGCAATTTGCCCTGTTCTGTCGGAACTCTTTGCCAACCACCGCGACTGACAATACCCTCATATTGCGTAATCGCCTTTTGAGTATCTTCAACTGTTGCAAAACTTAATACCGGCTGATTGGAAGCAACTTTGGTACTCCCTGCAGGACCTGCATCAAACTGGTCATCCCAACGGGCACGCCCCGATTGCGCAAACAAAGTGTTGTTTGCCTTGGCTAAAACGGGAGCATATGACAGAGCCGTTACAGTTGCCAAAGATTTTAAAAAGAACCTACGGCCTATTGAAGGATTTTTGACCGATGTCATGTTTTTATTTGTCATTCTTGATTTTTTCCACGCATGCACTTGTCGATAAAATCGACATTGACGCTTAACAGCATTTGGTAGAAGTAATTGTCACTTTTTCCTAGAATTAACCATTTTTGTGTCTTTATCATGTCTAACAAAAAAGTGACTCTCCGTTAGCTGATAGATATAGGCATTGTCACGTTAAAATTGGGTAACTACATTATCTTTTTCTTCTTTTTGAGATAAAGAAAACCCCGAAACATAACAAATAGTATAGCAACCAAAAAATGGAATACTGCAAGCGAGGGGAAAAAAATAAAGCTTGAGCTATAGACAGTAAATGCAAGAGATTCTGTCAGGGCTGCAAAAAACCATAAGATTATTCCCCAAAGAGACCCCATCCACAGCCCAAGAGCTGCAATCGGATAGACAACGGACAGACTGACTGTCAGCACCTGCCAAAGCCAGGGCATGCGATCAATCCGCCATAGTGTTCCGGGAAATACGCCGACCATGCGTATCCAATAAAAAATGGAAAACAAGAGAGCAACAAAAGCCAGACAATGCAAAAAAATGGAATAAGATGATAATACCAGATTTGGTTTAGCTACTTGGCGTAACTGGTTATCCATTAAATATCCAATTCTTTTTCAACCGGTTGAAAATAGGAATCAACTATCTCGTCGGTAACACCGGCCAAATTTTCCGGTTGCCAATGCGGTTCGTTGTCCTTGTCTATTAATACCGCCCGCACACCTTCATAAAAATCATGATTATCCATCATGTGGTGGGCAACACGGTTTTCAAGCTTCAGACAATCGTCGAGCCCTAATGGTTTACATTGCTTCATCGCGCGCCAGGTCACCATCAAACTTGTCGGTGAACGTGCCAGAAGCGTTGCAAGAGTTTCTTTGGCAAAATCGTTGCCCTCATCGGCTTTTTGTTTGAGGAGATTAATGCCTTCCTCAAGCTTGTCGGTATTGAAGCACTCTGCAATCAGTGATCGCGTCTCGGCATTTGTTTCAAAATCAACTTCAACTGCATATTGTTCCAGCGCCGGACGTGGATTACCCTGCTCAATAATACTTGCGCGCAGATCTTCAAGCTTGTCTTGTGAAACCGCGTGGGTAGCAAGCCCAGTCTGCAAACAATCGCCCCATTTACATCTTGCACCGGTTAGAGCCAGATACATTCCGAATTGCCCGTTCAAACGGGATAGAAAATCACCTGCTCCGACATCGGGAAAGAAACCGATAGCACTCTCCGGCATAGCAAAAGTGGTATTTTCTGTCACAATCCGGTGTGAGCCATGAATAGAAATACCGGCGCCCCCGCCCATACAAATACCATCAAGTATAGCGATATAAGGCTTTGGGAAACGTCCTATATAGCTGTTGAGCTTATATTCGGAGGAAAAATAGTCATAAGCAGGGTGCCCTGCTTTGCCTTGCTTATAAGCATAAACAACATCACCGCCTGAGCAAAAAGATCTGCCTTCTCCCTCGACCACGACACATAATACATCGTCATCTGTTTCCCAACTGTGCAAGGCTTTTTCAAGTGCACGCAACATATCAAGACTTAATGCATTCAGCGCTTGGGGGCGTGCGAGACGGACAATCCCTGCCCGACCTTCTTTTAAAAACGTGACCTCGTTCCCGCCACCAAAATCAAGTTGCATAGCCCAAAACTCCTTAGGAAAACTGAAAGGCTTTTGCTATTTAAATCATTATTGGACGTAAAATCAATCAACCTTGTTTCGTTGAGGCTCAAGGCAAGAGACAAAAATTAATATTTGGTAAATTTTTTGACTTAACGTTCTTTATTCCCAAGTGTGGGGAACAGTTGCATCACAGCACCTATGAGATAAATGTAGAGGCCGGAAATTGTCATGCCAATTTTTACCCAATCGGGAGCCTCGAGCCGATAGCAAATCCCGATAATGCCGAGAGCACACCATATAAGAAAGACTGTCAAATTGAGTGGACGCAAGCGCACCACGCGCACCGGATGCAAAAAATAAATCGGAAGGAATGAAATAATCGCGGAAATCACAACAATGCTGAACGCTGTCCATTCTCCCGGTTTGACAATAAAAAGCGTAAAAATCAGCATATTCCACACGACCGGAAAACCTTTGAAAAAGTTCTCCTTGGTTTTCATACCTGTGTCGGCATAATAAATAGCCGAGGAGACCACAATGATGGCGCCGGACAAAAATGACAGTCCCTCCCCCATGAAACCGCTTTGATAAAGCGCGAATGCCGGTATGAGCACATAGGTGACATAATCGATTATGTTGTCGAGAAGTTCACCCGACCACGTAGGAAGGACATATTTTACCTGAAGCTTACGGGCAATCGGACCGTCGATACCATCAACCAATAATGCCAGACCGAGCCAGCCGAACATTGCCGTCCATTCTTTTTCGGAAGCAGCGACCAGCGATAAAAAGGCAAGAAACGACCCTGATGCGGTAAGAAGATGAACCGAAAATGCCCTCGCCTGCGGCATCGTTACCTTTTTATGACGCAGTTTTTCGGCACTACTCTTTATTCTACCAGCAAGTTTATTTTTCAAAGCAGACCAGTCCCTCTCGTCAAATGCGATTATCACATTTCAGCATAAATTTTTATGCCCTTTCTATCACTGATCACAAAAATTAAAACAATTGATTGCAATTGCTAGATTGATCCACATATTGTGTTAAATTGACAATGAGATCGCTCTATCAGCTAATATAGTAGAAAGGCCCGACTATGGTAGTTCCAACAGACAAAAATAATATAACAATTGCCGTCATCGGTGCTGGACCTGCCGGAATGATTTCTGCACTTGCAGTCGCTCAAAAAGGTTATCGTTCCTATCTGATCGGTCCGGAAACAAACAGCAATGATCTCAGAACCACTGCATTGATGATGCCGGCAATAAAAATTCTCGATTCTCTCGGCATTTGGGAAAACCTGAAAGACAAGGCAGCCGCACTTTCCACAATGCGAATCGTTGACGGAACAAAAAGGCTCATCCGCAGTCCGGTTGTGAGCTTTCATTCTTCGGAAATCGGGGAGATAGCCTTCGGTTACAATATGCCGAATGTTGCACTTAACAATGCCATCAGTGAGGCTGTAGCCGACTGTAAGCTGATCAAACGTCTCAATGTTTCGGCGAAATCTATCGTCCATAGCGATGATCACGTCACAATCACTCTGGAAGACAATTCTCATGTGGATGCCCGTCTTCTTATTGCTGCAGACGGGCGAAATTCGAAAGCACGCATTGCTGCGGGGATTGACTGCCGCCAGTGGAATTATCCGCAGACAGCCATTATCTTAAGTTTTTCCCACGAGTTCCCGCACAATAACATTTCTACCGAATTCCACACGGAAGATGGTCCGTTTACACAAGTGCCATTACCCGGCAAAAAATCCAGTTTGGTATGGGTTCTCAATCCCGAACGCGCAAACAGAATTCTTGGACTTGGACCTGAGGGACTGGCGAGTGCGATTGAAGAGAGAATGCAGGCGATGCTCGGAAAGGTAACTGTTATTACACCTGCACAAGCTTGGCCTTTATCCGGCATAGTCCCGAAGGCATTTGCCGACAAACGAACAATTCTGGTTGGTGAAGCCGCCCATGTCTTTCCGCCGATTGGTGCCCAAGGGCTTAACCTCGGTATTCGTGACGCCATCAATACCGTCAAAGCCATTGAAAGCGATCCGAAAGATCCCGGCAGCCAACGGGTCATGGAAAATTACAATAAATATCGCAAAGCCGATATTTGGGTACGCACCGGTTCGGTTCACGCTCTCAACAAAGCATTGCTTTCCGATATGTTGCCTGTACAATTCGTGCGGAGTGCCGGTTTGGAATTGTTGAGAAACTTTGCTCCTCTTCGAAACATTTTCATGCGTGAAGGGATGTATCCGGGCAACGGTCTGCGCGCGATTGCAAAAGCTTTATGTCCAACGAGCAAATCGACGTTGACAAACTGACATTGCCTTGTCGATCGACCAAATTTTTCGTTCGTCCATCGGAAATAGAGCGAATATCGTGTTTTTGTAATCAGATGACATTTATATTTTACTTCCAGCGAGGCTAACGCAAAAAGGAACGAGATGGTTCAAGCAGCAGATATAAATGGTACATTGGTAGCCGCAGACAAAAAGATCGTTGTCGATGGTGACCATTTTTTGCAGGTGGCCGCTCTGGTCTATCGACTGCAAAAAGGTGCCGTGGAGTTTCTGCTCATTACAAGTAGAGGTACCGGTCGCTGGATTATTCCTAAAGGTTGGCCAATGCCGGGGCGCACTCTATCCCAAGCAGCCCTTCAGGAGGCCTATGAAGAAGCAGGTGTGCGCGGTATTGCCGAGACGGCTTCGATTGGCTCCTATCAATACACGAAAACTGACATGCCGGGCGGTGAAAATGGCAATTTCAGTGTCGATGTATTCGCCGTACTCTATTCCCATCAGGAGAAAAAATGGCCGGAACGCGGCCAGCGCATTTTCGAATGGGTTACGCCGGAAGAAGCGGCCCGTCGAGTCGTCGAACCACAATTAAAAAAATTGCTTCTTGATTATCGTCCGCGTTGATAACAACCGGGTGACTCATGGCATATAGCCGTTGAATGCCAAGCTCCAACCCGTTCTCCGGATATTGATTCGATAAGGCTCGATTTACAGATATTTCCAAATCCCGTGAAATTACATCTGGCGGAAAAATAGCGACCACTTGTAGCGTCGGTGATTCGGGAATAGAACTCTTGCTATCTCACCATGAAATTTATGTTTTTTTAAATCCTCTCTTTGAGAATTCCAGCCAGAGATATTTTATGTTCACGTTATTTGACGAAAAATAAAGAGTGGAATTTATTCGTCCCCGTTATTCACATCATTTTTCCACCAGTGAACCCACTATATCTAGTTGTTGTACGATTTGAACAAACGACTCCTTGACGGGAAAGTGGTTTTGTTCTTTTATGGCTTTCAAGCTGATGTGCTTTAAAGCGCGTCACGTTCCACATTGTAATCATGAGTAAATCAGTGAGTAGTCAAAATTGTAATTGCGAGCGGGCATGGCTCGCAATTTTGTTGATTTGCGTTGTTTTGAGGGTCCATGAAGCGTTGTGTAAAACTTAAAAGTTTATAATAAATTCACTATATTTGGTATAGTCTTTGAGTTAATAGCACAACATATGCCAGCGAACATCTTTCGCTTAAAGAATGTGTGTTATAGGTAACTGCATTTGACGGATCACAAGAATGGTCCGTTTTTTGCTCGTGACTTACGATAATAAATTAGGGGTTAATCTCTCTCGCCCGTTGTAGAAGATTGAAGAGATTAGGGACAGTTTGTCGTCGGTTAAAACCGACAGGGGCAAACACAACATATTGAATAAGGACAGGCTATGAAAATTGCGCGCCATTTCACAAAGGAGGGACAATCTCCCTACACTGGTATTGAATTCCATAAAGCGACAAGTGAAATCAAAAATCCCAATGGTTCGATCGTTTTCAGGCTCGAAAATATTGATGTTCCCAGCCAGTTCAGTCAGGTAGCGGCCGATATTCTGGCACAAAAATATTTCCGCAAGGCAGGCGTACCGGCAGCCTTGAAAAAAGTAGAGGAAAATGGCGTTCCTTCATGGCTTTGGCGTTCTGTAGCAGATGAAAAAGAACTGGCAAAAATTGCCGAAGACAGGCGTTATGGTTCGGAAATGGACGCGCGACAGGTTTTTGATCGTCTGGCCGGAACATGGACCTATTGGGGCTGGAAAGGCAAATATTTCGATACCGAAAATGATGCCCGCGCTTTTCATGACGAACTCGCCTATATGCTTGCCACTCAACGTGTCGCGCCCAACAGTCCGCAGTGGTTCAATACAGGGCTGTTCTGGGCTTATGGTATTGATGGTCCAAGTCAGGGACATTTTTACGTCGATTGGAAAACCGGAGAACTGACAAGGTCGAAATCGTCCTACGAACATCCACAACCCCATGCCTGCTTCATTCAGTCTGTTGCGGATGACCTTGTGAATGAAGGCGGCATTATGGATCTATGGGTGCGTGAAGCCCGCCTTTTCAAATACGGTTCCGGTACGGGTTCGAATTTTTCGCAATTGCGCGGCCAAGGTGAAAAACTTTCCGGAGGCGGTAAATCTTCCGGTTTGATGAGCTTTCTAAAAATCGGTGACCGGGCAGCCGGTGCGATCAAGTCGGGCGGTACTACGCGTCGCGCAGCAAAAATGGTTGTGGTCGATATCGATCATCCCGATATTGAAGCCTATATCGACTGGAAAGTTCACGAAGAGCAAAAAGTAGCCGCTTTGGTGACCGGTTCCAAAATTGTCAAAAAACATCTCACAGCCATTATGAAGGCTTGTGTCAATTGCGAAGCAGATAACGGAGACTGTTTTGACCCTAACAAGAACCCGGCATTAAAACGGGAAATTCGGGCAGCCAAAAAAGATCAAGTTCCGGAAAATTACATTCAACGCGTTATCCAATTTGCCCGTCAAGGCTTCCGTAATATGGAATTTGATACTTATGATACAGATTGGGATTCGGAAGCCTATCTTACTGTATCAGGGCAAAATTCGAACAATTCTGTTTCTTTGAAAGACGAGTTCTTACGTGCTGTCGAAAATGACAGCGATTGGAACCTTATTCGTCGCACAGACGGAAAAGTGCATAAAACAGTACGCGCCCGTGATTTGTGGGACCGTATTTCTTATGCAGCTTGGGCTTCTGCCGATCCGGGTGTGCACTTCAATACAACGATGAATGATTGGCATACGTCACCTGCCGAAGGGCCAATTCGCGCGTCGAATCCGTGTTCTGAATACATGTTCCTTGATGACACAGCCTGCAATCTTGCCTCGATCAATTTGTTGACCTATCGCAATCACGATGGTTCTTATGATCTCGACGCTTATGAACATAGTGTCCGTCTATGGACTATCGTTCTTGAAATATCGGTGATGATGGCGCAATTTCCATCCAAAGAAATTGCCAAACGTTCCTATGAATACCGCACACTCGGGCTTGGCTATGCCAATATTGGCGGCTTGTTAATGACTTCCGGTATTCCTTATGATTCGGACAAAGGACGCGCAATTTGTGGTGCCCTTACTGCAATCATGACCGGTGTTGCTTATGCGACATCGGCTGAAATGGCCAAGGAACTTGGAGCATTCAAAGGATATAAACCGAATAAAGACAATATGTTGCGTGTCATTCGCAATCATCGCCGTGCGGCCTATGGGGAAACGACAGGTTATGAAGGTCTATCCGTTAATCCGGTGGCTTTAATTGAAAAAGATTGCCCGGATCCGAAGATGGTCGAACGCGCCCGTAAAGCCTGGGACAAAGCTTTGGAACTTGGTAAGCTCTATGGCTATCGCAACGCGCAAGCCACCGTTGTTGCTCCGACCGGAACAATCGGCCTTGTTATGGATTGCGACACAACCGGTATCGAACCTGATTTTGCATTGGTGAAATTCAAGAAACTTGCCGGTGGCGGTTATTTCAAAATTATCAATCGCGCTGTTCCGGAAGCTTTGCGCACATTGGGTTATTCCGAAAGCCAGATCGCCGAAATTGAAGCTTATGCAGTCGGTCACGGGAATATCAATCAGGCGCCGGCAATTAACCCGACAACATTGAAAGCCAAAGGTTTCACTGACGAAAAGATCGAAACTTTGAACGAGGCAATGAAAAGTGCCTTCGATATCAAGTTCGTCTTCAATAAATGGACATTGGGCGAGGATTTCTGCAAAAACGTTTTGAACTTCACTGAAGAACAGCTTGATGACGTTTCTTTCGAGATGCTCCCTGCTCTCGGCTTCTCGAAAAAGGATATCGAGGCCGCCAATCTTCATGTTTGCGGTGCAATGACACTTGAGGGTGCCCCTCACCTCAAACAAGAGCATTATCCGGTATTTGATTGCGCCAATGCTTGCGGAAAAATCGGCAAACGCTATCTGTCGGTTGAAAGCCATATCCGCATGATGGCAGCCGCCCAACCTTTTATTTCGGGGGCTATTTCCAAGACGATCAATATGCCGAATGATGCAACTGTCGAAGATTGCGCAAATGCTTACATGTTGTCATGGAAACTCGCATTGAAAGCCAACGCGCTTTATCGTGATGGTTCGAAATTGTCCCAGCCATTGAATGCATCGCTCATTGCCGATGACGATGATGAAGATGCGGTTGATAACCTGATTGAACAACCGGCGGCTGCACGTACGGCAAAAGTTACAGAAAAGATCGTCGAAAAAGTCGTTGAAAAATATATTCATGAACGCGAAAAATTACCGAATCGCCGGCAAGGCTACACGCAAAAGGCGATCGTTGGCGGACATAAAGTCTATCTTAGAACCGGTGAATTCGGTGATGGACGTCTGGGGGAAATTTTCATTGATATGCACAAGGAAGGCGCTGCATTCCGTGCAATGATGAACAATTTCGCTATCGCCATTTCGCTTGGGCTACAATATGGCGTACCGTTGGAAGAATATGTCGATGCTTTTACGTTCACCAAGTTCGAACCGGCTGGAATGGTTCAGGGAAATGATGCAATCAAAAATGCAACGTCAATTCTTGACTATGTTTTTCGGGAACTAGCGGTTTCTTATCTCGGTCGTTATGACCTTGCCCATGTCGATATGTCCGACTTTTCCAACACTGCCTTGGGTAAAGGTGTGAGAGAGGGTAAGACAAACCTGATATCGACAGGTTGGACGCGCGGTTACAATCTGAAACTGACAGATCCCAAAGGGCCGGTTGCAAAAATCGCGACGCCAGCCACAAAGTCGAATGTAACGACATTGAAAACTGCAACTGCTGTCCAATCAAAAGCTTCATCAGCTTTAGAAACGCATGGCGCTACTGCTTTGAAACAGGACTTGGCTGAAGAAGAAAACAAAATCAATAATTTGTTCGATGCCGATACTTCTGAAGAAGCAAAAGCAGAAGAAATGGCCAATGAAGTTGCAGAGGCCAAGAAACTCGCATCTGACCGCAGAAAACAGGCTATGATGCAAGGCTACACCGGAGATATGTGCTCCGAATGTCAGAATTTCACAATGGTGCGTAATGGTACTTGTTTGAAATGTGATACATGTGGTGCTACAAGCGGTTGTAGTTGATCATTTTATACTTTTCCTAATTTTCTTAACGGCCCCTTTGAGGGCCGTTTTTTTGTCGCCTCCTTTGGTTATAGAACACGATATTCATGTTCTGCTTTTTTCATTCCCGAAACACGAATGGAGCCCCCAAAAGACCTATCAAAAGACCCGATTGATCGCTCGGTTGCGTCATTTTCTACTTTTTCAAATCTATTTTCGGGATAGATCGCTTATAGAATATAAAAATTGATAATCGCAACACGCCAGCCCGATGAAGAAATCGCGAAAACAATTTGTTCAATTGTTCATGCGGTTCCATTTACATAAACAACGAACGCCGCTCGTTATAAATTCACGATCAGAAGCTGATTTGTATTCCTCGTCCTATGAGAGATTTTCCCGAATATAGGATAGATAATTACAATTTCTTTCCATCAACTTATCTCATGCTGGTCAGCCCGCTATTGTCCATTGCATGGCTGGCAATTCACGACATATTCGCTATGATCAGGTCTGTTCAAATAAGACTTCCGGTAACTGTTATAAGAAAAGTTTTAAACAGCCATAAAAGCCAACCAGCCTAAAATGGACAGCAAAATTTTTTTGCCACACAAAATATTCAACCGGCCCCTTTAGCCAAGAGACAAGAGCTGTTATCCAATCACTATAGAAACGAAAATACCTCAAAAAGGATAGAAACACCGATTGGTTGAAATATTCACTTTTTGATTCAAGTTTTTTATTTATGAGACTGATTTTTAATTACTTTTCAGACAAAAACGATTTTCGTCAGTTCCTTGGAATGATCGAACAATTGCACTTCTCTGATGATATTTCCTCTTTATGCAGCCTCGATCACAAAAACGCGTATGTTTACTGATCGCATTTTTAGATAACGACTTTAAGGCCTGAGACCATAATTTCGTCTGTCAATAAAAGCTTGAACAGTTCTTTTTCAAAAAGATTTAAATTCTTTTCCAGTCACTGGCTAACTGGTGCCGGAACCATGTCATTTGGCGTTTTGCATAACGGCGCGTACCTGTTTTGGCTTTGACAATTGCCGTTTCAATTGAGTCTTCATCTCGTAAAACTCGGTTGAATTCTGGTACACCAATGGCTTTCATAGCGGGCATTGAAGGATCCAATCCCAGTTTTATCAGTGAACGGACTTCGTCCAAAGCACCATTATCAACCATTTTATCGAAACGATCTTCTATACGGCGATAAACAAGGTTACGGTCCGGCATTAAAAGTAATTTGGTGACATCTTCACCTTCAAGTACCGGTTTAGTCTTTTGACTTTGCCAATAACCAAGAGGTTTTCCTGTTGCCTCATAGACTTCCAGCGCACGAATAATTCTCTGGCCGTCATGGTCACTCAAGCGACGAGCGACCGGGCCATCAATGTCTTTAAGAATATTGTAAAGCGCAGATGCACCTTTTTTCTTCAGCTCTTCACGCCATTTTTCTCTTATATTTGCCGGTATATCGGGAATTTCGGCCATGCCTTCCAATAAGGTTTTAAAATAGAGTCCCGTTCCTCCGACAAAAATAAGAGGGCCTTCAACAGACTTTATGATATCCGAAGCATCTTTAAGCCATTGACCCGTAGAATATGGTTTTTCGGGTGAAACATAGCCGTAAAGATAATGTGGAACGCGCATCATATCATCATTATCTGGTCGTGCCGTAATAATCTGCAAAACACTGTAAACTTGCATAGAATCGGCATTGACAATCGAGGCCCCGCTTTTCTCTGCCAATTTTAAAGCAAAATCCGACTTGCCGCTTGCCGTTGGTCCCGCTATCAAAGTAATTGTTCTTTTTTTCATGAGCGGAGTTTTCTATGTCCCGAAGTGAGTTGCTTGTGGCAACGTTGATTGCCAATCCTGATAGACCGGTTTTAACACCGCAGCTCGTTGATAAAGCCTCTCATAGTCTTAATGCAAGCACTGTCTATTGGCTTTGTGACGGAGTTGCATGTGATATCCCGCTTGGTGACAATATCGGACCAGAAAAAGCGAAACAAGCCTTGCGTGCCGCACTTCAGGGCGAACCGGTGGATTTTGCTGTCCAAATTCAAGACAAGAGGCGGAAAAAACTGCTTGTCGCCGACATGGACTCAACCATGATCGGACAAGAATGTATTGACGAACTTGCCGATGTTGCGGGATTGCGCGACTATATTTCCGACATCACCAGACGCGCCATGAATGGCGAAATTGCATTTGAACCGGCACTTCGCGAGCGGGTATCCCTGTTGAAAGGTCTGCCATTATCAATCATTGACGATGTCATTGAAAACCGTATTACTCTGACCAATGGAGGAAAAGAACTTATCGCCACCATGCGCGGGAATGGCGCTTACACCGCCCTTGTTTCAGGCGGTTTTACATTGTTTACAAAAAAAATAGCAAATGCAATCGGTTTTGATGAACACAATGCCAATGAACTTGTCGTTGAAGACGGGCATCTTGCCGGTGTTGTCAATGAACCTATTTTAGGCAAACAAGCAAAATTGGAAAAGCTTGAAGAACTCTGTGAGAAATTGGATATTTCACCGGAAGATGCCATGGCCGTGGGTGATGGAGCTAATGACCTTGCAATGCTTAATCTGGCCGGTTCCGGTGTTGCACTCCATGCCAAGCCACTTGTGGCGGAAGCTGCTTCAATTCGTATTGATTATGGTGATCTCACCGCTCTTCTCTATCTACAGGGTTATCGCAAATCGGATTTTCTCCATTGAAAAATATCTCGTAATCATACTCCGGCGAGAAAGAAATTCGCTTTCTCGAGTTTGATAGTCAATTCGCCAAATCCGATATGGTAAAAGGCGCTGAAAAACCAAATCATGGAAAATAGGCGCATTAAAGCTTGTTTCAAACACCATCTGTTTTTGTGTTGAAGTGATAATTCAATGCGAACGGGTTGGCCTGAACAATTACAGAAGCAGTTACGCCTGATCATTGATAATGAATTTAGCTATCCGATATTGATGGTCAGAAACCATGTAAAAAAGCTCGCTCCAGTATCGTCCGAATATCGCACATCATTCAAGACGTAATGTAACAAAGCGCAACTCGCCATCCTCGCCGGCAACCATTAAAAGCGCATTTTTACGGCCGTTTGCGCGTAAAAGTTCCAACTGTTTTGAAACATCTTCCGGCGTTTTGACAGCCTGCTGATTGATATCAACGATAACCTCGCCAGTGCGAATACGTTTTTCGTCAGCCGCACTATTTGCCGTTACAGCGGTAACGACAACGCCATTAATATCCGGCTTGATATGGAAGCGTTTGCGCAGTTCGTCAGATAGTGCCGACAATGTCATCCCCATTGCGTGGATGGAATCAGAGGCTTCCGCCTTTTTGTCTTCTCCGCCATGCTCGTCGTCGTCAGAAGTCTCGGTTTCCAGTTCCTTTTCTTTGAGGCGCCCAAGTTTCACTTTTACTGTCTTCTCTTTGCCATTGCGAAGAATAGTTACGTCGACAATTTTACCCACGGGACTTTCAGCAACTATCCTTGGCAATTCACGCGCGTCTTTAATGGCATGCGTACCAAAGCGCGTGATCACGTCCCCGTCTTTCAATTGAGCATTATCGACAGTTTTATCGTCAATTTTGCCGGCAACAAGCGCACCTTCCGCTTTTGGCAATTTCAAACTATCCGCAATTTCCTGACTCACCGGTTGAATCCTTATTGCGAGCGAACCGCGACGGGTTTCACCAAATTGCTTGAGCTGATCCAATACACCGGTTGCCATATCGGAGGGGATAGCAAAACCGATACCGATAGAACCTCCGGATGGCGATATAATTGCGGTATTGATACCAATGACTTTGCCGTTCATATCGAAAAGCGGACCGCCGGAATTGCCGCGATTGATCGCTGCATCGGTCTGAATAAAATCATCGTAAGGACCGGCACTAATGTCACGATTGCGCGCCGAAATAATGCCGACTGTCACTGTGCCGCCAAGGCCAAACGGATTTCCGATAGCCATAACCCAATCGCCGATGCGTGCACTTTCAGAATCACCGAATGAAACGGCGGTAAGTTTTTTGCCCTTGGGATCAACCTGCAAAAGGGCGAGATCTGTTTTGGTATCTTTGCCCAAAAGCTTTGCCTTGAGCTTGGAACCATCAGTAAAATTTACCTCGATATCATCAGCATCAGCGATGACATGGTTGTTGGTAACAATAAGCCCTTTTTCGGCATCAATGACAAATCCGGAACCAAGAGACTGGACTTTGCGTGACTGGTTCAATTCGTTCTTGTCATTTTTAGACGAGAAAAAGTCGTTAAAATATTCCTGAAAGGGTGCACCCTCTTCCACTTTTGGCGGGGTGGTTTTATCTCCCTGTTCTGTTCCTTTTATTGTCTGGGACGTTGAAATGTTGACAACCGCATCCAACAAACCCGACGCAAGATTTGCGACCGATTGAGGTGCTTTGTGTTCCAATGCGACTTCTGCAAAACTTTCAGACTGAGAAAATGAAACAACCGAGCAAAGAGCCGCAGCAAGCATAAAACGCTTTAACACCATATTCCTATCCCATCTGAAAGCGACAATGACCGTGCTATCATCCCGTTTAAAACATTTCATGACAAAGGGAAATGACTGAATTCTTCCTGAACCAGCCTTTACCCCCAATTATCAATAGCTGATTTTTACCCTATCATTTACGAATGTGAAAGCCACACAATAATCAAACCGATAACCATTGCACAAAAGCCGCTCATACGTAATATATGTTCAGGCGTCACATCTATCTGTGACGCCATTTTTTTTACCAATGCCGGAAAGCCTGCATAAACAAGTCCTTCGATAAAAAGGACAAGACCAAGTGCAGTAAAAAAGAGCTCCATCAATTATTTGCCGGTGCATTCACTTTTCCGGTCGCCAGTGGATTATGGAAATAATAAAAGAAATCCTCGTTCGGCGAAATAACCATCGGTGTCGATTTCAACTTCTTATAATTTTCCATTGCCAACCAGAAATCATAAAATGACGGATTGGTTTTTCTCGCTTCCAGCAATAGACGAATGCTTTCAGCCTGTCCTTCACCGCGGGTAATTTCGGCGTCACGCTTGGCCGCTGCAACGATTTCTTCGTATTCGCGATTGGCTTCGGCCACAATGCGGTCCCGTTCCTGCTGACCACGAGCACGAATATTTTCGGCTGCTGCCTCACGTTCGGCTGCCATCTGGCGATAGACATCTTCCGATACTGCATCCGTCAAATCGGTTTTGCGGATTCTGACATCAACAATCGTAATGCCGAGTGAACCGGCATCAGCCGAAAATTGCTGCTGAACCTCTTCCATCATAGCTCCACGTTCATCCGACAGGGCAGCTTTGAATTCGCGCTTTCCATAAACGGCACGCAAAGCATCAATGAAGCGTGGTGCCAGATTTTCCTCTGCTGCAACTTGCGGACGACCCGAGCTGATGCGCTGCAGGAACAATTTCGGATCGGTTATCCGATAGATGAAGAATGCATCGACCTCATAATAGGCACCACCGCGCACCTGCACAGATTGCGTAGGAACATCATAGCGCAACAGACGATTATCAATAATGACTGTTTGGTCGATAAAAGGCGTTTTGAAGTAGAGTCCCGGTTCCTGTTCGACTCTGACAATTTGCCCGAAACGTTTAACTGCAATCTGCTGACGTGGATAGACGATAAATACCGACATCCAGATTGCCAAAAGAACAACAATAATGACACCAAGGGCAATGAAAAAACGGTTCTGCTGCATTATTGTTGCCCTCCTGTGGTATCAGAGCCAGATTGGGTTGGCTTTGCCGCCGTGGAAGTTGCGGACGGCCGATCCTTTGCCGACATCAATTCGCTCAAAGGCAAATAGGAAACAGGTCCACCGTTTTTCTGATCAAGCACCAGTTTATCCGGTGCATTGAGAATGCTTCCTATTGTTTCCATATAGAGACGATAGCGGCTCGCCTCGGGGGCTACTGCTGCCTCATGCGAGATTGCTTCGAAACGTTCCGCACGGCCTTTTGCCTCTTCAATCATCTGGGCTTTTTCGCCCTTGGCAACTTCGCGTGCTTTTGAAGCCTCACCGTTGGCCTGCCCCAATTTCTTGAAACGTACGCGGTTACCCTCTTCAATCATACGTCCACGTTCCTGTTCAGCCTGCTGAACAGAATTAAAGGCTGCTGCAACTTTCGTCGGCGGAGCAGCCTCGCTTATAGAAACACGATTGATCTGTACACCGATTTGATATTTATCGGCTGTCGACTGGATAATCTTTTTCACGTTATCGGCAACTTCTTCTTTCTTGTCACGCAGAACATCGTCAACCGGACGGCGTCCGATCACTTCGCGCATGGCACTTTCTGCAACCTGACGCACAGTGCCTTCCTGTTCATTGACATTGAAGAGATATTTGCCCGGATCGGAAATGCGATAATATACGGAAAAATTGACATAAACGATGTTCTGGTCGCTTGATAGCATCAAACCGTCGCTCTGTTGCGTTTGCCCGGGCTTACCGCCGATGGCAATCGATTTTTCCGTAAGTGGCACTTTCAAATAATTTTCAATCGGCCAAAAATGGAAATGAAGACCGTCATTGATAATGCCGGGTTTCGGCACACCAAATCTCAGTTCAACAGCCTGTTCATTCTGCTGGACAATGTAGAAACACTGAAAAAGCCAGAATATGATTGCAACGATAATCACAACAAGTACGATGGCACCACCGCCGAACTGTTTGAGTGTATCCTGACCTTTGCGCAAGATATCGTCTATATCCGGACCATTACCGCCATTATTTCCGCCGCCATTGCCGCCCGAACCTGTCGGCTTTCCGCCCCACGGATTTTTGTTATTGCCATTATCATTTCCACCACCGCTCCAGGGGCTTCCACCGTTATTTCCGCCGCCTCCCCATGGGCCGCCGCCATTCTGATTGCTCCAGGGCATAATCACCTCTTGCTCAGCGCTACAATCGCGCAAATTTATCGTTCCTCTTTTATAGGGATGTAAATCTAACGTTTCAACGCATTGATCGCGCTTTTGTCCTTTTTTCAAAGCTTATTGACGTTTATAGACGACAAATCTTGTAGGAAATGTGTCTTTTGGCCCTTCAGGCACTATTTCAGTTGATAAAGCTCGCCAATTTTCGGGATCAAATGACGGGAAAAATGTATCTCCTTCAACAGGTGATAATATCTCCGTCACATACATACGATCGGCAAAAGGCAACGCTTCTTTGAAGACCGCTCCTCCACCGATGACAAATATCTCATCCGTTTTTGCTTTTATTGCTTCTTCCTCAGCTAATTGTCGAGCTTCGGAAAGAGAATGGGCAACAATCGCCCCCTCTCCCGAAAAAGACTTATCCCGGGTGATGACAATATTGACCCTTTCCGGTAGCGGCTTTCCGAGCGAATCCCATGTTTTACGCCCCATAATCACAGGATGCCCGAGTGTCAGTGATTTAAATCTCTTCAAATCGGTTGACAAACGCCACGGCATTGCGCCATCGCGACCAATAACACCGTTTTCAGCAACAGCAACAATGAGACTGATCGTTGTCATCAGACTGCCACCGGCGCTTTTATGTGCGGGGCTGCTACATAGTTTTCGAGTTCAAAATCCTCATATTCGAATTTGAAAAGATCTTTGACTTCCGGATTAAGTTTCATCGTCGGCAAGGGCAATGGTTCGCGTGTTAATTGCAGCTTCGCCTGTTCAAAATGGTTGGTATAGAGATGGGCATCGCCGAATGTGTGAACAAAATCTCCAGCCTTCAACCCTGTGACTTGTGCAATCATCATTGTCAACAAAGCATATGAGGCAATATTGAAAGGCACTCCCAGAAATATGTCTGCCGAACGTTGATAAAGCTGGCAAGACAGTTTTCCATCGGCCACATAAAACTGGAACATGCAATGACACGGCGGCAATGCCATTTCATCAACCAATGCGGGATTCCACGCTGAAACAATCAGTCTACGGGAATAAGGGGTCTTGACAATCATGTCGACAACCTTGGCAATCTGGTCGATGTGGCGGCCATCCGGAGCCGGCCAGGACCGCCATTGATAGCCATAAACAGGTCCGAGATCGCCATTTTTATCTGCCCATTCGTTCCAGATAGAAACGCCGTGTTCATTCAACCATTTGATATTGGTATCGCCACGCAAAAACCATAACAGCTCATAGATAATCGAGCGGACATGAAGCTTCTTCGTGGTCAAAAGCGGAAAGCCTTTGGAAAGATCAAACCGCATCTGGTAGCCAAATACCGAACGCGTCCCCGTTCCGGTACGATCGGAACGGTCAACGCCGTTTTTCAGAACATAAGAAAGAAGGTCGAGATAGTTTTTCATGACTTTTTCATTAGCAGATTCTTTTCAAAAAGGGGAATAGCCACACCATGCTCACCCCCACCTCTTTCAACAATAAATCACACTGGAAAGTTAAATCACGTGTGAAGATTGTATTTTTCGGTTTTGAAACGTCTGAACTACTCTGCCGCTGTCGCGCGGGAATTTTTTCGATTAATCGCTACTGTAACTTCAGACATTTTTAAGTAATGAATCATGTAAGTTCTATAACACCTTCATTCGAAACGCATTTTCGAGGAGCATTATCGAGATATGAGAGGCTTTGAAGCGAAGTTCGTAAATTAAAAAGACTTTCGTAAACTTCTGACCTTAGGCATTCACTGCCGATAAAACCACGTTCGACAAGAGTTCGGAGAGTAATATTCGGACACGTCATTATTTTGGAAGCCGGCAATTTTGCACAAATTGTCGAAATCTCAAGGTTCAAAAGCTTTTCGGCCTCCGATTGTTGGTAAGTGAGAACGAGGCGAACCTAACCTGTCTCATTGAATAAACGGGCCTAACACCCGATTTTTTCACTCTAGCTAAGATAAGTTTCCACCAGCCGCACCCAATAAGTGCTTGCACGCAATAACAATTCATCATTGAAATCATAATGATCGCTGTGGAGGTTTGCCGTGTTGCCATTACCGATAAAGAAATAACAGCCTTGCTTCTTCTGAAGCATGTAAGAAAAATCTTCACTGAAAGTGAACGGTTGCGACCGCTCTTCGATAGCGTCTTTGCCAAACGTTTTTTCGGCAACATCACGAGCAAAAGCGGTCAGTGTTCTATCGTTTTGGCAAGCAGGATTGAGATGAAAATAGTCGATTTCACATTTTGCTCCGAAGACATTTGCCTGATATTCAGCAATCTCTTTTACGCGTTTTTCAAGAAAATTGCGCGTTGTCTCGTCATAGCTGCGGATCGTTATCTTCAATTCTGCGGTTGCAGGAATGATGTTATATGCTTCGCCGGCGTGAAAACTTGCTACCGTTACAACGGCAGGTTTTAACGGCGATAGATTGCGCGAAACAATTGTTTGCAATGAAGTAACAATTGCAGCACCGACAACAATCGGATCGACCGATGTTTCCGGCTGCGCACCATGGCCGCTTTTTCCCTTAACAACAATTCTTGCGCGGTCCGAAGCGGCGGTTGCCGCACCCGGAATAAAGCAGAATTTCTCTAATGGAACCCCCGGAACATTATGATAGCCGAATATAGCATCACAGGGGAATTTTTCAAAAATTCTCTCTTCAATCATACGTCGTGCACCTCCCAAACCTTCTTCGGCCGGTTGGAAAATAAGATTGAGCGTACCGGAAAATTGCTTTGTGCGAGCCAGATAGCGAGCCGCCGCCAACAAGCTTGATGTGTGTCCGTCATGGCCGCAGGCATGCATTTTTCCGGAGTTTTTACTGGCATAGGACAAGCCGGTTTGTTCGGTAACCGGCAAGGCATCCATATCAGCGCGTAGCCCCAATGTTTTTTCCCCATTTCCGGCTTTTAAAGTTGCAACTATGCCGGTTCCGGCAAGCTCGGAGACTTTATATCCCCACCCCTCAAGCAATTTGGCAACAATAGCAGAGGTTGCTTTTTCTTCAAAACCGGTCTCGGGATTGGAGTGGATTTGATGGCGCAACGCGGTCATTTCTGGCAGATAGAGCCTGATGGCAGCAGCAACTTCACAACTATCTTCTATCATTTTCAATTACAGCCGGCGTGCCTTTCTCGCGAGGCACTCCAGATTTTCCCCTATTTCAATTTCGTTATTTTACCAGAATATAAAAGTGCCACAACGCTTATAAAAGCCGCAAACATAATATAATAGGCAATTGCACGATTGTCTCCGGTCATTCCGATAAGCGCGGTGGATATTGCGGCAGAAAAACCACCGAATATCGTAACGGCTATATTATAGGAAAGTGCAATTCCTGAAGAGCGGAAAGCTGTCGGAAAGAGTTCGGATAAGGCTGCCGATGCAGGCGCCGTATAAAGCACCATAAGAACCGCATAAAAGAATTGTTGGCCGATAAGGACCCACACATTCGGATGGGCTGACAATATCCAGAATGACGGATAGGCGAAAACAAAAATGGCGATAGCCGCTCCAATCATAATCGGACGCCGTCCGATCTTATCCGACCATGCTCCAACCAGCGGGCAAAACAGTAAAACAACGCCCATTACGATCATGCCGAGATAAGGAGATGTCAAAGCCATATGCAAATTGTTAATTGCATAGGTTGCCATAAAGGAACTAGCGGTCTTGCTCGTCACTGTCCAGATCATAACAATGCCGATACCTATCAATAGCGGCTTCCAGCTATTTTTGAGCAAAATGGCAAAAGGTACATGTTCTTTGATGCCTTTGTTCCTCTCGGCCAAGAATTCCGGTGATTCGTCAATTTGTCGACGAACGTAAAATCCCACAGGAGCAACCAGCATGCCGAAGGCAAAAGCCACACGCCAGCCCCAAAGCGCAACATCTTCAAGCGGCAGAAACGCGGTAATCATCCAACCTATGATGCCTGCCACAAGAAATGCGCCCGTCTGACTGACCTGTTGCCAAGCAGCATATTGGCCCCGTTTATTTGCAGGCGCCGTTTCAACGAGGATAGACAATGCCGAGCCGATTTCTCCTCCCGCCGAGATACCCTGTATAAGTCTGGCAATGACAATAATTATCGGTGCAAATATGCCGATCTGCGTATAAGTCGGACATATTGCGATAATCCCCATGCCGATAGCCATCAGAATCATCGTCAACGACAATGCCGACTTTCGACCTACGCGATCGGAATAACTTCCCAGAATAATGGCACCGAGAGGACGGGTCAAAAAGCCGATGGCAAAAGTGATAAAGGTAAGCAGCATCGACACCGTTTCATTGCCGGTCGGGAAAAACTGGTCGGAAATGAGATAGGCAAAAAGTGCATAGGCACCGAAATCATACCATTCGAGCATGCCCCCTATAACGGCAGCGATAATAACTTTCCTCGAAACCGCCGGACTTTCGTTTTCAGTCGAATCTTTCGTAAGCGTCTGGGCGCTCTGCATGAGTTCTCCTTAAGGTTATCTGCTTTTTCCAAAATATCATAAAGATAAACAACTATATGTTGGTTTTTTAAAATGAAAGCCATAACGAAAAACCGAGGACTTTCAAGTTTCCAGAAGTTAGTGGGTTAACTGTTTCAATATGAAGAATAGTCAATATTGCATAGAAAATAGATCGGTAACTTTCGGAGCATTGAGCAATATGGCAGCATTTCCGAAACTGCCCGAAACCTATTTATTGCTCAAATTGCGTTGAGCCCTTATCCTTCAACGTGCTTTAAGCCGATTGAATATAAAACCGGAACGAGAAACGGCAGCAAAACTCTTTATTAGGCGGCAAAATAATATCGAACTTACAAGGGCTTACGAACACCTGTTAAAAAATAGATTCGGCATTTTTCAAGCTCTCGGTCTTACCTTTTATTTGCGCCTGATGTCACCCATGTCCGGCAATGGTTTTATGTAGGCTGAGAACCATTTATTTCACGTATCACGCTATAATTGCCCTGAAGGAGGCAACCTTCATGCCCCCATTATTAAAAGGGCGCACATGATTTCAAGTTTGTCCATTGAAACCTAGTGAGGTCGACAAGCATTGCCATGCTTGATTGAACTCGTTCAAAAAACGGCAGGATTTTCATTTCCGTTCAAACTGACGGCTGCGCATCAATGGAGAGAGACAATGAAGCGTTTTTCAGGGATATATCGGTGGATTTATGTTTTTAAATTGCCCTTCGCTAAAACTTAGCGCTAAGACTAATTGGAATAGAACCATTTTGTTTAAAACAGGAGTACAACATGAAAATCCTAGCAGCTGGACTCGTTTTGGGAAGCCTTATGATGAGCTTTTCCGCACATGCTGAAAACTTGCGTATCGCAACCGAAGGAGCCTACCCGCCATTCAGTTACGTTGACTCCAACAATAACCTTCATGGTTTCGATGTCGATATTGCCTATGCACTCTGCGACAAAATGAAAGTTGAATGCACTGTTACAGCCCAGGATTGGGAAGGAATCATTCCCGGACTTCTGGCAAAAAAATATGATGCTATTATTGCTTCAATGGTTCCGACCGAAGAACGTAAGCAAAAAGTCGATTTCACAAATCGCTATTATACAACAACACTTGCTGTTGCTGTCCCGAAGGATTCGGACATCAAGGATCTCAGCCCACAATCTCTCAACGGAAAAAATCTCGGGGCTCAGGCCGGTACAACACAGGCAATCTATGCTGAAGATAACTATGCCCCCGAGGGAACCAATCTGAAGCTTTATCCAACGCCCGAAGAAGCCAATAGCGATTTGATCAATCACCGTCTTGACGCGATTATTCATGATAAATTCCCGCTTTTGACCTGGCTTGAAAAAGATGGCAAGGAGTGCTGCAAACTTCTTGGCGAAGTTGAAGGTACAAGAGAGCCGATTTCCATTGCTATTCGCAAAAACTCGGATGATTTGAAGAACCGTCTGAATAAGGCAATTGATGATATTCGTGCCGACGGTACCTATGACAAAATTGCCAAAAAGTACTTTCAATCCGATATTTATTAATTAACCGGTTGAATCATTTTGCAATTTTTTCTATCGGCTATTGATAACGAATAACCGGAGCTTTCATTGATGATCGAGTATTTGTCATTGCTGTCATTTGGCAGTGGCGGTTGGGGTATGGTTATGCTCATCGGAGCGGGAGTGACTTTGTCACTCGCGCTTTGCTGTTTACCTTTGGGGCTCCCCCTTGGTCTCATCTGCTCGCTGATGATCCAGTCGGATGTGAAATTTTTCCGGATTATTGCAACAATATTTTCCGCAATTTTTCGCGGATTGCCTGAATTATTGACATTATTTCTTGTCTATTATGGATTGCAGACCCTCGTCCAATCATTGATGGCACATTTTAATATTGAGGCAGAATTCTCGGTGAATGCTTTCTTTGCCGGTGTTTTGGCTCTGGGGATGGTCTTTGCGGCTTTCTCATGCGAAGTCTGGCTCGGCGCTTTCAAAGTACTGGATAGCGGCCAATATGAAGCTGCCAAAGCTTTGAGTCTTTCGCCTGCCACAACGTTTTTTCGTGTGGTTTTGCCGCAGCTTGCACGCAATGCCCTGCCCGGTCTTTCAAACAACTGGTTGACATTACTCAAGGATACGTCTCTGGTTTCAACGATCGCGCTCGTCGATGTGATGCGTCAGACAAATCTCGCTGTCGCAGCAACAAAAAAACCGATGTTTTTCTATCTGACTGCCTGTGTCATCTATCTTATCTTTTCGGCTGTTTCTTCATTCATTATCCGCCATTTGGAAAAGCGTGCCAATGCATGTTATGAAAAGGTATCCGCATGATGATACCCGACTTTTTGCATTTTATCATCAATCCGGATATTTTGAGCCGCTATGGCCCGAAATTTATTGACGGTTTTTTCGTCACCGTAAAGCTCGTAGCACTTTCCTATACGGTCGGCTTTTTCTTGAGCATCATGATTACATTTGCTTGGCGCTCGAAACATTCGTTTCTGCGTTTACCGGCTCGTATTTACATCTATTTCTTCCGTGGCTCGCCGCTCCTTGCACAATTATTTCTCTTTTATTACGGCATCGGCTCTTTCAGTGTTTTTTGGAAAAGCGTCGGATTGTGGTGGTTTTTCCAAAGCTCATGGTGGTGTTGTCTCTTCATTTTCGCGTTGAATACCGCTGCTTATCAGGCAGAAATTTTCCGCGGCAGCATGCAATCGGTACCTACCGGTCAATACGAAGCGGCCAAAGCATTGGGGCTCTCCCGGAAAACCACATTCATCCGTGTTATATTACCGCAATCCATGATCATGGCATTGCGTCCTTTAGGAAACGAGTTCATCCTTATGATCAAAGCCAGTGCTGTTGCATCTCTCGTGACAGTTTATGATCTGATGGGCGTTGCCAAACTTGCCTATTCACGTACATTCGATTTTCAGGTCTATATCTGGGCGGCTGTACTTTATCTGATTATCGTTGAAATTGTTCGGCGCTTGATCGGCGTGACAGAACGTAGACTGACACGTCATCTGCGTTAATGTCAGCCGAATAAAAGAGGATTGCGGGATTACGTTCAAATGAAAAAATTTGATGTTATCGTGCTCGGAGCCGGAATCGTCGGCGTATGCACATGTTTACATCTTCAATTGAGAGGCTATCATGTCTGCCTTGTCGATAAAAAAGACCCCGGACAGGGAACAAGTTACGGCAATGCGGGATTGATTGAGAGATCAAGCGTCATTCCTTACCATTTTCCCCGTGAATTTTCGCGTCTTATCGCCTATGCCTTCAATCATCAAACCGATGTGCGGTTTGACTGGACTTACCTGCCACAAATAGCACTATGGCTCTTCAAGTTCTGGCGCCAATCATCACCGAAAAACTTAAAAAAATCGACTTTGGCTTTGTTGCCGCTTATCGAAAATAGCGTCAAAGAACACGATTTTTTAGCCGAATTAGCCGGTGCTACTTCGTTTATTGAGCCGAAGGGCTGGCTCGAGATATTCCGCACCGATAAAGATTTTGACAAAGCGAAAAACCATCTTCTTTCGCTTGAGCGTTTTCACCTCGATTATGATGTTCTTGACCGGAACGCTTTAATTCAGCGTGTTCCATCTATCAGTCCGCAGCTTGTCGGCGGTATTCATTGGCTTGATCCGAAAACTGTCAACGACCCCGGCGGGTTGACCGCCGCTTATGCGCGTTATTTCATCAAACAAGGTGGGAGTTTCGTGAAACTCGATACTTTGAAAACCGAATATAATAACGGGCTCTGGCAAATAAATGATAACGGCATATCAATCGGGGCACCCGATGTTGTGGTTGCTCTTGGCCCCCAGTCCATCCAATTTATGAACAAATTCGGCTATCGTCACATTCCGTTTGCCGTAAAACGTGGCTATCATATTCACTTCCGCCAAGTTGACGAGAAGACTGTTCTTAAGCATTCAATATGTGATCCCGTCGCCGGTTTTGTATTGGCGCCAATGCGTCAAGGAATTCGACTTACCACGGGTATCGAATTTGCAAGTCCGAAAGCCCCGCCTTATTGGACACAATTAAAGCGGGCTGAAAAAATTGCAAAAAACATTTTTCCGCTCGGTGAATATGTCGAGACCGAACCTTGGCTTGGTGAACGCCCTTGTCTTTCGGACATGCGCCCGATTATCGGAAAAGCGCCTGCACATAAAGGTCTTTGGCTCAATTTTGGCCATGCGCATCATGGATTGACGCTTGGAGCGGTTAGTGGAAAATTACTTGCCGAGATAATGGCGGGTGAACAACCATTGACATCTCCTGATGCTTTCAGTCTAACACGGTTTTGAGAACCAGAAACGGAGAACAACAGCAATGGCGGCAGTTCAGCACAATAACAACGATAAAGCCAAATCTGATGAACATGTCATTGTCATTCAAGAATTAAACAAGTGGTATGGTGAATTTCAGGCCCTTCATAATATCTCCCTTGACGTTAAAGCGGGAGAACGCATTGTTTTATGTGGGCCATCCGGTTCCGGTAAATCAACTCTTATCCGCTGCATAAACCAGCTCGAAGTGCCCGAACAAGGAAGCATCCGCATTTATGGCGTCGATATCATGACTGCAGCGCCACAAGAGCAGAAAAAGGTGCTCCGCGAAGTTGGCATGGTATTCCAGCATTTTAATCTCTTTCCCCATATGACTGTCATGCAAAATTGCATTCTTGCTCCCATGACCGTTCAAGGACTGACAAAGGAAAAGGCAAAAGAGCGCGCAATCAAATATTTGAGTAAGGTCGGTATCGAGGCCCATAGCGAAAAATACCCGTCCCAGTTATCCGGCGGGCAGCAGCAGCGCGTTGCTATTGCTCGTGCTCTTTGCATGGAACCCAAGGTTATGTTGTTTGATGAACCAACCTCGGCTCTTGATCCGGAAATGGTCGGAGAAGTTCTGGATGTTATTGTCAAGCTTGCCGAAACCGGCATGACCATGCTTTGCGTCACACATGAAATGGGATTTGCGCGCGAAGTTTCAGAACGTGTTCTTTTTCTTGAGAATGGAAAGATTCTTGAGGACACAACACCTGATAAATTCTTCTCAAATCCTGATAACCAAAGGGCTAAAGATTTTCTTGCAAAAATAAAACACTAATAATCGAGTGTTAAACCGGTTCATGAATGGCGTTTTTCAACGAAATTACGCCCTATGATGACTGAAACAGTTTCATCTGCCTGTTTCGACAAATTTTAACGGGCTGCACAAAACGTTTTGGTAGCTAAAGCAATTCCGCAATAAGTACGTAGATAATTGCAAATTTTCGGCAGACACATATTCGATAGGCGCATTTATTTAAAAATAACCTGAATTAGGTCGGGTGCTGTTTTCCATTTCACCCAGCTTCGAGGAAGCTCCAGTGACCTGATAAGCGCTACAAGCATTTCACTGAAGCTTCAGATATTTCAACAAGGCTTGCGATGCAATTTCGCCAGACGGTGCAGATGTTTTCATCGTCGTTTTGATCAAAGAAAATCCGTCAAGTTGCGCTTGACGAACCGGTCCTGCAACAACCAGTTGTTCAACCTGACGGGCCAGCATACCGGGACGCAAAAATTCATTGAAATATTCCGGAACAACCGGCCGGTCGGCGATGATATTGGGCAATGCGGCGCTCCACACTTTTACCCGTGGCAATATAAAGGTTTTTGAAAAAAGATCAGCTTTATAGCCAAGAACCATTGGAATATTAGCAAGGGCTAGTTCCAGAGAAACGGTACCGGACGCAGCAAGTGCCGCATCAGCTTTTGCAAAAGCTGCCCATTTTTCCTCCTCACCAACCACAATTTCCACTTTTACCGGCCATTCACTCATAAGTTTGCGCACACTGTCGGCAAGCCTTGGCAGAGTAGGCAAAACAAAATTGATAGCTGGCTGCCGTTTTTTTAAAATTTCCAAAGCTGCCCCGAAAATCGGCATCAAACCACGAATTTCAAAATGTCTCGAGCCCGGTAATATGACCACTGTCGGCGCCAACTTTTT
The DNA here is from genome assembly GCF_016102305.1 of Bartonella sp. M0192. Classification (NCBI taxonomy): domain Bacteria; kingdom Pseudomonadati; phylum Pseudomonadota; class Alphaproteobacteria; order Hyphomicrobiales; family Bartonellaceae; genus Bartonella; species Bartonella sp. M0192. The sequence goes on along the minus strand of NZ_JACFOU010000001.1, from coordinate 1,390,902 downwards.
CTCTTCCAAATGGCGCAACCGCATTCTTTCCATTGCCAGCAATGGCGGATAGGTCAACAATCTATGACCGACATAAGTAGCTGGAGGGCCTTGCAAATCATGCATAACCTTTTTTTCGAAAGGGAGCACAACAAGAACATGGTCGATATAGGAACACATTGCCTTGGCTCGTTCGGGGCGCCACGCCCAAACCGAAGGAGCAATATATTTTATGATAGGGATTTGAGGCGCGAATTTCCGGACTTTTTTCGCAACACGGTGGGTAAAGTCCGGACTATCTATGATGATAAGACAATCAGGCTTTTCATCAGCAATAAACCGCGCCAGACGGTGTATATGCAGGATGAGCTTCGGCAGTTTTTTCAAAACAGCACCAAGCCCCATTAAAGCTATGTCATCAACATTAAAGGCACTTTTTAGCCCCAATGCTTCAAGATGTGAGCCGCCAACGCCTATGAGTTTGATATTGCGTCCGGTTTTTCGCGCCAGTGCCGATATCAGATCTGCTCCGAGCAAATCTCCCGATTCCTCGCCGGCAACGATAGCAATTTTAATAGGACCATCAGACATATTCGTTCTTTCCGAAGGTCTCGATAAAAAGCGAACATTTATCTGCTTGTTCAACTGTCTCTTTTAATGAAACGATGAAAGTCCGTTCTGCTTCGACGGCAACGCCATCCAAATGACATTGTTTGGCATGGATAATTGTTTCAGGCCCAATGGTGGGCAAGTCGGCTCTTTCATCCTGTTGTTCTTTAGCTCGCTTGACCAACACCCCCCCTGTTAGAGGAATGCGTTTTTCATTACGCATTTCCGTGACACGGCGCAACATGTTATCGGTACCCTCCGCACCTTCAACGGCCACGACGCGCCCTTTTACAGCAACTGCTCCCTGACCGATATCAAGTTTTCCCAAAATTGCAGCTGCCTCCGCTGCAAGCATAATATCCCGCCAATTTTTTTCGTCAGCGCGTTTCTTCGTCAGATTGAATCCTTTGGGTGCCAATAATTGTGGAACGACTTCGTGGGCGCCCACAACATGAAAACCATATTTTTCGACAACGCTAATGAAGGCTTTCAAAAGCGCATCGTCTCCCTGCCCCAAAGCATGAAACAATTTTGGCAATGCTGATAACGTTGTCCAATCAGGGCGCAGATCTTTGAGATTAGGCCGACTTTTGACACCACCTGCCAATATAACATTGGTGATATTCGCTTTTTTCAAAGCTTTTATCAGCCTAGCTAGCTGTACGACCGATATTTCACAGTGCTCATAGGCGTAAAGTCTCGGATCGGCTTCGCCTTTCAGTGGAACAAGAAACGGCTTTTCCCCCATTTCTTCTATTGCGCTGGCAACAGCCAAAGGCAAAACGCCATTTCCCGCGATGATAGCGGTACGACCGGAAAGGCTACGTTTTGTGTCGCCCTTCCCCATATTCAATATCCGATATCGCCGCTGTTATTTGTGTTATCGAGTTTTGGCGTACAAAACGCGCGTTTATGATCAGCTTCAACAAAATCGATAATGTCAGTTACCGCTTTTGAAGCTGGATAGGCATTACGTACGTCAATGGCTCTTTCGGCAATGGGTTTGGTTCTGTCAAAGAGCATCGGTACAGCATGACGCACAGCGTGAATTTCACTATGCGGCAAACCTGATCTTTTCATGCCTATAATATTCAAGCCACCCAGCCATGCGTGGACGCCGATAGCAGACCCATAGGGAATGAGATCACCAACCAGAGCGGCCAAACCACCAACAAAAGCGTGATGCCCGACACGAACGAATTGATGAACCGCACCGCCGCCACCAATAATCACATAATCACCGATCACGACATGGCCACCGATCATCACATTGTTGGAAAATGTAACGTGATTTCCCAAAGCACAATCATGAGCCACGTGGGCATAAGCCAAAAATTCGCAATCATCGCCAACCGTTGTTGTTCCACGGCTTGTATCCGACCCGCGATGCATGGTGACACCTTCACGGATGATGCAATTTTTTCCGATAACCAAAGTAGTACGTCCACCTTTGTGTTTATTATTTTGAGGATCTCCCCCTAAAACTGCATTCGGATAGACAAGAGCGTTTGCCCCCAATGTGGTTGGGCCCATTATGACAACATGGCTCAACAAACGGGAATCATCGCCAATAACAGCGTCCGCGCTTACGGTACAAAAAGGCCCGATTTTTACATTGGTACCAAGTTCTGCACCTTTTTCCACAATCGCAGTTGGATGAATTTCAACACCGGACATTCTAGAACCCTATTCTTCTTTATTCTCGGCAACCGCAATCATAGCAGCAACTTCCGCTTCTGCCACGCGATTTCCATCAACTTCCGCAAGGCAAGAAAAGCGTCTGATTCCACCATGTTGTTTCAATTTCTTGACATGGAGTCTCAACTGATCTCCCGGCACAACAGGTTTACGGAATTTTGCTTTATCGACGGTCATGAGATAAACAACGCCGGGTTTTTCGTCGCCCTGAACAAGCAACGAAATTGCGCCGGCAGTCTGAGCCATCGCTTCAATGATAAGCACACCCGGCATAATCGGGTTTTCCGGAAAATGCCCTGTGAAGTGCGGTTCGTTTACCGTAACATTTTTAATGCCAATTGCCGATTGATCACCGTCAATATCAATAATACGATCAATAAGAAGAAACGGGTAACGATGAGGCAATATCGACAACAGCTTACGAATGTCTACTGCCTCCAGACTGTTCTTCTCAACAGCAGCGTTCATCTTGTCATTTCTCCTTATTGAACTTTGTCATATTTCTTAGCGCCGCAACTTCGCGGAACCATTGTTTGATCGGGCGAGCGGGGCTACCACCCCATTTTTCGCCGTCAGGTATGTCATTCATAACGCCACTTGCTGCAGCGATCTGCACACGTGAGCCAATTTTTACGTGATCGGCCAGACCGACACTTCCTCCCAATTGCGTCATATCACCGATTGTAGAACTACCTGCAATTCCACAATGCGCAGCAATCAAACAAAAACGTCCGATTTGCACATTATGAGCAATTTGAACCAAATTATCTATTTTTGTGCCTTCGCCAATGATCGTATCTTTCAATGCACCGCGATCAACTGTCGTATTGGCACCGATTTCTACATCATCCTGAATAATAACGCGCCCAAGCTGCGGAATTTTTTCAATGCCGCTCGGTCCACCGACATAACCGAACCCGTCCTGACCTATTCTCACTCCCGGATAAAGACGAACCCGATTACCTATAAAGCTATACTGAATTGAAACAGATGGCGCGATATAGCATTCACGCCCTACCCGACAATTTTCACCGATGACGGCCGTTGAGGAAACAAGCGTACCGCTCCCTACTTCTGCTCCGCGTCCGATAACAGCACCCGGTTCGACCGTCACTCCTTCTTCGAGTTTTGCCTCCGGATGAACAAAAGCTTTTGGTGAAACTCCATATTCTCCAAACCACGGAGCCGGTGTTGAAGCTGTCGGAAACAGGATGCGTCCAATCATCGCAAAATCACGATGTGGCGATTGCGTTACAAGAGTAGCAATATTATCAGGAACTTTGGAAGCAACATCTTCGGAACAAAAAACGGCAAGAGCCTGGCTCCCGAGCAACGCTTTTGCAAATTTTCTACTTTCGACAAAAACGAGAGAACCCGGCTCCGCATTATCCAGCGAAGAAAGATGCTTGATTACTGAACCACTTAATTCAGGATTGCGTAAAGCGGCACCTGTTAAAGCTGCCGCCTCGCCAACAGTCAACTGTCGGGACGGCGTAAAAAATAATGAATCCGCCATCAGAACACTTTCTCTCCCGACCCTTCAAGATCGGGAGAAAGGGAAAATTAGAACTTGGTCGAGACACCAAAGTTGAAGTTCTGTGTCCGGTCACCGCTCTCTTTAGCAACAGGCCAAGCATAGTCAAAGCGCAATGGCCCAAATGGCGAAGCCCACATCAAGCTGACACCGGCAGATGCACGCCATGCACTCTCATCACCGGTAACCGGATTCTCACCAGGATAACTAGGATCATACTTGTTGCCGTAAAGTGTTGCAGTATCAGCAAAGAACGCTCCACGCATACCCAAACTATCCGGAACAACCGGCATCGGGAATTGGATTTCCGCCGTGGCATTCATATAGGTCGTACCACCAAGGAAGTACTTATCTCCGTCTGTAGAGCGCTGACGAGGACCGATACCGTTATATTTGAAACCACGAATGATATCCGAATTGCTCTTGAACATATCGAAGATACGGACACCATCGTCACCGATCTCGTGGATATAGCCACCGCCGACAGACAGCAAACCAACGAGATCGTATGTTTCCGAAATCGTCTTGTACATCATGGCCTTGCCAGTCGTCTTCAAGAAATTGGCATCACCACCGACACCGGCATATTCCTGAATACCACGAACAAAAAGACCATCATGCGGGTTTTTCATGTCATCTATAGTATTATAGGTCAAACCATAGCTGACCGACGAACGAATCCACGGACTATTCTTCGAAGCCTGAATAATGGCACCGGAATAATCTTTCATCTCCTGTTCTTCTTTAGAAGTATGGAATTTATCAGCAAGTTTCTCATAGCGACCCTCGTGGTCAAGATCATATTCTTCCTGAACATAGTTATAAGCGATGCTACCGGTTAACTGTTCGGTAATCGGCACACCAAAACGAACCGAACCGCCTGTTTGTTTGACATCATAGTCGTCATTCATACGATATGTACGACGGAAAACATCAAAACCGGCCGACAACCGATAACCAAGAAAATAAGGTTCGGTAAATGATAAATTATAGTTACGTGCGTCATCTTCACCGGCACCGGCACCAATACGAACATATTGGCCGCGCCCCAAGAAGTTACGCTCTGTAATAGAAGCTTCAACCGAAGCACCCGGCGAATCGCCACCTGTTGTATAACCGCCACCGATAGAGAACTCACCCGTTGATTTTTCGGTCACATCAACAACAAGGATAACCTGATCCGGTTCTGAGCCCGGAGCTGTTGAAACATTGACAGTCTGGAAGAAGCCCAACCCTTCAAGGCGCCGTTTAGCACGCTGCACCATTGTCTGGTTATAAGCATCGCCTTCATTCAAGTCGAGCTCACGACGGATAACATAGTCACGTGTTTTATCGTTACCGCGAATTTCAATTCGCTCGACATAGGCTCTTGGCCCCTGATCGATATTGTAAACGATAGACATCGTATGATTATTGAAATCACGGTCACCACGAGGCTCAACTTTAGCAAAAGCATAACCCGAATCAGCAACCTTGTTATTGATTGCCAATACCGAGTCTTCAATGCGCTTGGCTGAATAGACATCGCCTTCATGTGTCTTCAGCACTTTTTCCATTGATTTAGTGTCAACCCCTTCAATTGTGCTATCGACCTGTACATCGCCTAATTTATAGCGGGCACCTTCATCAACAACGAATTTGATTTTATAGGAATTACTGGCTTCGTCGAATGTCGCATCAGCCGAAACAATCTGAAAATCGGCATAACCGTGATTGAAATAGAAACGGCGCAAAGCTTCCTGATCAGCCTGCAAGCGATCATCACTATAAACATCGCCTCTGGTCAGCCAAGAAAGGATATTGGAGCGTTTGGTTGCGATAACATCACGCAGACGGCGGTTACCAAAAGCCTTATTTCCTTCAAAGGTAATATCGTCAATCTTGGTTTTCTTACCTTCTGTGATCTTGAAGACGACATTCACACGTCCTTGCCCGAGATCGACAGTCTGGGCCGAAACCTCTGCATCATTACGACCTACATAACGATAGGCATCACGAATGGACTGTTCGTCGGATGCAAGTTTGGCAGGATCGAAAGCTTCGCGCGGCTTAAGCGAAATAACGCGCTGCAAATCAGGATCCTTGACCTTTTTATTACCTTGGAAAAGCACCTGATTGACGACTTCGTATTCCTTGACAGAAACCACGAGCGTACCACCAACCTGCTTCATCTTGACGTCGGAAAACAGCCCCATTGCAAAAAGCCGCTTCAAACCTTCATCAATATCATTATTGGAAAAATTCTTTCCAACCTTGATACCCGTGTTATCACGAATCGTCTGTGCGTCAACACGCTGGTTGCCACGAACCTCGATGGCGTGAACGACAGCCGCCTGTGCAACCCCCATCCCCAAAACCGAGACAGTTACAGTTGCCGGAACGGCCATTGCTACCGTAAGTGCCAGTGCAGATGCTGCGCTAAGAAATTTCGAATTCGCCGTCATTGGCTTCTTTACCCTTGTTTATTTGTTTCCAGACACACCGTGCCCAAAAATGCTTATATATCCCTAATAGCGGGTTTTTTTATACAAGCAAGGCCTTCCGTTAAAATCTGCCTACTTCTTTACTCACCGTGGCATGTATGCCACGGCATTTCACAAATATGGTAAACAGTTTACATCATTTTTAAATAACAAACATCGCCCAACTTGATAAACTGTTAACACAGCTTAATCAACCTAACCAGCATAAATAATCGTTGGATATTGCAAATAACATAAAAGCAACGACAATAATAAAGCCGACGCTAAAAATGATTTCCTGAATACGCTTGGGAACCGGCCGCCCGATAACACCTTCAATAACATAAAAAACCAGATGCCCCCCATCAAGCGGTGGCAAAGGAAACAGATTTATCAACCCGATACCGATTGAAAGAAAGGCTGTAAGATTGAGAAGCGACATAAATCCGGTCTCGCTTACCTGCCAAGCTATTGTTGCCGTTTTCGAAGGGCCGCTCAATTGACAGCGATCTTCCCGCCCTTCAATCAATCGCCCGAGAAAACGAACTGTCTGAACGACAATAAAAGCCGATTTGTCCGTTGCTTCACCAATTGCCGAAAACAATCCATAATTGACATGTTTTTCATAGGCCGGATCCAGTCTTCCCGGATTATTCGGATCAGCAGGTGCTCCAGCGCCAATCATGCCGACGCGAACTTTATTGCCAAATCCGTCATCCCGTTCCGTCGGTTTTGGCGTAATGGTAACGTTATAAGGCTGCCCTGATCTTTCCAGCGTAAAATCGATCGGATCACCTCCGTGGAGCGAAACATAACCGATGAGGTCGTCGAAACTTTCAACCTTTTGACCATCCATCTCTATAAAACGGTCTCCGGGTTTTAACCCTGCCGTCATTGCGGGCGCACCATCCACCAATGAACCGATAACCGGTTCAATGATTATTCTGCCATAGGAGAAGAAGAAAAACGACAAAACCACAACGGTAAAAAGTGCATTGGTAAATGGTCCGGCAAAAACGGTAGCAGCACGAGCCCAGGCACCAGCAGAAGCAAAAGATCCGGGAAGCGCCGCCGCATCCGCTTTCGAAGCCATTCCGGCAGCATCTTCGTCGCCGATAAATTTCACGTAGCCGCCAAGAGGTATCAATGCAATGCGCCACCGTGTGCCACGCTTATCGGTCCGCGAACAGATTTCCGGACCAAATCCCAATGAAAATGCACTCGCGCCGATACCGCACCAGCGCCCCACGAGATAATGGCCCATTTCATGGACAAAAATAATGACCATGATGACACATATCACACCAAAAATACGCAATAACGGTGTGCCGACATCAGCAATAAAACTCATTATTTCCAAGAGAGGCTCCGTCAATCAGATCAGGTTAAACATATTTGAAGGAACTGTCATATCTGCAGCTATTGCACCAACGAGATAAAGCAGAATGGCCGCAAAAACCAGTCCATCGACGCGATCCATAAAGCCGCCATGTCCAGGCAGGAAGCGCCCTGAATCTTTTACACCAAAGTGCCGTTTTACCCACGATTCAGAAATATCTCCAATTTGCGATACAATCGAAAGAGCAAGAGACAGTACAGGGATAAACAAATTGGCTGGAGTAGTATCAAGAGCTACAAACGCTACGAGGCATCCGCCTGCAGTACCGGCCAATGCACCGCCAATGGCCCCACTCCACGTTTTATTAGGAGAAAATTTGGGAGCGAGTTTTGGTCCGCCGAGCGAACGTCCATTGAAATAGGCCGCTATATCCGTTCCCCAAACAATAGCGAAGAGATAAATAATCGCACCGAATCCGAATGGTTCTTCGCCTCTTATATATGTCAAGGATAGAACGGGCAAAGTTGCATAGAGATAGCCTCCAGCGACCCAACCGGTTTTTCTTCCTGCCACAAGTGCGAGGACAATAGCACATAAAAAAATCACGACAAAAACGAGAGGCGCTGAAAAATCAGCAACAAGCAGAATGCCAAAAATAATATATGCCACGGAGGCAATAATTTCGTCTATTTGCCGCCAGCAGCTTTTACTAATCCCTCTCCACTCGTATAGAACCAAGCCACCAACGCACCAGGCAAATAAAGCAAATACAAAGCCGCCTTCCCATGTCAGAAAAAGTGCTATAGCTGCAAAGACAACAGCTGTCAGAATTCTCATGAGAAGATTAGACATCGGTTCTCCGATCCGAACAAATTTGCATCCCGAACTTTATTTTTCATCCAATTTCTTTTTAAGATAAAGATCAAAGTTATAACAACTTTTCTTTTTTATAATCTGGTACACGCCCGAAACGACGTTCACGCAACCAATAATCTTCAACAGCTATATCAAGTTGTCTTTCATCGAAATCAGGCCAATAACAGGGAGCAAAATAAAATTCGCTATAAGCCGACTGCCAAAGCAAGAAGTTCGACAAACGTTGCTCCCCGCTGGTGCGGATTATTAGGTCAGGATCCGGCATTTCAGCCGTATCAAGATATTTTGAAAAAACGGCTTCATCAATTTCATCAATATTGATATTTCCGTTTGCCAGAGATTTTGCGATTTTTTTTACAGACCGGACAATTTCGGCACGTCCACCATAGTTGAATGCGACAACAAGATTGAGTCCGTCATTTTTTTGCGTAATTGTCTCTGCTTCATCGAGTAGACTCTGAATATCCGCTGGCACCTCTTCACGATTGCCTATCACCCATACACGGACATTATGATCGCGAAGATCAAGCAGATCACGTTTTATAAATAACTTCAGAAGTCCCATCAGATGATTGACTTCAGATTCAGGGCGTGACCAGTTTTCAGAAGAAAAAGCAAAAACAGTCAACCATTCAAGCCCCATTTGACTGGCATGATGCACAATTCTATGAAGTGCTTCCATGCCAATCTTATGACCGGCAATTCTGGGTAATCCACGAGCACGTGCCCATCGGCCGTTTCCATCCATAATGATGGCAATATGACGTGGATATAACATATTTTTCCGACCTGTTTGCTGCAATAAATAGTTTTAGACTTGCATAATTTCCGCTTGTTTAGCAGCCAATACCTTATCGATCTCGCCGATCGTCGTATCCGTCAATTTCTGAATTTTATCAGAAGCAATACGGCTTTCATCCTGACTGATCTCGCTATCCTTTTCAGCCTTTTTCAATCCTTCCATTCCGTCACGACGAACATGGCGAACTGCAACGCGCGCCTGCTCCGCATATTGGTGAGCAATTTTAACAAGCTCTTTGCGGCGTTCTTCGTTAAGTTCCGGCAATGGAATGCGCAAAGTTGTACCGTCCGTTATCGGGTTCAGGCCCAATGAAGATTCTCTGATGGCCTTGTCAACTGCAGACACCATTGATTTATCCCAGACCGAAACCGACAACATGCGCGGTTCCGGTACGGAAATATTGGCGACCTGATTAAGCGGCACAGTCGAGCCATAAGCTTCGACCGTTATCGGTTCAAGCAAGCTCGCAGAAGCACGACCGGTCCGCAAACCAGTGAGCTCGTGTTTGAATGATGAAATGGCGCCTTCCATACGGCGCTTGAGATCGTCGATATTTGTAGCGTCACTCATACTAACTCTCCTTCGGATTATTTTTAGACGAATATTATTCCGATACCACTGTATAGCGTCCGGTGCCATTCAACACATTGGCCAGTCCACCCTTTTCACTGATCGAATAGACAATAATAGGAATATGGTTTTCACGAGCCAGAGTAATTGCGGTGGTATCCATAACTGCAAGACCCTTTTTGATAACTTCTTCGTGCGTTAAATGGTCGAAACGGGTTGCAGAAGGATCCTTTTTCGGGTCGGCCGAGTATATTCCATCAACCTGGGTAGCTTTTAAAAGCACATCCGCTCCGATTTCTGCCGCTCGAAGCGCGGCTGCCGAATCAGTGGTAAAAAACGGATTTCCGGTGCCACCTGCGAAGATGACAACCTTGCCTTGACTGATATAGCCGACAGCCTTGCGTTGCGAGAAACTTTCACAGATTTGTGGCATTGCGATGGCGGAAAGCACGACAACATCTACCCCGAGCTTTGTCAATGATGTGCGCAATGCAAGAGAATTAATCGCTGTTGCCAGCATCCCCATATGGTCACCGGTCACACGATCACCACCGCGTGAGGCGACCGCAACGCCGCGAAAAATATTTCCGCCACCGATGACAACGCCGACTTCGACACCCATTTCATGCGCATCAGCAATGTCTTTGGCAATACGATCAACGACTGAAACATCGATACCGAAACTTTGCCCACCCATTAATGCCTCGCCAGAGGCTTTCAATAAAATTCGTTTGTAGAGCGGGGTATCTGTCATCAATAGTCTCCAAATGCAAAATTCATTTGTGCCTTCGATACACGAAGGGCACCGCATTGTCACGCGATGCCCTCTCTACAACGTTTTTTCCGTGCCTCACAATGCAAAAAGCACTGTTTTTACGCAAATAAACCGGATTTTGTCCAAAAATCAGCCTTTTACTGCTGCAGCGACTTCGGCTGCAAAATCACTTTCGGCTTTTTCGATACCCTCACCAAGGGCAAAACGAACAAAACCTTTTATTTTTGCCGGTGCGCCGATTTCTTTTTCTGCATTTTTCAAAGCCTGACTTACAGTTTCATCAGGATTGATAACAAAGGCCTGTGAAAGCAGAACAACTTCTTCATAAAATTTGCGCATACGACCTTCCACCATCTTTTCTACAATGTTGGCAGGTTTTCCAGACTGATGAGCCTGTTCGGAATAAATTGCTTTTTCACGTTCGACAGCTGCCGGATCGACTTCCTCGGCAGTCAATGCCAAAGGATTTGTTGCAGCAACATGCATGGCAACCTGCCGACCAAAATGTTCGGCTGCATCTTTATCGCCATTGGTTTCGATTGCAACAAGAACACCGATTTTACCAAGGCCGTCACCAATACCGTTATGAATATAGGTTGCAATGACACCATTATCGACAGATAGCTCAGCGGAACGACGGAATGTCATGTTTTCGCCGATTTTGCCAATGGCATCTTTGAGTGTCTCGGCAACAGTTTTATCTGACCCCGGATAGCTTGAAACCGAAATTTTTTCCAATGTTCCATCCGTATCCAGCGCGGCTTTTGCAATATTGCGAACAATATCCTGAAACGCATCGTTACGGGCAACAAAGTCTGTCTCGGAATTCACTTCGACAAGAACAGCCTTTTTACCGTTGGAGGCTACACCTACGAGACCTTCAGCCGCTGTACGACCAGCTTTTTTATCAGCCTTGGCAATGCCCTTTTTACGCAGCCAATCAACGGCTGCTTCCATATCGCCATTTGTTTCTGCAAGTGCTGTCTTGCAATCCATCATACCGGCGCCCGACAATTCGCGAAGTTCTTTCACCTGTGCTGCGGTAATGCTCATATTTGCCTCTTAATCTTAATAACGGCGAAAGCGTGCAAGGATTATCCCTCAGCACGCCCGCGACCATACATCATTGAGTTGAAGTGCCCTTGTCTCAAGGGCACAATTTATTCGTTATTCTGCGGCAGGAGTTGCTTCTTTATTTTCTTCCAGAGCAGGTTCGACAGGAGCTTCTGCCTGTGCACCAAGATCAACGCCCATTGCGCCTTGTTGACGGGCGATACCATCAAGGGCAGCCTTTGCAACCAGATCACAATAAAGAGCAATCGCACGTGAAGCATCATCGTTTCCAGGAATCGGATAATTGATATTATCCGGATCGCAATTGGTATCGATTATAGCAACGACCGGAATTCCCAGACGTTTGGCTTCATCGATTGCAATTTTTTCCTTGTTCGTATCAATGATAAACAGAAGATCCGGAACCGAACCCATATCCTTGATACCGCCAAGTGCGCGATTGAGTTTATCGCGGTCATGTTCAATATTAAGACGTTCCTTCTTGGTGAAGCCCTGTGCTTCATTGGCAAGAATTCCGTCCAGTTTGCGCAAACGCTGAATAGAATTGGAAATTGTTTTCCAGTTGGTCAACATACCGCCGAGCCAACGCGCATTGACGTAATACTGGGCCGAACGGTTGGCCGCTTCCGCAATAATATCGGAAGCCTGACGCTTAGTGCCAACAAAAAGCACACGACCACCGCGGGCAACCGTGTCCGATACCACCTTCAAGGCGTTATGGAGTAAGGGTACAGTCTGTGCAAGATCGATAATATGAATGTTATTGCGCTGCCCATAGATATAGGGAGCCATTTTCGGGTTCCAGCGATGTGTCTGGTGACCAAAGTGAACACCGGCTTCCAAAAGCTGGCGCATAGTAAAATCTGGCAATGCCATTTTTTTATCCTTTCCGGTTGAACCTCCACGGAATGAGGCAGGTAACACCTGCCACCGGCGGAAAATTGCGGATTTCTCCCGCAATCACCCATTTCCCGTGTGTGGAATATTTGGTTAGTTAAGTGATATCGGACAAAGTTTCAAGTCTTTTAACCTCAACCAAGCGATATTCTTAAACAAAATACAAAAATCGTTGTAACCGGTTTTAGTCTTTACAATTTTCCTTTGAAGACGGGGCATCAAATAATTTGAAAGTTTGTAATTTACCCCGAACAGAAAAATTTCCATAATCCATTACAAGGTCACGTGTGACGCCATTCTCATAAAGAAGAAAGCTTGTTCGATAGACTGGTAAACCGTCCTGATTCTCGTCATCATTGTAATAGGAAATTGTCACCGGCCAATATGGCTCATTTCCGAGTTTCCCCATGATTTTGGTTTCATCGTCAGACTTTGCATCCACTTTATCGCCTAACACCACTGTCGCTTCCGTCAGACGATCAGCATCATCCGAGCCATCGAACAAGACTGTCCGGTAAAAATGCTGGCCGGCTTTTGCTTTACGGATGACTTCTTCAGTCTGGATTGTCGGAAAAGCGGCCGATTTTAACTTGACTTCATTTTCTTTGGGCTTCTTCGTATTGACAATCATATTTCCATTGGAAATTTTGGCAACGCCATCCGTTTCACTTGTAACTTCCTGATCGATTATAGTTTTGCTTACAAAACGGAATTCTTTGCCATTTGCCGATTCAAAACTGGTCATTTGTTGATCGGTAAGACGCGTTGGTGAATCAGCCATATTGATGCGCGTGACGAAGCGAAACCTTGTGGTATAACCTTCACAAGCCGAACCATTGAATTCATAAGCCATACGGCCGACGAGACCCGAAATACCCGATTTATCTGCAGCATTTTCAAGCTGGAGGTCATAGATTGCCAAATGCGGCACCATGACAACTTTATCTTCGCCTCGTGCAACGTTCACGCACATAACCGATAAAATAAAGGCAAATAGAAATTTTGGCATCCGCATATTCCTGTTTTTTCCTTAACCTTGGCGTTATCATATATAATGGTAAAAAAGCGAGTAATTTCTTTTTTTGAAGATCGCATTTCCATGTTCGAGAAAATGGGTTATTGAGCAAATATGAAATGACGGGAAAAGAGGTAAAAAATGTCTGATACGATTGAAAGTCGTTTGCAAAAACTTGGCGTTACAATTCCCGCTGCTGTACAACCTGTAGCAAATTACGTGACTGCCAGAAAATCCGGTAACCAGCTTTATATTTCCGGTCAACTTCCGCTTAGTAACGGAAAGCCTGTCGCAATAGGCAAAGTCGGCCGGACAGTCACTTCTGAACAGGCAAAAAAATCTGCCGAAGCATGTGCAATCAACATTCTGGCACAGGCAAAAGCCGCTTTGGGAGATTTGAACAAAATCAAGCAGGTCATAAAAGTAACCGCTTTTGTTGCAACCGACCCCAATTTCACTGACATTCCTCAAGTTGCCAACGGTGCTTCGGATTTGTTTGTCAATGTTTTGGGTGAAGCCGGAAAGCATGCTCGTTCGGCTGTAGGAGTTGCTGCACTACCGATGGATGTTCCGGTGGAAGTGGAAGCAATTCTGGAAATCTGAGTGATGAGGATTGATTGGTTATCAAAAAGGCCCATCGCGAATAGTGGACTTCATGGCTTAGATAAGTCTGTTCAAGAAAATACGCTGCCGGCATTCGAACTGGCAGCGCTTGAGAATTATACCATTTGTTGCGATGTCCAACTGTCTCATGACGGCGTTCCGATGGTATTTCATGGCGCTTCTCTTGAACAAATAACAGGCCAGAAAAAACGTATCATAGATCTCCGTTCATCGGAAATTGCCAATATCCAAACCAGTGAGGGCAAGCCACGCATTTTTACCCTTGAGGCACTTCTTCAAAACATTGCCGGCAAAGTCCCTGTTCTGGCAAATCTGGAAGGCAATGAAGGAGAAGATGCGGGCCTGATTTCAACGGTGACAGAGTTGTTGGTTGCTTACCCGAACAAATCGGCAATCATGTCTCAGGATGTGCATATTTTACGGCGCATACGTTTCGGTGACCGTGCAATACCACACGGGATAAAAGCTGAAGGAAACAAGCGCTCGGAGATTGAACAACACTTTGCAATGCTTGCTCATGATATGGAGTTCGTGGCCTATAATTTCAGGCAGTTGTCCAATCCTTTTGTACGGTTTGTCCGTGAAAAGCTGGGCATGCCCGTTCTTGCTTTTACTATTCACAATTCTGAAGAGTGGGAAAGAGCACGTGTTAATGCCGACCAAATGATATTTGAAGGTTTTAAACCCGACAACGACAATTAAACCCCGTACATCCTAATAGTTAGTGCGATGTCTAAAACAATAAGTGAGGAGAAAAATGCAACAAAGTTATGATGAAAATAATATTTTTGCGAAGTTGATTCGTGGAGAAATTCCCTCTATCCGAGTTTATGAAGATGACGATGTCATCGCTTTCATGGATGTCATGCCGCAAGGTAAAGGGCATACATTGATTGTTCCACGGAAAGGCTCCCGCAATCTACTGGATGCTGAGCCGGAGACTCTAGCTAAAGTTATCAAGGTTGTGCAGAAAATAGCAAAGGCTGTTAAAAAAGCATTCAATGCAGATGGTGTAACTGTCATGCAGTTTAATGAACCGGCAAGCGGTCAAACTGTTTTTCATCTCCATTTCCATGTTATTCCGCGTTTCGAAAATGTTCCTTTGAAGCCACATAGCGGGGAACCGGTCGATACAAAAACACTGGAAGAATCTGCCGCAAAAATCCGCGCAGCACTTTAAAACAAAGGCGAGCCACAATAACCAACCGGTTCTGTGCAAAAGCACCGTAACGAAAAAGTTTATCAGAAATGCCTGCCCGATGGTTCATCGCGCAGGCATTTTTGTCTCGATATGATTTATTTTTCGACGTTATATTTTGCTGCTATATATATATCGTCATTGCATTCATTGATCGGCCGGCGTCGGCTTTTTTACCCGCCTTCCGGAAGCCTTGACTGCTCTTACCGGTTTTTTGTTCGTTTGTGCTTCATTACTGATAATTTCCAAAGCCAGTTTGTTTTTGTCCGATTTATCGGTCATAACTTTAACAGTACCGCCATGGCGGAGCTTTCCGAACAATATTTCTTCAGCCAGCGGCTTCTTTATATATTCCTGAATAACCCGCGATAGAGGACGAGCCCCCATACGTTGATCATAACCTTTATTAGCAAGCCATTTGGTTGCGCCATCACTCAACTCGAAGGTTATTTCCCGATCGGCAAGTTGTGCTTCGAGTTGCAAAATAAACTTCTGTACGACCTGATGAATAATCGGTTCAGACAAGGGTGCAAATGGAATGATCGCATCAAGCCGGTTACGGAACTCCGGAGGAAATAACTGGTTAATTGCCTCTATGTCATCGCCCTCACGCTCGGTCTTTCCAAAACCGATTGCAGACTTTGCCATATCCACTGCACCGGCATTTGTCGTCATAATAAGAATGATGTTGCGAAAATCGATCTGCTTTCCATTGTGATCGGTCAGCTTACCGTGATCCATCACCTGTAAAAGAATATTATAGAGATCAGGATGCGCTTTTTCTATTTCATCAAGCAAAAGCACAGCGTGTGGGTTCTGGTCGACAGCATCTGTCAACAACCCGCCCTGATCGAAGCCGACATATCCCGGTGGTGCACCTATCAATCTCGAAACAGTGTGCCGTTCCATATATTCCGACATATCAAATCGTAACAACTCGATGCCGAGAGACGCTGCAAGTTGTTTGGCGACCTCCGTTTTACCAACGCCGGTCGGACCTGAAAATAGATAGCTCCCTATAGGCTTGTCCGGTTCGCGCAGACCGGCACGGGCAAGCTTGATTGATGAAGTCAAAGCGGCAATTGCTTTATCCTGCCCATAAACCACTCTTCGCAATTCTTTTTCGAGATTTGCCAATGTTTTACGATCATCGCGCGATATGTTTTTTTGAGGAATGCGTGCCATTGTTGCAACCGTTTCCTCAATCTCTTTCACACCAATTGTCTTTTTTCTTTTGTCTTTAGGCAAAAGCATTTGTGCCGCGCCCGTCTCGTCGACCACATCTATCGCTTTATCAGGTAGCCGCCTGTCCGACATGTAACGTGATGAAAGTTCGACCGACGCCTTCATAGCATCATCGGTATATTTTATCTGATGGAAGTTCTCGAAATAAGGCTTCAAACCTTTCAGAATTTCAATGGCATCATCAATAGACGGTTCATTGACATCGATCTTTTGGAAACGCCGAGCCAAAGCCCGATCTTTCTCGAAGATTTGACGGTATTCTTTATAGGTCGTCGAACCGATGCAACGAATAAGCCCCGAAGAAAGTGCCGGTTTCAAAAGATTTGCAGCATCCATACTACCGCCCGATGTTGCGCCCGCGCCGATCAGAGTATGAATTTCATCAATAAAGAGAATGGCACCCTTATAGTTTTCAAGCTCTTTTACAACCTGTTTCAAGCGTTCTTCAAAATCACCACGATAACGGGTACCGGCAACAAGCATTCCCATATCGAGTGAAAAAATCGTAGCACTGCTTAAAACGTCCGGCACTTCGCCATCGACAATTCGTTTTGCCAAGCCCTCGGCGATAGCTGTTTTACCTACTCCGGGATCTCCAACCAGAAGCGGATTGTTTTTCGACCTCCGGCATAAAATCTGGATTGTTCTGGCAATTTCTTTATCCCTACCTATCAATGTGTCAATCTTGCCCTGACGCGCACGTTCGTTAAGATTGATACAATATGCCGAAAGTGCATCGGTATCCTTGTTGGCCGATTGCGAAGTTGACACCTCGTCATCAGAATCATCCAGCGGGAAGCTCGCAGCGCCATTTTCGCTTGCGATACCATGGGAAATAAAATTGACCGCATCATAGCGTGTCATTCCCAGTTCCTGAAGGAAATAAGCAGCAAAACTTTCCCGTTCGGCGAAAATTGCAACAAGAACATTTGCACCGGTTACAATATCCCGTCCTGCCGACTGGACATGGATAACCGCACGCTGGATAACGCGCTGGAACGAATTGGTAGGCTTGGTATCTTCATCATCGCCTATCTGCGAATCGAGTTCCGATTGGACATATTGCGTCAAACGCGTGCGTAATTGTTCAATGTCAACGTTACAAGCAAGGATAACGGCTTTAGCATCAACATCATCAAGCAACGCCAATAACAAATGTTCCAATGTCGCATATTCCTGATGTGCGTCACTGGCAATCATAAGCGCTCTATGAAGGGTCTTTTCGAGGCTTGTGGTAAAAGACGGCATCGGAGTTCACTTTCTTTCCATTACGCATTGCAAAGGATGCTGATTTTCCCGGGCACAATCCATAACTTGCGCAACTTTTGTTTCGGCGACTTCATAGGAATAAACACCACATTCACCAACACCCGTATGGTGAACATTCAACATAATACGCGTTGCATCTTCACGATTTTTACGAAAAAATTTTTGTAAAACAAACACAACAAAATCCATAGGCGTGTAATCATCATTCAAGAGGAGAACACGATAAAAATCCGGTTTTTTTACTTTCGGAAGGGATTTTGTTGCAACACCGGTTTCAAAACTACCTGTGTCTTCATTTTCCTTCCCGCCATTCTGTCCGGCTAATTTTTGCAAACTTAATTCTACCAAGGTTATTGTTCTTTCTCGCCCATGCATTCCATGTAATGTATTTTTAACAGATTATAAGTCCCAGAATCGCAAGTTTAATAATTGTTTTACGCCATTTTCCACCACTAAGCTTCTCCCTTTAGCCAAATAATAATCACTAAAAATTTGTTCTCATAAAGAAATTGGTAACGCTGTCATATTAATCTTCCCCGCGAAAAGGCGGCAGGGGTCTGTGAGACCCCTTTTGTCGCAAATTCTGTTTGGCGTAATAAAAGGTCGTAAAAAGTGCAAAAAGCCTACCAAAAAGTAGCTCGTTTCATAAAGAAAGCCGCCATTGCAACTCTCATATTTTCAGTGTCTATGACCTATGCACAAGCAGCTCCACAAAGCGCTTATGCCGATAAATATGCCGCTATAGTTGTCGATGCCAATACCGGACGAACCTTATACGAAGTTAATGGAAATGCACGTCGCTATCCGGCATCCCTTACGAAGATGATGACGCTTTATCTTTTGTTCGAGGCAATGCAATCGGGTCGTGTCACACCAAACACCCCTATTCCCGTTTCCGCCTATGCAGCTTCCCGTCCACCCACAAAAATCGGTTTCAGAACCGGCCAAACGATTCCGGCAGAGCTTGCAGCCAAGGCATTGATCACGAAATCTGCAAATGATGTCGCAACTGCAATCGGTGAATATCTTGGCGGTTCCGAACAGCGCTTTGCCCAGATCATGACGGCAAAAGCACGTCGCTTGGGCATGATGAATACCAATTTTGCCAATGCATCGGGTTTACCGGACGTACAGAACTATTCGACGGCACGCGATCTTGCAATTTTATCTTTGGCGCTCCGCGAACATTTTCCGAAGCAGTATGACTGGTTCAAAACCACAAGTTTCCAGTTCCGCGGCCAAACCATTAACGGACACAACCGGTTGGTACGGGATATGAAAGGCGTTGACGGTATTAAAACCGGCTACACCCGCATGTCCGGTTCAAACCTTGCTACATCTATGCGTATGGATGGACGCTCTATTGTTGCCGTTGTCATGGGTGGCAAATCATCTGCTTTACGCGATGCACACATGGCAGAGCTTTTGCGGCGTTATCTACCGGAAGCAAGTCGAGCCAAAACACGCGCCCCTCTTATTGCGGCAACACAATATGACTTGCCGGAGCCTCACAAAGCACCCGTTCCGGTTGCCAAAGCCGACATAGCCGTGGCTAAAGCCGATACAACTGCTTCGACGCCGAAGCCAGAAGCTGTAACGACTGCTTCAAATCCGCAGATTGCCAAAAAGCCGGATAATAACTCTGATGTTTTGACCGCGCTTGCCAACACAACAGCAAAAACCGCTCCGGCTGTAAAAGAGCTTGATCAGGCAATCGTTTCAAAACAGAAAAACGATGCCAATGAAAAAACAGCTATCGATCCCGTAATTACCGCATCTGCGCCAACCAACGGGCGTTCCGACCAGACAGGCTGGGCTATACAGATCGGTTCTTTGCCAAATCAACAACAGGCAACGGAAATGCTGTCAAATGCATCGGATGCCGCCCGCTCGGCTTTGGCAACAGCGACGCCTTATACCCAGATTTTTGAAAAAGACGGCCAGCGCTACTATCGCGCCCGTTTCGTCGGTTTCAATACAAAAAAAGCGGCATGGGACGCCTGTTCGCTTCTAAAGAAAGCAAATTTTAACTGCTATGCGATAACAATGTAACCAATGTCTGAGTTTTGCGTAAAAGGTAATCAAGCTATGGCAAATGCAAATGATATGGTGTTAAAAGCCCGCTCCGTTAATCACGAGGGCTCGCTTCTCGCTTTGCGATCTCTTCAGCAGGCTGCTTTGAAATTGGCTGACCTGAAAGCGACGCCGCGCGGTATCACCACGCGCTCGCTTCTTGGTCTCCTGATTTGCCAAACACAACGTAACCGTCGTCTGGCTATGCCACCGGTTCGCATTCATTTGCGTGTTGCAAGTCCACGTGGATCTTTCGGTGTAAAATTCCGCTTGGGATCGACAAATATCTAAATCCCTAAAGTCTACAAAATATCCGCCTGCTCTAAAGCAAACCGAGATCGGCCAGTTCCTGTTTTAAAGCAGCCGGCAGGCGGGCTTTCTCACTCGTATTGTCATCCTCTGGCGCTTCACTTCCATCAAGATAGCGCCACCCTTGGAAAGCACGTCTCGGCTGCCAGATTGTCGGTATAATTTTTGGCTCGAGAACAAGCTTGCAACGATGGATACCTTCATCATCGGTAAAGGGGCGAATATCCAGAAATTTTTGTCGGCATTGTATATTGCCTTTCATCACCCAGTAAAGCGAGCCACCGTCGAGGAGTTCGTCAATTCTTTTTGGCACCATACGAGTGATGTGATATTGCTCCGGTTTTTCGCCAGCAGCTTTCAGTTGTTCCAAACGATAATCAATCCATTGGGCAAGCTCCTCCGGTGAAGAGCAGCCAACACATAATTTTACCATGTGAAGTGTCATAATTTATGACTTAACAATCCGTCACATTGACTGCAAGTCCACCCTTGCTTGTTTCTTTATATTTGTCACTCATATCACGGCCGGTTTCGCGCATCGTTCGGATACAGGCATCCAGTGAAACAAAATGGCTGCCATCGCCATGAAGTGCCAGCGAAGCGGCTGTCACCGCTTTAACGGCACCCATGGCATTTCTTTCGATACACGGTACTTGAACAAGGCCTGCTACCGGATCACATGTCATCCCCAGATGATGTTCAAGAGCAATTTCCGCAGCATTTTCAATCTGCATCGCTGTTCCACCCAAAGCAGCAGTCAACCCTGCCGCAGCCATGGAAGCTGCCGAGCCGATTTCACCCTGACAACCGACCTCTGCTCCTGAAATCGACGCGTTATATTTTATGACACCGCCAATCGCCGCAGCAGTAAGCAAAAAATTACGTATGCCGTCGCGTTCGGCTCCGGCACAAAACCGCAAATAATAACTGAGTACGGCCGGAACCACCCCTGCCGCGCCATTGGTAGGCGCGGTTACAATACGTCCGCCTGCGGCATTTTCCTCATTAACCGCTATAGCATAAGTTGAAAGCCAGTCATTTGCTGCTAAAGGTCCAACTTTATTTCTTTTGCTATCGCTCAATAATTTGTCATAAAGCTTCTTGGCTCGACGCTTGATGTGTAGCCCTCCGGGTAGTTCACCATCATGATGAAGTCCGCGATCAACACTTGATTTCATCGCAAGAAATATTTTATCGAGACCTTCATCAAGTTCACTTCGCGTCATCAACGTTTCTTCATTGGCGCGCTTCATTTCGGCGATAGACAGGCCGGATTTTTTCGCCATATCAAGCATCATTGTTGCTGTATCAAAGGGAAAAGGAACAATCCGGTTGTCATTTTTTTTATTATGTTCAACGCGATTTAATTCGTCCTCGCTCACAACAAATCCGCCGCCGATAGAATAATAAACGCGCCGCAAAAGGACGTTTCCAAATTGGTCAAGTCCTTCGAAAACAAGACCATTGCTATGCCCTGGTAACACCGTCTTCCGATCGAAGATCAAATCTTTTTCGGGGTCAAACCGGTAGTCCGGATGACCGGCAGGTTGAACTTTCTTTGTCTGATAGACTGATGCGACCAATTTATCCATGTTATCGGGATCGACACTTGCCGGTTGTTGCCCCAACAAGCCCAATATAACGGCACGATCTGTTGCATGTCCGAGACCGGTAAAGGCCAATGATCCATGTAAAGAGACACGCAAACGGGTAATTGAAGTGTTGACCGGCTTAGGCCAATTGTTCGACAGTATCTCCGCCAGGAACCTGTTGGCTGCCGTCATTGGCCCCATTGTGTGAGAGCTTGACGGTCCTATGCCGATTTTGAATAGTTCGAAAACTGATAGAAACATGGATTTAAACGAACAAATCGATATCCATTATGAAATGGACGTTTGCGCCTGAACAAATTCTAGAAACCGACAGTCAGATAAATCACGGCAATAATAGCAAGGAGTCCGAGTGATGCCCGAATAGCGATGCCCCAACATGATTTTTCGACAATTTCATCCATAAAGCACCTTTTGATACCCGCAATACAATCAACGCAGAATTCGTATTGACGACACCTATAACGGTGAACCCGCAAAGACACAATATTAAAATTTGATTAACAAATTTTTCTATTCACAAAATATTTTTGAGGAATTTATCACTAAAGCAAAGCGAAATCCCGTTCCGGCCGCACTCAATCAACAAAGCGAACAAAATCCTCCAACGGGACACGTTCGGTCGGAAAATTGTTTTCAGGTGCGTTTTCATCGCGATAGCCTAAGGCAAGTCCGCAAATAACCTGTCGTTCAGGCGGTATTTGAAGCTCGTCAGAGATCGTTTTATGATATTCTGAAAAAGCCGCCTGAATACAGCTATCAAGACCAAAACTTCTCGCTACAAGTGCGATTGTCTGAATAAAACAGCCAAGGTCGAGCCAACTGCCAAGCTCCATATCCCTGTCCATTGTAAAAATAAGTCCCACCGGAGCACCAAAAAACATAAAATTTTTCGCTTGCTGGTGTTCGATCTTGCTTCGCTCTGAACGCGCGATACCCAGTGACCGATAAAGGTCCCAGCCGACTTTACGCCGTCGCGCGAGATAAGGCTCACGCCACGAACGGGGATAAAACTGATATTCACATTCTTCTTTTATGCCTGCCACCGACATGTCAAAAAGTTTTTGTCCCAACTTTTTCAATGTCCCGTTATGAAGAACGATAACTTGCCAAGCCTGTATATTTGCTCCCGAAGGTGCTCGCGACGATAAGCGCAAAATATCTTCCACCATCTTACGGTCAACGTCTTTATCGAGGTAAGCCCTGATAGACTTTCTACTTTTTACAACGTCGCAAAATTTTTCAATTTTGGTCATTTTTATGTTCCACCCACAGGAAAAATGAACAAGCGGCCTAATTTACCCAAGCAAAGCAAAAACTTTGTGTTAGATAGATAGCAAAGGATACCGATATGAACCAGCCTGAAACGATTAAAATACGATTACAAAAGGTTGATCTCTTTCGCGGGCTCGCACTGATTGGCATGGTGGTTTATCATTTCAGTTGGGATTTGAGCTATTTTTCCTATATAGACCCTCAAGTTCCTGCTGAAGGCAGTTTGCGTGTTCTGGCGCGCATTGTCGCGTTTTGTTTCCTGTTTATTTCCGGTTTCAGTCTCTATCTTGCACAGGGAAAACAGTTCCGCTTTTCGCCCTATTTCCGACGCTTGTCGATCATCGTACTGGCTGCTTTTGTTGTCTCTATTGTTACCTATTTTATCATGCCGCAAGGCTTCATCTATTTCGGAATATTACATGAAATAGCTGTGGCAACCGTCATCGGATTGCTTTTCTTGCATACGCCGCTTGTATTGAATTTTTTGGCTATTTTTATTTTTGTTCTGTTGCCATTCATACTGAAATCCGATTTTTTCAACGCACCTTATTTATTATGGATCGGATTTTCGAGCTATCCCCGCCCCTCATTTGATTATGTTCCGGTTTTCCCGTGGTTCGGCTCAGCTCTTTTAGGGCTTACAACAGCCCGCATCTGCGACAAGTTTCATCTATTTATATATTTACAAAACGGGATCCGCCCGCAATGGCTCAATAAATCCCTACAGCTCATCGGGCGCCACAGCCTCATATTTTATCTCGTTCACCAACCTGTCCTGTTAGCTCTCCTTTATTGTATTGCTGCTGTTTTTCCCCCTTCTCCGGATGCATTGCGTAAACCCTTGGAAAGGGCTTGCGTCAATGAATGTCGTGAGAGCCAGGCTGATAGTCATTTATGTACTGCTTTTTGCAGTTGCGTATTTGACCAAATAGATCATCAACAAATGATGAGCGAATTTTCCAGAGGAGAGGTCAGCCAGACCGATGAAAGATTACAAAAATCCATCAATGCTTGCTGGGGGCAAACCGTTTTGAAGCAACAATAGCTTTGATGAAAGAGTTAAGACTGTCCCGAATTTATCTTCGACTTAACCATTGACTTCGCGTTCGGCCAAACGCTCGAAACAGATTTCTTCTATGCGTTCAAGCTCGTGCAATGATTCGTCTATATCGCGGCGCATCTGTTTGAGATCCTCGCGTTTTTCTTTTATTTCCTGCAACACGTTCTCGACTTTCACCGTATCGTCAAGCGGCGTACCGGTAACGGTTAACAAAGAGGCAATTTCTGCCAAAGTGAAATTCAGTCGTTTGGCTCTTAATATCTGTTGCAACCGATGCCGATCAAGCTCGGTATAGAGACGTGTCCTGCCACGGCGCATCGGGACAATAAGCCCCTGATCTTCATAATAACGCAATGTCCGCGTTGTTACGCCAAATTCCCGCGTAAGTTCACCTATTGAATAATATTCATGCATAAGCTTACCAAACAAGGTTCGACTAACAATCTGTCAAACCTCAATATTTCCATCTTTTATTTCCACCATAGCGTTGAAAAATGCTGATGCAATAGAATACGGGCATTAAAATTCCATTCCGCCACAATTATATCTTCGCACCAACCGACCATATCACTCACAACGCCTTTCATCGCTTTCAACGCTGATTATGGCAATCTCTCTAAATTGACTCCATTTTTTGTCGTTTATTAAGCCAGCAATAGGCTTGCTTCAACACCGATATCTCAGACTAAAATGCGCATGTTCAGCTATCTGTATCAGCTAACCAACACGAGAATTCTTCTCTTATATTTGAATTTTTTAAAAGGGTGATGCAATTATGCTCTATTTCAAAGGCCTTAATCCGTCTATCATGCGGACAAGGTGAAAACGTCGTCAACAAACGAACACGTCAAGCGAAGTGTGCCATCATGCATAAGAAAATTTGGATATTTGGCTTGATCGTTTTGATTGTCATTGCCGCCATTCCAATTTCTTTCAACAGCCTCGTCAACTGGCTTGGCAGGTCAGAGCTCTATGCCTTTGCCGAGGATAAAAATTATTGCCGCACCGAAAGCTGTGAAGAAGGTATTGCTTATGTTACGGAACTTCTCCACAAACAATCGGGAATTGACGCAAAAGATGTCCCTTGGTGCATGGCTACTAATCGCATTTACTATACCGATCTTTATTCGCTTAACGGACTGAAAGTAAAATTCACAAATTGGATGTATGAAACCTGCGAACGCCATGAGCTAACTCTTGACGATGCCAATATCGAAATCGGTGACCACCAACATGATGAGCCCGACCATTGATAGGACTGATCTCGTTGTTACGACTAATGTGGATTACAACCGGTACTACCAGAGTGACTTATTAGCGCGAATATTTCCGCTTACAAACCGTCTCGCTAAATGACGTTACTAAATATGGTGGCTCCCAAGATCTTCTGTTTTGTTGTCGTGTGACAAATTATCCCGCTTTTCATTTACTACTGTTTTCTCCTTTTAGTTCCCATGATCAAGCCCTTTCCAATTCTGTTCGGAAAATTTCATTCCTTCTCGTGCTTTTACCAGCTAACTCTTAATCTCTTACACAATCTTGATAGTAGCTATCGTGGGTTTCTTTCACAATCTTAATAATACCTGTCGTGGGATTTGGATAAATCTATTTTTAACCCCGTTTACGTATTTTTTTATTTTACGATAATTATTATTGTTTCTTCCTATTTCAAATATCTTAAATACAATTTTATTTTATATATTTAAATAAAATTTTCTTAATAAAGAATATTCATTATTTAATTTATTTATTTTTATGTTTTATATAAAATATATTTTTATATTAAAATATATTTAGAAATAAAAATTGATTTAAATTAAAAATATTTTTATGACTGTAAAATTCTATAATTTTTCTAAATAAATATACAAAATATCGCACTAATGATTTTATTGGCGAGGATGGATTTCAATGCTTTTCGATCATACTGACCTCTTTGTAATGACATGTTTTGATCTCGAAGCGACCAAGCGTTTTTACATGGAAATTTTGGAGCTCAAGCTAGACGTTTTCGGAGAAAATCGTTTTGCACTCCGCTTCGGCAATCAGAAGATCAATCTCCATCAATATGGCAAAGAGTAAAAACCTAAGTCTCACCTGCCCGTTCCGGGTAGTTTGGAACTCTGTTTCATATCAAAACTTTCTATCGATAAAGTCATTACTCACCTGAAAAAGAACAACTGTCCTATTGTTGAAGGTCCTGTCGAGCGCACCGGAGCGAATGGGAAAATCCGTTCCGTTTACATACGTGACCCAGATTTGAATCCGATCGAGATTTCCGAATAGCTGAAATGATAACCGATTGAACAATTTCTTTTTAAAAATCAGCTCCCCTCTTTCAAGCCCGAAAATTTTTCAAACGTTAAAATACAAAAAGCCCGACAATTAAGTCGGGCTTTTCTTTTGTTCTAAAACCAGCCTGATAGTGGGCTTATTCAGCCGCTGTATGTGTCATATCAGACAACATAGCATTGGCTTTATCGCCACCATTGGCTTTGCGATGTTCATCAACGATCAGATCGTCACGAGCTGTTGCAATGCGACGGATCTGGGCAATTGCGCCACCGGTACCGGCAGGGATAAGACGACCAACGATAACGTTTTCCTTCAAGCCCTGCAAAGTATCCATCTTTCCGGCAACGGCTGCTTCAGTAAGCACACGCGTTGTTTCTTGGAAGGATGCTGCAGAAATAAATGACGGTGTCTGCAGTGAAGCTTTGGTAATACCCAGCAGAACAGGATTGCCGCTTGCCGGTTTCTTACCTTCTTCGATGAGCCGATCATTAACTTCCTGTAGCTCGATCCGGTCAACATGGTCACCCGGAATATAGCCGGAGTCACCGGAATCGGTAATTTCGACTTTTTGCAGCATCTGGCGAACGATGACTTCAATATGCTTATCGTTGATCACAACACCTTGGAGACGATAGACAGATTGTATTTCATTGACGAGATAGGAGGCCAAAGCTTCCACACCCTTGATGGCCAGAATATCATGCGGTGCCGGATTGCCGTCGAGGATATAATCACCCTTTTCAATCTGGTCACCATCCTGCAGATGGAAAGGCTTGCCCTTCGGAATGAGATATTCCACAGGCTCTACCGTATCATCATTCGGCTCGATTGTGATGCGCCGTTTGTTCTTATAGTCGCGTCCAAAGCGGATTGTGCCATCAATTTCAGCAATAATAGCATGATCCTTCGGACGACGTGCTTCAAAGAGTTCGGCAACGCGTGGAAGACCACCGGTAATATCCTTGGTCTTGGCGCTTTCCATTGGTAAACGACCAATAACATCACCAGCCATTACATGAGCACCCGGTTCAACCGAGAGAATGGTTTCAACCGACATCATATAACGGGCATCACCACCCTTCGAAAGCTTGGCGATCTTGCTGCCTTTTTTATCAGAATAGATAACAATGGCAGGCTTAAGATCGGCGCCACGCGGATTGGCACGCCAGTCAATAACCTGACGTTTGGTGATACCGGTTGCTTCATCGGTCGTTTCTGTAACAGATAGACCATCAACCATATCCTCGAAGCCGATATAGCCTTCAACTTCGGTCATGATCGGACGGGTATACGGATCCCATTCGGCAATACGCTGACCACGTTTAACGACATCGCCATCGTCAACGAAGATGCGAGCACCATAGGTAATGCGGTGAGAAGCGCGTTCCTTACCGTTTTCATCCTTGATAAGGATAGCCATATTACGACCCATAACGACCAGATGGCCTTCAGAATTGCGAACAACCTTGCGGTGGCGCAATTCAACCTTACCTTCATAGGATGCTTCCAGATAAGAGGTATCAACAACCTGTGCGGTACCGCCCAAGTGGAATGTACGCATTGTCAACTGTGTACCCGGCTCACCAATAGACTGGGCTGCAATAACACCGACTGCTTCACCCTGATTGACCGGCGTACCACGTGCGAGATCACGACCATAGCACTTGGCACAAACACCGATGCGGGTTTCGCAAGTCAGAGCAGAACGGATCTGGACAGACTGGATACCGGCAGCTTCAATCTTGGCAACATCCGCTTCCTCGATCATGCGGCCGCCTTCAACGATGACTTCACCCGTTGTCGGATGGATAATATCGTGAAGTGCGGTACGACCAAGGATACGTTGGCCGAGGGAGGCAACAACCTGACCGGCATCAACGATAGCCTGCATTGTCAGACCTTTGTCTGTTCCGCAATCAACCTCGGAAATGATAGCATCTTGCGCAACGTCGACAAGGCGACGGGTCAAGTAACCGGAGTTAGCTGTCTTCAAGGCTGTATCGGCAAGTCCCTTACGGGCACCGTGTGTCGAGTTGAAGTACTCGTTCACAGTCAAGCCTTCCTTGAAGTTGGAGATAATCGGTGTTTCGATGATTTCGCCCGAAGGCTTTGCCATCAACCCACGCATACCACCCAGCTGCTTCATCTGGTTCGGCGACCCACGGGCACCGGAGTGAGACATCATGTAAATCGAATTCATCGGTTTTTGACGCCCTGTTTCGGGATCAAATTCAACCGCCTGAATGCGTTTCATCATCTCGTCGGCAACGCGATCGGTACATTTACCCCAAGCGTCGACAACCTTGTTGTACTTCTCACCCTGTGTAATAAGACCGTCATTATATTGCTGTTCATATTCCTTGGCCAAAGCCTCGGTTTCCTGAACCAGTCTTGCCTTGCTTTCCGGTATAACCATATCGTCCTTACCGAACGAAATGCCGGCACGGCAAGCATTGGCAAAACCCAGAGACATGATGCGGTCGCAGAACATCACTGTTTCTTTTTGTCCGCAGTGACGGTAAACATGGTCAATCATCTTGGAAATGTTCTTTTTGGTCATTTCCTGATTGACAATGTCGAACTTGATGTTCGGGCTTTTGGGCAGTGTTTCACCGATGATCAGACGACCCGGTGTGGTATCGTAAATCTTCGAAACAACATTACCCTCTGCATCAATACTCTTGACACGCCCTTTGATCTTGGTGTGAAGCGTCACAACTTTACTCTCCAAAGCGTGCTGCAATTCACCCATATCACCGAAAGCCATCCCCTCACCCGGCTCATGTTCGCAAACAATTGACAGGTAATAAAGGCCAAGCACCATGTCTTGCGAAGGAACAATAATCGGCGCGCCGTTGGCAGGGTGCAGAATATTGTTTGTCGACATCATCAAGACGCGGGCTTCGAGCTGGGCTTCGAGCGACAGCGGTACGTGGACAGCCATTTGGTCGCCATCGAAATCGGCGTTGAAAGCTGTACATACCAGCGGATGAAGCTGGATTGCCTTACCTTCGATCAAAGTCGGTTCAAAGGCCTGAATTCCCAAACGGTGCAACGTCGGAGCGCGGTTCAAAAGAATTGGGTGTTCACGGATAACTTCTTCGAGAATATCCCAAACTTCAGGGCGTTCTTTTTCAACGAGCTTCTTGGCTTGTTTTACGGTTGATGAATAACCCTTTGCATCAAGGCGTGCGTAAATGAACGGCTTGAATAGTTCCAAAGCCATTTTCTTCGGCAAGCCGCATTGATGCAACTTCAGTTCCGGTCCGGTCACAATAACAGAACGACCGGAATAGTCGACGCGTTTACCGAGCAGGTTTTGACGGAAACGTCCCTGCTTGCCTTTCAGCATATCCGAGAGCGATTTCAACGGACGCTTATTGGCACCGGTAATGACACGACCACGGCGACCATTATCGAACAGCGCATCGACAGCTTCCTGCAACATACGTTTTTCGTTACGTACAATAATGCCGGGAGCGCGAAGCTCGATCAGACGTTTCAAACGATTGTTACGGTTGATCACACGACGATAGAGGTCATTCAGGTCGGACGTCGCAAAACGGCCACCATCCAACGGAACTAACGGGCGCAAATCCGGCGGAATAACCGGAATGACTTTCATAATCATCCATTCCGGACGATTTCCCGATTCAATGAAGTTTTCAACGATCTTCAGACGCTTCATCAATTTCTTGATTTTCAGGTCCGATGTCGTTTCTGCCAATTCGGTGCGCAAATCTGCAGCAATTTTCTGCAAATCCATTGCAGCCAAGAGCTCGTAGATAGCTTCTGCACCGATCAAAGCTGTAAACTGGTCGGGGCCGAATTCGTCAACTGCCATCATATATTCTTCTTCGGAAAGAAGCTGATGCATCTTGAGCGAGGTCAAGCCCGGTTCGGTTACAATGTAGTTTTCAAAATAAAGAACGCGCTCGATATCTTTGAGGGTCATATCAAGAAGCGTACCGATGCGGCTCGGAAGTGATTTCAAAAACCATATATGTGCGACTGGAGCAGCAAGTTCGATATGCCCCATACGTTCACGGCGAACACGTGAAAGAGTTACTTCAACGCCGCATTTTTCGCAGATAATGCCTTTATATTTCATGCGCTTGTATTTGCCGCACAGACATTCATAGTCCTTGATCGGCCCGAAAATACGCGCGCAGAAAAGCCCGTCACGTTCTGGCTTGAACGTACGGTAGTTAATGGTCTCGGGCTTTTTGATTTCGCCGTAAGACCAGGACAGAATCTTCTCAGGGCTGGCGATTGATATCCTGATGGAATCAAACGTCTGTGTAGGCGCCTGAGGATTGAAAAGATTCATGACCTCTTGGTTCATGCCGTTCTCCTTCAGGGGTTTTACTAAAAACCCGTTGCGATAGTTGTTTTTGTAAACTGTTAAACAAAAACCTATCTCAATAGAAATCTATTTGTTCGACTTAACAAAAGCCAATGGAGGCGCGCCCTCTTGGGCGCACCTTTCAGATTACTCGGCTGCATCCGGCAAGTTTTGCTGCTGAGCCAATAATTCACGCGTGTCATCAAGCTCGACATTGAGCCCGAGAGACCGCATTTCCTTAACCAGAACATTGAAGCTTTCCGGTATACCCGCTTCAAACGTATCATCGCCACGAACAATAGCTTCGTAAACTTTGGTACGTCCGGCCACATCGTCCGACTTCACTGTCAGCATTTCCTGCAAGGTGTAAGCGGCACCATAAGCTTCAAGTGCCCAGACCTCCATCTCGCCGAAACGTTGACCGCCGAACTGTGCTTTACCACCCAACGGCTGCTGGGTAACAAGCGAGTAAGGTCCAATCGAACGGGCGTGAATCTTATCGTCGACCAGATGGTGCAGTTTAAGCATATAAATATAGCCCACTGTCACCTGACGATCGAAAGGTTCACCGGTACGGCCGTCAAACAGCTGAACCTGTCCTGAAGTTGCAAGCCCTGCTTCCTTCAACATATTGTTGATATCGGCATCATGTGCACCATCGAAGACCGGTGTCGAAATCGACACACCATGGCTCATCTGGTCAGCAAGACGAACAATGCTCGGATCATCGTATTCACGGATTGGCTCGTTACGGTCATTATCGGGAATAATATCCTCAATACGTTGACGCAACGGCTTGATATCTCCGCCCTTACGATAAGCTTCCAATAAATCGCCTATCTGCTTGCCAATACCGGCACAAGCCCAACCAAGGTGGGTTTCAAGAATTTGCCCGACATTCATTCGGCTCGGAACGCCCAGAGGGTTCAACACGATATCAGCGTGTGTACCATCTGCAAGGAATGGCATGTCTTCAATCGGCAGAATGCGCGAAACGACACCCTTGTTACCATGACGACCCGCCATCTTGTCACCCGGCTGGATTTTGCGCTTAACAGCAACAAAAACCTTGACCATCTTCATGACGCCCGGAGGCATTTCGTCACCACGCTGGACTTTTTCAACCTTGTCCATGAAGCGACGCTGGAGAGCATCCTTGGATTCGTCGTATTGCTTGCGCAATGCTTCAATCTCGCCTTGGAGCTTTTCGTCCTCAACCGCAAACTGCCACCATTGTGAACGCGGAAATTCGTTCATGACAGCTTCATTAAGGCTCGTGCCTTTCTTGAAGCCCTTAGGCCCTTCGATAGCTGTTTTTCCATTCAGCATATCAATAAGGCGTGCATAAACGCTGCGGTCCAGAATGGACTGTTCGTCATCACGGTCTTTGGCCAAACGCTCGATTTCTTCGCGTTCGATAGCCATAGCACGTTCATCTTTTTCAACGCCGTGGCGATTGAAAACGCGAACTTCAACGACTGTACCAAATGCCCCCGGAGGCATACGCATTGACGTATCACGAACATCGGAAGCCTTTTCACCGAAGATAGCTCGCAAGAGCTTCTCTTCCGGTGTCATCGGACTTTCACCCTTCGGTGTGATCTTACCAACGAGAATATCACCCGGTTGAACTTCGGCACCGATATAAACAATACCTGCTTCATCGAGGTTTTTCAGTGCTTCTTCCGAAACATTCGGAATATCACGTGTAATCTCTTCCGGTCCAAGTTTCGTATCACGGGCAGAAACTTCATATTCCTCAATGTGGATTGAAGTAAATACGTCTTCTGCAACCATCCGTTCGGACAATAGAACAGCATCTTCATAGTTATAGCCGTTCCACGGCATGAACGCGACGAGAACGTTACGTCCGAGAGCCAAATCACCGAGATCGGTCGAAGGACCATCAGCAATGATATCGCCCTTCTCGATATGGTCGCCAACACGAACCAAAGGACGCTGGTTGATACAGGTCGACTGATTGGAGCGTTGGAATTTATGCAAACGATAAATATCAACACCCGATTTGGTCGGGTCGAGATCCTGCGTCGCACGAATAACAATACGCGTTGCGTCAACCTGATCGACAATACCACCACGTTTGGCCGCAATAGCAGCACCGGAGTCACGAGCAACGATCGGTTCCATACCGGTTCCGACAAACGGTGCTTCGGCGCGAACCAGTGGCACAGCCTGACGTTGCATGTTGGAACCCATCAAAGCGCGGTTCGCGTCATCGTTTTCGAGGAACGGAATAAGCGCTGCAGCAACAGAAACCAACTGCTTCGGTGAAACGTCCATGAGGTCGATATTCTCGCGAGGCGCCATCAACACTTCGTTAGCATGACGACAAACGACGAATTCATCAACAAATTTGCCGTCATCTGACAAATTGGAATTTGCCTGCGCCACATAGTGCTTCGACTCTTCCATCGCCGATAGATAAACGACTTCGCGTGTAACCTTGCCATCAATGATCTTGCGATACGGACTTTCAATAAATCCATATTTGTTGACACGGGCAAATGTTGCAAGCGAGTTGATAAGACCGATATTCGGACCTTCCGGAGTCTCGATCGGGCAGATACGACCATAATGGGTCGGATGCACGTCGCGAACCTCGAAACCGGCACGTTCACGGGTAAGACCACCCGGTCCCAATGCCGACAGACGCCGCTTATGGGTAATTTCCGAAAGCGGGTTGGTCTGGTCCATAAACTGCGACAACTGCGACGAACCGAAGAATTCACGCACAGCAGCAGCAGCCGGTTTTGCATTGATAAGATCTTGCGGCATAACCGTGTCGATCTCGATTGAAGACATACGCTCCTTGATGGCGCGTTCCATCCTCAACAAACCAATGCGATACTGGTTTTCCATCAGTTCACCGACAGCGCGGACGCGACGGTTACCGAGGTTATCAATATCGTCGATTTCACCACGACCATCACGCAATTCGACGAGTGTCTTGACGACTGCCAGAATATCCTCTTTCCGCAAAATGCGGATAGTATCCGGACAATCAAGATCAAGACGCATATTCATCTTTACGCGACCAACGGCCGAAAGATCATAGCGCTCCGGATCAAAAAACAGCGAATTGAACATTGCTTCGGCTGTTTCAAGTGTGGGCGGTTCGCCAGGGCGCATAACCCGATAAATATCGAACAGAGCATCCTGCCGACTTTGATTTTTATCGGCTGCGAGAGTGTTGCGAATATAAGCACCGATATTGACGTGGTCGATATCCAGCACATTGATTTCGTCAACATTCTGGTCAAGCAAAATCTGGAGTGTTTTCTCATCAATCTCGTCGCCGGCTTCAAGATAAATCTCGCCGGTTTCGTAATTGACAATATCTTCAGCCAGATACGAACCGAAAAGATCATCTTCCGTAGCCTTGATCTCTTTAAGGCCTTTTTCAACGAGTTGCTTTGCCGCACGTGCTGTCAGTTTCTTGCCAGCCTGTGCAACAACTTCACCCGTATCGGCATCAACAAGATCAGCCAGCAACTTCATTCCTTTATATCGTTCAGCCGAATAAGGAATACGCCAACCATCTTTGGCTCGTTTGAAAGTGACGGTATTATAGAACGTCGACAGGATTTCCTGTCCATCCATACCGAGTGCCATCAAGATACTTGTTACAGGTATTTTACGGCGCCGATCAATACGGGCATAAACGATATCCTTGGCATCAAATTCAATATCAAGCCAGGAACCGCGATACGGGATAATACGTGCAGCAAATAACAATTTGCCGGAAGAATGGGATTTTCCCTTATCGTGATCAAAAAATACACCCGGTGAACGGTGCATCTGTGAAACGATAACACGTTCCGTACCATTAACAATAAAGGTACCATTTTCTGTCATAAGGGGCATATCGCCCATATAGACATCCTGTTCCTTGATATCTTTAATATCCTTGGAACCGGTATCTTCATCAATATCGAACACGATCAAACGCAGCGTCACCTTGAGAGGTGCCGCATAGGTAAGATCGCGTTGCCGACATTCTTCAACATCGAATTTCGGTGGATCAAATTCGTAACGGACGAATTCGAGCATGGATGCACCCGAAAAATCCGTTATCGGAAACACCGACTTAAATACAGCTTGCAAGCCTTCGTCTTTTCTTCCGCCCTTTGGTTCATCAACCATCAGGAACTGGTCATAAGAAGCCTTTTGAACCTCGATAAGGTTTGGCATCTTGGCCACTTCGGGAATCTTTCCGAATACCTTGCGCACGCGCCTGCGACCGTTAAATGAAAGGGTCTGAGCCATCGTCGCTCCTCGATTTGTGCCCTTCGGGAAGTTATACTCCCTAGAGGCAATACATCATCAATCTGCATGAAGCAGACCAGTTAAAGTAGACCAAAAAATGACCTACATCCTACTTATTTTATACGCCATCCGGTAAAACGGATGACATTGGCAACCCCCATGCTACCGGAGCGCCTTGTTTTCTCAAAGACCGACGACCAACCATCCAATCGTTGATTCTAATGTCATGTCCCTGAACGGTTTAAACCCGTTTCCTGACAGCCACCGAACTGTCAGGAAAAGGGTTCAATCCAAAGTCCGTCTTCCAGCTCTTTCGAGTGGAACCGGTGGGTAAGCACCCACCGGCTTTACGAACTTATTTAAGTTCAACCTTAGCGCCAGCCTTTTCAAGCTGTTCTTTAAGTTTCTCTGCTTCGTCCTTCGAAACGCCTTCTTTAACAGGCTTCGGAGCACCTTCAACCAAATCCTTGGCTTCTTTAAGTCCAAGACCTGTAATGCCACGAACTTCCTTGATGACGTTGATCTTCTGGGCACCGCCAGCAACGAGAATAACGTCAAATTCGGTCTTTTCTTCAGCAGCCGGAGCAGCAGCGCCGGCAGCGGCAGCAACTGCTACCGGAGCAGCAGCAGAAACGCCCCATTTTTCTTCAAGCATCTTGGAAAGCTCTGCAGCTTCCAAAACGGTGAGGTTGGAAAGGTCTTCAACGATCTTTGCGAGATCAGCCATTTTTATATTCCTTCAATTAAAAGGTTTAACCAATTGTTTAACAGCGAACCGGCTAAAAAGATTTTCCTATCTTTTTTAATAACCGGTTTGCGAAACAGCCTTAAGCCGCTTCGCTCTTGCGGGCATATGCGCCAATAACACGTGCGACCTGACCAGCAGGTGCCTTGACAACCTGAGCAATGCGGGTAGCCGGTGTGGAAATCATTCCGACCAGTTTTGCACGCAACTCGTCGAGCGACGGCAATGAAGCCAAAGACTTCACGGCATCCGCGTTCAAGTTGGTGGTACCCATTGCACCGCCAAGAATGACAAGTTTGTCATTAGCTTTAGAAAATTCGACAGCAATTTTCGGTGCTGTCACCGGATCCGAAGAATAGGCAATCAGTGTCTGTCCGGTGAACAGATTTGAAATTGATTCCGAATCCGTGCCTTTAAGAGCGATCTTGGCAAGGCGGTTTTTTGCGACTTTTACGGAACCGCCAGCTTCACTCATTTTCGAACGCAGTTCGTTCATTTGTGAAACTGTCAGACCGGAATAGTGAGCCACAACGACCGAACCGGACTCTTTTAAAGCCCCATTGAGCCATGTGACAAATTCGCGTTTTTCCGCTCTATCCACTGTCTCTCTCCATTTAACAGGTTTTATCAAAAACCCGTCGGGTTGCCTTGAGATAACAGAAACCATTTCCGTTATCAGTGAGGATCCTGTCCCCTTCTTCACGCTTTTTACAGCGCTCAAAGGCAACGCTGGTTCAAACCTTTTAGTCTCAAAAACATCCAGGTCATTACCCCAGTCTCATGCAGGTTTAACTCTATTAAGACACTCACCGTGTCACCCACAATCTCGGACAGGACATTCCGGGTTTCCCCGGTATGACCCGGGCTTCTTTAAAAAGCCCGGATTGATACACCAGCCAACGGCCGGTTGAATTCTTATTGCTCCGGACGGACCGAAGCCAAATCGATCTTGACACCAACACCCATTGTTGACGACAGACCGACGCGCTTCAAATAGTCGCCTTTTGCGCCTGACGGCTTTGCTTTCAAAACAGCATCAGCGAATGCTTTCACATTCTGGGCAATCTGCTCGGCACTAAAGGAAGCTTTGCCAACACCTGCATGAACAATACCGGCTTTTTCAACGCGGAATTCGACGGCACCACCTTTTGATGCCTTTACTGCAGCTGCGACATCCGGAGTAACAGTACCAACTTTAGGGTTTGGCATCAAGCTACGCGGTCCGAGGATTTTACCCAGACGACCAACCAGTGGCATCATGTCCGGCGTAGCAATACAACGATCAAACTCGATTGTACCGCCATTTACAGTTTCAAACAAATCTTCTGCACCAACAATATCGGCACCGGCAGCTTTTGCTTCTTCAGCTTTATCTCCACGAGCAAAAACAGCAACGCGTACATGACGTCCTGTTCCATTCGGGAGATTGACAACGCCACGAACCATCTGGTCTGCATAACGGGGATCGACGCCCAAATTCATCGTGATTTCGATTGTTTCGTCAAACTTGGCAATCGCACGATCTTTGACCATCTTGACCGCTTCGTCCAAAGGATAATACTTGTTAAAGTCTACACCTTCACGGATTTTCTTAAGTCTTTTTGCTATCTTCGCCATGATCTTAGCCCACCACCTGTAGACCCATTGAACGGGCTGAACCTTCAATCATGCGCATCGCAGCTTCAACGTCATTGGCGTTAAGATCTTTCATCTTGGCTTGCGCAATTTTACGAACTTTGTCGCGAGAAATCGTTCCGGCAACTGTCTTGCCAGGCTCTTTTGAGCCCGATTTCAAATTGGCTTCTTTTTTCAAGAAATAAGAAACCGGCGGCGTTTTCATCGAGAATGTAAAGGATTTGTCCTGATAATAGGTAATAACAACCGGAATCGGAGAATTCTTTTCCATTTCCTGCGATGCGGCGTTAAACGCTTTACAAAATTCCATAATGTTGATGCCGCGCTGACCAAGAGCAGGTCCAATTGGCGGAGACGGGTTTGCCGCTCCTGCCGGAACCTGCAGCTTAAGCTGGCCTGCAATTTTTTTAGCCATAATAATCTGCCTTTTTAACTATGCCGAAAACCGGCGGTTTGATGACCGGTAAAACCGGCCTTGCAGTTTTGTGGTCTGGTTTTTGCAACCGGCTAGAGCCGCATTCACCTTCCACAACTCAATTCTCAAAAAGCACTTTAAAAAGCACTTCTTGAAAAAATACCTCAAAGCTTTTCCACCTGACCGAAATCAAGGTCAACAGGAGTAGCACGTCCAAAAATAGAAACTTCAACTTTCAGGCGGGATCTTTCATCCTCGACTTCCTGAACGATTCCGTTAAAGGAAGCAAATGGGCCATCGGCCACGCGAACTTGTTCGCCCACTTCAAACGAAACAGAAGACTTCGGACGCTCGATTCCTTGTTGAACCTGATTAAGTATTTGGTCAGCCTCACGATCGGTAATCGGAACCGGTTTCGAATCCGACCCCAAAAAACCGGTTACCTTCGGCGTATTTTTTATGAGGTGATAAACATCATCCGTCAAATCAGCGCGAACCAGTACATAACCAGGGAAAAATTTCCGCTCGGAATCAACTTTGCGCCCACGCCGAACTTCAACTACTTTTTCGGTCGGAACAAGAATCTTCTCAAAGAGATGATCTAAGCCTTTCAGCTTTGCTTCCTTTTCAATAGCCTCTGCAACTTTTTTCTCAAAATTTGAATAGGCCTGAACAATATACCAACGTGCAGCCACGGTTACTTTTCCTTGAACTATTAGCTGAAAAGACGTTTCAGAAGGGCGATACTCTCCCAAACGCCAAAATTCATAATCTGGTCTGCGATAAAAAAGAATGCAGCTGCAAACGCCGCCATCAAAACAACCATAACCGTTGAAATTGTCGTTTCGCGACGAGTCGGCCAGGTGACTTTTGCAGTCTCGGCACGGACCTGCTTGATAAATGTAATGGGATTTGTCTTGGCAGCCATCACTTTTCCTACATTTTTTCTTTAAAACTATCGCGAATCACAAAGTCAACTTCAAACATGCCAAAACCGCGAAAAGCTCCTACAAAAGCCTCACGCGATTTCATCGTTAACACTAAATAAAGCGTTATTCATAAAAATACAAGCCAAATTTTTGAAGCAGCCGCTTCATATGATTTGTAATTTTATTTCTTGAAGCCAAGTTCCTATCACGAACAGACTATCCAAAACCGTCTTCTGTTCCTGATAAACTATATCTATCCCTTTTCAAAAAACCGGATAAAATCGCCCCACCTTATTCGAGCGAACTGTAAAATTTTGCATCCTGTTTTAAAAAAATGGCAGGGGCAGTAGGGTTCGAACCCACGACCTGCGGTTTTGGAGACCGCCGCTCTACCAACTGAGCTATACCCCTTCAGATCAAGGCAGACGCATTGTCATACACTACGTCTGCCTTTTATCTAAAACTATTCAATGATTTTAGAAACGATACCGGCACCAACAGTGTGGCCACCTTCACGGATAGCGAAGCGGAGCTTCTCTTCCATAGCAACCGGAACAATCAGTGTGACATCCATCGTAACATTATCACCCGGCATAACCATTTC
Organism: Bartonella sp. M0192; assembly: GCF_016102305.1. NCBI lineage: Bacteria > Pseudomonadati > Pseudomonadota > Alphaproteobacteria > Hyphomicrobiales > Bartonellaceae > Bartonella > Bartonella sp. M0192. The sequence goes on along the minus strand of NZ_JACFOU010000001.1, from coordinate 1,351,354 downwards.
TGTACCTTCCGGCAGTGTTACAATACCGGTAACGTCTGTCGTACGGAAATAGAACTGCGGACGATAATTGGTGAAAAATGGTGTGTGACGACCACCTTCATCCTTTGTCAAAATATAAGCTTCTGCCTTGAACTTGGTGTGCGGTGTAACTGTACCGGGCTTCGCCAATACCTGACCACGTTCGACACCTTCACGTTCAATACCACGAAGAAGTGCACCAATGTTGTCGCCTGCTTCACCTTCATCAAGAAGCTTGCGGAACATTTCAACGCCGGTTACCGTCGTCTTTGTTGTCGGACGAATACCAACGATTTCAACTTCATCACCAACCTTGACAACACCGCGTTCAACACGGCCGGTAACAACTGTACCACGACCGGAAATCGAGAACACGTCTTCAATCGGCATCAAGAAAGGCTGATCAATCGGACGCTTCGGAGTTGGAATATATTCATCAACTTCGTGCATCAAAAGACGAACAGCATCTTCACCGATTTCCTTGTTGGTGCCTTCAAGAGCAGCCAATGCAGAACCCTTAACAATCGGAATCTCGTCGCCAGGGAAATCATATTTGGAAAGAAGTTCACGAACTTCAAGCTCGACAAGCTCAAGAAGCTCTTCATCATCTACCTGATCAACCTTGTTCAAGAAAACAACAATTGCAGGAACGCCAACCTGACGGGCAAGAAGAATGTGTTCACGTGTCTGAGGCATCGGGCCATCAGCAGCCGAAACAACAAGAATTGCACCGTCCATCTGAGCAGCACCGGTGATCATGTTCTTGACATAGTCAGCGTGTCCCGGGCAATCAACGTGGGCGTAGTGACGCTTCTCTGTCTCGTATTCAACGTGCGCTGTAGAAATCGTGATACCACGAGCACGTTCTTCCGGCGCAGCATCAATCTGGTCATACGCCTTGAACTCACCAAAATATTTTGTAATCGCTGCCGTCAGCGTTGTCTTACCATGGTCAACGTGACCAATCGTGCCGATATTTACATGCGGCTTCGTACGTTCATATTTGCTCTTTGCCATCGCCGTCGATCTCTTGTCTTGTTAACACCCCTTGGCTATCAAGGGAATTACAACTGAATTTAACCGGCCCGCTAAGGCCGGCGCCATACCAAAAGACGGAATGATCCGTCCAAATTCGCCAGCATAGCACATAAGTTAAACTCCATGATCTATGCCTATCCCCGTTTTGCTGATTTTACAACAAACAAAACATGAGAAATGCTATCGTCATCATATCTGACCGATAGCGCGAGTTCTATATACAGATATATTCCACTATTACAATACCTCGTTTTCAAATTAGCACCAATTTTCCAACACCCGAGAAGCTATGGTCTTTGTTGGATAGCTGAGCTGCTCTATCTCGTTGTTTTTGCACTTATTACCCCGAGACAGGCTTCGTGATTATGAAAAATCATAATCTTCAATAAGAGGATAATTGATAGAATTTGGTAATGCATAGTGCCACCATTCGGTTTTTAATAATGAAAACCCGGCAGTGGTCATGATTCCTAGAAGCAAATAACGATTGCGCTGTGCTTCTGGTGAAATATCTGTCGCGCCATGATAGGACTGGACAATGGAGGCATCAAAGCCAGTCCCCATATCCAACATTTCACCATTCAAGGTTTCCAAGGTCAAATCAACAGCAATACCGCGTGTATGATCTGACCCTTTGAGCGGATTAGAAACAAAGCGCTCATCCGGACGAAAATTCCAAAATCTTTGTTGTACGGCTTGAGGCCGATAAGTATCCCAGATATGGAGGCGAAGCCCAATGGCCTTAGCCAACTCGGCGGCTTTATATAGAGCATCAGCCGCATCGGGGTGTAACATCGGCGTCGCGTTGACATATGCAACTTCACCGATAAAATTGTTCGCTGTTGCGTAAACAATATCGATCTTTAAATCCGCATGGTCTATTTTAACTAAAGTCATCTTATGCTCCTTCGCGACTGTTTGGCGAATTTCTACTCCCAAAACTATTTCTATTGGCATGCCTGTGCCCTTACATGGCATCGCACTTGATGGGCAAAACTGTCATGGGTTGGATCAAGTGTTTGCGGTTTTTCACAACCTCTTTGTTGGAGTATACAGCGATCTCGAAAGAAGCAGCCCTTCGGCAAATTGCGATTGGATGGCAATTCGGTATTTTCTATTGGATCGGTCAAATTTGATTTTTTCAATAGGCTGGGAACGCTGTCCAATAGCAGTTCGGTATAAGGATGGGCAGGATGTTTTAAAACATCATCTGCATCGCCAATTTCAACAACCTGACCAAGATACATCACAGCGATACGGTCACACATATGTTCAATGACAGATATATTGTGCGATATGAATAGGTAACTGAGGCCATGTTCTTGCTGTATGTCTTGCAGCAAATTTAAAATTTGCGCTTGAACCGAAATATCAAGTGCGGATGTCGGTTCATCCAAAATGATGATATCCGGATTTGAAGATAAAGCGCGGGCGATTGCGATACGCTGCCGCTGCCCGCCTGAAAACTCATGCGGATAGCGATCCAGCACTTCGGCACGCAAGCCAACTTTTGCTATCAAATCGTGTGCAATGTCACGCAACTGTGTCTTTGACATATTTTGTTTGGCAAATAGCGGTTCGGTTATAACCCGCCAAACGGGCATGCGTGCATTGAGTGAAGATTGTGGGTCTTGAAAAACGATCTGCATATTGGTGCTGTGTTGATTTGGCATTATCAGTTGACCGGAACTTGGCTTGACAATCCCAAGTAATAACTGCGCCAGCGTTGTCTTGCCGCATCCTGACTCACCAACAATACCCAATGTCTCACCGCGTTTGATGGTCAGATCAACCTGATTAAGCGCATGAACCTGTCCAGTGGGTTTGCCACGCCAATTGACGCCATAAGGATAGTTTTTGCTGACCTTTTGCAGTTCTAAAACCGTTTCATTCATTGTTTTTGTCCTTCGGACAACCAGCACGCGACCTGTCCTTGGCTGGTTTCGCTATTAAACATGGGAGGTTTCATCGAGCAGCGCTCAAAAGCCGCCGTGCAACGTTCTCTGAAGCTACAGCCCTCGGGCAAATTGATGAGGTTTGGTACGCTACCAGCAATGGATTTTAGCTTTTGTCCCGGGGTGGCATTTTCCGGCAAGGCTTCTATCAAGGCTTGTGTATAGGGATGCGACGGATGTGATAGCACTCGAGCTGTCGGACCACTTTCAACCACGGTGCCGGCATACATAACATATACCCTGTCGCAAAATTGGCTAACCACCGCCAAATCATGCGAGATGAACATAATTGAAGTCCCTGTATCGCGGGCTTTCGCATTCATAAGTTGCAGCACTTGCCGCTGTACAGTCACATCAAGGGCCGTTGTTGGCTCATCTGCAATTAACAAACGTGGTGAACATGCGAACGCCATGCCGATCAAAATTCGCTGACGCATGCCACCCGAAAGCTCGAATGGATAACGCTGCATAATTTCTTCTGCATCATTAATGCGCATATCACGCAAAATGCTCAAAGCAAAATTATACACCTCTCGCCCACGCATGTTCGTGTGAATTTTCAGCACTTGTAAAATCTGTTTGCCGATTTTCTTGGTGGGGTTGAGTGCCGTTTGCGGCTCTTGAAAAATCATTGCCACATTGTCCGAGCGCAACCGTGTCATTTGTGGCTCACTCAAGCTCAAGACATCCTGCCCCAATAATTCAATTCTACCTGCGGTAACTTTAAAACTGTTTTTAGGCAGCAATTGCAAAGCGGTCATCGCTGTAACAGACTTGGCCGAGCCGCTTTCCCCCACCACCCCGACAATTTCACCTTCATCAATATGCATTGAAACGCCATTAACGGCATGGACATTGCCTAAATAACCGGGAAAGTTAAGGCTTAAGCCATCTATGTTCAACAATCTATTGGCCATAATCAACGTGCCTTATTCTTGGGATCAAGTATATCGCGGATGCCGTCACCAAAAACGTTGAAGGCGGCGGAGGTGATCAATATGGCAATGCCTGGAAAAGCCGAATACCACCATTGATCAAGGATATAACTGCGACCGGCTGAAACCATAGCGCCCCATTCAGGCATGGGTTGTTGGGCGCCAAGGCCGATAAAAGACAAACCCGCAACCAATAGAATTGTATTGCCAATATCAAGACTGGCCTGTACCAGAAGCGGTGATACGATATTGGGCATTATGTGCCAGCGCAATATATGCCAACGCGATGCTTTAAACGTGCGTGCTGCGGTTACATATGCCATTTCGCGCACCAATAATGCTTGGCCACGTGTCAAGCGCACATAATATGGAATACGCACAATTGCTATCGCGATTGCCGCATTGACAAGCCCCGGGCTCATTGCTGCAGCCAGCGCCATAACCAACACCAGCGAGGGAACAGACAATACCACGTCCATAATACGCATGATTATGGTGTCTGTACGCCCGCCCATCATACCGGAAATTGCGCCCAGCATAAGACCGATGAAGCCGGAGCAAAGCACCACAAAAAAGCCGACAGAAATCGAGCCGCGCCCGCCATAAAGAATGCGCGAAAAAATATCCCGTCCAACTTCATCCGTACCAAAGAAATGTTGCCACGAGGGCGCTGCCAAGCGCGCTTTATAATCAATAGCGGTGGGCGAATGGGTAGCAAATAACGGGGCAAAGATAACCAATACCAATATGAGCAAGACCACCAGACCACCCAGAACCATCAATGGATTGCGGCTCATCTGGTACCAGAAATAACGCAAGCCCTCAAAACGAGTTCTTGGTGCAACTAAAACATCACTCATCGTTTGCCTCATGAAATATTTCTGATACGCGGATCAACCAGCATGTAGATGAGATCTACAATGAGATTGACAAAGACATAGGCTACGCAAACCACCAGGGTGAACCCCATGATTGCGGGAAAGTCGAGCGATAATATAGAATCAACCACATAGCGCCCCATACCTGGCCAAGCAAAGACACTCTCTGTAAGCACCGCACCATAAAGCAAATCCCCCAGTGCCAGCCCCATAACAGTGATGGACGGTATCAAAGCATTGGGTAATGCCTCGGCAAAAATGATACGAAATTTGGAAATCCCATTTGCGTTTGCAGTGCGAATATAATCTTGGTGCATTTCATCCATCATGGCAGAACGTATTTGTCGCGCGACCACGCCGAGATGCACAAAGCCCAGTGTCATTGCTGGCAAGATGATATGCTTAAGCGCACTCCAAAAAGCGGCAAAATTGCCTGCCAAAAGACTGTCCAATAATAAAAAACCGGTTAGCTTGGGCGGCATCATAATTGACGGCGAAATGCGACCGCCACTGGGGAGTATTTGCAATTGCGCATAAAACAGCACAATTACCAACATTCCCAACCAAAAGGCAGGGGTGGAAATACCTATTACTGCCATTAGGCGCACCGCATAATCAATGAAAGTATTTTTCCAAATGGCGGATGCAACGCCAAGCGGTATAGCGATAAAAGCGGCTATAAATAACGCCACTACAGCCAATTCCATGGTTGCCGGGAAAAATAGCTTCAGGTCTTCCAGCACTGGCCGTTTGGTACGAATGGATGTTCCCAAATCGCCAGTAAATATGCCTTTCATATACCGGATATATTGCTCAGGTAATGACTTATTGAGATCCAAATCATTGCGGATACGTTCCACGACCTCGGCGGGAGCACGTTCACCCGCAATCATGCGCGCTGGATCCCCAGGCACCACATTGGAAATAGTAAACGTTATTAGTGAAACGCCAAACAGCACAAAGACAAGCAGATACAAACGTTTTCTTATGACATTAAGAAACGACATAACAGGTTCCTATAAACCAGGATGATCAGGACAGTTAAGGCCAGGTTGAAGATTGGAATGAATGCCGGTTGAACCGGCATTATCCTATTTTTTGCTCATTTCTGCAAAATTATAGACATGGTCCAGCATCGGATTATAGACAAAGCCGCTTACATTTTTGCGCATTGCAACCATGTAATTTCTCTGGAACAAATAGACATAAGGTGCCTCGTCCGTAACCACTTTTTGAACTTTTGCATATAATTGTGTGCGCTCGTTCTGATCGCTGGTTGTTGCGGCTTGGCGCAGCCACTCATCCACTTGCGGGTTGGTATAAAAACTGCGATTACCCGCCAGACCATGCCATTGGCTATCAAACCAATAGTTCATAAACATATACGGGTCTGCAAAATCTGGCGACCACCCGCCGATAGCAATATCAAAATCACCGGTTTCAATCCGTTCGCGCAAGGTCGCATTTGCCAGCTTTTCAAGCGATACATCAATATTGAGCTGTGCAAGGTAAGCCTGCACGCCGATACCCAGTGGCTCCCATAACGGATCACGATCTGAATAAAGAAATTTTAGTTTTGAACCATTTATACCCGCTTTGGAAATCAATTCGGCCGCTTTACCGGGGTCATAGCTATAATGGGTAATATCAGTGCTTTTACCCCACATCCCCTCTGGGATAGGGCCATCCATCACGACACCGTCACCCGAAAGCACACCATCCAGTATTGCCTGATAGTCTATGGCATAAGAGATAGCACGCCGCACATCAACATTATCCAAAGGCTTATGCTTATTGTTAAGGTAAAGATAGGTTACAGATAAGCTTGGCTCTTCAACAACGTTCAAATCCGGGTTTTTCTTCAATGTCTGGATTTGATCAAGCGGCAGGCTTTCGGCAATATCCACATCCCCGGCTTCAAGGCGCAAGCGGCGGGAGGCTGCCTCGGGAACGATTTCAACGCGCACATTTTGCAAAGCGGGTTTTGTACCGGAATAATAGGGATTAGGTTTGAGTATTATAGCGCTTCCACGTTCCCAACTTTCCAACATATAGGCGCCAGAGCCAGCAGAATGCATTGACAGCCAACCACTACCATGATCATTGCCTTGCGATTCAACATTTGGATTGACGATTGAAGCGCCATCGACTGCCAAAACATAAAGAAATGGCGCAAAAGGTTTTTCAAGCTTGAATGTTACTTCCAATGGGCCGGTAGCTGCAACACTTGTGCCCTTTGGGAAAGCTGCTGATGGCCCCTGCCCCATATTGAACAAGCGCTCGAAGGAATATTCCACCGCTTTGGCATCTACCGGTGTGCCATCGGAAAACTTAAACCCATCCTTAATTTTAAAAACCCAGGTTAATTGATCGTCTGAAACACTCCAGCTTTCAGCCAGATCATCGGCTATGCCGGTCTCATCTTGCTTCTTTTCATAGCGCACCAGGCGTTGATACATTGGATAGACAATTGTCAGGTCATTGTTATCCAATGTAAATGCTGGATCCAGCGATTGAGGATCAGCAGCCTTGGCAATAACGAGAGTATTAACCTCACTCGCTGACAAGTTCTGCGGCAGCGCAGCTGCCAAAGACAACAAGCCAGCATAAATCAGGGCATTTTTACCAAAAGTGTAAGCCGTTTTCGGATATAAAAAGCGGCAATAACTAAGGGCGTGAGCTGATATACGCCCCAACGAACAAGCAACAGGCTCCAGCGATTTTGTGAAAGGTTGCGTCATGCCATTCCTCCAACATGATTTGAGTGTTCCATCCTCATTAATTTTTACTTTTTTCTTAGCTATTGTTGATATTTAACGCACAGTCAAGTTATTTTGTTATTCTTCTAACATTTCCTGTATTTCAGACTTCCCAAAATCGCATTTTGCACTTATCTCATAAAAGAATACGGAACATAAAATGGGCAATGACTTCATCGAGCTAATTAAGAACACTGATGCGCGCTTCACTAAACTAGAGCAGCGTATTGCAAGTTTTATCACCCTCCGCCCTGAACTTTTATTACTCAATACCAGCGCTGAAATTGCCGCTCAACTTGATGTCAGCGCCATGACTGTCAGCCGGTTTTTTAAGAAATTAGGTTATAAAAACTCTTCGGATGCGCGAAAAAAAGTAAAAGCCGACATATATGGCCCCATGCCAACGCGTATCGGGCACCGTTTCGAGAATTATTTAACCCGCGCTGACCAGCATGACAATCAGGAATTGGAATCATTGCAGCATATCATTATGGCTGCGTATCATCAGCGCCAAGCGCCCCAATGGCAGGCGATTGTAGAAAGCCTAAGCTTTAGCCGCAATCTCTATGGCATAGGCATGCAGACCATGCATTATTTGGCTCAAGGCTTTTGCGATCGGCTTAAATATATACGGCCCAACATCCACATCCTTAATGCCGCCGATGGTATTTACCCGCAAATCTACAATAAGGATGCCGACAAAGATGCGTTGATCATCATCGACACTTATCGCTATGGCGCGGATGGCCCGAAGCTTGCTGAGATGGCACAACGCTTGGGAATTGACGTGATCGTTATTTGTGATGAGTTTTGTGAATGGGCAGCCCCGATCACTGATAAGATTATCGTGCTACCTCATGAAAATCAATTTTTTATGGGGCTACCCACCGGTATCCATACGGTGCTCAATCTATTGCTGAAAGATATCATACTTATCTTGGGTAAATCTACGGAAGATCGCCTGGCGCGCATTTCTGCCGGCCAAGACTTTTTCGACCCCTATGTGGATTAAGCCTAACGGTATCAAACCATGACAGGCAAATATAAACGATTATCTTGGTCAAAAAATATTCGGGAAATAATCTGGAGCGGGTAGCGGGAATCGAACCCGCGTATTCAGCTTGGAAGGCTGCTGCTCTACCATTGAGCTATACCCGCACGTTGACTCCGGCTCCGGTAAATGGTGGAGGGGGTTGGATTCGAACCAACGTAGCATACGCAACGGATTTACAGTCCGTCCCCTTTAACCACTCGGGCACCCCTCCATTAAAAATACCTAGCGGAGTTGCGCGATAAGGCATATACAACCAGACCAAATACATAAAGAACTCGTTCTGTTTGTGTGGGGCGTTATGCCGTTTACCATTGCCTCTGTCAACAGGTTAAATCCCGTTATTTTCGATTTCATAACAAAAAAGTCTTTTTTGACATTTTTTGGTATCGGATCGACATCTCAATCGGCTATAAAAAATTATGAATGAAAAAACCCCCAAAGATTCTCATTATGCCCGCTTACGCCGCCAATATCGCGACCGTACCGGCAAAAAAACCGAGAAAACCAATAGACAAAAAATCGAACCGGCCGCATTTAATGCGGGTGAGCTCAGACTTTATGGGCTTCACACAGTGGCGGCAGCGCTGCGTAACAAAAAACGCAAGCTTGAAAAACTTTTTGCCACGCGAAATGCGCTTGACCGGCTCGATATCAACGAATCAGAAATAAATTGTCCGGTTGAAATTGTTGCACCGAAAATGCTCGATTCGCTGGTTGGCAGCGATGCTGTACATCAAGGCGTTGTTCTCGAAACCGAGCCTTTGGCGCCCCGTTCACTCGACGAACTTTCGAATACCGATCTTGTTATTGTACTTGATCAGGTTACAGACCCTCACAATGTCGGTGCTATTATGCGTTCGGCCGTTGCATTCAATGCCGGCGCTCTCATTACCACAAGCCGACATTCTGCACAGGAGACAGGAGTATTGGCGAAAGCTGCTTCCGGTGCTTTGGAACTTATAGACCACATCACCGTGCGCAATCTCGCAGAGGCGCTCGAAGAACTGCACAAAGCCGGTTTCACAAGTTTCGGACTTGATTCGGAAGGCCCGCTTCCGCTTGAACCGAGCTTAAAGGGCAAACATATTGCCCTCGTTCTGGGCGCCGAAGGAAAAGGATTGCGGCAAAAGACACGTGAAACTGTTTCGGTCCTTGCGCGCCTTGATATGCCGGGAGCGATAAAATCACTCAATGTTTCCAATGCCGCTGCGATTTCGCTTTATGCCGCCCGTAATCATCTTCACTAAATTGAAGGCTAAAACACAAGAAGCGTTTTACTCGCACAGACCCCGCCCTATTGGAGGCTGTGCTTGCTCTACATCACGGTATTCCAGGTTTTAATTGCCACGGATTTTCGCCTCGCTAGATTTCTTGATTTCTGCGCTTGTCGAACAATCCAATAAGAAAGAAACCGGCTACCAATCCGCCGATATGGGCGACCCAGGCTATCGAACTGCCCTCGCCGCCCATTGATGGTGTTGCAAGACCGGTAATAATATCGATAATTATCCATGTGCCGATAAAACCAACGACATTCCTTGAGGTGACCGATTGTCCGATAGACAAAATCGGACCGGCAAATTCCGACCTTCGATCTTCAGAAAATGTACGGACTTGACGAAAACCGTATCGGCTAGCTGCCCCCATCATACCTGATATTGCGCCCGACGCACCAACCATCGGCACATAACTTTCAGGATAAATGAAGAGATGTGCAAAAGCTGCGACAGCCGAACAGATAAACCAGAACACAATAAATCTTATATTGCCTATCCGGTTTGCGAGCGGTGAGCCGAATATAACGAGCCACATCATATTGACACCCACATGCATAAAATTCGCATGCAAAAATGAATAGCTTACCGGTGTATACCAGAATTTGAATAAAGCATGAGTGAAGAACTCTGGAATAAACGAACAATATATATAAAATAACTCATAATATCTAGGTGAAAAAAAATATTCCGGAATAATAAAGCTTAGTACACATATAGAGATAATAGCAATAATGACGGGAGGTATATTGAAAATTGGCGCATGTTTCCTGCAATTGTTGTTATAGTGACTAAAATCATCGTTCACATTCAATCTCCCGAGATCGGACATGTTTTTTTACATAACACGGTATAAAGCGCACATATATAATCTCTGCAACAAGTTCGACACAAGTTTGTGTCAAAACGACAGCTGCAACCAAAGCTTGTTCATCGGCTGGTGATATAGTTAGCAAAAATGGCAACAAGACAAGTGAATTACGTGTTGAAACACTGAAACTCAATGCGATTTCCTGTTTTCTGCAAAGTTTAAAAAGCTTTGCGGTGAAAAAGCCGACAAAAGGAGCGAGACAAGCATAAAGGCCATAAAAAGCTATTCCATAAATAAAAGCATGTGATAGCGCCTTTTCACTGCTGCCATAGTCCGTTGTGTTTTCATAAATCCCTGTTGCCTCGTCGGACGATCTTTTTGTGAAGGCATAACCATTATCGTCAAATATCGAGAAAAGTTCCGAAAAAGCGTATGCAGCAATTATCATTAAAGTGAATGCCGTAATCATCACGACGCTGTTTTTCATAAAAGAGGTCGAATATGCAACGACCTTGTTATAGCGAGAAATGGATTGCAAAATCCAAGCAAGAGCGAGAGGAACGAGCAGAACCTGAAAAATGGATATGATAAAGTCGATAATATCCGGTCGAGTAGCTTGCATATTTTGCTCGTCATAAAACCAGCCGCTAGAAAATAACATCAAAAAAGCGAGCTGAATGATTAACAAAACGGGCAATGCGGCCGTCAGTGAGGAACTGTCACCTTTGGCCAAACGACAAAACGACACGACATAATCGACGCAAGGTGCGCAAAGGAGAATCATGCCGTAAAAAGCAAAGGCGAGATAAGGAGCTTGCAAGCTTTGCTCGTAAGGAGAATGCGATGGATCGGATAATTGAAAGAAAAGTCCCGCCCCTATCAACAACAATAAGGCTACCAATATCGGAATAAATACAAAATTTCCAACAAGAAGCGCCGCCACAAAACGCTTATTGCCGAGATTGTCAATTACCGAGGAAACAGGAACCTGCAAGAAGGTGACAAACAATAATACCGGCAGAATAAAATTCAGGACTTCATTTGCGCTGCTCGCAACGCGAAATAAATAACCGATAGCGGTTCCGCCTAGAATAGCCAGAAAATAAAATTTAATTTGATGTTTTTCTAAAAAAACAAACCAGTCCCGATGTTCTGTTTCCATTATTTGATTACGATTTTAAGGCTGTCCTGCCCTTCTTTTAACAACATTTTATAAAGGATTTCTGCATTTGCCGTATTCAAGCGTATGCAACCATGACTTGCCGGACTTCCTAAACGGCTCACATAAGATGTGCCGTGGATGGCGTAACCTTGATTATAAAATATTGCATAAGGCATCGGCGCATTGTCATATTTCCGGCTTCGCCACATTTTGTGCATTCTGACAGGACGATAAGTTCCGCTTGGAGTCGCATATCCTTTCCGTCCAGTGGATACTTTCCAATGGTAAAGCGTTTTACCATCTTTTTTAACAATCATTGTCTGATTCGAAACGTTGACGAGTGCCAAAATATCATCAGCCGATGCTGGCCCCATCAGTGAAAACATAAAAATCGTGGCTCCACTCAAAAGAGCAGATATTTTCCAATAATTCATGGCCCTATCCCGCTCAAAATTCACAAAAAACGCGATAGATAGAGTAAAACGAAAAAATACAAAAACGAAATAAAAAGTTAAAAAATAGTTAATTCAGCCCTTTGAAAATTCGTAACTGTCAGTATTTCGGCATTGACTGCATCTGGTCCAGAACTTGCTGAAAGGCTCTTTTATCAAGGAAACCATCTACATAATTTCCACGTCCGACAAGTTTGAAAATAAAGCCGCTAATTGCATACTGACGAAATTCATCTTCGGGAATGAATATGCGTCCCTTTTCCGAATTGGTACATCCGATGGTACAAACAATATTCAGTTTTTCTCTCGCAACATAGCGATAGTTGCGTTTTTGCGACCAGGCGAGACTAATATCCAGATCGTTGCTATTCGTGGAAGTTGCTATTGTATCAATGACATAGCCCTGATTGCTAATCCATTTTGCCTGCATTTCCAACTGAATCAAAGGATTGTTGGTAAAATAAAAGCTCTTGGAACTCAGCTCTGTAACACGCGTATAATAATCATGCGTGGTTGAAGGTTCTGTTGACCATTGACAACCGGTCAAGCAACAGGCCAAAAATAATGATGCAAAAATCTGTTTCATCACACGAATTGATGGCATAGTGAGCCTTCCAGTACTTCGATTTCCTGATAAACGAAACTAATACCCGATGCTTACGCCAAGCTTGAGCCGATATTTTCAAAACTGTTTTGAACCCAAATAACCCGAATATAAAAGAAGCACGTACTCAAATTAGCAAGGGTAAAGTTGAAAACCCGAATACTGAAAAGCCAAACCGGAATAGCTTTTGACATTCGACGACAGCAATTTTCATTATTTTTGATGAGGCACAGTCATTTCAGGAGTTGTTACCAAGCCTCCCACACCGGATTTTTTGAGCCAAAACAGTTGCCCGTATATTCCTATTCCAATGCATCATTTTCCAAGGCATTAGTGGCCGTTTTACGGAACCAAATCCCCACTATTCGAATGGGGGAATATTTCGCACGTGTTATGAAGTTATAAAAAAGTAAATAATGTTGAAGATTGCGAATTTCAAAAAAAGAATAATCTGTTTAAAATAGGTCCGTTATAATTCCCTAATAAACTATGATTTCTCTATTTTAACACCATCATTTTTAACTTTTTGATTTGTTTATCAAAACAATAAAATGAAACAATTTGTTCATTCAATATAGAGAAATACAAAAAAGTAACGTTATACCGCTCTATAACAATCTATTATTGGGGAGCAGGAACTTTGGATTTTTGTTTGCAGTCTTTCAACCACACATCATAAATCGGGTGTTCGACAGCATTAAGACCGGGGCTATCAGCAAACATCCAGCCAGTGAATATGCGTTTGATTTTTTTATCAAGAGTGATTTCGTTAACCTCGACAAATCCATCTGTGCGTGTTGCTTCATCTGCCGAACTTGTATAACAGACCCGCGGCGTCACCTGAAGAGCACCGAATTGGTAGGTCTCGCCTATATAGACATCGAAGGTTGTGATGCGGCCGGTAATTTTATCGAGACCGGAAAAAACAGCAACAGGATTACTTAATCTCGTTGTTTCCTGCGCATAAGATGATGCAGTCACAAAAAGCCCAAGGAATAAGGCAAACAGGACAAATAAGCAACGTCTGAAAAACGGTTTAAAAAATCTCATAGCACCGCATCAATGGTTATCTATTATAATTCGAAGCTTATTTGCCAATTATGGCAATATGGCGAAAAAACAATCCGATTTCCGCTACGAAATGGCTATTTGCCCGGTGTCCACGCGTCGTAATCGCCGGTAACATGAGGACGTTGACCATGATGGGCAATCGAACCTTTCGGCGTATAGGCCTTGCTTGTACCGGTCAGATTAGGAAGATGCGGTTTCTCCCACTCACGTGCATGATAGTTTTCTGCACTTGGTGGTGTATCTGTGCGATGATGAATCCAACCATGCCAACCTGCAGGAATCGTTGAAGCTTCCGAATAATTCTTGTAAATAACCCAGCGCCGCGGATAGCCGTCTTTATGGCGGCTGCCTTCATAATAGATGTTTCCGAACTCGTCTTCACCTACGCGCTTGCCATGTAGCCACGTGAAAAAACGTGTATTAATGGTGTTACCGTTCCACCATGTAAAAACCTGTTTCCAGATACCAGCCATTTCAGTGTGAGCTCCTTCAAGTTCAGCCCATAAGCTTCAAACGAAAAACCAACTTTTAACGTTATGCAGCTCATCAACATTAAAAGCAAGTCAATATTGACGTGATCAGAACAGTGTCTTCTCCAAGACAACATCATCATTCGACTTGTTCTCGGTAGTTTTCCCGAGGTGTTTATACCCTTGTTCTTCAAAAAATTTCTGTGTTCTCTCATCATTTTTATTGAGAGCTACACGAATTTTACGGGCAGCCGGAAAAGCTTCTTCAAGCTCGATCAATAAACGTTGACCGATCCCCTGCCCCTGACTTTCCGGTTTTACACACAGATGAAGCACAAGTGCAATTTCAGAATCACCTTTGACGGCTCCCTGAGCTGCATAGGCAACACCATGAAGAGTATCCCCGTCATCCGCCACGACATATTCGGATGCTGGACGACTAAGCATTTTCTTCAAGAGATCAGGCGTATAATCATGAGCAATTTTACGATCAACTTCTTCACGTCCGACGATATCATCTAATGTCGCATGCCATGTTTCGATCAACAGATCATGAATAGCATTGATATCATCCTTGGATGCAGTGCGAATCCACATGGTCGTTATTCTATCCCGAGTTTTGCCTTTATCAGTTTGTTTACTACTTGAGGATTTGCCTTACCACCGGTTTTTTTCATGACCTGACCGACAAACCAACCAGCCAATGTCGGCTTTTCTTTGGCTTGGGCAACTTTATCCGGATTGGCAGCAATAATTTCATCGACAGTTTTTTCGATAGCGGCCGTGTCGGTAACCTGCTTCATGCCGCGTTCCTCGACGATTTTTGCAGGGTCACCCCCTTCGTTCCAAACGATCTCGAAGAGATCTTTTGCAATTTTTCCGGAAATCGTACCTTCTTTTATCAAATCGATGATTCCGCCAAGTTGATCTGCGCTCATTGGAGATTGCGAAATGTCAAGGCTTGCTTTGTTCAAAGCGCCGAGCAAATCGTTAATGACCCAATTCGCAGCAAGTTTGCCATCGCGACCGGCAGCAACCGACTGGAAGAAATCGGCAATCGCCTTCTCGCTTACAAGAATGGAAGCATCGTAAGCGCTCAAACCCATTTCATTAATGAAGTTTGATTTGATTTCATCAGGCAAGGCCGGCAAGTCGGCTTTCAGATCGTCGACAAATTTCTGGTCAAAAACCAAAGGCAACAAATCGGGATCAGGAAAATACCGGTAATCATGCGCTTCTTCTTTCGAACGCATCGGCCGTGTTTCACCCTTTGCAGAGTCAAACAGCCGTGTTTCCTGATCAATTGTACCACCGTCCTCAAGAACGGCTATCTGCCGACGCGCTTCATAATCAATTGCCTGTCCGATAAAACGGATCGAATTAACGTTCTTGATTTCGCACCGTGTACCGAAATCCTCACCCGGACGACGTACCGAAACATTGACATCGGCACGCATTGCACCTTCATCCATATTGCCATCACATGTTCCGAGATAGCGAACGATCGTACGCAATTTCGTGACATAGGCCTTCGCTTCATCTGACGAACGCAAATCCGGCTTTGACACAATTTCCATCAGTGCAACGCCTGAGCGGTTAAGATCGACAAACGACATTGTAGGATGTTGATCGTGGATAGATTTTCCCGCATCTTGCTCGAGATGGAGCCGTTCGATACCGATTTCCACATCCTCGAACTCACCTTTTTTATCAGGACCGACAGAGATGATAATTTTACCTTCCCCGACGATTGGCTGTTCAAATTGCGAAATCTGATAGCCCTGAGGCAAATCGGGGTAAAAATAGTTTTTGCGATCAAACACAGATTTTAAATTGATCTTGGCATTCAGTCCTAATCCGGTTTTCACAGCCTGTTTGACACATTCGATATTGATGACAGGCAGCATACCCGGCATTGCAGCATCAACAAGAGAAACATGAGCATTGGGTTCGGCCCCGAATTTCGTGGAAGCGCCGGAAAAAAGTTTGGAATTGGAGGTTACCTGAGCGTGTACTTCCAATCCGATAATGACTTCCCAGTCTCCGGTAGCTCCGGAGATGAAGCGTTTCGGGTCTGCTGTGCGGGCATCAACGAGTGTCATTAGAAATCCATCATTCTTATTTTAAAGATAAAATTATCTCTATTGGCTAGTCCAAACAAGCGGCAAGTGCAAGCAAAGAGTGTTATCCTTATAAAAAAGGCCCGGAAAAACCGGGCCTGATTTATTTTATCCAACAGCAAATCAATCTTTTTTCGTTGTCTTTTTTGCGGCTGCCTTTTTGGCAGGTGCTTTCTCTTCCGCATGAGACTTCGAAGAAGACTTCTTGTCATCAGCCTTTTTGTCTTCGGATTTCTTGCTTACGGTCTTTTTCTTTGCCCCTGATTTCTTCGGAGAATTTTCGTCTTCTTCCTCTTTCATCAGCTCTTCGGCCGTCACTTTCTTGTCAGTGACTTTGACTTTACCGAGAAGATGATCAACGACTTTCTCTTCGAATATAGGAGCACGCAAATTGGCGACTGCATCAGGAGTACGACGGAAAAATTCGAATATTTCTTTTTCCTGTCCAGGATATTGGCGAACCTGATCATAGACTGCCCGTTGCAACTCATCTTCCGAAACGCTGATTCCGGCTTTTTCACCGATTTCAGACAAAACAAGGCCCAACCGGACACGACGTTCAGCGAGCTTGCGATATTCTTCACGGGCTGCTTCTTCTGTCGTTTCCTCGTCCTCGAAAGTACGACCGGCTTGCTTCAACTCGTTGGTGATTTGTGCCCAGATATTATTGAATTCGACATTGACGAGACGTTCCGGTGTCTCGAAATCGTAATCATTATCAAGAGCATCAAGAATCTGACGCTTTACTTTTTGACGTGTGATTGTGCCATATTGGTTCTCGATTTGCTCGCGAATGACGTCGCGCAGCTTTTGGAGTGATTCGAGACCAAGTTTTTTGGCGGCTTCATCATCGATTTTCAGTTCGTCCGGCTTTGAAACCTCTTTCACTGTTATGTCAAAAGTGGCCTCTTTACCAGCCAGATGTTTTGCATTGTAGTCATCAGGGAATTTTACTGTAATGACTTTTTTGTCACCCGCTTTCACACCGATAAGCTGCTCTTCGAAGCCGGGGATGAATTGTTTGGAACCGAGAACAAGTTGCGCATCATTATCAGCGCCACCTTCAAACGGTTCACCATCAAGTTTACCGAGATAATCGATCGTTACGCGATCGCCGTCTTCGGCCTTGCCTTTCTTTTCCGTATAGGTACGGGTGGAAGAAAGAATGCGCTCGACCTGTTTATCAACATCGGATTCAGGAACTTCCACGACTTCGCGTGTAACAGCGATGCCGGAAACATCTTTAAGATCGAATTTCGGCAAAACTTCATATTTCAAAGTAAAGACGAAGTCGGCATCACCATTCAAGACCTTTTCGGCCTCTTTTTCGTCTTCGCTCATATCAATTTCCGGCTGGGTGGCCGAACGTTCATTGCGGTCTGAAAGAATCGAACGCGGCGTATCCTTCAGAATCGAATTGATAACGTCAGCCATAAACGACTTGCCATACATTTTCTTCAAATGGCTGACAGGCACTTTACCAGGGCGGAAGCCATTCAGCTTGACCTTGTCTTTAGCGTCGTCAAGACGTTCGTTTAGTTTTGCTTCCAGATCTTTAGCCGGGATCACTACCTTGATCTCGCGCTGCAATCCCTTATTAAGCGTCTCGGTAACTTGCATCGAACAACCTTCATTTTTCTGAGGACAAGTACTTAAGCCCTGTCCGATACCAATTCTGCTCTAACACCCAAGCGTCAGAATACCATGAAACGGACTTCCGCCTCGCGCGGAACTCCGCAAAAATTCTCTTTGCATTCAAGGCCGTTGCTTTGGTGCGGATGAAGGGACTCGAACCCCCACGGTTGCCCGCCAGAACCTAAATCTGGTGCGTCTACCAATTTCGCCACATCCGCAAATCCTGATAATCAGGTTTGCAACAAACCATAGGCAAGCGGCGTCTCTATATCATTCAATTTCTATCAATCAAAGGAAAAAAGCCGACTCTTGCGTTTTTTACCGGATATTTAAGAAAAGAACCACCATAATTTCTGAAGACAAGGAATAATGCGTAGATAAGCTGGCAAAATATCTCCTCGCGAACCATTCCAGGCAATGTTCCCGCCGAATAGATAAAAACAACCCTCGCGCGAACTTCCGGTTGAGATCTTCGATAAACTTCACAAGGCTTTGCAAGATTGCGTTTTTCCGATTTCCCGAATAGTTCACTTCACAACAAAAATCGTTAATGCATTTGCCCTGATTTTTGTCGTCAGGTTTTGTTTTCCACCGTCGGAACTTGGTTTTTGTCGTCAAATTGTCCGCTTTGGTTTGCTTTACGATTGCGCAACAATACCCCTCCCCCTTTCGACAATCCGAGTGACTTTTGTTTTCATTGTTCCAATGTAATCATAAAGCAAAAACTGTGTAACGAATGAGCGCCAAAAATATAGTGTTTTTGATTCGCCAATATATGTTTCACTCGAGTAATTATTCCCGTTATCAAAAAGCAAAACTTCATGTCGGATAACAATACCACTCCGACAGCTATATCGGATAAAGTGCTCTTGGACCGTTTTTCGCACTTCACTTCTCACTTTATCCGAATTCACTTTCTTTCGCGATAAAGCGGAACCACTTCATCTTTAACGGGAAGCAATGCTTTCGTCTCAAATTTTTTTGCGATTACAATTTTCTTGTTTCTATAATACGCCCGACCACTCATTTTCTTGGACCTTGCTCGTTATATCAAAGCAGCAATGACCGGTTAATCTTGACAATATTTCGGGATTGAACTGCTAAAGTTTCACCCTTCGTAACTTCATGACGACCGCTTGTTACTCGCAAATGACATAATGAGGTTGCGGACAATAATCATTCTGGCAAGATTTTACATATTCAATCTATTCTACTGAAAAAATAGTCTGAAGAACGGTCATTGTCTCAGTGCCTTTTGTACCATAAGGTGTTATTGACCGTTCCACGCTTGGAATCTTATGTTTTGCGCAAAGAATGATGATGTCGAATTTTTCTATGAAGCCAATCCATGTTATTGGCGGCGGTCTGTCCGGCAGCGAGGCTGCGTGGCAAATAGCCGAAGCCGGTATTCCTGTTATTTTGCATGAAATGAGGCCGGTCGAAAACACGCCCGCTCATAAAACTGCAAATCTGGCGGAACTCGTCTGTTCCAATTCATTTCGTTCCGACGATGCTTCAACCAATGCGGTGGGGCTCCTTCACGCCGAAATGCGGCTTGCCCATTCGCTTGTTATGAAGGTGGCTGATGAACATCAGGTTCCGGCAGGCAGTGCACTTGCCGTCGATCGTGAAGGATTTTCAAAAACAATCACCGATATCATTGAAAACCATTCCCTGATCAGTGTTGACCGCAGCGAACTTGTGACACTTCCGCCAAAAGAATGGGGGAATGTAATTATCGCAACGGGACCTTTGACATCCCCCCGTCTCGCAGAAGCAATTGTAGACATTACCGGAGCCAATTCGTTATCATTTTATGACGCAATTGCACCTATTGTTTATAGGGACAGTATCAATATGGATATTTGTTGGTATCAGTCCCGTTATGACAAAGTCGGGCCTGGCGGTACCGGCAAAGATTACATTAATTGCCCACTCGACAAGGAGCAATATGAGCACTTCGTACAAGCGCTGACAGACGGGGAAAAAATCGAATTTCATGAATTTGAAAACGTACCTTATTTTGATGGCTGTCTTCCTATCGAGGTAATGGCCGAGCGTGGTCCCGAAACCTTGCGTCATGGTCCGATGAAGCCCATGGGACTTACCAATGCACATAATCCGACTGTAAAAGCTTATGCTATTGTACAGTTGAGACAAGACAATGCGCTTGGCACGCTCTATAATATGGTCGGCTTTCAGACCAAGCTCAAATATGGCGAACAAACGCGCATTTTTCGCTCGATTCCTGGTCTTGAAGATGCCGAATTTGCGAGGCTTGGCGGAATCCACCGCAACACCTATCTCAATTCACCTGTCTTGCTCGACGAAACATTACGGCTTAAAAAACGCAAAAACTTGCGCTTTGCCGGCCAAATGACCGGATGTGAAGGCTATGTTGAATCGGCTGCAATCGGGCTTTTGGCAGGGCGCTTTGCTGCCGCTGACTATAAGGGGAAGGAACCTCGCATACCGCCAATCACAACGGCATTCGGGGCGTTGCTTAATCATATCACGCGTGGTCATATAATGAACGACGATGGTGGCAAACAATCCTTCCAGCCGATGAATATCAATTTCGGTTTGTTTCCGCCTGTCGAGATTGAAAAACCGGAAGGCAAGCGTTTACGCGGCAAAGAAAAAATACTGGCTAAAAAACAGGCTTTGACAAAACGCGCGCTTGCCGATTGCGAAAAATGGTTGAACGAGGAGAAACTTCAGTGAGTAACACGCCTATTGTTGTCTTTGACCTTGACGGAACACTTGTTGATTCCGCGCCGGATTTGCTCGACAGCCTCAATTTCTGTCTTGCGCAAGAAGGCCTCAAAACGTTCGAGCCTGTTGACATTCGTCGTCTTGTCGGCATGGGCGGACGTATTATGATCGAACGCGCGCTCAGTTTCCAGAACATCAAACCGGATAATACGCATGTCGAACAGTTGCTTTCCGTATTTATGCGTCATTATGAAGAAAATATGCCGGGAAAGACACAATTTTTCGAAGGCGTTGACAAAGCACTCACAAAACTCTCCGATGCGGGATACAAGCTTGCCGTTTGCACCAACAAATATGAAAATTTGGCCCGTCACCTTTTGGAAGGAATGGGCGAAGCCGATCGTTTTGTAACGATTGTCGGCGGAGACACATTTGCCTATCATAAACCGGATGCCCGACATATTCTTTCTACCATCGAACGTGCTGGCTGTTCGCCTGATAAAGCAGTTATGGTGGGTGATAGCCAGACCGACATCCTTGCGGCACAAAGTGCAGATATTCCCGTTATAGCAGTCGATTTCGGTTATACCGACAAGCCGGTCAGCACATTCAATCCGACCAAAATAATCAGCCATTACGATGCATTGACCCCGCAATTGGTCGCCGGATGCATGATGTGAAGTTTTCAGGAACTGTAACAGTAAATCTAACGGCCTTGCACAAAGTGAGGTGAAGTCGCAATGAAACATATCCTTACCTTGTCAGATAAAACACCGTTGTTTGAAGGATTAACCCGCTCGGTATACATCAATGAGCAAAATCCCGACTATCTGATAAAAATCCCCTCGCCCGCATGGCGTAAAAAAATCGCCGGTTTTTCGCGTCTACGACAATTAAGAAAAGCAATCGATATCAACTCGCCCAATACCCGCGAAATTCGGGAATATATGCGTCATTTTACCGATCCCGATATGGCAGAAAATGAAAAACATCTGATGCAGATTGCCGGAATCGTTTCAACTGACATCGGTTGGGGATTACTCGTCAAAGCTGAACAGGATTCGTCGGGAAATTATGCAAAGCCTTTTGGCCATTACCAGAATGATATTCCAAAATATCGTCAAGAAATTGAAGATTTCATTCACTGGGTAAAGACAACAAGTATTATCTGCTACGATCTGAAATTCGATAATATATTACTAAGCTCGAGAAACGGCAAATCCACCCTTGTTCTCGTAGATGGCATCGGGGAAACCGGACTTTTTCCATTGCGCGCATGGTGTCAAAAATATAACCGGGCAAAAAATATTCATGAACTTCACGAATTCACTGACGCACTGGCGCCATTTCTTGACTTGAAAAACCGCAAATAGCCATCACGAAGACAATGAAAAGCCCGGCACTTGAGAAAAGACCGGGCTTTTAAAACATGGCAATGGATTATTTGTTGTTGACGGCGTCTTTCAAACCTTTGCCAGCCGAGAACTTAGGAACATTGCGGGCAGGAATGGTGATTTCTGCGCCTGTTGAAGGGTTGCGTCCTTTCGTGGCAGCACGGTGGGAAACTTCAAATGAACCGAAACCGGGAAGACGAACATCACCGCCATCTTTCAAAGCATCGGTGACAGAAGCAATAAATGCATCTACAGCAGAAGCCGCTTGAGTTTTTGTGATGCCGGCTTTTTCAGCGACAGAGCTGACCAATTCGTTCTTATTCATTGGATAATTCCTTTCTTTCTATTACCGGACAATAGTGATTCCACCGGTTGCGTGCGAGTTTATTGAAAACTATGGCAAACAGAAGCCAAATTTATCAAAAAAAGCCCGAATTTTCGGGATAATCACAGTTATTCACGGAAAAAATAACGTAATTCACAATTGAAAAACGAAAATAAAAAGAAAAGGCAGTCTAAACTGCCTTTTCTCAATTTTAGTATATGTCGTTACTGACATGTGATTCAGTGGGCTATAGAAGTAACGCCATCCTCATCACTTGATATATTGTTGGTAACCGGCGGATTTGCAGGTTCTACCCATTCAATCGGTTCGGGACGACGAACAAGTGCATGATCGAGAACTTCACTTGCAAAACTTACCGGAACAATTTCCATGTTGTTTTTGACATTATCAGGAATATCAACAAGGTCTTTTGCATTCTCTTCAGGAATGAGCACCTTCTTGATACCGCCGCGTAATGCTGCAAGCAATTTCTCTTTCAGCCCGCCAATCGGCAAAATCCGTCCACGCAACGTAATTTCGCCGGTCATCGCGATATCCTTGTGGACAGGTATACCGGTCAGAACCGAAACAATTGCCGTTACCATGGCAACACCTGCGGACGGACCGTCTTTTGGTGTTGCACCTTCGGGAACGTGAACGTGGATATCACGGCGTTCGAACAGAGGAGGTTCAATACCAAAATCCACAGCCCGCGAGCGGACATAGGATGCAGCAGCCGAAATTGACTCCTTCATAACATCGCGCAAATTACCGGTAACTGTCATACGGCCTTTACCCGGCATCATAACGCCTTCAATCGTGAGCAATTCACCGCCGACCTCGGTCCATGCGAGCCCCGTAACAACACCGACCTGATCTTCACCTTCAATCTGACCGTAACGGAATATCTTGACGCCAAGAAACTCGTCGATATTGCTGTCATCGACTTTAACCGACTTCTTTTCTTTCTTGACAATCTCCGTCACAGCCTTGCGTGCAAGTTTCATCAATTCGCGTTCAAGCCCGCGAACCCCTGCTTCGCGCGTATAATATTGAATGATCGAGCGGATCGCTTCATCAGTTACAACAAACTCTTTCTTCGAAAGTGAATGTTCTTTCATGACCTTCGGGAGAAGATGGCGTTTGGCTATCTCCATCTTTTCTTCTTCCGTGTAACCGGCAATACGGATGATTTCCATACGATCCATCAATGGTTCTGGAATATTCAACGTATTGGCAGTGGTTACAAACATCACATCCGAAAGATCATATTCGACCTCAAGATAGTGATCCATAAAGGTGTTATTCTGTTCCGGATCAAGCACCTCAAGTAATGCCGATGACGGATCACCTCTGAAATCCTGCCCCATCTTGTCAATCTCGTCGAGAAGGAAAAGCGGATTGTTTTTCTTCGCCTTTTTCATCGACTGGATGATTTTGCCGGGCATGGATCCGATATAGGTACGACGATGACCACGAATTTCCGCTTCATCACGCACTCCGCCTAAAGACATACGCACATATTCACGTCCGGTCGCTTTGGCTATCGAACGGGCAAGCGAAGTCTTACCAACTCCGGGCGGTCCAACGAGACAAATAATCGGCCCTTTTACTTTGGCTGCACGGCTTTGGACAGCAAGATATTCGACAATACGTTCTTTGACTTTCTCAAGACCGAAATGTTCCTCATCCATAACTTTTTCCGCATAGTTAAGGTCATTCTTGATCTTGGATTTTTTGCCCCACGGGATACCGAGGAGCCAATCAAGATAATTACGTATTACTGTCGCTTCAGCCGACATAGGAGACATATTGCGAAGTTTCTTGACTTCACCTTCTGCCTTTTCACGGGCTTCCTTCGACAATTTCGTTTTCTTGATGCGTTCTTCCAATTCAGAAATTTCGTCGTGGCCATCTTCGCCATCGCCCAATTCTTTCTGAATAGCCTTCATCTGCTCGTTAAGATAATATTCGCGTTGGGTTTTCTCCATTTGGCGTTTAACGCGCGAACGTATCCGTTTTTCAACTTGCAAGACAGAGATCTCGCCTTCCATAAAGGCAAGTGCTTTCTCGAGCCTTTCGCGAACAGACAATAATGCAAGCATTTCCTGTTTTTCGGAAAGCTTGATTGCCAGATGGGAAGCGACCGTATCGGCAAGTTTCGTTGCATCATCTATCTGGCTGACAGCACCAATGACTTCCGGAGAAATCTTCTTGTTCAATTTCACATAGTTTTCAAAGTCCGAGATGACCGAACGCATCAGTGCCTCGATCTCGACCTTGTCTTCTTCCGGTTCATCAAGTGGTGTTGCATAAGCTTGGTGATAGTCCGGATTATCCGAAAAACCGGTAATTTTGGCGCGCTTTACACCTTCCACCAGAACCTTGACAGTCCCGTCCGGTAATTTCAACAGCTGCAGCACATTCGCTAATGTACCAACATCATAAATATCGTCGGCCTTTGGATCATCGTCCGAAGCATTCTTCTGGGTAGCCA
This sequence comes from Bartonella sp. M0192, assembly GCF_016102305.1. Classification (NCBI taxonomy): domain Bacteria; kingdom Pseudomonadati; phylum Pseudomonadota; class Alphaproteobacteria; order Hyphomicrobiales; family Bartonellaceae; genus Bartonella; species Bartonella sp. M0192. The sequence goes on along the minus strand of NZ_JACFOU010000001.1, from coordinate 1,326,187 downwards.
GCAGGATCTGCTTATCCTGACCCATCGCCTCTTCAAGAGCACGAATGGATTTTTCGCGACCAACGAATAGCGGCACAATCATATGGGGGAAGACAACAATATCGCGAAGCGGCAAAACAGCATAAAGCTTACTGCCGACATCCGCCGTCTTCTCTAAATCATGTTGCATAACATTTCCTTTCTGGAGCCTTGGGCTCGTTTGCAACGTCGGCACCCCTCATATTAAGCAGATACCCACGCACAAAGGGATTAGGTGGTGGCTCACCACCTATAAATCAAGAGCTACGCGATAACGAAAGACAAGATCGCCCGATATTTTAAACGCATAGGTGGTCGGATCTTATTGTCCGACCATCTGAAAAATCAAGCCGATGCATTTTCCTTGGAGTGGTCCCGCTCGGCATAGATGTAAAGCGGACGCGCTTTACCTTCTACAACGTCACTAGAAATGACCACTTCCTGAACACCTTCCAATGTAGGAAGTTCGAACATCGTATCCAGCAAAATCTTTTCCATGATGGAACGCAATCCGCGTGCGCCGGTTTTCCGCTCGATAGCTTTATTGGCAATTGCCCGTAATGCATCATCATGGAATGTCAATTTGACATCTTCCATTTCGAATAAGCGCTGATACTGCTTGACCAATGCATTTTTCGGCTGCGACAGGATTTGAACCAATGCATCCACATCCAGATCTTCCAAAGTTGCTATAACCGGCAGACGGCCGACAAATTCCGGAATTAAACCGAATTTCAACAGATCTTCCGGTTCGAGATCATGAAAAATCTCGCCAATACGACGTTCATCCGGTGCTTTGACTGTGGCACCGAACCCGATTGATGTTTTTTCTCCACGTGCAGAGATAATTTTTTCAAGGCCGGAAAATGCACCACCGCAAATAAACAGGATATTGGTTGTATCCACTTGCAAAAATTCTTGCTGCGGATGTTTGCGACCACCCTGCGGGGGAACCGACGCAACCGTACCTTCCATAATCTTCAACAATGCTTGCTGGACACCTTCGCCCGAGACATCACGTGTGATGGAGGGATTATCGGATTTACGCGAAATCTTATCAACCTCGTCAATATACACGATGCCGCGTTGTGCCCGCTCGACATTGTAATCGGCAGCTTGCAACAGCTTCAGAATAATATTCTCGACATCTTCACCGACATAGCCTGCTTCAGTCAAAGTGGTTGCATCGGCCATTGTAAACGGCACGTCAATAATTCTGGCAAGTGTTTGCGCCAGATAAGTTTTACCGCATCCTGTTGGTCCAACCAGCAGAATATTCGATTTCGACAATTCGATATCATTGCTTTTCGACTGGTTTGCCAAACGTTTATAATGGTTATGGACAGCAACTGCCAAAACACGCTTAGCATGTGACTGGCCAATTACATAATCATCAAGAACAGCCATGATTTCCTGCGGTGTCGGAACGCCATCACGTGCTTTCACTCCGGAAGATTTATTTTCCTCACGGATAATATCCATACAAAGCTCGACACATTCGTCGCAAATGAACACCGTGGGTCCAGCGATAAGCTTACGCACCTCATGCTGACTTTTGCCGCAGAATGAGCAATAAAGCGTATTCTTCGAATCGCCCCCGTTATTACCAATTTTGCTCATTTCCTTTATCCTTTCGCCCGAATTGCATGAAATATTTTGCCTTTTCGGTTAAACTTTTCAAGCCCATTCCACCAAGAAACTAAAACAAATCAAAATTACGGCCATCTATGTAACCGTTTTTTCCCCTAAAACATGTAAACGCTAAATGTTATTTTTTACTAAAAATCGGGAAGCGGCGATTTGATGGCTTATTGTTTCAAAAATTATTGAAACGACCGCTACCCGATCTTGTAAAATTTAGTCGCTCTGTTCTTCTTCGGCCTCGGCACGATACTGGATGACCTCATCGATCAAGCCGAATTCTTTCGCTTCATCTGCTGTCATAAAATGATCGCGGTCGAGTGTACGTTCGATGGTCTCATAATCCTGACCTGTATGATGAACATAAATTTCATTCAGCCGCCGCTTCATTTTGATGATATCTTGCGCATGACGCTCGATATCCGAGGCCTGCCCCTGAAAGCCGCCGGAAGGCTGATGCACCATAACGCGTGCGTTCGGCAATGCAAAACGATGTCCTTTGGCACCGGCAGTCAATAAAAGCGACCCCATAGAAGCTGCCTGCCCCATGCAAAGAGTTGAAACAGCGGGACGGATGAATTGCATCGTGTCATAAATAGCCATACCCGAAGTGACAACGCCACCGGGAGAATTGATATAGAGGCTGATTTCCTTTTTCGGATTTTCTGCTTCGAGAAACAGGAGTTGGGCGCAGACAAGCATTGCCATGCTGTCTTCAATCGGGCCATTGATAAAGACAATTCTTTCCTTCAACAAGCGGGAAAAAATATCATAGGACCGTTCGCCGCGATTGGTCTGTTCCACAACTATTGGAACAAGATTGAGGGCAGTCTGGATCGGATCACTCATTTTCACTTCCATATTATACGAATCGTCGTTTGCGACCTGAAATGTCGTTATAACCAGAATATCAATCCATTAGAAGATCAATAGATTTTTGTTTTGCCTTAAAACGCAAGGCCATCGGAATCGCTACCGGATGATTTGTGTGAGAATTATCTCAAGAAGATTACCATATGCTATTTCTTCATCTGAAACAGCGTTTTTATATGTGTTCATCCCGCTTCAACTTCAAGTCTTTCAACAAAGGCCCACACATTTATACAAACAACATTTACAATTGTTTTAACGTGGTACAGAAAAACACAACAGCAAGCGGCTTTATATAAAATTGATGATTTCAATTTCAACATCCGGTTATTGCAGTTGTTGCCCGACAGTCATGATACCCTGTCCGACCCAAATCCATGACAGCCGATCGAGTGCACTTTCTAATTTTTTTGCTGTTCAACTATCTTGAAAAAACCGGGAATTCTTTTTGTTGCCCAGTCATAGAAACTTCCTTCTTTAATAGGGTCGGTCGTTCTTTCCTTTTTATGAACATGAAAACCTATAAAGCGTGGATCGTCTAGCGGCTCAAGACCATAAGCAGGATCAAAAATACGTTCGGTATCACGACCGGTCCAATAATAAAAAGTTTCCTTTTCTTTGGCCTCACCAAAAAAGCCGTATCTTTTGGCGAGCCTAGATATTCCGTCATTGCCAAAAACCGTGATTCCCAATCGTCCGGGGACAACAGGCAGTTTTTGTCTTTTGAGACGCCACGGTATCCATATTCCCCGATGAAAACCGAGCCAGTCCGGCACCATTTGGCCGCTTTCAAGATAGTCATCATATTTCTTGATGATAGGATTGTCAGCCGGAAGATAAAGCGCAGAAACCCCTACGCGCGAACGATTTTCTCGGGCAAGCCATACCTTTCCCTCTTCCGGATGGAATTGTTTGACAAGGTAGACATCGGTATCAAGCCAAACACCGGCGCGGTTTTTCATGAGCCTCACGCGAAACAGATCAGACAATTGCACAATTGTACGGATAGGTTTGAAATCCGGAAATTTCGGGTCAAGCCGGTAAAGTGTCGAAAGCGGCAATATCGGCTCCGCCTCAAGGAGCTCGACACCTTCAGGCACGTTTTCCACATTTCCATGGCTATAAAGTTTGACATGTTGACCGGTCATTACCATTGACGAAAGGCACAGCCAATCAATAGGACGCAAGCGATCTCCATACCAGAAAGTGCAGATATCCATTCGAAGACCTCTTAGAAATATTCCAGGCTGACACGAAACAGTTGTTCTACATCCCGTACTGCATCGGCCATTGCAAAAATGACAACCATATCGCCTGCAAGAACACGTGTATCCCCCTTTGGACGGATCATCGAATTGTCGCGATAGATAGCGCCAATACGCAAACCTTGAGGTAATTCGAGTTCTGACAAGGGCTTTCCGACAAGTGGAGACGTCTGCATAGCTTCTGCTTCAATAATTTCGGCTTCTCCGTTCGACACCGAATAGACCGAGCGAATACGCCCCCTACGCATTTGCTGAAGCACCTTTGAAATTGTGACACTGCGCGGATTAAGATGGGAATCAATCCCTACAGTTCTGGTAAATTCCTGAAAAGCAATATTGTTAATGAGAACCATATTCGACTTGCAACCAAACATTTTGGCCATAATGGCACTCAGCACATTGACCTGATCCTGATTTGTCAATGTTACGATCAGATCGGCCTGTTCGACATTGGCTTCCTGCAAAATCGCCGGATCAAGGGCACTACCATTCAGCACAACGGTACGATCCAATTGATCGGTGATAGCAAGCGCCCGCGCTTTATCCGCTTCGATAATGCGTAACCTTGCCTTGTGTTGACGTTTTTCCATTGCGCGGGCAACATAAAGTCCGATATGACCACCGCCTGCGATAATGATACGGTTTGCTGCCTGCTCGTCATGACCGAACAGCCCCAAAGCACGGCGCACCTGACTGCGTGAAGCGACAAGATAGGTGATGTCCCCCACTTTCAATTCTGTATCGGCATGGGCAATGAAGAGTTTCTTTCCCCTTTTGACGGCTGTCACAGTCGTTAGCAAATCCGGAAAAAGATCGGTCAATTGTCTAAGCGGTGTGTTGATGACGGGACAATCTTCCATACATTCAAGTGCTAAGGCAACAATTTCGTCATAACTGAAATAAAGAACGTCCAATGCACCTGGTAGAGCAATGCGGCGCAACACCATCTCGCCAACCTCGATTTCCGGCGAAATAACGACATCAATTGGCAAAGCATCGCGCTGGAACAAACCCTGATATTGCGGATCAAGATAGGATTGGTTACGAACACGTGCAATTTTTGTCGGCACATTGAAGAGCGCATGGGCAACCTGACATGCCACCATATTGACTTCATCGGAAAGCGTTACAGCAATGAGCATATCTGCTTCATCGGCACCGGCAGCGCGCAAAACATCAGGACGTGCGCCATGTCCGACAATACCCCGAACATCAAGAGTATCACGCACTTTTTCGATCAGCTTCGGCTCGATATCAATAACCGTAACGTCATGTTGTTCATTGGAAAGACGTTCTGCTATCCCGTAGCCGACCTGACCAGCCCCGCAAATGATGACGCGCATATTTTAAGAAACTCCAAGCGATTTCAGTTTACGGTGCAGTGCAGACCGCTCCATGCCGACGAATTCGGCAGTACGCGAAATATTACCACCAAACCGGTTGATTTGTGCAACCAGATATTCCTTTTCAAAAAGTTCTCGCGCTTCTCTTAACGGCAGCGCCATAATATGTAAATCCGAGTCAGTGGGTGCGCGTGGCAATGTATCGCCGACTTCTGCAGGCAGAAGTTCGGCCGTAATCGGACCGTCTCCTCCTTCGCCGCGTGCCAAAATCAACAAACGCTCGATATTATTGCGCAACTGTCTGATGTTTCCGGGCCAACTATGAGCCTGTAGAATTGCCATCGTATCATCACCGATTTCACGTGGTTTTATCCCAGCCTGCTCGGAAATCTGGTGCACAAAATAATGCACAAGTTCGGGAATATCCTCCCGATGGCTTGCAAGTGGTGGAACAGCAATCGGCACAACTGCCAGACGGTGGAACAGATCTTCACGAAAACGGCCTTCGGCAATCAACCCTTCCAGATTCTGTGCTGTTGACGAGATAACACGCACATCCACTTTAACGCGTTTGCTGCCCCCCACCCGTTCAAATGTCTGGTCGGTCAAAACGCGCAAAATCTTGCTTTGTGTTTCGCGCGGCATGTCCGCGATCTCGTCAATATAGAGAATGCCGCCATGTGCTTCTTCAAGAGCACCAACTTTACGCTCCCCTCCATCCATTTCGGTTCCAAAAAGTTCGATTTCCATTCTTTCAGGAGTAATGGTTGCCGCATTGATTGTCACAAATGGGCCGTTTGCACGGTTTGAAAGGGCATGGATTGCCCGCGCTGTCGTTTCTTTACCTGAACCTGATGGGCCGGTAATCATGATACGGCTATTGGTGGGCGCCACTTTTTCAATCGTCTGGCGCAAATGGTTCATCACAAGCGACTTGCCAAGCAATTCCGGCGTAACACTTGATTGTTTGCGCAATTCATTGACTTCGCGTTTCAACTTGGATGTTTCAAGCGCCCGCTCGGCAACCAAAATCAAACGATCCGCTTTGAACGGTTTTTCGATAAAATCATAAGCACCGCGTTTAATCGCCGAAACAGCCGTTTCGATATTTCCGTGGCCGGAAATCATCACAACGGGTAAATCAGGATAACGCGTTTTGATTTTATCAAGCAGTGCCAAACCATCCAGACGACTTCCCTGCAACCAGATGTCGAGAAAAATCAATCGCGGAACACGGTTTTCGATTTGCTGGAGTGCTTCGTCCGAATTGGCAGCGAGACGTGTTTCGTGCCCTTCATCCTCGAGTATTCCACCGACGAGTTCGCGTATATCCGCTTCATCATCGACAATCAAAATATCTGAAGCCATCTTACTTAACCGTCCTATTTCTCAACATCTACTTTAACAACATCAGATTTGCCAATACCTGCTGCCGGAAAGACCATACGGATCATTGCACCACGACCATTATAAAAATTTACCGGTGCATCATGTAATTCCATATAGCCTCCATGTTCCTCTACAATTTTACGCACGATTGCCAGTCCCAATCCGGTCCCCTTCTCTCGTGTCGTTATATAGGGTTCCAATAATTTTTGTCTTTGTTCCTTGGGGAGGCCTTTGCCATTATCTATTATATCGGCAATAAGTTTATCCCCTTCGCGATAAGAACGCACGAGGATATGTCCCTCGATCGCTTTATCGACCGCAATTGCATCAATTGCTTCACTTGCATTTTTTATAACATTTCCGAATGCCTGCCCGATGAGCCGGCTGTCAAATTCGCCCATGAGTGGCTCTTCTCCCAAATCCCGCTCGAATTTGATATCATGACGTGACACTTCAACAAGGAAAAAGGCCTCTCTTAACGGCTCCCGCATATCAAGCAGGTGCATTTCCGGCTTAGGCATTCGGGCAAAAGACGAGAACTCGTCGACCATTCTTCCGATATCGCCAACTTGCCGTATGATTGTGTCGACACATTGGTCAAAAACATCCCGATCATCCGTAATCACCTTACCATAACGCCGGCGTATGCGTTCGGCCGATAATTGTATCGGTGTCAGCGGATTTTTTATTTCATGGGCGATACGACGGGCAACATCGGCCCATGCACTCGACCTTTGAGCCTCCACAAGATCGGTTATGTCATCAATTGTTAAAACCCATGATTGCCCGTTACCATCGTTTTCCTCCATCGTAACCTGCACATTATAAACCCGATTACGTCCGTCTTGCGAAAGGGTAACCTGTTCGCGATGATTTTTGCGTCCCGATGAACGCGCAACCTCGAATACTTGTCCAATATCCGCATTGAGCGACATAAGACTTTTTCCGACAACTTCTTTCGGATCAAGATTGAACATTGTCTGCGCAGAACGATTGATAGTCGTAACATCCCCGTTTTCGTCAATTCCCGCAACCCCTGCATTGACACCGGCAAGGACTGCTTCCGAAAAACGACGTCTCTCGTCTATCTGGTCACGCGCAGAAATCAACTCATTGCGCTGACTTTTAAGCTCGCTCACCATATAATTGAATGTCCGGGACAGTTGACCGATGTCACCATCCTTGGCACGAACGGGAACCACAACATCCATATTGCCGGAAGCGACATCATCGGCCGCACCGATCAGCAGACGGATGGGTCGCACCAAACGGTCTGCCACGGCAATACCTGTCCAGATTGCCGAAATCAACAGACTGAGAAACAGACAAAGATAAAGGACAGCAAAAGCAATTTGTGTCGGAACACGGTTTTCGTTAAGATCACGATAACGTGCGGTATTGGCTTCGGTCAGACGCAATGCCGATAAAACGCGTTCGTCGACGTCCCTTACAAGATAAAGAAATGTATTTGGTATATCGTTCAGTTTTAAGATGATACCAAAATAATCATGCTCACCGGGTTGAAAAGTGAACGGACTGCCATTTGTCGCTTGAACAATGAGATTTGCTGGCGGTATTGGCAATTTGTCCTCACCACCGAGATTACTTTGCAAAAAAACCGTGCCGTTCGGACTTAGCAAAAAAGCTCCGCGCAAATCCCGCCCTGCCGCATGGCGGGTGAGTTGCAACCTGTATTCGGTAGGATTTAATGCCAGAAGCCTGCGGTTGTCGAGTGCAAGGGCCATAGCATATGAAGAATTTTTCAGGTTTTGCAATGTCTCATCTGCGTAACCATTGGCGAGATCGATCGAGGAAGCCACAATCTGTCTTGTTGTTGTATCAAACCAACGATCGAGCCCCTGATTGAGTGTTACACCGGCAACAATTGCAACCACAACGGCAGGCAATGTTGCAACAAGTGCAAAAAGCGAAATTATTCTGACGTGAAGTCTTGAAGCAGCCCTTCTTGCTCTCCACGCTTGAATAATCGGCATTAACTCATAGCAAGCGATAGCTATAAGCCCGAGCACCCATACGCTATTGACGGCAATGAGGACAAGCGTCACGAAAGTGCTTGGAATAATCGGCGTAAAACCCAACAGAATAGCAAAAGAGACAACTGCCGTTAGCAAAGCCAATGCAATAACCATGATTCCGAAGAATGCATGCATATTCCGTCGTTTGACGCCATATAAGCTTTTATCTTCCGGTTTTACCAATTCGTGATTCTTCCCGATCCAACCCATTGTTTCGACAATGATGCAACACTTTGTGGCGAAAATGCAACAGAAAGAATTGAACCTTCCCTAATTATGAAGGAAAAGTCCCCTTTTACAAAATGATAATGGAATTCATATCGAGTGAATTCATGATATTCATTCACATGCTTACCGAAATTTTTCTATAAAACTCGTTTATCATTCTAAAACGACTTCGGCAGATGTCCACTCATTGTCACCAATAATATAAATTCGCTCTATAAAATAGTCAGCACTTGTTCCTTTTGAAAAGCGGATAACGAATTTTGCAAAAATCGAATTTGTTGCATCTTCAAAATTCTGTTGTCATTCATGTTAAAATGGGTTGGAGCATATTCTTTTCCAATCACTAAACCGGAATAGATTCTGTCGGACGTTTTTTCCTTGTTTCACCTATGCGCCGTCCGAGCGTCAGATTTTAACGATGTGCTATTCAAGCGTCACAGGCATTGGCTAGTCTTGAGTTCCTCTTTCTTGTCACGTTACAATGTCTGGATATCCGGCTTGTTTTGTCAAAATCAGGACAAATTATGCTGCTAGGATAGTTTTAATACCATTATTCTTATCCACTTTATTCCTGTTGATTGCTTCCAATTACCAAAACCAAAGACGCTTATTGACAATGGTTTGATAAAACCTTCTAAAAAAAGTAAAGAAAACATCTTCACATTTTTAAGAATCGTTCTAAATTATAGAGAGATGTCTCTAACAGAAAGGAATGGAAATGCGGCTCACAAAACAGACGAATTATGCCATCCGGATGTTGATGTATTGCGCTGCTAACGAAGGAGAGTTGAGCCGCGTACCGGAAATTGCCAAAGCCTATTCGGTTTCCGAACTGTTTTTGTTCAAAATTCTTCATCCACTGGTCGAAGCCGGATTAATGCAAACCGTGCGTGGACGTAATGGCGGCGTTAAGCTTGCCAAGCCGGCTGACGAGATTTTTGTTTCCGACGTTGTGAAAGTTACAGAAGAAAATTTTGCAATGGCGGAGTGCTTTGAAAGTGGTGCCATTGAATGCCCATTGGTGAATTCGTGCGGCCTCAATGCAACATTGAGTAAGGCTTTAAAAGCTTTTTTCGACGTGTTGAAGGCAACTTCCATTGCCGATTTGCAAAGGCCAACTTTCAGGGAACGTCTCGGTATCCATGAACATGACGAGCATGATGAAAACGCGAAAGTTTTGAACTAATATCCCAGTCGGAATTCACGTTATAATCTATTGTTTTGTTGTTATAATCAATTTTGAAGGGGCGCATCATATCCAACGCAGCCATCATATTAGCCGCTGGCAGGGGTGAACGCATTGGTTCGCCTGAAAATGGCCCCAAACAATATCGACCGCTTGGCGGTCATGCAGTCATTTTTCACACGCTCAAGCGTTTTCTGGATAGCGGGCTGTTTACAACCATCATATTGGTCATCCATCGCGATGACGAAATGCTTTGTCAAAAAGCAATTGGTGACTTGGCAGACCATGTCACGATTGTTCACGGTGGAAACACACGACAGATATCGACCCTTTGCGGTCTCCGCGCATTGAATAGTCTGAGTGTAGCCAACAAACCTCAATATGTATTTATTCATGATGGTGCACGGCCTTTTGTTTCCGGTTTACTTCTGGGACGGATTGATAATGCGCTGTCTCAAGATTTCGGAATCTTACCTGCTGTAGCAGTCTCCGATACACTCAAACGTGCCGATGATAACGGCATAGTTGTCGAGACAGTGCCGCGCGATCATCTCTTCGGGGCGCAAACGCCGCAGGCATTTCCTTTTTCTAAAATTTTAAAATTGCATGAAAAAGCCGCGAACCTAGGATTAACCGGTTTTACCGACGATTGTGCCTTGGCGGAATGGGCAGGGTTCGGTATAAAACTTGTGGCTGGCAGCAGTGAAAATATGAAAATTACCTGGCCTGCAGATCTTGCTATTGCCGAATTGCGTATGAAAAAGGAAGCCATGACAAATCAGGAAAAGCAGACACCCGCTTCTTTCCAATTTCCGGATGTTCGCACCGGTAATGGATATGATGTCCATCCATTCGAACCGGGCGATGGAGTGACGCTTTGCGGCGTAAAAATCGCTTATGAAAAGAAATTGAGCGGCCATTCGGATGCCGATGTCGCTCTTCACGCTTTGACGGATGCATTGCTTGCTACACGGGGTGCTGGAGATATCGGTACACATTTTCCCCCTTCCGACCCGCAATGGAAGGATGTCTCGTCGGATATTTTTGTGCGTCATGCTGTATCTATTATAAAAGAATCCAAAGGGCGCATCGCCAATGTGGATATTACGCTGATTGCAGAAGCGCCGAAGGTTGGTCCACACAGAAAAGAAATGACCGAAAAACTCATGGATATGCTCGGCATATCTGCCGACCGTATTTCGGTCAAAGCCACGACCAATGAACAATTGGGATTTGTCGGGCGCAAAGAAGGAATTGCTGCAATTGCAACTGCGACAGTTATCTATCCGGGGAGTGTTCCAGAATGACTCTTATTGCTGAAGCCAAGGCAAAAAAAGTTCTTGAAGCCTGCCGTTTACACCATTTGAAACTGGCAACTGTGGAATCCTGCACAGGTGGCTTGATCATCGGCAGCCTGACCGACATTGCAGGGTCGTCCGACGTTGTGGAATGTGGCTTCATTACCTATTCCAACGAGGCAAAAAATAGGCTCGTCGGTGTGCCTTCCGATATGATCAAAACATTTGGTGCTGTGTCGAAAGAAGTCGCTATTGCAATGGCCGAAGGCGGTGTCAAACATTCAGGTGCCGATATTGCTGTTTCGGTTACAGGAGTTGCGGGCCCGGGTGGCGGCAGTGCCGAAAAGCCGGTGGGGCTTGTCCACATGGCTGTTGCGTTGACAAATAAGCCGACACTTCATTTTGAAGCCCGATTTGGCGATCTTGGTCGCGAAAACGTTCGTCATGCGACTGTTGAACGGGCGTTGGATCTGGTTCTAGAAGCGATCGACAAAGCTTAGCCTTGATGATTGCTGCACGTTACTCCCACTAAGCGGCCAGTGCGATTTCAGTCTGGTACGGAAATCACTACCTTCCTTAGCTTTAATCGCAGTTTACAATGGAGATTGACTTCAGGACACCGGTTACGGTCAAAGCTCCTCGGGGAATTTAAACCGGACCGGAGGAAATCAAATAACGATTCTTAATCAAGCTTGGCGAAATCTATATTTGTCGCCAATTTTTTCGCCTGTAAAATTATGACAATAGCTCCGCACTCCCCTTTGGCCGGAGTTAAAGTTACTGGGTTTTATACAGGCCATCCCGATAGAGACTTAAAATCGGAATGAGGAGCGGCCTTTAACTATCCGATTTAAAGGCGTTCATGAGCAAGTTTGCCCCCGTTCCGACGATAAAATCGTACAACCTTTTGGAGCTATGTGAACCTATCGCAGTTGAAATAATTCCCGATGAAAATGCCGACGGGCAAAGCCACTTTTAACCATGTCATCTTCCAGCGTCTCACCGAATTTTATAGGCCCGCAAAACCATATTGACGATTGTTTCCAGTTCACAAATAGGTGCCTTAACAAGGATCCATTGAACCTTCCCTCTTCAGGCGTTAGCCAAATTTTCAATCTGATACCAGCCGATTGCGCCAATTCGACAAGCTTTTGTTTCTCGCTTCCACTAATCGTTTGGGCAACATAAACAAAGTCTATTTGTGCTTTATTGTTTTTCTTTGATGAAGCCAACTCGTCAAGTCTTGCAAGAAATGGCGTAATTCCTATGCCTGCGCCAATCCATATTTGTTCGGGTAATTTGTCGTCGCTAAAACAAAACTTTCCGTAAGGCCCGTCAACGCGCGCTTTCCTGCCGGTTAGATTCTGTTTTACGAGTTTATCGGTATAGTCTCCCAAACCTTTAACAAAAAACGTCAAAAAGGGTTTTTGCGGATTCCAATGGGACGCTATTGTGAAAGGATGTGCGCCTTCTCCTTTATCCAGTGTGACGAATGCGAATTGTCCGCTTTTGTGACCGGCCCAATTATTGGAAACTTTTAAAGTCAAGCGTACTGCATCATTGGCTTTATCAATCGCATAGTCCGTCACTATCGCCGCGATATGACGGCCGAAGCCGAACCGTTTGAGCAAAACTGTAATTGCAGCAATGACCCCAAAAATTGATGAAACACCTACCAACAAACCGAATGGCTCGCCCCAATAGGCAAATTTTGTCAACACAACCGCATGAAACACTAAAACAAGATATACCGCTGCAAAAATTGTATGGACATGAGCAAAAAACCGGTAAGGAATAAGCTTTATCAACGCAACAAGACACAAAACAACCGCTATATAAAAAGCCCATTCCCCAAAAAACTCGGCATTCTTTCTGGAAATCGAGAACACATATTCAAGCCCGACTTTTTGAGGCAAATTGGCTATATCAATATGTTGACGAACAGGCTTTACGAGCCATCCCCAGCCGACGGCCCATTTTGTTCCTTTGGCAAGGAGAAAATGGATAACAGCGGTAACAAGTGCGGTAATGCCAAGCCATTTATGAAGCCGATAGGCTTTATCAAGCCCACCCAATGCATCATCTATCACTCTAAGACGACAGGCAATTACCACGTCCATACTCATTGCCACAAAAGCGAGAAGACCTGTGAGCTGGATGGCTTCCCGCCTGAAAGCAAAATAACCATCTTTGATGCCGTAAAATTCGCCGGTTGCCAACCAGACCGCGATACAAATGAAAATGAACACAAAATACGTAATCTTCAAGTTTCTCATCAAGAGCCATAACCTGTCTTCTGTTTTTCATCAGAAAATAGAATGGAATTGATAAAATTAAAACTTAAACTTATTTAATATATTGATTTCATTAAACTTTATAATTTTTATCCAGTTTAAAACCACATTTTGAAAACTGCTTTCAAAATGTTTATTAAATCAGATAGCAAACTTCGTGATTAAACCGTCTTCAGGCCTCTGCCGCCCCGTAAATCTTGTCTGCCCGCATCTCGAAAGCTTCGGTAAAACGCTTGAATGCTATATCGAACATAGCGCCCATAAGCATGCCAAGCATCCGGCTTTTAAACTCGTAATCAATATAGAATTCAACTTCGCATGATTTGCCATCTTCAAGGGGCTTGAATATCCAGCGGTTTTCAAGGTAGCGGAATGGCCCGTCAATATAACGAACATCAATACGCCGCTCTTCTTTATCCAAAAGAACCTGCGTCGTGAAAGTTTCCCTGATCATTTTATAGCCAACTGTCATATCGGCAGTAAGCAGGGTTTTATTTCCCCTCTCTTCGCTCGAGCGAACGTTGAGGGATTCACACATTGGCAAAAATTCGGGATATCGTTCAACATCCGAAACAAGATTGAACATCTCGAGATCGGTATGCTGAACTTTCCGCTGGGTATTAAATTTTGGCATTCTTTATCCGCGTTGATGAGCCAGCTTTTCTGCGCGAGCTTTTCTCAGTGCTTCAAAATCTTCGCCCGCATGGTGTGATGAACGGGTTAGCGGACTTGAAGACATATGAAGGAAACCCTTGGTTTTGCCAATAATGGCGTAGGATTTGAACTCTTCCGGCGTAACAAAGCGGATAACAGGATGATGTTTACGCGTCGGCTGCAAATATTGGCCAATGGTCATAAAATCAACATCGGCCGAACGCAAATCATCCATCAATTGAAGAACTTCATTCCGTTCTTCACCAAGTCCGACCATAATACCGGACTTTGTAAAGATGGATGGATCAAGCTCCTTGACCCGCTGCAACAGTCTGATCGAATGGAAATAACGCGCACCCGGACGCACCGTCAGGTATTTTGACGGCACAGTTTCAAGATTATGGTTAAATACATCCGGCTTGGCCGCAACCACAGTTTCGAGAGCACCTTCCTTATGACGAAAATCAGGCGTGAGGATTTCAATGGTGGTACCAGGTGACTTTCTTCTGATTGCATGAATGACATCGGCATAATGCTGGGCACCACCATCGGGAAGATCATCACGATCAACAGAAGTGATTACTACATGTTTAAGCGCCATTTGTTTGACTGCATCGGCAACGCGTTCCGGTTCATCCTTATCGACAGGAAGAGGTATACCGGTTGCAACATTACAAAAGGCACATGCACGGGTGCATATTGCCCCCAAAATCATGAAACTTGCGTGCCTTTGAGTCCAGCATTCACCAACATTCGGGCATCCGGCTTCTTCGCAAACTGTCACCAGATTGTTGTCACGCACAATATGACGGGTTTCCGCATATTGCCCACGCAATGACGGCGCTTTCACCCTGATCCAATCAGGCTTTTTTAAAACCTCTGAATCCGGTCGATTGGCTTTTTCCGGATGCCGGACCCGTTTCTGCGATAAAGTGTCAACAACGGTAACCATTTAGTACCTCACGCTCTTTCTCCCCTCATATGGAGTATAAGCAATAAGAATGCAATTCACTTCTTGATGTTCGTCAGGCGTTCAAAACCTGCCCATAAGCATCAAGGACACTTTCCTTCATCATTTCCGAAAGCGTTGGATGAGGAAAGACTGTATGCATCAGCTCTTCTTCTGTGGTTTCAAGATTCATCGCAACCACAAAACCTTCAATCAGTTCGGTTACTTCTGCTCCAACCATATGTGCACCAAGTAACTGGCCGGTTTTCCGGTCAAATATGGTTTTGACGATACCCTGATCCTCTCCCATAGCAATTGCCTTGCCGTTTGCAGAAAACGAAAAATGCCCGACCCTTATGTCATAGCCTGCGGCCTTGGCTTTGGTTTCGGTCAATCCGACGGAAGCAACTTGCGGCGTGCAATAGGTGCAACCTGGAATCTTTCTCTTGTCCAAAGGTTCGGCTGTTTCAAGACCGGCAATATGCTCGACACAGATCACGCCCTCTTCTTCGGCCTTGTGGGCCAGCATAGGAGCACCCGCAACATCGCCGATAGCATAAATACCGGGCACATTGGTGCGTCCCCATTCGTCAATTACCACACAACCGCGTTCGGTTTTTACACCTAACGCTTCAAGCCCGATATTTTCTATGTTGCCTTGCACACCCACCGCAGAGATCAGACGATCTGCAGTAACGGTCTCAGTTTTGCCTTTTATATCAATGTGAGCTGTCACAGAATTGGACGTTTTTTCGATTTTCGAAACTTTCGCTTCGGTAAGGATTCGGATTCCTTTTTTCTCCAATTGCTTACGTGCGAATGCAGCAATCTCCGCATCTTCAACAGGCATAATTTGCGGCATCATTTCCACAACCGTGACTTCCGCGCCCATGTCACGATAAAAGGAAGCGAACTCAATTCCGATAGCGCCCGAGCCCATAACGACGATGGATTTCGGCATAGTTTCAGGAACCATTGCTTCAAAATAGGTCCAAACCAGTTTCCCGTCCGGTTCGATGCCCGGTAACGTACGCGGACGCGCGCCGGTTGCCACAATAATATGCTTGGCCTGATATGTTCCCTCGCCCAAAGTGCCCTTCGGAATAGGGTTTTGTGGCTGCATAATTTTTTTGGTAATTTTACCGACGACAATTTCACCAAGACCGGCATTTGAAGCTGCCTTGGTGAGCTTTGCCTCGCCCCAAATAACGTCGATCTTGTTTTTCTTCATCAAATAGCCGACACCGCCATTAAGACGGGCAGAAACAGTGCGGGAGCGTTGCACGACATCCTTGATGTTGGCCTCGATCGAACCGTTGAGTTTCAAGCCATAATCTTTGGCATGTTCGCTAAAATGTTTGATTTCTGCTGTTCTAAGCAGCGCTTTTGTCGGAATACATCCCCAATTCAGGCAAATACCGCCAAGGTGTTCGCGTTCGACAATAGCGGTCTTGAAGCCCAATTGGGCAGAACGGATTGCGGTAACATATCCGCCGGGGCCAGAACCGATAACAATAACATCATATGAATTTGCCAATTTTTCCTCCATGGGGAAAGATAGAACTAAAGGCCGAGAACGACATGTACCAACGGTTGAAGCCCTTTGCCAATTGCTTTTGTGTTGTTTTCGTCAAGATGAACGCCATCCACAGGTGACGCGATTGCAACAGATGCAGCATCGAAGAAGGCGCATTCCATCTCGTCAGCAAGATCCGAATAAAAAATCGACAGCTTTTTGGATTCTCCAATAGCACCACTAAAACGCTCGCCACTTAAAGGATGAGTGGTCTCCGCCAGATGAGGCGGAGAAACAATAATAATTTCCGGAGGTTCCGTCTGCGACATATAAGGATAGGAACGGACAATATTGATAAGCCGTTTCATGCCCAGACATGCTGCCATTGCGGAACCCGCAACAAATTTCTTCAAGTCATTGGTGCCGAGCATCATGATCACCAGATCAAGCGGATGACATGAGCCCAGGACTGTCAGAAGGATTGCTGCACCATTCCGGTCGTCGATTGAAGTTTTATCATCAAAACAGGTTGTGCGGCCGCACAATGCTTCCTCGACAACTTCAATCGCGCCGTTGAATTGCTGTTCCAGCACACGCGGCCAACGAATTTCGTTGGTATAACGTGTTTGGTTTATCGGATTTAAGCCCCATGTCAGGGAATCCCCATAAGCCAGAACAGTTTTTTTCATTATTACACCAACATGCTCATCGGGTTTTCAATGAACTTTTTGAAAGCTTGTGCAAGCTCGGCTGCCAATGCTCCGTCTACCGCGCGATGGTCGGTTGACAATGTCACCGACATGACCGTTGCGATGGCCAAGGCACCATTTTTAACGACAGCGCGTTGCTCACCTGCACCGATTGCAAAGATCGTCGCATGTGGCGGGTTGATAATGGCGCAGAAATCCTTGACACCATACATGCCCATATTGGAAACAGCAGTCGTTCCGCCCTGATATTCCTCGGGTTTCAACTTGCGTTCCCGCGCCCGTTTTGCCAAATCTTTCATTGCATTGGAAATTGTCGAAAGCGATTTTTCCTCAGCATGTTTGATGATCGGCGTAATCAAGCCGTTCGGAATGGAAACAGCGACCCCCACGTCCACAAATTTGTGGCGCATCATACCGCTATCAAGCCAGGAAACATTGGCATCCGGCACAGCTTTAAGTGCCAATGCAGTCGCTTTGATAACCATATCATTCACTGAAAGTTTGTAGGCCGGTTTTTCGCCAACATCGTTTTTAACCATCGGAGCTGCTGCGTTCAATTCTGCGCGCAATTTCAGCAATGCATCAATCTCGCAATCAATTGTTACATAAAAATGCGGAACTGTATGTTTGGATTCAACGAGACGCTTGGCAATAGTCTTTCGCATACCGTCGTGAGGCACGATTTCATATTCATCGGTATTGAAAAGCTTCATTGTCAATTCGTCTGAAGACGAGCTTTCGAGCGAGACAGAAGACTGTACAGACTGCTCCGCAATACCAGCAGCCTTGCCTGTGCCGTTTGCAAGAGCGCTATCAATATCGCGCTTGATGATACGACCATGCGGACCTGTGCCTGAAATAAGCGACAATTGAAGCCCGTTTTGTTTGGCAAGCCGCCGTGCCAATGGCGAGGCAAATATACGGTTGCCCTTTTCTGTACCCGGTGTTTCGGAAGAAGTGGGAGTCGCTTGTTTGGGAGCCGGAGACGCTTTAGCAGCTTGAACCGGAGTTGAATCTGCTTTTGCGGGTGCAGCGGGTGTCGTCGGCTGAGCCGGTGCCGGAGAAGATGAAGGCTGTTTTTTCTCTTCGTCTTCAATCGCTTTGATGGCATCCTCGGCACTTTCGCCGTCTTCTGCGAGAATACCGATCAAGGCATTCACTTTTACACCTTGTGTCCCTGCCGGAACGACGATTTTTACAAGCGTGCCTTCATCAGCGGCATCAACTTCCATCGTTGCCTTATCTGTTTCAATTTCGGCAACAGTATCACCCGGCGAAACTTTGTCGCCCTCTTTGATATCCCACTTTGACAAAGTGCCTTCTTCCATTGTCGGGGAAAGCGCCGGCATCGTGATTTTTATAGCCATAGTGCGTTCTCCTTCAGGCTTTGTAGGTGACAGATTTTACGGCATCAACAACCTCTGCAACACTCGGCAAAGCAAGTTTTTCGAGATTGGCAGCATAAGGCATAGGAACATCCTTGCCTGCAATTGTAGCAATCGGCGCATCAAGATAATCAAACGCCTGCTGCATTACACGTGTTGCAATTTCTGTTCCGACAGATGATTGCGGAAAGCCTTCTTCGATCGTGACCAAACGACCGGTTTTCTTGACCGATTCAATAATTGTCGGCAAGTCCATCGGACGAACAGTTCTCAGATCTATCAACTCGACATCAATTCCGAGTTTCTCGAATTCCGGCAGTGCTTCAACCGCGTAATTCATCCCCATGCCCATGCCGACGATTGTTACATCGTTACCGGCTTTATGGATGCGGGCTTTGCCGATTGGCAAAACAAAATCATCAAGCTTTGGCACGTCGAACTGATGACCATAGAGCAATTCATTTTCAAGGAAGATGACGGGATTATCATCGCGGATTGCCGCTTTGAGAAGCCCTTTGGCATCGGCAGCCGTGTAAGGCATGATAACCTTCAAGCCCGGTACATGACTGTACCATGATGCATAGCATTGCGAATGCTGGGCACCAACACGAGCGGCCGCCCCATTCGGACCACGGAAAACCATAGGGGCATGCATCTGCCCGCCAGACATATAATGTGTTTTAGCAGCCGAATTGACAATTTGGTCGATTGCTTGCATGGCAAAGTTGAACGTCATGAATTCAACGACAGGACGCAGGCCACCAAAGGCTGCCCCAACGCCAAGGCCGGCAAAGCCCTGTTCGGTAATCGGCGTATCAATAACGCGGCGTGCACCGAATTCATCAAGCAGTCCCTGACTGACCTTATAAGCACCCTGATATTGTGCAACTTCTTCACCAATCAGAAAAACCTTGTCGTCACGACGCATTTCCTCAGCCAAGGCTTCGTTCAAAGCCTCGCGAACAGTCATTTTGACCATTTCTGTTCCGGCCGGAATATCGGGGTCGGATTGAACGACCGGCTCTGCGGGCTTCGGTGCAGCCGGAGCCGGAGCGGCAGGTGCAGGTGGTTGCGGTGCTTTTGGTGCTGCCTCTTTTGCCGGATTAACGGCATTTTTAATATCCGCCGCTGTTTCACCATCTTCAAGCAGAACCGCAATAGGCGTGTTGACCTTTACACCTGCTGTTCCTTCAGGAACAAGAATCTTGCCGATAGTTCCTTCATCGGCTGCATCGACTTCCATAGTGGCTTTATCGGTTTCGATTTCGGCAATCACATCACCGGCCTCGACCTTATCGCCTTCCTTTTTAAGCCATTTTGAAATTTTGCCTTCTTCCATTGTGGGCGAAAGCGCCGGCATCAAGATATCAATAGACATAGTCGCTTTCCTCGCTATTAAAGAAGAACATCGGTATAGAGCTCGGATACATCCGGCTCGGGATCATTTTCAGCAAAATCTGCCGCATCTGCAACGATAGCACGAACCTTTTTGTCAATGTCTTTCAATTCGTCTTCTGTTGCCCAACCCTTTTTGATACAACGGTTCTTCACCTGATTGATCGGATCATGTTCGGTCTTGACCTTTTCCACCTCTTCTTTGGTGCGATATTTGGCCGGATCCGACATAGAGTGACCACGATAACGATAGGTCTGCATGTCGAGAATAATCGGACCTTTGCCTGAACGTGCCCATGCAACAGCCTCATCGGCTGCCGATTTTACAGCACAGACATCCATACCATCGACAACATAACCGGGAATTTCAAAAGACAAACCACGACGTGAAAAATCGGTCTCGGCAGAAGCACGAGAAACTGCCGTTCCCATGGCATATTGGTTGTTTTCAATAACGTAAACGACAGGAAGTTTCCAAAGCGAAGCCATATTGAAGCTTTCATAGACCTGGCCCTGATTGGCCGCGCCGTCACCGAAATAGACAAGCGTTACATTATCGCGTCCAAGGTATTTATTGGAAAAAGCCAATCCTGTTCCGATCGGAACCTGCGCACCGACGATACCATGTCCGCCAAAAAAGTTCTTTTCCTTGGAAAACATATGCATCGAACCGCCCTTCCCTTTGGAAAAGCCATCTTTGCGACCGGCGAGTTCAGCCATGACACCGCGAGGGTTCATACCTGTTGCCAACATATGTCCATGATCGCGATAGGAAGTGATCACCTGATCGCCTTGTTTTATTGCTTTGACAGTTCCGGTTACCACCGCCTCTTGGCCGATATAAAGGTGACAAAAGCCGCCAATAACGCCCATGCCATAAAGCTGACCGGCTTTTTCTTCAAACCGTCGGATTAAAAGCATATCGTGATAAAACTGAAGTTCTTCTTCTTTGGTGAATTCCGCCGGCTCAGGTGATCTGGCGGTATTGGTTAATACGGTCTGCGTTTTTTTCGCAGAAGTTTTTTTAGCCCGTGCTGCCATATTAAACTCCCTTAATTGGTGTTTTAAAAAATACGCTTTCCCCGCCAAAGTTACAAGCACTATAAATGTTTGTAAAAATTCGTGTAAGGTATTGATATATTTATTTTTTAGGAAATAAACAGAATTTTGCTATTTTGACAAATCGCCTTGACCCGTCAGAATAACAAATTCATTCGGCTTCGAAAGATTAAGATTTTTGCGAGCATATTCATCAAGCATATCGCGTTCTATATGACCGTCTTTTAAAAGCGAAACCTTTTTTTCTATTCCTTTGCGCTGCTCTTCAAGCGATTTCAACTCGTTGTTGAGGCTGTCGATATGTTGTTCTACTTTAACACGAGAATATAAACCATATTCACCGTGATAAATGTGGTAGCCAAAATAGCTCAGCACACCAATCGTCATAAGCGGCAATATAAAGCGCCCCTTGATTGATCTGCGTTTCTGTTTTGTCCACATCATTTCAGCATTTCTGTCCCTATCGAACTTAAATCATTGATGCATGATTTTTATTAAAGATAGATTACCGGAAGGCTAAATTCCTAAAAACAAAATGACGAAAAGCTTTTGCCGGTTGATTTTTGGATTTTTTTTAAAAATACCCGTTATAGACATTTTAACCAGTGCTATCTCGACCACTTGTCTCGTGCAGACACATCAAAAGACAAACTTCACAAAGTTCATTGCCTGACAGATAATCGCAAAAATATTCGCCTCTGTTTTCCGGTGTTGACCTTTCCAGTGATTATTTCCAAGTCAAAGATATTCGCTTGTGATCGGATTTCCGTCTTTATCTTTGAATTTCCCCATAAGGATCAGAATAAAATCGATAATTGACCAAATAAACGAAATGATCGAACCGATAACTGTAACCGTGAGCAGAAGCATCAACACGCCAGTACCGATTTTTCCGACCATAAAACGATGAACTCCGAAAATCCCGAAGAACCAGCATACGATTGCCATAACGACTTTCGAATGCTTGCTATCAATGCTTAAGGGAAAGATATTTTTGGCGATCGCCCCTTGTGTTACAAAATCAACCTTGATTCCGGCCGACGGTTCGCCTTGTCCGCTCCAGTCAAGCCGCGTAAATTCGTAACGGTTGTTATCGGCTCCCGAGATAAGACCTTTGTTCCTTGTGTAACTTATAATCGAACCGCGCATAAAAACTCCTGATCTTTTGTTAAAAAGCAAACTGCTTCAGTTGAGTGAGCATTCAACTTTGCTTTTTGATAAACATTGCTATTTTGTGGGGTCAGACCACTGGTTTAAATATGTTGCGTGTTTCAAAAAGCTAGTCCGTTATAAAAATTAATGCAAAAATCAACAAAGAGCGGACTCTGAAGTCCGCTCTTCAAAAAAGAGTTTTGATATTGCTAATCTTCAATCAGATACGAAAAGCGGAAATACCGGGATAGCGAGCCTGACCGCCCAGTTCTTCCTCGATTCGCATCAACTGGTTATATTTGGCAAGCCGGTCTGAACGGGCAAGAGACCCGGTCTTGATCTGCCCACAATTGGTGGCAACAGCCAAATCGGCAATGGTCGAATCTTCGGTTTCACCGGAGCGGTGCGACATAATTGCTGTATAACCGGCTTTATGAGCTGTTTCGACAGCATCAAGTGTTTCACTTAAAGTACCAATCTGGTTGACTTTGACGAGCAAAGAATTGGCGACGCCCATTTTGATACCGTCGCGTAAACGTGCAGAATTGGTAACGAAAAGATCATCTCCAACGAGTTGGCATTTTTTACCGATCCGGTCAGTCAGAATTTTCCAACCATCCCAATCGTCTTCTGCCATACCATCCTCGATTGTGATAATCGGGAAATCGCTAATGAGTTTTTCGAGATAATCTGCCTGTTGTTCAGCACTGCGCGTTTTGCCTTCGCCAGTGTAAACATAGGAACCGTTTTTATAAAATTCCGATGATGCACAATCAAGGCCGAGCGCGACCTGTTCGCCCGGCTTGTAACCGGCTGCCTTGATGGATTCGACAATGAATTCGAGAGCTGCTTCGGCACTCTTGAGATTTGGAGCAAAACCGCCTTCATCGCCGACATTGGTATTGAAACCGGCATCTTTCAAGCGCTTTTTCAAGGTGTGGAAAATCTCGGCGCCGTAACGGACAGCTTCCTTCAAAGTCGGTGCACCAACTGGCAAAATCATGAATTCCTGAAAATCGATCGGATTGTCAGCGTGAACGCCGCCATTGATAATATTCATCATTGGCGTTGGCATCAAATGGGCCTGAGTACCGCCGACATAACGATAAAGCGGCAGACCGGCAGAATTTGCGGCAGCTTTTGCTGTTGCCAGAGAAACTCCCAAAATTGCATTCGCACCAAGGCGCGACTTGTTTGCTGTACCATCCAGCGCAATCATCGCCTCATCAATCGCTATTTGATCTTCCGCATCAAGACCACCAATTTCCTGAAGAATTTCGCCGTTGACTGCATTCACCGCTTTTTCAACGCCTTTACCCTGATAACGTGTACCGCCATCGCGCAGTTCGACAGCTTCATGAGCACCTGTCGAAGCCCCGGAAGGCACCGCTGCGCGCCCAAATGCACCATCTTCCAAAACTACATCAACTTCGACAGTCGGATTGCCACGACTATCCAGAATTTCACGGCCAACAATATCTACAATTGCAGTCATCTCGCGTTTCCTTCCCGATCAGGGTTCGTTAGTTCTTTCATGATTAGACAAACTCTCTTTGCGAGGGAATACCTAACATCTCATAAAATCGATTAAAGCTTTTTTGCCAACCGGTCAAACGCCATCAATGTTTCCAACAGATTCGGCAAATTTTCGAGCTTGACCATATTCGGCCCATCAGAGGGAGCATGATCCGGATCCTGATGTGTTTCCAGAAAAACACCGGCAACACCGACTGCCACAGCCGCGCGTGCAAGCGTTTCAACAAATTCGCGTTGTCCGCCCGAGGATGTGCCCTGCCCGCCCGGTTGCTGGACAGAATGGGTGGCATCAAAAATGACCGGCGAGCCGAATTGTGCCATAATCGGCAATGCCCGCATATCCGAAATCAACGTATTATAACCGAACGAAACACCCCGCTCACAAGCCATAACATTCGGATTTCCGCTCTCGGTAATTTTGGCCAGGACATTTTTCATATCCCACGGGGCGAGAAATTGACCTTTTTTTACATTGATAACGCGGCCGGTTTTTGCTGCTGCCACAAGAAGATCGGTTTGACGACACAAAAATGCGGGAATTTGTAAAACATCAACATGAGGAGCAACAAGTGCACATTGTTCTTCTGTATGAATATCCGTCAGTACAGGAATACCGAATTCCCGTTTCAAATCATCAAATACGTCCATAGCCTTTTCAAGGCCGATGCCACGCTTGCTGTTCAAAGACGTACGGTTGGCCTTGTCAAAACTCGACTTATAAACAACACCAATACCCAGTTTTTCTGCAATCTCTTTTATCTTACCCGCCATATCAAATGCATGTTCACGGCTTTCCATTTGACATGGCCCCGCAATAATTGAAAGCGGCGCACTATTGGAAAATACAACATTTCCTACAGAGACAGTGCTATTCGGTTTCGTCATCTAGTCCTCTAATCTAATCATTTTCATATGATTTTTGCTGATTGTCAGACCTTACCTTAAAAAACACAGTCTATTCAATATGATTGTTTTCAAATGCCGCTCAAAAGCAACAATCAACTGCTTTCGGTAATTTTGTACAAAAGAAAGCATCAATCCGGAATGTTTTTAAAACCGTGACCGAGAATGAAATGCTCAATACAAGATATCCGGTTCCGGTTTTTTGAGCCGAAAAGAAAAAATCAAAAAACCGGTAATTAATCCAAAATCACGGACCTGATGAAAGCGTTATAGTGGAAAAACAATCACTATATCCCTGCAATCATTATATTCCTGAATAAATTTAACTGATCAAACAACTCGCAAAATTATTCAAACAAGTCGCAAAATCATTTATCTACCAAAAAAATTGCAAAGCCCCTTATTGGAACTTTGCAAAATTCAAATATCAAAAACGAATACGATATTAAACCGATCGCCCTTATTAAACCAATCTGCCTTGTACCATCGCTGCTTTTATAAAAGAGGCAAAAAGCGGATGAGGTTCGAAAGGACGCGATTTCAGCTCGGGATGATATTGAACCCCGATAAACCATGGATGATCCTTATATTCGATTGTCTCTGGTAAAACACCGTCAGGTGACATGCCGGAGAAAATCAAACCACAATTTTCAAGCCGTTCTTTATAGTCGATATTGACCTCGTAACGATGGCGATGGCGTTCAAAAATATCGGTTTTTCCGTAGATCTTTGCAATGGCACTATCTTCTTTCAGGATTGCTTCATAAGCTCCAAGGCGCATTGTGCCACCGAGATTGCCCTTTTCAGCACGTTTTTCCAAAGCATTCCCTTTAAGCCATTCTGTCATCAAACCAACGACCGGCTCGTCCGTGGGACCAAATTCGGTCGACGAAGCATTTTTGATACCGCCGAGATTACGTGCAGCCTCTATGCAGGCCATCTGCATACCAAAGCATATACCGAAAAACGGAACTTTACGCTCGCGAGCAAAACGAATGGCCATGATCTTGCCTTCGGCACCACGTTCGCCGAAAGCACCGGGAACAAGAATGCCATGGACTTTTTCGAGATAAGGTGTCGGGTCTTCTTTTTCGAAAATTTCCGACTCTATCCATTCGAGATTGACTTTGACCTTATTGGCAAGACCGCCATGGGTTAAAGCCTCGTTAAGAGATTTGTAGGCATCTTTCAAGCCGGTATATTTACCGACCACCGCAATAGTGACTTCGCCTTCCGGATTATGAAGACGACGATTAATTTCAATCCAGCGATCCATTTTCGGTTCCGGAGCCGGATCAATTCCAAAAGCAGCCAGAACTTCCGAATCCAGCCCCTCCCGATGGTAGGCTATCGGAACGTCATAAATCGTATCGACATCAAGCGCCTGAATCACGGCTGACGGACGGACGTTACAAAAGAGCGAAAGTTTGCGCCGTTCCGATTCCGGAATAGCCCGATCGGTACGCACAAGTAATATGTCCGGAGCAATACCCACAGACTGTAATTCACGAACCGAATGTTGTGTCGGCTTGGTTTTCAATTCTCCGGCAGCGGGAATATAGGGCATCAATGTTAGATGCATATAGACCGTTGTATGAGGCGGTAATTCATTATGAAGCTGCCTTATCGCTTCCAAAAACGGCATCGCTTCAATATCGCCGACTGTGCCGCCAATCTCGCATAAAACGAAATCGTAATTTTCATTACCTTCCATAATGAAATTTTTGATTTCATCAGTAACATGCGGAATAACCTGAACCGTCGCACCGAGATAATCGCCACGCCGTTCCCGTTCAATGATATTTCGATAAATGCGGCCGGTCGTGATATTGTCCTGCTTGTTTGCCGAACGACCGGTAAAACGCTCGTAATGCCCAAGATCAAGATCCGTCTCGGCACCGTCATCGGTCACGAAGACTTCTCCGTGCTGATAAGGCGACATTGTGCCGGGATCAACGTTAAGATAGGGGTCTAGCTTGCGGATCCTTACACGGTACCCGCGAGCCTGTAACAATGCAGCTAAAGCTGCTGCGGCAATGCCTTTTCCAAGGGAAGAAACCACGCCACCAGTAATAAAAACATATCGTGCCATGGGCTTATGGAGATAACCGTTCATTGATGATTCTTCCAGAAAAAAATTGGGTTTTTCGCAATTTTTTCTTTTTAATTACGATTCCCGAAAGGCCCCGTATTTCTACTCTCTAAGGATTTTTATATAAAAAAATCGACCAAACTTGAAAAACCGATTCGCTTTTCAGCATTAAAGCGTTGTTTTGATTAATAAAAAGCCCCGTATGACGCGGGGCTTTTAAAAGTAGATTTTAATTGTGTTTCAAAGCACAACAACTTCTGTGCCGACATCCACCCGATCATAAAGATCAAGAACATCATCATTGATCATACGGAAGCAGCCATTGGAAGCAGAAGAACCGATTGTCCAAGGCTGGACTGTCCCATGAATACGGATATAGGTGTCTTTATTACCCTGCCAGAGATATAGCGCACGTGCGCCGAGCGGATTTCCCGGGCCCCCATCCATACCATTGGCAAATTTTGCGTAATGCTGGGGACTACGTTTAACCATATCTTTTGTCGGAATCCAACGTGGCCATTCGCGTTTAAAACGGATATTGGCTGTTCCTTTGAACTGAAGCCCGATCTTACCAACAGCAATTCCGTAACGTCTTGCGGTTGTGGGTGTTTCGATCAGATAAAGGAAATAATTCTTGGGATCGATAACAATCGTCCCCGGTTTATAACCGGAAAAGGATACGGTCTGAGGACGATATTTTTCCGGTACGTTATAACTTTTGACAGTTGGTATCTGAATATGTCCAACGGGCGCAACCGATGCGACTTGAGCATTATCGGCATCATCGCTATCAGCAATTTCTTCTGAAAAGGCAACATTACCTGACAAAAAAAACAAGCCGGACAAACCGGCAATCAATAAACGGTGGATCATTTCAACTTCAATTCCGCGATGAAAGTTCGAGAGGTTTTACAACAAATTCGGTTTTAGCAACACTGCTGCTGTTCATACGACCAAATTTGTTTGTCCTCAATCTTTTTCAAGTAGCGACATAAAAGTTGACTGACTGCTATGGCAGTCATGCAACACTTTGTTAAGATTTGGAATTTTTTTCCATTTGTCTAGGTTGAAGCTATTCTGCCAATAATAATATTTCGTTCGGCCAGCATTAGATAAAACAGGGTTAAAATCCACGTTCAAATTGCCAAATAGAAAATTCCGCACAGAAATTCAATTTGTTTTCTTGCCCCCTCCCCGATTTCTTCAAAAAAATAGCATTCTTACTTCAGTAGGTCTGATAGAAAATTCTGAAACAGACTTTCCGATTGGCTGAAGAGTTTATCCAGTGATTAAAAATATTTAATCAATTTACAAAACTATTATAAAATTATTCTGTAAAAATTTTTGGGTCTGAAAATTCAACATAAAACAAATGAGCCGTTCAACAAAATAAAAGGGCGAAAACCGCCCTTTATTTTCTGTAATTGATCAACCGGAATCTCAAAACCGTATACCAAACCCTCGTTTAGTTGTTTGGTACCGGATTTTCCTGTTGCTGCGGCACCGGATTTTCCATAACCGGAGCTGATTTATTGCCATTTGTGGAAGATTTCTGGGCATCCGGCGTTATCGTGCTTTGGTTGCCCTTCTGGTCTTCATTACCTGACTGGTTAGAACCTGCCGGTTGATTTGCATTGTTTGCCGGTGCTTGACCTTCACCTGTCGGTATCTGTTCTGTTGCAGTCGACGGTGTATTTTGAGTCGGAGCTTTTGTATCCTTTGCAGGAATACGATTGATAATATCGGCAGCAGGATTGGAAACACTATCCAGAACTACAAGAGCAATCGATGTTGCAAAAAAACAGAGTGCAAGAATTGCCGTCAGCCGTGTCAGCGCGTTTTTTGTGCCGCGTGCTGTCATAAAGCCGGAACCACCGCCAATGCCCAGGCCACCACCTTCGGAACGCTGTATCAATACAACGCCGACAAGTGCGATGACAATTAGAAGATGAATGACAATCAATACTGTCTGCATAAGCTCTGCTCTATTATTACCGTTCGCGGCTGTTTACACGTAATTTTTACATAATCCAAGAGGCAAGACAAAAATCTTCAACTATAATTTCCGATAAGCGCCGCAAATTGCCAGAAAATCATTGGCTTTCAAGCTCGCTCCGCCGACCAGCGCACCGTCGACATTATGAACGCCCAATAATTCGACAGCATTATCAGGCTTGACGGAACCACCATAAAGCAAACGGAAGAGTTTTCCCGATTGTCCAAAACGGGCAACCAGCTTGTTGCGCATAAATTCGTGGACTTCACCAACGTCTTTAGCTGTCGGTGTTTTACCGGTACCAATAGCCCAAACCGGTTCGTAGGCAATCACGGTATTTTGCGGTGTTGCATGATCGGGGACAGAACCAGCCAATTGTTTTTCAATGACATCAAGCGTCTTTCCGCTTTCGCGTTCTTCAAGTTTTTCACCAACACAAATTATCGAAACCAGACCGGCTCGCCACGCCGCTTCGGCTTTTTGCCGAACAAGATCGTTGCTTTCATGGTGGTCATTACGTCTTTCCGAATGGCCGACAATGACGTAACTCGCTCCGGCCTCTTTGAGCATGGGAGCGGAAATATCTCCGGTATGGGCACCAAAATCGGCTGTGTGGCAATCCTCCCCGCCGAGAAGAAGTTTTTCGCCATCAAGACTGTCGGCGGCTCTGGAGAGCAAAGTAGCCGGTACACAAATTAATGCTTCGAATAAACGTCCAAGATCCGAATTAACACCAGCGGAAATTGCCCGCAACTCGGCAAGAGATTCGCCAGTGCCATTCATTTTCCAATTTCCTGCGACGAGCGGTCTAACATTCGGTGTCATGATTTTTCCTCAATAACAGTCTTAAAACAGCGCATTAATAGCCTTAACTAACAAATTACACCACTAAAGCAAGTGTTAAACCTTGCATATTGTGCGCCTTTGTTGCACATCCTATCAGAGCTTTTTGCTTAAATGAAGCCAGTTAAAACGGAATTCGCCGATGCTTGATACAATACGAAGTGCTGTCAATTCTTGGATTGCCAAGGTTTTCCTTGGTCTGCTTGTTCTATGCTTTGTCCTTTTATGGGGAGTGCCGGAATTAAGAAGAACCAGTGGACATGACTTGTTCACATCGGGAAAATCCACAATCAAAGCCAATACTTACAGATTAGCTTTGCAAGATCAGATCAAGCTTTTTGCGAGCACCAATCAGCTACCACGTTTGCTTTCCGAAGCCGAAGCCAAGCAATACGGTCTTCCGCAAATGGCGCTTAGCCAGCTTCAGCAGGATGTATTGCTCGACGAGCAGGTTCGGTTGATGAAAATCGGCGTTTCAAAAGATGGAATTGCCCGTGCCATAGGTGCCGACCGGTTTTTTCAACAGCAAGGGCAATTCGATCGCACTATTTTTCTGAGCTATCTCAAACAAGAGGGGCTTCCCGAGGCTGATTTTATTGATTACCTGGCCGGTAAAGAGAAACGTAACCAGCTTGTCTATTCCGCAGTCAACGACATGGCTGCGCCCGACGTATTTTACTCGGCATTGCTGAATTACCGCAACGAAACACGCTCTGTCGATTACCTTCTCGTGACGAAAAAAGAAATTGGCGAAATTAAAGACCCCACTTCCGAACAATTGCAAAAATCGTTTGACGCCCATAAGGCCGAATTTCACGCACCGGAATATCGTCAGGTCACTTTAATGGAAATGACACCGGAAAGCTTGCTTAAACCTGCCGATATTTCCGAGGATGAAATCAAGGACTATTATACCCGCAATGCTTCTCGTTTCATGTCACCCGAGGAACGTACGGTTCAAATATTGCGCTTCAAAACAAGACAAGAAGCAGACAATGCTTCCGCCAAACTCCGTAATGGAACGACTTTCGAGGATCTGGTCAGCAGTGAACATAAAACACTAGAAGACATTACCAAAGGTCCCGCAGCAAAAACCGGTTTTCCGTCGACTATTGCAAGAGACATTTTCGAACTCGAACCGAACAAGGTCAGTGACGTCATCAATGATCTTGAAGGACCGGTCATCATACGTGTCGTAAAAATTACGCCGCAAGGTCCTACTCCATTGGAAAAAGCCGAACCGGATATCCGCAATAGATTAGCGAAGGAAAACGCAGCAAATGCTATGCGCGATAATCATGATGCCATTGAAAATGCCCGCTTCGAAGGGATGTCACTTGATGAGCTCGCAAAACAATATAAGCTCGATTTGTGGAAGGTTACGATTGATTCAAAGGCCCAAACGCCTGATGGAAAAGCAGTAGCTGATTTACCACAACAATCTATGCTCGTTGATAATATCTTTCAGGCTACAGAAGGAGCCGATCTTGATCCCATTGCGATTAAGGGAGGCGGTTACTTATGGTATCGCGTTGACAAAATTGTCGATTCCCGTGACCAAACTCTGGATGAGGTTAAAGATAAAGTCGTTGCTTTATGGAAAGCCGGGGAAACACAAAGACTACTCGACGAGAAAGCTTCGAAACTGGAACAGGAATTGAAAGATCACAAAACACTTGATGATTTGGCTCGAGAGCTTGGTGTGACGAAAAAGACAGCTCGCGGGCTTAACCGTGGTGGTTCGGATGAAGTCCTGGGAGCTGATGGTATCAATGCGGCTTTCTCCGGTCCCAAGGGGCATAGCGGTGTGTCCAAGGCCGCCGATAAGGACCAGCGGATTGTTTATCTTGTAACAGAATCGGTTCAACCTTTGAACACCGACCCCAAATCGCTCGAACCTCAGTTAAAAACCAATATCGATGCTATGGTGGGAGCAGATCTCGGTCTTGCAATTTTGGAACTTGCCAATGCAAAGGCACCTGTCAAAGCCAATATCGCGAATCTTAAAGCAATAACCAACAACCTTCAGTGAGGATATCATGAGTGACCTTAAGCCTTTTATAAACAAGGTTGCAACGGGTGCTTCACTCACAAAAGATGAAGCCGAAGCAGCCTTTACAATCATGATGTCCGGTCAGGCAACACCTGCCCAGATTGGTGGTTTTTTAATGTCGCTCAGGGTTCGCGGCGAAACCATTGATGAAATCACCGGTGCTGTTGCGTCCATGCGTAAGAAAATGTTGCGGGTCGATTCAGTAGATGGCGCTGTCGATATTGTCGGTACTGGTGGAGATCAGTCAGGTTCTTACAATGTTTCGACCGCTACGGCTTTTGTTGTTGCTGGTGCCGGAATTCCTGTGGGTAAACACGGAAACCGTGCCTTATCGTCAAAATCGGGTGCTGCCGACGCTTTGGCGGCCCTTGGTGTGAATATTGATGCTACCCCTGAAATGATCGGACGCTGCATCCGTGAAGTGGGGCTAGGCTTCATGTTTGCACCAACCCATCACTCGGCGATGCGTCATGTTGGGCCTGCGCGTGTCGAACTTGGTACACGGACAATCTTCAACATACTCGGACCGCTTTCCAATCCTGCCGGCGTTACGAACCAGTTGATCGGCGTCTTTTCACCCCAATGGGTTGTTCCTATCGCCAAAGTTCTTCAGGGACTTGGCTCGAAATCACTCTGGGTCGTTCATGGCAGCGGCATGGATGAATTGACAACAGCAGGCGAAACCGACGTTGCTGCTCTCAAAGACGGCGTCCTCACAACTTTCACAGTGACCCCCGAAGATGCCGGTTTGAAACGTGTTACAATGGCAGACCTCAAAGGTGGCGACCCGCAATATAATGCACAGGCATTGCGAGCCGTTCTTGAAGGGCAACACGGAGCTTATCGTGATATTGTTCTTTTGAATGCCGCCGCAGCATTCATCATAGCCGGAAAAACCGACACACTGAAACAAGGTGTCGAAATTGCCAAGCAAAGTATCGATCAAGGTAAAGCTAAAGAAAAGCTGGAACAATTGATAAAGGTTTCGAACGACCTTGGTGACAATAATGAGTGATATTCTAAAGAAAATTGAATCCTATAAACGTCAGGAAATAGCCAAAGCTAAAGAAGCTTTGCCTCTCGAAAACTTAAAAAAATTGGCCGCAAAGGCTGAAAAACCACGCGGTTTTTATAAAGCACTGAAAGCCAAGGAAGATAAAGGTCTTTTCGGTTTGATTGCCGAAATTAAGAAAGCGAGCCCTTCAAAGGGGCTTATCAGAGAAGATTTCGACCCGCCGGCGCTTGCAAAAGCTTATGAAAAAGGTGGGGCAGCCTGTCTTTCGGTTCTAACCGATACCCCCTCTTTTCAGGGATCTCCGGAATTTTTGCGATTAGCACACAAAGCTTGTAATCTTCCTGCCTTAAGAAAAGATTTTCTCTTCGATACCTATCAGGTTTATGAAGCCCGCGCATGGGGAGCCGATTGCATTCTCATCATTCTTGCGGCGGTTGATGACAATTTGGCCAAAGCACTGGAAGAAACCGCATTCGAACTTGGTATGGATGTTCTCATAGAAACCCATAATGAAGCTGAAGTTGAACGGGCATTAAAACTTAAATCGCCACTTATCGGGGTTAATAACCGCAATTTGCGCAATTTTGAAGTTGATCTTGCCAATTCCGAGAGACTTTCCCATATGGTTCCTGATGATCGCCTGTTGGTGGGTGAAAGTGGCATTTTTACCCACGATGATCTGAAAAGATTGGAAAAAAGCAACATTCGTTCATTTCTTATCGGAGAAAGTCTGATGCGGCAGAACGATGTAGCAAAGGCGACGAGAAACTTATTAGGACTATAATATGAGCGATAAACTAACCCATGTGAATGCTAAAGGTGAAGCACACATGGTCGATGTCGGGGGAAAACGCGAAACCGACCGGATAGCTATTGCCCACGGTTCTATAAAGATGGCAAGGGAAACCCTCGAAGCAATCGAAAATGGTAATGCCCCCAA
Organism: Bartonella sp. M0192; assembly: GCF_016102305.1. Classification (NCBI taxonomy): domain Bacteria; kingdom Pseudomonadati; phylum Pseudomonadota; class Alphaproteobacteria; order Hyphomicrobiales; family Bartonellaceae; genus Bartonella; species Bartonella sp. M0192. The sequence continues at coordinate 1,292,421 of NZ_JACFOU010000001.1, read as the reverse complement.
AGGCGACGTTTTGGCAACAGCCCGAATAGCAGGCATTATGGGGGCAAAAAAAACATCGGAGCTTATTCCGTTATGCCATCCCCTCATGCTCACAAAAATTGCTATCGACATTACCGCCGATCATGATTTGCCCGGTTATCAGATTACTGCAACCGTCAGTCTTAACGGCAAAACCGGTGTCGAAATGGAAGCTTTGACTGCTGTATCCATCACGTGTTTGACGATTTACGATATGGCAAAAGCTCTCGATAAAAACATGATCATCAGCAATATTTGTCTATTGGAAAAGCGGGGAGGAAAATCTGGCACATGGAAGCGAGAAGAAAAAAATGCCTCTCATCAATGTTGAAGAATCTCTAAACCGTTTACTTGCAGCAACTGAAACGCTTGAAAGCGTGCTTACTCCATTGACCAAGGTTGGACAGGCGCAAGTACTGGCTCAGGATGTTATAGCCGAATTGACGGAACCGCCTTTCCGTTCCTCTGCTATGGATGGTTTTGCCATACGCTATCAGGATTACCGGCAAGACACGAAATTCCATGTTGTCGGAGAAGCCGCAGCAGGCAAAGGCTATGAAGGAAAAATCGGCAAAGCTGAAACTGTCCGGATTTTTACCGGCGCTCCTGTTCCTGACGACGCCGATACCGTTATAATTCAGGAAAACGCCGTCATAGAAGGCGATAGCGTCTCTTTTACAAAAGCGCCCGAACCGAATGCCAATATTCGTCCCAGAGGCGGAAATTTCGAAAAAGGTGACAGTGTTCTTAAAAAAGGGCGTGTCATGACGCCTTCTGCTTTGGCACTTTGCGCGTCAACCGGCCATGGAGCGGTAAAAGTTGTCAGGCGTCCGAAAATTGCTGTTTTGGCAACAGGAAATGAGCTTGTAGAAGCTGGCAAGATCCCCGGAAAAGACCAGATCGTATGCTCGAATTCCTATGGTCTTACCTATCTGATAAGGGCCCATCATTGCGACGTTGTCGATCTCGGAATAGCCCGCGACAATGAAGAATCAATCCGCGAAAAGATTAACCGGGCAAGAGACGAAAAAGTTGACCTTCTTGTCACCAGTGGTGGTGTTTCTGTCGGCAAATATGACCTTGTGCAAACTGTTTTGAAGTCGGAAGGTATGAAGCTCGACTTCTGGAAGGTTGCAATGCGTCCGGGTAAACCTCTCATGTTCGGGGTTTTGCCACATGACCATAAAATGCTGGTTTTAGGGCTTCCAGGAAACCCTGTATCAAGCATGGTTTGCGGCCATATTTTTCTGGTTCCAATATTGGAGAAACTTTCAGGGAGAACTTATCGTCCGCATATCGAAGACGCGCTTCTTGCCGTACCACTTCCGGAAAACGGCCCGAGACGGCATTTTGTCCGTGCCAACCTCTCCGTTAATGCAAAAGGTGAAAGATGGGTCACGCCGGTGCGTAGTCAGGATTCATCCTTGATACGGCTCATGGCCAATGCGGATTGTCTCATCATCCGCGAGGAAAACGGCACCCCGCTTCAAGTGGGCGAGCCATGCCGCATTTTCATCCCCGACGGCGCCGGCTTATAATATTTCCGGCGCGGTCGTGTCGATGTCCCGTTGAAAGACGATAACGACGCGGCCTATCATTTAAAATCGGGAACTATGCATGCATTTTCAAACCCGATATTGCGGGCTTACAATATTTTTGGCATGCGTCCGGTTATAGCTGCTTTTGTAATAGCTAGATAATGACGAAGCGGAGAAGGTGTGACACATTCTTTGAATGCAAGCGTGCCTTTCTTTTCAATTTTTCGTAGCGCCTCCGGTATGATGGCCAGAGGTAGAAAAACCGGACGCACACTCACCGGCAAGTTTTTATAATATTGATAGAATTTCTGGTAATGTTTTTTATCGAATTCGATTGCGGCGTTTAACAATTTTTTCTGCTGTTCCGATTTTTCATGGGGCGCAGAGACAATGAAATCCTCTGCCGTTGCCTCAACAATATTCTTTGGAAAATATTGGCGCCCGTTTGCTTTTAACAAGGGGAGCGAACGTAGGAGCCGACACATAAAATCTGCAACACCGCCTTGTCCTGACGCTTCCGCCGTCAATGACGACGCATTTTTTTCCAGAATCTGGCATGCAAGTTCCAAAAGCGCGCTTGTTGTTTCACCGCAATAGCCTTCAAGACTTGTTAGATCAGGCAGTTGATCATCATAAAAGTCGAACACACGTGCATCACAATAGCGTAGCAGTGCGGCTTTCGGTAAATTATATTGCCGAATAGTTGAAAGCAATGCACTTAAGACCGGATTGCCCTCGCCCGTTTTACCGGCTTCGATTGCATCACGCCACCAACGCAAACGAATTTCACCAATCATCGGCTCATGCACCGTTTCCGAAATTCGATTGATTTCGACATTAAAAGCAAAAAGGCTCGCAAGTCCCTCACGATATTGTAGCGGTGCGAATAAAATCGAGAGATAGCGATCTCTATCGCTCTCTTTTAACAGTTTTAAACAATAGGACGCGTCTTTATTCATTCAACTGCATAAAGGAGTGCGGCGACTGCGCGATCTTCCGCCAAGAGGACATTAAAAGTACGAACCGCAGCGCCGGTACTCATCGTGTCTGTAGAAATATGTTTTTTGCGCAGAACCATTCTCAAGTTTTCAGGCAACCTTAACAAATTTTCTCCTGTACCAACGAGAAAAACCTCGATTTTATCAGCTTCATCAAGAACATGCTTTATGTCCTCCATGGTCGGCACAGGCGTTTTCATTTCCAGACCATATATGCCGGATGGAACGCAAATGATCGAGCCCCGATTCGACATATCGGCAAACCGGAAACCACCATTTCCATAAGCATCAATAGGCGCACGTCCGGGGAAATGTGCCTCCCTCATCTTGATTGCATCAGACATCATGAACCCTTACCGTCGGTCTGGTTCGGCTTGACTCTCAAGAGCACCAGCAATGGACCGGCTATAAATATAGAAGAATATGTACCTATGATTATACCAATGAGGAGAACCGATGCAAAATCTTTCATATCGGCGCCGCCAAAGTAATAAAGAGGGACATGTGCCAGCAAAGTTGCAAGAGAGGTCAAAATCGTGCGCGACAAGGTACGGTTGATGGCAATATCAACGAGACTGCGCATATCAATATTGCCGCGTTTTTTAAGGAGCGAACGGACCCGATCGTAAACAACAATCGTATCGTTCAAAGAATAGCCGATAATAGCAAGGAGTGCGGCTATGCTCCAAAGGTTGAACTGCCATTGGAACAGCAGGAAAATGCCGACAAGAATGATAATATCATGAACCGTTGTCAAAACGGCTCCGATTGCAAATTGCCAGCGGAAACGCCATAGAACATAAACAAATATTGCCAGCAATGACACGAAAATAGCAAGTGCGCTGACACGGCTCAATTCTGCCGAAACTGTCGGACCGACAATATCAAGGCGCTGCAAAGTGTAATCACTGCCGAATTCTCCCCGAAGTTTCACAGCGACAGTTTGTTCGGCATCTTCGCCATTTTCCTGACTTGCAATTGTCAATTCGGCTTCCGAAGGCCTTTTGGTTGGCGAAACATTGACACCCCCGATATTGAGATCGTTAACCCGCGAGGCAATGTCGTAAATATCCGCCTTACCGTTTTTAGCTTCGAGAACCGCTAAAGATCCACCGGCAAAATCGATTCCGTAATTTACCCCCGCTGTCACATAGAGGCCGCCAGTCAAAATAATCAGCACCGTCGACAAGGCCAGAGTTATTTTGCCAAGTTTCATAAACCGGATACTGGTATTGGGGGGAATAATCCGAATGATACGCTGTGGTATTTCACGAGGATGGAATGTCCGGATCCACCAACTGATCATCATCCGCGTGAATGTGAAAGTCGTAAAGAGCGAGGTCAAAATGCCGATCGTAACTGTGAGCGCAAAGCCATGAATGGGACCGGTGCCCAACATGAACAAAACCAGTGCGGCAATGAAAGTTGTGACGTTCGCGTCAACAATCGTGCTCATGGCACCGGAAAATCCGGCTTCAACGGCTTGGGTAACCGAATAATTGTTGCGTCTTGCCTCGCGTACGCGCTCGTAAATCAAAATATTGGCATCAACCGATACTCCGATAATCAGAACAAGACCTGCAAATCCGGCAAGCGTCAGCGGTGTGCCAACAAGACTTAGCACTGCAACCAACATCATCAAATTAGCAGCCAGTGCCACATCGGCAGTCAGCCCCAAAAGGCCGTATGACAAAACCATGAAAACGGCAACAATAACAAGAGCACCGAAAGCAGCGTGCAAACCGGCTTTTGCATAGGCTGTACCAAGGTCTCCCCCTACTGTTCTTTCTTCAATAAAAGTAAGATCAGTCGGAAGTGGTCCGGTTGTCAGAACAGTTTCGAGATTATGGGCGACATCATCCGGCAATGGCCCTACCCGAATATAGCCGTCGTCAATCGGTACCGGAAATCTCATCGCTGCCAGCACTTCATTGTCAAACACAATGATAAGCCGCTTGTCGGAATTTTTTCGGGTAAATTCGGAAAGTTTTTGTTGTCCTTCGCTATCCAATGCGACAGTTAATAACGAGCCGGTTGTATCAGCGTTTTTTTCTGCATAGGCGCTCGCAATATTGTCATTGGTCAAAAACGGACGATCTTTCAACAAATAGCTTACCGGCGGGTCATCCATTGAATAGGTAACAATTGTACCTTCGGGACGCGCAACTTTGCCCATAATCACATCGTTTACCGGAACGGATGTATCTTCTTCATAAAGTGAAAAACGCGCAGTCACGCTTACGATATCTTTAAGTAACTGGACATCGAAAAGTCCTGGTACTTCAATGCGGATTTTATCGCGGCTTTGCTTGGCAATAGAATAGTCTTTAAACCCCGCGGCTCCGATATCGAGGCGTCTTTTCATGACGTCTATTGTCGCATCGCGTTCAGCAATTTGATTTTTTGGCAACTGGACCACAAGGCGCGAACCACCTTGTAAATCTACACCCATTGGCAAATGAAGCGTTGAATAGAATTGCGGTAAATGGGCAAGCAAAGCCTGAGGTAGAATATTGGGTAAGGCGATTATCACGCCAACAAGAACTACAAACCAGATCAGAAGCCGTTTCCAGCGAGGAAAATAAAGCATGAGAAGGCTCCCGATTTTACCTCAAAATTTTACGTTCCCAAAATTACAATCAATAGAGTGTGCCAATGACATTCGCGCCAAAGCAAGCATTTCAAACAGGAAAGACCCTGTTATTCAGAAACTTTCAATGACAATTCCGATAGGAACTCGTGGAAATTGCCATTTTGCAAGAATCAATGATTCCCGTTTAACGGGAATCATCTTTAGCAAAGTTAAGAAAAACGTCAAATATCCGTTTTCTGTTCGTTCAAGCTCCGGTCTTTTCCTGACTTGCTACACTATCGGACTTGTTTTCGTCTTTCTCGATTTTTGCGGTATCATTTCCGCTATTATTGTCCTCGGCCGAAGCTGCTTGTTCAGTCTGATCAGTGTTTGACTCTTGCCTATTATCCGACTGTTTTTTCTTATTTTTGCCTTTAGCAGCTTTTAGTGCAGGCTTGGACTTTTGTTCACTAACCGGCTCTCCCTTGACCTCGACAGTCAGAATTTTCGCCCGCATCACGCGAACGCGGGTATTTTCTGCAATTTCGATTTCTACTTCACCGTTAGCATCACCAACAACTTTCGTAACGCGACCGATAAGGCCGCCTTCAGTAATCACTGTATCGCCACGACGAATGGCATTCAGCATTTCCTGACGCTTTTTCATCTGGTTGCGTTGTGGCCGGATAATGAGAAAATACATGATGACGAAAATCAGAATAAAAGGTGCAAACGTCATCAAAGTTGACACTTCCCCCGTCGAACCACCAGCGGCCTGTGCATAAGCGTTGGTAATAAACATTAACTATCTCCTAGCTTTGATAGCGGGCATTACCCGTTTTGGATTGATCCATGTAATTGACAAGTCAAACGCGACATCAACGAGCTTGAAGCTCATTCAACCGCTTCAAGCGATTTTTATTCAATCCTAGGCATTAAAGCTTTGCCTGCAAGAACGCAACCGGCAATGTTTTCATGAAGAAAAATTTTGGTTTTAATATTACACATGATAAAGATACGCCTCTACTTAATTGGCGGAAATTAAAATGATTGATGAAAATCTAAACCACAAACTGGATCAACTGATTGCTATATTGTCGCGCATGGCCCCTGCTGAAGCCAAGCCCCTCGATATGGACAACTGTGATTGTTTTGTATGGAATCCTGATAAACTTGCCCTGATGCCTGTCAAACACGTAAATAGAATTGATATTGACCTCATCAAGGGGGTCGATCAGGCGCGTGATGCGCTCATTGAAAATACGCGCCAATTTGCTAACGGCTTGCCGGCTAATAACGTGCTCCTTTGGGGAGCGCGAGGCATGGGCAAATCTTCATTGGTAAAATCAGTACAAGCGAAAATTAACGAAGAAAACACCGATAAACTTCCATTGAAACTTATTGAAATCCACCGTGAAGACATAGGAACATTGCCGATATTGCTAACGGAACTCAGAAAAACGCCATACCGGTCAATTATTTTTTGCGATGATTTGTCTTTCGATCAGGATGACACGTCTTATAAATCATTAAAAGCCGCCCTTGATGGTGGTGTTGAAGGGCGTCCGGAAAATGTGGTTTTTTATGCAACCTCCAACCGCCGTCATTTAATGCCCCGCGAGATGATTGATAATGAATCGTCGACCGCCGTGAACCCCTCCGAAGCAATCGAAGAAAAAGTCTCGTTGTCGGATCGCTTCGGTTTATGGCTCGGTTTTCATAAATGCGCACAAGATGAATATCTCGATATGATTGACGGATATGTTCGCCATTACGGACTTGATGAACCGCTTGATAAAATCCATCATGATGCGCTCGAATGGGCAACAACGCGTGGAAACCGTTCCGGACGCGTGGCATGGCAGTTTATTATGGGATTAGCCGGCCGGTTGGGCAAGAAACTCAATTAAGCGACTTCCGATAAAATAACAAAAAGCCGGTCAAAAACCGGCTTTCTCATAAAATTCAAACTTTCAAAGAATTATCAGTTTTCCAGATATTTGATCGGGTTGACAGGGCTCGAATTCTTGCGCACTTCAAAGTGGACACGCGGCGTCGATGCATTGCCCGACATACCGGATTTTGCGATTTCATCACCACGGCGGACTTTCTGTCCGCGTTGAACGAGAATTTTACTGTTATGTCCATAGACGGTAACGATATTGTTTTCGTGGCGGATAAGCACGGTGTTTCCGAATTCTTTCAAACCGTCACCGGCATAGATAACAACACCGTTTTCTGCCGCTTTAACAGACGAGCCTTCCGGTGCCATAATATCGATACCGTCATTCGTGCTTGAGCCTTCTTTCTGTCCGAAGCTTGAAAGAATGCGTCCCTGTGCAGGCCAACGCATTTTGGAAATGCCGGTCGCCTGAGGTGCTACAACGGCTACATTTTCAGCCTGATTCATCGTCGTATCGCTGCTTTTTGCAACAGCAGGCTCGGCAGCAGGTTTTGCCGGTTCATTCTGTGCGGTCTTAACCGGTTCGGCGGCTGGTTGAGAAGATGCAGGCTGGCTTGCAGCAGCGGTCTTTGTCGGCGCTACCTGCTTTGTTTCAGGAGAAGCTGCCGGCGTTTGTGTTTTTGTTTGAGCAGCTGTTGAAGCTACTTCCGTATTATGACCGCCCGGAATAATTAATGATTGCCCGACACGGATTGCACCATTGCTCAAACCGTTAGCACTTTTAAGCGATTCGACGCTTACGCCGGTTTTACGCGAAACGCTATAAAGTGTGTCGCCACTTTGGACGATATAGCTGCCATTTTTCTTTGATGCCGATTGGGCAGGCATTGAAGAAGATGATGATGACATCTGCCCAAGATTATGAGGTGGTGTTCCCAGAACCTGACCAGCAGATGCTACCTGCGTTGGCTGGGAAGCAGAAGAACCATAAGTCGGTTGGGATTGTGACTGGGCTGCCTGATAGGAAGGTTGACCGGCTACGGGCAGCAACTCGCTGCTCTGGATCGAGCCTGTGGTTTGCGGCATTTGTTGGTAACCGGCTTGTTTGTTGATCGCCTGTTGCTGATTGGCGGTAGCACCGGTATAAAAACTGTCGGTAAACCGTTGAGTACCTGAACTACATCCCGTGGCAAAACCAGCTAGGATGAACAATGCCGCTGTTCGAAGATAGCGGTGCGAAGCTTTACTCATAACTTTCAAACGCATGTTTTTTGTCCATATACCCGATACTCAACTGTAGCCATTAAAACGTGTTAATGTTACTCGACGGTTAAAATTTCGATTAAGGTTAAAAAAAATTATTGCCCGTCGAAATAGACCCCCTGCCTCGTAAACTGATCACATGCACATATTATTATATATAATTTACGAGGAGTTTAAAAAAAGCCTATCAGAGGGATTAAGCCTTTTATCGTCTGACGATTTTCAATGAGGTTATTGATTTCAGGAAGCGATATTCCTGAGGAAATTACAGAATAGCTGCAACGCCCTCGATGAAGGGTTGGTAGCGCACTCTGAACATATCTGTCCTCTCGAACCTGCTTCCGGTCTTGCGATAGCGTACAACCATCTGTTCGCCTTCGTCCGGTCCGATAGCTTCGATAAGCACACCATTGGCTGCCAATAATTCGAGAAATTCCTGTGGATCACGATTACGTGATGGCCACACCAATATCCGGTCATAAGGGCCTGACCCGGACAAAGCGCGGCTGCCGTCCATTTGTCGCAAAACAATATTATCTATTTCCAATGCGTGAAATCGTTGACGGGCAATGTCGCATAAAGTTTTATATCTTTCGACCGTCGTCACACGGCCCGCAAGTCTTGCAATCAAAGCAGCGGTAAAGCCCGAGCCTGTTCCGATCTCGAGCACACGATGTTTTTTTTCGAGAGACAATGCAGAAATAATATATAACTGTTCTTCAAGCCTCTCGATATATTCGCCGCACTCTATCGGGATAACCTTATTCTCATAAGCACTATCGGTAAAAGGTGCCGAAACAAAGTCCCGACGCGATGTGCGTTCCAATGCAGAAAATAAGGCCATATCATCAAGCCCCCTGCCCCGCATTTTCAGGACAAGGCTTATCAATTCTTCTCGTTCTGACATAGGGGGCATCGCTTCCATCCCTCTATTTTCCCAAGAGCGCTTTTTCTAATACATCCAAAAATCTATGTGCCGTCAGATCAAGCTCTATTGGAGTAACAGAAATAGCCTTCTCCTGAAGCACATCAATATCTGTTTTTTCCTTGTTCTTGCCCTTTCCTCTGCTGAAATACATCCAGTAATAAGGTAGGCCACGACCATCAGCGCGTTTATCGATAAGTATCTGGTGTCCGCGGTTACCAAGCGGAGCAACAGACAATCCTGTCACCTCGTCAGCTTCGCAAGCCGGGAAATTCACATTGAGCAAAACACCTTCGGGAAGAGGAATTTTTACGAGCTTTTTCAAAATATCCGGAGCGAGAGATAAAACCGTATTCCAAGGAATATTGTCGCGCTTCGTTTCGTGCAAAAATTCTTGTGAAAGAGCAATCGAGCGGATCCCCTGTAACATCCCCTCTACCGCACCCGAAACCGTTCCCGAATAGCTCACATCGTCAGCTAGATTACCTCCGGCATTAACCCCCGATAGAACAAGATCGGGCGCTTCCGGCATAATATGCTTGACCGCCATAATGACACAATCTGTGGGAGTGCCTTTCAAAGCAAAATGTTTTTCATCAATTTGACGCAAACGTAAAGGCTCTGAAATGGTCAAAGAATGTGAAACACCGCTTTGATCTTCTTCCGGAGCGACAACCCAGACATCATCAGAGAGTTGACGGGCGATCTGTTCAAGAATTTTCAGCCCTTCCGCATGAATACCGTCATCATTGGTTAGCAAAATACGCATATTGAAGTTCCCTGAAATTTTTACGCTTCAATCCGTTCCAATCCACCCATATAAGGGCGAAGAACGTCCGGTATAACCACGGAACCATCTTTTTGCTGATAATTTTCCATAACTGCAATGAGACAGCGCCCGACAGCAACTCCAGAGCCATTCAGAGTGTGAACGAAGCGCGTCGATTTTTCGCCTTCTTTCCGGTAACGCGCATTCATACGCCGCGCCTGAAAGTCACCGCATACCGAGCAGCTCGATATTTCGCGATAGGTATTTTGCCCCGGCAACCACACTTCAAGGTCATATGTTTTGCGGGAGCTAAATCCCATATCACCGGTACATAACGTAATTGTCCGGAAGGGAAGCCCCAGACGTTTTAAAATATCTTCAGCGCACCCTGTCATGCGTTCCAATTCATCCAGAGAACTATCTTCGTCGGTAATAGATACCATTTCGACTTTCCAGAACTGGTGTTGGCGCAACATACCGCGCGTATCACGACCGGCAGCACCGGCTTCCGAACGGAAGCACGGGGTCAACGCAGTGACGCGAATCGGGAGCTTTTTGGCATCCAGAATATCGCCTGCAACGAGATTCGTCAGCGGTACTTCTGCCGTTGGAATAAGCCAACGCCCGTCTGTTGTCTCGAACAAGTCTTCGGCAAATTTGGGCAGTTGGGCAGTGCCGAAAAGTGCGCTGTCACGAACGAGAACCGGAACTGAAACTTCACGATAGCCATGTTCCAGCGTGTGGACATCAATCATGAATTGGCCAAGTGCCCTTTCGAGACGGGCAAGCTGTCCCGACAATACTGTGAAACGTGCGCCGGAAAGTTTCACCGCACGATCAAAATCCATTTGGCCAAGTTTTTCACCAATTTCGAAATGTTGTTTGGGCTCGAACGGGAAAGACGGTGGTGTTCCCACCTTATAACGTTCGACATTGTCATTTTCGTCGCGCCCTACCGGCACATCATCAAGCGGAATATTAGGAATACGGGACAGTGCCTCATCAAGAGCGGCTGTCAGCTCTTTTCCTTTTGTCTCTGCTGTTGAAAGGAATGTTTTGAGTTCTGCCACTTCCGACTTCAAGGCTTCGGCCCGTTTAGTATCACCGGATGCCATAGCCTGCGCAATTTCTTTCGAAGCTGCATTGCGTCTTTCCTGCGCAACCTGAACGTGAGAAACGTGGTTACGACGCTCAAGATCAAGCGCTATCAGTTTCTCTGCCTGTGGTTCGGCACTACGTTTTGCCAAAGCTTCGTCGAGTTTCTGCGGATTTTCCCGAATCCATTTGATATCAAGCATCAAGATATTCCTGTACAAATTTTTTTAATTCTATTTCTGTTCTTAAACCACAATGGCCTAATCAGGAAGCCTTGTTATTTTGTTTTGCCTGTTTCTTTTCAATCCAGCGTGAAACAATAATAGAAACTTCATAAAGCAGAATTGTCGGAAGCGCGACGCCGAACATCGTAAAGAAATCGGAAGGTGTCACCATTGCCGCAACAACAACAGCGATTAGAATTGCCCATTTCCGTTTGGAAACAAGCATTTTCGACGTAATAAGACCTGCTTTTGTCAACAGGCTGGTAACAAGAGGAAGCTGGAAGATAAGACCGAATATCAGAATGAAAGACTGCATAAAGCTCAGATAATCGGAAATACGTGCGATAAATTCAACTTTCAAATGAGAATCAGGCAATAATTGCTGTGACAGGGAAAACCACAACATCATCGGGGCAAGCACACAATAGACAAATGCACCGCCCAAAAGAAACAATACCGGCGCACTTATGAGAAATGGCAAAAAAGCGCGCCTCTCATTGCGATAAAGCCCCGGCGCAATAAAGCTGTATAACTGGAACGCAAGATAAGGAAATGACAAAATGACGCCGCCAAACGCTGCAAGCTTCATTTTGGTCAGAAATGTTTCCCAAACCTGTGTTGATTGCAAACGGATGCTGTCAGGATTTCCGCCGGAAATTTTCATTGCCCATTGATAGGGCCACAAGAGGAAATTCAGGATGTAATCCTTGACGAAAAAGCAGATAATAAAGGCAATAGCAAATGCAATCAAAGATACGATAATCCGGTGGCGTAACTCGATCAAATGATCCAGTAGCGGCGCCGAGCTTGCTTCGACTTCGTCTTCATCCTCATGCACGATGGTCTTTTCCTATTTTATTCAAACGTCGGCAACGGTTGCCTTTTTAGGCCGTGAAGCAGCCTGTTTTGCGGTTTTCTGTTTTTGTGCAGGAGCTTTCACAGCTCCGGTACTAGCGGTCTTTTCAGGCGATGACGACTTTGTTGTTGCTGACACCTTACGCTTTGTCGCCGTTTTCAGCTTCAACGCTGCGGTTTGTTTTGCCGTCATCTTGCCTTTGGCCGGTGTTTCAACTGTCGGCTTTGTTCTTGTCACTTCGGAGGATGTTGGTGTTGCCGGATGTTCCTCTGTCGCCATGCTGTCACCTCCTGCAGAGGCAGTTGAAACTGTAGCTGACTGGAATTTTTCATCATCAACTATTCTGACAGTACTAGCCGTGGCATCAGCAGATAATGAATGACTTTGCGAATTTTCGTTATCTTTACCACCGGAAGACTTATCAGCCACGTCTTCTAAAGCAGCATCTTGCGACTTCGAGTGCTTGTCGTCCTCCTGACTAACCTCAATACTCGCTTTGACATCTTTTGCGACGTCTCGAATAGGATCGAATATTTCGGTTAGCTTTTTGCGGGGGTCAAGATCTTTTACATCGGTAAGAGTTTTTTGCAAATCGTCCAGTTCGGCTTCATGCATGGCTTCGTCAAATTGACGGCGGAACTCGTTGGCTGTCGAGCGCATACGCGCCGTTGCCTTGCCGATCGCTTTTAACATTTTCGGCAAGTCTTTCGGGCCGACCACAACAATCAGCACGATGAGAATAACAATAAATTCCGGTCCATCAATTCCGAACATTATTCAAAGACCCTTTCCAACAAGAAAGGCTTTCTCAACAAAAGCTCTGACAACAACAAACTTCACGATTTCGTTGTTTTACGTTGCGTTGTTTTAGCTTTCGATTTGGTTGAACGGGATGCAGTTTTTGTTGCCGCCGGTTTACGGGGACTCGCTACACGTTTGGCCGGCTGAACTGTTTCTTCCGGCTGAACGTCAATGGTTTTAATTTCCGGCCGCTCTGCCGGTTGTTGAGTTTCAGCCTCGTCATCGTCTTCTTTCAGACCTTTTTTGAAACTCTTGATACCTTTAGCAAAATCGCCCATGAATTCTGAAATTTTACCACGACCGAATAGGACAAGAATGATGAGTAGGATCACTATGAGGTGAACAGGTGAAAGGAAATTTCCCATTATGTACTCTCTTCAATGCTGGAACTGTCTTAATGTGTACTTTTAGACACTTTTTTCAAGTCTTTTAAACACAACCACGTGTATTTACATTTTTTATTCCCAAACAAGGTGATTTTAAGATTTTTCTTCCCGATCAAGTGGACTTAAAAGTCCTAATTGTTCCAAATTGACATCTTCAAGCGGTTCTTCTTCATCGGTCAGAATATCCGGATCGGCTGTCGGTGACGGCATACGGAAACTTGACGGTAATCTTGACGATAGAAGACCTGCACCTTTCAGCTCTTCCATCCCCGGTAAATCCGAAATTTCCGGCAGGCTGAATTCATCCAGAAATGCAAGGGTCGTTCCGTAAGTGACTGGTCGTCCCGGAACGCGCCTCCTTCCACGAATTTTCACCCAACCTGCTTCCATCAACACATCCAACGTGCCTTTCGATGTTTCAACGCCTCTGACGTCTTCTAGTTCCGCACGCGTTATCGGTTGATGATAGGCAATAATTGCCAGCACTTCCAAAGCAGCACGGGAAAGTTTCCTTGGCCGCTCTTCTTGCCTGTTCAAAAGAAACGCAAGATCGGGTGCTGTCCGGAACGCATAAGCATTTCCCACTTTTACGAGATTGACCCCGCGTTTTTGATAATCCTGTTTCAAAACATCCATAATCGCCGAAATATTTGCGCCATTGGGAAGCCGCTCTTCCAAAGCGCGATCAGTCACAGGTTCGCTCGACGCAAAAACAATTGCTTCGGCCATGCGAACAAGTTCGGGGGTTATGTTGAGCTCGCCATTTCTATTTTTTTCTGCGTTTTTTGGTTCAGTCATCTTGCTTACTTACGGGCTTTACCCCGCCCCCGATATTTATGGTTTTCGGCCCTTCAGCCTTTTTGTGCGCACGAAGATAAATCGGAGCAAAAGGCGCAGCCTGACGGATATCAAGCTGCTTTTCTCTCACCATTTCAAGACTTGCCGCGAAAGTGCTGGCCAATGCTGTGCGACGTTCATAAGCTGTCGGGATAAAAGCAAATAAAAACTTGTCCAATGCCTGCCAATCTTTTGCTTCGCCCATCAACCGCACCAAGATTGCGCGCGCGGCTTTTAGCGACCAGACCTCTCTCTTTCCTACTTCGACACGTTTCACAGCCTGTCTTTGGCGCAAACCGGCATAAGCCATCAACAGATCATAAAGCGATACATCATACAGGTGCTTTTTTTCAACTACCACCATTTCCGGATTGGCGCGCTTGAAAACATCCCGTCCCAAACGGTTACGGTTTACAAGCTGTCCTGCCGCTTCACGCATGGCCTCAAGCCTCTGCAAACGGAATTGTAACAATCCGGCAAGCTCTTCGCCACTTTCCCCTTCGTCATCCGACCGCTGCGGCACAAGCAAACGGGATTTGAGATAAGCAAGCCAGGCGGCCATCACCAGATAATCGGCCGCGAGATCGAGTCTCAATTCATGTGCTGTTTTAACAAAATCAAGATATTGTTGTACAAGTTCGACAATGGATATATGTGCCAAATCGACTTTCTGGTTACGAGCCAATTGTAACAATAGATCAAGCGGGCCTTCGAACCCCTGAACATCAATAACCAATGTCGGTTCACTGACGCCGTGTTCCTCATCCTGTTCCCAAATGGGTTCCATTGCCGTTTGAGCACGGTGTCCGTTCGCGTTTTTTAATTTCGGATTAGATTTATTGTCGTTTTGTGCCAAATCCGATTCCTCTTAGCTTAACGCAAGGAGATTTTGAAATTCCTCCCGCAATGCCTTCTCGTCAGCTTGATCGGGCTCGCTAACCCAGTTTGTCGCATATTGCGCGCGCTCGAGCGATTTTCCTTCAAGCCAGGGCGTTGCTGCAGCGATTTTTTGCATTTCTTCTTGTTCGCCATTGCAGTGTAAAACAAGATCGCATCCGGCTTCGAAAGCCTCTTTTGCCAAATCACCCAGATCGCCTGAAAGCGCCTTCATCGATAAGTCATCCGTCATCAACAAGCCGTCAAAGTCAATCTCTTTACGAATAATGCCGCCCACGACCTTTTTTGACAAGGTTGCCGGTTTTTCGGAATCAACGCTTTCATAAACAACATGCGCCGTCATTGCCACCGGAAGATCGGATAATGCCTCGAACGGGGCAAAATCATTAAGACGTAAAGTCTCCAGTGATGCATCAACACGGGCAAGGCTTTTGTGGGTGTCGCATAATGCGCGACCGTGCCCGGGAATATGTTTCATGACCGGCAGGACACCGCCTGCCTTCAAACCTTCTGCGGCTGCTCGTCCCAAGGCTATAACTGTTTCATAGTCATTGCCATAAGCACGTGTACCAATCACATTATCTGCTCCTTCAATCGGCACATCAAGAAGCGGCAGGCAGTCGGCGTTTATTCCCAACCGGCGCAGATCAAATGCGTGAAGACGTGACATGATAAAGGTTGCACGCACCCCTTTTGCTTTATCCTTTTTATAGAGTTCACCCAATGTTGCAGCCGGCGGATAATCAGGCGCTAGCGGCGCACGCAGCCTTTGGACACGTCCACCTTCCTGATCAATGAAAATAAAAACATCCTCTCGGCCACTTGCCAAGACGAGCGAGGAAGTCAATTGTTTAACCTCGTCGGCCGAACCGATATTTCTTGCAAAAAGAATAAAAGCCCAAGGCTGGTTTTCTGCTATAAAATCTTTTTCGGCTGCCGTTAGGCTAAGGCCTGATACACCAACAATCATAGCTTTCATATTTTGCATAGTCCTTAACTGTTTCGCCGTCTCAAGGCGCCTTTCCGAAATCAATTATAACGACTCTATAGCATTTTTCGAGTATTCGCCGTGACTTTATTAACGTTGTGCCCTAACGGAATTATCAAGCTTTTTCACCCAGACTTTTATATCGTGAACGGCTATGCCGCCATTAGGAGCCGGTGAATCTGCTCCGGTCAAAACATTTATCCCTTCTCCCCAAACAAAACTTGAATTGGCAAACAATCCTTGCGAGACCACAACATGTCTTTTCAAGCCTTTAAACAATTTTGCATGAAGCGCCACACTACCGCGTTGATTGCCTATCTCGACAAGATCGCCATCCGCGATACCATAAATTGCTGCATCATCGGGATGGATCATGAGCGTTGGACGGATTTCTTTCAATAAAGATGTAGGTGACTCCGAAAATGTTGAATTGAGAAAATTATGTGCGGGTGATGTTACAAGTTTGAACGGATGTTCTTCATCCGCTTTTTCAATAACATCCCACTGGTCGGGAAAATCGGGCATTTCTTGATACGGCCCTTGATATCCCATCGTATCAGGGGGAGTGTCGGGAGCTTTATAACCTGTCCATTGTGCCTTGAAACGGAATTTCCTGTCAGGCCAGGCAAAACCGTTCAGAAAATGGGCGCGTTCAAAAGAAGGCTGAACGTCAAGCCAGCGTTTTTCCTTAAGTTCTTCATAAGTCCCGCGGTGTGACGCTCTCAACATATTATCGATAAGTTCAACGGCTGTTTTATCGAACCCCGCCATGTGACCAAATCCGAGCCGTTTTGCCAATTCGTTTATAACATAAAGATTGGGCTTCGGTCCAAGCGGAGGTTCAATCAATTTCGGTCCTAATAGAATATGTTGTTGGCCACCTGCCCGATAAATATCATCATGTTCGAGAAACATTGTTGCAGGCAGAACGACATCGGCCATTTTAGCGGTATCCGTCATAAATTGCTCATGAACCACTGTAAAAAGGTCTTCGCGAGCCAAACCTTTGTGGATCAACCGTTGTTCGGGCGCAACATTTGCCGGATTGGTATTCTGGATAAACAACACAGTTACAGGCGGGCCACCATAAAGTGTTTCTTTATCGCCAAGCAAAATTCTGCCGATTTTCGATTGATCAAGCGAACGGATTTTCGGATCAGAGAAAGCCGTTCCTTCAATTTCGTTCTTGTTAAGAGCAAATATCGAAGCGTTAGAATAGAATGCGCCACCACCTTCATATTGCCATGCTCCCGTAACTGCGGGCACAGAAAGCGCTGCATGCATTGCAACCGCGCCGTTACGTTGTCTGGTAAAACCGTATCCCAGCCGGAAGAAAGTGCGTTTGGTTGTTCCCACCCAATGGGCAAAAGTTTCTATTTCTTCAACAGATAGACCGGTAATTTCAGCGGCCCATTGCGGCGTTTTTGTTTTTAAATGGCGCTCGAGCCCCTGCGGGTCATCGCTATAGCGTTCGAGATAATTCCAATCGGCAAAACCATCCCGAAACAATATATGCATAACGGCACAGGCCAAGGCTGCGTCGGTTCCCGGTCTTAAAATCAAGCCAAGATCGGCCTGACGCACCGTTGCACTCTCGAAAACATCAATAGCAACAATGCGAGCATGGTGGTCTTTACGCGCTCTGGTGACATGGGTCATAACATTGACCTGCGTACTTGCCGCATTGGTCCCCCAGATCACCACAAGATCGGATTTTTCCATTTCCCGCGGGTCAACACCCGCAATCCTGCCGGTCCCGGCAAAATAACCGGTTGCTGCGGTATTGGTACAAAATGTTGAAAATTGCCGCGAATATTTTCCGGCGTGCCGCAAACGATTGATTGAATCGCGCTGCACCAATCCCATGGTTCCGGCAAAGAAATAAGGCCATATAGTGGTTGAATCGTATTTTTTCTCTGCCTTTTGAAAGTTTTCGGCTATGAGGTCGAGTGCATCAGACCATGAGACTTGCTGCCAATTACCCTCGCCTTTTGGACCTTTTCTGACAAGCGGTTTCAACAATCTTGCCGGATTGTGTACGCGCTCGCTGTAACGGGCGACTTTTGCACAGATAACGCCTGCCGTATAAGTGTTGTCTTTTGCTCCCCTGATCCGGCCTATTTTTGTCGGAGACAATAATTCCACATCAAGCGCGCAGGTTGAAGGACAATCATGGGGACAGGCTGTATGACCAATTTTTACGTTGTTCATGGTAATTCCGACTCAATCAATGAAAACGGATGTATTTAGCAATTTTACTATTTTCAGGCTAGTCTTACAGCAATAACGCCAAGAACAATGATGATCGAGCTGATAAAGCGCGCGAGGCTCACATGTTCACGCAAGACGAAATAGGATAAAATAACAGCAAAGACTATTGCGCTTTCGCGCAAAGCCGCAACCAGCGCCACCGGTAACTTTGTCATTGTCCAAAGGGCAAGGCTGTAAGACCCGAGCGACAAAAATCCGCCAACAAGACCGATAAACCAATAGCGTTGAAAGTGGGTCAAAAATGGTTGGCGCGTTTTATGATTGAAAAGTTCAAAAACAACTTTCACCAAACCAATCAGAAAAAATATCCATAAAATATAAGAAGCAGGCGCCCCCGATAGTCTGACACCCACCCCGTCAAGGAGAGTATAAAAGGCTATAAAAGCAGCCGCTAGCAAAGAAAGCGGGATGATAGAGGGGGCTATTCTATTGCTGCGTCTTAATGCTTCAAGTGCCAAGGTCAGCACCCCGAAACATATAAGAATAACACCGCACCATGCCACCAAAGACAGTCGTTCGCCGAGAACCGGTTCGCTCAAGAGCGCAACAAAAAGCGGTGCTACGCCCCGCATCACCGGATAAGACTGGCTTACATCACCTTTTTGATAAACGATTCCGACAAGCATCATATAGATGACCTGCACAAAGACAGAAATGAGCAAAATCGGCAGGCTCGCAAGTGATGGCAAGGATTGAAAAGGAATACCTGCAAGTGCCAGAATAGAAGAACCCGCCATAAAAACCGTTATATTAGCCTTTGCCTCACCGGTTAATTTCAAAGCCACGCTCCATAGCGCATGCATCAATGCGGCCAAAAAGCACAAGTGACACCATCAAGCCCGACATCTGCCATACTTTCCGGTCAACAAACCGATAAAAGGGAGGTTTATAAGTGGAAGTTCAAGTTAATCCAAAAAAATTAGAAAATCAGATTTAAAGACCTCTATCAAGTCAGGTTAATTTTGTGTTAAAAGCTTCCCACATAAAAATTGATTTGCAGAAAAGAGTCTATGTCCATTTTCTTTTATCTGCTCATCAAACCTTATTGAAGGATATTTGCTTTTTCCAATTATGACGGACCAGAACTTGCTTTATAATTTTATGGTCTGTCCGCGCTATCGAGATCTTTAAAATGAACAGACGCTTTTTCCTTCTCTCGGCACCGCTTTTCCTTGCCGGTTGTACTTTTCGCCACCCCTTACCCAAAATGGTTCCGATTGATACCGGCGAGCCGGTTACGACAACGACCTATGTTATAAGGCGGCACAAGGCGAAGCCGAAGGTTACGCAAAAGAAGAAGGTCAGTTACGGAGAATATCCGTTAAATGAAAAATACGCATCCATGTATGCGGCTACGACCGATAACGGTTTTCCGGTGAGTGCTGTTGATACAAGGCGTATCAATCCGGAATATCTGCGTCAGGAAGTTGCATTCCATATGCCTTATAAGCCTGGAACCATTGTTGTCGATCCAACCAACTTCTTCTGTTATTTTGTGCTTTCGGAAGGACGAGCCATGCGCTACGGCGTCGGTGTTGCGCGGTCGGCCGCTGCAGATTTTCAAGGAGAAGCAACAATTGGTCGCAAAGCAGTATGGCCGACATGGCACCCGACGGCAAGCATGATGCAAAAGCAGCCGCAAAGATACGGCCATCTGTCGGATGGCATGAAAGGTGGTCCCGGTAATCCGCTCGGCGCTCGTGCACTTTATCTTTATCGGGGTGGAACAGACACACTTTTCCGTTTGCATGGAACGGTCGAACCCTGGTCAATCGGCAAGCGTGTATCCTCGGGATGTATTCGTTTCCTCAATCAGGATATTATCGATCTTTATAGCCGTGTGCCGGTTGGAACCCGCGCTGTTGTTCTGCCCCATAAAATCGGCCTCGGCTGATATTAAAAACGATTAGAAAAATAATGAATTATCGTCATATCTATCATGCAGGCAATTTTGCCGATGTGTTCAAACACATTATTATCGCCCGCATCATCGAATACTTAAAAAAGAAAGACCATGCTTTCCGTGTGATTGATACACATGCAGGTATCGGCGTTTATGACCTTGCTTCGGAAGAGGCACAAAAAACCGGTGAATGGATTGACGGTATCGGCCGTATCCTTCATCAACCTATCGCACCCGACATCGAATTGCTCATCAAGCCGTGGCTTGATGTTGTAAACGACCTTAATGGCGGAAATAGCAGCAAATTGACCCGTTATCCGGGCTCCCCTTACCTCGAGCGGAAACTCTTAAGAAAACAGGACCGCTTAACGGCAATAGAGCTTCATGAAGCCGATTATAAAAAATTGGCGAATAATTTTGCCGGTGATTATCAGGCGCGTATCATCCATCTTGACGGATATCTTGCGCTTGGTGCCCACGTGCCGCCAAAAGAAAAGCGCGGACTTATTGTTGTTGATCCGCCATTTGAAAAAACCGACGAATTCGAACGGCTTATCGAAGGTCTCGAGAAAGCATATAAGCGCTTTTCCGGTGGAATTTATGCCCTTTGGTATCCTGTCAAACATTATAATGAACTCAATTGGTTCATGAACGAGTTGAAAAGCACTTCGATACCGAAAATCTTGCGGCTAGAGCTTAGAATCAAACAACGCTCCGAAATGCCGGGACTTGATGGCTGTGGCATGATTATTGTCAATCCACCTTATGTGTTGCCCCAGGAAATGAACAAGCTCAAAGCATTTTTGCTTGATCGCCTCGGCGTGGACAAACATGCACAATTAATCAATGAATGGATAAATGGTGAAGCTGTTTGACCTTGACGGATTTGAGACAATGAAACATATTGAGCCCAGAAATGGTCAACGTGGAATAATCATGCAAAAGTCATCGTTCTTTAACGCAAGTTTTCGCAAAGTTTTGTCTTTCTCGGTTTTCGGGCTTGGCTTCTATGCCTGCGTGAATTCTGCAACAGCAGCCGACTTGGCGGCATCATCAGCCCCTCAAACGCAAGCTTCTGCAGTGAACGATGCAGGCGTGTGTGGTTATAAACGCATCCTCTGGGAAGTTGGTTACAAGTTCCGCCATGAAGTGCATAATGTCCCCGGTTTGCCGGTTGTTCATATCGATCAGGTGAGAGATATTGAAATGACACGGGGCGAAAATCCGGTAACAAAGCTTAATATTCCCCGTCAATTTTGCCGCGCGACAGCTATTATGAATGACGGGTCGAGCTATCCGCTTTATTATATGGTGGAATATGGCCAAGGCTTTACCGGTGTCGGTGGCTATAATGTCGAATTTTGTGTTGAAGGTTTCGACAAATGGCGAATTCAGGACGGTAACTGTCGCGCAGTCAAATAATCAAAAAGCCCGTCGCTGATCTTCCACTCTTCGTCTAAAGCAACGTCTGCTGAAAAATCTCTTTTCTGCTGTGCTGTCGCAAGACAATGCAGCTTCTAAAAAACGTTTTGACGGGCTGACTTCAAGATAATCGATTTTAGAAAATTCGTGGGATTAGCTTTCCCGAACGAATGCCCCTGCTATCAGCGCTCATGCAATAGTTTCCGGTTAGAAGCAGTTTCTAAGTTAACCCGATATGATTGCTACCTACAAGCACAGTAATTTCGCCGAATTCTGTCATAGTACTACACAACATCACTTTTTTTCCTCCTCGAAAGGTAAAAGTGGAATGAAGTGCGATAAATGCGATAAAGTATAAAAGAAGATGGCTGTGCATCACTTTCAGGCGCTTGGTTACAAACAACCAACCTATTCAGGAAAGAGATGAGCTTTTTTCGAGCCTTTCGCACCGTTTTTTCTGCGGCTCATTTTCCAAGTCTTGTAAGTTTTACAATTATCTGTCGATGAAAGCAGCATTCCATTTATAATAATGTGCTATGAGCGTGATATGGCTGCATAAACTTGGAAATTCTTTTCTCTCAGCAAATGATTGATTTGTTTTGTGATTTTACAAGCCTTGATTTCAGCGGAAAATATCGCCATTTTGAACTGTAAGGTTTTAAACTTGGCGAGAGTTCGAGCGTTACAAAAAATTGTCAACGGAAACTGTTTGATCAAATGGAAAAGAAGCGTCCTGTCGTTCTGATTACGGGCGGTGCCAAACGTTTAGGTGCCGCAATGGCGCTTGATTTGGCGAAACATGGTTTCGATCTCGCGATTCATTATAATGAAGGGAAAAAGGAAGCCGCCGAGCTCGTGCACAAACTGGAAGCTTTCGGAGCCAAAGCATTGTCTTTCCAATCCGATCTTCTGGAAACGCATGGCAAGGGCCTTTTGGAAACGGTAACAGAGAAAATGGGACGGCCTGTTGAAATCCTTGTCAACAACGCCTCTCTGTTTCTTGATGACCACATCGGCGCACTTGATATGGATGTCTGGGATAAACATTTTTCAATCCATCTAAAAACCCCTGCCCTTTTGGCTGACCGCATGTTTTTTCTATTGCCGGACAATTTGAAAGGGTTAATCGTCAACATTATCGACCAGCGCGTTTTAAAACTTAATCCCAATTTTCTGTCATATACCCTATCCAAATCATCACTCTGGACATTGACCAAAACACTCGCTCAGGCACTTGCCCCCCGTATCCGCGTTAACGCCATCGGTCCGGGACCAACACTTAAAAGTCCAAGGCAGGACGAAGAAGATTTTTTAAGACAGGCGCGTTCTGTTTTGCTTGAACATGGACCGGAATTGTCCGAATTTGGCGCAACGATACGTTATTTTTGGTGGCAAACGTCAATAACCGGACAAATGATTGCTTTAGATGGCGGCCAGCATCTTATGTGGCAAACGCCCGATATTGCAGGACGAATTGAATAATTATGAAATCCCTGAACGAACCCAACACTGAGGCCGCTAAAAATCAGGAAGCGAAATCGGATGAAGATCGTCATTCGGCTTCTCTGACACCCGATATTATCTGGGATAAAGGTGGCTTCAAAAATGATGATCTGAAGCTCACCGGTGCACCGCTCATTCAGGAGTTTGTTAAAAATTTGCCGAATAAACCGGGCGTTTACCGGATGTTCGACAAGGATGGTAACGTGCTTTATGTCGGCAAAGCGCGGAATTTGAAAAAACGCGTGTCGAATTATGCACGTGGGCATGGACACAATAACCGCATCGCGCGCATGATACGGGCCACCCATTATATGGAATTTGTGGTCACCAGCACAGAAACTGAGGCGCTTCTTTTAGAAGCCAATCTTATCAAGCGGTTGCGCCCACGCTTTAATGTTCTGCTGCGCGATGATAAAAGCTTTCCTTATATTATCATTACGCGCGACACACGCGCTCCTGCTATCTATAAGCATCGGGGTGCACGGTCTCGCAAAGGAGATTATTTCGGCCCCTTTGCTTCTGCCGGTGCGGTCACAAGAACAATCAACGCCATGCAAAGGGCGTTTTTACTCAGAACATGCACCGATTCTGTCATGGAATCACGCACGAGACCCTGCCTGCTCTACCAGATCAAAAGGTGTTCAGCACCTTGTACACATGAAATCAGCGATGCCGATTACATGAAACTTGTCGACGAGGCGGAAGCATTTCTTTCGGGAAAAAGTCAGGCTATTCAAGACAATATGGCAAAAATCATGCGGGAGGCAGCCGATAAACTCGACTTTGAAAGGGCCGCCGTTTATCGCGACCGTTTGTCGGCCTTGTCCCATATTCAGGGTCATCAGGAAATCAACCCGCAAACAGTTGACGAAGCGGACGTTTTTGCGATTGCCCAACAGGGCGGCATGACATGCATTCAGGTGTTCTTCTTCAGAACAGGACAGAATTGGGGAAATCGTTCCTATTTTCCCAAAGCTGACCCTTCGATTTCTGCTCCTGAAGTGCTTGGTGCTTTTCTTGCCCAGTTTTATGATGACAAACCGGTGCCGAAACTTATTCTGCTTTCCGACCATGTCGACGAAGAAGAGTTGCTCGCCACAGCTCTTTCCGAAAAAGCAGAACGCAAAGTCACAATTTCTGTGCCGCAACGGGGCGAAAGAAAGTCACTGGTTGAACATGCCTTGACCAACGCACGCGAAGCACTGGGACGCAGGCTCGCCGAAACGTCGACGCAGGACAAATTGTTGCAAGGAGTTGCCGAGACATTCGGTCTTGAAAAAGTACCCCGCCGTATCGAGGTCTATGATAACTCGCATATCATGGGAACCAATGCGGTAGGCGGTATGATCGTTGCCGGACGCGACGGTTTTATCAAGAACCAATATAGAAAATTCAATATCCGCTCGACCGATATTACACCGGGTGACGATTTCGGTATGATGAAGGAAGTTATCGACCGGCGGTTCAAAAGGCTCATCAAAGAGCATGGTATACCGACGCCCGAAGCCGATGACAATGCCAGCAATGATGACAGTTTTCCGGCCTGGCCCGATATTATTCTGATTGATGGTGGCGAAGGCCAGATGACAGTTGTGCACGAGATGCTGAGAGAACTCGGCATTGACGATGTTGTGACTGCTATCGGCGTTGCAAAAGGTGTCGATCGCGAGGCAGGACGGGAACGGTTTTTTGTCTCCGGTCGTCCACCTTTCATGTTACCGCCGCGCGACCCCGTTCTTTATTTTCTCGAACGGCTACGTGATGAGGCTCACCGTTTTGCCATCGGTACCCATCGCATAAAACGTAAAAAAGAAATGATGAAGAACCCGCTCGACGAAGTGGAAGGCATCGGTCCGGCGCGTAAACGTGCTTTGCTTGGACATTTCGGAACTGCAAAAGCCGTTGCCGGCGCAGCCGTAGAAGATTTAATGAAAGTCGAAGGAATATCAGCAGCAACAGCTCAACAAATTCACGATCATTTTAATGAAAGATAATGCTTGTTTCTGTCAATTCTATCGCTAATTTATATATGTATCTCGATTCAATCGATGGCCTTTTTGTTAAAAAGGTATATTCGATTAATTTTTAAAAAATGCAATCAATTGGCCGCTTTCTATGTTTCGCCCTAAAGCAGTCATAAGACATTAAAAGGATTGATTACGGCAGAATGAAAAATCATACTTTATCGTTGCCAAACATCCTTACATATGCACGCATTGTTGCTGTACCGCTTGTCGTTTTGTGCTTTTTCGTAGAAGGCCGTCTACAATCGACCGATACGGCACGCTGGTGGGCGGTTGTCATATTTGTGGTTGCCTCTATTACAGATTTTTTCGACGGTTATCTTGCCCGCGTCTGGAAACAAACCTCGAATATCGGTCGTATGCTTGACCCGATTGCTGATAAACTTCTTGTCTCGGCGTGTCTTTTATTGCTTGCCGCCGATGGTACAATTGCGGGGTGGGCTCTCTGGGCTGCAATCATCATTCTTTGCCGTGAAATTCTGGTTTCGGGATTGCGTGAATATCTGGCATCTCTCAAAGTAAGTGTGCCGGTTTCAAGGCTCGCAAAATGGAAAACGACTGTGCAAATGTTTTCCATTGTTTTTCTGCTTGCCGGCCCTGCTGGTGACAAAGTTATTCCTTATGCAACCGAATTCGGACTTGTCATGTTGTGGGTCGCCGCTATTCTTACTCTATGGACGGGTTGGGATTATTTCCGTGCCGGTCTTAAACACGTGATTGATTGAAGGATACGCATGAAATTACAGTATTTTGCCTGGGTTCGCGAACGTATCGGTCGCGGAGAAGAAACTCTTGAATTGCCGGAAAACGTCAAAACGGTAGACGATCTTCTCTCCTATCTCAAAACTCTCGGAGAAAATTATGCCTATGCGCTGGAAAAGCCCGAGCTTATCCGTGTGGCTATTGACGAAGAACATGTCGATCATGATAGTCTGATTGGGAAGCCGCATGAAATCGCGCTTTTCCCGCCGATGACAGGTGGTTGAGCCATGGCATTCAAAATTGTTGTGCAGTCGGAAGATTTCGATATGGGAAGCGAGGTTGAAAAAATCCGCACCCTTTCGCCTTCCATTGGCGGCATTGTGTCCTTTTGTGGTTTGTGCCGAAGCGAAGGCGGGCGTCTTTCTGCTCTTGAAATAGAGCATTATCCCGGAATGGCCGAGAAACGCATCAAACAGATTGTAAATGACGCAGCATCTCGATGGTCATTAAACGGGGTTACCGTCATTCACCGTTACGGAACGATCAAAGTAGGCGAACAGATTGTTCTGGTTGTCACCGCCTCCCCTCACCGCAGAGAAGCTTTTGATGCAGCAAATTTCATTATGGATTTTCTGAAGACCGAAGCTCCGTTCTGGAAAAAAGAACATCTTGTAGATGGTACGCCACAAAACTGGGTTGAAGCAAAAGACGCAGATCTTCATACACAGGAGAAATGGCAAAAAATCCGACCTCAAAAATAGAAGATAAAAATCGATCCAAATAATATTGGATGCAAACTCTTGTTCGTCACGTTATACGGAATTTTGGAAACTATCGCCTGTTAAATATAATTGTGGTGGAAGAATCACCGTTGTGCCTTATTTTTTCCCGAAAAAAAGGGTTAAATTCTATCGGTCACTGAACGAAGCTCATCAATAGCTCTCCATAAAAAGCATCGTTGGCAGTCAATGGATCGTTCATCAACAAAGGTTATATCACTTTATGAAACGGAATATCTTTGCGGCTCTTACATTTGGTGCAACTGCATTGGCCGGAGTTTCACTCCTTACAATCCCCTCTTTCATTATGAATACAATTGTTCCAGCCTATAGCTCTTCTCTGTCCCCTTCTATTCATGGCGATGTTACTTATCTGCAGCGCATTACCCTGCCCCGGCATGCTTATCTTGTTGTTCAGCTTGTCGATGTGACCAATGAGGGCGGACCTTTCCCTGTTGTGGCAGAAATTTCCCAACAACCCGATGGTTCTGTTCCTATTGAATTCGATTTGCCATTGAACGAGGCCAATATCGTTCCACAGCATAAATATGCACTTCAAGCCCGCATTGCGGTCGGGGATATTTTATGGTTTGTGAGCGACGAAAGAAAACCGATCAATCCGGAAGATAAAGATGCCCGTTATGAACTGGTACTTGGCATGGTCAACCAGTCCACAACCACTCCAAAACCGGTTTCAACAACAATCTCCGGCAGAGAGTGGAAAGTGGAGGATATGTTCAGTGCGGGTATCATCGACAACTCGAATCTGACCGTTTCTGTGAACAACAAAGCGGAAGATAAAACAACTGACA
This sequence comes from Bartonella sp. M0192, assembly GCF_016102305.1. NCBI lineage: Bacteria > Pseudomonadati > Pseudomonadota > Alphaproteobacteria > Hyphomicrobiales > Bartonellaceae > Bartonella > Bartonella sp. M0192. Next base: position 1,264,935 of record NZ_JACFOU010000001.1, on the reverse strand, counting down.
GTTTACCAAAATATCGTGTCAGCGGTAGCGGTGGTTGTAACCGTTATACCAGCTCGGTTTCAATCGATAATGATCGTGGCATCATCGCTTTTGACCCGCCTGCCATGACTTTTATGGCCTGTGCAGAGGCAATTTCGCAGCAGGAAAACCGTTTCATTGAAATGCTTGCCAAAGCAAAAACATTTATGTTCGACGATCTCGGTCGTCTTATTTTGAAAGACGAGAACGGAAATTATGTAGCCCGCCTCGTGCCGGAACTCTAAAACTTCTGCTCTAACCAACCAGTTGGCCCTGCTTACCTATCGCCTCTTCTGACATAATCCGAAGACTTGTAAACAGAATTAAGAAAGCCCGGCACTCATGCCGGGCTTAATCTGTTTTTATAATTGTTGTTGTTCTAACAATTAGCCGACAATTTCAGTGCCGGAGAACCAGTATGCAATTTCTTCCTTGGCTGTTGTTGGTGAATCCGAGCCGTGAACAGAATTTTCGCCGATCGACAAAGCAAATGTCTTGCGAATTGTCCCCTCAGCAGCATCTTTCGGATTTGTGGCTCCCATGATCTCACGGTTTTTGGCAATGGCATTTTCACCTTCAAGTACCTGAACAACAGTCGGACCTGATGACATGAATTCAGTCAATTCGCCAAAGAACGGGCGGTCTTTATGAACAGCGTAAAAGCCTTCTGCTTCACGCAAACTCATCCAGACACGCTTGGATGCGACGACGCGTAGACCCGCTTCCTCAAGCATTTTTGTAATGGCACCCGTCAGATTACGACGTGTTGCATCCGGTTTAATCATAGAAAAAGTACGTTCTATAGCCATTTCGCCACCTTTAAAAATAAATTCCAGTTGCGTCTCTATAGACGTATAAGCGGTTTTTGCCAAGTCAAACACTTCTCTCTTGTCAAACCCTTTTCCATTAAAGGAACATTTTGACATAGAGCTTCCATTTTTTATGCATAAATAATCCGGCTTTCAGTTGACGCAATTATTAACTCGGGATCCAAACGATTTTTCTTGCGTTCATAACAAAACCCATGCAAAAGCCTGTGATTATGTTGATTTTGAACGATATTACGGTCCGTGTCGCTGGACGTCTTCTGATTGATCACTCCAGTGCAACACTTCCTACGGGGTCGAAAACCGGATTTGTCGGCCATAACGGGGCTGGCAAGTCAACGCTTTTTCGCGTCATAATGGGCGAACTCGCCCCTGAAACCGGCGATGTGACCATCCCTAAAGATACCCGCATCGGACAAGTTGCACAGGAAGCTCCCGGCACCGAAGACTCTCTTATTTCTATCGTTCTTTCAGCAGATAAAGAACGCAGCCAGTTATTGCGGGAAGCGGAAACAGCAACCGACCCCATGAGAATTGCTGCAATTCACACCCGTCTTAGCGATATCGGTGCCCATTCTGCCGAAGCGCGTGCTGGAAGCATTCTGTCAGGATTGGGATTTGACGCAGAAGCACAGAAACGCCCTGCTTCATCCTTTTCCGGCGGATGGCGCATGCGCGTTGCACTTGCAGCCGTTCTGTTTTCCGAACCCGATCTTCTCTTGCTTGACGAGCCGACAAACTATCTCGATCTCGAGGGTACATTATGGCTTATTGAATATGTGCGTCGTTACCCTTACTCGGTCATTATCATCAGTCATGACAGGGAACTTCTTAACAGCGCAACGACCTCGATTCTCCATCTTGAAAACAAGAAACTGACACTCTGGCGCGGAAATTATGATCAATTCGAACGCCAACATGCGCAAACAAAAGAACTACAATTGAAGCAGGCAGCCAAACAGGAAGCCCATCGCAAACATATGGAGGATTTTGTACGGCGTTTCCGTGCCAAAGCAACCAAGGCAAGACAAGCGCAATCTCGGTTGAAAGCATTGGAGAAACTGAAACCTATCAGCATTTGGCAGGATGAACATGTGCAACCTTTTTCATTTCCCTCGGCGGAAAAGACAGCTGCCTCGCCAATTATCGCACTGTCAAAAGTCGATGTCGGATATGAACCGGGAAAACCGGTATTGAAAGGTCTTGACCTCAGAATCGACAATGATGACAGAATAGCCCTGCTAGGTTCGAACGGTAACGGAAAATCCACTCTGGCTAAATTGCTCGCAGGTCGCCTTAAAGCCGAGGCTGGCACAATGACAGTGTCGCCCAATCTGAAAGTGGCGTTTTTTGCACAGCATCAAATGGATGATTTGAGGCCGGAAGAAAATCCTATCGAACATGTGCGCCGTCTCATGCCAAATCAACCGGAGGCAAAAATCCGCGCTGCGGTTGCGCGTATGGGGCTTGCGACTGAAAAGATGATGACCAAAGCCAAGGAGCTTTCGGGTGGAGAAAAAGCCCGCTTGCTTATGGGGCTTGCTACTTTTGAAGGGCCGAATCTTCTTATTCTTGATGAACCGACCAACCACCTTGATATTGATAGTCGCGAAGCTCTTGTCATGGCTCTCAACGATTTCGAAGGTGCCGTTATTCTCATTGCACATGATCGCCATCTGATTGAGGCGACAGCCGACCGGCTTTGGCTGGTACGTAATGGCAAAGTCCATCCCTATGAAGGTGATATGGACGATTATCGCAATGAAATATTGGGTCTGCCAAAATCCAGACACGTTGAAAAACAAGAGAAAGCGGCTTTGGCTCCTAAATCGAAGAATGAACAGCGTAAAGCAAATGCTGAAAAGCGTGCCGGATTAGCGCCACTCAAGAAACAGATAACCGATACAGAAGCGCTGATGGAGCGGCTGCAAAAACTGATTGCACGTCTGGACGCAGAACTTGCAGCACCGGATCTTTATGCAAAATCGCCCGCAAAAGCTGCGGAACTCGCCAAAGAACGTGCCGATGCGGTAAGCAGGCTTGAAGATGCGGAAAATCGCTGGCTTAAAATGAGTGCCGATTACGAAACCGCCATTCAATAACCAAGATCTAATATCCATTAAATGGAATTAAAGTCGCATAAAATTTTGTGACCGGTCTTACAAAATTAATTGTTGAACGGCGGCTCCTTTCTTTTCTCGCTTAGTGCTGCTCTCAATTTTGACCGTTTATGTTGTGCTAATTGGACATAATAGATTTATAGTTATCAAATGTCAGAGACAAGAAACCGAAGATAATCGTTCATATTCATCAGCTTGTCGGTCATGCAACGACTAATCCATCTTTCTGACGCCAAAACCGACTTGATCAAAGTCCGTCACAATTACATTTTTCTAATAGAAATTGAGGCAGTGCCCCCGTGCTGCTTCTACAATGCCATTAAAATCTCGTCGTTGTGATTTTCAGGCTCAATAAATCAATTTGTTTTTTCCTCCCGAAATGTGAACCGGAAGATTCGGCTATTTTTCACCTGGCAGGAGAACCGCGCTGCCTGCATGAAAGCCAGTCAATCAAAAAAACAGCCATTCGGCTTTTTAATTATTTCCATATGAGGAGCGGAAAAGTTCGGTTGCTCACAACAATTTTTATCCGAACCGGACTCGACAGTTCAACGAAATTTTTATAACTATTGCAGACTGTTTTTATAATTTCATTACGTTTATTTGGGTGGAGACTTTCTAATCATGTCAACAGCTATCATCGAAGAAAATGCACAACCTCATAATTCGGTTGCGCAGATTTTGCTTGCCAGTATGATCGGTACGACGATCGAGTTTTTCGATTTTTATGTCTTTGCAACGGCAGCAGCGCTTCTATTTCCCGTGTTATTTTTTCCGAAAGGTGATCCGACTGTTGCACTTCTAAGTTCTTTCGCCATTTTTTCGGCGGCGTTCTTTGCCCGTCCTTTAGGATCAATCATCTTCGGTCATTATGGTGACAAATTAGGTCGCAAAGTGACACTCGTGGCTGCATTGCTCACAATGGGTATCTCGACTGTTCTTATCGGTTTTCTACCGACATATGCATCCATCGGCTGGTATGCCCCGTTATTGCTGACGCTCTGCCGTTTCGGTCAGGGACTTGGTCTGGGAGGTGAATGGGGCGGCGCTGTCTTGCTGGCAACAGAAAATGCACCGAAGGAAAAACGCGGCTGGTATGCGATGTTCCCGCAACTCGGTGCGCCAATCGGACTTATCCTTTCTGCTGGTACATTCTGGTTCATGTGGAATTTTTTAAGCGAAGGCCAACGTTTTGAATGGGGATGGCGGATACCCTTTATCGCTTCAATTATTCTGATTATAATCGGCCTTTGGGTACGGCTTTCCATCAGTGAAACGCCCGAATTCAAAAAAGCAATAGAGCGTGCCGAACGCGTCAAAGTGCCATTGATCGACGTCTTTGTTAAATATCCGCGAGCGCTTTTCCTCGGTAGTTTCGCCGGTATGACCACCTTTGTCTTGTTCTACCTGTGCAGCGCATATTTGTTATCCTATTCAACCCACCACCTTAACCTCACTTTCGGCCAAGCGCTTGAAATACAGATGGTTGGTGCCGTATTCTTCGGTCTACTCATTCCTTTTTCAGGAAAGATATCCGACCGTATTGGACGCCGTACTCTGATGATCTGGGTTACAATTTTTATCGGACTTTTTTCTTTTTCCATGCCCTATCTTTTGGATGGAGGTGTGTTCGGCAGCTTCATACTTTCAGCCGTTGGCCTCGGCCTGATGGGGCTTACCTATGGTCCGATCGGCGCAGCCCTTGCATCACCTTTTCCGACATCAATCAGATATACCGGTGCATCAATGACATTCAACCTTGCGGGAATTTTTGGTGCATCATTCGCGCCTTATATTGCCGAGACACTCGTCCAGAATTTCGGCACCGCTTATATCGGTTATTATCTGTTATTGTGTTCCTTCATCTCTCTGACATGCTTTGTCGGCTTTACAGACAAAGAAATTTCACACTGATAAATTGAAAATATCAAACTATTAAAAAGAACAAAAATAGCAGCGGCAGAAGAAATGTTACCACTGCTATTTTTTTCGACATAGATTTCGGTATGATTAAATTGAGTATCAAGGCTGATAAAATCGTTGCCGTAATGAATATGACATTTGCCGCAATATCGATACGTTCAATATGAAAAGTGCTGGACAGAAGATGTGTCGAGCCAATCCATGACGTTATGACAAAGCCGAAAAAAACAGCCCAAACGAGAAGTGCCAAGCGCGTAAAATTCATCGGCTGCTGTTTCGTCTGGCAGATCGCAAAATCGTCCAAACGCCCAATGCGATAATAATGACAAAAACCCAACGTCCTCCGCCCGAACCATCCTCTAAAAATTTTTCCGGATAGATAAGGCCGGCAAGGCCGATAAAAATTAGAATAACGGGAGTTATACGCATCAGGCTTTTTTCTCCCATCGGCGGTCTTCGGTTTGCTGCCAGTAAGTCAATTTATGATTTTTAGCCTTATAAGTTTTCCATTGTTGGCGCGTTTGAGCCAACAGATCCTCGTCATGACCGTCAAACATGACAACAAGTCTCTCGTAATTGTCGGGTTCAGAACAATTTGATCCTTCAAGCATGAAACGAACTTGTGAACCATTCGGATTTTCTTCCCCTACGGTCAAATAAATCGGTTGGAGATTCGGGTATTTATCCCTTTCAGTGCCGTGACCGATAAAGGAATCATCCGAATAGACCCAAAGGTAGGAATCCATTGCATCGCGCCGTTCGTCAGTCATAAACTGGATAGTCACTTTCCAGTCGCGAGCCAGTGATCGCTCAAGAAGTCCAGGTAAGGCGTCTTCGAGCGTAGACTGTGTCAGGTGGTAGAACAGTATTTCTGCCACTTTCAACCCTCGTAGCTATCCTGAATAAGACGATCAAGTAAACGAACACCAAAACCCGAGGCCCAGGACTGATTATATTCGTTCAAGGGGGATTCAATTGCTGTACCGGCGATATCAAGATGTGCCCAGGCTGTATCTCCGACAAAACGCTTTAAAAATTGGGCGGCAGTAATGGAACCGGCGTGACGCCCACAGCTATTTCTCATATCCGCCACTTTCGAATCGACCAATTTGTCATAAGTTTCATTCAATGGCATCCGCCAGAGTTTTTCGCCGGTTTCAAGCCCTGCCTTGATGAGATTATGAGCCAAATCGTCCTGATTGCTGAATAGTCCGGCATGATCACTACCAAGTGCAACCATAATTGCACCGGTTAGCGTTGCAAGGTCGACCATAATCTTCGGATTGAAACGTTCTTTGGTGTACCACAACGCATCCGACAGAACCAAGCGACCCTCTGCATCGGTATTAATAACCTCGATTGTCTGGCCTGACATCGACGTAACAATATCGCCCGGACGTTGGGCATTGGCATCAGGCATATTTTCTACAAGTCCGATAACACCGACAATATTGGCTTTGGCTTTTCGGGAAGCTGCAGCCTTTAGGAGACCGGTAACGGCGGCGGCTCCCCCCATATCGCCTTTCATTCCTTCCATTCCGCCACTGGATTTCAAAGAAATTCCGCCTGAATCGAAAACTACCCCTTTGCCGACGAAAGCCAATGGACGATCTTTTGTTTTTCCGCCCTGCCACTGCATAACCGCCAGATAAGGTGGACGTTTCGAACCACGAGAGACGCCAAGAAGAGCGCCCATGCCCAGTTTTTTCATATCTTTTTCGTCGAGAATTTCGACATTGACGCCAAGTTTTTCAAGTTTTTCAACTTCTTTTACAAATTCTTTGGTTCCGAGAATATTGGCCGGCTGGTTGATCAGATCACGCGCAAAAAGTACCGCGTCTGCAAGTGAATTTGCCCGTTCCAGAAGTATTTTTCCCGCTTTTTCATCTTCCAGTTGAAGAGTTATCTTGCAGGATTTCGCCTTCTTTTCTTTATTTTTCAAAACAGTTTTATAGTCGTCGAACGCATAGCCACGCAGCCGAATTCCGAGAATAAAATCGAGAATGCTTTGTTCTTTCAATTTTTCTCCCGTTACAGTCAGATAGATATCTGCTTCTTCGCTATCTTTCAGAGCGGCAAATGTGGCGCCCCCGAGCTTTACCCAGTCATCTCCCTGAAGCCGAGCTACGTTTCCTACCCCGAGCAGCACCAACCGATCAAAACCCTTTTTCCCATCGCATACTTCGTCGACGAGCTCCAACTTGTCGCCCTTGAAATGACGCACTTTCATAATTCTGTCGACAAGTGCTTTTCCAACCATTTTTTCTACTTCAAAAGCACTTTTACCGTCTTCGTTAACAAGAACGACAACAACGTTTTTTTTCGGTGCAGAAATTGTACTGCTTTCAATGACGATATTTTTTTGCATTCATAACTCCTGCCATCTGTTTACTGCAAAATATGGATTTGAAAAAATCCATAATGATCAAGTTTTCTTTTATACCTTTTAACGGCAAAGTGTGACTAGTTGGCACTGAATGTATTTTTTTATCCCGTTTACCGCAAGATAGCCCTTGCTATCTTGCAACTTATCCGTCACTTGTGGCAAAAGAAATCATTAAGAAACGGTTAACTATTTTTTTTTGCCTCTTGTTAGACTCGTCATGCTATCAAGGGAAAAAAGAAATAGAGCGGTTCAAACATGGAACTCGGTTCCATAGACTCGTGGTTATTATGAACATCAGTGATGAGGATGTATTATCCATCAATGCGCATTATTGAATTATACATCCTACGACGTGTTTTCGTTCTGTTTATGGCAGTTCTCCTTGCTGCTGTAGGAATCAGCTGGACTGTTCAGGTTCTGTCCAGAATCAATTTTTTAACCACCAGTGGTCAGACTCTTTTTACTATTCTGCAATTCTCGTCCCTATTTATCCCCTCGGTCATTCCGCTCGTTATTCCGTTCGCTCTCGTTATCGCCATTGCCCAGACATTATCGACAATGAATCAGGATTCAGAGCTCGTGGTGATAAATGCGTCGGGAGCACCTCGCAGCACCGTCTGGAAACCGATTTTGCTCCTCGCTGTTCTTGCTGCAATATTTTCCTTTGTCATCACAAACTTCATAAGCCCGCAAGCACGTATCACAATGCGGGAAATGATGGCAACAACACATTCGGACCTGATCAATGTGTTCATACAAGAAGGAAATTTTCGTGAGCTGACAGACAATCTCTATATGGAAATCGGGGAACGCCATGACGATGGTACCATCGGGAGGCTTTTTATAGCCGACCAACGTGATCCGACGACCGACCTCTATTATTACGCCGTCAATGGTTCGGTTATCAGCAATAATACTGGAGATTTTCTTGTTCTCAATAATGGCGAAGTGCAAAGGCGTGACAATAAAGCCGGAACCATGTCGATTATCAAATTCGGCTCCTATACATTCAACCTGAGCGATTTCACAGCAAGTGACGGAACCCCAACGATATTTCCGAAAGATCGTCCGCTGGTTTATCTTTTTCACCCCGATGCCAATGATTCCTATTATCAGAGACGGCCTTTGCAATACACTGCCGAATTGCATCGCCGCTTTACCGACTGGCTTTACCCTATTGTTTTTGCTTTGATTGCCTTGGCAGTTGCCGGTGACGCACGCTCACAACGTCAGGCGCGCATCTCTGCATCATTTTCGGCGATTTCCCTTTCACTTATTGTCTATGCTATCGGTTATTTTTTTGGCGACCGTTCCGATAATGATCTCGCTTACATACCGCTTCTCTACATTTTGCCGATCGGCGTTTGCTGCTTTATTCTATTTTTGTTCCTGACAAATCGTAAAATGACATTGCCCGATCAATTCGGTTACAAAATATGGAATGGCCTAAAACATTTGAAAGATAGAATTTTTCGCCATAAACAATCTGATGTAAATGGGGGCGCATCATGATTGGATGGACATTAGGACGGTATTTCTTCTCGCGATATGTAAAGACAACTGTCTATTTTTTGCTGGGAATTTTTGTTCTTTCTCTTTTGATCGATTTTACGATCAATGCCGGAAGACTTGCAGGTTTACCCGGTTATTCGCCTTTCGGAGCGCTCGCAATATCGGCATTGCGCATTCCGTTCAACATGCAACAATTATTTCCGTTTGTAGCGTTGTTTTCCGCAATGGCAACGCTGATCTCTCTCAATAGAAAAATGGAACTCGTTGTAACCCGTTCTATAGGCGTATCGGCATGGCAATTTCTTACGCCTTTATGTTTTGGTGCTTTTTTATTCGGTCTTTTCGGCGTTGTAGTGGTCAACCCTGTTGCAGCATGGGGAACAGCACAATCGGAAAAAATTCTTTCCCAGTGGAAAGGCAAGAATGTAGAAACACCTGTGGATAAAGAACGTGTGCCATGGTTAACGCAACGTACCGACTTCGGGCTTACAACCATAGGTACAAAATCTGTTGCGGATGGCGGGCTGACACTGATTGATGCGACTTTCGTCGAATATAACGATGATCAAACGATCAAAGATTGGTTGAATACATCACGTGCCCACCTTGTTCAGGGGTATTGGGTGCTTGAAAATGGCGGCCGTTATAGAGCTGGTCATGAGCCTGAATTGTTTACAGAATTAAAGATTCCGAGCAATTTGCGGCCGGAATTTGTCGAAGAAAAATTGGCGGATCCGGCAACGATTCCGTATTATGATTTGCCCCGCAAAATAGAGGTCGCCCGTTCATTCGGATATTCGGCCAATTCCTTCGATATGCAACTACAATCATTGGTTGCACTTCCTGCGCTTCTTATAGCGATGACATTGATCGCGGCAACTGTTACATTGAAATTTGTAAGATTCGGACAATCTCGCACAATGATTTTGGGTGGAATCATTGCCGGGTTCGTGCTTTATGTGGTTACGGTTCTTGTGCAGGCATTCGGTAAGGCGGCTTATGTGCCTCCGGTAATTGCTGCTTGGGTGCCGGTTGTTATTGCGTTATTTTTTGGTATATCCTTTTTGTTGCATAAAGAGGATGGCTAGGTGAGACAATTGACAAGTGGAATGAAAATTTCGAACAGCCTAAGGGCTCTGGCACTCGGCACCGCGTTAGGGTGTTCTCTGGGAGTGGGCGCAATTTATGTTGCCTCTGCACAAGATTTTAGTGCCATGACAGCCACTCATAAAACTGATCCGGATGCACGCATGTTACTTTCGGCGGACGAGCTCGTTTACGATCGTGACGCCAATACAGTCACTGCCCAGGGAAATGTGCAGATTGAATATGACGGAAACCGAATCGTTGCACGCAAGGTCGTTTACAACCAGAAGACAAATCGTGTCCTAGCCGAAGGCGATGTGGAAATTGTCCAACCGGATGGCAGCAAATATTATTCGCAACAAATTGATATGACCGAAGATCTGGGGGAAGGTTTTGTCAATTCGCTGCGAGCTGAAACGCCTGACAATACCCGATTTGCAGCAGTGAGCGCAGAACGTAGTGGCGGCCAAATGACGGTATTCAACCGCGGTGCCTATACGGCCTGCGAGCCCTGTTATTATAAGCCGGATAAGGATGTGCTCTGGCAGATTAAAGCGAAAAAGATCATATGGAATGGTGCCACAAAAACCATGCGTTTTGAAAACAGCCATTTCGAGTTTTTCGGCATGCCTGTTGCCTGGTTCCCGGTTTTCGAGATGCCGGATCCGACGGTGAAGCGTAAAACCGGTCTTTTGACACCTAATTTCGTTTTTACGAATGATCTCGGTTTCGGAGTTCGCAATTCTTATTTCTGGAATTTGGCTCCGAATTATGATTTCACGCTGTCGGCAACCGGATATACAAATCAGGGTCTATTAACCGAAGGCGAATGGCGCCACCGTCTGGAGACAGGTACATATAATATTCGTTTTGCCCATATCTATCAGGTTAATCCGGATGATTTCGACCATGATACGATCGATAGCAATAACGATAATCGTTATATGGTGGCGACAAAGGGTGATTTCCGGATCAATTCAAGCTGGACATATGGATGGGATATTCTTGCACAGTCTGACAGGAATTTTAGTCGCACCTATGATCTTGAAGGTTACAGGAACGATGTGTTCCGTTCGCAAATCTATTTGAATGGACTTGCCGGCCGAAACTATTTCGATATGCGCTTTTATCATTTTGAAGTGCAAGATTCGATGCTCAAAGATAATCCGAGCGAACGTTACACCCGCCAGCCATGGGTTCTTCCGCGTATAGATTATTCTTTCACTCCGGACGAATCGGTCTATGGCGGTGAATTTACTTTCCATACAAATTTACAATCCATCTATCGTGATAAGGCAGATTTTGCCTTTGCCGATTGGCAAGGTCGTCCTCTTAACACCGCACGACTGGCTGGCATGTCCGGCACAGACTTCCGATTGACAACAGATGTTGAATGGAAAAGAAGTCTGATCAGTCAAGGTGGTCTGGTCTTCACGCCAATTCTGGCATTGCGCGGCGATGGTATAGGTACCGATGCCTATGGTAACTATGGTGGTTACATGCCGGACGGTAGCTATAGCAAAATGGATATAGAATCAGGCGCGTTCCGCGGCATTGCAACGGCCGGCTTGGACTTGCGTTATCCCCTGCTCTTTACAGCAGGTAATTCCACCCATGTCATCGAGCCTATCGCGCAAATTTTCATTAGAAATAATGAACAATATACCGGTCGCCTTCCCAATGAAGATGCTCAAAGCTTTGTTTTTGATGCCACGACATTGTTTGAACGTGACAAGTTTTCCGGTTATGACCGTGCAGAAGGCGGAACACGTTCCAATGTCGGTCTGAGATATTCGGGTAACTTCAATAATGGTTGGTCACTTTATGGTTTGGCCGGCCAATCCTTCCAGCTTTTTGGCAAAAATTCTTTCAATGCAAAAGACTTTGTCAGCGTCGGTGCCGATTCAGGACTTGAAACTGCCCGTTCCGACTATGTTGCGATGATCGGTGCAAGCAATGAAAATGGTTTTGCCATTGCTTCGCGCGGCCGTTTTGATGATGAGACCGGTTCAATCCGTCGTGGTGAGGTCGAAGCTTCACAAAACTGGAAGCGGGTATCGCTTTCATCGCAATATGCGTATATCCAAAGCCAGCCGGATTATGGTTATGCACAGGATCGTCAAGAAGTTAGTCTTTACGGCAATTATAAATTTACTGACCATTGGTCGGTTCATGCCAATTCAAGTTACGACCTCGTTTCCGATACATTTGTGAGATTGGGCACAGGTTTGAATTATCTTGATGAATGTTTTGGCTTCAATCTCGGCTATTCCCAGACACGTAACCCTTGGGAAAACGAGCCTAAGCACACATTCGGCTTTCTATTGTCCTTCCGCACTGTGGCAGATATTGGCAAAGCCATGTAACAATATTGCAAGTTACAGGCAGTTTTTTTGGTAAAATACTGTTTTTGTGATATTCAAATTTGTAAACTGTTTGGAAAATAATCGGCAAAAAGTGGAAGCTGGAAACAATGAAAAAGATGAAAACACGCTCCTTGGCATTAATCATTGCGTCGATGCTTGGCGCAACTTTCTTGTCGGCTGACGCTTTTTGCGCTCCAAAAGCCTCCCAAACAGAAAGTTCCGGATTAACTGCAGTTGCTGTTATCGTCAACGGTAATGCCATAACCAATTACGACATACAAAGACGAGCGGCATTTCTTAGACTGCAGAGAAAAACCGGCAATCTTGCAGCTCAGGCTAAAGACGAGCTCATTGAAGACATGCTCAAACGCGTCGAGATGAAAAAGCGCAATATGGACGTCAGCGATGATGAAGTCGACAAAGCATTTGCCGGTTTTGCCGAACGAAACCATATGACTGTGGCTCAGTTGACAGACATGTTAGGCAAAGCCGGTGTCACTGCGGAACATTTCAAAAATTATATTCGTGTCCAAATGGGATGGGGGCGCCTTGTCAGTGCCCGCTTTCGTGCAGAAGGCGGTATGGTTAGCGAGCAGGAAGCAGTCCAGCGTATGCTGAAAAATGGCGGAGTAAAACCCACCGCCAATGAATATGAGTTGCAGCAAGTGATCTTTGTTGTTCCCAACAACCGGCGTAGTGCTATATTGGGAAAACGCAAACAAGATGCCGAAATGTTCCGTTCGAAATTTTCCGGATGCTCAAATCTCAAGCAGCAAGCGACCGGTATGATTGATGTCACAATCCGCAATCTCGGTCGTGTCCTTGAACCACAATTACCTGAAGAGTGGGAAAAGGCGGTCAAAGCAACACCTGCCGGTCGTATGACACCACCGCAAGAAACACCAAGAGGTGTTGAAGCTCTTGCTGTCTGCAATATTAAAAAAGTTTCCGATGATAAGGTGGCCCAACTGGTCTTCACTGTTCAGGACAATGAAAAATCCGGAGACAAAAAAGCTGAAGATCTCAGTGCAAAATACCTCAAGGAACTGCGGGAAAAAGCCCGCATCGAGAACCCCTGATGATGCCACCACTTGCGGTTAGTGGTGGTGATCCCACCGGCATTGGATTGGAAATCGCTCTGAAGGCATGGTTATTGCGCCAATCTCGCGATATACCGCCATTTTTCGTCCTTGCTGATCCGGATATGACAAATGAGACCATATCTGCGTTAAAGTTTAATGTTCCTTTGAAAATCGTTGAACCCGACGCCCTGACAGGTGTCGTGTCGCTGTTTCATGATAATTTTCCGGTCCTCAAGCTCGATAACCGCCAATCCGGTAAACCCGGTCATCCGTCTTCAAAAAACGCCGCCGGAATTGTCGAGGCAATCGAACGGGGTGCCCACCTTGTTAATGCCCATAAAGCCTCAGCACTTGTTACGTGCCCGATAGCGAAAAATGTGCTTTATGATGCCGGTTTTCATTTCCCTGGTCATACAGAATATTTGGCTCATCTAGCAAAACAGATGAATGGGAAGACATATCAACCGGTCATGATGCTTTGGGGGCCAGAGTTAAAAACAATACCTGTAACAGTCCATATTGCACTTGAAAAAGTTTCCGGTTCTCTGTCGGAAGACCTTCTGGTTAATACCGGTCTCATCGTCGCCCATGATCTGCGTGAACGATTTGGGATCAATAAGCCGAGACTTGCTATAGCCGGTCTTAACCCTCATGCAGGTGAACGGGGGGCAATGGGAAAAGAAGAAAGTACTATAATTGAACCGGCAATAGAAATATTGCGTTCCCATGGCATTGATGTTACCGGCCCTTTCCCCTCGGATACGATGTTCAACGTCAGAGCAAGAAAAAATTATGATGTTGCACTATGTATGTATCATGATCAGGCACTCATACCGGTTAAGACAATCGGCTTTGATGATACGGTGAATGTTACTTTAGGATTACCCTTTATTCGTACTTCACCGGATCATGGAACAGCCTTTGACATAGCTGGTAAAGGAATAGCTTCACCGGACAGTTTTATTGCTGCATTAAAACTTGCTCAAACGCTTGCAACAAATGCCCGCCATCATGACAATTGACTCACTTCCACCGCTGCGGGAAATTATCACGAAATTCGGTTTACAGGCTAAAAAATCGCTTGGCCAAAATTTCCTTTTCGATCTTAATTTGACATCCAAAATTGCCCGGCAAGCCGGTGATCTTTCTGGCAAACCGGTTCTGGAAATCGGTCCGGGCCCAGGTGGTTTAACACGCGCTTTATTGGCTCAAGGGGCGATTGTTACTGTTATAGAGCGCGATACACGATGTGTTGGTGCTCTCAAAGAAATCTCCGAGATTTATCCGGATAAACTTCGCATCATAGAGGGAGATGCTTTAAAACAGGATTTTAATGCCCTTTTCAACACAAACGAAAAACCTGCTATCGTTGCCAATCTTCCTTATAATATCGGAACAGAACTTTTAACCCGCTGGCTTTTGACCGAGCCGTGGCCACCGTTTTATAAATCCATGACATTGATGTTTCAAAAAGAAGTGGCTGAACGTATTGTCGCTCTTCCTGACACACCTCATTATGGGCGGCTCAGCGTTCTTACCGGATGGCGGTCTCTTGCACGAATAGCATTCGACGTTCCAAGACAGGCATTCACACCACCGCCCAAAGTTACATCTTCTGTTGTTCACATCGTTCCTTATCAAAATCCGCTCTCCTGTTCATCACGCAATCTGGAAAAAGTCACCAGAGCGGCATTCGGACAAAGGCGCAAAATGCTTCGCCAAAGTCTGAAATCTCTTGGCGGAGAGTTGTTATTGGAAAAAACCGGAATTGACGGAACAAGGCGTGCTGAAACACTTGAAATAAAAGAATTCGTCGCCCTTGCCAAAGCGCTAGAGACTTGAAAATAAATCAATTTTCAAGACCGCGAGCAAAAATCACCCTCTTATGTATCATCGTTTAGAGCTGATAAATCAGAACTCGACAGAAAATGACGTTGAAAGTTTTCATTTATTTCTATTTTTGCCTGCCAAGACAAGTAGGAAAACGTGAACAAGGTGAATAAGCGTAACCGGAACAATTTTGAAACCAAATTATAATAACAGCAACACAAAGCTTTATTGAATTTCAAGGCGAAAAATATTTTCGTTGCGCAATCTGGATGGTTATCGCCTATATCTTTGCTGCCATAGAATATCCGGCCTATCAGCGGCAGGAGATTGATTAGATGAACCGAAAGATAGTCCTTGCTAAACATGCGTGTTGACGCTTTGTGAAACTAAGTTGTCTCATCTCATCGTTCATCAGTTCTCTTCTCTTTCTGACCAACGAGGTTTTAAACGGGCAGCCATTTCCATTGTTGGTTCAACCATCCGTCAACCGTTCGCTTTATCGCTATCCTGCCTTTTTAAAGGACGCTCGAAAAATAGAGGTAAAGCTTGCGCCGCTCATGCGAATGTCGCAAACGCCATATAGTCCTTCTGATCGACAGTATTTTTTATTGCTATTCCACACAATGCAGGAATACACGAGGTGCCTTCCTCCAACGTCATTTCCGGAAAGGAATGTTCATTCCTCGAAACACTGCTATGAGCCAATCATCGTTTCGCAGTTTGTCCGCTGAAAAACGCGTTACTGTTCCGGATAGAATTATCAAGGATATGAACGGCAGCGAAAATCTTAATTGTTCGAGGGAACAGACGACACAGAACCGGACTTTTGTTCGAACACACGGTTGTCATCATTTGACAAAGCCCAAGACATCACACTCATATTCTCACAATCAGAGTACCGTCATAGCAGAAGATTAAGCCGGAAAATTTTCAAATGGACAGACAAAAAAGCTAGAAATCTTTGATTTTTTTCTTCCCCTTTTGAAGAGGAAAATCGCGTTTTTACATCATCGCGTGCGAATGAAATATCTTGATGCCATCGCGAAAACTCGGGACAAAGAAAGTTATAAGCGCCTCACCGAAATTCCGTCTTCGGGGTTAAGATTTCTAAGTAAAGATTATCTCTTCAAGAATTCATTCGATCTTTTCTTCCAGCAAGCTCTTTACGAACGAATCGATATAGAGACAGCGTCGGCGTTTTATAGCCTCGGCAAGATGAATTGCTTTTATCAATGCAAATGATTGTTCCAAATCCTGATTGATAATGACATAATCATAAGATCTGAAGTGCTCGATTTCACCGCGCGCATTATGGAGCCGTAAATTAATTACATCTTGTGAGTCTTCGGCTCGACGATTTAATCGTGATTTCAACTCCTTCATTGAAGGGGGCAGAATAAAAACCGAAACAACATCATCCGGCATTTTTTCCTGTAATTGTCTCGCCCCTTGATAGTCGATATCAAAGAGCATATCCCGCCCGCTTGCGAGAGCCGTTTCAACGGTTTCCCGCAATGTGCCATAATAATGTCCGTGAACTTCCGCCCACTCTATAAGCTCGTTATTATCGCGTTTTTGTTCAAACTCTTTTCGGGTTATGAAGTGATAATGAACGCCATTGACTTCGCTCGGTCGACGTTCGCGCGTGGTAACGCTGACAGACAATCCAAGATGCCCGTCTTCCAGCAATAAACGAGATAAAGTGGACTTTCCGGCTCCCGAAGGCGAAGACAAAACCAATAATACACCGCGCCGTTTGCCGGTATTTTTCAGGTTGAGCGCGCGTTCAGTTGTATTTTCCATTCTATAATGTCCTCATCAATTATCTCGAAACAGTCGCATATCCCTCTTCTGTCCGCCCTATTCAACATTTTGCAGTTGTTCACGAAACTGGTCAATAACGGTTTTCAAGGACAATCCTGCGGCAGAAAGGGAAGCTGTATGGGCTTTCGAACACAGAGTGTTGGCTTCCCGATTGAATTCTTGCGCCAAAAAATCCAGTCGTCGGCCCACAGGTTCATCCAGAGCCAATAGATATCGCGCTGCCTTTACATGTTCGTCGAGTCGATCAAGCTCTTCCTGAACGTCGACTTTGGTGGCAATAAGAACAGCTTCCGTCTCCAATCTTTGTGGATCGAGTTTGTCACTTGTAACAATGAGCGATTCAACAAGTGTCTTCAACCGCTCTTTGATAGCTTCTTGCGAGCGACAAGGGTCATTCCTTGCCTTGCTAACGAGATTTTCAATTTTATCTACTTGACCCGATAATATATTTTGGAGGCTATTTCCTTCGTGTTCACGGGCAGACCGGAGCTCTTGAAGGGCATTTTCGTAAGTTTCGATGATCGCTGTCTTTAAAACGTCGTTTTCCAACGTTTCATCCGTCGGCGTTCCATATTCCAGCACACCCTTTAACCCCAATAGACCATCTATCGTCGGCTTCTGGATTCCATGAGTTTTTTCAAGCTCGGCAGATAATTTAAGTACCCAATCAAGATAATCCTGATTGATAACCGGATGATTATCACCCGTTTCAAATGTCACATTCAAAGAACAGCTTATATTTCCACGCGAAAAGACTTCGCCAGCTTTTTTCCTCAACTCGTATTCCACTGTGTCAATCGCAATGGTCGAGCGGAATCTCAAGTCGAGATTCCTTCCATTAACCGAGCGCGTTTCCCAAACAATGTTGGCATTTCCGGCCGATTTAGTTGTTCTGGCAAATCCCGTCATACTCTGCAATGTAAAAAAACTCCTCAAATATTCAAAATCGTCAACATCGGTTTGAAATCGTTCTCGTCAAAAACGATTTATGTCCGGAACTGCCTGATAGAAAGAAAAATGCCTATTTTCAAGCTTTTGTCTATAGACCAACAGGTCGTATCGTCAAAGTGCCAAGTTCGAAAACCGGCTTTCAAACATGCTACTCTCCAACTTTTTTGGCAAAATCCGGCATAAATTTACTTTTCCTGAAAAACAGGCAATCCGCAGAACGGCCTCTATGACCCGTGTTTCACTTTCGCGTTTTTTTATTGATGACAATAATAATTTTCTACTGCCCAATCAGCGTTCAATGCCGTTTTTCCTCTAAAAGATGACAATGCAAAGAAAAAGGGAGGAGAAGTTCAAACAAAATGAAAAGTTTTGCTTTTAAAAATTCGGATTAAATCCAAAAGCATATCGGACGTCAGCTTGCCAAAAGGTTATGACCGATTTTCACCGCAAAACTTAATTATTATTTTGCAATGCACGCCATTTGCGTACATTTGCATTGTGTTCATCCAGCGTCTTCGAAAACACATGCCCGCCCGTACCGTCTGCGACAAAATAAAGCGCGTCCGTTTTTGGTGGATTCGCGACTGCTTCCAGAGCATCACGCCCGGGATTGGCAATCGGTGTGGGGGGAAGACCGTTAATCTTGTACGTGTTATATGGCGTTTCTTTATCGAGATCGGACTGGTAAATCGGTCGATCGGATGGTTTTCCTTTTCCGCCAAACAGCCCATAAATAACCGTCGGATCGGATTGCAATCGCATATTTTTTGCAAGTCTGTTAAAAAACACCGCAGCGACTTGCGGTCGTTCAGATGCAATGCCGGTTTCTTTCTCGACAATCGAGGCAAGTGTCACAAATTCATTGATGTTCTTGAGCGGTAAATCGGGTGCACGTTTCGCCCATATATCGGCTATAAGCTTTTGTTGGCCGTCCTGTAGCCGCTTTATTATCTGTTCACGAGTCGTACCACGCGTAAAATTGACGGTATCGGCCATTAGACTACCCTCGGGAGGGAAATTTTTTGGCAACTCGCCTACCAGAATATCATTGGCTGCGAGGCGGTCAAAAACCTGCGCAACAGTCAACCCTTCAGGAACGGTGAATGAATGCTCGATTGATTTTCCGTTGACCAATATATCCATGATCGTCTTCATAGAAGCATGGGCAGGAATAGCATATTCACCCGCTTTCAGGAGCCGCGCTTTACCTTGATAATTTACTCCGTAAACAAAAATGTCGGCTGACCTTATCAGACCCTGTTTTTCAAGTATCGAAGCAATTTCTCTGATTCCCGCACCTTGATTAATAAGAACAACATGGTCTTCGGCTAGCGGACCAGCCGAGATAAACATATTTTTCCCGACATAAACCGGTATCGTGACCGCCAGAATAATGACAATAACCAGCATCAGAAAGAAATTACCAAGGATAATGAGCGGATTACGCGCAACTTTGGAACGGCTTGGTTTGGCCTTTACTTTTTTTTCGTCATTTTGCCGAGAATCATTGTCACCGCTACTTATTCCCTCTCCATTGTTGCCACTTGGCGTAGATAAAGCTGCCCCGTTATTTTTTTCGTGGACAGCGTCAAGCGGGGAAGATTGATCTTTTTCAGGAAGAGGTGATTGGCTCCCCGATATTTGCTCGGATGATTGTGGGCTTCCTGTCGCTTCTGTTTTTGATTGCGCGGGCGAGTTTTCGGGTTTCGATTGATCCAGCGGAGATTGGCCCGAATTGGTCTCGTCTTGTGGCGAATCCTCAACGATCAAGGAATGATCTTTCGCCGAAGGTGTTTTTGCCTCTTCAGATTGCGATGGTTGTTGTTCTGACCCGGATGACGAAATTTTACTAGAATCGGATGTCATCTTCTTTTCTTCGTCAGACATAAACGCACATCCTGTTTACTATAAAAGGCTTGTCATTTCCACTTATCTCAAGATTGCGGCGAAATTTCAAGGCGTGCCAAATCGTGTAGATTTACATCAACATTTATTATTTTGAAAACCGGCGCATGATCAATGACGCATTGGTTCCCCCGAAACCGAACGAATTCGATAGAATAGTATCTATCTTGCGTTCCCGCGGTTTGTGCGGCACGAGATCGATTTTGGTCTCGACAGATGGATGATCGAGATTGATCGTAGCAGGTGCTATGTTATCGCGAATAGCTAAAACACTGAAAATAGCTTCCGCAGCACCAGCTGCACCCAAAAGATGGCCTATTGACGACTTGGTCGAGGACATCGAAACTTCGGATGCATGTGCTCCCATGACACGTTCAACAGCAGCGAGTTCGATTGTGTCGGCCATTGTAGACGTACCATGCGCATTGATATAGTCAATTTCGGAAGGGTCAATGCCGGCACGTTTTATAGCTGCCCGCATACAACGTTCAGCCCCTTCACCGCTTTCGGATGGCGCAGTAATATGATGGGCATCGCCAGACAAACCATAGCCGATTACTTCCGCGTAGATTTTTGCCCCACGTTTTTTCGCGTGTTCGAGTTCTTCCAGAACGACGATGGCAGAACCTTCTCCCATTACAAATCCGTCACGATCAATATCGTAAGGGCGTGATGCATGTTCGGGATCGTTATTGCGGCCTGTCGAAAGCGCCTTACACGCTGCAAAACCCGCGAGCGAAATACGATTGACGGGCGATTCTGTTCCGCCGGCGAGCATAACATCGGCATCATCAAGAGCAATCAGCCGTGAGGCATCACCAATGGCATGAGAACCGGTAGAACAGGCCGTTACCACAGCGTGGTTCGGACCACGCAACTGATGCTTTATCGAAACATAACCGGATGCCAGATTGATAAGACGGCCTGGAATAAAAAATGGCGAGATGCGCCTTGGCCCTTTATCACGCAGCGTATATCCGGCCTCGACAATGCCTTCGACACCACCAATACCGGAACCGATCATAACGCCGGTACGAATCTGGTCTTCGTCACTTGTTGGATGCCAACCTGCATCATCAAGTGCCTCGTCGGCTGCGCCCATTGCATAGAGGATAAACGGATCAACTTTACGTTGTTCCTTGGGTTCCATGTGAAGATCGGCATTGAACGTGCCATCCGAGCCGTCACCCAACGGGATACGCCCGGCAATTTGACACGGAAGATCATCGACATCAAATTCGGTAACACGGCGAACGCCGCTCTTACCTTCGAGAAGCCGCTTCCAGCTATGCTCGACGTCGCCGGCCAGTGGAGAAACCAATCCCATACCGGTAATGACGACACGTCTCATACTTCCAATTCCCAATCTTCTACAAACAAACCGGATTACCCGTTCTCTACGAGTAAAAAAGCAATGGAGACAAAAACTTTATATCGTTTCTGTCTCCCAAAGAAATCAGGCCGAAGCCTTGTCAATAAACTTGACTGCATCGCCAACGGTCAAAATGGTTTCGGCAGCGTCGTCCGGAATTTCTACACCGAATTCTTCTTCAAAAGCCATGACCAATTCTACGGTGTCAAGACTATCGGCACCAAGATCGTCAATGAAACTTGCGTTTTCGGTTACTTTATTTGCATCAACACCAAGATGTTCGATGACGATTTTCTTGACGCGTTCTGCTGTATCACTCATGTCGGATCCTCGACTTTTGTTGTTTCCCTGCCTTGGTTAGCGGCACGGGCTCATCTAATCAAGCAATAGATGCATTTACACCTATGATTTTTAGGTTTTCAAATGCATCCTGTGGATATCCCTCTCAAGGGATTAACCGGTTTTATGAACCGGCCTTAAAGGCGCCAATTACCATGCTCGGCGCCAAGACGCAAAGATATTTTAACGAATTTCGCGTCTTTATTTTAATTTTATGCCAAAATCCTGTGTTTCTCCTCGAGCAAAATTAAAAAAATCACAGACTTGGCATAAAATAATGCGTTTCCGCTTTGACAATGTTCGCCCGCTTTCTTCGAATATGCATGCGAGTCTCGTTGCAAAGCTCTATTAGATCATAGCCATACCACCGTTTACGTGTAATGTCTGGCCGGTAACAAATGCAGCTTCATCGCTCGCAAGATAAATTGCCGCCGCCGCCACATCTTTACTTGTCCCCATTCTTCTCATCGGAATAGCCGACATAATTGTCTCTTTCTGTTTATCGTTGAGCTTATCGGTCATGGCCGACTCAATGAAGCCTGGAGCAATACAGTTGACAGTTACATTACGACTTGCAATTTCCTGCGCCAAGGATTTCGAGAATCCGATAACTCCGGCTTTTGTTGCACAATAGTTTGTTTGCCCAGGATTGCCGATAACGCCGACAATAGAAGAAATATTAATAATACGACCATAGCGCCGGCGCATCATCGGATGCGTTAGGGCGCGTGTGAGAAGAAATACGGCGGTCAGATTAACCGCCAGTACATCATCCCAATCCTTGTCACTCATTCGCACAAAAAGCCCGTCACGGGTAATCCCGGCATTATTGACCAGAATATCGATCCCTTCCATCTCGCTTTCGGCTTTTTCAGCCAATTTGGCGATCTCTTCACGTTCCGACAGATTGGCGGGAAAAACAAAACAATTGTCACCCAGATCTTCAGCAAGACTTTTAAGCTTTTCTTCACGCGTACCATGAAGTCCAACAATAGCGCCACGTTCATGGAGTTGACGAGCAATTGCTTCTCCAATGCCGCCGGTTGCTCCGGTTACAAGCGCTTTGCGCCCTTTAAAATCAAACATTGTCAAATTCCCTGATTATACCCCTAGCGCTTTCAGCGCATTTTCTATTTCTTCCGCAGTGCCGACCGTCATGCCATTCAGATTACGGTCTATTCTTCTTGCAAGTCCGGTCAGCACTTTACCGGAACCAATTTCAAAAAGCGTATCGACATGATGGGCCGCAAACCATTCGATGGTTTCACGCCACCTGACACGGCCTGTTACCTGACGAACCAACAACTCGATTATTTTTTCAGGATCTGTTTCCGGTTCTACAGAAACGTTTGGAATAACAGGAACGACCGGCGCCAATTTATTGACGTCAAGAAGTGCATCATGCATCGCATCTGCAGCCGGTTGCATCAAGCTTGAATGGAACGGCGCAGAAACCGAAAGAAGAATTGCTCTTTTTGCTCCTTTTTCGGTTGCAAGCTTTACCGCTGCATTAACGGCTTTTGTAGCTCCCGAAATAACCAGTTGACCACCACCATTGTCATTGGCAATTTCGCAAATCCCCTCGCCCAGAACCGAACTACAAATTTCCGAAACGACTTCTTCTTCAAGACCGATAATTGCGGCCATGGCGCCCTCGCCTACAGCGACAGCTGCCTGCATAGCATTTCCACGAATTCTCAAGAGACGCGCAGTATCGGCAAGACTGAACGTTCCGGCAGCGCAGAGCGCCGAATATTCCCCTAAAGAATGCCCCGCCACGAACGATACTTTGGATTTCAAATCGAGGCCGTTTTTTTCCAGCACCTTGATAACAGCCATGGAAACCGCCATTAGTGCCGGTTGTGCATTGGCTGTCAAAGTCAGCACATCTTCAGGTCCTTCGAACATGACAGACGACAGCTTCTCGCCCAATGCATCGTCTACCTCTTCAAATACAGCCCGTGCTTCGGCAAACTGCTCTGCTAGCGCTTTCCCCATACCAACGGACTGACTCCCCTGACCGGGGAAAGTAAATGCATAAACCACTAGAGTGCACTCCTTGGTTCAAAAAAAACAAATATTATCCGGTCTTGGCCTATAAAAGCAACAAAAGTCAAGCCGGACATGGTTGACTAGACATCCAAATCCGTTCCTCTTCCTTTTGGTGAATAAGGTAACTGATAAACAAATTTGGGAACAAATGGCATAACAATATGAATGACAAACATTGCGATAACAAGTCCAAGAACTACACCCCCCAGAATATCCGACGGATAATGCACAGCTGTAAAAATGCGTGCCCAACACGTCAATAATCCGATTACAAGCCCAAATCGCGCCACGTGCTTATAGCGATAGAAATAAAGAGAGGTTACGTAAATTGTGAAAATTAGCGCGTGATTACTGGGAAACGAGGCATTTTCTTTATGTTCTATCAGAGCTTTCGCTATTCCGGCCACAAATGGGCGGGGCCGATAGCACAAATGTCCTATAACGAAACTAAAAAATAAACCGATCACGACGGCGAAGAAAATTGCAAGCGCAGTCTGGCGTTCTCCGCGCCCTCCCAGAAACCACAATATTATCAAATGAAAGGGGATGAAATAAATCAGGAATTTTGCGCAAATTATCCCGAAATATGCCATAATTGTCGGGGTTTGAGGCGTTGCAGCGAGAAAGTTGAAAATGAGAATATCGATATTTTCCAGAAATGCCATTTTGGCCTAACTCCGAATTTTGGCAGTTTGCAATTTCGCCACTCATATATCGACATCATCATTCTTCCAAATAAAAAACAGTTTTCAACCGCTTCCTTCTTGCTATTTTTACAAAATGACTGTAGAAACCGCCCGTTCATTGTCGGCATTTGGCCGGGGGTTGAACGGAGGGTCGCGTTTTCAAGCGACAGGAAACATTAAAGTTTCAAGCCTCCCGTGTCTCCGCTCTCGAATGTCTCGAAACACGCGTCCTTTCTTCTTCGGGTTTACCGAAAAGGCAAGTCGCAGAGGCTCTGCGCTAGAAGTCGACAAAGATTAACCGAAGAAAGGCAAAACAATGGCTCTTTATGAACATGTGTTCCTTGCCCGACAGGATATTGCACCGCAACAGGTTGACCAGCTTGTAGAACTCTACAAGGGCGTTATCGAGGCCAATGGCGGTAAAGTCGGGCGTATTGAAAATTGGGGATTACGCACCCTCACCTATCGTATTCGCAAGAATCGCAAAGCCTATTACACTTTGATGAATATTGACGCTCCCGCTGCAGCCATTGCAGAAGTTGAACGTCAGATGCGCATCAATGAAGACATTCTCCGTTATATGACCATTCGCGTTCACGAGCTTGAGGAAGGCCAGTCAGCTATGCTATCCCGCCGTGACCGTGATGATCGTTATGGTAAAGATGACGAGCGTCCCCGTCGTTCGCGTCGCTCACGCGATGATGACAATAATGAAGGAGATGAATAATGGTTGATATTAGTCAGATTCCAACCCGTCGTCCTTTCCATCGCCGTCGCAAGACCTGCCCGTTTTCAGGTCCGAACGCACCAAAGATCGACTATAAGGATGTGAAACTTCTTCAGCGCTATATTTCCGAGCGCGGCAAGATCGTTCCTTCACGCATTACTGCAGTGAGCCAGAAAAAACAGCGTGAATTGGCAAAAGCCATCAAGCGCGCCCGTTTCCTTGGCCTTCTGCCTTATGTTGTGAAATAAGTAATTTTGGCAGCCGGCTTGACCGGCTGCTTTTCCCCTGCTTTCGGTGCAGGTTCAAATAAAACCGGAGTTGGAGCAGTCATCTTAGCCCCTAACTGCAAAGGCAGGACAGCGAATCAATGTTGCAAAAAAAATCCTATACATTTCCGGCAGGTATTTTGGGCGGGCTGTTTGCTGCTGTCCTTGCAACGGCTATTATGAGCTTTTTTACGGTTTTCCCGCCATTTGCATTGTTACTCGGTTGCTTTATGTCGCTACCGATTTTCATCGTGGCCTTTGGTTGGGGCACGGCTGCCAGCATCATTTCTCTTGTTACAGCAGCAATCGTTCTGATATTTGCGCAAAATTTCTATATCGGGCTTGGCTTTACATTGCTGTTTTTCCTTCCCGCCGTCTATGCATCCTGGCTATTAGGGCTTGCCGAAATGGACGAGGATGGTCATGCCATCAAATGGTATCCGCTTTCGTCAGTCATATTTTTGTTGACCGGCTTTATCTCTATTATATGTGTTTTCATTGGCACAATCTTATATAATAACCCGACCACGCCGATCATTGCCGGTGAAATTGCAAGTTTCGTCACAAATTCCTTGCGTGAAACCAATTCTGCAAGCGAGGCCGACATCGTCACCTTCCACGACTTTCTGGTAAACAATATCGTTCCATTGTTATCGAGTAGTCTGGCCACTTACGGGGTGCTCTTTCTAACCGGAAATTTGTATTTTGCGCTTGTCGGTGCACAACGCATGAAACGGCTCGCCCGCCCGCGCGATGACTGGCCGAAAAAATTTCGTCTGCCATTGCCTGCACTGATCATTTTTATTGTCGCCTTTGGCGCCACGTTTTTCCAATTGGGGACATTTCTCAATCTGTGTGCATTGGTCTTCAACACGACTTTTACATTGGCAATTTCGATGACCGGACTTGCCTATTTACACAATCTGACACGGGGCATTAGTGGACGCATTTTTATATTGGGATTCGTCTATATTGCCCTTTGCACTTTCATATTCGCTGTTCCGGTATCGCTCATTCTTCTTCTGATGGGAATCTGGACAACCATTCAAGTGAGCCGTCGACACGGCCAACCCAAACAATAAATGCAGCTGAAAGGAATTCAAAATGGATGTTATACTACTCGAACGCATTGCCCGTCTCGGCCAAATGGGTGATACTGTCTCTGTGAAAGACGGCTTTGCCCGCAATTTCCTTTTCCCGCAGGGAAAAGCCTTGCGTGCCAACGAGGCCAACAAAAAGAAATTCGAAAGTGAGAGAGCACAGCTCGAAGCCCGCAATCTTGAACGCAAGAGCGAAGCCCAACAGGTTGCCGACAAGCTTGACGGCAAGACATTCGTTGTTATCCGCTCTGCCGGTGAAACCGGACAGCTTTATGGTTCTGTTTCGACCCGTGACATTGCCGATATTATCACTTCGGAAGGTTTCACAATTATTCGCACGCAGGTAGAACTTAATCACCCGATCAAAACAATCGGCCTTCATAATGTTGCGGTTAATCTTCACCCTGAAGTACAGGTTAATGTCACCGTCAATATTGCCCGCTCTGCCGAAGAAGCCGAACGTCAGGCTGCCGGAGAAGATTTGACTTCGATTGAAGCAATCTATGGCATTGAGGAAAAACCGCTCTCGGAAGAAGTTTTCGACGAGGAAGGTGCCGAACACGAAGCCGAGAAAAAGGCTGAGGAAAACGCCGAGGAAAAGGCATCCGAATAAGCATTTATCGGTTCTTCGGGACACAATTGTTATAAGTGCGACGCACTGCCCCAGTAATTTGGAACAGTTGTTCCTTGACATGTCAAAAAAAAATGAACACACCCGATCTTCTGGTCGGGTGTTTTTTTTACAAATTGGCACTATAAACGCCACGTTGGACGGAATAGATTTTCGTGAACTTTGTTAGACGCTTGTTTGTGCATAAAAGTCGGCCAAATTATTGATTGAAAGATGGGACTCGATAGATGTTTGCTTTATTGAAGACGGCTGCCAGCCACATTATTACGAAAGGTAATTTGACAATTACTGATTCACGAGGGGTCACATACCAGTTCGGTGACCAGACGGGCAAGCCAATTCAAATACGCTTTACATCAGCAAAATGGGAACGCGAAGTTGCTCTCGACCCTGCTTTGAAACTGGGCGAAGCCTACATGAATGACGGGTTCGAGTTTATTAAAGGCGATATTTATTCGTTGCTGGAGACAATCTTCGAAAGCACGGGTCCGATCGCAGAAAACCAATTGTGGATGAAAGCATTTTCCTTCATTCGCACGGCGACAAAACGATTCGTACAGATGAATACGTTACGTCGTTCGGCAAAAAACGTCGAACACCATTATGATCTGTCCGGCAAACTTTACGAGATGTTTCTTGATCCCGATCGCCAATATTCCTGCGGTTACTTTGAAAATCCGAATGTCAGCCTTAGCGAAGCACAACTTGCAAAAAAGCGCCATCTGGCGGCAAAGCTTCAGGTAAAAGAAAACGAGAAACTTCTCGATATCGGTTGCGGCTGGGGCGGATTGGGGCTTTATTTCGCACGGGTTCTTGGTGCAAATGTCACAGGTGTCACGCTTTCTCATGAACAGCATGGCATCGCCAATCAGCGCGCCAAAGATATGGGACTACAAGATAAAGCCAAATTTTTTCTGCTCGACTATCGCAAGCTTGATGATGCTTTTGATAAAATCGTCTCGGTGGGTATGTTCGAACATGTCGGTATCGGCCATTACAAAGAATATTTCGACCACGTCAAAAGATTGTTGAAGCCGGATGGACGTTTTGTTCTCCACTCGATTGGCCGCTCCGGTGAACCGGGTGCTACCAATCCGTGGATTGCCAAATATATTTTCCCCGGTGGCTATATTCCTGCATTATCGGAAGTCATTCCCGTTATTGAAAAAAGCGGTCTGATTATCACCGATATAGAAATATTGCGTTTGCATTATGCCGAAACATTGAAAGCTTGGCGCGAAGCTTTTCTTGCACATTGGGACGAAGCCAAGGCACTTTATGACGAACGTTTTTGCCGGATGTGGGAATTTTATCTTGCGGCATCAGAAAGCGCTTTCCGCTGGCAAGGCATGATGGTTTTCCAGATCCAGCTCGCTCACAAGCAGGATGCGGTCCCCTTGACACGTGATTACATTGGCGAGGAAGAAGCCAGACTCAAAAAAATTGATGCCGACCCCAATCTTGAAAAATCTGAAGGCAATGTAAAATCCGCGACAAAAACTGTTGAAAAAAAAGATGCTGGTGCCACTCCCCAAGCGCCCAAGTCGCGCCGCAAGACAACGAGCTCTCAAAAAGACAAGAAATAGCCTGTGCAAAGTCGGTTTCCCCTGTTTTGCTCAATATTGGGCAATCCGATCTGATCTATCGGAAAATGCTGTATATCCGGATATATCAAGCGTTTTCGGCGTTCGAAATGCGCTTTCCGGATTTACGCTACATAGGATAATCCTAACTACACCAGAGAAAAGCCATCGTAAAAAATTGATCCGACCGCATAAAAGAGCATTTATCTGGAAAAAAAAGTGGCAGTCCCTACCCTGAATGGGTTAAAGTGGTGGGGTTTTCCAATTCAATAAAATTCAGGCGAGCAGCAATAGACTAATGTCAGAAGCAAAAGTTCTCAATATCGGGCAGACCAATGGTGACGAGGCACTCCCGTTCAGGCAGATTCCGCATAATATCGAAGCGGAACAAGCTCTTCTCGGTGCAATTCTCATCAATAATGATGCGCTTGACCGCGTATCCGATTTTTTGAAGCCTGAACATTTTTTCGAGCCATTGCATCAAACGATTTTTGCTGTTTTGAGCGAGATGATCAAAAATGGCAAGCTTGCCGATCCGATTACAATCAAACCGTTTATTCCGGCTAATGAAAAAATCGGTGACATGACCGTTTATACCTATGTTGTTCGCATGGCGACGGAAGCAGTCACCATCATCAATGCAGAAGATTATGGCCGTGCCATTTATGACCTTTATACACGACGCTCTTTGATTGATCTTGGAAATGACATCGTCAATACCGCATATGATGCGCCGATTGATCTTACCCCTTCGAAACAAATCGAAAATGTCGAACAAAAACTGTTCACACTTGCCGAAACCGGCAAATATGGCGGTGGCTTTGAAAGTTTCGATGATGCGGTAAAAAAAGCCATCGATATGGCGGGAGCGGCAAAAAAACGTACCTCTCGGCTTTCGGGTATTCCGACACAGCTCAAGAAACTCGACGAGCAAATGGGCGGCTTGCAACGTTCCGACCTTATCATCCTTGCCGGTCGTCCGGGCATGGGTAAAACGTCGCTTGCAACCAATATCGCTTTCAATATTGCCAATGCCTTTATCAAAGCGAAGGAAAACAACCTTCCGGCAGAAGAAAATGAAGGTGGAATCGTCGGTTTCTTCTCGCTTGAAATGTCGTCGGAACAATTGGCAACACGTATTATTTCCGAGCAAGCTGAAGTATCTTCGTCAAAAATCCGTCGTGGTGATATTACCGAAGACCAGTTCGCCAAGCTGCTCCATTCAATGACGAGATTACAAAAAGCGCCGCTTTATATCGACCAGACCGGTGGCATTTCGATTGCGCAGCTTTCAGCCCGTGCACGTCGGCTTAAACGCCAGCATGGCCTTGATGTTCTGGTAATTGACTATGTTCAATTGATGACTGGCGTGTCGAAACGCGCTTCGGAAAACCGTGTGCAGGAAATAACCGAAATTACGACCGGTTTGAAGTCGCTTGCCAAAGAGCTCAATATACCAATCATTGCCTTGTCGCAGCTTTCCCGTCAGGTTGAAGCACGTGATGACAAACGCCCGCAACTTTCCGATCTTCGTGAATCCGGTTCTATCGAACAGGATGCCGATGTTGTGCTGTTTGTTTATCGCGATGAATATTATATCAAAAACAAAGAGCCTAAGCTTGGTAGTGAAGAACATTTGAAATGGCAAGCAGAGATGGAAGAAGTCTTTGGCA
This sequence comes from Bartonella sp. M0192, assembly GCF_016102305.1. NCBI lineage: Bacteria > Pseudomonadati > Pseudomonadota > Alphaproteobacteria > Hyphomicrobiales > Bartonellaceae > Bartonella > Bartonella sp. M0192. The sequence goes on along the minus strand of NZ_JACFOU010000001.1, from coordinate 1,234,676 downwards.
AGGCCGAGGTGATTGTGGCAAAACAACGTCACGGACCGACGGGAACTGTAAGATTGGCGTTCCAGGCTGAATATACCCGCTTTTCAGATCTTGCTGAAAGTGACAAGTTACCGGATCAATTCGGCTGATCGTAATGGCAAAAACACGCACCCAGTTTGTCTGTCAAAATTGTGGCACAGTCTATTCCCAATGGGCTGGAAAATGCGATGCATGCGGCGAATGGAACACCATTGTCGAAGAAGGAACCAGCGGCGGCATTGGCGGGGGGCCAGCAAAAAGCAGCCGTAAAGGGCGCGTTGTTGCACTCACATCGCTTTCGGGCGCTATTGAAGACGCACCACGGGTAAAATCGGGAATTGTCGAGCTTGATCGTGTTACAGGTGGTGGCTTTGTGAGGGGCTCGGCACTTCTTGTAGGCGGTGATCCGGGCATTGGAAAATCGACACTTTTGACACAAGCGGCAGCAGCGCTTGCCCGTCAAGGCTATCACGTTATCTATGTTTCCGGTGAAGAAGCGGTGGCGCAAATCCGCTTGCGTGCGCAACGTTTGGGTGCGGCCAACACAACTGTTGAGCTTGCTGCCGAAACCAATGTTGAAGATATTCTCGCAACGCTCACTAATGCCAAAAAGCCTGATTTGGTCATTATCGATTCCATACAAACGCTTTGGTCCGAAACGGTTGATTCGTCTCCGGGAACAGTGACACAGGTAAGAATCGGTGCACAAGCGATGATACGCTTTGCCAAGAAAACGGGGTCTGCTGTTGTGCTTGTTGGTCATGTCACAAAAGATGGACAAATTGCCGGCCCGCGCGTTGTCGAACATATGGTCGACGCGGTGCTTTATTTTGAAGGCGAAGGCGGACACCAATACAGAATTTTGAGAACCGTGAAAAACCGCTTTGGTCCGACAGATGAAATCGGTGTTTTTGAAATGTCGGACCATGGCTTGCGGGAGGTTAACAATCCTTCCGAATTGTTTCTTGGAGAGCGCAACAGCAATGCACCCGGTGCCGCAGTTTTTGCGGGCATGGAGGGGACAAGGCCTATCCTTGTTGAAATTCAGGCACTCGTTGCGCCAACTTCGCTGGGGACACCAAGACGGGCAGTTGTCGGATGGGATAGCAACCGGCTTTCCATGATTCTTGCAGTTCTTGAAGCCCATTGCGGCGTACGTTTCGGGCAGCACGATGTTTATCTCAATGTTGCCGGCGGATACCGCATTTCAGAGCCCGCAGCCGATCTTGCGGTCGCAGCGGCGCTGGTTTCTTCTCTTGCAGGAATTGTGCTGCCTCAAAATTACGTATTTTTCGGTGAAGTCAGTTTGTCGGGGGCTCTGCGCGCAGTCTCGCATTCAGGTCAAAGACTGAAAGAAGCCGACAAGCTCGGTTTTAAAGGGGCAATTCAACCGTCCGGCACAACCGAGACCATCAAATCGCCGTCTTTCAGGCAAAAAAGTTTCTCTGACCTGCCCGAACTTGTGGCTGCAATTGCTTCCGGAAAAAAGCGCAGCACGCCTCCAGCGCAGAATTGAGTTTGTGGACAAATGGCTGGCTTGGCACTTTTAAAATACAGGAAATATTGATATTGGTTTTCCAAACTGGCAATGAAGATGTAATCGACGCCACTTTTATTGTCTTTTGCCGATTGAAGCGAACTTAAGGACAAGCCTGATGTTCATGACAGCCCTTGATGGCCTGGTTATTGTAGTGATCCTCTTTTCCGCCTTTTTGGCGATGGTGCGTGGCTTTTCACGTGAAGTTTTATCCTTGGCATCATGGGTCATTGCTGCTATCGCGGCTGTGCTTCTTTACAAAAACCTCCTGCCCTTTGTAGAAGCTTATCTTTCCAATAAAACCATTGCACTCATTGCAAGTCTGGCAATTATTTTCGTTATTGTTTTCATTATTGTGTCAATCATAACAATGAAAATTGCCGATGTTATTATAGATAGCCGAATCGGTGCGCTCGATCGCACGGTAGGATTTATTTTCGGCGTTGTTCGTGGACTTTTCATTATGGTGATCGCCATGTTGCTTGTTAACCAGCTCATCAAGCCGGAAGATCAGGCGCCTTGGCTCAAGGACGCAAAAACCAAACCCATGCTTGATTCTATGAGTAATAAAATTTGGGATTTATTGCCAAAGGATCCTGACTGGATTTTCGACAAAGCTTCCAGTGTTCTGAAAAAAGATGAGCCGTCCAATACTGACAATAGCATCGGTGATAATCCGGCTCAATCGGGTGACTGAATTTAAATGGGTGGCCTTAAATGCCACCCATTTTACCTATATTATATGTTCTAACAAAGAATATTCTTAGATATCTCTATGGGATGGTCAAAATGGCAAAAGAGGTCTTTTGTGAACCGGATTTTTCTCTCGACGACGATAGTTTGCACGAAGAATGCGGCGTTTTCGGAATTCTGGGGCATGATGATGCGGCAACTCTAACGGCACTCGGCCTCCACGCCTTGCAGCATCGTGGACAGGAAGCAGCCGGTATTGTTTCTTATGATGGACATGTATTCCATCAGGAAAAGCATATGGGGCTTGTTGGCGACCATTATACCAACCCGCAAACCTTGGCCAATCTCCCCGGTAACCGGGCGATCGGTCACACACGTTATTCGACCACGGGAGAGACGGCACTGCGCAATGTTCAGCCGCTCTTTGCCGAACTCGAAGTGGGAGGCATTGCTATTGCCCATAATGGCAACCTTACCAACGGGCTCACAATACGCCGCCAGCTCATTGCTTCGGGTGCAATTTGCCAATCAACCTCCGATTCGGAAGTTGTTCTTCATCTCATCGCCCGCTCGCGTCACGCAAAATCTTCCGAACGTTTTGTTGACGCTATCCGCCAGATCGAAGGCGGTTTTGCAATGATCGCGATGACCCGTTCAAAGCTCATTGCCGCTCGCGACCCCACCGGCATCCGGCCACTGGTCATGGGTGAACTTGATGGCAAACCGATTTTTTGTTCCGAAACCTGCGCCCTTGATATTATCGGCGCAAAATATATCCGCGACGTTGAAAATGGTGAAGTCATCATCTGTCAATTACAAAAAGACGGTGACGTCACAATCAAGACGATCAAGCCGAAAGATAAAAAACCGGAAAAACTTTGTCTTTTTGAATATGTCTATTTTGCCCGCCCTGATTCGATTATTGGTGGACGCAGTGTCTATAATGCGCGCAAAAATATGGGTATTTATCTTGCCAAAGAAGCTCCTTGTGATGGTGATGTGGTTGTCCCTGTTCCCGATGGCGGCACACCGGCAGCACTCGGTTACGCACAGCAAAGCGGCATTCCATTCGAACTCGGTATTATCCGTAACCATTATGTAGGCCGGACATTTATTGAGCCGACACAACAAATCCGTGCCTTTGGTGTCAAACTCAAACACTCAGCCAACCGCCCTGTTATTGAAGGAAAACGCGTTGTGCTGGTTGATGATTCAATTGTTCGGGGCACGACGTCCATCAAAATCGTACAAATGCTGCGCGACGCAGGAGCCAAGGAAGTCCATATACGCGTTGCAAGTCCAATGATATTTTATCCCGATTTTTACGGCATCGATACCCCTGAAGCATCGAAACTCCTTGCCAATCAATTTCCTGATTTGAAATCTATGTGTGAATTTATCGGTGCTGACTCGTTACAATTTTTGTCTCTCGACGGGCTTTATATGGCTGTCGGAGGTGAGGTGAGAAACAATGCCGATCCGCAATTTACCGACCATTACTTCACCGGCGATTATCCGACACGTCTGGTCGACGAAGAAAATGCCGATAATGTTCATAAACTCGCTGTTTTGAATTGTGGACGATAATGGAAAAAAATCAAACATTCGACCTTAAGGGGCGTGTTGCTCTTGTAACCGGTGCTTCACGAGGTATCGGCTATCATCTTGCATTGGAACTTGCAAAACGCGGCGCTCATATCATTGCTCTAGCGAGAACTGTAGGCGGCTTGGAGGAGCTTGATGACCAAATCGTCAAAGCAGGTTCCACTGCAACATTGGTACCGCTTGATCTCCACGATATGGAAGCCATTGACCGGTTGGGAAACGAGATTAACCAACGTTGGCATAAACTGGATGTTCTGGCTGCCAATGCCGGTGTTTTGGGGTCCATTTCACCGGTTGCGCATGTCGAAGCAAAAACATTTGAAGATGTATTTGAAATCAATGTCATTAGCCAGTGGCGTTTGATCCGCGCTGTCGAACCGCTTTTAAAAAAGGCGGATTGTGCGCGTGCAATTCTTTTTTCTTCCGGTGTTGTGCATAAACCAAGAGCTTTTTGGGGACCTTATGCGGCTTCCAAGGCTGCCTTTGAAGTGTTGGGACGCTGTTGGGCTGACGAATTGAAGAACACCTCTGTAAAGGTGAATATGGCAAGTCCGGGAGCAACGCGCACTGCCATGCGTGCGCAAGCTATGCCGGGAGAAGACCCGAACACATTGCCATCTGCGGAAGAAATTGCAGCCAAGATTGTTCAACTTGCTTCCCCCGACCTTGAAGAGACCGGCGGTTTTTTTGACGCTCGTAAAAACCGTTTTCTCACCTATCATGTTCCTGATTAGAAAAACCGGAATGAAAGGCAGGAAAAGCCGAACAGTTTTTCCTGCATGGTTATCTTCTGAAAACTCTATCCGCGTCCAGAAATGGCGCAGATCGCGCAATGCATTTTTCGTCAGCAGAAAGAACCTCACGAAAAAATGGGGTTTTTATAACCCCCTGCACTTTTTAACGCCCACAACTGCAGCAGTTCTTATCACGCACATATTGCGGAAATATTTTATGACAATCCTATAAATTCCGACCGGTACACGTCGCGTAATGAATTTTGACAGCCTGAAGATTCCGCGCAAATTCCGGAAACTGTCTTAAAACAAAAAAGACTTTCGAGCCTGAAAGCCGGTTTTTCAGATTTCGGATTTGTCAGCCCGATGTAGAACACAGCCAGTTCAATCAAAACATCAAGATGCAAGAATTCATCATGTATGAAATAAATTAGATAAAGACGAGAAATCGGATTGGTAATCTAGTCCTTGTCTTCCTCTTCTTCATCCTCGGTTGCAGCGCCGTCTTTTATTTTTTGTGCTTCACGAACCGAGCGTTTTTGATAGGCCATCAAGCTGAATGGAAGGAATGCCATATAGCCGATTGCTGTAACGAGAAGTACCTGCCACGTGTAAGTGGCAAGAAAGCCGACATAGATCACAACAACAAGCATACCGGGTATGACGACATCGCGGCGCAATTGCTGACCAATTGTTTTACCGTTCCAGACAGGCAGACGGCTGATGAGCAGAAAAGCGATAACAACTGTATAAAGGCTGAAAACCAGCGCCCAGCCAGCCCCCGGTTCAAGCCCGAGACAACCAAGATAAATTGGTAGCAATACCAACAACGCACCCGCCGGAGCCGGTACACCGACAAAATATTCCCGCTGCCAGCGCGGAATATGTTTGTTATCAATCATCACATTAAAACGGGCAAGGCGCAAACAGCAGGCAATACAGTAAACAAGTGCAGCTATCCAGCCTACCTGATGAGCCTGATTGAGGAGAAAAGAATAGACAATCAATGCCGGTGCAACACCGAAGTTTACCACATCGGCCAAAGAGTCCATTTGCGCACCGAATGAAGATCCACCGCCCATAAGACGCGCCAACCGCCCGTCCACACCATCGAGCACAGCAGCAAGCAAAACCATTAAAATCGCCGTTTCGAAACGATGTTCAAAAGCGAGCCTAATACTGCTGACACCGGCGCATATCGCCAGAATTGTGATGACGTTTGGAAGAACAAAGCGTATCGAAATTGATCGACGCGGCTTCACATCATCATTTTTATGTCCCTCGGGGTCGAATGAAGAAAAAGGCGAAGAGCTCTCCATTAAAATCTAATCCAGTCTAAAGTCTGTTATGGTCGCGCTTTTGTCAAAGGAAGCAAAAACAGTTTCACCGGCAATAGCCTTCTGCCCGATTGCCACCCGTAATTTTACATGGGCTGGCAGATAAACATCAAGTCTGGAACCAAAGCGGATAAGACCGAACCGTTTGCCTGCGACCACAGGTTCATTTTCTTTCGACCAGCATACTATGCGACGGGCAACAAGACCAGCCACTTGTACAACACCGATATCGCCATGGGCTGTTTCAATGACAAGGCTGTTTCTTTCATTATGATCGCTCGCCTTGTCGAGTTCGGCATTTCCGAACTTTCCCGGACGGTAGACGATGGATTTCACAACACCATCCATCGGAATGCGATTGATGTGGCAGGAAAATATATCCATGAACACCGATACCCGCATCATCTCTTCGTTGCCCAGGCCAAGTTCTTTGGGCGGCATAAACATACCGACGAAGGAAATGCGGCCATCAGCCGGGCTCATAACGAGATTCATATCAATCGGCGTGACCCGTTCCGGATCGCGAAAAAAATAGATGCACCAGATAGTAAGCACCAAACCGAACCAGAAGAGCGGATCCCACATCCAGCCGAGAACCAGCGATAAAATGAAGAATCCGACGATAAACGGGTACCCTTCCTTGTGGATGGGCGCAAAACCGTTACGAACCGATCTAACAATGCTCATACGCGTATACCCCATTTATCTTACACCGTACCCACCCGTTCAATACGAAGCCGGTTCCTATTTATCCAATCAATGCGAAAAAAGCGATAGTTTGTTTCATCATTCTACGCAAGACCGTTGTCAATGAGGGGAGACAATGCCCAACTCATCTTCCTCGCGAATTTTGCGCAATTGTTCTTCTGCCTTGGAAGCTTCAAGCTGTTTGTGCCACATTGAAGCATAAAGGCCACCCTTGGCGAGCAATTCATCATGTTTGCCACGTTCAATAATGCGTCCGCCTTTTAAAACAAGAATTTCATCCGCCCCGATAATTGTGGAAAGCCTGTGAGCGACGACCAAGGTCGTGCGTCCGCGACTTACAACATCAAGTGCATATTGGATTTCCAGTTCCGTTGCTGTATCAAGTGCGGATGTTGCTTCATCAAGTATCAGAATTGGCGGAGCTTTCAAAATCGTGCGGGCAATAGCAACACGCTGTTTTTCACCGCCTGAAAGCTTCAACCCGCGTTCGCCAACCATTGACTGGTAACCATCAGGCAATTGGGCAATAAAATCCCCTATTTGCGCCATTTCAGCCGCTTTTTTCACTTCTTCGTCAGAAGCATCCGGACGACCGTAACGGATATTATAAGCAATTGTATCATTAAAAAGCACTGTATCCTGTGGCACCATGCCGATTGCATTGCGCAAACTTTTCTGCGTCACTGAACGGATATCCTGCCCGTCAATCATAATCGAGCCTTTTTGAACGTCATAAAAGCGGAATAACAGCCTTGAAATTGTTGATTTTCCCGCCCCTGAAGGCCCGACTATGGCAACAGTTTTTCCGGCCGGTACTGAAAAATCTATATCTTTTAGAATTTGCCGGTTTGTATCGTAAGAAAATTCGACATGATTGAAGCGGATTTCGCCTTCTTTAACAATCAATGGCTTTGCATCGGGTGCATCGGTCACTTCCTGTTTGACATCCAGAAGATCAAACATGGCTTCAATATCTGTCAAACCTTGACGGACTTCGCGATAAATCGAACCGATAAAATTAAGCGGTATCGAAAGCTGCATGAGCAGCGCATTGATAAATACAAAATCGCCAAGCGTTTGTGTGCCATGCATGACTTCATATGCCGACATCAGCATCATTGTTGCCATGCCGGCGCCGAATATGACCGCCTGACCGAAATTGAGCCATCCCAGTGAAATCCACGTTTTGATGGCTGCCTTCTCATAGCCTGCCATAGAGCTATCGAAACGTTTTGCCTCAAGGTCTTCGTTACCGAAATATTTCACCGTCTCGTAATTCAAAAGCGAGTCGATTGCCCTCGTATTTGCTTCGGTATCCGACTCGTTCATCTGACGCCGAATTGAAATGCGCCAATTGCTTGCCTTGATCGTAAACCATGTATAGAGGCCGACAGTAATTGCGACAACGCTCATATAATGCCAGCCGTAACTGATATAGACCACCAAGGCAGTGAGCGCGAATTCAAGTACAGTCGGTGCCGTATTTAATATTGAAAAGCGGACAATTGCCTCGATGCCTTTCGTGCCGCGTTCTATCACACGGGATAAACCGCCGGTTCGCCTTTCAAGATGGAACCGCAAAGACAGTTCATGCATGTGAACAAAAGTCTGGTAGGCCAATCTCCTGACAGCATGCTGACCGACTGTTGCAAACAAAGCGTCGCGTAACTGGTTTAAACCGGCCTGTAAAATTCGTGCCACATTATAGGCGAGAACCATCATGAATGGCGCGGCAAAAACAGCCGGAAGCCATGAAGGTGGCGTATAATCGACATTCAGAGCATTTGTGGCATATTTGAAAAAATAAGGAACCGAGATCAGAACCAGTTTTGACAAAACGAGATAAAGAACTGCCCATAAAACGCGCAGCTTTAGATCCGGACGATCGGATGGCCACATATAAGGCCAAAGATTGAGGATTGTACGAAATGTATTTCCGGAATCGGCCGAAACGGTTTTTGCTCTGTTTGGTTCTGTCATTTTTCTTTCAAATCGGTCTGGGCATTTGCTGCTTTGGATTTTTGCGAGTTGTCTATCTCGGGCAAAATCAATTCCTGCCCTTTCGTGATATGGTCAGGGTTTTTTAAGATAGCAGAATTAGCCGAATATATTGCCTCGCTATAACGGCTTGATCCATAAGCTTTTTCGGCAATAGACGATAAACTGTCTCCCTTTTCGACAATTACGGTTTTTACCGGCTTGCCATCACGATAAAGCTGGTTCACAGGGTGATGGCGTTCGTCAATACGAAACGGTATGGCTAACGAACCGACATTTTCTCCGCCGTCATTAAACAAATCAATGCGAAAAACATGGTCACCGGAAAAAAGTGACACAAAACGGGAGAGCTCGAATTTCCCGTTAATGTCTGTCTTGTCACTGCCAAGGCGCATATTTCCGAGTGTTGCGATGATTTGCATGTTCTTTTCAGACCGACCGCTGATCGTCAGAATACTGTTTTTATAGGTAATTCTTGTTACATCAAAATTATTATGCGTTTTCTTGCCGATTTCGATTATTCCCGGTGCATTGGAAATAAACCGCGAGGCGCCTGCCGGATCGTTCATAAAAGCAGCCATGCCATCCGGGACTTTATGGGATATGATAACCGTTACAGTTTCAACCGATGTGAATGATTTTCCCGACTGGTCTGTCGCTCTTAAGACAAAATGGTATTGACCTTTCCCGAGTTTTTTTTGCAAAGTCAGGGTGAAGCTGCCTTTGTCGTCAGCGTTTGTCTCGCCGAGTTTTCGGGCTCCGTCGATGAGCTCGACTTTGGCATTTGCAGGAGCCTTTCCGACGATGACGGCAAAGCTTTCATCGTTCAACATGAAACTCTCGAAACTCGGACTTTCAAGTTGATCGGGCTGTCCATTATTTTTCAATTCATCAGCATGAAGAGTGCCGACAAACAAAATAACCGCCGCGATAAAGTCGAGCGTCAAAGTTACGGCAAATTTTTTCATCGACAAAAAGAATGCCATGAACAATCCTGTTTAAAGCACAATAAAAAACTTTTTATGTCCTATTCCATTTGCCACACAAACGGAATACCAAACTGGTTCAATTGAACCTTTTCCTCAATCTTAGGTTTTTCCTTGACGAAAATTTTATTAAACGGCAAAACATCCCCCATGACAAAAATCAATTCTATCTGTGTTTATTGTGGTTCTTCATCGGGCAACAATCCCGATTATGTCCAATCGGCCAACCGGCTTGGCCAATTGCTGGCTCAAGCCGGCATTACGCTTGTTTATGGTGGAGGAACGAGCGGCATTATGGGCACAATTGCGCGGGCGGTAAAAAGCAATGGTGGAAAAGTCGTAGGAATCATTCCGGATTTTCTTATCAAAAAGGAAGCGCGGAATAAAAATGATGATCTCTTTGACGAATTCATTGTTACCGAAACAATGCACCAGCGCAAACAACTGATGTTTGATCGCTCCGATGCATTTCTCGCCCTACCCGGTGGCATTGGCACACTGGAAGAAATTGTCGAGATCATGACATGGGCACAACTTGGGCGGCATACAAAGCCGATAGCCTTTGCCAACATAGATGGCTTTTATAACCCGATGATTGCCCTTCTCGACCATATGGCGAGACAAGGCTTCATCCACTCCAATCACAAGCTGAAACCGCTTGTTATTGATGACATTGAAAAAATTGTCACTGCCATTTCAAGGAATCAGGAATCCCACCCATTATAAGGCGTTAAAATTTTTCGATGCCCTTCTATCAAGGCTAAAGTTGAACGACGTTCCATTGTCGGAATTTGTCGGTTCTTTTTGGTCGAAATATCTCTTATTTTTGCGGATGTTTTTTAAGTTCGATTATCGTTTCTTTTGGTTGTCTATGTTTCATCGTCGAAAGGCTGGCTGCGGTGTAAATGACAAGACCGAGCCAGATCAATGAAAAGGCAAAAAGTTGCACTGTTGAAAATGGTTCGTGAAAAACGAAAATTGCGATTAAAAATAGGAATGTCGGCGTTAGATATTGCATCAGCCCCAAGGTCGTCAAATTCAGCATCTTCGCACCGACTGCAAACAGGATAAACGGAATTGCGGTAAAGGGACCAGCCAATACGAGCAGACCCACATCTTTCCATGTACCGTGGAAAAAATAATCTTGGCCCGTTGCAATAAAATAGCCCCACCCGATGAGCGCCGGAATAGTCATAATCAATGTTTCGAGTGAGAACCCTTCTGTCGGTCCGATGGGCAAGGATTTTCTGAAAAAAGCATAAAACCCGAAAGTGAGCGGTAACAAGATCGCAATCCACGGCAGGCCGCCGGCATTGATCGTTAAAATGAGAACAGCAACAATCGCTAACATGATGGAACACCATTGCCAGCGATTAAGTCTCTCGCGTAAGAAAATGAGCCCCAACAGGACATTAACGAGCGGATTTATATAATAACCGAGCGCAGCATCAACAGCATGATTATTGGCGATTGCCCAAATATAGATGCTCCAATTGGCGGTAATTAACGCCGATGTGAGACAGGCCATAGCCACCATTTTCGGCTGCTTTAATGCACTCCAAAGTGCTCTACCGTGCCCGATCACAAGAATGATACCAAAAGCAATAGGAAGCGACCACAAAACACGGTGAACGACAACTTCCATAACCGGAATATGGGCAACCGCTTTCATATAAAGGGGAAAGATGCCCCAAATGACATAGGCACCCAGTGCCGCCAAAAAACCTGAAATATTGGCAGGAAATATTTTAGTCTCTTTTGAAACAGGTTTTGTCATGAGCATTTGTCAAACGGTCCCGCTCTTTTAGAATCTCGTAAAAATCAGGAAGTAGTCCCTTTTACAATAAAAAGTCCAGTGCGCGTTCTGCCGTTACGGCTTTTTTCCTCGTACCACTCGGCGGCATAGATATCATCAATGGAAACTTTTTTCTTCTTTAACTGCTCTTCGAGCCAGGCTTCATCTTTTCCTATTTCGTCGAGACTGCCATCAACAATGCTACCATTCTTGACCACAAGCGTTGCGTTTTTGCCTTCTTCCTTGCGGATAACCGAAAGACTTCCATTTGATTCAAGACGCGCAAAAGCGACTTCGTGAAGTGCGCAACCCTTGATTCTGAGCATGGTTGCAAAGTCGTTCACATCAATATTGAGCCGCTTGATTTCATCCATCTGGAATTTTCCGTCAAGCACCAGTGCAACATCGCCACCTGCTACAAGATTATGAAAAAACACCGAATGTCGACGGAGGTAATTCAGCCCGATAACCAGTAATTGCCAGATAATCAAAACAATCAGTAACTGGATAACAGTGATTTTCGGATTATAGATGACGCCGCCGATAATACCGCCCATAACAAAATTGCTGATCAAATCCGTCGGGGTCATTTGACTGAGACTTCCCCGACCGCTTGTTCGAAGCACCAGCAAAAAAACTGCAAGTCCTATAAAAAGCTTGAGTGCCACATAGCCATAACCCAAAAGGTAATCCATTTCTGAGACCTTCTTCATCATTGCCAGTGGCGAATTCTGGCGGGATTAATGTTTGATTTCCCAATGTGTCACGCGTTCGCCTGTTTGCGGATTTTTTTCGTCCCTCAGCGATATATTTTTGTTTCCAAGCTCGTCTCTAATACGATCTGCTTCAGCCCAATTTTTCTCTTTGATAAACGACAAGCGTTTGGCAATTTGGCTCTCGACATACTCGCTATCTATCCCGCTTTTTCTATTAAACAGTGAACAGTCTTCGTCATCCAGCCAATCATCATGCAACAACCCCATGAGCTCCATGCCGGATTTGAGTGCTTTAGCATCCTGCGATTTATAATATTGGCGCAAATACGTGATGGCACTCCAGCAATTGAGATCCTCTCCCAGAGCATCGACAAGCTCGTCTGCAGGATGTGCCGGAGTTGAAGAACGAACGTTTTTCTGGCGTAGCAGTTCATACCAGCGATAGAGTTCGGTACCCGAGTCCGCAAGGCGCTGGGCTGTCCAGTTTAACGGTTCACGATAATGCGTTTGCAACATGGAAAGACGCGCACTTAATCCCACCCATTGATGACGCATCGTTTCATCAATATCGGAAGATAGTTCGGCAAGTTCGGTCTCCAACACATCATGAATGGTAATAAAATTGCCCAGACTTTTGGACATTTTCTGCCCTTCGACCTGTAGAAAACCATTATGCATCCATAAATTTGCCATGCGCTCTGTTCCAAAGGCCGAACAGCTTTGGGCAATCTCGTTTTCATGATGGGGAAAAACCAGATCGATACCGCCACCATGAATATCGAAAACATTATTGGCAGGATTATCGCATTGAAGACCACCCCCAAAGGGTACCAATAATTTTGCCATAGACATTGCGGAACATTCAATGTGCCAACCTGGGCGCCCTTTGGCTTTAATTCCCGCAGGTGAAGGCCACCCCGGTTCCCCCTCTTTCGAGGGTTTCCACAAAACGAAATCCATTTCGTCACGCTTATAGGCTGCAACATCAACACGGGCGCCAGCCATCATTTCATCAAGCGAGCGGCGGGCCAAAGCACCATAACGGGGATGATCTCCCATACTGGAAACAGAAAACAATACGTGATCTTCTGCAACATAAGCGTGACCACGTTCGATCAACCGTTCGATCATTGCACGCATATTATCGAGATTATCTGTCGCACGTGGTTGCGTTGTAGGCGTTAAGCAACCAAGAGCTGCAACATCTTCCTGAAACTGCTTGTTGGTTTTTTCTGTTAGAATGCGGATAGCATCATTTAACGGCAGTTCCGGATAATCGCGGGCAGCACGCGCATTGATTTTGTCATCCACATCCGTAATGTTGCGAGCATAGATAACATGGTCATTTCCATAAACATGACGCAATAACCTGAACAAAACGTCGAAGACCACGACCGGACGCGCATTGCCGATGTGGGCATAGTCATAAACTGTAGGGCCGCAAACATAAAGACGCACTTTATTGGCGTCTATCGGATGAAAATCCTCTTTTGTTCTCGTCAACGTGTTATAAAAATGCAAATTGGTCATCAATCGTCTTTCGTCTGTCAGGTAAGGCCAAAACTTTGGCAAGCTATTCAAAAACAGTTAAGGCATTTACCCTAATTATCCTTAAATATTCCAGTGACGCATTTAGAAAAGATCAAACTGGTCTTTATTCTTTGGACTTTTCCCCCGTTTTTGATCCTTATTGTTTTGCTGTTGAGCTTTGTCGCCGGAATCTTCGACAGGATTTATCCTTTCTTTCACATCGCTCCTTGAATAAGCAGCATTATTGATTTTATCGGACACAGGATAAACATGAAGGTGTTCGGCTGGTGTATTTTTTAAAATATCCACAACATCGGCAGGGCGAAAATTCCGGCAATCAAGCCATCTATCAATATCTTCCCGCCTGACAATGACGGGCATACGGTGGTGGATTTCTGCGAGCGGCGATTTTGCCTCTGTTGTCAAAATAGCAGCAGTGTCGATTTGCGAGCCTTCGCTACCACTCCATGTTTCCATGAGACCGGCAAAACCGATTATAGAGTGGTCGTCAAGTGCAGCGTGATAAGGCTGTGATCTGCCGCGAGATTGTTTTTTCCATTCATAAAAACCTGTTGCCGGAATAATGACACGGTGATGACGAAGCGCATTGGTAAAAGACTTTTTCACCGCTACTGTTTCGGAACGTATATTGAATGTTAGCGGCCATTGATCAGGATTTTTTGTCCAGGAAGGAATGAACCCCCAGCGCACAAGTAAGGCATCATGTTTGGGTTTGTTCGATAAAGCATCGCGATAGGCTTCCGGTGCCTTGATAACCAAAATCGGTTGTGTAGGCGAAATATTATAGCGTTTCGGGAAATCTTCTTCTATCCAAGCATCAAATGCATTCGCAACCTCGTTTTTCGAGGCATCAAGCTCATACCGCCCACACATGGCTACCCTTCTTAATTCATCAGTTTAACGTTTTTGCGATCAAAAACCGGCTTTTCCAAAGGGAAAATGGCAATTGATATTGCATGAATATTCTTACCGTCACTGGAAAATATGTATCGTAAAGACAAAAGACCAATCTTTCTTCGCTGGATAAGTCAGGAAATTTATAACCACCATAGCCGGTCGAGCTACCAAAAACAAAATATATGATGAAGGACTTGATCGACAAAAACTCCGGCTTTCAAAATCTCCGGTTACGTTTTGGCATTGCTTATAAGCTTCAAAAAGACCTATAGAAATATCCTTATCATGATAGCTTTTTGTCTGAATAACAAAATGAGTCCGAAAACATGAACAAGTATTTGAAAACTCTTGTCATTATGGCTTTTCTTTTTGCTGCTGCGCCGGCCGATGCCGAGCCGGTTCCCCAATATGATGCCAAAATGTTACGGCTTGCCGAAATACTTGGTTCACTCCATTACCTGCGCAATCTATGCGGAGAGAAGACATCCCTGTGGCGCGACAAAATGGAAGAGCTGATCAAAGCCGAAAACCCGACACCAACGCGTCGTGCACGACTTTACGCAAGCTTCAACGATGCTTATCGCGCTTTCTCGGATAATTATCACACATGCACAAAAGCAGCCGTTGATGCTGATCGCCGTTATATCAAGGAAGGAACAGCCCTTTCACATGAGCTTTTGAACCGCTATGGCAATTAACCCTTTTTGACTATTAAGACTGACAGGCGGCGAAATTGTGCTAATGTATTTCACTAAATAGCACTGATAGAACGAGTTCACTGATGAGCCAAACGAATACTGATCTTTCGGCCATTATCGCTGAAGAGCAAAAACACGCAGCCCATGAATTTCAATCCGAAGCTTGGGTTGGCGGTATTTCCAATGGTATCGAGCCGGAAATTCTGGCCGAAGCGGCCTTTGATACCGCGCTTAAATATTTACTACAGGCGCGTAATGAAAAACAGGTGCTCAACTTTCTATCCCACATGCGCGACAAAGTCGTAATGGGTGAACTTAGCGATCATAAAACGATTCAATAAAGGATTTTATGCCATTGAAATCATTTGTTTTTTGTTTGCTCCTGGGGGCTTTGACACTCGCTTCGCCTGTGGCCAATTCTGTTAGCGTTGCGTCAACAGATATGACCAATGACGATATAAAAGTGCACACCGATGTCCCGAAAGTAGATGACGCTGCTAATCCTATTCCGTTACCGGAAGCGAAGAAAAGCAAAAAAACAAACAGTGACGATACGCCGCCAAAGGTTGAATACGATATCGAAAAACTGCCCGCGCCAGTAAAACTGATGCGGCAAAAAATTATTGATGCGGCAAAAAGTGGTGATGTCAACAATCTGAAACCGTTACTGGGTACCAGTAGCGACCCGACGCAACTTTCCGTTTCCGATAATGTCAAGGACCCGATAGATTATATCAAAAAACTTTCCGGTGATGGTGATGGGCTTGAAACCATGGCCATCATGATTGACCTTCTCAATTCCGGTTATGCGCATCTTGACGACGAAGACAATGAGGAAATTTACGTCTGGCCCTATTTCGTTGCCATGCCGATTGATAATCTTTCAAAGCAACAACTTGTCGAGCTATTCCAGATTATGACGGCCGGTGATCTTGAACAAATGAAAGAAATCGGCACATATTCCTTTTTCAGAATTGGTATTACACCTGACGGTAAATGGCGGTTTTTTGTTACCGGCGACTAATCATTTTCTTCAACAAACCGAATAACAATAATCTTAAAGCGGTTGTTCCCACTTTGTAAGCTTCACTGTTCCATGTGGTGGAAAGAACGGTTTACCCTTTGCGGTCGATTATCTTTAAAAGTTCGGGAAGATCGGCAAACTTGTCGACTTTGAAATAGCGGGCATTGTCATACGGTTCCTCTGCCATTTCATGAACCCAGGTAATATCATAAGGGATGTAGACTGCAATGGCACCTGCTTCGAGAGCGGGCAGAATATCCGATTTCAACGAATTACCGACCATTGCAAATTCGTTTCTATCCACTCTGTTACGTTTGAGCAGTTCTTCATAAACAGTTTTGTCTTTATGGCTGACAATTTCGATGGCATCAAAATAGCTTTTTAATCCCGATTTTTCGATCTTTCGACTTTGCTCGACGAGGTCGCCTTTGCTTATCAGCAACAAACGGTAGTTTTTATGGAGTGCTTCAAGCCCTTCAACGACACCGTCGATCAAGTTTACCGGTTTATCCATCAAGGATTGACCAAGCGAAATGATCTCTCTCATCTTTGAAGACGGGATAACCTCGTTATAAAGGTGACCCGCTGTTTCGATCATTGAAAGTGTGAATGATTTGAAACCGTAGCCGTAAAGGCCGAGGTTACGAGCAATTGTCGAAAAAAGTGTACGCTCAATTATTTCGTTATCGGCACAACGTCCAAGAAGCTGAACAAAATATTGTTCAGCCTCCCGAAATGTTTTCTCGTTATGCCAAAGCGTATCGTCGGCATCAAGGCCGACAGTTTTGATACCCATTCTGCATAATCAGTTCGTGTGGTGCAGGCATTCCAGAAATTCGATCGGCTCACCGGTCGATGGTGTAACGATTTCGCCCTGCCACATAACAGTTTTCCCACGAATGATCGTGCCAACCGGCCACCCCTTGACCTTCTTGCCATCATAAGGTGTCCAACCGGCTTTCGATCCGATTTGTTCGTTGCGGATAATTTCTTCACGTTTCAAATCGACGATTGTGAGATCAGCATCATAGCCGGCGGCAATGCGCCCCTTGCGGCTGATACCAAAAACACGATTGGGGCCATGAGAAGTGAGATCGACAAAACGTTCCAGCGAAAGCCTGCCAGCGTTAACATGGTCAAGCATAATGGCAGCTGTGGTCTGGACACCGGTCATGCCGGAAGGAGAAGCCGGATAGGTTTTGTGCTTTTCTTCCAATGTATGCGGTGCATGGTCGGAACCGAGAACATCAATAATGCCTTGTCTGACGCCATACCATATGCCTGCACGATGGCGGCTTTCACGGATTGGCGGGTTCATCTGGATGAGTGTACCAAGGCGGGCATAATCATCCGCTGTCAAAGTCAAATGATGTTGCGTTGCTTCCAGAGTGGCAACATCCTTATGGTCTTTGAGAAACTCGATTTCTTCGGCTGTTGAAACATGAAGAACGTGAATGCGTGCACCGGTTTTATGGGCAATTTTTACAAGCCTTTTTGTGCAACGAAGTGCTGCTTCCACGTCGCGCCAAACCGGATGGGATGTCGGGTCACCTTCAACACGCAAATGTTTGCGTTCGTTAAGCCGTGCTTCATCTTCCGAGTGGAATGCCGCCCGACGGTGGGTGTGTTTCAGGATTTCGGTAACACCTTCATCATCGGCAACCAGCAGATTACCAGTTGATGACCCCATGAATACCTTTATACCGGCAGCACCGGGTAAACGTTCGAGCTCACCGACATCGCGGGCATTTTCATGTGTTCCGCCGACCCAGAAAGCAAAGTCGCAATGCATCCGGTGGTAGCCGCGTTTCACTTTGTCGGCAAGGGCAGCCTCGCTTGTTGTCAATGGATTGGTATTCGGCATTTCAAAGACTGCTGTCACTCCGCCCAATACGGCAGAACGTGAACCGGTTTCAAGATCTTCTTTATATTCGCCACCGGGTTCGCGAAAATGCACCTGACTATCAATCATACCAGGCAGAATATGAAGTCCCGTGCAATCAACCGTTTCACCAGCCGAACAAGCCGACAGATCGCCTATTTCGGCAATGCGTCCATTAACAACGCCAATGTCCCTTTGACCGATACCGTCATGATTGACAACTGTTCCGCCTTTAAAAATTTTATCAAATGTTCTCGACATTACTTTTGCTCCTTGCAGCCCATAACTATACCGATTACGTAAATGCGAGAAGAAAGGCAAGGAAAATGGTCGAAAATCACTGCTCTCTCACCCTCGAAAACCGCCGTGTATTGACGATTACAGGCGAAGATAGAACGCATTTTCTGGAACGGTTGATCACTACTGATGTCGAAAAAATAGGTGCCGGAGAAATGTGGCCCGGTGCGCTGCTTTCGCCGCAAGGTAAAGTGATTTTCGATTTTTTGATCGGTCGCATTGACGACGGTTTTGTCATTGATATTTCGGCCGACCTTGCCGACAGTTTTAAAAAACGCCTAAGCCTTTATCGCTTGCGGTCAAAAGTTGAAATTAGTGAGTCTCCTGAATCGGTTATAGGGATTTCTTGGCAAAGTGATTCACTTACTTCAGAAAGTGATTCAAGTTTTGCTGATAAACGGTTTCCACCACAAGAAAAAGTCACCCGCTTTTACGGGAAAAACATGACCGCCCTCCCCTTTTCGCAAAACTCCTCCGATCAGTGGGATCTTCTGCGCATAAAATATGGAATTGCCGAGAGTGGGAAAGATTTCAAAATTGGCGATGTATTCCCGCACGATATCAATTTTGATCAAACCGGTGCCATTTCCTATAAAAAAGGATGTTATATCGGTCAGGAAGTAGTTTCCCGTATGCACCATAGAGGCACTATCCGCCGCAGGATGTTGGTCGTCGAAGGTGAAGATAATTTACCCGCCACTGGCTCTATCGAATGTGAGGGAAAAACCGTTGGCAATCTCGGTACAGTCGTCGGCAAACATGCCTCGGCAATTGTGCGGATTGACAAGGTAAAGACCGGCATTGACAAAAACATTCCTTTTTTCGTGGAAAATGTGCCAGTCACTCTGACAATTGCCCCCAATATGAATTACGGTTTTCAGGAAGATGTGTCGGAAGGTGAATAAATGGCTGATGCCGAAATAACAAGGACAGGAGAAGCACGTGCCTGGCAACGTATGTTGTCGGGGCGCCGGCTTGACCTTATAAATCCCTCTCCTCTTGATGTCGAAATTACCGACATTGCTCACGGTCTTGCGCGTGTTGCCCGCTGGAACGGTCAGACAAAAGGCGAATATGCCTATTCGGTTGCCCAACATTCTTTGCTGGTCGAGAAAATCTACCGTCGCTTGTTTCCCGAAGCCACAGCTGATGAAAAACAACTCGCCCTTCTCCATGACGCGCCCGAATATGTCATTGGTGACATGATTTCTCCCTTCAAGGCCGTGATGGGGGGAAGTTATGAAATGATCGAAAAAAGGCTCGAAGATGCAATCCGCATCCGCTTCGGCCTTCCGACCGAACTTCGGGTAAAAATCGTAAAACAATTGAAACAAGCCGACCGTATAGCAGCCTATTTTGAAGCAAGCACTCTTGCCGGTTTCAGCAAAGCTGAAGCAATCCGTTATTTTGGCGAACCGGAAACGATAACCCCGCAAGGACTTGATTTGATTGCGCGACCGACACCCCAAATTGAAGGCGCGTTTTTGGCTCGTTTCAATGTAATCGAACAAGAAAGAGCACATTGATGGCCTACCTGATCGTTTCCCCTCTTTCAAAACTCACAGAGACTGCAATTCGCCACCAACCGCGGGAACTCATCACTTTGATGAACAAGGGCACGCCTATGGATCGCCCGGCCATGATTGAAGAAGAGTGTCATTATTTTCTTGAATTCAATGACATTAACGAGCCGCAGGAAGGGCTTATTGCCCCGAGTGAAACCGAAATTTATAAAATTCTTGAAATCGCACAAAACTGGAACCGTGCCCATCCGCTCCTGATAAACTGCTTTATGGGGATTTCGCGCTCGACGGCAGCGGCTTTTGTCATTGCCTGCGCACTTCAGCCGCAAAAAAGTGAAGCGTCGATTGCCCGACTTTTGCGGGAAAACTCGTCAACCGCCACACCGAACAAATTAATGGTTTCGCTTGCTGATAAAATTCTTGATCGTGGCGGGCGTATGCGTTCTGCGATTGCCGATATAGGCCGCGGCGCGGAAGCATTTGAAGGAACGCCTTTTATTCTGCCTGTCGAGGCTTAATGGTTCGGGATAGATAATCTATCCTCCAAAATTCGGGGGTTCCACTTTTGCCTTTATCAATAGCAAAATCGTCTATTCTTCGGGCTTAGAATAAGTCTCTTTTTCAGCCGGAAATGAGCGTGTTTTCACGTCACTTGCATAATGTTTGATAGCTTCGGCCATTTGCTCTTCGAGATTGCCATAACGGCGAACAAATTTCGGTACAAATGCACCAAAGCCCAGCATATCTTCCATCACAAGAATTTGCCCGTCACATTGGTTGGAAGCACCAATGCCGATTGTCGGGATAAACAGATCGCGTGTAATTTTTGCCGCTAATGGTTCGACAACACCTTCAAGAACAATGGCAAAAGCGCCCGCTTCGGCGATGGCTGATGCATCACCTTCAATACGTGGCCAATCACTTTGGTGAAGACCTTGCGTTTTAAATCCACCAAAATTGTTGACAGATTGTGGCATCAAGCCGACATGTCCCATAACAGGTATGCCGCGACGCGCAAGAAAGTGGACGGTCTTTGCCATTTCGGCACCGCCCTCGATTTTGACTGCCCCGCAACCAGTTTCGGAAAGAATACGGGAAGCATTGGAAAAAGCTTGCTCGGGACTTTTTTCATAAGAGCCAAAGGGCATATCAACAACCACAAGTGCGTGTTTCGAACCACGCATAACTGCCTGTCCGTGAAGAATCATCATATCGACAGTAACCGGCAGAGTCGTTTCAAAGCCATGAACCACCATACCCACGCTATCTCCGACAAGCAGAAAATCACAATAAGGATCCGCAATTCGTGCAGAATTGGCTGAATAGGCAGTCAACGAAACAATAGGGTCGTTGCCTTTTCTCGCTTTGATTGCCGGTACTGTCACCCGCTTTTGTTCATTCTGCCGGCTCAATCTCTGTCACCTTTTTTTAAAAAACATATTGGTCGATCAATCTGACAGAACCAAAACGCACCGTCAATAACAGGACAGTCGGCTTATCAATGCTATCTTTGACTTCTTCCAGAGTTTCTGCATCACGAAAATCTATCGCTTCCGAAACGGCGCGTGGTTCCTTATTCAATATATTTAAAACAGCAAAACGGAGAGCTTCTATTTTTCGTTCTCCGCTTTCAAAGAGATGGGCAGCAGCTTTCCAGCTTTGCGGAACGACGATAGCAGCTTTCCGATCGTCCGGTGTAAGAAGTTGGTTGCGCGAGGAGCTTGCAACACCATCCTCATCCCGCAGGATAGGTACACTCACTATCTTTACAGGAAAACCGAGATCTTTGGTCATATGTCTGATGATGACAAGCTGTTGGTAGTCTTTCTCGCCAAAAAAAGCATAATCAGGTTGAGCAATATTGAAAAGCTTGGCAACAACGGTGGTTACGCCACGAAAGTGGCCGGGCCGCAATTTGCCAATCAATATGTCCGATAACCTCTCGACTTCAACGCACGTCATATTTCCCGAAGGCCACATCTCGTCTACTGACGGGGCAAATACATAATCAACACCCGCTTTATCGAGGAGAGCGCAATCGCTTTCGAGATCGCGAGGATAAGCTTCATAATCCTCATCCGGTCCGAACTGTTTCGGATTGACAAAAATAGACACAATTGTTTTTTGACAGACTGTTTGCGCTTTTTCCACCAGTGACAGATGTCCTTGATGAAGAGCGCCCATGGTTGGAACGAGCCCTATTACCAGACCTTTTCGTCTATCGTCCATCAATTGGCGGCGGATATCATCAATCGTTTCGAATATCTGCATGAGAAAAAGAGTCCATTAAATAAGGATTCCGTTCAGTCGGGGAGCCCATTCGTCCGCGATCGCAATGATATTATTTCAAAGACTTTTCCGAACCGGCTTATTTTGTCGGTATAACACCATATCCGGCGACCATTGCCTCGGCAATCTTGACTTCCATTGCGTTGGTAGCACCGCTTACACCGACCGCACCGACGACAATATCATTATTCGTGACCGGTACACCACCGCCGAGAGGAACCATATGAGGGATACTTGCAATAGCCGGTTCGTCTCCATTCACGCGTTGCATATTAACCGACGTTTTAACACGGAAGAGAGCAGCCGATTTGGCCTTTGCTATAGCCGCATCGACACACCCATAAGGCGCGCGGTCCATACGGTCAAAAGCAATCAGACTGCCACTCGGATCAACGACAGCCATGCAGACATTCACCTTCAAACTATCTGCAGAGGCATGTCCTTTGGTAATCAATGCACGTGCGTCATCAAGCGATAACATTGATGTCGTATATTCGGCTATGGCTACAGAGGATAAGACCGGCACGACAAGCGCCAAACAGAATAATTTCTTGAGCAGTTTTTTCATTGTTTTTTCCATAACAGTGATGTTTACGAACTTAAAATAATAGGAAAGCGATTTGATGCAACAATAAGCTGGTTTTATGTGGCTGCAATAATCAAAACTCCGAGATTTCATGATTATCCGATTGAATAGAGGGTTGAAAGAAAAACGATCGCGATTTCGATTTTAGATAGATAAACATTATCAAGCCATATAAATCAGTTAAATAGTGCTAGACAGGCAATCGGCCAGATTGCCGTTTTTCTTGAACTCTACCTCAAAACACAGACTTTCGGACAAGACGCACTAAAAATATTTTTAGAAAAATGTCACAGAGCTTTTAAAATTTTTCCATTTCCTCTATCAAACATTTAAAATAAATTTTTCTCTATCCAACAAACGTTTTCGGCTGTTTTTATGTCTTTTTTTCACAAAAACACGAGACAAAAAAAATAAAAACCGCCCATAATTGACTATCTTCGGTCCAACGCACAATCAGAACTGCTCGCAGCCCATCCGTATTCCGGTCTGCCGCCACCTTTTCGAATTTTCTTCATGTCGTTCCGGATGAACATTATCAAGAGTTTTCGGTGCTTCGCTTTCTTGTTTTGATGAGTATCTGCAAAAACCAAGGCAAGATTATCACAGTCCCATTCTGCTTAGCGTTTGCTTTAGAAAGTGATCCTCTCAAATGCCGTTGGTCTTTCCAACCATTTATTTATTTAAAAAACGGGAAAGTGATTCAAGAAAACCCTCCCTCACCTTCGGTGGTTCAATACCGCGAGCATTCCAAACATTACGGGTTAAAAAATATCCGGTTAAAAAAAAGCCTTGTTTGATGTCTTCGAAATTTTTCGGGCGCTCCGAACTTTTTAGCAAAAATTCCGGAAGCGGCAATAATTTATCTTTCCATGGTTCCCCTGCCTCTTCACAAATGGCTCGTGCCGTTTTTGGCGAGACATATTTGAGGTTTTCATGCTTTCCTGTCGCCCCGCATTTTGACAGATCAAGGCCGAACCCCGTCGCCTCCAGCAACTTTATTTCGAATCTCACCATCAATTCGCCGGTAATAAGCTCGTCGTCGATATTGTTGATCAGAAGCTCGAATATATCGTAAAGGGCGGGATAAGGGTCCCGTTCGGGAAGGAGTCTGATATGGGCTGCCGCCAATTGCAATGCGTATAATGCATGCGGTTCCACCATCATACGGGAAGCGTTAAAATCAACCGGTTCGAGTTTAAAGATTCCCAGATGTTCGTCGAGCCTTGCCCACCAATCGGCAATGACCCTGTTTCCGGGCTGGAGAACAGCGCTCATCTTGCGGGATCTTCCGCCTTTGACCAATCCCATATGACGACCGTGCGAGCGGGTCATCACTTCAACTATGGCGCTCGTTTCACCATGTTGTCTGGTACCAAGAATAAACGCCGGTTCTTTCCATTCCATTGTTAGTTTGAATAGTCCAATCCCATTTCGCGATAGCGTTCCGGATCATCGCTCCAATGATCGCGCACTTTGACGAATAAAAAGAGATGCACCTTTTGTTCGAGGATATCCATCAACTCTTTTCTGGCAGCCTGCCCTATTGCTTTGATCGTTTCGCCTTTTGTGCCCAAAACAATCTTTTTCTGCCCCTCGCGTTCGACATAGATGATCTGGTTAATTTTTACCGATCCGTCCGGCCGCTCTTCCCAGCTTTCAGTCTCCACCGTGGAAGCATAGGGTAATTCATTATGCAGCCGCATATAAAGCTTTTCGCGGGTAATTTCGGCTGCCAATTGACGCATCGGCATATCCGATATCTGGTCCTCGGGATAATACCATGGGCCCTCGGGTAGCTTTTTTGCAAGATAATCAAGAAGATCATCGCAGCCGGTTCCCTTTAAAGCCGAGATCATAAAGGTTTCGGAAAATGTTTGGCCTTCATTCAACTTCTTCGTAAGTTCAAGAAGCGAAGGACGCGGTACCGAATCCACTTTATTGATGACCAGTATTTTTTCCTGTTTTACCTTGGAAAGAGACGCAAAAACTTCTTCGGTTTCCTCGTCCAGTCCCTTTGCCGCATCCACAAGGACAAGGACAATATCGGCATCTTTCGCGCCACTCCATGCTGTTGTGACCATCGCCCGATCAAGTCGCCGTTTGGGAGTAAAAATACCCGGTGTATCGACGAGCACAATCTGGGTATTGTTGTGAATGATGATACCGCGAATAAGTGCACGTGTGGTTTGCACCTTATGGGTGACAATCGAAACTTTGGTTCCCACGAGCCTGTTGACAAGTGTGGATTTACCGACATTCGGAGCACCGATCAAAGCAACAAAACCGGAATGTGTCTTATTATCATTATTCATTATTCTGGCTTTCGCTTTCTTCCCAGACATTTTCACGCACAAGGAGTTTTCCTGCTGCGTTGCGCTCGGCCTCACGTTTCGAGCGCCCCCTCCCCGTTTCGGGGGCAAAACCCGCGACACGGACTTCTATATCGAAAATCGGGTCATGATCGGGCCCATGGCGTTTTACAACACGATATTGCGGCTGCGCACCATTTTGGGTATGTGCCCATTCCTGCAATTCGGTTTTAGCATCTCTGCGAGCAGCACCTGACTGGCGGGCGCGTTCTTCCCAATACCGGCGTATAAATGGACGTACCGCATCAAGGCCACCATCCAGATACATCGCTGCAATCAATGCTTCTACGACATCGGCATGCATATTTGCCAAACGCCGCTCGTCAAGATTTTTCATTTCCGCACCGACATAAACGATATCGGGCAAGCCGATTTCCTGTGCAATTGCTGCACAAGTTACTGCATTGACCAAGCCGTTCAATCTTACCGAAAGCTCTCCTTCGCTGGCACGCGGATAAAAACCGAAAAGCATTTCCGAGACTAAAAGTCCCAGCACCCTATCGCCCAAAAACTCCAAACGTTCATAATTGCCATGTGTCTGATCCTGAACACTCGAATGTGTTAAAGCGCGTCTCAAACGCTCTTCGTTCAGAAATTTATGACCTGTCGCCTGTTCCAGTTTTTCGACTTTTTGATGATTCATCTTGATACCTATTTATCAGGCGGAAAATATTTGATTGTCTTCACAGACGAAAACAATCTGTCCCACCTTATATCTGCTGGCCAACGCCAGATTTGCCATGCACTTGCACCGTTTCCTATCGAAAAGAAAATAATATTGGCGCGGCCGACAAGATTTTCATAAGGCACATAACCGATACTCAACCGGCTATCGTCCGAGCGGTCACGATTATCTCCCATCATAAAATAATAGCCTTCGGGCACCTCGAACACTTTGGTATCGTCCAGTTGGGGATAATACTCCATATCAAGTGTATTATAAGTCACCCCGTTCGGCATGGTTTCGCGGTAAACATCGACCGGTCTTGCGACTTCGGTCACATCCGCATTGGTAATTTGTCCCACGAGTTTACGCGGTACTGCTTCGTCATTAATGTAGAGCGTACCATCGCGAACCTGTATCCTGTCACCGGGCAGGCCTACAAGTCTCTTGATATAATAATCGTTTATTCTGTTCGGCGGGCGGAACACAATAACATCACCGCGTTTTGGCTCACCCCCGAAGATACGTCCGGAAAAAAGATTCGGTGAAAAAGGAATCGAGTAACGTGAATAACCGTAGCTATATTTTGAAACAAAAAGATAGTCGCCCACAAGCAAAGTCGGCCGCATCGAGCCGGAAGGGATTCTAAAGGGCTGGAAAAGAAGTGTTTGAAACAGAACTGCAATAATGAGCGCCTGTATGACGATAGAAACAAGTTCGCCAACTCCTCCACTCTTTTGTGTCTTGGGGGAAAGAGTGTTTTCCATTTCGTTCATTTCTGTTTCGCCCTTATAATAAAGATTGCTCTATTCAATATGAATTCTATTTATATCGTACTTCAAGCAATCTCTTGAAAAGAAACCGCCTCGATAATTACAAAAGCCTGTGCCCAAGGAAAATCGTCCGTAATTGTCAAATGAATAATCGCTTTGTGCCCTTCGGGTGTCATTTTTTCAAGAAATCTTTTTGCATTATTGGTGAGCTCCATTGTGGGTTTTCCGCTTGGCAGGTTGACAACCCCCATATCTTTCCACCACACGCCGCGAGAAATGCCGGTGCCAAGCGCTTTTGCACAAGCTTCTTTTGCTGCAAAACGCTTGGCATATGAGGCAACGCGATTTTTCCTTCCCTCCGATTTTATTCTTTCGACAGAAGTAAAAATCCGTTCGGTAAAACGGCTGCCATGACGCGCAAGAGTTTTTTCAACCCTGCGAATATCAATCATATCATTGCCAATACCAAGAATCACTGCCAAGCACCTTGTTTATCTTCCTTCTCAAGCCGCACACGCACCTTTTCGGCCATTTTTTCCTGCCTGTGTTTTTGAAAGCGGGCGGTTGCGCGATAAGCACAAATATAGGCCAAACTTCCCAAAAACAATCCGAGGATCAATCCTCCAAAAAGAATGGGCTTCATGACTGTGTCCCACGCTTCAAGCAGAATTCCCCAGGCTTGAGAAACTGAAAGACCTTCAAACATTGCACGTATTTCAGCCAATGGTATTTCGTCAGCATTGCCAAAAAACGAAAAACAGAAATGTCCAAGTTTATAATCAAGCATCACAATCGGCAGAAATGTCAACGGATTGGAAAGCATTGTGCCGAGAATGGCTGCCGCTACATTTCCACGCAAAAGCCAGGTTACCACCCCTGCGAGAATGATATGAAGCCCGAATAATGGGGAACTGGCAGCCAAAACACCAATAGCAAATCCCAACGCCACCTGATGCGGCGTTGCAGAGATACGTAACAAGCGTTTTCCGTAATATTTCAATGAACGAGAAAATGACCGCCGTGGCCACAACCACACACGTATCCGTTCCAAGAAACTTACAGGTTTTCTTCGGCGAAAAAGCATTTTGTCTTCATAAACGCCCCGACAGCACGAGACAATCTTTAATATTCAAATTATTGTCCTAACCTGAATTTTTCGCTTCTATTCAACAACACAATCACTTTACCCTACAGATTTTTAGCTTGCTGGCCATTATTTTAAAAGTTAAAAAATCTTCATCCATGGGAGAGAAGAGGACATGACCATACCGAAAAGCGGTACCGCCGGACAAGTGGAAACTACTTTTATTTCCATAATCTTCGCTGTGAGTTGTGGACATTTTTTGAACGATGTCATGCAATCCATGCTTCCCGCCATTTATCCCATTTTGCGTTACAATTATGGCCTGACCTTTCTCCAGATCGGTATTATCACCGCCGTTTACCAAATGACCGGCTCGGTTCTACAACCTCTTATCGGCTTTTATACAGACAAGAAGCCAAGTCCCTATTCTTTACCTTTTGCTTCTGCTTCAACCATGGTCGGGCTGCTTTTGCTCGCCAATGCACATCATTATTACATTCTATTGATCGGCTCGGCCTTTGTCGGACTGGGGTCATCCATCTTCCACCCCGAGGCTTCACGTGTTGCCCGTCTGGCGTCCGGCGGGAAATATGGCATCGCACAGTCTATATTTCAAGTTGGCGGCAATTGCGGTTCGGCAATCGGACCGGTGATAGCGGCTGCATTTATCAGCCAGCAACAACGCATCGGCTGGCTTTCCCTTCTTGCCTTTTTCGGTATCATAATTCTGACTTTTGTAAGCCATTGGTATGCCAATAACCTCAAAAGACGTTTGACCAAAAAAACGTCTGCCAATCAACATCACTTGCCCAAAGCCAAAGTTCGTAATGCCATATTCGTTCTTGTCGGCTTAATGTTTGCCAAATATGTCTACATGGCCAGCATGCAGAACTATTATATGTTCTACACAATGGAAAAATTCGGTGTCAGTCTCCATCAGGCCCAGCTTTTGCTGTTCCTCTATCTCGGAGGAATTGCAATCGGCACGATATTCGGTGGCCCCATAGGTGATCGTATCGGTGCCAGAACCGTCATCTGGGTGTCTATTCTGGGCGTATTTCCTTTCACCGTCATTCTGCCCTATGTGAGCTTGCCTTTCACGGCAATTCTCACCGTTATTATCGGAATGATTCTGGCGTCGGCATTTCCGGCAATAGTGGTTTTCGCACAGGAACTGATGCCAGGAAAAGTCGGAACGGTGGCGGGGCTGTTTTTCGGTCTTTCATTCGGAATTGGAGCTTTATCTGCTGCCGCACTCGGTCGTGTCATGGATATTGTCGGTTCGCAGACAATGTTTGAAATTTGCTCTTATATGCCGGCACTTGGCCTTATTGCGGTTTTTCTTCCGAAAATACGCACCGGACGAGCCTGACAAACGCAATTCTCGCAATCGGCTATTTCCGCAACGGGCTATATGCCAACCGGCTATTTGTCTTAGAACAAAATTCTTGGCAACAAAATTACTGGTAACAAAATTTCCGGCAACAAAATTTTCAGGATAATCTAAACGGCTGCACTGAATTGGGCAATATTCTGCTGGCGATATGCATCAAACAGGCTCGCAACCGCCCGAACGAAAGGCCGACCTTCTTCTGTCATCTCGATAACACCATCATGTTCAACGGCAATCCCGTCGGCAATAATCGGTTTTAGGCGGTCCAGAGCATCCTGAAATTTCGCTTTTCCGCCAAATTTCGAAAGATCCAGCTTAAAATTGCACATGAGTTCGCCAATCATGACCGCGCGGAGCCGGTCATCGTCATTTGTAGCAATGCCGCGCACCGTTGCCATTTCATTTGCATCAATTGTACGGCGATATTGCGCAATTCCAGCGACTGTCTGGGCAAATCCGTCATGAAATTCCGATATTGAAGAACAACCGAACCCGATGAGAACCGGACAGTCATCATCGGTATAACCTTGAAAATTACGATGTAGATTATGGTGTTTTGCCGCAACCGCCAAATGGTCTTCAGGAAGTGCGAAATGATCAATACCGATCGGAATATACCCCATAGCGACAAGATTTTTTTCAACTGCTTCAGCCTGATGAAAACGTTCAAGCGGACCGGGAAGCAATGCCGCATCGATCAGGCGTTGATTGGCACGCCTTTTCGGCAAATGAGCATAACCATAACAAGCGATACGATCAGGACGATAGTCTCCGATTGTCCGGCATGTATCATTCAGCGTCTCGATTGTCTGAAGTGGAAGCCCATAGATCAAATCAAAATTGATATGCTTGATACCTGCCTCGCGGAGATTATCGACGGAACGTTTAACCACTGATGCGGGCTGGATGCGGCCGATTGCTTTTTGAACTTGTGGATTGACATCCTGAACACCAAGGCTTGCACGATTGACACCTATTTCCAGTAATGTCTTGACGAGATCACGGGTAACAGTGCGCGGATCTAGCTCTATGGCGTGTTCTGCTTTTTCATCGAAAGTGAAGAATTCATGCAAGGTTTCCATAATCGCAAGAAACGATTGACGTGGCAGAATGGACGGTGTTCCGCCACCCCAGTGCAAATGCACAATGCGGGGTTTGCCATGTAAATGTTGCGCTTGCAGCTTGATGTCTTTCACGAGACTTTCAGCATAGCCGACGATTGCATCATCTTTCTTCGTGGCTTTGGCATGACAACCACAATAATAGCAAAGTTGCCTGCAATATGGCACATGGATATAGATTGATACAGCCTCGTCAGCCTTTATCTTGCCAAGCCAAGCTGCCCTTTGCTGATCGGTAACAGTAACAAAATCTGCTGCTGTAGGATAGGACGTGTAACGGGGGACCGCCAATGTCGCGTAATGCAACAGTGTTTCCGTTTTCATCTTTTATCCTTCCATGTTGGATTTGCAGATTTCTTCGTTTCACATTCTCTAACACATAGTTATAGATCAGACACTATTCAACCTCGCCGGTAATCGCGGCAATCTGCTTCAACAATGTCTGGTCAACGATCTCTACCTGATTGACGGAGAGGAGTTTTATTACCCCTTGCACTTTGAGTTTTGAAAAACAGCGACTGACAGTTTCGATTGTCAAACCGAGATGATCGGCAATGTCTGTTCTATTCATCAACAAAGTAAGAGGTGAAGCGCGTAAGCGATTGTTTTCCATCCGCCTTATCATATCAAAAAGAAACCGCGCGACTTTTTCGACAGGTGACAAACGGCTCAAAATAAGCTGGTTTTCGTAAGAACGCTGCAAAGCATTCTTTGCCATATCAAGAACACGATCACGCACTTCGGAGTGTTGGCGTAAATAGTTTTCAATCATTCTTCGATCAAAAGAACAAACAATAACCGGCGTAATGGCTTCTGCTGTTAAAATATGTGACCCCGCTTCGACAAAGCCTAAAAAATCACCGGCAAAAGCAAATCCGGTAATGCAGCGACGACCATCGTTCAACGTTTTGACAAGCCGGACAGCACCCGAGACAATCGTGTAAATCTTCTCGCGTGCACTCCCTTCCTGAAAAATGGCAGCTCCGGACGAAAAGCTTTCACGATTTTTCAAACTTTCAAGTTCGTTCAAGTCATCGTCGTGCAACGGGGCGCACATTGCCAAATCATGCACCATACATAATTGACAACGCTCACCATTTTTGATTTCGCCCGAACAATTCGGACAATGTGCGTCAGTGCTTGAAATCAAATCTTCTTCCATCAATGATAATTGTTGACCGGCCCGCTTTTACTCAACCTATGATAAATGAGATAAGGCGACATTTAAAGAAAACAATTATATATTTCTGCTCCCCGGTTTTATTGCCGGAATTTTAGCCAACTCGGCCGGAATTTGATCGGCCGGATAAGAAGGAACTGCATATTCGGCAAGTGGAATAAGCGGCACACCTACGTCTACTTTTCCAGCCGACCGGTCAACGATACAGGCCGCAGCCAGAATTTCCGCCCCTGCTTCACGCATAGCCTCAATGGTTTCTCTTATGGAAAGGCCTGTCGTTACAATATCTTCGACAATGACCACACGCGAACCTTTTGGAATGTCGAACCGGCGCAATCTGAATTTTCCGTTTTCACGCTCGACCCAGATAGACGGTACGCCTAAATGACGGGACGTTTCATAAGAAGGGATAAGTCCGCCAATAGCAGGTCCTACAACGTAATCTATTTTGCCTTTTACATTTTCGCGTATTTTATCAGCAAGAGCGCGACACAATTTTTCAGTCATATCGGCATGCATAAAGACCTTTGCCTTCTGCATGTAGATTGCGCTATGTCGGCCGGAGGTCAAAATGAAATGACCTTCCAATATTGCACCCGCTTTTTTAAAAATATCCAGCACATCCTGCGTATTCATAGATCAACCTCAGTCATTCAGGCGAAACAATTCGCCTCGCATTTTCAAGTCGATAAAATTCCGACAATTTTTCCATCTATCACGAGCAACCGCTTAGAACCCGATTACTCAGCACCCGATTACTCAACCCCGGATTACTCAGCCATTGACACGCTCAGCCGTACTTACCGATGCAGCCTCTTTAAGTTGAGTAAGAATTCTGTTCAAGTGTTTTAAGTCCCAAACTTCTAGATCGATGATCATTTCGGTAAAATCCGGTGCGGTTCGTACCATTGACAAATTCTGTATATTCGCATCATTGCCCGCTATTGCTTGCGAGACCTCGGCCAATGACCCGGGAGAATTAATTGCCAATACACTGATACGGGCAGGAAAACGTTCTGTCATTGCCGCATCAATGTCCCAGCGCACATCAATCCACCTTTCCGGCTGGTCATCAAAAGCCTTCAAAGCAGGTGACTGTATAGGATAAATGACGATACCGGCTCCTGGTTGCATAATTCCGACAATTCTGTCACCCGGAACCGCTCCTTCCGGCGCAAAACGCACCGGAACATCACCATGTGTACCACGAATTGGCAAAGCATGGTCTTCCTGATAGGGACCAACCGGCTTGCTCTTATCGCCTTCAGGTACTTTAAACAGCATACCCTGTGCATTCTGGATATTGAACCAACCTTCTTCACGCGGATTGACGTTCGGCTTTTGTTGGGCGCGGTTATCCTGATAATCGGGGTAGACTGCTTTGACAACATCGGAAGAAGGCAATTCTCCACGTCCGACAGCCGCTAGAACATCATCGACATCCAGCCGTGCCAAGCGCGGCAAGACCTTTTTTAATTCCTCTTTGGAAAACTGCTTGCCGGCACGTTCGAATGTCCGCTCCAATATACGCGTTCCCAAACCAGAATATTGTTTGCGAACAGCCACACGCGTTGCCCTTCTGATGGCTGCACGTGCCTTACCTGTAACAACAAGTGATTCCCAGGCAGCCGGTGGTACCTGCGCCTTCGAGCGGATAATTTCGACTTCGTCGCCATTTCTAAGCGCTGTCATGAGTGGCATGATGCGTCCGTTGATTTTTACGCCGACACAGGAGTCGCCGACATCAGTATGGACAGCATAAGCAAAATCAATAGGCGTTGCCCCTTTAGGTAAGGCAATAAGGCGCCCCTTCGGGGTAAAGCAGAAAACCTGATCCTGAAACAATTCCAGTTTTGTATGTTCGAGAAATTCTTCAGGATTATCCCCTTCGGACAATGATTGTATCGTTTGGCGTAACCATGCATAGGCATTGGTTTCATTTTCGAGCTTGCTCGGGGAATTATTGGAACCGCGGTCTTTATAGATCGAATGAGCCGCCACACCATATTCGGCTATCTCGTCCATTTCCCGTGTTCTGATTTGTAGTTCAACGCGTTGGCGTGATGGCCCGACAATGGTTGTGTGGATCGAACGATAGTCATTCTGTTTGGGAATTGAAATATAATCTTTGAATCGTCCGGGGACCATCGGCCAGGTTGTATGGATAATACCCAAAGCACGATAACAATCGGCGACACTATCAACAATCACACGGAAACCATAAATATCCGACAATTGTTCGAATGAGAGCGCTTTGGTTTCCATTTTTCTAAAAACCGAATAAGGCTTTTTCTGCCTGCTCTTCACATAGGCTTTTATGCCATATTCGGCAAAAAGCTTGGTTAAATCTTTTTCAATTGTCGACAACAGGTCACGATTACGCTCCGAAAGATCGGCCAGCCGATCGGTTACCGCGCGATAAGCTTCGGGATTAAGATAGAAAAAAGCGCGATCCTCGAGTTCTTCGCGCATATCCTGCATACCCATACGACCGGCAAGCGGGGCATAGATATCCATGGTTTCTTCTGCAATACGGCGGCGCTTTTCCTCGCGCATTACACCAAGAGTGCGCATATTGTGCAAACGGTCGGCAAGCTTGACGAGGAGAACCCGAACGTCTTCCGAAATAGCGATCAAAAGCTTTCTTAAATTTTCGGCCTGTATGGCTTTTTTCGAAACCAGATCAAGTTTTTTAAGTTTCGTCAGCCCTTCAACCAATTTGCCGATTTCGGGGCCAAAAAGTTGGTCGATTTCCGCACGTGTGGCACTCGTATCTTCAATAGTGTCGTGGAGCAGCGCCACAGCGATCGTTGCTTCATCAAGATGCATATCTGTGAGAATTGCGGCCACTTCCAAAGGATGGGAGAAATAAGGGTCACCGGACGCACGTTTTTGCGAACCATGCTTCTGCATGGCATA
This sequence comes from Bartonella sp. M0192, assembly GCF_016102305.1. NCBI lineage: Bacteria > Pseudomonadati > Pseudomonadota > Alphaproteobacteria > Hyphomicrobiales > Bartonellaceae > Bartonella > Bartonella sp. M0192. Next base: position 1,200,299 of record NZ_JACFOU010000001.1, on the reverse strand, counting down.
AACATAGGCTTTATTGAGCAATGCTTCGTTGACGTCAGGCTTGTAACGCTGGACACGCTCGACAAGCTCGTACTGACGCATCATTCCGGCATACTCCCCTTCTTAAGCGATATGCATATCATGTAACTAAAAATAACAATACAACAAGCAAAAAGCACAAAAAATATGCGCTGCCAAACCGGAAGCGCATATTCACAGTTAAAATATGGAAAAATGATCAATAATCGTCATTTTTTTCCGGAGCGACCAAGCCTTCAATACCGGCAAGAAGTTCATCTTCCGACATATGATCGAATGAGACCTTGTCGTCCGACTTTTCGCCATTCGAACCGAATACATCATTGGCCTCTTCGCTATGACCAATCAAAGCCGGTTCCGGCTCTGGCTCGTCCACTTCGACATGCTTTTGCAACGAGTGGATGAGATCTTCCTTGAGATCTGCCGGTGACAATGTCTCGTCAGCAATTTCGCGCAAAGCCACAACAGGATTTTTGTCATTGTCTCGATCTACAGTGATCTGAGCGCCTTGCGATATTTGGCGCGCACGATGGGCTGCCAAAAGCACCAGTTCAAAGCGGTTATCAACCTTATCAATACAATCTTCTACCGTAACGCGGGCCATAGATGCCCCTTTCCTCAGAGTTCGCAAATTGATGGAATTGCTTTTGGCATATACAATTTGAAATCAAAAAACAAGAAAAACCGCATTCACTTGATAATTTTTCCAAAAACCTCTCTTGGCAAGTGCCCACAGAGCTGACATATCTAGCGGTAATAATTTGTTAATTAGACCTTTATGGTAAAATGGATATAAAATTATGTTTGACCCAAGAGAAAAAATAGCCCTTTTTATCGACGGAGCGAACCTTTACGCGACCTCGAAAACACTCGGATTCGATATTGATTATCGCAAACTTTTAAAAGCTTTCCAGAAACGCGGCTATTTGCTCAGAGCCTATTATTACACAGCCCTGATCGAAGATCAGGAATACTCGTCAATACGCCCCTTGATCGACTGGCTCGATTATAATGGCTATCGTGTAATCACCAAAAATGCTCGCGAATTTACCGATCCGGCAGGACGGCGTAAAGTAAAAGGCAATATGGACATCGAACTCGCAGTTGATGCCATGGAGCTTTCTGACACTGTCGATCATTTTGTCATTTTTTCCGGCGATGGTGATTTTCGTTCCCTTGTTGAAGCGCTTCAGCGGCGCGGACGCAAGGTAAGTGTTGTCTCGACACTGACAACGCAACCGGCAATGATTTCAGATGAACTCAGGAGACAAGCTGACCACTTCATCGATCTTACAACCTTGAAGCCTGAAATTGGTCGTGCTCCTTCAGATAAACCGCAAAAAGAATATCCGGTCGGCAGTGACGATGACACGGACGACGATGAACTCTACTGATGCTTCGGACTTTGATTAAAGAAATAGCGGGGAATAAAGAAATTGCGGGGATTTGTCCGGAGCCTCTGCAAAACTGTGGCCTATGCCCGAGGTTGCGCGATTTTCGTGAAGAATGGCGAAAAAAGGAACCACTTTGGCATAATGGACCGGTTAAGCCTTTCTTGCCTTGTGATGGCGCCGATTCGACCCGACTTCTCATAGTCGGTTTGGCGCCGGGACTAAGAGGTGCGAATCGCACTGGCAGACCTTTCACGGGCGACTATGCCGGTGACCTTCTCTATTCGACGTTAAAAAAATATGGCTTTGCCCGCGGTAATTTTGAAGCAAGAGTTGATGATAGTTTGGAGCTTATTGACACAACAATTGTCAATGCTGTGCGGTGTGTTCCACCTGAAAACAAGCCGACAGGAGCGGAAATCAACCAATGCCGGCACTTTTTTGCGCCGCTTCTTGAAAATTTGCCAAGATTAAAGGCCGTTGTAACGTTGGGATCAATTGCGCATCAATCAACTGTCCGCGCCCTTGGTGCGAAAATTGCGCAGCACCCCTTCGGACATGGCAAGGTCACAGATATCGGACATTTGCGCATTTTTCCAAGTTACCATTGTTCAAGATATAACACCAATACCGGCCGACTGACCGAGATGATGTTTCATGAAATTTTTTCGGCAGTACGCGATTATCTTGATCAAAACTAGTCTGATTTAATGATCGAATGTAATTGATTTGCTTTGTATTAACGTAAACGCTGTTTGTCCGCTACCGATCTTCCTGCTTTGGAACGTCGAAGCGGCAATTTTTTTGAGTAAAAGTCTTGTCTTTAGATAAGACGAAACCGCTTTTTGAATATGAATATTACACGTCATTCGACTGTTTCAGGCTAAAGTGCCCCCTTGCCTGTTGGCGCCGCCCCTTGCCTGTTGGCAATTGCGTGCTCTTATAAAAGTCTTTTGGCTCGTCCAATGGCCGGTTTTCTTCCGGCATCCGTTTCTTGTCAGTTAATTTTCTTTCAAGGCGGATTGATTTCTATCTAAAAAACGAAAAGCCGCGAATGAAACCTTTTTACAGAAGCGCATCAGATAATAAACAAGCGCATCAGACAAATTTTCGAGTTATATAGACCATTAACCGCGTTCACGCATGAGGCGTGCTTTTTCACGATTCCAGTCACGTTTCTTTTCCGTTTCGCGTTTGTCGTGAATCTTTTTGCCTCGGGCCAACGCGATCTCCAGTTTGACCCGCCCACGATCATTGAAATAAAGTTTCAAAGGAACAATCGTCATTCCTTCTCGTGCTACGGCATTTGCCCAACGTGACATTTCATGTTTTGAAACAAGGAGTTTTCGCAATCGACGTGGATCGTGATTGAATCTGTTTCCTTGCGTATATTCGGGGATATAGGAATTGATCAACCAGAACTCGCCATTTTCAAAACTTGCATAGCTTTCGGCAATGTTTCCGTGATGCGAGCGCAGAGATTTGACTTCTGTACCTTGCAGAACCACCCCGGCTTCCAATGTGTCCAGAATTTCATAATTGAAACGTGCCTTGCGGTTATCAGCGACAACTTTATAGGCCGAGGAAGTGTTCTTTTTATTCATGAATTACCAAATAGCCAGCTATTAATCGTTGACAAGACCTGCATGTTTCAAAGCAGCATCAATAATATGTTTTGTCGTATCTTCGATTGGTACAATCGGCGAACGGACAACGCTTGTGCAGATACCAAGTTTTTCAGCGGCATATTTGACACCGGCAGGACTCGGCTCCAAAAAGAGAGCACGATTGAGCGGCATCAAGCGGTCGTTCAATTCAAGTGCTTTGGCAAAATTGTTTTCGCGGCATGCCTGAAAAAGTTCGGCACATTGTTTAGGAGCAATATTGGAAGTAACAGAAATACAGCCAACACCGCCCTGCGCATTAAATCCCAATGCCGTGCTATCGTCGCCTGAAAGTTGAACAAAATCCTTCCCACATTTTTCGCGCTGCTCACTAACACGCTCGATCTTGCCCGTTGCGTCCTTGACACCGATAATATTTTTACAATCATGGTGGAGCTTGGCCATTGTATCGGCCGTCATATCGATTACCGAGCGGCCAGGAATATTATAGATGACAAGCGGAATAGAAATAGCTTTAGCAACAGTCGAGAAGTGTTGATACATTCCTCGCTGGTTCGGCTTATTATAATAAGGAGTAACCACCAGAACCGCGTCTGCACCGGCCTTTTCTGCAAATTCTGCAAGTTCAACCGCTTCTTTTGTGCTGTTTGATCCGGCACCGGCAATAACCGGAACACGTTTTGCGACCTGCCGGACACATAGTTCGATGACGCGTTTGTGTTCCTGATAGCTTAGTGTCGGCGATTCTCCGGTCGTTCCAACGGGGACAATACCGTTAATGCCTTGTTTGACCTGCCATTCGACAAGATCACACAGTGTTTTTTCTGCAACATTACCGTTTTTGTCGAAAGGTGTAATAAGTGCGGTCAGTGCTCCCTTGAGCATGGTAAACTCCCTGATTATATATTCGGTATTAAGGCATTTGCCCCTTCAATAAGCCTTTTAAACCATAGTATCGCCATACGAATGACGCAAGTTGATTTTAACTTACCGACATGTCTTGGTCGAGCGAAATAATTCGCTCTTGCAAAAGAGTTTAACAAGACAAAAATTCGATAACATGTTTTCTTTTTATTGATAGGCGAAAGGAAGAAAATCGTTAACCCGTCTTTCACAGTTGGCACTTATGCTCTTACAAAAATGATGGAAATTGGGTCTTTGGAAGTATGATGCACAATCACACATCAGCTGTTCTAGAAAAAACGATGATTTCATTCTTCGCGGCAAGTACCATGCTTTCCACGATTTTTGACAGTCATGCGACTTCGGCTTTAAGTCAAGCGCCTGTGCCACTTGCCCGCCCGTCCATTGCAACATCGAAAAGCGCTGTCACGATAAAATCCGATGCTATTGTAACAAATGGCATTCCGCGGACAGTCAACAGCATAGCCACGGGAAGTCTTAAATCGGGGCTCGACGCGCTCTACAGCAAACAAGCATCGAATGCCATAGCAATCCGCAACAATATGCCGAAAAACAGTCTGGATCGGCACATTCTGACTTGGGCAATCGGTGTATCCGGTGTTCCCGGTGTGCCGAGCTCCGAAATATTCAACGCAGCGCAAGAATTGCACGACTGGCCCGGCATGACAGCAATGCGCCGCAATTCAGAACGTGCGCTTGCCAGTGAAATGAATTCCCCGCAAGCAATCATCAGCGGCTTTGGAAATTATGTTCCTGTAACCGCACAAGGCATGGCAGCCCTTGGCGGTGCTCTGATTGAAACCGGCCAAACGGCACGCGCACGGCAAATCATTGCACCTTGGTGGTATAAAGCAAAACTCAGTGCACAGGAAGAACAGCTCGTGTTGAAAAAAGCCGGCGCGGCATTGCTTCCGGCAGATCATCTCCAACGCATGCGCGCAATGCTTTATGCCAATCGTATTTCTTCTGCCGAACGGGTAGCAAAATTGGCAAATGCCCAGTCTCTCTATGCCGGTTATGCGGCTGTTGCCAATAATGACTCGAATGCCCGCCAAAAACTTGCAGCCGTTGATAAAAGCTTCCGCAAAGATTCGCTTTATCTTTTTGCCCAAATTCAATATTTGCGCCGCTCGGGTCAATGTGATGATGCGGCAAAGCTCATGTTAAAAGCGCCGAAAGATGCACTTACGCTTGTCGACCCGGATGCGTGGTGGATTGAACGGCGTGTTTTGTCACGCGAAATGCTTGATGAAAACAAGCCGAAAATCGCCTATCAACTGGCCGCCTCCCATTCAGCCGAAAGTCCGACACTGGCAGCCGACGCAGAATTTCATGCCGGCTGGTATGCTCTGCGATTTTTAGGTGATAATAAAACGGCAATGCAACACTTTTCCCGTATTGTGCAAATTTCCTCACGACCGGTTGCGGCCTCCCGTGGGTATTATTGGATGGGCAGAACTGCCGAAGCACAAGGAAATCGTAGCAACGCCATCCAATATTTCCGCCGCGCCGCCCATTATGGCACTACTTTTTATGGCCAACTTTCGGCTGCCCGACTTGGAGAACAGAGGCTTGAAATTCCTTATCCGAAGCCAACCGCAAGTGATCGCCAGCGTTTTGAATCACGCGAACCGGTTATGGCTATAAAGAGACTTGAAGCGATCGGATATTCCGATCGCGCAGGCGTCCTTTATCGTGAACTCGGAGAGGAACTTGATAGCCCGGGTGAGCTTGCTATGCTCGCTGTTATGGCAGAGCGTAAAGGCGACCATTATACGAGCTTGAAGATCGGCAAAAGTGCGGTCATCAGGGGTATGGATGTCGGATCCCTCTCCCACCCTGTCGGAGCAATTCCCGAAACGGCCAATATTTCGGCTTCCGGCAAGGCACTTGCCTATGCCATTGCAAGGCAAGAAAGCGAATTTAAAACCGATGCGGTTTCAGGTGCGGGTGCCAAAGGCATGTTGCAACTTCTTCCGACAACGGCAAAAGCGGTTGCAATCAAAAATTCGATAAAATGGCAACCGGAAAAATTGGCAACCGATGCCGGCTATAATGCGACTTTAGGTGCACATTTCCTCGGCGAACAACTTGACCGCTTCAACGGCTCCTATATCCTGACCTTTATCGGCTATAATGCCGGTCCACGACGCGCCAATGAATGGATCGGTCGCTATGGTGACCCGCGCGGGCAATCGGTCGATTGGGTTGTCGACTGGGTCGAACGTATTCCTTATTCAGAAACCCGCGACTATGTCATGCGTGTCATGGAAAACTATCAGGTTTATAAAGCACGCCTTACCGGCACTGCCGATATTAATGTTGACCTAACCGCCGGTCGTCACAGTTGAAGAATAAATGAATTTCGCTCTTCAATTCCGTCAAATCGGCGCAATAGACCATAAATCCGAGTATTTATGAAATAATATATCTCATAATGTTGGTAAAACTCGTCAAAATTATTTCTTAAATTTTTTTATAAAATAATTATACTAAAATAGTGTATTTAATAAAGACGTGTTCAGATAATCATATTTTTCATTGGGTAGCCGCTACTTAAATGTTTATTTTGTATCGCAATTTATCATGATTTTTATATACTATATATACGAACGAGACCGTGTATAGACTATAGCCCTGATTGAATGAGCTTGTCATGAAATGAAAACATATCCAGCACCGACATAATAACATGGATTATATTGGTTATCAGGATTATCGAGGTCATAGGGATTCCGGCTTGTTAACGGATTGGTTCTGACACCTACCATCTTTGAAGTAACGGTTATGACACTGCCAAGTTGAAGCAAATATTTATCAAAATGGTTTGGCAAATAATCGTTATGCTTTAGTTCTTTCTATCCGCGCCAAGCAAAGCCGGTTTCGATAATTAGGCTCCGATTTTTCATTCCGAACAAGAATTTTGCCAATAACCGCCTTCGGGTTTATCCCAGATACATCTATCATCCAATTGGTAATTTTCCGGTATTTTAATATTTTTATCCGAAGTTTGACGGTCTCTTAGTTTATAGAGCGTAGCGCGGTCTAGCGTCAATTTATCACCTTTGAGGGCAATGACACCCGTCGTCATATCCGGCAATATATCCAGAAAGAAAGAAAAAGCCTGTTTGAATTTTTCAGGCATAATGGCGCCTACATCCAGTTCGTCATACACCATCATTCCCGGCTTTATGGCAGATATCTGGTTGATCAAACCAAATCGAGCAAGCCCAATCGGGATAGTTCCGCGAATTGTAATGCTATCCTGATCGACCACAAGCATAAGATAATTATTTGTCTGGTCTGAAAGCAAAATAATGTCGGATTCGACAGTTCCGATATTTTTCAAGGCTTTAACCTTGGCAAGCACCTTGTCACGTTCTCCGCTATCGGGAGCATATCCATGCAAAGTGACATCAAATCCGTCAATGTCATAAGATAGCCAGTTTGTTTCACTGCGCAATTGCCCAAGCTCTTCCGACAGATGCTTTTCCTGCCCGCCGACACCAAACCAGACTGCCATCACAACCACAAACACAGCAATAGTTATGAAAGGCCAGAAGAATTTACGAATTACCATGAACATTTCCCGACAGAGGTCTCACCGTTAACCGTTTTAATCAAAGCTTTTTTCCCATACAATGGCTTTTTAACCCAATTTGAATGATTATAAATAAATTCTTAGAAAACCGTTTCCCGTAAAATGATATAGAAAATATTTTATAATACATGGGATAATATTAGTTTTTTAATATAAATTATAACAATACTCATTTTATTAATTAATAAAAATTCATTATATATTTTTTTAAAAATAAAAATATTTTATGAATTAATGTATTTTTGAATTTATTTAATTTTGTCATCTAAAAATTGCTTATGCACGCCCTCCCCGACAGGAGGAGCTTAACACAAATTTTTCTTGATTAATATTGTCATGTTTTATATAACCGAAAACATCAACGTTCGGGGCGTTGATATTTTGCTCAGCCAGCCAGCCTATAAGCCTAGCAAGCCAAGCGCTTTTTATTGACTAGATAGCACTCAAAAGCGAGGGATTAGGCATGTTGCTGAAAATTGGGACAAGACTGAAAACATGTGTTGCGTTGGGGGGACTCATAATCGCAATGCCGCTATCGGTTTTTGCCGAAAACGTTGATAATGATACGGCTAAAAATACACCGCTCCTCAATCCTGTCATTGTCAAGTCACCATCAAATTCTTTAAAACGGAACAGCCCGACTATTTTGACAACTCGTAAAACGGCTGAAGATATTATTGAAAAACAGGTGGATGATGTCCATGACATTGATCGTCTCGATCCATCTATCAGTTACAATTCGGATAGCGACAGTTTCAATATTCGCGGACTTGATCAAAATCGCGTTTTGACGACAATCGACGGAATTCGTCTTCCTTGGCTTTATGATGGCTCCCGACAAGTCAAAAGCGGCATCTCTATGTTCGATTTTTCTTCGCTTTCGACATTGGATATTATCCACGGATCGGATTCCAGCCTTTATGGATCAGGCGCTTTGGGCGGAGTTGTGGCACTCCGGACGCTTGACCCGGAGGATCTTCTGACACTCGAGAAAAATTGGGCAAGCCTGACCAAAGGCAGTTACGATTCGACCGATCGTAGCTGGCGCATTAATGAAGCCTTCGCCATGCGTGCCAAACAGACATATGCCCTCTTTCAGGGAGGATACGCACGCGGCAAACAGCGCGAAAATAACGGTAACGGAGGCGGCTACGGTACAAACAGAGTAGAAAACAACCCTGCCAATTTTGATCAGGATAATTTGCTGTTCAAACTTTACCAACATATTGATGGAAGCCAGCGTTTGGGCTTCACCGCAGAACGTTTCAATCTTTCGAAAGATATCGATACATACAACCTTTCGACGACAACCTATCGTCCCGGTTCCGGTACAGAAGAAGACGAAAAACGTCGGGAACGCCTATCCATGTCGTATGACTATAATGGTGGTGGCGTTATCGATGAAGGCCACGCCATTTTATACTGGCAGCGACAGCGAAATGATGAAAAATCGGAATCTGACCGCTTATCTATCCCGAAGGGGTATTATATGCGCGACAATCTTATTCGCGATACCGATTACGGACTTAATCTCGCGGGTTTAAAAAAGTTCGACGCGGGTTCGGCTACCCATACTCTTCGGTTGGCAACCGAAGCTTCGTCTTCAAAATTTCAGCAATATGCTGCTGGTCACGATAACTGCCCCCCGCCCCCTTTCAAAGGGCCTTTTATGGCCTGTAAATTCATGCACACCAACCAATCGGATTCTCCCGATACCGACAGTGTTATATTCGGTTTATCTGTTGAAGATGAAATCGGCATGATTAATAACCGTTTACGGTTAACTCCGGGACTGAGATATGATTGGTATGACCATCGCCCGCAAGACACTTATACTTATGAGCACGCAGCAGGTTTTAACGGTTACCCATCAAGCAACAGCGATTCTCATCTTTCGCCGAAATTGCGCTTGGAATGGGATGCAGTCCAACAGGTGACATTATATGCGCAATGGGCTCAAGCCTTTCGCGCTCCCAGTGTTACAGAACTTTATCTGAACTACACCAATCCCGGCTTCTATTATACGCGCGGCAATCCTGATCTAAAACCGGAAACAAGCAATGGCTACGATATCGGAGCCCATCTCGGCGATGACAATCTCGGTGGCTCTATCAGTCTGTTTTCCAATTACTATCGCAATTTTATCGACGAGATCGATCTCGGTGCCGATCGTGATTTCATGCTGCAACGTTTAAATTATATCAATCGGGCCCATGTCCGGATTTCGGGTGTCGAAGCAAGAGGTCATATTGTTTTTTCTAGCGGCTGGCATAGCAATCTTGCAATCGCCTATGCCGAAGGCAAAGACACAGATAATGATGAACACCTGAATTCAATCCCTGCTTTGAAGGGCGTTATCGGAGTTGGCTATTCGCGTGAACAATGGGGTTCCGATCTTTCACTGACAGCCGCAGGCAAACGCAATAAGGTCGAAGAAAACTCCGATTTTGCAAAAACCCCCGGATATACCCTTCTTGATCTCACCGGTTGGTGGGAACCTGTTGGTAAAAAAGGTCCACGATTGCAAGCCGGTATCTACAACTTATTCGACAAACGTTATTGGAATGCTGTCGATCTTCCATCAGCGCCATCGTCACCAAAAGATGCTTATAGCCAGCCGGGTCGAACATTCAAAATATCGTTTACCCAGAAATTCTAGCAGAGTGAGAAACATCGGGACAATGAATAGGAAAGATGCATCTCTCTATCAATTTTACACGCTAAATGTTCGGAAAATGTCACGAAAAGGTTGTCTGACGTTTGAAGAACAACATGGGTAAAGAGAGAGCTAAAAATAACTCAAGGCATTTTGTAATTCCGAATTCACAAATATGTCGCACTTCCCCATAAAACATGATAAATATTATCATATTTAAAATTATTGGGTAAAATATGATGGGAACGAACACCAAAAGGCAATCGGACGGGCGACTGAAAGCGGCACCGTTAACGATTGATAGCAAAGCATTATTCGGCGCGAATAATGAAATATTTATTCTTCATGACGGGGCCACATATCGGCTGAAAATTACCCGTTTTGGTAAACTTATTCTGAATAAATAGAAGGGCGAACATTCATGGCTATGGAGAGCGAAAGAATTCTTTCTTTACGTGAAAAACACAAGGATTTGCGTGATCGGGAATTTGCCAAATCAATCGGTATTTCAGAAGCCGAACTGGTCTCGGCACTCACGACAGTCGGTCAAGCCGAACAATTGAAAGTTGATATTCCGCTATTGTTGAAAAATGCCCACAAGCTCGGAGAAATCATGGCGCTCACCCGCAATGACTATGCCGTGAGCGAGAAAAAGGGGCATTTCCAGAATGTGTTTCCCGGTAATGACGTTTCAATGACACTCGGTCAAATAGACCTTCGTATTTTTCAGAAAAATTGGAAATTTTCGTTTGTCAGAGACATGCAGGTTCATGACCGCGCGGTAAAAAGCCTTCAATTTTTCGATGCCTATGGTTCGGCAGTTTTCAAACTTTATCCGGAAATGGCGACGAATATTGACGAATGGAATAAGTTTACTGATCTTTTTAAAGTCGACGCTCCACAAGCACCTATCGAGGTTTTAGTCCCTAATCCTTCGAGCGATCATCCTCCTCATAATGCCGATATAGAAGAATTTCGCAATCGTTGGCGACAAATGACAGACGTGCACCAACTCCATGATATATTGAAGGAATTAAAAATCGGTCGCCATGAGGCTGTGAAAATCGTCGGTAGTGAATTTGCCAACGAGGTGAGATCGAATTCGGTAGAGCTTTTACTTCATGGTGCGGTAGATAACAGTGTGCCTATTATGTGTTTTGTTGGCAATAATGGCTGTATCCAGATATTCACCGGCACAGTCGAGAAATTGAAAAAACTCGACGACTGGTTCAATATTCTTGATGAAAAATTCCATCTTCATCTCCTCACATCCGGTATTTCACGTATCTGGCACGTCAGAAAGCCAACCAGCGACGGCTATGTGAGTTCTCTTGAAGTGTTTGATCATAATGGTGAAATGATCATCCAATTTTTTGGAAAACGAAGTGCAGGAGAACAAGAACGGGAAGATTGGCGCGCTTTGCTCGCGAGCTTGCCACCGGCACCGGAAACGGCGGTCGCATAATAACACGGCACTGACAGAACAATGAATTATTTCTCTCTTCATTCTAACTTTCGTTTTTGCCCTTGGCTGTCATATTCCGTAATAAGCCGGCTCGGCGTGGTGATGTGTATATTTCTTGCTGTCACGACAACACCGCAATCTGCGAGCGCAAAAAAAGCCGATGTTTTTCCCGAAAGTGCCAAAATTATTTCTGTTGGCGGTGCCGTAACAGAAATTGTCTACGCTTTGGGGGCTGGAGAGCAACTCATCGCGCGCGATACAACAAGCAGTTATCCGGATGAAGTGCAAAAATTGCCGGATGTCGGATATATGCGTAATTTATCGCCGGAGGGCATTTTATCCCTCGCACCGGACGCCATTTTACTTGATCAAGGCAGTGGGCCGGCTTCCACTGTCGAAATTCTGGAAAATGCTTCAATCCCCATGCTGGAAGTACCTGAACATTTCACGCGTGAAGGTGTCAGAGAAAAGATTGAAAAAATCGGTCAGGCATTACATAGGCAAGACAAAGCTGAAGCTTTGATAAAAGAAGTCGAGCGGGAATTTGCGAAAAATGACCAGCTTATCAAAGATCATAGTGACGCAAAGCGCATTTTGTTTGTTCTTACCGTACAAAACGGCCGATTGATGGCTGCCGGAAAGGATACGGCTGCCGATGGTATAATCAAATTATCCGGCGCCCGGAATGCCATTGACGGCTATAATGGTTACAAGTTGCTAACAGATGAAGCGATTATTAATTCCTCCCCTGATCTGATCTTGATGATGGGGCATTCGGGCATAAGTGCAACTGTTGAAGATCTCTATAAAATACCTGCAGTAGAAACGACGCCCGCCTTTAAACACAAAGCGATAAAACAGATGGATGGCCTCTATCTCCTCGGATTCGGACCCCGTACGCCATTGGCGGTTCGTGAAGTTATAGATGCGCTATATAAAAACGGACAATGACCCCGTCCCTACCCAACAATTTCTATTTAAAAATCTATGACGTGGATGAAACTTCGAAACAATAGAACAACTTTTTTCGGCTTTCGGGTGATTGTTTTATCCGTTCCCCGAAACCTTGAAAGAAGCAGCAATGATATCTGCATTTTTTAAAATCCGCCCCGTTAAAGGAGACCGCAGCCATAGAGGAAAAATGGCAATTATCTTGCTTATATTTGTTCTGCTTATAACGATATATTGCGGGCTTGTAATCGGTGCCTATGATGTTTCGGTTATGAATTTTTTGACCTCGATCCGACAATCAGGCTTGAATGAAATTATCAAGACGCGCGACTATCTTGTCCTTGTCAATATCAGACCACCGCGTGTTATTCTGGGCATGTTGATAGGTGCGGCACTGGCGGTTTCCGGTACTTTAATGCAGGGATTGTTTCGCAATCCGCTCGCCGACCCCGGCATTATGGGAGTTTCCTCAGGTGCTGCTTTGGGAGCGGTGTTGATGATCGTGGTTTCGTCTTCGCTCCCTATTCCGGCCATCAAATTTCTTGGAAGTTTTAATGTGGTAGCCGGAGCGTTTGTCGGCGGGCTTTCGTCTACTATCATACTCTATTTCATAGCAACCCGTAACAAACAAACATCAATTGCGACAATGCTTCTTGCCGGAATAGCGCTCGGGGCATTTTGCGGCGCATTATTGGGTATTCTCATTTTTATGGCGAATGATAACCAGCTCCGTGATATTACATTCTGGAATCTCGGTTCCCTTGCCGGTGCAACATGGTCACGCGTAGCAATTGCATCGCCTTTTATCATTATCGGGTTGATTCTGGCTCCGTTCCTTGCTCGTGCAATGAACGCCTTGGCTCTTAATGAAGCGGTTGCCGGACATTTGGGGTTTCGGGTGCAACGCATAAAACACATGACAATTTTTGTTGTTGCATTCATGTGCGGGGGTGCCGTTGCAGTGAGTGGAAGTATCGGCTTTATCGGCATCATTGTGCCCCATATATTGCGCCTTACAATTGGCCCTGACCATCGTTACCTTATTCCATGTTCCGCACTTTTTGGGGCTTCATTGCTAATCGCTACCGACACCGTTTCGAGAATAATTGTAGCACCGGCCGAACTGCCGATCGGCATTATTACCTCGTTAATCGGCGGACCATTTTTCTTGTGGATTCTGTTAAAAAGACGGGGAGCTCTGGAGCAATGATCGAGGTTGAAAATCTTTCACTCACTCTGGGTAAAGTCGAAATACTTCATTCTTTGACATTACAGGCGCATGCCGGACAAATAACCTCAATTATCGGAACCAACGGGTCAGGAAAAACCACGCTTGTCAAAGCGTTGAGCGGAGAACTCCGATATAGTGGCAAAATAAAATTTAATGGCGCTGATATCGCTCTGAAAAGACCCGACGAAATGGCTTTGATACGAGCCGTTCTTCCACAATCCACGGGGTTAAGCTTTCCGTTTCTTGTTCGGGAAGTCGTCGAGCTCGGCCTTTCCGCCAGTTTATATTCAAGAGAAATCAAAAAAAATTTGCCGGAAATGGCTTTGGAAAAAGTCGACCTGAGCGGCTATGAAGGGCGTTTTTATCAGGAACTGTCAGGCGGCGAACAAGCACGCGTCCAGCTTGCGCGCGTGCTTTGCCAAATTTGGGAACCGGTCATTGACGATAAACCCTGCTGGTTACTGCTCGATGAACCGGTTGCCAGTCTGGATATTCGCCACCAACTCATTGTGATGGATATTGCCCGTGATTTTGCAAAAGCTGGTGGCGGCGTTCTCACTATTCTGCACGATCTCAATCTGGCTGCGCACTATAGCGACAAAATAATCGTTCTCGATCACGGCCACATCGTCAAAGAGGGAGCACCTCGCGAAGTCCTGACAACGCAATTATTGCACGACGTATATCATTGCAAATTGACCGTCGGAAAAATTCCGGCAGATGGTATCCCTTTTGTTCTCCCCCAATCCTCTTTTCTTTGATGAGAAAAGTTACTTTCACGGAAGAATTATCAAGAACAAATCCCGATTTAGCCGATTTTCGGCTCTCCGAGAGACAACATCAGCCGATTAGCCCAATTAAAAAAGCTGACGGCGTGAATAACATCAAAAATTTCATCGTCATCAAGACCTGCTGCACGAAGAGCTTTGATCTCTGTTTTTCCGAAGGCCGGCGGTGTTTGGCTGAGCGTGGTAGCAGCCTTAACAATAGCGTTCCAGCGCTCTCCCAAATCGGCAGATATGCCCTTATCAAGAAGTTCATCAACATCGGCCGGTTTTTTGGAATAAACAGCCGCATGTCGGGCATGCACAGAAGCACAATAAATACAGCCGTTAAACCGCGATGTTGCTGCGGCTGCAAGTTCCCGTTCAGCACGGGGCAAGCCATCGACAGTATTGTAAAAAATATCCTTATCTGTCCTTGTTCGCGCTTCCAATATGTCGGGATCGCGTGCCAATAACCGGAAATAATCCGATTTTGCACGAGCCGCTTCGACCAAGGAGTCACGCTGGCGTTCGCTCAAACTCTCTTCTGCAACCGGTTCGATCCACGGAACCCAGTCCAGATTGTCGCGCGTAAAGACGTTGGGTCTTTTGATTTCTTTAGTCGAATTATCTGACTTTGTGTTCATTTTCGCTCAATTCCAATTGTAGAGGTGCGGTTATTAAGAAGCTTTTCAACAAAAATTGCCGTTAATCTGCGCTTTTAAAGGCAAACAGAGCTTGTAGCCCCAGAGCAAGTCTTAACTGGAAGCTTAAAAAAGCAACCAGTTGCGAAAGAGTGACGATTTCATCATTGTTCCAACCGGCTTGCTTGAGAGCTTCAAGATGGGTCGGCTCACTATCGCGTGGGTGAAAAACCAGAAGATGACTATGGCTCAATGCGGCTGCCAATTTTTCTCCCAAGGAATTTTTTAACTCTGCATCCGCACTCCAGCTTTTTCCAACCGTATTCTCATTTGTGAGAGGGCCATCGGGGTATCTGCCGAATGGCCCTGTGCTTTTTGCAGCGTTTGCCGCCTCTTCTATAATTTTAGCCCAATCGGGTTGTAATTCTTTCAATTCATTTTCATAAAAATTGATTGCATTATCAAAACCATGTAGTCGGGAAACAAAAGTTGCAATCGCAAGGCGATCTTTCAAAGCAAAGTCGCTGTCCTTGACGTTTGAAAACAGCGCTTCATAACTCTTTTGCGCTTGATCTTTGGTAAATGGCCGACGCTTGCGTAGCTCTAACGGCGAGCCGACAAGCTCGTCAATTATATCATACTGGGACATTTGTTGGTTCCTTATAGCGGACAGTCGGTAGCATATTTCACTTCAATGTGAGGCAAGGCTCAAGCCCAATGCAGGAGCAACTTCTTTTGCCGTCAGTTCTAACGATTTCAAGATCTCTTCATGAGGCGGGTCGATGGAGTGGACCTGAAAAACAACATCTGTTGCGCGATTGAGCGAGGTATCTTTTTTGAGCGATGCAATCACATCCTCCGGCGTTCCAACATGTTGGTCAAACGCGACAATAAGATCTTCAAGCGAGCTCCCTTTAACATTCGTTAGTGCTTTCCCCAATCGCTCGGCGGCGCTTCTTAATCCTTTTTCAGCCAATTCGAGAGCATGGGCACGATTGCGCGATACAAATAAGCTTCGAGAAGCCATGATGCGCGGTTTTACGCCTGCCGGTAATGCAGAGAGATAAGCGTCAATAATAGGGTTTTGTATTTCATCAAGCGTTGCTTCGGGATTATCTGCCGGGCGCGGTTGTGTCCTTGACAACATCAACCCATCTCCCTTTTCGCCCGCAAGTTTGCCTCCAAAAGGTGAAAAGGTAGCCATCCAGAAACGCCGCAACAAATGCGGAGCTGCCGGATAAAGCCGGTTACCATCCAACAGATCTTCGCCGGCAAAGGCCTGACGCAACGCGTTTAGATGGTGTGCATAAACTTCGCCACGTTTATCCGGATCAACGCCGAAAACTTCAAACGATTCACGTGTTCCACCTGTGCCAAATCCCAATTCCAACCGACCATTCGACAACAGGTCAAATACGGCAGCATCCTCGGCCACTCTTACCGGACTTTCCATTGGCAAAGTGATGACACCGGTACCAAGTCTTATCTTCTTTGTTTTTGCTGCAATATTGGAAAGAAAGACAAAAGGAGACGGTAACCCACCCTCTTGAGGATGGAAATGGTGCTGAGCAACCCATGCGGTTTCAAAGCCCAACTTTTCAGCATAAATTATTTGTTCTTCAGCCAACCTGTAACGCTCGCCCGCAGGTACAGCATCCAGAACACGTGAAAAGAATCCGAGCTTTTTTTGATGATCTGCCATTATAAAATCCATTGTCAAAAATGAAACATTTTCCGACAAAAAGCCTAAACATTTGGCACGTGACCGACAAAGAATGGATTTTCCGATTTCAGCTTGGATAAAAATTTAAATGGCATAATTTTTAAGATTGTTAGAAAATTCGTCTCAAACCAGTTCAGATAGCTTTCGTGCCGACCGAACGTCCCTTCCCTCTTTCACTATTTGAATGTTATATTTTCAATAAACGATGATATAAAAATCATATAAAAATTTCAAAGTTGAAAATTATCTTTTAAAATTATAAATATATATAATGTTTTATATAAAATATCAAAATAAACAATAAAAATATATTTTAATTATTATTTATTTTTAAAAATTCAGACAGCATAATACGATTTATTGTCATATGATAATGTTATCAAATTCAATTTAGAAAATACTATTTTCGGGGCACATTAAAGACAATATGCGGCATAGGGTCTTAAAATTTCCCGATCCGAATAAGCACCAGCTCCGTCTCTAATTTCAGAGGTCTCCAGCCTCTTTAGACCTCCAGCTGACGATAGAAACATCATATTTCGCGTTAAACTTTATCGAATAATGATAAACGCGCATATCATTAAATTCATGCCATTCCTTCATCAACTCCCTTTGTTGGTTTTTACTTTCTGTGAGGTTTTATGGTGTCATCTGACCATATGTGTGAGTTATCTTTTACAAAAGTTCCCGTTAAAGTTGATAAATAAAGTTAAGTAAAAACTATTTGATTTTACAAATTGATGCACTTGTAATGGTATCACTGCTCTGGAACATATAAGCGAAGTCTCCCTTCGAGAGAGGTCCGATAGCGCGGTATCTTCCTGTGAAAGATTAAAATATCATTCGCTATTTCAAGTAATAACCGTTCCGCCCTCATTATTTTTAATACGCCCAACGCTAAAAGCTAAAAATACCGGAATGAGAAGAAGCGTTGTGACATGTCATCTGTCAGAATATCGTCAATCTGTTTATCTTTGTCGGCATTGGCCTTGGGGCTTTCTTCTTATATGACTGCCGGTTTGATACCTCTGATTAGCAACGATTTTGGCGTCTCAATTGGCTTGGCTGCACAGTTGGTAACCGCTTTTACGCTACCATATGGTCTTTTGTCTCCTGTTCTAGTGGGAATGACGGGGCATCGTGATCTTAAAAACAACGTCTGTATTTATCTTGGTGTGTTTGTTATTGCCAATGCCGCTTGTGTGATTGTTCCGGAATTTTATTTTTTAATTCTTCTTCGCGCTATAGCGGGAGCCTCTGCCGGTACGTTTCTTGCCTGCGGAATAACAGCATCGACCCGACTAAGCAGCAACGAGAAAAAGGGCAAATCCATTTCAACAATAATGGCGGGTATGGCCATTGGAACTGTCATTGGTGTACCCGCTTCGCTCATTATAGCCGATCATTTCGGTTGGCGAAGCGCTATGATAATCGTAAGCATTCTTGGCGGTACTGCTTTCATCGGTTTATATCTATGTTTACCGACTTTGCCATCAAC
Organism: Bartonella sp. M0192; assembly: GCF_016102305.1. NCBI lineage: Bacteria > Pseudomonadati > Pseudomonadota > Alphaproteobacteria > Hyphomicrobiales > Bartonellaceae > Bartonella > Bartonella sp. M0192. The sequence continues at coordinate 1,181,808 of NZ_JACFOU010000001.1, read as the reverse complement.
AATGATAAAATCCGAAAAATCCCGTTTTGCCCTTTTATCCGAATGGCCCGTTGTGAGAGTTTTATTGATCTCTCTTTTTGCAGCAATATCGAGCTTGGGAATGTATACTTTCCTATCTCCATTCGTGAGCGCCGTAAATAAAGGGGCATATGTGACGGTTTATTTATGGTATTGGGGCTTAGGGGGCGTCTGTGGAAGCATTCTGATCGGATATTTTGTCGATGACTATGATCTGAAAAAATCCTGTTCGTTATTCTCGGATTGCTTTTACTATCATTTATCGGTTTGGCTTTACTGTCACATATCTATCTGCCGTTGATCGCATTGCCCCTCGTTATATGGGGTGCGGTTGGCTAGGCGCTGCAAGTCCCCCAGAACAACGAGCTATTAAAAATCAGAGAGGATAAAGTCGATGGTAATCTGGCGGTCGGTTCAAACCAGTCATCCGTGTACCTCGGAGGGTCGATCGGCTCGTTAATTGGTGGCGTTCTTGTTTCGTACGGGGTTAATCCGGCAGCACTACCCGCTTATTTTATGCTACCTATCATTATTGCTCTTATTCTTCTATGGACGAGTAAAACTAAGTCTTCTGTCGACGGATAGTACCAAACGTCAGAGCGCGCCCGGGCTTTATTCCCTGTTGCTTTATCATTTTGAATAACCGCGCTTTTAACTGATACTTTATCAGAACGGCGCGGTTTCAAAAATTCTCACAAATAAACACGTTATCTAAGTCCATTCTGTTTCAATCCGTAAAATCACCACACACCGCGCCATGGTTTTCTCACAAGGAAAAGATGCAACGAGCAAAAACTTATTGTTAGCAACATTCACTTAAAAATAAGCCGGATCGATTTTGGCAAAGCCGGTCACTGTTCTTTATCAATCAAGGGCTCATTGGCTTCGCCAGATATAACGCGTGGAATTAACGGTGTGGAGTGGCATTAACACGCGCTCCGTAAACTGTTGTTGGTTGATATGACAAAGGGCTCCGCGGCAAGCAGGTAATCAACGAAAGAATGAGTATACTTTCCGCCATCCTGTCACGTAAGCACTGTTGAACCGAAAATTCGGGAGATAAGCTTAATCACAACAGACTATATACGGGTTAGATGAATTTTCTCGACTTGAAGTCCGTTGAAAACAGGCAGAATGGAAAAAGTGAGAGCGACAACTGAAAATTAATTCAAGATCATGGCCCCGCAGTTACCTGCAGCAAAAATCACGATATAAAAATCCCGACATATACGTAAATACTCCGATATCTTTTCAATAAAACAGCAAATCATCCAAAATACTTGGTTTCCAAAATCTACAAAATAATTCTAGTGGATTTGGACAAAGCGCATCCGGAATATTTTTTGAGAATGAAAATAATTTATGCCATGATCTCTATCATTATTGTTTAACTTACACGATTTTTGAAAAAGTTGACAATGTAATCAATACGATCGACTTTGTCATAAAATCGACATGTCTCGTCCCATCCGTCAATCTTAAAATCCACATCCTTATCCTCCCTCCTCAATACAATAATGCCTTTATCTTTGTCCGACGACACAACATCATCATTATTGAATAACGGAGCGAGATCATTTTCGTCTTTGAAGCGATTTTTTAGATCTGCGTCACAGCCAGCGCTATCAGTCGGTGAAGATGATATCCGCCAACCCGTATCGTCTCCATGGAGATAGACTCCTTTTTCTATTTCCAGACCTTCATCCTCAAAATCGTTTTTCGGTCTTTGATCAAGAAGGTTACATGGTAAAAATTCTATTTTTTTACCCGCTTCTATTAATATCTTTGCAACACAAAACAGAAAAGGGTTCCAATATACTTTTACCTTATGTTTAAAATATACCTTGCTAGTAAATATATGTCCATATATTTCCTCTTTCAACATTTTATACTTCGATTCCTTCGGTATAAAAAAATTTGAATATTTTACTAAATAATATCTCCAGAAAAATTTTCGATATTTTTCGCAATATTCAAGCCAGTTGTCTCTTTTAACTTCAAGTATATTTTTTAACGTTTCTTCTATTTTTTGTTTATCAAGATCTTCTTGATAAAGAAAATCCTGTTCTGCAATATAGTTGCATAATTTTGTGACTGCTCGCCGACATTTTATCCGCTGATTGTATAAGCTTCTATTAAAAATTGAATTCCAGGTAGACTGCTTATGAGGGATGTCCTGTAAAGCTCCATAAGTAAAATATGATCCCGTTGGCAATGCATAATCATCCTCACACAATAACGAATTCTTTAGTAGCTCACTTTCGGAATTTTCTGCAAATTGGCTGAAAAGTTTATCTCCTGCCTCGATAATTTTGGGATCAAAGCAAATGAACTTTTCCGGCTCCTTCCGTACACTCTTTTCCGCCTGTTCATGCCCTTCTGTTTCCTGCTGTTCACACAGAGAAAATGCGCCTAAATTACCACGAAAAAATTCATGATTTTCTAGCCGGTTCAGTGCGTTCAGAAATTTTTTATCGCCCTTATGTTGTCGGCGAAGTTTCTGTTTTACCGCTTCTTCATTTATTTGATAAACATTGAAATTGGTGTCCTTGATCCATTCGTTTTCATTGTCAACTTGGTTCCTTGGAACAATGCTCAACAGATCGGGTGAAACAATATCCTCTTTTTCACTTAAACGATCAGTTAAAATAAGCTTCACCAGTTCACGTAATTGATCCGCATAGTTTTCATATCGAAGTTCAGAGGCTGAATTCTCAAGAAGATTGCGAATGGGACGCAGCGCCTCCCGCATCGTTATTATATCATCCTCATTAATCGCCAACTTGGCACCCTTATCATGAGAAATTTTTCTCCATATTAATAATAAAAACGCAAATAAAAGAAGGCGTGTAGCAACTGTATCTTCCTTATTCGGATCGATTAAATGTTCAAATAAATTTTCGTCTGTGTTATAGAGAGCAATTTTTAAAGACGATCCGCCGTTTTCGTCTTCATCTTTAATATTCATCTTTTTTTTATAAAAAATTTCTTTTAATATCTTGTCTATTTCATCGTTACCAAGGTCATTTATTCCGTCGAGTAAACGTTTTAACCCGTCAATATTATTACCGTCTATATCCGACAAAAAAGATTTTGTTTCTACCACATGTCTAAATATCTCGAACAATTTCATGGTTCGGAAATCGTCTGGCGAATCTATTGCTTTTTTATCTTCGGAAGGGACTTCCTGTTCAGCCAAGAGATATAAAATGGTGCCGATATAACGCAAAAAACGCGCAAATGCTTTGTCGCATAAAATCGCTTCATCATTTTCGTCGACGTTACCGTCTGAACGAGTTTTGCCGGCGTTACCGCGTGGACGAACATTATCCCAAAAAACTTGTATCCATGTCGTATCAAAACATCTTTCGATCTCGTCCAATGGCGTTTTGGTTTCCAGTTCTCCTTTGGAGGATTTTTCTCTCAGCAGTTCCGCAAATTTTGCTTTGAAATTTTCAAATTCGGTCAGCTGTTTGCCGCGCGCGTTCATCTTTATGTATAGCTCATCGCTTGACAAAGACAGGTCTTGCAATGGCTTATAAAAAAATGTGATAAGCGGTGGCTCGTCAGTTAATATTTTCCAAAGATCCGGAATATCGCTAAATCTCTTATGGATCGCATCCAGCATGACCAGCATACCGGATATTGATTGATCCAATTCCCATCTGGAAACATACCAGCGAGCATTTTTAATAATTGACGAAATATCGTTGCCGTCGGAAAGCTGTTCCGATGAAAAAACGACTTCATTATTAAGCTTTTTAATAAATACCCTCGTGCTTTCACGAATTTCATAACCAAAGCGGTTAAAAAATTCCTTTTCCTCGGCTAATTTTTCCGCTTTTACTGCCGCATACCAGTGCAACAAATACAATGTAGTCAGCCGTTGTTGCCCATCAAATGGCTTGAAAAATCCTTCATCTTCCTCCCCATAGATAAAATCGAGATGTAGCGGTTTTTTATCTTTACACGCCTTATAAAGTGCATCCAGAAAGTCGTGGCGAATAGACTTCACTTTTTCGGTAAGACGTCCTTGCGCATAATCACGTTGTATCATCGGGATAACAACTTCAGTTTCTTGCAAAAGTTGATAAAAGCTTTGAACCTTGCCACTCCCCATTATTTTCATCCCAATAAGTACGTTAGTTTTTCTTTGATGTCACCGAGGTATGCTTTGCGATCGTTCGCTGTCCAATATAGATGATCTTGTTCTTCCATGCTAAACAGGCGCAAGAATACAGCTTGTGTAGCGGGTGGAATGAAATTGCCTTGTTTCATTTCTTCAATAATTTTGTTCTGTTTGACACGAAAAATCGAATTGTTCAGAACACTGTTTGCCGAACCGTCAAGAAGCGCGAGGTTCGACAGCTCGTGTAAGTCCTTGATGCCATAGACATCATTGATTTTTTCCACTATCTCATTCGACAGCCTCAAAAACTCATCTCTCAGGTCTGACGATTTTGACTGCTCGGAACGTTCGAGCTTATCGATCAATTCATTCACGCGCCCGATCAGTTCGTTTTTCTTGTTTTCCTCAATCTGAACACGACTGTCCAACACTCCCCGATGGCTTTTTAACCAAATCAACCATTGTTCTTTTGTGTTGAGTCCCTCAACATTTTGCGCGTTGATGTGCTCTATTGTCCATTTCTTTTGATGATGGGCCGAGAAGTCATATCGGTGCTTTGTGCCGGTTGTTTTCATACTTCTCACATATTCTACATTGTATAAAAACAGGAGCCTTTCGCATCCCGGTTCATTGGTATCGTAAGTATATTCCAGAGCTGTATCCAAATCCCGATAAAAACTTGCGATGTAACCTTTAACTTCTTCCTTTAACTCGTCTTTTTTCAGATCTTTAAATTTCGAAAACAGGTCAGGATTCATTCGTTTTTCAGCAAATAAATAACCAATCCAATGATAAAGGTCATTATCGTCATACCAGGTTTGTAACTTCCATAGATCAAGCTGGATTGATTCCCATATCTGCTTTACATTATTAGTAGAAAAATTATTCTTTTTAGCGTCTTTCAATTTTTTTTCGAGTTTTATAAAAGGAGGAAGATTTCTATCTCGATTGCTATTTTCGGTATTATCTTCATCTTTATTTTTGGTATTATCTTTGTTTTTTTGGGAAAAATGAAAATCCAGAAGAAAATCTATGCGCGTTTGGTAACGTTCGTCTTCAAAGCTCTTGTTTCGTTGATCTTTAACATTCGACGAACAGTCATTTTCCGAAAAACCGAGAAAGCCCCAGAATTCCGGTTTTCGCAACTCATATTCGAGGTTATCCCACCCAATGCTAATCAAGCCACGTTCCGTTTCAATATCCGGCAAGTTTTGATTATCGTCTTTGTTATCCTTCGATTTGTAATAAGCAGGATTGAGGAGTGCTGCGCGGCTTAGCTCGGCATTTGTCAAGGGAATTTTTCCGCTATTCAAACGTGTAAATGCCGCTATTTCACCGCTGGAGTCGCTATTATCAATCGCGTACCAAAGTACTTTTACCTGATTAGCAAATATCCTATAAAATTCTATCCAATTGATGCCTTTCTTATTCTTCTCATCAATATATTGTCTTATTTTATCATGAGCATTAAAAAGAAAATATAAATCGATACTATCGCATTCCTTTTCGGTCGGTTCTATACCCTTTGCTATACGTTTTAAAAATTCATCACTTTCATTCCGTGTATTAATGGTTAATGTATAGTTAATAAATTTGTTTTTATTAATATTGCGACGTGGTTTGTCGTTTTTTGCCTCGACTTCGTTGGAAAAAATGTAATGAATAGCTTTGTCAAAAAACTCATAATAAATGGCGTCGCGGTCTAGTTGTTTTTTAATTGACTTCCGATAATCAATATTTTTTGGAACATAGTTGTTCGACGGATTTAACAGAACTGCGTTTAGTAAAAGCACTGTTGTTAAACGTTGTTGCCCGTCAACAATGTTTATTTCGGGTTCGTTTTCTTTTTCATCATTATCTGTTCCCTCGTTATAGTTCTCCATAACTACAACAGGTTGAAGAAAATAGATTTTATTTTCTTTTCCATTCTTGAATTGTTCGTAAAACTCGAAAATATCATTTAAAAAATCATAAATTTGCTGGTCATTCCATCGGTAACCACGTTGATAACCCGGAATAATAAAATTCCCCTCCAATTCAATGAGGGCGCGTAATTCGCCACTGTTTCCAGATGGTTGTTTGGAATGTTTGTGGTCTATAATTCCAGTGTTTTGCTCTGTATGCATATTGAATTTCTGACAATTTTTAACAGATTAAAAATATGATCGAGATTTATATTGTTTTGTCTCGCTACGCAATTACTCCAAAAAAAATTACGCAAAATTTTTCGAATTATAATTCTATATATTATCCGTAAGCGATTTTTATCATTTATTTTTAATTTACATTAAATTTTATTTTTTATGTTTAAAATTAAAATATAATATTAATATCTATTAATTTTCGTATATATATTCTATATTCAATAAATTAAAAAAACTAATTAAGTTTTTACCAGAATAATTATCTATATTTTTAATATCTGATAAAATCGAATGGAGTTTCCATTAAAAAATTAAATTAAAACGCAATTTTCGAATAAATTTAATTCTTGAGTCCTACTCGCGGGGTAATATCCTGCTTATTGATTTTTCATACTTTTAATTAAAATTAAACAAGCTCACTTTTGGAAGTGGGTTGACATTGATGAAAATTCCCCTGCTAATCTTGGAATTCAATCAGGAGAAAGAATGATCAATAATTTAATTTCCTAACATGCAGTGAAGAGTTTTTAAAAAAGTATGGCTGATTATTATTTACAGCACCGAAAAAAGTCGGCCACGGGAACCAAGCTGTATTCGTTTCTCTTCACCAAAACTGGTTGATTTCGTAACAATAGATCAATGGCTGCAAACTGCTACAAACAACAGCATTCGAAAAATGTTCTATTTTCGTTACGCACCTCTTCTGGTTTCTACTCCGTATGAAATCCTCTAATGGTAGGAGGTTCGAGTTCCCCTATTTATCTGTTCTTTCAGACTGTCCGTCGATATCGGCAATTGTTGCAAAAGAAAATCCGGAGAAATTCCGGCTCTTAAATGCGGATAACAATCGATAATAAAAACAGCATGGGGAGCCAAGAGACAAAGAGATGATTTTGCGAGGTAATAAATGCAATGTAGCACTCATATGATAAATTTGATCTTTGTCCCAATTTTTATGTCTGGCGGATAAATGTTTTCCGGCTTGACGGATTTAAATAGAGTCCCCGACGTAAAGCACCGCTTGATTGCATCACCGCTTTTATCCGTATGTGATGAAAATTCGAACCGGTTACCACCAAAAATATGTACAAAAAGCTACATAAGAAAATAAGTGCCGATTAAATTCCATTTCAAGACGAACAGAACGGCGACATTTATAAATTCGTTACAAATTTTATTGCCAGCCAGTATCAAGGGAAAGCGAGAATGCTCAACCGGCATGATATATTATTCCAACTCTATCTCTTTCGGAATATTGCAGAGATTTCGGAACATAGCGGAGAATTTAACTAAAAAATGGCGGAGAAGAAGGGATTCGAACCCTCGAGAGCCTTTTGAGCTCTACTCCCTTAGCAGGGGAGCGCCTTCGACCACTCGGCCACCTCTCCGAGAGCAGCCAATAAACATTCTTTCACGGAAGTTCAAGCGATTTTCTCAAAAAATCGATTTTTATACATAATATATAATAATGAAGGTTCCGCTGCCTCCTCCAAGTTCGTTCGAACAGAGGAGATCATTTGAACAAAAGACAGTGAGAAAATCTCGTTTTCACGAAAAGCCTCCGTTACGCGAAGTGAGATTTATAAAACCTTCTGCCTAGCAATAAATCGCATAGTGTTGCTCAAACATAACCAAACCGCCGCTTTTTGATTAAGAGCAACAGCGACTCAAAAAATGGTTTATCACCGGTCAAAGTTTTGGGTTAAAGTTAATTTAACACAAAAAATATGGTTAATAATTCACAAACAAATCATCTGAAACCCTATCTTTTTGTGTCATTTTTGCAACAAGACGTGACGATACTCGCTTCAAAACCCCGCTTTTTCCTTTTTCACGGTTGAATCAAAAATATCGTCAGGTATGTTCGATCCATGAAGAAGGAGCGCTTGCGTGCGACTTTTTCGGTTAAGGGGATCGGGATTCAAACTTTCTGAACTTCGTGAACCCGACCCAATTTTAACTTTGACTGGAGGTCAGATATGAACATTAAGAGCCTTCTTCTCGGCTCCGCTGCAGCTCTCATTGCAGTTTCTGGCGCTCGTGCAGCCGACGTTGTCGTTGCAGAGCCGGAACCCGTTGAATATGTACGCGTCTGTGACGCTTATGGTGAAGGATATTTCTATATCCCTGGTACTGAAACCTGCATGCGCATTTCGGGTTATGTCCGTGCCGACATCAAGGGTGGTGACAATGTTTATGCCCGTAAGCGTGGTGACATCGACCGTGATACTTACGCTTGGCGTACACGTGCAACACTCCGTTTCCACACTGCTTCTGAAACAGAACTCGGCACATTGCGCACATTCGTTGAATTGCGTTCGCAGTGGGACGAAGGTGCAGAATGGGACGAAAAGGGCGATACTGCTTCAGGACAGCTCCATTTTGCATTCATCGAACTCGGTGGCATCCGCGTAGGTCTTGATGAATCGATTTTCCACCATTGGACAGGTTATTATGGTAATGTCATCAATGATGATGTCCTGAACCCGATGGCTTACTCACGTACCAACGTCATCAGCTACACCTTCAACGCAGGAAACGGCTTCTCCGCTATCTTGGGTGTTGAACAGGGCAACAGTGACGCCGACGGTTACGGCTATAGATACCACAACGATTATGCTGATATTGCAAATGTCAAAGGACATAAACTGAGCAGCAAAATTGATGATTACACACCAAATGTCGTTGGCGGCTTGAAATTCGTTCAAGGCTGGGGTGGTGTTTCTGTTGTTGGCGCATATGATGCTTATTATGAAGAATGGGCTGCCAAGGCTCGTTTGGATTTGAACGTTACCGATCAGTGGAGCGTTTGGGTCATGGGTGGATATAAATCTGCTGACGATTACTATGATAGAGACGACACATACGGTTATGAATCCAATTCTTCTACACGTACAAGAAATGGCTTAACTAAAATAGGCGTTTATCGCCAAGTCAACTCGATCTATGGTGATTGGGGCGGCGATTGGGCTGTTTGGGGTGGTACAACCTTCAAATTCAACAAGAAGACCAGCTTCAACGCTCAGGTTGCTTACGACGATACAGATACATTCGCTGCATCTGTTAACGTAAAATATGAATTGGTACCGGGTCTCGTCATTACTCCTGAATTGTCATATATTTCTTGGGAAAATGACTACAGCGCCCGTAACGCTGCCAATACTGAAAAGGTTGTTGACTCTTTGAAAGGTCAGGATGCTTTCCAGGGTATGCTTCGTATCCAACGTTCGTTCTAATTCTTGAAAGAATAAAAATAAGAACCGGTGGTTTTACCACCGGTTTTTTTATGTCAAAGATAATTTTAGTTTTATGTCAAAAACCAATCAAATTGGGTCATTAATCGGATTGGAGTATTAAATCACGTTCGATCATTTTGATTTTGAGCGTTACAAGCCTGTTATAGGAAAACACGGCTTGAATGCCGGTCCTTCAGGCAATTTGTTTTTCAACATTTGTTGTGATGCGATTTAGAGAAAATCGGTTTGTTTTTTGATCATCATTTCAGATCTTCTACCAATTGGACTCAATACACAGTTTGAATTTTCGTAGTTATCGACAAACCCGACCATTTGCGCCTGATCATATTCAAATTGTGATAGAAATAACCACCGTGATGTCGATGACCACCTTTCGATATTAAAGAAAACCGAGAGTATCATCGCGCCTCAATAATAAATTGCCAGATCGTTCATTTCACATTTGAAGAAGCGGAAAATTTTTCTTAATGTCTGGCATGTATAGCGCAAATAAATTCACTCCGATAATCTAACCGATAAGCTCATTATGAAAATAACTAACGCACAAGGTTTTCATTCATAATCATTATTTTTTATATAAAATTTATTTTATATTTTTTTATTTTAATTTTTAAATTTATATTATTTTTAATTTTTAAATGCAATAAAATTAACGAATAAAAATTCATTTTTTAATTATAAATAAACGTTTTATATATATTTCATAAAATATATTATTTCATTATAATGTTTTAATAATGAATATTTGATATTTCATTATATATTTTATATAAATTGATATTTAAAAAATGAATATCATTCGTTGCAATATGCCATTGCCGAAAAACAACTTCAATTTTCAAAATTCCGGATTAAAATCATAGGCATAACGATTTATTGATATCTACGGTAGAACCTTTTTATGCTAGTCGTTTTAGAAAGCTTTGTAGCATATCGCCCGCTGTAACTGGATTGGACTATGTCAGACAAATATGTTTTTCCGGCTGTCACGCCTCTTGTCGCTTCATTACCTTCGACTGTTCCTTTTACAGGTCCTGAAGCTATCGAGCGAAAAACGGGGCATTTATTTCGTGCAAGATTAGGTGCCAATGAAAATGGTTTTGGGCCTGCACCTTCCGTCATTGAGACTCTTAAAAACTCTCCTAATGAAGTTTGGAAATATGGTGACCCTGAAAATTACGATCTCACCAATGCGCTCGCAGAGCTGTACGACCTAAAGCCGAATGAGCTAACCATCGGTCCCGGAGTGGATTCTCTTCTGGGGTTGATTGTACGCCAATATATCGAGCCTGGTGATGTTGTTATCAACTCGCTTGGCGGATATCCGACATTCAACTATCACGTAGCAGGTTTTGGCGGAAAACTCGTGGAAGTCCCCTATCTAAATGACAAGGCTGATCTTCAGGCTCTATCGGATGCAGCGCATAAATATAAAGCAAAAATTGTTTATCTCGCAAATCCGGATAACCCTTTGGGGACATGGCATAACGAAAACGCGATTGAAGCCTTTATTAAGAGTTTGCCTGAAACTACACTATTGGTTCTTGATGAAGCTTATGGCGAACTTGCGCCAAAAAACGAATTGCCTGCCATGTCAAAATTATGGCCCAATGTTTTGAGGATGCGTACCTTCTCTAAAGCTTATGGTCTTGCCGGATTGCGCTGTGGCTATGCAATCGGGTTTTCCGAGCTGATCAACATGTTCGATAAAATTCGTGACCATTTTTCTGTCAATAAAATGGCACAAATTGCAGCCTTGCAAGCTCTGTCAGATCGCAAATATCTCGAGGATGTCATCAAGAAAATCGAAACGGCAAAGCAGCAAATTGTAACAATCGCTGAAAAAAACGGATTAAAAACTTTGCCGTCTGCAACCAATTTCGTTGCCATTGATTGTGGTCGTGACGGGAAATTTGCGACAGATGTTTTAAATGAACTTATAAAACGGCAAATATTCGTACGAAAACCTTTTGTGCCTGTTCTTGATCGGCTCATTAGGGTGAGTGTTGGTCCTCGCAAACAACTGGACCTCTTTGCAGAGGCTTTCTCATACGCGCTGATTGCGGCAGATAAGGGGTGAAAAATATGTCTGATTTGAATAAACGTATATTATGCGGCTTTTCCGGCCTTTATGGCGCCGGTGGTATTGCTGCTTACGCGGCTGCCTCGCATATCGGCGGCTATTACGAAGCAGTGGCACCCGTCCTTCTTGGCAATGCAGCAGCGCTTCTAGGCCTCTCGGTTGCCACAAAAACAAATATCGTCATGCGCCTTTCTGGTGTTCTTATCATTATTGGCGTCGCGCTTTTTGCTTTGGATATCATGTGTCGCGAATTTGCCGAAACACGGCTCTTTCCTTATGCTGCCCCGCTCGGAGGCACAATCAACATTCTCGGCTGGCTTTTGCTGATCATTGCCGCATTTTTGCCTTTCGAAAAAGAAGACGTTTAACATCTCTATTGCTTATCAAAACTTCTCTTGCATTTTAAACACCTTGAATGCCGTATTTTGGGACTTCTATGTTCAACGATAAGCTGCGTTCTTTTTAGAGAGTCATCAATCACGTTTTATAGATGTTGACAAAATAACCATTTAAGCCAAACATGCGCACCAACCTTGGGGAGCCATTTGGGGCTGAGAGTCTGTATTGAGATTGATTTAAGTCAGATCATTACAGTGACCCATTGAACCTGAACCAGTTAGGACTGGCGGAGGGATGGTGGTTATATTTGACCTGCTCGACGAAGAGCAGTCATTTGATTTTCAATCATTCCGATCCGGTTTTATGTTGTGTTCCAAGAATTTACATTCTGGATATCACACAGCTGGTTCATTCCGGCTTAACGGGATTGCAAATTTTCCTTGCAACCTCATTTGATTGTGGATGATGCGAATGCAAAAAACGAACAAGAAAATACTTGTCAAAGGATGTGGCGTTGCCGGCTTGACCAGCGCTTATATGTTAGCAAAAGCGGGAGCTGAAATAACGATCTCGGCTCCGGATGATTCTCCCCGTGGAGCTGCAAGCTGGTATGCCGGCGGGATGCTTGCCCCCTATTGCGAACGCGAAAGTGCCGAAGCACGCGTCGAAGAACTGGGGTTACAGACAATGAAATGGTGGGCCGAGACTCTCCCCGATCTCGTAAAACATAATGGTACCCTCGTTGTTGCGCCTCAAAGAGATGCCGCAGAATTGAACCGTTTTTCAGAACGCACGGGCGGGCATCGCATAATCGACGGAGATGAAATTGCAAAATTGGAGCCCGATCTTGCGGGTCGCTTCAACCGCGGTTTATTTTACGAAACCGAAGGCCATATTGATCCTCGCAAAGCGCTGTTGGCTTTGAAACAAAAATTGGCAGATATGAACGCTCATTTTGTTGACGTCGGAGCAAGTGAAGACGGTTTTGATTTTATTGTCGATGCAACAGGTATCGCCCGTCTTGGACAGGATAAAGACATGCGTGGCGTTCGTGGCGAGATGCTGCTTGTGCACAATACCGAAATTTCCTTTTCAAGACCGATCAGGCTCGTTCACCCGCGAATTCCGTTATATATTGTACCCAGAGACAACGGAATTTTTATGATTGGCGCAACTATGATCGAAAGCAATGATGATAGGCCGATTACAGCGCATTCGATGATGGATTTTCTGAATGCCGCCTACACTATTCATCCGTCCTTTGGTGAGGCCGATATTGTGGAAATCGGCGTTGGCGTTCGCCCTGCCTATGAAGATAATTTTCCGCGAGTAAAACAGGACGGCAACCACATTTATGTCAACGGAATGCACCGCCACGGATACCTCATCTCGCCGGAGATGGCCCGTCAGGTGACTGAAATTGTGATGGGCTGATTAAAATGCAGTTATTCGTTAATGGCGAAGAAAAAAATGTAGGCGCTGAAACGCTTTCGGCTCTTTTGAACGAGCTCGATTATGAAGGCGATTGGCTGGCAACAGCCGTCAATGCCGAGCTTGTGAGTGAAAGCGAGCGCGAAGATTTCAAATTGAATAACGGCGATAGAATAGAAATTCTAAGCCCTATGCAGGGAGGTTGAGCAAGTTGCTTGAACTTTATGATAAAAAATTTTCATCCCATCTTCTGTTAGGAACGGCGCAATATCCATCGCCAAAAATTCTTGAAGATGCAATTCGTGCTTCCCATACAGAGGTTGTAACATTATCTCTGCGTCGTGAAACGGCTGGTGGAAAACAAGGGGGGCAATTTTTTTCCCTTATAAAATCTCTCGGCGTATCCATTCTTCCGAACACCGCCGGATGCTTTACAGTAAAAGAAGCTGTCACAACGGCGCATATGGCGCGCGACATTTTCAAAACGCCCTGGATTAAACTGGAAGTGATCGGCAATGCCGACACACTGCAACCGGATGTGTTTGCTTTGGTCGAAGCTGCCCGCATCCTTAACGAAGATGGATTTCAAGTCTTTCCTTATACCACAGATGACCTCATTGTTGCAGAAAAGCTGGCTGATGCAGGATGTCGTGTGATTATGCCTTGGTGTGCCCCTATCGGATCAGCAAAAGGACCAAAGGACGTTGATGGCTTGCGTTCAATCCGCGCCAATTTTCCGGAGCTTTCTTTGATTGTGGATGCCGGAATTGGTCGCCCGTCTCATGCGGCAATAGCCATGGAACTTGGCTATGATGGTGTATTGCTCAACACAGCCGTCGCCAAGGCTGGTGATCCGGTATTGATGGCGGAGGCGTTTGCAAATGCTATAAAAGCCGGGCAAAGTGCATATAAAGCCGGAATGTTGGAGCCACGAGATGTTGCTGTTCCTTCAACACCGGTGTTTGGAAAGGCAGTATTTTGATCAAACTAGACCCCTTTTATCTTATCGTTGACAGTGCAGACTGGATTGAGAAGCTGATACCGCTTGGCGTTAAACTGGTGCAATTGCGCATGAAAAATGTGCCTTTAGAGGTTCTTCACCAGCATATCCAGAGAGCAAAACTTGTTTGCAAACAATTTCATTGTCAGTTGATCATCAATGATTATTGGAAAGCGGCAATTGAGGAAAAATGTGATTTTATTCACCTCGGGCAGGAAGATCTTATTGATGCCAATGTCGACAAAATAAAGAAAGCAGGATTGAAGCTCGGCGTCAGTACACATGATGCAAGCGAGCTCAATAAAGCGCTTGCCGTGAAGCCGGATTATGTCGCTTTAGGGCCTGTTTATCAAACCATATTGAAAAAGATGAAGTGGCAACCTCAAGGGTTGGAAAAAGTGACCCGCTGGAAAAAGCTCGTTGGTGATCTTCCTCTGGTTGCAATCGGCGGATTGAATCCGGAACGTGCCAAGGCTGTGTTGGAAGCCGGTGCCGATAGTGCTGCTGTGGTAACCGATATTGCCATGAACGAAAATCCCGAAGACCGTGTAAAACAATGGCTGGAAGCAACACAAAAATGGCGCTGATGCCCAAAATACTCATCGTTGCCGGAACCGATCCGACGGGTGGCGCAGGGATTGTCCGTGATATCGAAACAGCAAGCCATTTTTCTGTCAGAACAGGGCTTGCTGTCACCTCCGTCAATGTGCAGGATGACCACCATGTCGAAACAAAGCTGCCGATGAATGGAGACATTATCCGCGGTCAAATGTTGGCTGCACTCCGGTCGGATAAAATTTCGGCTATTAAAGTGGGAATGACGGGATCACCTGAAATCGTCGAGGCAATTTGCATCGTTCTTGACAATTTTTCCGACATTCCGGTTATACTTGATCCGGTCATCCGTGCTTCATCGGGGGGTGTCCTTGCAGACGACAAAACCGTAAAAGCCATCAAAGAAAAGTTGTTAAAATATTGCTATCTTGTCACGCCCAACCTTCCCGAGCTTGCCGCTTTAACCGGTAAAAACCTTTCCGAAAATCATTCCCAAACGATCGAGCAGGCAAAAAAACTGTTAGCCTCCGGCTCCAAATATGTTCTTGCAAAAGGCGGGCATGAAACGGGAGAGATTGCAATCGATAGCCTTGTTTCCTCTTCCCGTACCACCAATTTTTCGAATGCACGTCTCAACGCAACGATGCGAGGAACAGGATGCACCTTATCAACGGCCATTGCCTGCGAGATAGCCAAAGGTAAATCATTGGAAGATGCTGTCAAAACTGCCAAAAACTATGTCTATCAATTATTGCGGGAACGTGCCGCTTCTTTTTCAAAAAGTTGACCAGGTCTTCTCAATCACTGCACGATTTTCAGGCTCGTTTTTACTGATTTTTCTAATAATTTTTGGCTATTTCCACTTCGCTTGAAAAGGATCACAATCGAAGCAATCGATATTTCGAAATGAAGGGGAAATCATTGATGATAGACAAAAATCGTATTTCCGTCATTTGTGGTGACATTACCAAGCTTGATGTCGATGCCATTGTTAATGCGGCCAACACAACTCTTCTTGGCGGCGGTGGAGTGGATGGCGCAATCCACAAGGCTGCAGGCCCCGAACTACTTACCGAATGCAAGGCGCTTAATGGTTGTAAAACAGGTGAAGCAAAGCTCACAAACGGTTATCGCCTGCCCGCCCGCTACATTATCCACACAGTCGGACCGATCTGGTATGGCGGCGTTGACCATGAAGCGGAAAAACTGCAATCATGTTACGAGAATTCACTTGCGATTGCGGAAAATAAGCAATTCCAATCGATCGCATTTCCGGCAATTTCTGCCGGTGTCTATGGTTATCCTCATAAGGAAGCTGCAAAAATTGCTGTTTTCACCACTTGTCAATTTTTAAAAAAGAATGACTTTCCTCAAAGGGTCATCTTTTGTTGTTTTTCCAAAGATATGATGGATATCTATCGCGATCAGCTTCACATTTTATCATGACACATAGTCAATTTTATCAACTATGTGTGCCAGATCACATGTGTATTTGTTAGACGTTTTTTTCGGGAAAGTTCACATGAAAGCTAACCCGACTTTACTTGTTTAGAGTCCAAATTTTTGGGGTTTGGCGATATAAAGCGATAAAAAGGGATAGTTCCTTTTGGAAAAGACGCCACCTATTTTATGATCAATACGGTATCAGTAAACGGTATTGCCCGAAAACAACAGAACAGTTGATATAATAATAAATCTCGCTTCCTCATGAAAGATAACTAGTTTCAAATGAAATAATTTATGCAATATGGTTAACGAAGGGAGCCAAATTATGCTGATTCGTCGCTGTTCTATATTGTTTTTGACTTTGGTTTTTGTGGCGGTTTTAGGCGCATTTGCTTTGTTTCATGCCAAGACTCCGGCCTATGCAAAGCCGATTTTTGCTCCCCTTACAAGTCAATCGACGAATTAATGGTTGGCTTGTGCCGCTTTTTAGACGGCAATCAAAATGGGTAAACATTCCGGAAAATCCGTTTGTCAGACTCTTGCCCTTATTTGGTTTATTGTCGTCGTTTTGTCGACTTTGCCATTATTTGCGAGTTTATTCACAGCTTTTCATCCGCTTTTAGATTCACTTGCCAATATCCGCATTCCACTCGCATTTTTTACTATTTTACTTACCTTTCCTCTTGTTTTCACAAAACTTCGGCAACAAGCGGTTTTTCCGATAATATTTGCGGCTGCCCTTATCGGTTTAAGCTTGAATGATGACGGCGTTTCACCAAATTCCGGAATGCTTAAAAGCTCGACCTTCAAACTGTTGCAAGCCAATTTGCGTTTTGACAATCAAACTCCGGAAAAATTCCTGACTCTCATAGAAAAAGAAAAGCCTGATATTATCACGATACAAGAAGCTTCCACAAAATGGCGCGAATTTTTTCAAAACAACAATTTGACGATTATCGGTTGCTTGGCCGACAATGACCGCGCAGGCGCGACAGGCGTTATCCTGTCAGATAGTTTTTTATCCCGCTACAGTTTTACCAATTCTCCCGTTGTTACCTGTTACGATGCGACAACCACCCATGGTTATATAGCAAAAATAGAATTCCTGTCGGACAAACCAAATCGCCCTCCCCTTGATGTCATCTCTGTCCATCTTGCCTGGCCGTGGCCATTCGGGCAGAATTTACAATTAGACGAACTGGAAAACGGTGCATTCAGAACCGACTTCAAGCACAAATTTTCGCAAATGATTGTTGCAGGCGATTTCAATAGTGTAACGTGGAGCAATACCGTTTCCAGAATGGAAAGACTGACCGGTACACGGCACATTTCAGGCATCGGTGCAACATGGCTTTCATATAGCTTCCCCGCTCGTCTATGGCCTTATTTGGGACTTCCTATTGACCAGATTCTGCTTTCCGAGGACATCGAACCTATAAGCGTTAAACGTCTTTCTTTTTTCGGTTCCGATCACCTGCCAGTACTTGTGGAAATCAGTTTCAATTCTGACCGGTTTTGATACAACCAATCTGCCAAATTCCGACATTTCCATGAAGTTTCGAGAAAAACAAAGCCAAATCCCGACTAAATTCCCCTTTTTCCGTTTTGTTTTTGAATTTCTTCAGCCTTTGCGCATTTAACTTCCGAGCATTTTCTCCTAACGAAATTTTCTGAAATGTTTATGGAAAAACCTATGTCCACGGATAATAAAGCCCTGTTCGACCTCATTTCGGAGAGTGCCGATCATGTAGAAGAATACGGGCTGACGGTCGACTTGCAACGGTTGAATGAAAGTGGCGCACTTCGTGCTTGTCTGCCCAAAAAACTTGGCGGCAGCAATTGGGCTTTGACAAAAAATGAAGATGAAACCAAAGCCGCATTCGATTTTTTACGCAGGCTTGGCAAAGCCAATCTGTCACTCGCACGCCTTTTCGAGGGGCATCTTCATGCCGTGCGTCTTATCGAGCTCTATGCCGAAAACCGTTTGAGAAAAACCATTTTTTCCAAGGTCAAGGAAGGTGCTCTTCTGGGAGTTTGGGGTGCCAGTCTCAATCAACCTTTGAGATTTACCACTTTGCCGAACGGAAAAATCAGGCTCCATGGAGTAAAACGTCTGGTAACCGGATTGGGAATGGTTGAATTGGCAATTATACGTCTTCGAAAAAACGAAAGAGATGCCGATCAACTCGCTGTGGTAGATGTCACCGACACCTTACGACAAAATATCGAATATTGGGATGCTTCCGGCATGCGTCCGACGCTGACCGGTTCGTTCGATTTTTCCGATATGGAAATTAAAGAAGGTGATCTTTTTGGAAAACCGGGGGATTTTCATCAGGAACCACACTATATAGGTGGCGTCTGGCGCCATAGTGTCGCTCATCTTGGCGGTGCAGAAGCGATTATTGATACGTGGCGCGAAATGCTTATTCGCAAAAACCGGCTTGATGATCCGTTCCAGCTAACACGCCTTGCAAAAGCACGTTCCGAAACATTGGCGGCTTCGGCCATGCTTTTTAAAACTGCTTGTCTTGTTGAAGAAGCAACACGAAAACCGACGAAGGAAAATGTCGACGATGCTGTTTTGGCCTGCCTTCTCGCACATGATCAGATGGAGGATGTCTGCGTAAGAATTCTTAACCTTTGCGAGAAATCGCTTGGTATGGAAGCTTTTATCGAACGTTGTCCGATCGAACGAATGCGCCGTGATCTATCAATGTTTATCCGGCACATTGCTCCCGATGGCCGTCTTTTGCAGGCTGCGGAGTTTTTAATGGCAAGACACGGAGAGCCTCTCTGGTAACTCGATTTGCGGCGCGATCTATCACAGCTTCATATTCCAGTGTTATTTTCTAGAGCATTGAAATATAAAAAATCACATGCTTTTTTGAAAAACAAAATTCTTAAGAACGATTCAAGTTCCCGCTCTGACTTGGCCAGGCTTTCTCCCGTTCATTTGCAACAGGAGAAATTTTAAATAGGGCTTCTCCTCTTAAAGTAGTTTTTGCCTAAACTTTAAACTCGGGGGTAACCCTTTCCTGTCGCCTGATCTCACCGCCAGTCAGGCAACTGATATCCGGTCTTGAAGAGCTCTATTGCTTGGTCTATTCATTGGCTATGAAAGACTAAAGGTTACAATGTCAGAGCGTTCAAACGGCACGATTTCATATGAAGAATTGCTTGGCTTCTATTCAGAAGCCGGCGTTGACACGCCACTTGATGACAAACCTATCGACCGTTTCAAACAATCGGCGGAAATTATAAAACAAGTAGCCGCCGCGCGTGAAACAGCTGTTCCTCAGGAAAGAGCAAATGTTCGCCACACTCCCCGCCATGCTCCTCCTCAGCGCATTTCTGTTGAAGGACAAGTTGCAACAGCAAATGAACTTGCCCGCAACGCCAAAAATCTTGATGAACTCTTCGAAGCGCTCAAATCTTTCAACGGATGCACACTGAAACTTACAGCAAAAAACACCTGTTTTGCTGATGGCACACCACATTCGAAGCTTATGCTCGTTGGCGAAGCTCCGGGCCGGGAAGAAGATTTGCAAGGCATTCCTTTCGTCGGCCGTTCCGGTATGTTGCTCAACCGCATCCTCGCGGCAATCGGCTTGAAACGGGAAGACGTTTATATTGCCAACACTATACCTTGGCGGCCACCTGGTAACCGTACTCCGACACCGATGGAAACCGAACTTTGCCGTCCGTTTATCGAACGGCAGATAGAATTGTCTGCGCCGGAAATTCTTGTCGCTCTGGGTGGACCTGCAATGCAAGTTCTGACCGGTGTCAAAAACGGTATTATCCGCACCAGAGGACAATGGCTCTCGCATCACTTGGAAAACGGGAAAACTATTCCGGTGATGCCGACATTCCATCCGGCCTATTTATTGCGCACGCCAAGCCAGAAGAAACTAGCCTGGGCAGATTTTCTGGAAATCCGCAATGCACTTGACCAGCAGGTTTAAGCATTCCGAATTTGCGCTCAACGGTGTTTATGCGAAAGTGCACGGTGGCGTGTATGGTTTTTCCCGATGACATGGGATTCTCTAAGGATAATGAAAATACCCGAGCCGATGACGAGGCACGCACCGAACAACATTGCAAGCGTCGGGATTTCGTTAAAAATAAAATAACCACTCAAAAGGCTTAACAACATTGACGTATATTCAAAAGGTGCAACCGTTGAAGGTTCGGCATGTCTGTAAGCCTGCGTCATAAAAATTTGTGCAATACCACCGAAAAGCCCGGCCAGAATAAGCATGGAAGCTTGATAAAAATTCGGAACGACCCATCCGAACGGAACTGTAATCAACGATATAATGCTTGATGTTATCATGAAATAGAGGGTGATTGTTGTTGTCTTCTCGGTAAACACGAGTTTCCTGACAAGCAACATAGCAATGGCTGCCATAATTGCCGCTCCAAGAGCGGAAAGCGCACCAATTGAAGCTCCGACATCGGCATTTGCTGACCCGAGAACAGTGAGACGTGGCCAAACAATGATCAACACACCGATAAGGCCGACAATAACCGCACTCCAACGATAAAAATAAACTTTTTCATGAAGAAAGATTGCACATAGAACCACAAGTATAAGCGGTTCTCCATAACCGATGGCAACTGTTTCAGGAAGCGGTAGAAGGGTCAAAGCATAAAAGCTGAATAGCATTGAAAAAGTACCGAACATTCCCCTAAAAACATGTCCGGTCAGATTTTTGGTGTAAAGCACCGTTTTAAGCTGTTTTAATGACATGACCCAAAGGATGATCGGGACAATACCAAAAAACGACCGGAAGAAGCTCAGTTCACCTGCCGGAACACCTTTTGCCGATTTCAAAAAGCTGTACATAACGACAAAACAGACCACCGATAAAATCTTCATCCAGATTCCGAGCATGACATTTCCCGATGGGGCATCCGGAATAGCCGGTGACTGTTTTTCCACGAGTTCTCTCCTGTCGGTAAAGCATTTATCCGGCAGTCAATAAGACTAAACGAATAAAATTGCCGTTTGCTTTGCACGAGACATTTTCTTCATTCATATACAAGCTGGTTACCAAAATAAACGTATTGAAGGTTGGGCAAATGCTATTTCCCATTCACATTGGTGTGCATGAACAGAGATTTCTTTTCGAGCCGGTTGTCGTTTCGACAAAATATGCTTACCTTCATGATAAACTTCTATAAAAAGGCACGATTTATGACCAAATCTGACACTCCAGTATATCGTCTTGAAGATTACAAGCCCACCGATTACGCAATTTCCAACACCGAGCTCGATTTTTCGCTTCATCCTACCGAAACAATCGTAAAATCGAAGCTTTCCCTTTCACCACGTAAAAACACCAAAGCCGGAACACCATTGGTTCTTGTCGGGGATGAATTGAAATTGTTGTCAGTGGCAATCAACGGTCAGAAGCTCGAGCCTAAAGACTATTCGGCAACACCTGATAAACTTGAAATTCACAATCCCCCTTCAGGCAAATTTATTCTTCAGGTTACCACGCAAATCAATCCCAAGAAAAATCGCCAATTAATGGGGCTTTATCTTTCTAACGGCGTCTATTGCACACAGAACGAGCCACAGGGCTTCCGCCGGATCACCTATTTTTATGATCGTCCTGATATTCTTTCGGTTTTCAGAACACGGATCGAAGCTGATGAGAAGAATGAGCCTGTACTTCTTTCCAATGGCAATCTCGTCGAAACCGGCAAAGTTGAAGGCGGGCGCCATTATGCAATCTGGGAAGATCCGCATCCCAAACCATGCTATCTTTTTGCCCTCGTTGGCGGCGCTCTTGACCATTATGACGACAGTTTCACCACTATGTCGGGGCGGAAAGTAAAACTCGGAATTTATGTCGAAAAAGGAAAAAGAGAACGTGCAGCCTATGCGATGGATTCACTCAAACGCGCAATGCGTTGGGATGAAGAAAAGTTCGGGCGCGAATATGACCTTGATATTTTCAATATTGTTGCTGTTTCCGACTTCAATATGGGCGCAATGGAAAACAAGGGGCTGAACGTTTTCAATGATAAATATGTCCTTGCCGACCCGAACACAGCAACCGATTTCGATTATGCCGGCATAGA
The DNA here is from genome assembly GCF_016102305.1 of Bartonella sp. M0192. Classification (NCBI taxonomy): domain Bacteria; kingdom Pseudomonadati; phylum Pseudomonadota; class Alphaproteobacteria; order Hyphomicrobiales; family Bartonellaceae; genus Bartonella; species Bartonella sp. M0192. The sequence continues at coordinate 1,159,310 of NZ_JACFOU010000001.1, read as the reverse complement.
ACGCGTTATTGCACACGAATATTTTCACAATTGGACAGGCGATCGTATTACCTGCCGTGACTGGTTCCAACTTTGTTTGAAAGAAGGGCTCACGGTCTATCGCGATCAGGAATTTTCGTCTGACCAGCGCTCCCGCCCTGTTCATCGTATTTCCGATGTTCGTGTATTGAAAATTGCGCAATTTCCTGAAGATGCAGGGCCGCTCGCCCACCCTGTCCGCCCACGGCAATATCGTGAAATCAACAATTTTTATACGACAACCGTCTATGAAAAAGGCGCAGAGGTTGTACGCATGGTTCATACCATGCTTGGCGACGAGCTTTTCCGCAAAGGCATGGATCTTTATTTCCAACGCCATGATGGTGAAGCTTGCACAATTGAAGATTTCATCGCGTGTTTTGCCGATGTTTCAGGACGCGATTTATCACAATTCATGCTGTGGTACGAACAGGCAGGAACACCGACGGTAACCGTTGATAGCCATTATAAAGATGGTGTCCTGACACTTGATTTGACACAAACTGTTCCCGACACTCCCGGTCAATCGAATAAAAAACCGATGGTTATTCCGCTTTCTTTCGGTCTTTTGGGCAAAAACGGCAAAGATATGCCTTATCAGGCCGATAACCACATTGAAAATAATGTTATTGTTTTGTCTGAAGCAAAGCAGACCGTTCATATCCGTGATCTGAAAGAAAAGCCGGTCTTATCACTGCTGCGCGGTTTTTCGGCGCCAATCAATCTGAAGATGGAAGAAAGCGATGATGACCTTGCTTTCCGTGCACGCTTTGATGCCGACGAAGTCAATCGCTGGGAGTCACTCAACCAGTTAATGGGGAAGGCTCTGGTTAATGCAATTGCCGATCAATCAGCTGAAAAACCGGCTATGCCTGAAAAACTTCAAACACTGATTGAAGCGCTTCTTGACGATGACACATTGGAACCTGCTTTCCGCTCGCTATGCCTGCAATTGCCTTCGGAAATCGAACTTGCACGTATGATAGGCAAAAATGTCGATCCCGACCGCATTTACAATGTTCGCCAATCTTTCATGAAATCTTTGGCAGATCATCTGAAACAGAAAATGTTGCACGTTTTCGACAAGATGAAGACCGAAGGTCATTATTCGCCAAAAGCCGAACCGGCTGGTAAACGCGCTTTGAAAAACACTGTCCTCAATTATCTCACACTTGCCGAAAACACTCCGACACGTGCTTTCGAAGCATATAAGAAGGCTGACAATATGACAGACCGGATGGGGGGACTGTCCATTCTTGTTCATCTCTTCAATGAAACAAAAGAAGCTAAAGAAGCACTCTCCGATTTTGAAAAGCGTTATGGCAAAGACCCGCTTGTTATGGATAAGTGGTTCTCCGTTCAGGCAACAGTTCCGGGCGAGAAAACCCTGGCACATGTCAAAGAGCTTATGAAACATCCGCTCTTTTCGCTTGATAATCCGAACCGGACGCGTGCACTGATAGCTTCATTTGCAGCTTCGAACCAGACGGGCTTCAATCGGGTTGACGGTGAGGGTTACAAGTTACTCGCCGATATTATCCTGACTGTGGACAAAGAAAATCCACAACTTGCTGCTCGCCTTGCAACGCTCACGCGGTCATGGAAACAACTGGAACCGAAGCGCCAAAGCAAGCTCAAGGAACAATTGGAACGCATATTGAAAGAGCCAAAACTTTCAGTCGACGTTTCCGACATCGTAAGCCGTACACTCGGCTAACAATTAAAATTCTGGCGGGGAGAAGATATTTCTCCCCGCTTTTTTCTCGAAAATTTTCTGGAATATTCCTTGTTACTACCCGTTAAAACGGTCTTTTTCTTTGAGTACGCTATGACAGCGTTAAAAAATTATTAAAGCTTTTATTCTAAGCTTGATTAATGAAAAAAGGTCCCACGCAAAGAAAATACTGGACAGGACGAATCAGTTTTGATTCATTGGACTTGTTCGGGTGTTTTGCGTACCGAATCAGTTCGCCAGTTTATCCGTTAATGTTAGAGGGGGCCAGAAATGGCGCATTTGGACGCGTTTAACGCGCCCACAGGGACGTTTGTTGATTCAAAACCTTCGCTGAAAAAGCGCAAGGCCGGGTCAGCGCATGTCGATTTGCTCTCAGGTCCAGCCTATAAAAGGCTGCTCGCCATTGAGCCATGGCTGCGTCGTGCCATTCCTCTGATTATCCTTGTTTTTCTCGTCATACTCGCGGCAACACGTCTCGTGCTTCTTTATGAATGGCGGCAAAGTATTGATACAAATACACGATCTGCGATGATGCTTTCTACCGGACATCTTGCAAGTTCAATTGATCGTGCAATTTACGGCAAAGCAAATGACGGCAAGGACACTACCGACTTGTCGAACAATGATCTCGAAAACATCCTTGTCGATTTCCGCACACAAGGGTTGATCACAAATGCAGCGCGTATCGCCATTGTGGATGATCAGGGCGTTGTTATTGCCGCTTCCGGACTGGAAACACACATCAATCACCCGCTCACAGATTCTGTCGCTGACAGTCAGGCTTTATTCGTTCTCGGCCGCAGTGCCGGAGTGATGCAAGTCAAGATTGATGGAAAAGCTTCTTTGGCTGCATTCGATCAGGCAGCGCAAGGAAAATACGGCGTTTTCGTCGGTGAGGAAACAGACGAAATTTACCTTGAATGGCGTAAATCCGTATCGGTCAATATTACTATTTTTGCCGGAACAGTCGGGGTCATATTAGCCATTCTCTATGCCTATTATGCACAAGCTGCACGGGTTCGCGATACCGATCTCATTTCCGAAAAAATCCAGAACCGCATTGACATGGCGATGATGCGCGGACGTTGCGGCCTATGGGACTGGAATATGGCAAGCGGACGTGTTTATTGGTCGCGTTCCATGTATGAAATGCTCGGTTTCAAACCGAAAGACGCACTTCTGTCCATCTCTGAAATCACGTCCATCATCAATCCGGCGGATGCCGATCTTTACGAATTGGCACGCGATTTGATGAGTGGAGAGAAAGATCACATTGATATCAATCTTCCTATGCGGCATGCCGATGGCCACTATGTCTGGATGCGTATTCGTGCCGAAGTTGCCCAAGAGGAAGAAGCCCACCTCGTCGGCATTTCATTTGACATAAGCGAACAACATCAATTTGCCGAGCAAACAGCACAAGCTGATCTGCGCATTCGCGATGCAATAGAAAACATCTCCGAATCCTTTGTTTTGTGGGATTCGGACGGGCGTCTCGTTATGTCGAACAGCAAATTCCGCGAATATGCTTCCCTGCCCGATCATATGCTACAGCCCGGTGTTCAAAGGGCAACAGTCGAAGCAATGGCAAAACCTGCCATCAATGAAATGTCGGTTGAACATGATGACACCGGCAATTTTACCAGTATCCGCCAAATGTCTGACGGAAGCTGGCTTAAAATTAACGAACGCCGTACGCAGGACGGTGGTCTGGTTTCGGTTGGTACCGATATTTCCGAACTCAAACAACAACAAAAAAGTTTGGAAGATAGCGAGCGGCGGCTTTATTCCTTTATTCAGGAATTGAAACTTGCGCGTCAAAGCGCCCAACAACGCGCCACCGAAGTTGAAAAACTGAACGAAAGTCTGCAATCGGAAAAAGAACGTGCCGAAAGCGCCAATAAGGCCAAATCCGAATTTTTGGCAAATATGTCGCATGAATTGAGAACGCCGCTCAATGCCATTATCGGTTTTTCGGAAATGATGATACAGGGCACTTTTGGCCCATTGGGTTCGGAACGTTATGCCGAATATATGAATGACATCCACAATTCGGGCACGCATTTGCTGACACTGATCAATGATATTCTTGATATGTCGAAGATTGAAGCCGGACGTTTTACCCTTTCAAGCGAGAATGCAGATCTCGAGCCGATTATCAGCGAGACATTGCGTACTTTGACGCCGCAGGCACAAGAGAAAAATATCACTGTCACAGCCGATATTACCCCCAAACTCCATGGCGACATTGATCGCCGCGCCATTCATCAGGTATTCCTGAATATTCTTTCCAATGCAGTCAAATTCACGCCGTCCGGTGGACATATCGACGTTAAGGGCTATCAGAAAGACGACAAACTTGTTTTTGTCTTCTCCGATACCGGTGTTGGCATTCCCGAAGCTGCCATTGCAAAACTTTGTCAGCCTTTCGAGCAGGTCGAAAACCAGTTCACCAAAACCCATGCCGGTTCGGGGCTTGGACTTGCCATTTCGCGCTCTCTCGTAGAACTCCATGGTGGCGACCTCAATATCACATCGAAAGAAGGCAAGGGAACAACAGTTACCATCACCTTGCCAGTCACGCAGAAGCATTAAGTGTTAGTGTAAACCGGAAGACTATTTTCAAGATATAGTCCGGTCATTTTGAGATGATCAAATTTGTTACAATTGAAGAAAATATTGATTGTTATTCCATCCGGCATTTGTCCGTCTAACAGCCATAATGACTTTTTGTTATTACACTATTGATTTGAAGACCGCTTTTCCTTTTGTTTTCTCATTCAGCCAATTTAAAGTTCGAAAAATCACAAAAATAACAAGAAGCTTTCCGTTGAATTCTTGCAATTTTCAAGCACAATAGTTTATCCGGCATGCAAGTTTATTCTGCCCGTGAGTTTACCAAAAGTAACGCCTGATAACTCGGAAAGATAGCAGCCAGACATTCTGATTGTTCTATCGATTATAAAACCGGCTCACAAACGAAGTGCGCCCGATTAGACCACCACCTCGTCAAATATTTGACCAACGGTGTTTGCCATTTCGGCAATCAGGCTTTCAACGTGGCTCAAATCAGGTTCGCCGACAGTTCTTTGTAAGAGATCTGCAAGACCGGGCGGCATGTCATCCGGATCAAGCTTTTCGTTAAGACATAACCGCATCATCTGGCTCAAATTCGTATATACACGATAAGCATGATGAAGTTCGCCAACCGAGGAGACCGACAGAAATGCTTGAGGCAATCTTTCCAGAACTTCACCTGTTGTACGGCCTACAACAAATTCGCTTTGGTGTGTAATCAGCGCGAATTGGGCAATGAATTCGAGATCGACTTGCCCGCCGCGCATCGTTTTGAAATCCCATATATTGATGGACGGTTTTTCTTGCTCGATTAATTCGCGCATTTCGCGCACATCATGGGAAACCTTTTTCTTATCGCGCTTTAAAGCAATAATAGCGGCCACTTCATCTTCGAGTTGTTGTAAAAACATTGGGTCGCCGGCCACAGCGCGAGCACGTGTGAGTGCCAGATGCTCCCATACCCATGCTTCATTTCGCTGGTATTTGCCAAAAGCTTCAAACGGTACAGCAACCGGCCCCTTGTTTCCCGATGGACGAAGTCTCAAATCAACCTCGTAAAGAACACCTTCACCGGTCGGTGCCGACAATGCCGAGACCAGACGTTGCGTCAGACGCATATAATATTGGGAAATATAAAGCGGCTTTTCACCATCCGACATTTCTGTCTGCTTATCATAATCATAGAGCAAAATAAGATCGAGATCGGACCCGGCGGTAAGCTCATGGCTACCGAGTTTCCCCATTCCCAATATTCCGACCCGACCACCTTTGACAAAACCATGCACACGAGAAAATTCCTGCTCGACTGCCGCAAGTGTATTGGCAATCATCAAATCGGCAAGATCTGTGAAAGCACGTGCCGCGCGTTCACCTTCAATGGCACCGTTAAGAAGCCTGATACCGATGAGAAAGCGTTGTTCACTTGCAAAAAGGCGCAACTGGTCGAGTATGTCTTCATAATTGGTAACACCACTCAAGAAAAATTCGAGACGATTTTGCAAATAGGTTTTTGTCGGCAATTCGGCAAAAATTGCCGGATCGAGCATGCCGTCAAAAATATGCGGCTTTCTGGTAATAATATCTGCAAGACGCGGTGCCGAGCTCATGATGAGAACAAGCATATCAAGCAATGAGGGATTGGACTGTAAAAGACTGAAAAGCTGGATGCCGGACGGAAGACCCTGTAAAAAAGCATCAAAACGCGACAAGGCCTCGTCGGCTCTTTTGGTAGCACCGAACGCTTTGAGAAGCGCAGGCGTCAATTCGGTCAATCTTTCTCTCGCCTCGGCAGATTGGGTAGCGTGATAACGTCCGAAATGCCAGGTTCTGATAATGCGACAAATATCACTCGGACGCGAAAAACCCAATTTTGACAATGTTGCAAGCGTTCCCGGATCATCATCTTCACCGGTAAAAACCAGATTTCCAGCATCCGAACCCAGCTCTTTCTCCTGTTCGAACAGTGCAGCATAATGGTGTTCGACAGTTTTCAGCGTTTCAAGAAAATCGCGTGTAAAGTCATTGGTGTTCGTATAACCCATCATGTAAGCAACGCTTGTAAAGCCATCGTCATCTTCCGGCAGAATATGCGTCTGTTCGTCTTCCAGCATCTGTATCCGATGTTCGACATTGCGTAAGTAAGCATATTTCTCTGTCAAAACATCGCGCGTATCCGCACTAATCCAACCGAGCGAACAAAGTTCGGCAAGCATATCCACTGTGCGTCTCCCACGAAGTTCAGGAAAACGTCCGCCAGCAATCAATTGTTGGGTCTGAACAAAAAATTCTATTTCACGAATTCCTCCACGCCCGAGTTTGACATTGTGGCCACGGACAGCAATTTCCCCATGGCCTTTATAAGCATGGATTTGACGTTTGATTGAATGGATATCCGCAATAGCTGCATAATCGAGGTATTTACGCCATATATAAGGAGAGAGTTCACGCAGCACCGCGTCCCCTGCCTTGATATCTCCGGCGACTGGCCGCGCTTTGATCATTGCTGCGCGTTCCCAATTCTGGCCCCTGCTCTCGTAATAATGAAGCGCCGCACTGATTGGAAGTGCAAGTGGGGTAGAGCCTGGATCAGGACGCAACCTTAAATCAATGCGAAAAACATAACCGTCGGCAGTGCGTTCCTGCATGATACGGATAAGCCGACGCATCATTTTGGAAAAAACATCTATGCTTTCAAATGGTTCGCCAATATGGGACGACGTTTCGTCAATAAAAACAATAAGGTCTATGTCGGAAGAATAATTAAGTTCACGTGCACCGAGTTTTCCCATCCCCAGAACAACAAGTCCGCAATCGTTTTCAGGATTGTTATAATCGGCGAGACTTATTTTTCCTTGATTGTGGGTATCCCGTAATAAAAACCGCAATGCCGCCCCTAATGTCGTTTCGGCAAGTTTTGTCAACCATTCCGAAGTCATTGCAGAAGTAAAAATTCCGCCAAGATCGGCAAGAGCAATCAAGAGATGCATTTCAAGCTTCTTTTGCCGTAATGCCGCCATTAAAAGCGCTTCGGTAATATTCTCACTTGTGTCGATCTTGCTGATGTCAACGAGAATTTCATTCAAACGCTGCAAAATGTCTTTATGAACAAGTGGAGCAATAAAGGACGGATTGCGTATGATCGTTTCACGCAAAAAAGGTGAAAGCGTCATGACTGTGCCTAAAAATTCCGACTGACCTTTTCCTTTTTCGAGTTCACCGACGAGCTCTTCAAGATGATCTGCACGAGCTTTTTCTGTCATATCGGCTAACCATTGGGGGCCGGTTTCATTGAGCGGGGTTAAATGTTTTAACGTTTGTTTCCAGAAAGCTTGCTGCATCTGTATTCAACTTCCCTGCTTTATTTCCAGCTTTTTCAGCGGACTATCCAATATCTATCGGAAACGATAGAAAACCATTTGCTTCAAACTGGCAATGACTAACGCAGATTTTGATGTAATGATTGACCGTTTTTAGAAATCCGGAAGTTATCCGCTTTTAAAATCCTTCGAAAACAACGTTTTTTAGGAGAGTTTTTTCAGATCTGTTTTTTCTTCCGCCAATTTTGGAAAAGACAAAACCGCTTTCAGTCCAGGATTAGCATCCTCGAGCATAAGCTCACCACCATGAAGTTTCATGACTGCTTTTGCCAAACTCAGACCGATTCCGAACCCCGGCTTGGTCCGGCTATCTTCCAGTCTTACAAACCGTTTGGTGACCCTTTCCCTATCTTCGGGATTAATACCGGGGCCATTATCACTGACAATAATTTCGATATGATCATCATCATCACTCATGGACAGTGATATTGTCGGTTTCCGTTTACTGCTCGCACCATATTTGACCGCATTGTCGATCAGGTTGATCAAAGCCTGAGCCAGAAGTTCCCGATTTAACAACAAATTTACGTCGAACGTTTTTCCCATCTCGAATTTGACACCGGCATCCTCGACAACCGGACCATAGAGTTCGGCGACATCTTCGACAATTGGTCGAGCGTCGAGTTTCTCCAAATGCTCGACAGCAGTGCTTGCTTCAATACGAGAGATCATAAGAATAGCGTTGAATGTACGGATGAGCTGGTCCGATTCAGCAATAATTGCCTCAAGAGTCTGGCGATAATCAACATCTTTATCACGCCGTGAAAGCGCCTCGTCCGCGCGGTTCCTCAATCTTGTCAAAGGTGTTTTTAAATCATGGGCGATATTGTCAGAAACCTGCCGCAAGCCGCTATTGAGCTCTTCTATGCGTTCCAACATAATATTCAGATTGTGAGAAAGCCTGTCAAACTCGTCACCGGCACCGGTAACAGGAAGTCGCCCGCTCAAGTCACCCGACATAAGGCGTTGTGACGCTGCGGTTACCTGATCAATACGTTTCAACGCCCGCCTGCCGACAAAAAACCAGATGAGCAATGCACCGACGGCCATAGCCGCAAAGGCAATCATCAGTGCTTTTCTTATAATGGTGATGAATTTTTCCGGCTCGCTTATATCACGCCCCACCAGTAATTTCATACCGTTCGGCAAATCGATAACGGCTGCAATAGCACGGTGTTCGGTCTTATCTCCGTTGTCGCCAAAACGCGAATAAAATACCGAATTCTTGAGGAAGCCGCTCCCGTTCAAAAGTCCCGGTTCAATATTTTGCACGTTACCTGCCAGAAATCTTCCCTGAGGATCGGCCACAAGATAAAGAAAAGCGCCCGGTTGACGCGACCTGCGGTCAATCGTGCGCACAAGAAGAGGTAATCCGCCATGTTGATAGGCGTGCTCGATATTTGCGATTTCTTCATTCAAAGTCTTTTGGGTCTGATCGGTCAACATAGAAATGGCAAGCGATGTCATATAGATCGAAAGCCCTACAGCAACCAGCCCGAAAAGAATGATATAAAGGGCTGACAAGCGCACCGCCGTTGTGCGCAACAAGCTTTTGATCCTGTTCATGATGGCTTATCGACCGCTTTCAACATGTAGCCGGCACCACGCACCGTTTGAAGGAGTGGTGTATCAAAACCTTTTTCAATCTTTGAACGAAGTCTCGAAATGTGAACATCAATTACATTTGTTTGAGGATCAAAATGATAATCCCAGACATTTTCAAGCAACATGGTACGCGTGACGACCTGACCGGCATGGCGCATCAAATATTCAAGGAGACGGAATTCGCGGGGTTGCAGGACAATATCCTGTCCGGCACGCTTTGCCGTGTGAGCCAGCCGATCAAGTTCGAGATCGCCTACCCGATAAATCGTTTCCGCTTCTTTGGGATTTTTGCGTCTCTGCAAAACTTCAATACGGGCGAGAAGCTCCGAAAAAGCATAGGGTTTTGTAAGATAATCATCACCACCAGCACGCAAACCGGTTACCCGATCATCAACCTGTCCCAATGCCGAAAGAATAAGAACCGGCGTTTCGATGCCTTTGGCACGCAATGCCATAATAACGGAAAGCCCGTCCTTTTTCGGCAACATTCGATCGATGATCATAACATCATAATTGCCGTTTTCTGCCAGTGTCTCTCCTGTTTCACCATCACCGGCAACATCGGCAGAATGACCGGCCTCACTCAAGGCCTTTTCAAGATAGCGTGCTGCTTCACGATCATCTTCGATAACAAGAACTTTCATAAAGGGCACCTCTCTTTGCTCAAACAACGTTTTGCTATGGCAAAAATTTGCCATAGCCTTTCTTGTTGGTTAAAGCCTATTTGTTGGCAATTGGCAAAGCAACAAAGCGATTTTGGCCATTGCTTTCGACTTGTAACAGAACAGCCGTGCGACCTGATTTCTTTGCTTCTTTTATAGCATCAACAAATTCGGAAACCTTTTTAACCTGACGGTTATTGACCGACATAATAACGTCGCCGGGGCGTATTCCCTTCTCTGCCGCGTCGGAATCGGGATCTATATTGGTGACCACCAGACCCGGACCATCTTCTGATGGTGTGACTGTCAGACCATAATCATCAAGAGTTTCTGACGAACCGCTCTCGCCGTTTGGAATGACCTTTCCGTCACTTTTGTTCTCGTCTTTCGGCATAGCGGCAATTTTGACCTTTATATCGGTTTGTTTGCCATCTCTCCAAATGCCAAGCGTTGCTGTTTCACCCGGTGTAATATTGGCAATATGGCGAGCAAGATCACGAGCATCAGCAACCTCATCACCATTGACAGAAATAATTGCATCACCGGCTTTAACACCTGCTTTTGCCGCCGGCCCATCAAGCGGATCGGCAACCATTGCACCTTTGGCTTCTTTCAAACCGATCGAATCGGCGATTTCTTTAGTAACGGGTTGAATTTGAACACCAATCCATCCGCGTTCGACCGAACCTTTTTTAATGAGCTGGTCAACAACCTGTTTTGCGGTCGAAGAAGGAATAGCAAAAGCAATACCGACATTGCCACCGGAAGGGGAGAAAATCGCTGTATTAATACCGACAACCTGACCATTAAGATTAAAGGTCGGCCCGCCGGAGTTACCACGGTTAACGGCCGCATCAATCTGGATAAAGTCATCATAGACACCGGCGCCAATATCACGTCCACGTGCCGAGACAATACCGGCTGTCACTGTTCCGCCAAGTCCGAACGGATTACCGACAGCCACAACCCAATCGCCAACACGCACTTTTGAATCGTCGGCAAAATCAACATAGACGAATTTGCGCTTATCATTGACTTTCAACACAGCAAGATCGGTACGTGGATCTGTTCCAACCAACTTGGCATCAAGCTCGGTTCCATCATCAAGGACAACGGAATAAGTGGTGCCGTCGGAAACAACGTGGTTATTGGTGACAATATAACCATCTTCCGAAATAAAGAAGCCCGACCCCTGCGCTATCGGCCGCGGTTTTCCACGCTGCCCCCGACGATTTTGGGGACGTTGGTGTTCATTAAAATCTTTGAAAAAGCGTTTCAACGGATGATCGTCAGGAAGCTGATCTATTCCCGGGCCACCGAAAAAGCCGCTAAAAGCCTGTTCTTCATTTTTTTTGTCGCTTTTAACCTGAACGGAGACAACTGCGGGTTTCACCTGTTCGACAACATTGGCAAAGCTTTGTTGCTGCACACCTTCAACAAATACCGGCTTGGCTTGTGCACTATTGAAAGAAAAACCGGGACCCGCAAAAAACATTGTTCCCGCCAAAGCCGTTGACACGGTAATTGCTGCCAACGTTTTGCGAATAGGGGAAATTTGCATTCTTATAAACTCCTTTGAGACTGCGCTTTAACGCATATGTTGACGGAAAGATAAGATGTCAAACCTTACCATCGCCTGTCCATTTTATTAAAATTCTGTAAGGTTGCGAAAAATTTGCAAGTTTTAAAAATTAAAAACAAAAAAGCCTTGATAATTATTGCTTATTCGATCGCATGATTTCGTCAAGACGTTTCTTTTCGGTTTCGCTCAATGGCATCAATTTATTGTTTTCACGGTGTTTAAAGCGCCAGAAGATCAGGCTTGATGCAATTACGATGATGAACAAAGGAGCAAGCCACAAAAGGAATGTTTCCGCATTGAGACGCGGTTTGAGTAAAACGAATTCTCCGTAACGAGCTACTAGATAGTCAATAACCTCACTATCGCTGTCACCAGCCTTCAGCCGTTCCCTCACAATCAGCCGCAAGTCTCGTGCAAGCGGTGCGTTGGAATCGTCAATCGATTCATTCTGGCAGACAAGACAGCGCAAATGTGAGGAAATATCGCGTGCGCGCTGTTCAAGTGCTTGATCTTGCAACACTTCATCAGGCAACACGGCCAACACGGCACTGTTCATAAAACATATGAAACAGAAAGCAGCTAATAGTCGTGAAAAAAACCGCATCAAGCCCTCTTTTCCGGTCGTTTGCTCCGTGTTGCAGCGCGTTTCGGGGCTCCGACACGAAGCCTGCGATCCGACAACGAAAAAATTCCGCCTATCATCATAAACACTGCGCCAAACCAGATACAGACCACCTCCGGTTTCCACCAGATATGGACCACCAGACCTTTGTTATTAACATCACCCGGAGCAATATAAAGTTGCGATAATCCATAATTTTTTATGCCGGATTCGGTTGTTGGCATATTTTGCGATGGATAAAATCGCTTGGCTGCTGTGACACCTCCCAAATCCTTGCCCTCTTTCGAAACCGAAAACTGGAATTGGGTTTCCGAATAATTGGGGCCATTCAGATTACGCGCACCTTCAAGCAGGACCTTTTTGTCTGCTATCATTGCGCTTTGACCTGCTTCAATCCGCAAAATGTTTTCTTGTCCGAAAGTTGCAACGGCAACAATGCCGAATAATGTGATGCCCAACCCGATATGAGCCAAAGCAGTGCCATAATTCGACCTCGGCAATTTTCCAAGCCGCCTCAACCGAACGAAAAAGTCTGTATTTTTGGTACCGCTTTTGAACCAGAGGTCATAAAGTCCCCCAAAGAATACAAAGGCAGAAAGCCCGATTCCTAACGAGGCAAGGATTGACCGAAAAGATGTCTGGTAAAATACAATCAATGTGGCAATAATTGCCAATGCGAAAACACCTAAGAGCCGCTCGGCAACAGCAAGCATATCTCCGCGTTTCCACGCCATGAGAGGCCCAAAGGGTACCATCAATAAAAGCGGCACCATGAGGGGCCCGAAGGTCAAATTGAAAAATGGAGCTCCAACCGAGATCTTTTGTCCTGTCAATGTTTCGAGAAGCAGCGGATAGAGTGTGCCAATCAGAACAGTCGCTGTTGCCGTGGTGAGAAACAGATTGTTAAAAACCAATAGACCTTCGCGCGAAATCGGGCGAAACAAACCACCGGTTTTGAGTGACGAAGCCCGTAATGCAAAAAGAACAAGTGCCGCACCGATAAAGAAAAACAGAATGGCAAGAATGGCGCGCCCGCGTGCCGGATCAACAGCAAAACTGTGTACCGAGGTGAGAATGCCGGAGCGGACAAGGAAAGTCCCCATCAATGACAACGAGAACGTTAAAATAGCAAGAAATAGCGTCCAGATTTTCAAGGCGCCACGTTTTTCGAGAACAATTGCAGAATGGAGAAGCGCTGTACCGGCAAGCCACGGCATCAGCGAAGCGTTTTCAACCGGATCCCAAAACCAATAGCCACCCCACCCCATCTCATAATAGGCCCAATAGGAGCCGACCATAATACCGCCGGTTAAAAATACCCACGAAACCAAGGTCCATGGCCTCACCCAACGCGCCCATGCGGCATCAACACGTCCGTCAAGCAATGCCGCAATAGCGAAAGAAAAACACACTGAAAAACCGACATAGCCGAGATAAAGAAGCGGTGGATGAATAGCCAGACCAATATCCTGCAAAATCGGATTAAGATCATGCCCCTGCAAAGCCGGCGGATTAATTCTTATGAACGGGTTTGAGGTAAAAAGAATAAAGAGTAGGAAAGCCGAGGTTATAGAAGCCTGCGTCGATAAAATCAGCGCTTTCAACCGCTCGGGTAAATTACCGCCAAAAAACGCAATAAGGGCAGAAAAAAAGGTGATGATGAAAACCCAAAGCAACATAGAGCCTTCATGGTTTCCCCATACACCGGTTATTTTATAAAGAAGAGGTTTTTCTGAATGCGAATTTTGCACAACATTCAAGACTGAAAAATCGGACACCACATAAGCGTGAATTAGTGTTGCAAATGCTATGAGCACCAACAAGAAAACGAGATAGGCAAGTGGTGTAGACGCATTTATCAAACGACGGTCGGAGCGATAAACCCCGATAGCCGGAATTATGGTTTGAAATAGAGCTACAGCGAGTGCTGCACAGAGTGCAAGAGAACCGATCTCAACGCTCATGTTTCTGATAGGCCTCCCACAATCCTTGGGCTTTCAGCCTGTCAACAATATCTTTTGGCACATAAGTTTCATCATGTTTTGCCAGCACACGATCAGCGACAAAATTGCCATCGGGGGTAAAATGTCCTTCAGCAATAATCCCCTGCCCTTCACGAAAAAGATCAGGTAGAACGCCTTCGAATTTCACGTTTTCCTTGTTTGAAAAATCGGTAATTGCAAAGCTGATCCGGGTTCCGTTTTCTTTAATGACCGAACCTTTTTCGACAAAACCACCGAGGCGTAATGGCCTGCCGGATGCAATATCCTTAGCTGTTATTTCAGAAGGCATACGGAAAAAACTTGCCGTGCCTCGCATAGCATAAAGGACAAGCGCTGCAGCAACCGCGAGCACAACGAGCCCACCCAATATCATCATCAGACGTTTGGTCTTACGACGCCGCAACCCTTTCTGGATTGTCAAACGTACGGCTGTTTCATTGCTCATAATCTTGTATTCCTGACTTTCACTCTAACGCCAACCCTTGTTCTTTGGCATAAGTTTCAAGCTCTAACGCTTTATCTTTTGTAAGTTTGGATTGTCCCTGTTTTAACGCATTTCTTGCCTTTTCGGTTTCCTTCAAAACGAGCCAAGAATGAATCAATTGTTTCCATCCTTCAAGATTGTCCGGATTTTGTTCAAGTCTTTGGGCAAGTTTTCCAACCATAGCGTAAATGCCATTGTTTGTTTTATCTTGCTCGCCAACAGAACCATTTTCTGTGGGCGCGGTGGTCTTTCCATTTTCTATCAAATTGCCTTGCGAAGCTGATTGGGCTTTTGCTTTTTCCAATTCTTTGATTGTGTCTTCAACGCGTTTGCGAGCGACATTGTCTTTAACCGGACCGGAAAGATAATCTTTCAATTCTGCAATGGCTTCATCGAATTGACCGTCTTGACGGAGCGCTTCTGCAATGAAAAGGCGCGGATAAAAATCGTCGGGTGCCAGTTTTGCTGCTTTTTGAAAACTTTCTTTGGCATCTTCGTTGATTGTTCCACCATTATAACCGGCAAGAGCCATGCCATAGCCAACAAGCCGAGGGGCAGATTCTCCATTCAACCGCAAGGCACTGACATATGTATTGACAGCATCCTGAAAACGCCCCTCTACAAGATAGCCGGTTGCCAGTTCATCTGCCAATTTCCCGTCATCGGGATTGCGCGCAAAAAGCGCTTCGGTACGAACAAGCCTCTCTTCGGCAGTCAAATTTGACGGATCTTTCATCATGAGATCATTGAAAGGGTGGCTTTCAAGACCGGGGCTTCCCAAAAATAAATAACAACCAATTGTAATCAGCGGGACACAAAAAATCGCCACTGTGATGACCGTTTTTAATCCACGACTGCGTTTATTGATAAAATCTGCCTGTTTTTTTTGTTTTTCCGCAGCCAATATATTGCGGGCAAGTTCAAGACGGGCTTCTTCTGCACTTTCTTTGTCGATGAGATCTCGCTTTAGATCCGCATCAACTTCAGACAACTGGTTCTTATAAATTTCAATGTCGGAAGAAATGGAATCGACAACCGACCGCTCCTGCCCTTTTTTTCTCGGGCTACTTACGGCATAGAGCACAACCAGAGTAACGATGGTTACAAAAATAGATACAAAAACCCAGAATGTCATGATGAGTTCAATATAGAAACGTTCCAGAAAAAACCAGAACCCTTGGTATTTTCTCTCGCCAAATTGATTGAATATGTCACTATTAATTGATCAAATGTGTCAAATGAGCGGCGACCATGTTCCGTTTACATTACGACATGCACTACCATGAACCGTTTGCGGAACACCATTAATGACAAAAGAGTGGCTGTATTGGCGACAATTTTGCGATCCGACCTGATAGGGTTGACCGGGGGTGACACTTCCCGATGTTCCTTCCTTTGTCGATGTCCAGCTCACTGTTTTTCCTGCATCGGTATATTCCAGTGCTTTATATTCGGCTTCGAGTGCTTGTTTACGATCAGCCGAAGAGAGCGATTGTATGGATGCTCCCAATAATCCGTTACCCATTGTTTGTAAGATAACACGTGTATTTGCTGGAACAACAGTGCCAGCGGGTGCACGACCATGGCTGCAAGCTGATAAAACTCCTAACGAAACCAACAGGACTAGACTGCGTATATTCATGCTGACACCATCAAATTTCGCCCACCGGAGTTTCTCATATCGGGTTAAAGGCGAGATTACAAAACTTTTTTTCGTCACAAAGCGGGATATAATGTGCAGAAAAAGCAATTAAAAAACAACGGGATATTGATATTCACGGAATGTTTTATGGAATTTTGGCAACAAAATAACGTATATTCCGCATTAAAAGAAACAATTATTCTATTTTTCCCGCTAAAAATATAAGAGGACTGATCAATGCGGCGGATGTATTTGAACGCCATGGTGTTCGGTTTGGGAAGTCACATAGCTTCCTGGCGTTTGCCGGATGTCGATCCATTGGCAATTACCCGCTTGTCTTACTGGACCGATATTGCAAAACGTGTCGAAAAAGGCCAGTTCGATTCCTTATTTTTAGGAGATATTCTCGCTCTTCAGCACGAACCGAAAAACAGTGTCAGTGGTGCACTTGATACAGTTGTTGTGCTTTCGGCATTGGCTGCAACCACCGAAAAAATAGGTCTTATCGGTACTGCATCAACAACATTCGATCATCCCTATCACATAGCACGGAGATTCGCTTCGCTTGACCATATTTCAAACGGTCGCGTGGGATGGAATATTGTGACATCAACCACATTGTCGGAAGCAAAAAATTTCGGGCGGGATGTCATTGCTCCGTGTCAGGAACGTTATGCACGGGCGGAAGATGTTTTGAATGCGGTTATGGCTCTTTGGGAAAGCTGGCAACCGGGAGCCCGTATAGCCGACAAGAAATCCGGCCTTTACCTTGACCCTTCGGCTGTTCATGGTGCCAATTATACCGGTTCGTATACGCGCTCTATCGGCCCGCTTACTGTCCCGCGCTCTCCTCAGGTAAAGCCTTTGTTGGCGCAAGGCGGAGCATCCGAAATCGGACGTTCCTTTGCCGCCTGCTACGCCGATCTCGCATTTACCGTTCAATCCAATATCACTGGCGCGCGGCAATATTATCGGGATATCAAAGAACGGGCGAAAAAAAGTGGCCGTCATGATGATGATATACTGGTGTTTCCGGGAATTGTTCCGGTTATAGGAAAGACCCACGAAGAAGCGGAAGCAAAATTTAAATATCTAAATAGTTTTGCCGTTCCGAAATCGGGTATTCGCCGTCTCTCTTATATTTTTGATAAAGATTTGTCAGAATTCCCGCTTGATAAAGCTTTACCGGATAGTTTCCTGAAATTGGCCGATGAGGAAAAGACACCAAGCAGGACGCGACTGATACTTGCCGATGCACGTTTACGCAAGCTTACGCTAAAAGAGATGATCGAGCGTTTCATGTGTTCACGCGGACATCTTCTTGTCGTGGGCACACCGGAAGAGGTAGCCGATACAATGCAAGAGTGGTTTGAAAACGAAGCTGCAGACGGTTTTAACGTGCTCTTTCCTGCATTACCGATTGATATAGATGTTTTTGCCGAAACCGTAATTCCGCTTCTGGAAAAACGTGGCCTTTATAAATATCCGCAACAGGGTGAATTATTGCGAGAGCGCTACAAGTTGCCATTCCATGAAACAAAAGTCGCCCACGCAATAGCACATGGTCAGTATATAGCTATGAGCAGCACGAGCACACATCACTGAAATTATTCGGAGTGCAATGATTTCCCTATCCGGAAAATTGGCATCTCATGAGGATATTTGCGTTTATCACGTTCTCTGAGTTTTTCGAGATTAGTGAAACTGTTGAAATTGGCGAAGCCTTCGAGATTGAAGGGCTTCAAGAATTTGCGTAAGGCAGCCTCAAGGTTACGCAAAGCCCTCCAAGTTTAGAAACCGACAATTCGACATTCCCGTCATATTCGCCCACAAGTTCGGCAACGATTGAAAGGCCAAGTCCGGTTCCGGGCTTGCTTTCATCCAGTCTTTTTCCCCGTTCAAGGGCTTCATGCCGTCGGTTTGTCGGAAGCCCTGGTCCATCATCTTCAACAGAAAGTGCAAACGTCGGGTGTACAGAGCCCGCTTCCCTCATTTTGTCGTTTGCCGTTTCACACCGTAAAACGACATGTTTTCGAGCCCATTTACACGCGTTTTCCAGTATATTTCCCACCATCTCCTCGATATCTTCTTTTTCTCCGATAAAAATAATATCGGCCTCGTTCATCGAAAACGTTATTTCTTTGGAAGGATAGAGTTTACCCATAACCCTCACTAGTCGTTCCAATAATGGTCGCAATGCTGTGCGATAAATGACGCTATCGCGTTGGGCGGCAATGCGCGCACGTTGCAAATAGCGTTCAATCTGGGCGCGCATAATACCAGTCTGTTCTTTCAACAGTTTTATGCCGGAAGAAGAAAGGGCTGAATTCTTCTCGTTCAACTGATCAATTTCATTGCCCATGACCGACAATGGTGTTTTCAATGAATGGGCAAGATTTCCCACCTGAACACGAAAACGTTCGACAATACGTTGATTATTGTCAATGAGAGCATTCATTTCTCCGACAAGCGGCATAACTTCAAGTGGCAAGTCGGTATCGAGATGATTGGCTTTACCAGCGCGGATATCAGCCAATGAATGTTGTATCCGTTGCAAAGGGCGAAGACTGATATAGATTATCACCAGATTTATTAGAATACTCGCAACGCCAAACAAAGACAGATATAGAAGTAACGTTGTTTTGAATTTATCAAGACCGGCGCGTGTCTCATCAATGTTGCCCATAACCCGAAAGCGCGCAACACGGTTTTTATTATCCAGAATAATGTCGCTTTCCACAACCCGCAAATGCTGGTTATCCGGCCCGTTGGTCCGATAGGAGCGGAAAAATTTCGGGTCGAAAGGTTCGGTTTTTTCACTTGGAGAAGAGATCTTGCGTGCCCCTAAAGATGAAGACGTCAATCTGCCCTTCAAATTTCCCGATAGGGCAACAACTTCCCAATACCAGCCAGAGGATGGGTCAGAATACCGGATATCTCCCAATTCCGGATTTCCCTGTAATTTTCCCTCAGACGAGACACTGACTGCCGAAATCAGACTATAGAGATGGGCGGTTAAAATCCGTTCCATATAATCATTGTTGGATTGGCGATAAAATACGAGACTGACAACGGAGATAAATGCCAATGCCGCGATAATCCACAAGGTCAGAAATACATTGACGCGCAGCCCCAGCGATTTACTAACGGTTTTAAAAAGAAGCTTAAATCCGGTCTCGCCCTTGACTGTTTTCATCAGAAAACCACCGCTATTTTTCCGGAGACTTCAAGCGGTATCCCATACCGCGGATGGTTTCTATGACATCAACCCCGAGTTTCTTACGGAGCCGCCCGATGAACACCTCTATCGTGTTGGAATCTCTATCAAAATCCTGATCATAAAGATGCTCGGTCAAATCGGTTCGTGAAATAATCTCCCCCTGATGGTGCATGAGATAGGATAGAAGGGCAAATTCGAGCGAAGTCAACTTGATCTGATTGTCATCGACTGTAACACGCGATGTCTTGGTATCAAGCACCACAGGGCCACAAACAAGTTCACTCGAAGCATGACCTGAAGCGCGTCTGATCAGTGCACGCAGACGTGCCAGAACTTCTTCCATGTGAAAAGGTTTTGTCACGTAATCATCGGCACCCGCATCGATACCGGCAACTTTGTCCGACCAACGGTCACGGGCTGTCAAAATCAATACCGGCATTGACCGTGAATTTTCGCGCCAATGTTCGACGATACTGATACCATCCATTTTCGGCAAACCGATATCAAGAACAACCGCATCATAAGCTTCTGTATCGCCGAGAAAATAGCCCTCTTCCCCGTCATAAGCATGATCCACGACATAGCCTGCACTGTTGAGTGCTGCAACGAGCTGGCGGTTGAGTTCCCGATCATCCTCTACCACGAGAATTCGCATGGATTATTTTCCGGCTCAATTCTAATTAGCGGGAACAGCAACTTCAACGCGACGCGGCTTTTCACCATCACGAGCAGGTATCAGCACAATGACCACGCACGTATTGCCATTTTGTGTATCAAGTGTAGCGCGCGCCAAAGTTCCGCCCTGCTCTGTTGCAACACGCTTTCCCACTTCTGTACAATCGGCTGCATGGGCTGTTGTTATGCCGGCAAGAGATGTCATAATTAAAAAAAACAGATATTTTTTCATGATAGTGCACTCATACCCTATTTAATCTGAATATAAAATGAACAAACCCGTTATTTACTGTCCGATCCATCCAACATTCTATAATTCCTTAAAAAACCGCTTTTTGCAAATTACGGTTGTTGTTTCTCTATAATATTAGGAGAAATGCCCATTTTTCAATGTGATCACAATGCGTCGGGTTCAATTGAAAAATTGTTCGATTGCGATCTTAACCTTTCACCGTATTTTAATCCTAAAGAGAGAAAAAACTGTTTCGTTCCCTGGTTCGGATAAGATAATATAAAAGCTCGATTTATCGTTGGTTTAACAACGTATTCATTTACACGGATTGCGTTTCATGTTCGGTTTCAAAAAAAATCATAACAAAAATAAAAGGAAGCGCTTCCGTAGCCCACGTCTCATCGAACTCGACTCGCTAATCGATACGGGTTTTTACCGTCTTCGCAGCGGCCTTGCCACCTTCTGGGAAAATGCGACAATCATTTCACGTCGCTTTCGTGTACGTGGCTTTAAAAGATTGCTTGTCGAAATTCTCGACGAAGGATTAACTCTTGGTCTCATCGGTTTTGCCATTTTCACGTTCATCGGCGTTTCTGTTTTTACATTGACAAAAAAGGACTGGCATTCACCGGAAGATTTTGCCGTCAATTTTCTTGACAGGCACGGTAATTACATCGGAAGTCGCGGTTCTTTACATGGTGAACCGGTACCGATTGAAGAAATGCCCGATTTTGTCATAAAAGCCGTTCTTGCAACGGAAGACCGCCGTTTTTTCGAGCATTGGGGAATCGATTTTTACGGCCTTTCACGGGCATTTAGCCAGAATTTACGTGCTCACGGGGTGGTTCAGGGTGGTTCCACGCTTACTCAACAATTAGCCAAGAACCTTTTTCTGAGCAACGAAAGAACGCTCGAGCGCAAGATCAAGGAAGCATATCTGGCTATATGGCTCGAAGCCAATCTTTCCAAGAAGCAGATATTGCAGCTTTATCTTGACCGCGCTTATATGGGCGGTGGCGCTTTCGGCATTGCCGCCGCATCGCGGTTTTATTTCGGAAAAGATATTCGCGACGTTTCGCTTGCAGAAGCTGCAATGCTTGCCGGCCTTTTCAAAGCACCCGGCAAATATGCCCCCCACGTCAATTTGCCAGCCGCACGGGCACGCGCCAATGTGGTATTGTCCAATCTTGTTGACGACGGCTTGATGACGGAAGGTCAAGTTATCGGTGCCAGACGTCACCCTGCAAGTGTTGTAACAGAACTGGATAATAACGAGCCAAACTATTTTCTTGATTGGGCTTTTGACGAGGTACGCAAACTCGGCAATAAATTGCCCAATCATAATGTCATTGTGCGCACCACGCTTGATCAAGGCATCCAGAAAGCAACCGAAGAATCAATTGAATATCATCTTCAGCAATATGGCCCACAATATAAGGCTACCCAGGCAGCAGCCGTTATTTTGGACAATGACGGTTCGGTACGGGCAATTGTCGGCGGGCGTGACTATCAACAAAGTCAATTCAACCGTGCGACCCAAGGCGGAAGACAACCGGGTTCGTCTTTCAAACCTTATGTCTATGCTGTAGCCATGGAACGCGGGCTCACCCCGAAGACAATCATTTCGGATGCGCCGATCAATTGGGGCGGCTGGTCTCCTAAAAACAATTCCGGACGTTATAGCGGCAATGTCGATCTTGCGACTGCTTTGGCTTTTTCGATCAATACAGTACCAGTTCGTATTACATATCAATATCTTAACCGCGACACCCAGCCGATCCGCGACCTTATTAAAAATATGGGTATTGATGCCAATATTTTTTCTCATAAAACCATGGTACTCGGCACGTCCAACATGACACCAATGGATCAGGCAACCGGTTTTAATGTTTTTGCAAATGGCGGCATGGCAGGCAACCGTCACGGTTTTACACAGGTCATGACGACCGACGGCAAGGTCATATGGGACTGGTCGCGTGATGGTGATAAACCTCACCGTGTCATGAGTGCCCAATCTGCAGCCTATATGAACCAGATGATGGTGGGCGTAACCACACGTGGCTCGGGAAAACGGGCGCAATTGCCAATGACGCTTGTTGCCGGCAAGACAGGAACATCGCAAGCTTATCGTGACGCATGGTTTGTCGGTTTTACCGGAAATTATACGGGCGCTGTGTGGATGGGAAACGATGATTTTTCCTCAATGAACCGTGCTTTTGGCGGTGTCGTTCCGGCGATGATGTGGGATCGCATTATGCTTTACGCCCATCAGAATATCACAATCAAACCGCTATTCGGTGTTGAAAATTCAATTCTTTCCAATGCAAAAAAATCTAAAGACGATAATGCAAACGAAAATATCGCTCCTGATCTTCCGCAAGTGCTATCCCCCGGTTCATCAAAAGTCATTCAATCGCTTATCGACGAGTTTCAAAAAGCTCCGCTTCTGACACCGACAAGTTCGGCGCATGTTGTTTCATCTTCAACAAGTCAGATACGCTAAGACAGATAGATCGGGAACAGGACAGTCAATTTATGTTTTATCGTATATTTCTCGTCATTTTGAGCCTTGTTATAGCAATTGGCGGAGGAGCATGGAGTGTCAGCTATATTCTTGATACATTTGACGGCTTCGGACGATTAAAAATTGGCCAATGGGAAGCCTATCCGCTGGCTGGAACCGCAGAAGCAGACGCTTATGCCCGCGCCAGAGCTGCTAGACGCGGCGACATTTCTTTAGGGCGAACCGAAGGACTGGTTTTCCAGCTTTGGCGGGATAACCGCAATCATCCTCTAAAAAGTCAATGCACCTACCAACTGAAAGGCTTTTTACCTGAAACCAGATTATTTACTCTCTATGCGGCCGATCATGAACTGCGCGCGCAATGGATTGACGACAAACTTCCTACCGAATTGTCGAGCAGCAATGTCATCTGGAATCCGGACGGGACATTAAGTGTTCTTATTTCCCCGAATGCCCAGCCAAGAAACTGGCTGGCGACCCGGGGCAGAAGCGAATATGGATTGATATTGACACTTTATGATACGCCAATTGTTACCTCGACTGCCCTTCAGAAACTGGATATGCCTTCACTGAAGCTTGTTCCGACAGGAGGGCGCGATTGTGACTAAACTGATCTATGCATTGTTGGTCGGAATTGTCGGCGCCGTTATCGTGCACATTTGTGTGGTATTGATGGTGCCCCATTTTAGCGAACTCAATATTTGGAAGCGGCTCGACGTTGCCGACAATAAATATAATTTTGCTCCCCTTTCCAAAGATAATCCGATTGTTGTTGCGAGCGATCCTTTGTTCCGTTTAAGGGCATGTCGTTTCAATCTGGATGACGGCCCTGTCCATATTATGGCTGAAGGAACAGCGCCTTTCTGGTCAATGTCGGTTTATGATCGCAACGGAATGAATTTCTACAGTTTGAACAATCATACCATGCCGAACGGAAAACTTGATCTGGTGATCGGCAATCCGGGACAAATCATGGAATTGAAACAGTCAACACCCGTTGATGCGGAAAATTCTGTTCTTGTTGGCGAAGATCTAAGCGAGGGATTTGTTATCCTGCGCAGTTTAAAAATGAAAATGACCAATGTTGACGACGACTTTATCAATCATGTCCATTGTCAGACACTCGACTATTAGGTGTTTTATGCATCCACCGTATTAAAAGGCAATGTCAAAGGATTATAATTTTCGAATTCGACCAACCACAAATCGGCATCAAATTCCAATTCTTTTTCGAGTTTCTCGACAGCAACTGTTTCTTCAACGTCAGCCAGAATTTTAATAAAACATCTCTCGTCGCGGTCGGACTCTTCTGTATAAAAGCTTTGCGGCGCCGGTCCATAAAGATCGACGTGCCCATTTGAACCGCGATCAAGAATAAAAATTGTACCGGCTTCATTGGATCCCCGACGGGTTAGATAGGCAAAACCGCCTTCTGCGCGAACCCTTCGCATCAAGGCTGCGGTCCAGAAATCCGATGTCAAACGCATTCATTACTCCGCAAAATTATACAAAATGATTATAATGATAAAGTCCGGCAGAGAGGAAACAATAGAGCTTGTCGACCGTATTCTACCTTCTAATCATTCTTCCAGGCAAAAGCGACAATCCTTTGATAAACAATATCGAATATCGAACAAAAATTTCGAGTGGTTAATAAAGCTTTCGGCGTCGAAAAACATGTTTCAGACCGCAATTATTCTCACCACTCAAGGTTGTTCCTATTAACCTATGAGGCCGATATCCTTCATCTTGTCAATCACTTCCTGATTGATCTTACCGGTAACTGTCAGACTAAACATTTTTTGAAAATTTCTTAATGCCTCCGCAGTGTTCTCATCTTCGGTACCGGTGACCACAACGTGATCGTCGCCAAAAGCTCTCAAACCAGCCTGAACACGCATAACATCCGCCGTATTCGCTTTGAAATTATTGGCCGCATTATCGTGTTTTGCTTCGCCATTCGGGGCGTTTGTTTGCGGTATCGTCATTCCGGTAACCACATTATTTGCCTTGGGGGCAGACGGAATAGACGTCTTCGGGTCGGAGAGAGACTGGGTCGTGACGTGATCAACATTATCATTCTTTGATAATGCTCCGCTAATGAGCGAGGCAATATCGTCATGTTGTTTTTGACTTTCCCCTTGACCGCTAACCGGTTTTGAACTTTGCCGCCATAAAGCTATAGCGTTTCGCGTTTTCGGACCATCCAGCCCGTCAAGCGGACCATCATAAAGGCCCATGGCTGCAAGTTTTTTCTGAATATCCAGCAAATTTTCGGGGTTATTATCGGGTAAAGTTTTAATCTCATTCGGGGCAACATTTGACTGAGGTGATGAAGATGTTGCTACCGTATCAGAAGTTGTATTCGACGATTGCGCTGCTTTTTCAGGTGCATTCTGAATTGTCGCATTTGTATTCTGGTTTACAAGAGGCCGTGTCTGGATAAAAACTGTTCGTTGGCTCGCACTTTGGTAAAACAGCGCGTTGAAAGTAACAAAACAAAATCCGACCACAAATAGAAAAAAACCGCAGGCCATAAGCGGATTCTTGCGAGCGTGACGGAAAATCCACCCGGCAAATAGACGCAGCAAATGACCCAATCCGGCAAGAATCGATAAAAGAAGGCTATGCCGTTTTGCGGTTTGGTTTCGTAGTCTTACCATTGTTCCCAAGTTGTGTTTCTGGAGTTAAAATATATCCGTTGTTAGCCGCCGCTTCGCTGCCAACAATATCGATTTTCGAGGTTTGAATTGAACCGGCGGAATTTTCCTGCATAATAGGCAAAAGCAACCTTACCCTTGTGCCCTTGCCTTTTTCGCTTTCGAAAGTGATCTGACCTTTGGCTCGTTTGACAAGATCGAACACCATTGCCAACCCTAGTCCGACACCTTCGATTTTACAGGCAACAGCATCAGACGCACGCAAAAATGGCAACCCCAGACGAGCAATATGTTGCTCATCCATTCCGATGCCGTCGTCTTCAACTGTAATTTCACAATATTTATTATCGAGAATGGCGATCGTAACGCCGATATGTCCATCGTCACGGCTATATTTGATGGCGTTGGATATCAAATTGAAACATATCTGGCGGAACGATAATGCATCAAGACAGCAAGCAACCGGTGTTGCAGCCCCCTTGACCGCTATTTTCCTGTGACCATGGAGCGGTAAAGTCAGTTCCAATGTTTCGGTCAATATACTCCCGACAGAGCATATTTCGGAAACAATATCATCCGTCGATCGGTCACGGTCCTTCAATGTCTTATTAACAATATCAAGCAGGTGATTACCGGCTTTTTTTATCATTGCGATATATTCATGCCGCTTGGTATTTCCCTTGTTTTGTTGATCAAGATAATCAAGCAAATCGGCAAAACCCAATATTGCATTCAACGGTGTGCGCATTTCATGGGCGGCCTGCGTAAAAGGTGAAACCGCATTCATACCCAAACTGCCGATTTCCTTGCTATTGGCTTCTATAGCAAGTGCAATCGAATTCTCGTGAACCGACAGACAATGAATCAAAACCGAAATAAATCGGGTGCGGTCACGGCCATTCATACGAATTGTTATAGGCGAGGCCAGACGGTTTTCCCGGACATCTGCCAAAAATGACAGAAATATAATGCGATCATTGATATGGACATGGTCAGACAAAGCTTCGCTTTGCTTGAGACATCCCAAAAAACAGTCTGGCAAGGCATTTTCCAGCACCGTGCCCTGACTATTTACCTTTAGAATAGCATTCAATGTTTCCATTGTTCCGATTTACACCTTGTTGTTTTCAGCACTATCAAACCCTTTCGGGTGTGGCATTGCCGATCAAAAACAATTTTTCGCTTGTTTGATGCTAATCTGACGACAACTTTTTAATGAAAAGATAATAAATAGATCATGGTGCAATGTTGCGTTATCTGTTTGCCATTATGGTTAACAACTTCACAGATAAAGCTCGAAAAATTAGAAATTTAACAGGCGAAATCCTGTTTCTGTAAATATTTCGTCAATCATAAATGGTTAGTCTAGGCTTCATCCTGCTTATTTGTAACTGCGTTATGTCGGGGCGTCATGATACGTTTTCTTATCAAGTCATTCTGTTTTCTTACCCTTTTTCTGGTCGTCATATCTTTCTTTGGAACTTCCGGAAAAAATAACGGATCCCAGCCTGATCAATATATGAACACTGTTGAAGCATTGTTGGCGGTAAAAGATACAGTCAATGACCTCGGTAATTTTTGTGAACGTAATTCAGACACCTGCGAAACCGGAAAAACATTTTTTGGTTCTCTTGGCGAGCGCGCGCGTGACGGGGCACGCATTGCTTACGAATATCTCGACAGAACATTCGGAAGCGACAAAGGTGAAAACAAGCTGCCACCTGAAAATATCAATACCGGTTCGATAACGCCGGAAAATGACCACGAGGATCACTTGAATAAAGTCGATAATAAAAAGGTCGACAACAAAAACGGGTCAACCAAATCTCTGACATCTTCCAATACCGGTCATAAACAACCGGCGGAGCCGGAGGAGAAAAAAATGCACCCGTCGCAGAAGCCCCAATAAACGGGTTGTTTTTTCAGAAGCGGTTGTTCCCGACGTTTTGATGTGATGCCGGAAATGATTATGCCGTTAGAAAATTTACTTTTTTTCTAAAACGGAGTAAATGTTCCAGCGTAAATTCAGACATCAAAGACAAAGCAGACAAATAATAATGACCGATTCAATTGACGATATTCTGGAAAGTTTTTCTCTCCTTGATGATTGGGAAGATAGATACCGCTATGTCATTGAACTTGGAAGAGAGCTTCCGCCCTATCCGGAAGAATCACGTGATGAAGCCCATAAAGTTCCCGGCTGTGTGAGCCAGGTCTGGCTCGTTACCGAACATGGTTCGGGGCATGATCCTGTTATGACCTTTAAAGGTGATTCAGACGCTCATATTGTGCGCGGTCTGGTCTATATCCTCATTACTTACTATTCAGGAAAACGGGCATCGGAAATTCGTGATGCCGATATTGAAAAGGTCTTGAAAACATTGGGTCTTGACGAGAATTTAACGCCCCAACGTTCAAATGGTTTACGCTCCATGGTCGAGCGTATTCGTCTTGAAGCTGAAAATACATTAAAGAACCAATAAGTTAATCCGGCATCCCCATTTGGAAGTGCGTTCCATTCAATCTCTGATTGAGTAAGCAACCACTTTCTAATCGATTAAAAAAAACGGGCGCATTAATCAATGCACCCGTTTTGTTTTTCACGCTGAAAACAATATTATTTCGATTTTCTTTTGCCGGGTTTACGGCCTAATCCCATTTGTTTGGCAAGGGAAGAACGGGCTTCCGCATAATTGGGCGCAACCATTGGATAATTAGGATCCAGGTCCCACTTCTCGCGATACTGTTCCGGAGTAAGCTCATAATGTGTCATCAAGTGGCGCTTGAGTGACTTGAACTTTTTACCATCTTCCAAACAGATAATGTAGTCGGGGAAAACCGAACGCTTCGGGTTGACTGCCGGCTTCTGTTTTTCAACTTCCGCTTCGCCAGCTGTTTCGCCACCCGCTTTAACAAATGCAGCGTGAACGTCTGCGATTAAACTCGGCAATTCGCCTGGTCTGATTGAGTTATTGCCGACATAAGCAGCTACTACATCAGCAACCAGTGTAACAATGAAATCGCTCTCATTCTCGCTGACGGCTTGATCATCCATCTTCTTATCCTTTTTATATTTTACTTATGTTATTCCAGCCTGCTTTTTTGCAAAGTAGCAAGCAAATGTTGACTTTCATATAGCTAGGTAAGAAACCTTGTCAATTACAAATGGGAAACAATTCTATAAAATAAAGGTTCCATACTGATATAACATTTATTTTTGCGTTTTTTGTCCGACCACTGCAAGTTGTCTTGAACAAATATATTTAAATTAAGGCACTTTGTCTCATTTTTACCATTATATCGGTAAAAACCGACACATCATTTCAGTATAAATTGTATTTCTTACACATAGATACCATATAATGAAAGTGACCGCTAATTTGATTGACTTTTAGCAGCAATTGTTTCGACTGTCAAAGCTCTTAGCCCACTTAATCTGTAATATGTTTTGGTTCAACAAGGATAAATTATGGCGAAGCCTCATCATTTCAAAGTAAACAAGTCTGACGAAGAATGGCGTAAAGAACTAACGCCGACACAATATGAAATTACTCGTAATCACGGTACCGAGCGGGCTTTTTCAGGCCCGGAATTCGACACGTCGAGGCCTGGAACATTTTATTGTGTATGCTGCGGAAAACCTCTTTATCGCTCTGAAACGAAATATGAATCCGGTAGCGGTTGGCCGAGCTTCTTTCGCCCCATCAATGCCGATGCCGTCGTCTTGCAGCAAGATTACTCCCACGGCATGGAACGTACCGAAGTTTTATGTGCAGATTGTGGTTCCCATCTCGGTCATGTTTTTCCTGATGGTCCCGAGCCTACAGGATTGCGTTATTGCATGAACGGTTATTCTCTGAAATATCAACAAGACAAAACAGAAAAGTGATCAAACCAAGAACTATATTTCAGGATCGATAATGACCGAATCAATAATTTTTCCACCCGAAACAAAAAAAATTGACCATTCAGAAGAGCATCACGGCATTATACGTCACGACTTCTACAATTGGTTACGAGCAAAAAACTGGCAAGATGTTTTTAAAACCCCTACTTTGCTTGATAAAGAAATCCGTGCCCATCTGGAAGCGGAAAATGCTTATCAAAAAGCTCAGATGGCCGATACAATAGGCTTACAAAAACAGCTCTTTGCGGAAATGAAGGGGCGCATCAAGGAAGATGACAGCTCGGTTCCGGTAAAAGATGGCCCCTATGCTTATGGTGTTTCGTTCACGACCGGAGGTGAACAACCGCATTATTTCAGAACACCACGTGGCGGCGGAAAAGCGAGCGTCTATGTCGATGGCGATGCATTGGCCAAGGGGAAAGATTATTTCCGGCTCGGAGCTGTGCAACACTCTCCGGACCATAGTAAGTGCGCATGGACTTATGACGACAAGGGGTCCGAATTTTATACAATAAAGTTACGCGACATGACTTCGCTCATGGACACTACAGAAAATATCATCAATACTTCCGGCGATGTTGTGTGGGACGCCAATTCTGAAGGTTTTTTCTATACCAATGTTGATGAAAATCACCGTCCATCAAAACTCTACTATCATAAGATCGGAACAGACCAGAGCGTTGACAAGTTAATATTTGAAGAAAAAGATCCGGGCTTTTTCCTGGGCGTCGGCGGATCCTCTCTCAACGATGTCATTTATATTGATATTCACGACCATGAAACTTCGGAGGTTTGGCTTATTCCCGCAAAAGAGCCGATGGCCACACCGAAATGCGTCAGAAAACGTCAAAAAGGCGTTGAATATAGTCTTACCGAAGGCGGCGATATTTTTTATATTCTGACCAATATAGATGGTGCCAAAGATTTCAAAATCATGTCGGCTCCTTTTGACAAACCGACCGAAGAAAATTGGATCGAGGTTGTTCCTCATCAACCATCAAGGCTTATTCTTGCCCATGATGCTTACAAGAATTTTCTTGTCTGGCTTGAACGACGCGACGGTCTTCCCAGAATTGAGTTGCTTGATCGTCGTGACGGATCGATACATGCGATTGCGTTCGAGGAAGAAACATATTCTTTAACGCTTCACGGTGCAGCAGAATATGACAGCGAGACAATCCGTTTTGCTTATTCGTCTATGACCACTCCGTCCGAGCTTTATGATTATGATATGACGACGAGACAGCGCGTCATGTTAAAACGGCAAGAAGTGCCCTCGGGTCACGAACCGAAAAATTATATAACACGCCGTTTAATGGCCAAGGCCGAAGATGGTGCCGAAATTCCCATCTCACTTTTTTATCATAAAGATACAAAACTGGATGGCAGTGCCCCTTGTCTTCTTTATGGCTATGGAGCCTATGGAATTTCTATTCCGGACAGTTTCAATAGCAATGCATTATCTTTGGTCGATCGCGGCTTTGTTTACGCCATTGCACATATCAGGGGAGGAAAAGAAAAAGGCTTCGACTGGTATGAAAAAGGAAAACACCTTTTTAAACTGAATACTTTCACCGACTTCATTGCCTGCGGACGTTTTTTAGTGGCCAATCATTTCACTTCCCACGACAGACTAATTGCAGAAGGCGGGTCGGCTGGTGGCATGTTGATGGGTGCGGTTGCCAATATGGCTCCTGAAGATTATGCCGGAATCGTCGCTATTGTTCCGTTTGTCGACGTATTATCGACAATGCTTGACGCCACTCTTCCACTCACACCTCCCGAATGGCCGGAATGGGGAAATCCCCTTGCATCAAAGGAAGATTACGAGCTGATAGCCTCCTATTCTCCTTATGATAATGTTCGTGCACAAAATTACCCGGCCATTCTTGCCATGGCAGGTCTCACAGATCCGCGGGTAACCTATTGGGAACCGGCGAAGTGGGTTGCCAAATTGAGGGAATTTGCAACAGGCGACAATCCGATTTTGCTCAGAACAAATATGGATTCCGGTCACGCCGGTGCGTCAGGACGCTTTTCACGTCTTGAAGAAAGCGCTTATATCTATGCTTTCATCCTTAAAGTAGCAGGAAAGATTTAGGCCTTCTGTTATTGTTTTGAAAATTACCGGATTAAAGGCGGCTTACCTGATCTTTCATATTTCTTGAGAGCGGGAGCCGCCTTGCCACCGGATATTTTTCCTGAATTCTTCGTTGCACAAAATTTTTTTAAGAATTGGTTGTTCTCACAACTTTACCTGAATTTTTTGTTATCCTTTGTCACCAATGGTGGAGGAGGCAAAAAAGTGCCTGCAACTCCAATCAGAATATTCATGCTTTAACTATTATCCGTAACCATATATTTTTTTAAGCAGTATGAACAATGCACTTGTCTATTGCTCATAGAAATACCAAATGCTTTCTTATAGCTCTTTTGAAAGGGTGCTGTTTTGAAAGGCAACATGAAACCTCTCCGCATTTTTATGGAATAGCGACCGAATGATGAAAACTTCATGCCTATTGCTGTTGCTCATGATCGGCTTTTCCTTGTCACCGGCATATGCTGCCGGTATCAGGAAAGATGTTGATGAATATGCCGGCAGCCGTTGCAATACACCGGCCAAAGGAAGTGGCATTGTGGCGGGGTATTTTAGCGGCGTTACGGATAACCCGATTGTAAGCTCTGACGGTTTCGTTCCTGTCGACCGGTTCAGATGTTTCAAATCAATGGATGAATGCCGTGGCTGGCTTTATACTATGGAGTCACTCTACGGCTCACCACCGCCAAGGGCTACAAAATGTACAAGATTCTGATAAATTGAAATGGCACAAGGAGGCCTTTTCTTCATGAAAAACGGATTGATTGTTTTTGCCGCAATTGGCCTCGGGCTTTTCACAATGTCCCAAAGCGTCTATGCAAGTGGTCGAGACCCTGCAAAAGTTGCAAATATGACCAGTGAATATGCCGGGAAACGTTGTTCAACACCGCCCAAGGGAAGTGGCATTGTTGCCGGTTTTTTCCGTGGATGGGAACAAACTCCATTTCAAAACCGTGGTTCCGGCCTTATGCCGGTCGAGCGCTATCATTGTTTTAAAACGATGAACGAATGCAAATCCTGGCTAAAAACAATGAATTATCTTTATAATGATAAATCCATTGATGCGAGCATGTGCACCAAGTTCTAACAATCGAAGTGAATTTTCTCATGCAATAAAGAAGCCACCATTGCGAAAATGGTGGCTCTTTGAATTGTTTATGAAAAATCGATCAGGCTTTTTCAAAAAGCTCCAACACATAATCCCAATTAATCAGATGATCGACAAATGCCTCGAGATATTTCGGACGGGCATTACGATAATCAATGTAATAAGAGTGTTCCCAAACGTCGACGCCGAGAATAGGCGTTGCTCCATGAACCAGCGGGTTTTCTCCATTTGGTGTTTTCGAGATTTCCAACTTCCCGTTTTTTACAGCAAGCCAAGCCCATCCCGAACCGAATTGGGCAGCACCGGCAGCAAGAAAGTCTGAACGGAATTTGTCATAACCACCCAAATCGCTATCAATCGCTTTTTGCAGTTTTGCCGGTAGTTTCTTGCCACCACCATCTTTCTTCATCCATTTCCAGAAATGGGTATGGTTGTAGTGTTGTGCTGCATTGTTGAAGAGCCCCTGATTTTTGCCAAAGCTTGCTTTGACAATTTCTTCAAGGCTTTTACCTTCAAGGCCTGAATCCTTCAGCAATTTATTGCCATTGGTAACATAGGCCTGATGGTGCTTGTCATGGTGATATTCAAGTGTCTCGCGTGACATATAAGGCTGAAGTGCTTCATAAGCATAGGGTAGTTCAGGCAATTCGAAAGCCATTTTCAATACTCCTTAAAATATATTCTCTCCCGGAGAAGGTGCGGTTATTTATTTGGTGCGCTCATGCACCAAAAGCAAGAGAAATTGCCGCTTTCACAAGAGTTTGACCGGATAAATCCGATTTCCGTCTCCTTAACCTTCCGAATAAGGAACCAGACAATCAACATACTCCTTTACGACTTCGAGCGGCAGCCTATAAATTGAATAATGGCATTTTTCCTATATATTCGGCGAGCAACGGTCAACCGTGAAAACCGCCTGACATCCTATGTCAATTGTTTGATAATAAAACATAATTGTTTGTCTGTTCTTAACTTTTATGCGGCAAACATAAACAATCGCAAACAAACTGGATTGATTAATGTCCTCTCCCCTTTCGCGCCGCTTTTTTTTAAAATCAATATCGATCGGTGCAACAATGGCCGGTCTTTCCGCCTGTATGCCATCAGGCTTCAAGCAGATTGAACTCGCACCCGTAAAACCACAACCAACTGTTGATAACAATGCGCTCGTCCCTTTTGCATCAATGTATGCCGAAAGTCGTGATGGTGATTTTGTGCTCCCCTCCATTCCTTACCAGCAAATTGACCCACAATTTTTGCGGCAGATTGTTGATGATCCGACTGGCGAACAACCCGGAACTATTGTTGTAGATACCAAACGCCGTTATCTTTATCTGGTTCGTCTTAACGGCAAAGCTATCCGTTACGGTGTCAGCGTCGGAAAGGAAGGTTTTGCGTGGTCCGGTCGTGGTATTATTGAATATAAACGCAAATGGCCGACATGGACACCTCCCGCCGATATGATTGCGCGACAACCGCAGTTGAAAAAATATAGCGCTGAAAATGGCGGAATGAAACCGGGACTGAAAAATCCGCTTGGTGCGCGCGCCCTTTATATTTACCAGAATGGAAAAGACACGCTCTACCGGCTCCATGGTTCACCCGACTGGTCATCTATAGGCAAGCGTGCTTCTTCGGGATGTGTCCGGTTAATTAATCAGGATATTGTGGACCTTTATGAAAGGGTACCGGAAAAAGCACCTGTGCTTGTTGTATAGGCTTGAGAAGATACACGCAAATTGCCAACAGATTGATTTGCAAGCTTTGCGTTCTGTTTTCTACTTCGACAATTCCATTCCGTCTGGTCTTATTTCGAAATTTTGTGCGCATTATAATTTTGCACATTACGAAAAAATGTCACAAACGAGATCAGGCATTTTTAGGCCTCTATCATATTTTTTGATAAATTCGCGACATCGTTCATGGATAACATGCCACCCCGATTTAACGCGCTTTGCTGAATATGCGGAAATGCGGTCTGAAAGAACTGCGTATGCTTTTGAATGGCAAATCACACGCACAATACGCGTTTTTGAAATGAAAATATCATTTCCAAACGCGTACAAGTACCGTTTCTAAACGAATATAACGCGTGCAATTATTTTGCCGCGCGGATTATTCCGGTTTATTTCCGTTTGCCACCAAGGAGATTGCCTAATAGGCCGCGCACATATTGTTCACCAGCCTTTGCAAGTGACCGGCCAATCGAATTTGCGGCTGTGCGTGTAATCGACTTGACTGCGGTCTCAGCAACCGATTGACCGCGACTATTCTTTTTATCCTCTCCGAAAATTGTATCCCAGAAACTTCCCCCTTCCTGCTGATTATTATTCGATTGCTTTTCTTCTGTGTTTTTCTGCAACATTTCGTAAGCTGACTGACGATCAACGGTCTCGTCATATCTTCCGCTAACAGGACTTGTTTTTATCAAATTTTGCCGCTCTTCAGGGGTAATCGGGCCAATTTGGGATGAAGGTGGGCGAATGG
Organism: Bartonella sp. M0192; assembly: GCF_016102305.1. Lineage (NCBI taxonomy): Bacteria > Pseudomonadati > Pseudomonadota > Alphaproteobacteria > Hyphomicrobiales > Bartonellaceae > Bartonella > Bartonella sp. M0192. Next base: position 1,124,092 of record NZ_JACFOU010000001.1, on the reverse strand, counting down.
TTGTTCTTTCGACAATGGATGGAACGCCTTTGTCTTCCAAAGTAGACACCAGCGCTTCACCCGTACCGAGATCAGAGATCGCTTTCATCGTATCAAAATCGGGATTGGCACGAAAAGTAGATGCTGCGGCTTTGACCGCCGCAATCTCGCGCGGCGTATAGACACGCAAGGCATGCTGAATACGGTTTCCAAGTTGCGACAGAATCGATTCCGGCACGTCCAGTGGATTTTGCGAAATAAAATAGATGCCGACACCCTTTGACCGGATCAAGCGGACAACCTGTTCAATACGTTCGATCAGAGCTTTTGGCGCATTATCGAACAGAAGATGAGCTTCATCAAAAAAGAAAACAAGGCGCGGTTTTTCAGGATCGCCAACTTCAGGCAATTGTTCGAATAATTCCGACATCAACCACAAAAGAAAGGTCGAATAAAGTCGTGGATTGGTCATAAGTTTATCGGCAGCAAGCACGCTGACAAAACCCCGTCCATCACTCGTTGTACGCATGATATCTTCAAGCTTCAGGGATGGTTCACCGAAGAAATGTTCGCCGCCTTGCTCCTCGAACACCAACAATTGGCGTTGAATGGAACCAACAGACGATTTCGAAATATTGCCATAGCGCGTGGAAAGCTCGGCCGCTTTTTCTCCAACGTGGTTGAGCATTGCCTGCAAATCTTTCAGATCAAGCAACAACAGTCCTTCGTCATCGGCGACACGGAATGCAATATTCAACACGCCTTCTTGTGCTTGCGTCAAATCCATGAGCCGCGATAGCAGCAATGGTCCCATTTCAGACACAGTCGCTCTGATCGGGTGCCCGTCAACGCCGAAAAGGTCCCAAAAAATGACCGGCGGGGCTTTCATGTCGATTGACGAGAGCCCGACACTTTGAGCGCGCGAACGAACCTTGTCGTTCAGAATACCGGGTTTTGCTATACCTGAGAGATCGCCTTTCACGTCTGCGCAAAAGGCCGGGACACCGGCGGCTGCAAAAGATTCGGCAATAACTTGTAGCGTTACAGTTTTTCCTGTTCCCGTGGCACCTGTTATCAAGCCATGACGGTTTGCATATTTGAGCCATATATATTCGGGTTTTAACGCATTATTCTGCTTCTGGTGACTGGCGCCCAAAAAAATTCCGCTCTTGTCGATCATACCCGATTAATCCCTCGGCATGTTTCTCTATTTTTTAAATGTACCAGCATTAGACAAATTCAATAAGTCTTTTATGTGAGGCAACACACATTAAAAAAATTTCTATCCCATAAAAAGTATTCCTATTTTATATATAATCTATTTCATATTATTAAATTATATTACATTGATTTTAAAAAATAATTTATCATAAACATAATAATATATTTTTAAATAAATATAATATAGTAATTTTTAAAAATTAAATAAAATAAGTATTAAATAAAATAGTATTTATATACAACTATTTTTTATTAATTTTTGAATTTATTTTTCTGATTTTGAGACGTCTATAAAAATCAATATTCATTTTTTGTCTTTTTTGTGGAAAGCATTTTTTTGCATGGCGATTATTTTTTGTTAAATGAATTCTCAATGAAATTGCAATAGGTTTGTCTTGCACCATTTAGGGCTTTGTGATTGTGTTATATTAACCTCTTAACAGATGGTGTGAAATTGATTTATTAGGATTTTGATTTGCTTATGAGCTCGAAACAGTCCCATCCATCCGACAATGTAACATCCCGTCAGGCAGGCTGGTCTGTCATGCAACGTGCCGACGATCCGGATATCGAACGCGCCCGCTTCCAACTTAAAGAAGATATAGCCAATGGTGCAACCGGCATCTCGCTCGTTTTCGAGGGCGCTAATAGTGCCTACGGATTCGGTTTGCCAGCCAAAGCTGAAACAATACCGACCCTTTTTGATGGTGTAAGTCTTGATGGCTTGCATATCCGTTTGGATAATCACCCACATGGGCGCGTTATTGCGGACAGCTTTATCGATTATCTCCAGCATCGGCGCATAAATCCGACACGAACGAAACTTACTTTCAGTACCGATCCGACCGCTGTTTTAGCGACAACAGGCAAACTCAAAATGTCTATTGAAGCTTTGAAAGCGTCTCTGCCGCAATCCATGTCGGTGTTCTTTTCTTCAGGCATTCCGGGTGTTGTACTTGAGGCAGACGGGCGCCCCTATCATAATGCGGGCGCTACTCCGGCACAGGAAATCGGCGCTATGTTGTCGGTTGCTCTCGCCCATTTGAAAATGGTTGAAGAAGCACGTCACCATATCATCTATGCTTTGCCGCATATCGGTTTTGCTACAGCGCTTGATGAAGATCCCGTTATGGGGCTGGCAAAAATGCGGGCCATAAGGTTGCTTTGGCGGCGCCTTCAGGGCGAACGTGGTGTTTCGTCTCCATTTCCTGCGATCATTCATGTGGAGACCTCCATGCGGATGATGACAAGACAGGATGCTTTGAATAATATTTCCCGTTCTTCCATTGCGGCTTATGCTGCAATTTTAGGGGGTGCTTCTTCATTATCCGTATTGCCATATAGTTTTGTTTTCGGCCTACCTGATCAAACGGCACGACGCATTGCTCGCAATAGCCAGCTCATCTTTATCAAGGAGCTTGCTAATCCGCTTGCGAAAAGCACGAGTCGCCGCGATAGTGATGCGGATGCTCTCGCCGAAGCTGCGTGGGTTGAATTTACCCGTCTTGAAGATGAAGGCGGCGTCATGCAAAGCCTGATCGACGGCAATTTGGCCAAGCGTATTGAAGAGGCGCGCGATCTCAGACTGGCGAGTTATCACAAAAATGAACGCGCCATTATCGGCACATCCGAATATCGGCAAGCCGATGATGGAGTGACTGGCATTGTTGATACTAAACCTGTGCATTTTGAGGTAGAAGGCATCTCCCACTGTCACCCGTTGGTATCAGGACGTTGGGATCAGGACTTTCTGGAAGTACAAAAAATCGCTCCGGTCGAAATCACAAAGGATTAATATATGATCCGCAGTTTCCGTTCCGCAACTGACCGTCTTGTTGAAGTCCCCTTGAAAGAAGACGGAACGCCTGAAAATGACGTGCTGTGGATTGATCTTTCCGATCCGACTGCGGGAGAAGAAAAAGAGCTCGAAAAGTGGCTCGGTATTCCTATACCGACTCATGATGATATGACGGAGATTGAAGAATCGAGCCGCTTTTATATGGAAAATGGAGCGCAATATATGACCGCTCCATTGATTTATACCGTTGATGGAGACAAGCGCGATATTGCACCGGTCACCTTCATTCTGACGGGTTCTCGGCTCGTTACAGTGCGTTATAGTCACCCGCAAGCTGTCGAACTTTTCATTTTACGCGTTACCAAAGCAGGTAATGGCGTTATCACCCAGCAATGTACAGGCTTGACCATTTTGACAGCCGTTATGGAAGCGGCAACAGACCGGCTTGCCGATCTTCTTGAAGCGGTCTCGGGGCGCATCGAGAAGGCCTCGCGCAATATCTTTCATCGGGATGAAGGTGCCATGCCGATGTCGACAGTGGATTTTCGTAAAATTCTCAACCAAATCGGCAATCAGGGGACGTTGCTTTCAATGGTGAGAGAAAGCATTGCCGGTGTTAGCCGCCTTCTTGTTTATGTCGAAGCATATGGAAAAACCGTTACACCGAAATATATTGAAGCCGATGGCAAAACGGTAACGCCGAAAAAAGATATGAAGACCACTGTCAAGTCGCTTGAACAGGATACCCAGTCACTCGAACATTATGCCGATTTTCTTTCGGCAAAAATGACATTCCTTCTTGATACTGTCGTCGGAATGATTTCGACAGAACAAAATGCCATTATCAAATTTTTCTCGGTCGCTGCTGTCGGTTTCATGCCGCCGACGCTGGTTGCCTCCATCTATGGTATGAATTTCCAATTTATGCCGGAACTCAATGAAAAATGGGGCTATCCTTTTGCCCTTTTTCTCATGATTATTTCTGCCGTTATACCGATTTTATATTTCAGAAAAAAAGGCTGGCTTTAATTTTTAGTTGTTTCCGCGCTCTGGAAATCAACCGACGGATGTATTATATTTAATTTGTTGAAGTATTTCTTATCCTCAACAGAAGGAGTGGATTCAATGTCTATTGATTCAGCAATGCGCATTTCGGTCGGTGGTATGAACAGGCAAGTGGATACACTCAATCAAGTTGCCCAAAATGTCGCCGTTGGAACGACTGTTGGTCGTGAGACATATGATGCAGGCGACGATATGGTCAATATGGACTTCGCTGAACATAATTTCAAAGCCAATTTTAGGGTTTTCCAGATTGCCGATGAAACCATGGCACAAATCATTAATATGAAACGGTGATTTGATTGGCCTTTGGCCAATCATCGAAGTTTTCTATTTCAGAATAGATTATAAACCTTTTTTGAAATCGGGAAAATACTCCGAGCGTCGCTTGGAAGATGAGTAAATTTCGGGCGAAGGGTTGCTTTTCAAACCTATTTTACGGTTTAAAGCTTCAATTTTTCAAAGATAAGCGACTTTTGGAGATAAATGGCTGGGGTACCTGGATTCGAACCAGGGAATGCCGGTACCAAAAACCGGTGCCTTACCGCTTGGCTATACCCCAAAAAGTATGCACAGCATACTTCCTGCGCGCCTTATAACGAGTTCGAAAAGAATGTGCAATATGTCTGAGAGCACGTGCAACCTTTTTTTTGCTAAAAAACTTGCAAACATTGTTTCAAAACATTGATTGCAATGCACTATCAAGGAGCCTTTGTTAATGAGGTTATTTTTACGAAACCGAATTTTTCAGGAAATGAAAATTCTAGCTTATTAAACCCGTTCACTATCGATCTTTCCAGTCGGGTTATTGACAGCAATTCAAAAAAACAACGAAGCAGAAAACCGCCCCGGCTCCCGCTTTTTACTTTGGCCCTTTCCATTCTATTCCGGATGTTCTGGCAATAAATTCAAGACTATATTGCTATTTTCGGGTTTAAAAAATTTTCTGATAAAATAAATTTCTATTCCAATTTTTTTGATTGGCATATTTTCAAATTTACTAGACAAATTATTCTATTCCGTTTTCCATAAAGATTTAGTGCCATAAAGATTTAATGATTGAATTTTTTCGAATTTGTGAACTTGATTGCAACTGCGCTAATGATTTGACGAGAGAATGTTCACACTGAAGTTTGCTGTCAAGTTTGACCGGATGTTCATAAGCCGGATATTTATAAGGCCATATGTTCATAAAGGAAGCCGATGTCGATAAGTTTTAACGAAGAGTTCTCTCCGAATTACGGACACGCGGTGTTGCTTCAAAATAATGTCAGGCGATTGACAGCCCATAATCCGTCTCCGTTTACCTTTACCGGTACGAATAGTTATATCCTTGGAAATGAAGAACTGGCGATTATTGACCCCGGTCCTAACGATGAAGAACAATTGGCAACGTTGCTTCGGGTCATTGATGGTCGGCCTCTCAATTACATTTTTATTACCCATAGCCATAGTGATCATAGCGGGATAGCAAAACGATTGAGCGAGCTGACAGGCGGCCTGATTGTTGCAGAAGGTGGTTATCGTCCGGCATCCACTCAAGTTTCAGACCCCGCAATGACTGTTGATGCGAGTTGCGACAAAAACTTCACTCCCGATATCTTTCTTGGAGATGGTGAATCAATCAAGGGAGATGGGTGGGAACTCACGTCTATTACAACACCTGGCCACATGGCCAATCATACAGCCTATGCACTGGGTGAAACCGGTATAGTTTTTACCGGCGATCACGTTATGGCGTGGTCGACGACACTCGTTGCACCGCCTGATGGTTCAATGAGAGATTATATGGAATCACTTGATAAGCTTGCCCGACGTGAAGACAAAATTTACTTGCCCGGTCATGGAGGAGCCGTTACCAACCCGAAGACTTATGTTCGTGCCATTATTGCGCACAGGAAAATGCGTGAACGGGCAATTATAGAACGACTGTCCATTGGTGACCGCACGATCGAGCAGATTGTCAGCGCGATTTACCGCAAGCTCGACCAGCGTCTTCTCAAAGCAGCAACGCTTTCGGTACTTGCCCATTTGGAGTTTTTAGTCACGAGAGGGATTGTCAAAGTTGAAGGGAGAATAGCGCTTCAAAGCTGTTATTCCTTGTCCTGATCAACGGGTGTCGAGAGCATTTCTGTGTCCAGTGCATCCATAAATGTAAGAATGAAAGCAGCATTTACCCCGAGATCACGCGATAAATATCGGGAGGCAGAACGCATATCCACGAAAGTTGTATCTCCTTCATCGGTCAATCTGATAACGATGTCCGATGCAAACCCCAGATAAAAAGTTTTTGCTTCCGTTTCTATAAAAAGTTGTTCATCTTCGCCATCGACACCCCGTTGAGCCTTGATCGGCCACCCCTCAGTATCAAGAACATTGCGTACAGATTTCAAAATACGATCGGGAGAGCCGTCATAACGACGGCCGGAAAGTTCAGGCCATTCTTTCAATTGCAAAACGGCCTGACCAGACAAGTCGACAGAAACAGGTAAAGCATCAACCGGTCTTGTCCCTGTAATGAAACGTGGTGGTGTATCGGTATCAGTCGAAATATCGGCAAGCGGCGGCATGACAGACCACATTAACAGAAAAGCCGCAATTGGTGTCAGCGTTATGAACGAATAGACAATTCCTTTTAAGGATTTTAGCCCGCCACGATCACCGTTTTTCCAGAGGTCAAAAAGACCTTTTAACGCCAAAGCCAATGCTGTCAGGGCAAACACTCCGGCCAGTGCTGAAAGAATAAGGAATACATTCGTCCGAATAAATGAAAACCGGTGCAGAAGACTCGAAATGACAAGCAGCAAAAGACTTAAGCCACCAAAACGAGGCGACCATGAAGCAGCATATGATGTCAAGCGAACGTATTTTTTTCTCATTGTCCAACAACTGTTTTCTGCAATGCGTCGGTTTGTTTCAACACATTGCAATCCTCAAGGCTCGCCTGTCTATTCACCGGTTTTATTGCATCTGACAATCTTACAAATTTGAAGCCCCTTTTCTGAAGCTCCAGAATACCAGTTGCAACACCCTGCCCCGATGCGCGTTTGGGTTGGTTCATATGGGCGATAATGACATCCCCATTCTTAGCAGATGAAATACGTGCGGCAACAGTTTTTGCCGGTAGTGATGCGCCCATATCGGCATTCAAAGAAAAACCGCCTATCTCATAGCCCATGTCATGAACAAGTTTGATTGCATCTTTTGAATAACGTGCAGATGCATCACGATACCAGTTAGGCTTCGGAAAACCGGCCGCCATCAGGCTTTCTTCGCCGCCTTTGACCTCTTCACACACCGCCTTGAGATTGCCAGCCGTCTTCAAGCCGTAAATATCGGGCTGGTTATCAATAGCGGGAATATGATTTTTGCCATGATTTTCCAGTTCGAACAGTTCAGGATGCGCCTTGATGACTTCGACCGTTTGCTTGTTGCGTTGCAGCCAGCGGGCCGTAACAAATAAAGTGGCTTTAATCTGATGGGAAACAAGAGTGTCAAAAATGCGATGATCAATATCACCCATACATAAATCAAGTGTCAAAGCAACTTGTGGACTCGATGCTTCACCTTTTTCTATATGCAGTGACGGTTCGCTCGTACCGGCCAGACTTATAGCCGGTACGCACAGACTTATGATACCGGCAAAAATGCACCGGTGAATATATTGCAACATCCAATACCTACTTCTGGTGTCTGATTGCCGCTTGTGCTGCGGCAAGCCTTGCTATTGGCACACGGAATGGCGAGCAGGAAACGTAGTTCAATCCGTTTTCTTCACACAAGTCGATTGACGCAGGATCTCCGCCATGTTCACCACAAATGCCAAGTTTGATATCATGCCGTTGGCTTCTTCCCCGCGTTGCGCCTATCTTGACAAGTTCGCCGACGCCATCACGATCGATCGAAACAAACGGATCCTGTTCCAACAAGCCTTTTTTGATATAGGTTGAAAGGAATGGACCAGCGTCATCACGTGAAATGCCGAACGTCGTCTGTGTCAGATCATTGGTACCGAAAGAGAAAAACTCGGCCGATTTGGCAATCTCGGCAGCACAGATTGCAGCTCTCGGCAATTCTATCATGGTTCCAACCAGATATTTTATGGTTACGCCATGTTCTTTCATGACTGCTTTGGCTGTTTCATCAATGCGTTCCTTGACGTAATCGAGTTCCGCTTTGAGTGCTACCAATGGCACCATGATTTCGGGTATAACAGTTTCTTTTGTAGCTTTTGCTGCTTCTATCGCAGCTTCAAAAATCGCCCGCGCCTGCATTTCGGCAATTTCAGGATAAGTAATTGCCAGACGGCAACCGCGTAGCCCAAGCATCGGATTAAATTCGTGAAGCTCGGCGGCTCTCTCTTTGATTACCCCGGCCGGAATTGACATTGCTTTGGCAACTTCGGCAACCTCGACATCCGTTTTTGGCAAGAATTCATGAAGCGGGGGATCCAACAGCCTTATTGTCACAGGAAGACCATGCATGATTTCGAACAATTCGACAAAGTCGGAACGCTGCATAGGCAAAAGTTTTGCCAATGCTTTACGACGCCCTTCTTCGTCATTGGCCAAAATCATTTCACGCATTGAAATGATACGGTCTCCGGCAAAAAACATGTGCTCGGTACGGCAAAGCCCGATACCTTCTGCCCCGAATGAACGGGCCATTCGCGCGTCTTGCGGTGTTTCGGCATTTGCGCAAACATGCATACGCCGTTTTTCATCGGCCCAAGACATGAGTTTGGCAAAATCACCTGACATTTTCGGTTGCAACATAGCAACTTTGCCTTTGTAAATTTCGCCATTACCACCGTCAATTGTTATAATATCTCCTCTATGGAAGGTTTCACCACCCGCTTTCAGTGTGCCGGCGCGGTAATCGATATGGATAGTTCCTGCACCCGAAACACAAGGTTTTCCCATTCCACGAGCAACAACAGCAGCATGGCTCGTCATACCGCCACGTGTCGTCAAAACACCTTCTGCCACATGCATACCGTTAATGTCTTCCGGGCTTGTTTCCACCCTGACCAAAACGACCTTATGTCCTTCTTTGGTCGCATTTTCTGCTTCCTCGGATGAAAAAACAATTTCACCGGTAGCCGCCCCCGGAGAAGCCGGAAGACCTGTTCCCAAGACTATTTTTTTAGCTTTGGGGTCAAGTGTCGGATGGAGAAGCTGGTCAAGTGACTTCGGATCAATACGCGCGATCGCTTCGGTGCGGTCAATCAACCCTTCCTCGACCATATCGACAGCCATTTTGAGTGCGGCGCGCGCTGTACGTTTACCAATACGGGTTTGCAACATCCACAATTTACCTTTTTCAATGGTAAATTCCATGTCTTGCATGTCGCGATAATGTTTTTCGAGTTTATGGGCAATATCGTTGAAAGCAGCAAAGGCTTGCGGCAAAGTCTTTTCAAGCGACGGTTTATCGGAACCGGCAGCAATACGTGCAGCTTCGGTTATATTCTGTGGTGTTCTGATACCGGCGACAACATCTTCCCCTTGTGCATTGACAAGAAATTCTCCGAAAAGTGCATTTTCACCTGTTGACGGGTTGCGGGTAAAAGCAACACCTGTCGCCGAGTCGTCCCCCATATTGCCGAATACCATTGCCTGAACATTAACGGCCGTGCCCCAACTTTCAGGAATATCATGAAGTTCACGATAGGTAACAGCTCGTGGTGTCATCCAGCTCAGGAAAACGGCGCTAATTGCTCCCCAGAGCTGTTTTTCAGGGTCTTGGGGAAATGGCTCTCCCATTTCTTTTTCGACGCATTCCTTATAGGAAACGATGACATCCTGCCAATCTTTGGCTGTCATCTCTGTGTCGACCTCATAACCGTGACGCGCTTTGGCATCATCAATAATTTCTTCAAATAATGCGCCATCAAGCCCTAGCACAACATTTGAATACATCTGGATAAAACGGCGATAGCTATCATAAGCAAAACGTTCATCTCCCGTTTCTCTGGCGATTGCTTTGACCGTTTCATCATTGAGCCCGAGGTTTAACACGGTATCCATCATACCGGGCATGGAAGCACGAGCACCAGAACGCACCGAAACCAGTAAAGGCTTGTCTTTGTCGCCGAAGCGGCGCCCTGTCAGTTTACCAACCTCTGCAAGGCACTTTTGAACAGTTTCATCAAGTTTGTCCGGATAGGTTTTATTGTTATTATAAAAATAGGTGCAGACTTCTGTGGTAATTGTAAAACCGGGAGGAACGGGCAATCCCAAATTGCTCATCTCTGCCAAATTTGCTCCTTTACCGCCCAAAAGATTACGTTCCGATGCCGCCCCGTCAGCCTTTCCATTACCAAAGCTGTAAACCCATTTTGTCATTTTAAACAAATATCCTCCGATTGATTTGAATGTCTAATATTCAAATATGAAATTCGTGCTTCCCCACAAAGAAGAAATACAGTTTTCAACTTTCCTCCCTAGCTTAAATGACATTTAGTCTAATACCAACATCAATTTTTTTTACAATTCAACCAAATCGATTGAATAACAAAAGCTTGACTGTAGAATATTAACTGACATCACGCATTTTTTCTGCAGTTTGCAAATCAACCGATACGAGCTGCGAAACCCCCTGCTCGCCCATTGTCACGCCGAACAGACGATTCATCCGCGCCATAGTAATCGGGTTATGGGTGATAACGACAAAACGCGTTTCAGTCGATTTCGCCATTTCCTCCATCAAATTGCAATAACGTTCGACATTGTGATCGTCGAGCGGTGCGTCAACCTCGTCAAGGACACAGATCGGTGCAGGACTGGTCAAAAATACTGCAAATATCAGAGCCATAGCCGTCAAGGCTTGCTCACCGCCGGACAATAATGTCATGGTTTGCGGTTTTTTCCCCGGAGGGCGTGCCAAAATCTCCACACCGGCATCCAGCGGGTCATCCGACTCGATCAGTTGCAGCTCGGCCGTACCACCACCAAAAAGATGGTGATAGAGACGCTGGAACTCTTCATTCACTCTGGTAAAGGCCGAAAGCAGGCGTTCCCGTCCTTCGCGATTGAGATTGACAATCGCAAGCCGTAACTTTTTGATTGCTTCAACCACATCGTCGCGTTCATCGGTAATTGAATCGAATCGCGAACGCAGCTCTTTTTCTTCCTCGTCGGCACGCAGATTGACTGCTCCCAACCGTTCGCGTTCGATACGCAATCGCTCGAGTTTATGGTCAAGCGTTTCAATGTCGGGCATTTCTCCTTCCAGAGAAAACCCAGCGAGACGCAGCGTTTCATGTGGTGGGCAGTTCAAAGCTTCGCTAATTCTTGCTTCAATATCTTTGCGGCGATCGACCGCCGCATTTAGCCGCTCTTCGGCGCGTGCACGTTCCTCGCGGCTTGTAGACAATTTGGCAAAGGCTTCCGAAGTCTGTTTATCAAGCGTTGTCTGGATCGCCTCCGCCTCCGCCAAGCGATCCATGATCTCATGTCCGTCCTGTTCTGTTTTAGCAATCACATCAAGCAGTTTTCGGCGCTTTTCCTCGATTCCTTCCGGCGTCTCGGCCAATTGTTCAACTTCAACCATTGCTTCTTCGCGACGGGCTTTTAGAGACTTTATCTGATTTTTTGCGTTTTCGATGCGGTTCTGCCAATTTTTCCGTTCAGAACCGATAACTTCAAGCCTGCGTATACGAGCACTAGCGTTCTGCTTCCAATTTTGAAGTTTAGCCAATGCTTCCGAAACCATTTTCCGCTCGGAAGAAATTTTTTCTGAAAAAATTTTCAGTTTTTCTTCAATAGAGGAGATATCGGGCAATTTCTCTTGTTCGCTCGAAACAGCTTCAAGTTTTCTGGCGTTCTCGGCTTTCTCCTGTCCAAGATTTAAAGCATTCTCTTCCAGCGCAGAAAGACGCAAACGATGTTCGGAATGTTCGCGTTCAATTCTCGTATAGAGCTGTCGGGCTTCCTCACATTTGTCACGGGACGAGCGTAATTTTGCCCGTATTTCACGTTCGTAAAGCTGTGCATCTCCTGCTTTCTTTGACAATTCAGCGAGTTTTTCTTCCGCTTTACCCAACGCAGTTTTTGCCCCCTCGACGAGATGAGACAAAACTTGAAGCCGATTTTTTTGAGCCAAACGTTGTGCACTTGCTGTCGGCGCATCGGCTCGTGCTCTTAAGCCGTCCCAACGCCAGACGGCTCCATGGCGGCTTACCAGTTTTTGTCCGACTTTTAATTCCGGCTGTAGCCGTTCGCCTTCTTCCTCGTCTACAACACCGATCTGGGCAAGTGCTTCAGTCAGTTCCTCCGGAGCTTTTACAAAATCGGCCAATGGCTTGACACCATTTGGAAGAGCGGGACGATCATATTTGCCTTTATAACCGCTCCAGAAAAGCGGGGCGCCCTCGTCGAGTGATCCTTCAAGGTCATCGCCCAAAGCTGCCCCCAGTGCAACTTCCAAACCGTCGTCTACAGTAATTTCATCAACCACTGGCGGAAATTCTCCGCTGATCGAGCTATTCAGGAGCTGTTCGAGAGTACGTGCTTCTGTGGTGAGGGCATTTAATTGATCGCGACAATCCGAAACCGCAGGACGGGCAGCATTTTCTTCTTCCCGCGCTTTTTCAGTATCAAGTTCGCATGTCTGTAGCAGTTCTTCATTTTCTGCAAGTTGCGCTTCTGCTTCAGTCAATGCAGCTTGAGCCGCACCGATCTTATCTGCAGAATCAAGATCTGCCTTCAAAATTTCAATCTGCTGTTTGACCTCGGCTATCGTTTCGTCAAGCCGCTCGCCGCGTTTCGTAAAGTCGGTGATCTGGTCAAGAATTCTTGCTTTTTCAGCCCTCGCCTCTGCCAGAATTTTGGTGAGTTCGCCTGCCTCGGCTTCACTATTATTCAATTGGCTCTGTTGCTCTTCATAGAAGACATTAAGCTCTATTTCGGTTTCCTGCTGGTTTTCAGCCTCGAGCTTCAACGTCTCTTCCTCGTCAACCAGCCTTTCCAGACTTTGTTCATTATCTTTTGTAAGCTGTTCTTCGCGTGCAATGTCGGAGTCAAGCTGTTCAAGCCGGCGCATCAAATCCAATTGCCGTTGACGATTACGATTTTTCTCCTCATCAAGTTGTTTCAGTTCAAGACTCAATCTTTGATGAGCAGCAGAGGCTCTGGCTGCTTCCTCTCGCAAGGGAGGAAGTTTATTTTTGCTTTCTTCCTGTGCTTTTTCGGCACGCATATGTGCCTGAGCTTTTTCTGCGACAAGCATAGTCGCACGATTGAGTATCGTTGTCGCTTCGACTTCTTGCGTTTTATTTTCAGACCAGCGCAAATAGAAAAGCCCCGCTTCGGCCTGCCTGATTTCTGCCGAAAGAGCTTTGAAGCGATTTGCCTGCCGTGACTGGCGCTTCAAACTTTCAATCCGTGACGAGAGATCTCCTACAACATCTTCAAGCCTATCAAGATTGCCTTCGGCCGCTTTCAGGCGTAATTCTGCTTCATGACGGCGCGAGTGAAGGCCTGAAATGCCTGCCGCTTCTTCCAATAAAGCACGGCGTGCCTGAGGTTTTGCCTGTATAAGCTCGCCAATACGCCCCTGACCGACCATAGAAGGAGAACGCGCTCCCGTTGACTGGTCAGCAAACAATAACTGGACATCTTTCGCCCGCACTTCTTTGCCATTGATCCGATATACCGAACCTGAATCTCTCTCGATGCGGCGAGAAACCTGTAATTCATCTGCATCATTAAAAGCCGCAGGAGCGCTGCGATCGGAGTTATCAAGAAACAGTGTGACTTCAGCAAAATTACGGGGTGGGCGTGTTGCAGAACCGGAAAAAATCACGTCATCCATGCCGGAAGCACGCATGTTTTTGTATGAATTCTCTCCCATGACCCAGCGAAGAGATTCGACGAGATTGGATTTTCCACATCCATTAGGGCCAACCACACCTGTTAGCCCACGTTCTATCACGAATTCCTGGGCTTCAACAAAGGATTTAAAACCGACCAGTCGCAGTTTCGTAAACTGCATAAACCTACCTACAAATTAGAAAAAGGGTGCAGTTCATCTTCTGCATCCTTTTTATGACATATTTTCTTATTTTAGAAAACTATCTATCACAGAAGACATCTCGTCCACAGACAATGCGCCTTCATACTTCTTGCCATTGATAAAAAATGTCGGTGTCGAAGTAACGCCGAATTCTTTTCCACGTTCGAAAGAGCTTTTCACTTCATCCAGAACCGACTGGTTTTTCAGACAGGCGTCCACGCCATTTTCGTCAAGTCCTGCCATGGCTGCAATTTTTTTCAAAGGAGGCAATGCATCATCGGCGGCAGCCCATTCCATTTGCCGTTCAAAAAGAACCTGTAACATCGGAAAATAACGGTCTTCCGGAACACAGCGCGCGAGCATATAGCCTGCTTGTGCCCTTGCATCATAAGCAAATTCCCGGAATACCAAACGTGCCTTGCCGGTTTTAATGTATTTGTCACGAATAGACGGCAATGTTTCTCTATAGAAATCTCCACAATGGGAACATGTGAGCGATGCATATTCCACAATTGTAACCGGCGCATCTGCTTTACCTTCTACCATTTCTTTGCCTTTGCCCGGTTCCAGCAGTTTTGTCATATCAACTGTACCGTTAGACTTGACCTCGACTGTTTTGGTTTCGGCAGGTTTATTATCCGCGCCAAAAGAAGGCAAAACAGCAAAACAGGTCGTTGCAGCCATTCCGAAAGCGGCGGCAAAACAACGGAGACGTCGACTGTTTTTCGTATTAAGCATAATATTACCTTTTCTTTTTATTTCGTTCAAACTTGAAACTCGCTATTCTGAAGGCAAGCTTTATTATTTTTATAAGTCATAGACCAATAATTGTCTTGAGCTAATTATTAATTTTTTTGTCACGAAGAGAATGTTTCTGTGAGAAAATAGATAGCCCCAAATCTTTCAAAGAATTCCGCAGAGCATCACTTTCTATCCGGCAGGTAAGTTCGTCAATCCGCTTGCGATCATTGTCGTCGACCGGAAGAGGCTGCGAGCGGACGACTTCCTCTTTTTCAATCATATGTTGTTCTATTTTTATACGATTGATTGCAACAAAACCAAAAAATGCATTTATCCGCTGAAGAACCTCATTTGTTTCATGGGTTAAAATCATCGCCGCGTAAGCTTCGCAACCGACAACAAGAGTTGCCGGTTTAAATGGATCGTCGATGCTGGCACGCCGTGCCCATATGATTTTCAAAGGCATTGTGCTATCAGCGATATCCTCGCCGACAAGAAGTGGCCAATTTGTCATAAGTTCAAGGCTGAGACCCGTTTTTTTACGTAAAATTGGATCAAGCAATTTTGAACTTGTTTCAGCAAGTGAAGAAAAATGTCGTTTTTTCGGTTTCCACCCCATTATTTGTCCTGATAATATTTAAACCATTGAACGAATCTTGCCATGCCTTGCCTGATCGACATTGTCGGATGAAAACCTAAATCTTTTTCAGCCCGTGAAATATCCGCATAGGTTTTTTCAACATCCGCTGGCGGCATAGGACAAAGTTCGGTAAGCGCTTTTTTTCCTGTTGCCTGTTCGATAGCTGCAACAAATTCCAGTAGTTGAACCGGTTGGTTATTGCCAAGATTGTAGATATCGGCCACTTTTTCCGGTTCATTTATAATTTTTTGTACCACAGACATAACGCCGCGCACAATATCGTCAATAAAGGTAAAATCACGTTGCATTTTACCGTAGTTAAAAAGTTTTATCGGACGGCCAGCCAGAATAGCGTCTGTAAAAAGCCAAGGGGCCATATCGGGTCTCCCCCAAGGGCCATAGACGGTAAAAAATCTTAATCCGGTTGTTTTGAGGTTGTGAACATGGGCATAGGAGCGGGCAAGCAACTCGCCAGCCCTTTTTGTTGCAGCATAAACCGAAACCGGATCATCCACTCTGTCTTCTTCGGAAAAGGGTATCTTTCTGTTAGCACCATATACAGATGACGAGCTTGCATAGACAACCGGTGGACAAGACTCAAACTTCAACGCCTGTTCGAAGATTCTGACTTCACCTTCGACATTCGCACTTACATATGCAGAAGGATTTTCTATGGAGTAACGCACCCCTGCCTGTGCCGCCAAATGAACAATAACATCTACATTTTTTTCATTGCCTATAGCCTGTTCGACTTGTTCTTTATTGGCTATGTCGGCTTTAACAAAACGAAACGACGCATTGTCACCGATATTCTTTAAACGTGCTTTTTTCAACTCCACGGAATAATAAGCATTCAGATTATCGACCCCGACAACCTCGAAACCTTGCTTCAAGAGTTCTTTTGTCGTTGCAAAACCAATAAAACCGGCTGCACCTGTGACAATTGCTTTCATTTTTTCACCCTATCTTGAAGTTTCAAACCGGAAGGCTGAAGCCCATAAATGATACGACGGATATAATCCGATATCCGGAAAAACAGGGTTCCAATCCGTTTCCATTTCGGTAACTGCATTTTATGATAGGATTTTCTTCCCTCCACGATTGTCGAATGATCGATATGAAAAAATTTTACGATATTCTTGTTCGTCGAGAAAGCTTTGTACCCGCTCCAACCGCGTTCAAGCGCTACATCGTAAGGAAGACGCATCGGCGTCAGTTTATCAAGAAGCTTCTTCGCTCCCGCGCGGGTTACCATATAGGCTGCGGAGCTCCCTAACGGACCATGCAAATATCGGCCGATAGACACATCATCGGTAATATCCATCATTTTATGAAAAATCCGGTTACGATGATTGGCAAATTTTATGACATCCCACCCGTCGACTTCAGAGAGCTTTTCGATGAGTTTGTTAAAGTCCTGATTAAATCCGACATCATCCTCTACAATGACAGCATAAGGAGACTGGCCATTTGCTATAACAGACAGTGCTTGAAGATGACTTAAATAGCATCCGGCTTCTCCGGGAAGAATATTCTTCCCGTGGCAACGCTGAAACCTTTTAACATCAATTTCCGGCATATTCTGAAAATTGATCTTGCTGCCATCAACCGCCGGTATACGATGATAATCGAGACCAGCTGCTTCGGCCGATTGTGCAACTTTATTGAAGCGTTCTTTCGAACGATCAAGATTGATAATATAAACGGGAATATTCACGGTGCCCTCGACAATGAATTTACGAAAACGGGTTCAAACGGACACAGCGCCATTCTCGACCTTGGCTTTAAAAAGCGGCTTCCAAATTAACCGTTAGCAGCTCCGATGTAAACAATTTTGATTGCCCGACATTGGTTCGGAAATATCTTATAGGCATTCATATATTAATCGTGGAACCAATATAAAAAATCTCTTTTTATCAAGAATTATCTATTTCAAACGATATCCTAGCAAAGAGAACGCATTTATCAGATAGGAGTTGCTTATCCTTTTATCGTGGTTTTAAGAAACTTTTTCGGGCGTTTTAACAGTTTATCAGTCACCGAAGGGTCCTAGCCTCATACTCCTTAACAATCTAAAAGGTTGCTTTGGAATATCCACCTAACACTCCTGCGACCACCGCTCCATTTGTCGGGTAATTATGAATTTCTAAGGATATATTTTTTAAAAGATTCCCGCTAACGTCAAAGTCGATATGTTTGATTGTTTTATTGGGCTGTTTCGTCAGACGTCTGCCACAACCTGATGTCACCAAAATGCTTTATTTTTCTCACATAGGAAGGATCAAAACGGAGATAGCGGCATTAGCCGCTACCTTTTCTTTTGATTTTTTAGATAAATTATGGTTGGAGAAATTCATGACCGATTTTTCCGACAAGCTACTTTTCTGGTATGATCACTATCATAGAACATTACCATGGCGAATTGCTCCGGCTGATCTTTTGAACGGTGAAAAACCTGATCCTTATCGGGTTTGGCTCTCGGAAGTGATGTTGCAACAAACCACCGTCGAAGCTGTAAAACCTTATTTCGAAAAGTTTGTCACCAAATGGCCTGATGTTTTTAGTCTTGCGAAAGCCGATCTCGAAGATGTGCTAAAAGCATGGGCCGGCCTTGGTTACTATTCACGCGCAAGAAACCTTAAACAATGTGCTGAACAAGTTGCAACCGACTATGATGGCATATTCCCGCGTTCGCTCGAAAAATTGAAAAAGCTTCCCGGAATTGGCGATTATACAGCAGCAGCTATTCTTTCAATTGCCTATAATCAGCCGGCTGCTGTCGTTGACGGAAATGTCGAACGGATCGTTGCCCGCCTGTTCGCCATTGAGGAGCCATTGCCGCAAGCAAAAGCAATTATAAAAAACAAGACACAAGATCTGACACCATCTACACGTTGCGGAGATTTTGCACAGAGCATGATGGATCTTGGTGCATCAATCTGTACTCCGCGAGAACCAAAATGCATGATTTGCCCTGTTGAAAGCCTTTGCAAAGCGAGAGCAACAGCAAGGCCAGAAGCATTTCCTGTCAAACCACCGAAAGTAAAGAGACCACAACGTCACGGCATTGCTTTTATAGCATTAAGCAGAAATGATGAAATCTATCTGGAGAAACGGCATATTTCGGGGCTGCTTGGTGGAATGACACAAATTCCCAATCAGTTCGGCGATCAACAAACTTATTCTGTTGCTGACGCCCCGTTTAGCGAAAAATGGTTATTCAAAGGACAGGCTCATCATATTTTTACCCATTTTTCTCTCACGCTTGATGTTTATTTGGCAGAAAATGTCGAAAAAACACGAGCCGGAAACGGTTGGTGGTGCCGGTTAGATCAGCTCGACAATGAAGCCCTGCCAACGGTCATGAAAAAAGCAATTGCCGTTGCCTTTCCGGAAATTTTTAAATCGAAAACAAGAAAAAATCGGACACCACAAAAACACGCGCTGCAATTTTCAAAATAAATAAAATTCAAAAATAAGCGCAAAAATAAAAAGGCGGCGCAATTCATGCGCACGCCTTTTGTGTAAGACCGGAGACTGGAGGTTATCCGGCCATTCGAAGTTTAAACGCCATGTTTGGCCATTTGTTCCCGAATAGTTAAACGTAATTCGTCTATCAAAACGAGCTGACCATTTTTTTCAAAATACCAGAACGTCCACCCATTGCAGCTTGCGCTTTTCTGCACCTTTCGTCCCATCATATGGATCGAACCTGCTTCGCCATCAACCACGACAGTTCCATCTGCACGGACAATGGCAGTATGCTCACGTTTTTTGTCATAAAGAACGCTGCCCGGTTTCAATAATCCTGCTTCAAGAAGGCTCACAAAGGCGACACGCGGTTCCGACCGTTTTCCCGAGATCATTGCAAGTTCAGGCTTTTCTAACGGTTCGACCGCAGCAATTCTTTCCAAAGCCGCATCAATATAGGATTGTTCACGCTCGATACCCACAAAATCGCGGCCAAGGCGCCTTGCAACCGCGCCGGTCGTGCCCGACCCGAAAAACGGATCCAGAATAACGTCGCCCGGTTTTGTCGACGACATGATGATACGGGAAAGCAAAGCTTCCGGTTTCTGTGTAGGATGAATTTTATGGCCGTTTTCGTCCTTCAAGCGTTCAGCTCCGGTACAGATCGGAAAGAGCCAATCAGAACGCATCTGCACGTCATCATTGGCTGCTTTCATCGCTTCGTAATTGAAGGTGTATTTTTTTGCATTCTGGTCGCGCGATGCCCAGATCAATGTTTCATGCGCATTCTGAAACCGGCGTCCTCTGAAGTTCGGCATCGGGTTGGTCTTACGCCAGATAATATCGTTGAGCATCCAGAAACCGAGATCTTGCAAGGCTGTACCAACGCGAAAAATATTATGATAGGAGCCAATCACCCAGATTGTGCCATTCGGCTTCAATACTCTGCGGCAGGCAAGAAGCCATGCACGGGTGAAAGCATCATAGGCTGCAAAGCTCTCGAACTGGTCCCAATCATCATCCACAGCATCCACCAATGATTGATCGGGACGATGAAGTGTATTTGCAAGTTGTAGATTATAGGGAGGATCGGCAAAAATTACATCAACCGATTGACTGGGCAATTTATTGAGCGCTGCGACGCAGTCACCCTTTAAAATCTGGTTACGCCATACTTCTTCAGGAGAAGACTGAACGAGATCTTTTACAAGACGGACAACACTCATAGGATACTCGGCTACAAATACTCGAAACACATAAACTTCCGTGACCAAACGAATCACGGTTTCAACAAGCATAAATTGGCGAAATAGGGTAAATATCGGGTTAAAGACCTCAGGTTTTAAAAACGGTTATTGTCACAATATAAAATTTTACAAAGAGCGGACCGGAATTCGAGCCACACATCCGGAAAGACAACTGGTAAACTCAAAACTTTTATCAATCGAATTACCAAAACCAGAATTTTTCAAAGCTGATAAGCCGGAAAAACAAAATAGAAATCGACGCTAATTTTTCAGCTATTGCCAATGCCCGACCGAAACGTCTAAAAGATCGGAACTTGTTATGACACATTACGGGATAAAAGCTGATGCCGCAGATAGATCTTGTTATTTTTGATTGTGATGGAGTCCTTGTTGATTCGGAATATCTGGCGGCCCAGATTGAATCGCAATTATTGGCAGAAGCAGGCGTTGAAATAACACCGGAGGAAATATCGGAACGTTATGCAGGGCTTATTTTTCTCGATATCCTCAAAGAAATTGAAAAACATTCGGATGTTCCCCTGTCCGTCGGTCTGATTGAACAGGTTCCCGAACTTTTCAAAAAGCGCATGCAAGATGAATTACTCGGCATTGATGGTGCACGAGAGGCTGTCGAAGCTGTTGCCAAACTCTATCCTTATTGTATCTGCTCGAATTCGCGATCAGAAGACATTAAGCGCATGCTTACTATTACCGGTCTCTACGATCTTTTTGAAAACAAGATTTTTTCTGCACCCGAAGTTGGAACGAAAAAGGTAAAGCCGGCTCCCGATGTCTATCTTTATGCGGCAAAAAAAATGCACGCAAAGCCCGAAAATACAATTGTTATCGAAGATTCGGTTCATGGCGTTCGTGGTGCCGTCAAAGCCGGAATGCGTGTTGTGGGCTTTACCGGCGGCTCCCACGCCTATCACGGCCTTGCCGATGTTTTAACCGAAGCGGGAGCTGAAACAGTCATTGCACATCACGTGGATCTACCGGCCGTACTCAAAGCTTTGTCCGAGTGGAAAGATATATGAGCTACCGCCTTTGACGGCCACAATGGCTAAGCCGGAATGGTTCTTTTACAATATCCGAAATCAGCATTTTGAACTTGCCAATATGACGATTTCTGAAAGTGCCATTTCATCTATCAGGAAATCTTTCGCCGCTTAAAAGATAATCCGGTCAAAAAAGTTTAAACGCGAAAAAGCTCAAAAAAACACCGGAAGCGTTATAGTCTTCCGGCGTTTTGTAACTTAGGGCGTTTTATAAGGTGCAAGGAAGTTCCGTTTTGCCGGAACCTTCCCCGCATTTCTTGCAAGCAATTATTTTTTCTGATCTCTGTCATATCCGACAAAAATCCGGATATTTTTCGCTGTCGGTTTTGGAAATGAAATTTGATCATCCGAAAAGATGAATTGTGTCGCATCAACCCCGTTGCTGATTTCAACAGGATAGTTACGCAATTTCGAATAGATTACAGAATCGCCTTGCATTACTGTGACCCGGATCGGGAGTGACACGGTGCCTTTTTTAAACATCGGGCCAGGCACCACCCGTCCCGAGGCTGCAACTGTCATAGATAAGGTTGTGTCCGAGGTGTTACATGTTCTGGTCACGTCTCTTATAGCAGCCTGATACATGACTTTATTGGCGTCCCCCTCCCCGCCACGTTCATAAACATCATAAAACGCCGTATTGTCGCGCATGAGAACGATAGGGCAATAGGCGCGCAATTGTGCTTCTGTAATTTTTGGCTCGGGCGGCACATTGTCAACTTTCTTATGGATAAAGCATCCCGAAAGAAGTGACGAAGCAGCAATAATAAGGCCAAAGCCGAATGAAAAACGATAAATCGAATTTTTATCCATGAAGTGGACTTTCCTCAACTAGTAAACCTGGTCTATATCAGCGTTTGAAAAGAGTGATTTGTTGTTGTCTCGCTTTTTATATATTTTGGCAAGTCTGGTAAAATAGAGGACGTTTTCAGTCCCGTAAAGGTTGTAAAATAATGCGAAGGCAAACATTTTACGTTTGTTGATAAGCCGAGGAGTATGTGAATGAAATATATCAGCACGAGAGCCAATGCGCCGGTACTCGGCTTTTCCGATACAGTTATGACCGGTCTCGCGCGTGACGGCGGGCTTTATTTGCCTGAAACTTATCCGCATTTTTCACCGTCTTCGTTAAAAGCTTTGCGGGGGAAATCCTATGCAACAATTGCCAAGACCCTTCTTTGGCCATTTGTAGAAGGAGATATCGAGCGCAACGATTTCGATGCTATGGTTGACGAAGCCTATCAGACATTCCGTCATCCTGCAGTTTGTCCCCTTGTCCAGACCAATACAAATGAATTCATACTGGAACTCTTTCATGGCCGCACCTTGGCATTCAAAGATGTTGCAATGCAATTGCTTGGCCGATTGATGGATCATATACTAAACCGGCAGAACAAGCGGGCAACAATTATCGGTGCAACATCGGGTGATACCGGCGGAGCTGCAATTGAAGCCTTTGCCGGACGCGAGCGCTGCGATATTTTTATTCTTTTTCCGAAAGGTCATGTATCGCCGGTGCAACAACGCCAGATGACAACCAATAAAAATGCCAATGTCCATGCACTGGCTATTGAAGGGAACTTCGATGATTGTCAGGCATTGGTAAAAGCAATGTTCAACGACCATGCCTTCCGCGATAAAACGGCTCTTTCCGGCGTCAATTCGATCAATTGGGCGCGCATCATGGCGCAAATTGTCTATTACTTTACTTCGGCAATTTCACTCGGTGCTCCTGACAGAGCAATTTCTTTTACTGTTCCTACCGGTAATTTCGGTGATATTTTTGCAGCCTTTGTTGCTTCCCGTATGGGGCTTCCCATTGCCCACCTCGTCATTGCAACAAACGACAATGATATTCTGGTGCGTACACTTGCAACGGGGGTCTACAAAATCCACTCGTTGAAACATACCACCTCTCCATCGATGGATATTCAGGTTTCCTCCAATTTCGAACGGTTGTTATTCGAAGCTTCGGGGCGCGATGCTGTATTAATCCGCAATGCGATGGAAAGTTTGAAACAGTCCGGTGAATTCCGGATCGAGCAAAGTGCGCTTGAAAAAATACGCACCCTCTTTTCGGCTGGTCGCTCCACTGAAACAGAAACCGCCCATATGATCGACCAGCTTTATAAGGAAAGTCATTATCTTGCCGACCCGCATACAGCTATAGCTATCAAAGTTGCGCGTGAACATTTGGAAGAGACCATTCCTATGGTGGTTCTTTCTACCGCTCATCCGGCAAAATTTCCCGATGCCGTTAAAGCTTCGTGCGGCATAACGCCGAAACTTCCTCATTGGCTCGACGGACTGATGGAAAGACCCGAGCACTATGAAACACTCAAGAATGATGAAAAAATAGTGAAAGATTATATTGGCAGCAAGTCACGCGCCTGCCATTAACCCTGTTCATTTTTTCTAAAAGACAGACAACGCATAATGTGGTTTTTTATTGAAGTTTTGAATGAAGGAGTTTCACACGTATGTGTGTAGAAATCAGCCGAATTGGCAATGGTTTGACAATCGTCACGCATACCATGCCCCAGATCGAGAGTGTTGCACTCGGCATCTGGGTAAAATCCGGCTCTCGTAACGAAACATATGATGAGCATGGCGTTGCCCATATGCTCGAACATATGGCCTTCAAAGGCACTGCAAATCGCTCTGCCTATGAAATTGCTGCCGAGATCGAGGATGTAGGCGGAGAAATCAATGCGGCAACAAGCGTTGAAACCACAGCATATTATGCACGTGTCCTGAAAAATGACGTACCCCTTGCTGTTGATATTCTTGCCGACATTATCACTTCACCGAAATTCGACGAAGGTGAGCTCGAACGCGAAAAACAGGTTGTTTTGCAAGAAATCGGTGCTGCAAATGACATGCCCGAAGATATTGTGTTCGACCATTTTACCGAAACAGCATTCCGCCATCAAACAATAGGCAGACCGATTCTCGGTACGGCCCAGTCCGTTCGTGCATTGACCTCCGATAATTTGCGGAATTTTATGAACGAGCATTATAGCGCCGACAGAATGATTTTTGTGGCAACAGGCGCCGTTGACCATCAGGCATTTGTAAAAGAAGTTGAAAAACGACTAGGCAATTATCGTGCCCATTCACCGGCTCCCCTTGCCGATCTTGCCAATTATGTTGGCGGTGATTTCCGTGAATATCGCAATCTCAAAGATGCGCAGGTGCTTTTGGGATTTGAAGGGCGTGCCTATCATATTCGCGATTATTACGCTTCCCAAATTCTATCCATCATTCTTGGTGGCGGGATGTCTTCACGTTTATTTCAGGAAGTGCGTGAAAAACGTGGGCTTTGTTATTCAATTTACGCTTTTCATTGGGGATTTTCGGATATAGGCCTATTCGGCGTTCATGCCGCTTCAAGTGAAGACGGCCTTAGCGACCTTATCCCCGTTATTCTGGACCAGCTTTATAAGGTCAGCGAAAAGATAGACCAGAAAGAACTTGATCGTGCACGAGAACAATATCGTGCCGGTCTCATTATGTCGCAAGAAAGTCCGTCAAGCCGGGCCGAAACGATTGCAAGGCAAATGTTGCTTTATGGTCGTCCTATTCCGGCATCCGAGACATTGGAGCGTCTGTCACTTTTGACTGTTGACAGATTGACCGATTTGGCTGAACGCTTATTTATTGATTCAAAACCGACATTGGCAGCAGTGGGGGCAATCGGGCCAATTATGAGTTATGGTGATCTTGTCGCGGCTCTATCCTCGGGAGCCGGACGGCGTCCTTATTAAGGTTCGGCCAGAAAGGCAATGGCATGTTCAAAATGCCCTTCCGGCGACAGCCGCATAGACAACAGGAAAAAATCCACCTTCCGAATTTGAAGGCGGAACATATCTATCTGCGTTTTCCTATGCTCGATGATTATCAGGAATGGGCAACTTTGAGAACCGAAAGCCGTGCGTTTCTGGAACCGTGGGAACCACTTTGGCCGGCTGATGCCCATACGCTTATCCGTTATAAATCTCATCTCGACCGTTATATTGAAGGTCGCAAAAATGGCCAATTTTTTGTATTTTTCGTGTTTTTAAACGAAACAAACCATCTTATCGGCGGAATAAGCCTCGGAAACATTCGACGTGGGGTCGTACAATCAGGCGAAATCGGTTACTGGTGCGGAGAGAAATATTCGGGCCACGGTTTTATGCATGAAAGTTTGGAACTGATGATTGATTTTTCTTTTCAACAGCTCAAATTACATCGTCTGCAAGCTGCCTCTGTTCCGACAAATATACGTTCCATTGCTTTATTGGAGAAATGTGGTTTCGTCAGAGAGGGGCTGATGCGGGCTTATGTTAAAATTCACGGTGAATGGCAGGATCATTACCTCTATTCTTTGCTGGAAACCGAAAGACCAATAAAATCAATTTGAAAGTGAGGCGTTGTGAAGATTATAGGCAAGACCGTATCTATTTTTATATTCTGGACACTGGGGATGATCGCCCTGTTGTGCCAGTCGGCATTGTCTGTTGAGCCCGTCAAAATATCTTCGCAAGATACGGCACTTGATTTATCCCGCGCTGTCGAAATCCACCACATCAAGGGAAACACTTTTCAAACATCAACGGCGGCCGGACCGGATGGTATTGTTCGGCGTATCGAAATGCAGGGTAATGGCGACCACGCAGAAAGTGACTGGGCGGTTTTTGCCATAGCCAACCCAACCGATGACCAGATTGACCGCCTCATTGTTACACCGCATTATCGGATGGCAGGATCCGGCCTGTTATGGCCCGATCTTGGTTCGGTGCGTATACAATCCATCACCCCGTCTGAAGGTTTTGCTCTTGATAGGCAATCCAGTCCTGATTCGGATGTTTTTAGAATTACCATCAATCCGGGGGCGGTTGTCACACTTGTTGCCGAACTCGGTTCATCAAAACTGCCACAAGTCTATCTGTGGGAACCGGAAGCGTATAAGGATACAATTAACTCTTATACGCTCTACCATGGTATATTGCTTGGCATCTCCGGACTTCTCGCCCTCCTCTTGAGTGTTCTTTTTGTGGTGCGGGGAACCGGCCTTTTTCCGGCAACAGCAGCAGTCGCCTGGGCAGTGCTTGCCTATATCGGCATCGATTTCAATTTTCTGAACAAATTATTCGTTATCTCGGCGCAAACCGAACCGATGTGGCGCGCGGCAACGGAAGTGGCACTGGCTGCATCTCTCTTTATCTTCCTCTTTACCTATCTCCACTTAAACCGCTGGCATTACCATTTCAGCTATGGTGCGGCGGCCTGGATAATCGCTTTATGCGCACTCGGAGCTTTCGCGGTCTATGACCCGACAAGAGCAGCAGGCATTGCCCGACTTTCCTTCGGACTGACCGCCCTACTCGGTATCGTTCTCATTGGCTATCTTTCTATCCGCGGCTACGACCGTGCCATTATGTTGATACCGACATGGCTTCTCATTATCTTTTGGCTTTGCGGAGCTTATGTGTGTGTAACCGGCAAGCTTGATAATGATATTGTTCAACCTGCACTTGCCGGCGGACTGGTTCTCATCGTTCTTCTTATTGCCTTTACGGTTATGCAACATGCGTTTTCTGGCGGCGCGTTCCATCAAGGCATATTTTCCGATCTTGAAAGGCAGGCTCTTGCGGTTATGGGAGCTGGCGACATTGTCTGGGATTGGGATGTGAGACGTGACCGTGTGGTCATCAATCCCGATCTTTCGATTTATCTCGGTTCCACTGCGGGTGAATTGAATGGAACAATCCGCAATTGGGTTGAAGCTTTGCACAGCGACGATCGGGATCGCTTTCGTGCGATACTCGATATGATTCTCGATACCCGCAAAGGCCGGATTGACCAAACATTGCGTTTGCGTTCCGGCGACGGACACTATTATTGGTTTGCATTAAGAGCCAGACCAGTCATCGGTTCTGACGGAGAAATTGTGCGGGTGGTGGGAACACTTGTCAATGTTACCGATCACAAGAAAGCGGAAGAAAGATTATTGCAAGACTCTGTCCATGATAATTTGACGGGCTTGCCCAATCAGCAGCTTTTCCTTGATCATCTGCAAACTTTTGTCAATCTCGCTGTTGCAGGTCGGCCGATCAGACCGACTGTATTTGTTATCGATTTTGACGGTTTTCGTAATATAAATTATCAGTTCGGCATGTCGGTCGGTGACACATTCCTGCTGACAATTGCGCGCCGTCTGGGGCGCCTGATTACACCCGAAGATACACTTTCGCGCCTCTCGACAGATCGTTTTGCAATCGTCCTCACAAGCCAGACCGATCCTGCCAAAATTGCAGCATTCGCCGACCAATTGCAAAGAACAGTTGCTGCTCCCATTATTTTTTCGGAACGCGAAGTCAAATTATCCGCATCTATCGGCCTCATCACATGGACCGAAGGCAATTCGAATGCCGAAGACATGTTGAGTGATGCAGAACTCGCGATGATTCACGCCAAAAAAGCCGGTGGCAATAAAATAGAACCCTTCCGTCCCAATTTCCGCACTTTGGGGCTTGAGCGTAACAGCATGGGCAATGATATTCGTTATGCGCTTCAACGCAACGAAATCAAAGTGCTTTATCATCCGGTTCTTGACCTCAATGACGGACAAATTGTCGGTTTTGAAGCGTTGTTGGAATGGCACCACCCCCGCCATGGCAACTTGTCGGCTGTCGATTTCATTCACACGGCTGAAAGTGAGCAAGTCGTCATGCCGCTTGCGAAATTTGCTATGTCAACTGTTGTTGAAGATCTCGCTCATATTCAGGACCGTTTTCCGAAACAATCCTTCTTTATTTCAGTCAATATACCGAGCGCAGAGATGGTTCATCAGGAATTGATCAATGAATTGAAAGCAATTTTGATGCGCAATCCTGTCAACAAGGGACGCTTGATGATGGAAATGTCGGAATCTATTCTGATAGAAAATCCGGAGCAATCATCCAATCTTCTTGAAAAGATCAAAGCTCTCGGCATCGGACTTGCACTCGACAATTTCGGTACCGGTTATTCTTCTCTCGCTTTTCTCTTACGTTACCCCTTCGATATGATAAAACTCGATCGTTCGCTTCTTGAAGTCGATAGTTCGAAGAAACGTCTGGTGTTGAAATCCATCATTACAATGGCCCATGATCTCGAGCTGAAAGTGATCGCCGAGGGGGTCGAAAAGGAAAACGAAGCCGTTATGTTGCGTGAAGAAGGCTGCGAATTTGTTCAAAGCAATGTATTTACCGAACCTGTGGGCGTTGAAGAGCTTATCACGCTGGTCACGAAACATCCGAAAGCCGGAATTTAAAGCTTGAATTATTGAAATACATGTTCACCATCATCTGGCCGGTCTGCCACAGCAAAAGGATAAAAAGCCGGTCAGCTTATCAGGATAGAGTGAGGTTATCGGGAGAGTATAATCGGCACAAAAAAATCAAATCCTATGGAGTGCCTCTCCGATTTCCTTAAAAATAAAGTGTTTTTCAATTTTTTCTAAAAACTCGCTAAAACGGGCTTCTTCGCAATAAAAAGATTTTCGCGTCAGCGACCCGTCTTTTTTCAAGCATGTCCTGCCTGTCCGACGAGAAATGTCGGGTCAATACCCATCTTCTTCAGGCTTTTTTCATATTGATGATCGAAATCCTGAGCAAACAGGAAATCGGCATCGACCGGGCTTGTCAGCCAGCCATTGGCAGCAATTTCCGCTTCGAGTTGACCACCTGCCCAGCCGGCATATCCGAGTGCAATAATTGCGCGTTCCGGCCCTTTGCCCAAACTCATTGCCTTCAAAACATCCGTTGTCGATGTCAGACAGATATCACGGGTCACAGGAATAGTTGTCCGGCATGCATAATCATCTGTATGAAGGACAAACCCACGTTGACGATCGACAGGTCCGCCATTTCTCACCGGAAATAGTTTTATCGGTTCCGGCAGATGGATAGCCTGAGCAGCATTAATAATGCCAAGTTGTAAAAGAAGATCAGGAAATTTTACGTCCTTACGCCGATTTAACATAATCCCCATAGCGCCCTCGTCAGAGTGCGCACAAATATAGATAACCGCATGGGCAAAACGTTCATCTCCCATACCCGGCATTGCAATAAGCAGATGGCCATTTAAAAAGCCGTCGCGTTTTTTCATTGTGCTAATTTTATCCATAATTTAAAAGTAATCGTACATTGACGAGTTGCAAGAAAAAAGTGAAGTTTTTTGACAAAACTCTTGTATAAATTGTTAGTTGATGACGAGGACGGAGAATTGCGTTTTTTTTTAAAGCTGGTTTGCTTTTTCGTCTTCACCTCGTTTGTATCTTTACCGACATTTGCACAAACAAATTCACCTGTTCAATTGTTAGCCACTCCCTGGCATGAAATTGAAGGCGGGCGGGTGCGTGTTGCGCTGAACAACGGTAAAGGAGGCAAGCATTTTGAAGGAATAATAGAAGTCGATCTCAAACCGGGTTGGAAAACATATTGGCAAAATCCGGGGAGTTCAGGTATGGCGCCAGAATTCGACTTTCAACCATCACTCAATTACCAGATTTTATTTCCTGTTCCTCAGCTCTTTATAGACGGTAATGATTGGTCTATCGGTTATAAAGGCGAGGTAATGCTCCCATTTTATGTTGAAAAAGACACGAAGAATGCAGCATTCAAAGGACAGTTCACGCTGGGCTTATGCAAAGAAATTTGTATTCCGGTCAATATTCCATTCGACTTTTCAGATGCAAGTGACAAAACGCCGCTTCCAGCGTCACTTCTCGCTTGGGCGACAGATAAATTACCGAAAAGCAAGCCTCAAAACCTTGAAATTTCTGCGCGCGAAGATGGACAGTCTATGACCATAACTTTGGAAAATATTGGTGGCGAGACGATAAAGGCAATTTTTCTTGATGGAAACAGGGAAGAAATCGGGCCTGCCGAAATTGTTAAAAAAAGTGCTCATGAAATGATATTTTCCGCGCGTATTATTTCAAGAAATAGCAATGCCCCAATGCCTATCACCTATATCGTTGATGCAGAACCTATAGCCTTTACCGGTACATTGGTTGTTGATAAAAAAAATTGAACAGTATCTAGCGATTTTCATCAACACCCTTACGGGCAAGTTCGTCACAACGTTCGTTTTCGGGGTGGCCTGCATGGCCTTTGACCCAATGCCAGCTTACTTTATGACGCGAACGCGCCTCATCTAATTGCTGCCAAAGCTCGGCATTTTTGACCAGTTTTTTTGCAGATGTTTTCCAATTATTCGCCTTCCAGCTATCTATCCAGCTTGAAATGCCATTCCGCACATAGACAGAATCGGTATAAAGATCCACTTCACAAGGCTCTTTCAATGCATTGAGTGCCTTTATTGCAGCCGTCAATTCCATACGATTGTTCGTGGTATCGGCTTCGCCGCCGTAAAGTTCTTTTGTGACCCCGTTCCAACGCAAGAGCGCTCCCCAACCGCCGGGGCCCGGATTACCGGAACAAGCACCATCAGTGAATATTTCAACCTGTTTCAAAGAAAGATCCGCGATTTAGAGTCCGATTTCAGACGGTTTGATGACATCTCTGAAAAAATTCAATTTCCGCCAATATTCGAGTGGATCCTTTTTTACAACCAGACTATTTGCCGGTGTGTTGAACCAGTCATAAAGGCGGGTGAGGAAAAATCTGATCGCTGCCCCACGGGCGAGAACCAGTATATTGTCAATCTCGTTTTGCTGAAGCGGGCGAACAGCACAATAGGCTTTGAGCATCGCCTCGCTTTTTGTGACATTATACGAATAATCGCGTTCGAAGCACCAAGCATTAAGGGCAATGACAAGATCATAGACAAGCATATCTGTACATGCAAAATAGAAATCTATAATGCCGGACATATGATCGTTCAGAAAGAAAACATTGTCGTTGAAGAGGTCGGCATGGATGACGCCTTGAGGTAGATCATGCGGCCAGTTGCTTTCGAGATAGTCGAGTTCCTTGTCAATTTCCTTGACAATACCCGATGCCAGTTCTTCCGCACGTCCGCGGCTCAAATTCCATAATGGGCGCCAGGCTTCAATCGAAAGGCTATTTTTTCGTTTAAGCGGAAAATCAAGCCCTGCCAGATGCATTTTTGCCATGCCTTTTCCGACTTCCAGACAATGCTCGACATTCGGTTTTCTGAGCCAGACACCTTCGAGAAAGGAAACAATGGTGGCCGGTCTTCCCACGAGTTCGCCAATCATTTTTCCGTCTTTACGTTTGACGGGTTTCGGGCAGGAAATTCCTTTTCCGGCAAGATGATTCATCAGTTCGAGGTAGAATGGCAGTTCCTCTTTCTTGACACGTTTTTCAAAGAGTGTGAGGATAAAACGTCCAGCTTCCGTATGGAGCATAAAATTCGAATTTTCGACACCTTCGGCAATACCTCTATAGGATTGCAGCGCACCAATCGAATAATCATTTAAAAATTCTGTTAATTCGTCTTCATTGATATCTGTATAAACAGCCATTATCCGCCCCTTGCGAGCAAGTTCATGCTTTCGTCACTTGTCTTTATCGGGAATTCCTTTGCCATTGACAAATTCCATATCTTCCGGCGTCAATACGACTTCCCGCAATTCCCTGTTGACCAAAAAGGTTTCATTTTCAACCGCAGTCTCTGCAATTTCTATAGTGACATCAAAACGTTTTCTGAATGCAGCAATGATTTCATCAACAATTATTTCCGGTGCCGATGCACCGGCAGAAAGACTTACAGTATGGACATTATCCAAATGATCAAAATCTATTTCGGCTGCGCGTTGCACGAGTAGGGAACGTTTGGCGCCGAAGCGTTCGGCAACCTCTACCAGACGGCGGGAATTTGACGAATTCGGAGCACCGACAATCAAAAACAGGTCACTGCCGGGAGCGGCTGCCCTCACAGCCTCCTGACGATTGGTCGTTGCATAGCATATCGATTCAGCAGCCGGTGGTTCAATATCGGGAAACCGCCGTTTTAATACAGCGATAATTTCAGCCGTATCTTCCACAGACAAAGTCGTCTGGCTAACAAAACCCAATTTTTGACCGGGCAATGGCTGATAATTTTCGGCATCTTCAACATTTTCAATCAAAGTCACAGTTCCCGGATCAACCTGTCCCATAGTTCCGATGACTTCGGGATGACCGGAATGACCAATCAGAATGACATGACGCCCGTTGCGCTGGTGACGCATAGCCTGTTTATGCACTTTTGAAACCAGCGGACAGGTTGCATCAAGATAAAAAAGATTTTGCAACCGTGCGGTTTCAGGTACCGATTTCGGTACACCATGGGCTGAAAAAATAACCGGTTGGTTATGATGTTCGGCTGGTATTTCATCAAGCTCTTCGACAAAAATTGCACCTCGCGCCTGTAATCCTTCTACAACATAACGATTATGCACAATTTCATGACGCACATAGACCGGCGCACCATATTTTTTCAAAGCGAGAATGACGATCTGTATTGCTCTGTCGACACCGGCACAAAAGCCGCGCGGTCCGCAGAGGCGTATTGTTA
The DNA here is from genome assembly GCF_016102305.1 of Bartonella sp. M0192. NCBI lineage: Bacteria > Pseudomonadati > Pseudomonadota > Alphaproteobacteria > Hyphomicrobiales > Bartonellaceae > Bartonella > Bartonella sp. M0192. The sequence continues at coordinate 1,091,344 of NZ_JACFOU010000001.1, read as the reverse complement.
ATGGTGGTTTCGATATCATAACCTGTCCTTGAGAAGCGCCCTCAACCTAAGGCTTGAAACTTTCAGGCACTCACATGCGCCATTGTGGCTGCATATACAAGAAGAACGAATAGGAAAAGTGCTATAGCCAAACCTTTTGCCCGATGGTGCTGAGCTTTTTTTTGAATTTCTGTAAGTGCAATCTGGTCAAGATGCTTTTGCTCGTCCATTGTCATGCTCCCAAATAGGATATTAGGCGAGTAGCCAGCGATTCTACGAGTAATATAGCAAAGAGAGCCGCGAGATAGATTAGCGAAAAGAAAAACAATTTCTTTGCCTTTGCTACTGTTTGCTCACGTTGTCCGGTTTTCCAAAGCTCGTAAGAATAATAGATAAAAATAACACCTAAAATCGTTGACAAAATTCCATAAGTGATGCCCGCAAAACCTGTGAAATAAGGCGCAATACCGCAAAGAGCCATGAGAATTGCGTAAACCAATATCTGATTTTTGGTCGACCGTTCACCCTTCACATTGGGCATCATAGGGATATGCGCTTCCCCGTAATCAGTGGTGACAAAAAGCGAAAGTGCCCAGAAATGCGGCGGGGTCCACATAAATATGATGAGGAATAATATAACGCTCTCGATACTGATTGTGCCTGTTGCTGCTGCCCATCCGATCATAGGAGGGAACGCACCGGCGGCACCGCCAATAACAATGTTTTGCGGTGTCGAACGTTTAAGCCACATTGTATAAATCACAACATAAAAGAATATTGTAAAGGCAAGGAATGCGGCCGAAAACCAGTTGATGAAAATGCCCATTGTGAATACTGACAAGGCAGAAAGCACAAGCCCGAAAACCAGCACTTCTCCGCCAGTTACCTTGCCAGCAGGTATCGGACGTTTTCTGGTGCGTTTCATGATGGCATCAATGTCGGCATCATACCACATATTCAAAGCACCGGATGCTCCGCCGCCAACAGCAATACATAAAATCGCAACAAAGCCTAAAACCGGATTGATAGGTTCGGGGGCAACCATCATGCCGACAAGAGCTGTAAAGACCACAAGTGACATCACCCGCGGTTTTAACAGAATTATATAGTCATTCGCATCCGCCGGAGAAGCAATCGGCATATGCGGTTGAGGCGATTCTTGCTTTGATATAGACATATATAAACCGTTCTTCTACGCACCTTTTCAGGCTACACTTTGTAAATCAAGTTGCAGACCATCTGTTTTTTAACAGGCAAAACAAACCCATTCTATAGAAACTATATTAGCAAAAAAACCAACCGTAAATTTGTTTATTGATATATGGGCATAATTTTCTTCACGCCGTTATTCACTCGCACCTTTGTGAACCAAGCCGATAAATCACGAAAATACGATAAATTTTCGAGAATTCTTATTTGGAAATCATCATTTCAATGAAATAATTCATTGGTTGACGGAGAGACACTGAACGCGAAAAGCTCTAAAAATATAGTTTTAACGAGCGGCTTTTACCGGCATTTTCCTATTTCGGTTGGAACAGCACTTCAACTAGAATTGCAAGCACCTCGCAACTCTTGAGGAGTGGTGATATCTCATGGGGTACAGTGTTCACTCTTTGCCAAAAGCTACCCTTGTATCGGAATAGCAGCAATTGCCGATATAGTAGACCGTACAAAAAAATTTCGCTAATGATCTCGCTATATTATGATCTCGTTATTTGTAATAACCGGCACTTTTTCCCAGACATCTTTGTTTGGCGGTGACGGCAATTGCCATTCCAATGTCAAAGCCCCCTCGCCCCATGGATTATCTTGTGCTTTCCGTTTCATAATGAAGGTTTCAGCCAAACCAAAAAGAAAAACAGCAACCGAGACGGCGGCGAGAAGTGCACCGAGAGACGATGAAACGCCTAGAGCATTCTGGTTGAAAATAATTCCACCGCTCAGTTGGTTGAGATGTTGAGGCAGGAAAATAGCATTAACGCCGATAAACAATGACCAGAAGTGCACTTGCATTGTGGATTTGCGGCAAATATAGCCCGTCATTTTTGGTAACCAGTAATACCAGCCGGCAAAAATGGCAAAGACTGCACTTAAAGAGAGAATGTAATGGAAATGGGCAACAAAGGCTGACTGGTTCCATTGGTTCGCAGCATTTCCAGTGGCTACAAGTTGCAGCGCTGAAATTTGCCCCATCAGGACGATGAAGACAAAGCCCATTGCCCAGAGCATCGGCGTTTCGAATTCAAACCGGCTTTTTAACAATGTGACCAGCCAGCTCAAGATGATAAACGCTGTTGGCAAAACGACAAAAGGCAGTGCAACCTTGAAATAATGCCCCATGATCTCGGGTTTTTCGAATTGAAAGAGATCGTTCATCCAGAGAACCAGACTGATCGCACCTATAAATATCATCGCCGCAATTACAACATTTTCCATCCACAGACGACGCTTGCTGAAAGTAACCAGTATTTCACTGACAATTCCGAACGCTGGCAATAAAAGAACATAGATTTGCGGATGGCTGAAAAACCACACCATCATCGATAGCTGTCCGACAGTGGTAGAGCCGCTCATTATCAATTCGGTCAAAGCAGCAAGCATTGCCGGCACCGAAATCAGCCCCAGAAAAGAGGATACAAGCACCGACCATACAAATACCGGTAAACGAGAAAGTGTAAGGCCGGGGGCACGCATTGTGATAATTGTCGTAATAAAATTGACAAAACTGATTATGAATGAAATCGAACCGACAAAAACGCTTGCCAACATTAAAAATTTGAAGCGGCTTTCGTCGCCGATAGATAAAAGCGCCATAAAGCCCAAAACAATCGTGAGAGGCAAAAGTAAAAAAGCCAACAAATTTGCGCGGGGAAATGCAACATTATGAGTACCGATCATTAACGGGATAAACCAGTTGGCAAAACCGCCAACCAGAGCAGGCATAACCATAAAGAACACGAGAATCAGCGCGTGGGCGGTGTTCATGAACGATAACAGGACAGGGTCACCGGGAAAAGAAACCGGAAGGAAAGCCAGACTCGTACCGTTTAAAGCCAGACGCAAAACAAACGAAAATATCGCCCCGATAACACCGGCAACGATAGCAAGCACCAGATAGAGCGTGCCAATAGTTCTGCTATCCGGATTTAATATCGAAGAAAAATAACTTCTTTTTACGTGTTCAGACATCAATTTTGCCAAATAATATCAAGCAATCTGTTGATTGCGGAACCTCTTTTTCATTGCTTTAACAACATTTTCTTATCAAAACAATGCGACAAACAGCCCCAAATAGAAACAGCTTTACGACAATTTTGTCAAATTTTCGCGTTTTTGCCATGTTCTCGCCCAAGAATTGAACACTATGTTATTTCAGTTGTGTATGGTTTATAGTCTAGAGCTCTTGGGCACTTTTCACAAAGGCTGAAGCGCGATAACGTCATGATGATTCGAGCAGGAGTTTCCATGTCACTTCGTCAATTCTTCAAACGAGCTTGTGGCGTTGCCGCGTATTCGGTTTCCATAATGGGGCTTTGTCTTGCTTTAGCACAAGCACAAAACCAGCAGGCACCAAACCAGCAGGATGTACCTGCTCCCAAAACTTTTGGAGCATGGACAAAAGTCTGTTCTTTGCCGCCCGGGACACCGAATGTTCAATGTGAAGTTGTACAAAATGTGCGGGCGCAAAACCGGCCGGATATTGCTTTTCGTGTAACGCTTTATAAGCTGCCGAAGAATCAGGGGACACTGATGCGTGTCTTTGTTCCGATCCGAGTTGAACTGCGTCTGGGTGTCGGCATCAAGATTGATAATAAAGACATGGGCAAGATGGAATATCGGCGCTGCCTTGGTGACAATTGTGTGGCAGAAGCATTCCTGAAAGATGACGATCTCAAATCGTTTCTTGAAGGGAAGATGGCAACCTATTTCATATTCACAACACCTGAAGAGGGCGTTGGTGGTATGATTGATCTCAATGGTTTGAAAGACGCCTATAATTCATTACCCAAAGAATAATGAAGCCGATATCATTCAACCGGAACTTTTCCCGGTCAACAAAGCTTGAAGCAGCCTTTATAAACGCGTTTGTTGTTTTTATATAAACAATGCAAATGACAGCTTGATAGACAGGAAAATTATATGAAACCGCTGATCGAACAATTCGACGTTGGAGCCAATGATGTCCAATCAATTGTAAAGGACACGTTGAAAAATGCTGATGACGGAGAACTGTTTCTTGAATATCGGGAAAGTGAATCACTCCTTTTCGACAATGGACGATTGAAAAATGGTTCTTTCGATCAGGATAAAGGCTTCGGCTTACGTGCTGTCGCGGGCGAGGCAACAGGTTACGCCCATTCCGGAGAGCTTACAAAAGCGGCATTAAAAAGAGCTTCTGATGCGGCAAAAGCTGTCACCAACGGTTACCAAGGAAATTACAGTGCAGCGCCACGCGGCACCAATAAAAAGCTTTATGACGAATTAAACCCGCTCTCTAAACCTTCGTTTCAAACTAAAGTTGCCCTCCTCCAAAAGATCGATTCCTATATTCGCAATAAAAATGATGCCGTTCGGCAAGTCTCTGTATCTCTTGCCGGTTCTCTGCAACAGGTCGAGATTTTACGTGCCGATGGAGAGCTTGTGCGCGACGTTCGCCCGCTTGTGCGCCTTGCCGTATCTGTGGTTGCAGGCAAGGGTGACAGACTTGAAAACGGCTTTTATGGCTGTGGCGGTCGTGAAGCTTTCGACCGCTTTATCACCGAAGACAATTGGCAAATGGCAGCCGATGAAGCGCTCCGTATGGCTCTCATAAACCTTGAAGCCGAGCCTGCTCCGGCTGGCACATTCGACGTTGTTCTTGCAAGCGGGTGGCCGGGTGTCATGTTGCATGAAGCTGTCGGCCACGGGCTTGAAGGCGATTTTAACCGCAAAAAGACTTCCGCTTTTTCAGGTCTCATGGGCCAACAGGTTGCTGCAAAAGGTGTAACCGTTATTGATGACGGCTCAATAGCGGGGCGTCGTGGCTCGCTTACCGTTGATGACGAAGGAACACCTTCCGCACGTAATGTTCTAATCGAAGACGGAAAGCTTGTCGGCTATATGCAGGATCGGCTTAATGCACGTTTGATGGGTATGCGCCCGACCGGCAACGGACGGCGTGAATCCTATGCCTGTGCGCCGATGCCCAGAATGACAAATACAATGATGTTAGGCGGCCAATACACACCTGAAGAAGTGCTCGGCTCCTTGAAGGATGGCATTTATGCCGTTTCCTTCGGTGGCGGTCAGGTTGACATCACTTCGGGAAAATTTGTGTTTGAATGTACAGAAGCTTACCGCGTTAAAAACGGTAAAATTGTTGCTCCGATCAAAGGCGCTACGCTTATCGGCAATGGTCCGGAAGCCATGAAACGCATCACAATGATCGGTAATGACCCGAAACTTGACAATGGCATTGGTACATGTGGCAAGAATGGTCAAAGTGTTCCTGTCGGCGTTGGACTTCCGCATTTGCGTATTAATGCAATGACGATTGGTGGCACTGCCGTTTGAACGGCTTGGTGCAAGCTTGTTTCATAACCTATCGCATTTCTGAAATGCTGAACATTTACCCTGCATTCCGGTCGAATGACCAATGCGGGGCATTCAATGATGATGAAATCGGTTAAACCTTTTTAACCGGTCGTGATCGTTATGCTTGAAATCCGGATAGTGCAGAGCAGTTTTTACCGGCAACCTCTTCCGGCGCCGGTCAATAAGAGGAGACACTTATTTTCCACGTCCCCCGAATAAGCTCCCGCATCTATAACTTACAGCTCTATTTGCTCTTCAGATTTCAATTCAAAATAATTTCCTTTTCATATCTAGTGATTGCGATAACATTGCAGATGCCGCCGTACCGATGAAAGAGGCTGGTCTTTTATCTCACAAACAAATTAAGACAGAAAAATTTGATTCCATGACGGAATTATCTTGTTTTTTCTGTAGTTTGCGTTGAAAATGGAGAACAAATTTTGTAGGCAAAATAATGAAATTGCCCCGTGAGGGTTTTCATCATTGAAAGGAATTTCCATGTACACGGTCGTGTCTGGTCAGCCTCAAAAGCTGTCTCATCATTTTACACTTCCAAAAATTATTAGCGCTTTATTCATTGTGCTTGCCGCGATTTGGCTCTCGGCTGCCTATCGTGTTGAGCAAGGGCTTTTGCTTCTCGTCGGTGCAGCCCTTGGAATAACGCTTTACCATGCGTCATTCGGCTTTACGTCGGCCTGGCGCAATTTCATCCTTGAAGGCCGCGGCCGCGGTTTGCGCGTGCAAATGCTGATGCTGGCAATTGCTGTCCTGCTTTTTTTCCCGACTTTAAGCCTCGGTGAAGTTTTTGGCCATCCCGTCAATGGCTCGCTCGCCCCTTTGAGCCTTTCCGTTATCATCGGAGCATTTATGTTCGGAATGGGAATGCAACTTGCCGGTGGCTGCGCTTCGGGTGTGCTATTTACTCTCGGTGGCGGCAATGCGCGTATGCTTCTCGTTCTCGCATTTTTTGTTCTTGGCGGTTTTGTTTCAACGGCACATGCGTCATTCTGGGCAAATATGCCGGCATTACAACCGGTTTCGCTGGTTAAAACCCTTGGCGCACCATTAGGCATTGTTGTTTCACTTGTACTCTTTGCAATTATCGCCGCACTGACAGTCGTCATTGAAAAACGTCGCCACGGCGCACTTGAACAGGAAAAGCCGACAACTCATAAAGGTCTACAACGTTTTTTCCGTGGTCCTTGGCCAATGGTTTGGGGCGGCGTTGCTCTGGCACTCCTTAATTACCTGACACTGGTTATCTCCGGTAAGCCGTGGAGCATTGCCGGCGCCTTTCCGATTTGGGGAGCAAAGATCAGCACCGCTCTTGGTGTCGATGTCGCAAGTTGGCAGTTCTGGCAAAACCCCGGCAACGCCAAAAACTTGAGCTCAAGCATATTTTCCAATGTCACTTCGGTGATGGATTTCGGCATTATCGCCGGTGCAATGTTGGCCGCTGGTCTCGCTGGCCGTTTTGCATTCAAATTCCGTATGCCGATCGGCTCCGCATGTGCTGCCGTTATTGGTGGTCTGCTTCTCGGCTATGGTGCCCGCGTTGGCTTTGGCTGCAATATCGGCGCCTATTTTTCAGGCATTGCGTCAGGCAGCCTGCATGGCTGGCTCTGGGTCGTTGCGGCATTTTTCGGAAACACCGCCGGCGTTTATTTGCGGCCGGTTTTCTATAAAAATCCGCAAACTGCACCACAGATCAAATCGTGCTAGTGATTATAGCTGTTTTACTTCTTTAAAGGCGCCAGCCCGGTTTGGGCTTGCGCTTTTTAAGCAAAGCAACTGCCTCGACATGGGGGGACCATAAAAACTGGTCTATTGGCACGAGCTTTTCAATTGTGTAGCCACCCTCAATCAAAATAGACAAATCACGCGCCATTGTGACCGGATTACAGGAAACCGCAACCACATGCGGAATATTTGTTTTGGCAATTTCGCGCGCTTGTTCTTCGGCACCTGCCCGTGGCGGGTCAAAAACAAGCCCATCAAAAGCTTCCAATTCACGCGGCAAAAGTGGACGACGGAATAAATCCCGCTTTTCATAGGTTACAGTCTTCAGCCCGACCGATTGTCGATAGGCGCGATCAAGGCTTTTCAAAGCGTCATCATCATTTTCAACGGCATGAACTTTCATTTTTTCGGCCATGCGGAATGTAAATGTGCCAGCACCGGAAAAAAGATCGGCCGCATTTTTAGTTTTTTTCAAGCCTTGCATGACAAGCTTGGACATAAACTCTTCTGCTTCTTTGGTCGCTTGTAAAAAACCGCCTGCCGCAAGTTCCACAACGGCCGAACCGAAATGGAGTTCCGGCCTTTCTTTCTCTATGATGATCTCGCCATCCGCCGTCAAACGAATGAAAGATTGCTTCAAGCCCTCTTCTACGAGCCGTTGGCGCAATTTTTCATTATTGATTTTGCAGCCCTCCAATGCAACATCAATTCCGTTTTCAGCCAGTGTCACATTAATCCGTATTTCCTTCGCGTAGTTTGCCAATAAAGCAGCAACCGATCGGATTGCCCCAAGTGCATCAACAAGCTCCGGACGCGAGACGGGACATTCCTCAATGGCCACAACTTCATGGGATTGGTAGCGGTTAAAACCGACAATTTGTCCTTTTGGCGTGACACGGGCAGTTAATATCATACGACGGCGTGTATGGGGCTCACATGGAATAACGGGATCCACATCGGTTGTTATTTTTCTCCCCTCCAATGCTTCGACAACCAGAGACCTTTTCCACATTTGATAGGGTTGATCAGCCCAATGCTGCAAGGCACAACCACCGCAGGCCTCGAAATGTTTGCATTTTGCTTCAACTCTTTCAGGCGAGCGCTTTTTTAAAGCAATGATGGTACCGTGACCATTTTCATCGGCGATATTGGCAACTTCTTGAGGCAGCGCAAAGGGGACATAGACTGCACCATGTTTCGTCTTTGCAACACCATCGCCAGCGACGCCGACATGGTCGATCACGACCTCTTCAATCATTGCTTTTTTCTCCGAAAAGTAAATATTCGCGATTTCCGTCCCCACCTTCAATCGGTGAAGCAATCAGCCCTTTTGCCCGCCAGTTATCCAATCCGTCAAGCCAGTTAAAAAGCTCGTGAGCAACGCTTTCTGCACGGGATGGATCTTTGACAATGCCACCCCGACCTACGCCTTCGCGCCCGATTTCAAATTGTGGTTTGACAAGAAGCACAGCCTGCGCGCCGCTTTCAGCCAAACTTAATGCCGGTGGCAGAGCCAATTTTAGCGATATGAAACTCACATCCGAGACGACGAGTTGAACTTGACGATTTTTCAAGTGGGCTTTCTCAAGGTCACGAGCATTCAACCCCTCGTAAAGGGTGATTGCCGGATGACCGATAAGTGAAGGATGGAGTTGCCCGTGCCCGACATCAACGGCTATGACGTGACTTGCCCCTTTTTCAAGCAAAACCTCGGTAAATCCCCCTGTTGAAGCGCCGATATCAAGCGCGGTTACACCCTCGGTTTTAACCGGAAAATATGAAAGCGCCGCAATAAGTTTCAAAGCGGCACGGGATACATAATGTTGCGCAGGGTCAAAAACCCCGATATCGGCGTTTTCCAAAACAGTTTGCCCTGCTTTTTTCACAACAACGCCGTTGATGGTTACAGTACCTCGGGAAATAGCATCCCTTGCACGTGAGCGTGTTGAAAAGAACTTCTTTTCAACAAGAAGTGTGTCCAATCTCAGCCGTTCCGGCATTTCAGGCCCGAATTTGTGGTGTCACCAATGCTTCGCGGCCGAGAGCGGCAAAGACAGTATTGACGATACCGGTTTTATCAAGCCCAATCTCGGAAAGAATTTTTGCTTGCGGCCCATGATAGAGATATTTATCCGGCAATGTCAGAGTGCGGATTTTTAACCCTTTGTCGAGCAGTCCATCCCTTGCGAGGAATTGCAAGACTTGTGCACCGAAACCTCCGGCTGCCCCTTCTTCAATCGTGACAAGAACCTCATGTTCCTGAGCAAGACGGCGAACAAGATCTTCGTCGAGCGGTTTTGCAAAACGGGCATCTGCAACCGTTGTCGAAAGACCTGCGGCTCCCAGTTCATCGGCGGCAGCAAGGGCCTCCTGCAAACGGGTACCAAAACCCAATAATGCCACTTTACTGCCCTCACGCAGGATGCGTCCCTTTCCGATTTCGATCAATTCGCCGCGTTCGGGCAATTTGAGACCTACGCCTTCACCACGTGGATAGCGGAAAGAAACCGGTCCCTGATCATAGGCAGCGGCCGTGCGCACCATATTCATCAATTCCAGTTCGTCGGACGGTGCCATGACAACAAAGCCCGGAAGTGCTGACAAAAAGACCGTGTCATAACTTCCGGCATGAGTCGAGCCGTCGGCACCGACAAAACCGGCGCGGTCAATTGCAAATTTCACCGGCAATTGTTGTATGGAAACATCATGAACAATCTGGTCATAAGCACGCTGGAGAAATGTGGAATAAATCGCCACGAAAGGTTTGAGACCTTCACAAGACATACCGGCTGCAAAAGTGACTGCATGTTGCTCGGCAATGCCGACATCAAACATACGGTCAGGAAACTTTTCGGCAAATTTGTCGAGCCCCGTTCCGGAAGGCATTGCAGCAGTAACCGCAACAATCTTGTCGTCTAGCGTTGCTTCTTTAATCAAAGAATCGGCAAATACTTTGGTGTAGGAGGGAGCTTTGCTCTGAACTTTTATTTGTTCGCCGGTCACAACATTGAAACGGCTAACTCCATGATATTTGTCACTCGCTGCTTCAGCCGGTGCATAGCCCTTGCCCTTGCGTGTAACAACATGAACAAGAACCGGACCATTCGGATGTTCGCGGACATTTTTCAAGACCGGCAGGAGATGCTCGATATTGTGACCGTCGATCGGTCCGACATAGTAGAAACCCAACTCTTCAAACAGCGTTCCGCCGGTTAGAAAACCACGCGCAAATTCTTCCCCGCGACGGGCTTTATCCCAGAAAAATTTGGGAAGCTTTTTGCTCAAAGCTTTAGCGCGTTCACGCAGATTACGGTATGAAGGGCTTGAAACCAGCCGTGCAAGATAGGCACTCATTGCTCCGGTTGGCGGAGCAATCGACATATCGTTATCGTTAAGAATAACAATGAGCCGCGCGTCAAGCGAACCGGCATTGTTCATCGCCTCATAGGCCATACCAGCAGACATTGCACCATCACCGATAACGGCAACAACATTACGCTTTTTTTCCTTTTTCAGGTCATTGGCGACAGCCATACCGAGACCCGCAGAAATGGAGGTTGAAGAATGGCCCGCCCCGAACGGATCATAAATGCTTTCGCTGCGTTTGGTAAAACCTGACAATCCCCCTTCCTGACGAAGAGTACGGATACGATCACGCCTGCCCGTCAATATCTTATGGGGATAAGATTGATGCCCGACATCCCAAATAATACGATCTTCGGGTGTGTTAAAAACATAATGCAACGCAACGGTGAGTTCTACCACGCCGAGCCCCGCGCCCAAATGTCCCCCTGTTACCGATACGGCATCAATTGTTTCAGCCCGCAATTCATTAGCGACTTCTGTCAAGGCGCTTTCCGGCAAGCGGCGCAGATCCTCCGGCAGATGTATCTTGTCCAACAATGGTGTTGATGGTCGCGACAAATTATTTTCCTTAGTTGTTTTCAACTGTTAACACATTTTCCTGTTTGCCAAAGCTTTACAGCTTTTAACGAATATTTGCACCTCAAAACTCAAAAATTTTAATCATTTAACACCTGACGCCTATCAAATTGTGATGATTTTCTCTCCATATCCATTCAAAATTATCAACAAGACATAATTTTCAAGCTTTATGATGCGCTTGATAACAAATAAAGATGCGCCATATGACCAAACCAAAGGCAGTTTTTTCACTGTGGTTATAAGATTAGCGTAAGTTAGATGATAAACAATGTTTGAAGAATATTTACAACATTGGATTTCGCAATATGGCCCGTTTGCCTATTTCTTCATCCTCTATTTCGAATCATTTGGCGCTCCTGTTCCGGGAGAAAGCGGCCTTATCGCCGGCTCTTTGCTCGCAGCTGCCGGAAAGCTCGATCTGCTGCCAATGCTGCTTTGTGCTTTTTCAGGAAGTGTGCTTGGCGATTGCACCGGTTATGCTATAGGCCATTTCGGCGGCGAAAAACTTCTATTGCGCTACGGACATTACGTAAAACTCACACCGGAACGGCTCGAAAAGTTTCAAAATATGCTTGATAAACGTGGCTTTTTCTTTGTCGCCACAGCCCGTTTCATTGTAATTTTACGCCAATTGAACGGCCTTATTGCCGGTTCCGGAGGAATGGCTTTTCCGAAATTTCTGGTCGCCAATATCATCGGGGCAGCCGCTTGGACGCTTGTTTGGGGCGGCGGCCCCTATCTTGTAAAATTTTTATTCTAAATTCCGCTTATTGTTCGGCATCAAGCGGTTCAAGCCCTTCCGGCTCTCCCTCGCGCGACAAACGAATTTTATCAACCTTGTTTTCAGCTTCTTTCAAAAGCTTGTCACAATGTTTTTTCAAAGCTTCGCCACGCTCATATATACGAATTGTCTCATCAAGTGCGACATCGCCGCGCTCGAGTTTTTCAACAATTTCTTCCAACGCGCCAAGTGCTTTCTCGAAACTCATTTGAGAAACATCGGCATTATCTTTCTGTTCTGCCATTCGAGCCTCACAAAATATCTGTTTTTTCTATATGGATACCAAAACCTTCAAGGCCAACATAATGGCGCTCGCGCGAGGCATAAAGAATAACCGAGGTAATGCCAAGGCTTTTGAGAATTTGCGCGCCAAGACCGATCTGGCGCCATTCTTCCTCACGCTCGACAGCCTGTTCATGTGTCTCGAGCCCTTCCATAGCCATTTCGCGATCACGGTTCTCATCAGCAGAACCGACGCCAACAGATCCGGCACGTAGATAGACAAAAACACCGCGTTTTTCTTTTTCAGCCATAAGTCGCAGCACAGATTCAATTTCGTGTTTTTTACCAAAAACATCGGAGACAACATTTTCACGTTGCAAACGGACAGGAATGTTTTCGCCATCACGGATATCACCAAAAACAACGGCAACATGTTGCATCGGCTCCCACGGCAATTGATAGCTGTGGGCAACAGCCGGTCCGACAAGTGTATCGACTTTCATCTCGTCAACATGTTCGATGAGCGTTTCTTTACGTTGGCGATAGGCTATAAGGTCGGCTACGGTCACGACATGAAGATTATGTTCTTCAGCAAATTTTCTTACCTCAGGACCGTGTTTGACAGTTCCGTCGTCATTCATCAGTTCGCCAATCACGCCAACCGGAGGAAGATTTGCAAGTTTGCACAAATCGACAGCCGCTTCCGTGTGGCCGGAGCGCATCAACACACCGCCTTCACGGGCAATGAGCGGAAATACGTGTCCCGGACGACTGAAATCGGACGCGCTGGCGTTCGGATTTGCGAGATTCCTCACTGTCAATGTCCGATCCTCGGCAGAAATACCTGTTGTCGTACCATGCAGAAAATCAACCGTTACAGTGAAGGCTGTGTGATGAGCCGAATCATTATTTGAAACCATAGGGGCAAGATTGAGCCGTTTTGCTTCCTCGCCGGTCATCGGTGCGCAAATAATTCCAGAAGTATTGCGCACAATAAATGCCATTTTTTCCGGTGTGCAATGAACGGCTGCAACAATAAGGTCACCTTCATTTTCACGGCCATTATCATCTGTAACCGCAACAATTTCACCGCGCTCGAACGCTCTTATAGCGTCCACGACCGATTTCTGGTTGAATGTCATAATAGTCCTTTCAGATCCGGCCTGTTTGGCCGCGATGTCTAAGATAATGGTCGGCAATGGCACAAGCCACCATCGCTTCCCCTACTGGTACAGCCCTTATTCCAACACAAGGATCATGCCGCCCCTTTGTCACTACATCAACATTATTGCCATCAACATCCACTGAACGGCGCGGTGTCAATATCGATGATGTCGGTTTGACTGCAAAACGCGCAATGACCGGTTCGCCGTTAGAAATACCTCCCAGAATACCGCCAGCATGATTGCTTAAAAAAACCGGTCTTCCATTTTCCCCATGCCGCATTTCGTCGGCATTTTCTTCGCCTGTCAAGCGGGCAGCGTTAAATCCTTCACCGATTTCAACGGCCTTGACTGCATTGATCGACATGAGAAAGGATGCAATATCCTGATCAAGTTTCCCGTAAATCGGTGCGCCAAGCCCGGCAGGTACATTGTCTGCAACAATTTCTACTATAGCACCGATTGACGAACCTTTCTTGCGAATTTCATCAAGATAAGTTGCGAATTTTTCAGCGGCTATCTTATCGGGGGTAAAAAACGGATTATTATCAACCTCATTCCAATCCCAACGGGAGCGGTCAATATCGATTGCGCCAATGGCAATCACTGCCCCACGCACACGAAGATTCGGAACAACTTTTCGGGCTATTGCGCCGGCAGCAACACGCGCTGCAGTCTCACGTGCCGAAGAACGCCCGCCACCACGATAATCGCGAATGCCATATTTGACATCATAAGTATAATCGGCATGTCCGGGACGATATTCGCGGGCAAGATTGCCATAATCTTTCGACCGCTGATCGGTGTTCTCGATCATCATCGAAATCGGCGTTCCGGTTGTGATCAATTCTTTCCCGTCATCACAAGGTAACACTCCCGACAATATCTTGACCTCATCAGCTTCACGGCGCTGGGTCGTATAACGGGATTGTCCGGGTTTGCGTTTATCAAGATAAGCTTGCACCTCCGCCACCGAGAACTTTATCCCCGGAGGGCAACCGTCAATAACGCAGCCCAATGCAGGCCCATGGCTTTCGCCCCATGTTGTAACGCGGAAGAGTTTACCGAATGTATTATATGACATAAAAACGCCAATCCAACTTTTCAACATTGTTTGTTCTATTGAGCTTTTGGTTCGTGGTCAAACAGTGAAAACCAAGATTGAGGCAATTTTGATCAATAACGGGATTTTTTCCACATTTCCGGCCGTTTACATTCAAAGAACCGCATATCGGGACAAAAATGCACACGTTTTACAGGAAAACCATTATGTGATTTTGTATATTCTATTTTTGATTGACCAATGGCTATGGTTTCGACACAATCGCCTGTCATTGATTTGCAATGATTTGGTTTTGCCAAGACTTGAGCTTGCAACGACTTGAATTTGCAATAACTGGCAGTTTTACAATTGACGATTTTGAAAGGGCTAATATGAGAAAACTGGTTTTTGCGGGGATACTAGCAACATTTCTTTTCCCAGCCTTAGCTTTTGCCGATGACGTCAAAGGAACAATAACAGCTATCAATCAGGATAATAATACAATCGAACTCGACAATGGGAAAACTTACAGTTTACCGGGTGAATTCGATTATTCTGTTTTGAGTGAAGGCATGAAAGTCATCGTATTTTATGACACCGAGGGAAATGATCGCTACATTACCGATATCGAACCACAAGAAAGTTGATGATCGTTCTCAACCGGCAGTTATTTTATTAAATAAAACGCGCAAAACCCCGCAATTGCACATAAAATCCCGCAGTTACGCATAAATCCCACGGTTGCACACCAAGTCCTTTTGACGAATTTGGTGTGCATATAATTATTTTGTCATAAGGTCGGACAATAATTTAAAGCCATTCCAGTCCGTTTTCATCAAAACGTAAAATACGATCCTGATCGACCATAAAATTGGCGGCTTCCGGTTCGCTCAACCCGCCGTAAATATGCATGATTGAACGCAAGCACCCGCCATGGGTGACACAGACCGTATTGCCTTCAACCTTTTCGACCCAGTCTTTGACACGCTTGGCGAGCATGGCATAGCTTTCCGCCTTTTCACCGGGGGGCAAAAAATTCCACTTGTCTGCAACACGGGCAGCAATGAGTTCAGGGTGGACTTTGGCAATATCATCCTCGGTTGTTCCCTGCCAGTCGCCGAAATGCATCTCCATTAACTGTGGATCGGTGCGATAGCCGCGAATATCGAGCCCCATTTCACCACGGATAATTTCCATCGTTTCGCGTGTTCTACGCAAAGGGCTTGCAACAAAATCAAAGCCTTTGGCATCGCCCAATAATTCTTTTAATAAACGGCCATTACGTGCAGCCTGCTGGCGCCCATATTCGGTAATATCGCGATCTATCTGGCCTTGTATGCGTTTGGTAATATTCCAATCCGTCTGACCATGACGGGAAAAATAAATAAGCGGACGCTTGGACACTTTATCAATCCTTTACAACAGAAATATCCGGTGCATCGACTGCTTTCATGCCGATAACATGATATCCGGCATCAACGTGATGAACTTCGCCGGTTACCGAACGGGACAAATCCGAAAGAAGATAAAGCGCAGAATCGCCAACTTCATCAATCGTAACCGTCCGACGAAGGGGCGCATTGTATTCATTCCATTTGAGAATATACCGGAAGTCACCGATTCCCGAAGCAGCCAATGTTTTGATCGGGCCAGCCGAAACAGCATTGACACGAATTTTTTTAGGTCCGAGATCAACTGCAAGATATTTGACACTTGCTTCAAGAGCGGCCTTGGCAACGCCCATAACGTTATAGTTCGGCATAACTTTTTCCGAGCCATAATAGGTCAATGTCAAAATCGAACCGCCATCGGGCATCAATTTTTCTGCCCGCTGGGTCACTGCAGTGAGAGAATAAACAGAAATATTCATCGTCATGTTGAAGTTTGCTTCAGTTGTATCAACATAACGCCCCGTCAGTTCGTCCTTGTCGGAAAAGCCGATTGCATGAACGAGAAAATCAATTTTTCCCCATTTCTGTTTTACCGCATCGAATGCTGCATCAATTGACGCTGCATCTGTGACATCACAATGGCCACAAACAAATCCCCCGACCTCTTCTGCAAGCGGTACAACACGTTTTTTCAGTGCTTCCCCCTGGTAGGTAAAAGCAAGCTCGGCACCCGCTTTGTGTGCAGCTTTTGCGATACCCCATGCAATTGAATGATTATTTGCAAGCCCGAGAATTAAACCGCGCTTGCCACGCAACAAACCGTTACTGTCACCCATTGGTATTGCCTCATAATTGCTTGATATCAGTTTTCGCTTTTTGCCCTATGACATAGCTCGCACTTTTCTTCAAGTAATTGGTGCAATTTGTTCGTGAAAACCAACAATTATGCAACGCAAACGCAGAAAAACTTTAAAATTCGCTTTGTTTTTCGTTTTTGAAGAACGAAATCCGTTCATTCCTTCATCCATTTCGGTTGAAGAAAAAGCGATCTTGAAAAATGTGAATGGGCACCTTGCAAAAACCGGTATGAACCGTTCAATTCAAATCTTTTTGTTAAACAAGTAACAAGGAAGTCCCATTCATCAAACTGGAAAAGTGGCCGGTCTTTAAAGATTCCCTGACGTTGGTCTTATCATTTCTGTTCATTTGACCAAAAAGCAGAAATGAATTGGTCAATCGGCTCCGGCTCATAAATAAGATAATTGTAGCGGGAAAGAACTACGGTAAAACGGCATTATCAAACATCGGGATTGGGCTATTCATCAATATGGCCCTGACCGATCGCCAAATATTATAATGGCTTAAAAAAAATTGCAGAACTGCGACAATCAGGGATTATCCGGTTTATCGTCTTTAATTTCGATTGCGAAATTGATTTTTACGTCGCCATTTTTTTCAAAGTGCAAAACAGCCGGAACAAACTCGCCATCGCGCAATTCATCCTGACAGTTGAAAAACATGAAATGATAATCACCGGGCTTCAATTCAAGATAGCCGTTCGGTTCAATGGTAAGAGGTTCCTTGAGCTTTTGCATCTTGACCTTACCATATTGTTTGATTGTTTCGTGAATAACCACATGATCGGAAATGTCGGAGGTTATTGACAGCAAGCGATCTGCATTAAATCCGCCGTTATGAATGAGAGCGAAACCTTCTGCACGTTTTTCACCCGTATCGGATTTCTGCACCCACGGGCTTTCGACAGTAATATCGCCTTTCGTGAAATTTTCGGCCAAAGCTGATGAACAAAAAATAGCCAGCAGAAAAAAAGCGAGACAAAAATTGAACCTCATGACAATCCTCGTTCCCGCTTTTATTCCTATAGCTTACCCAATCAACCCGTTTTATGATCTTCAAGATTGCATTTTGATAAATTGTTCAAGTCCGGCATCTCCACCTTCCGGCAGCATAATACGGACATGAACATAAAGATCATCCCGGCCACCTGTTTTGAGAGGTAGTCCTCTTCCTTTCAAGCGCAAAACCTTGTCGGAGCTCGACCAGGCCGGTATCGTCAACATAACGCGGCCGTCAAGCGTATCAACCGGTTTTTTGGCACCCAGAACCGCATCTTTAAGAGAGACCGGCAAATCGAGATGCAGTGCTCTTCCTTCAATGTGGATGTGGGGATGGGGCTTGATGTGAATTGTCACCAATGCATCTCCGGCCTGACCATAAGGTACAGTTTCACCTTGCCCTTTCAGCCGGATTGTCTGGCCATCCTCGACATAATCGGGAAGTTTGATTTTAAGCTTTTTACCATTCGGGAAAATAGCTTCGACTTTCTCGGCTCCGACGAGCTGCTCTAAAGTTACATCCAGTCTTGCATGGATATCAGCGCCCTGTTGGCGCGCTTGCGCACGGCTGCGGCTGCCAAAACCGGAAAAACCTCCGCCTCTATTGGCTCCATTTCCTGCACCGAAAAGATCTCTGAAAATATCGCCGGCATCAAAGCCCGCCTTTCCGCCACCAGACCTGAATTCGAAATGACTGGAGCCGTTGCCGAACGGGTTACCACGGCCGCCAAACCCCTGTCCGCCGCCAAAGCCCTGTCCGCCGCCAAACCCTTGACCTCCACCGGCAAAGCCTTGAAAAACGGGCTTGCCTTCGGCATCAATCTCGCCACGATCAAATTTTTCTTTTTTGTCTTTATCGCCAAGAATTTCATAGGCTTGATTGACTTCGGCAAATTTATCCTGAGCAGTCTTGTCGCCTTTGTGAAGATCAGGGTGATATTGTTTTGCCAGTTTTCTGAATGCAGATTTAATCTCTTGCGGTTTGGCAGTGCGCGCCACACCCAGAACCGTATAGGGATCACGCATATTTATCCTCTTTCCAGCCGAAAAAAGGGCATTCCCTCAAGACGGCTTTATAAAAATCTGTTCCACCTCGAAGGGCAGAAAAATACCTCATTCTCTATATGCCTATGAAAGAGCGAAAATACCAGATCATTTCATGTTTTTTTAAGTGGTTTTTGAACAAGCCGGACGAGGACATTAATGAGCCATATCGAAGCTGGTCATTGTCCAGACATCGGGAGCCATTTCACAGATTTCACCGTGATAGAGATTTTCTCCGTCATAAGCCGAACGGGTCGCCTGGAACTTGCGGCATTTACGGCCCTTATCTTTACTTTCGACAATCGAACTGATTGTTCCTTCGCTTCCCGTTATAGTATTATCCCACTTTACTTCTTTAGGAGAAGCATTCACGTTTTCAATTGCCTTGATCTCGTCGCGAATAACAAGTTGGTCGGAGAGAATGATCGGGTCGCTCGTCAATGTTGTTTGTGAGGCCACCGAACCGGTCATCATCGAATAATCGACGGAATTTTCCGGCGTTGCAGTGACGCCCATTTTATCAAGTTTGTCACCTGATATGATACAGCCTTGCAATAACCAAGTGATCGTGACAAAAATGACAAAACGACCAAGCCGGCTTATCAAATTAAAAAAAGCTTCCATAGTCCACTTTTTTCCGCGTCGGCCAGGTAGTTTGACAACACGCTATTATACAGAAAACACATAACTCGGGTGCATTATGACAGATGAAACGTTAACAAGTGGTGACTTTGTCGAGGCAAATGAACCTTTTGCACTTTTTAAAATTTGGATGGAAGATGCAACAAAAAGCGAAATTAACGACCCGAATGCTATGGCAGTTGCTACAGTGGACCCGACAGGCCTTCCAGATGTCCGTATGGTCCTTTTGAAAGCTTTCGGTTCGGATGGATTTGTTTTCTATACAAATTATGAAAGCAATAAGGGACGGGAAATTCTTTCATCTATGAAGGCAGCGTTATGTTTCCACTGGAAATCGTTGCGCAGGCAAGTGAGAGTACGCGGACTGGTTGAAAAGGTAAGCGACGAAGAAGCTGATGCCTATTATCAATCACGTGCACGTGGCAGCCGCATCGGTGCTTGGGCATCGAAACAATCACGGCCACTCGAAAGCCGCTTTGCATTGGAAAAGGCTGTTGCCGAATACACGGCAAAATACGCCATCGGCAATATACCCCGTCCACCCTACTGGTCCGGCTTCAGAATCAAACCGCTTTCAATCGAATTCTGGCACGACAGACCGTTCAGGCTTCATGACCGTGTAGTTTTTTCCCGTCCTTCGCCTGATGCAAAATCGTGGGAAAAACACCGTTTATACCCTTAAGCATTCTCTTTAATCGGCAAAATTTTTCCGTTAAGCCGGACGGTTTAAATCCGGCTTTTAAAAAGCTCTGCTTCGCTTATCGGCGATAGTTATTCTTAGAAATAACGTACCGCTGCTCCAAGAACGAGGCCGAGGAAGATTAAACAGCCGACTGTCGAATTCGATTTGAACAGTCTCAGGCACTCGCTATTATTATTGATATCGATTGTGATAATTTGATAAAACATGTGGATAGCCGCAAGTAACAGGCCAAGATAGGCCAAAGTCGGCACACCGGCCAAAAGAAATGCAGCAAGGCTCAATAAAATAAATCCGCCATAAAGAACGATGAGTGCGGCTTTGGTTTTTTCACCAAAAAGTCTTGCAGTCGAGCGCACACCGACAATTGCATCATCTTCTTTATCCTGATGGGCATAGATTGTGTCATAGCCTATCGTCCATAAAACCGAGCCGAAATAAAGGCTCAAAGGTGCATAATCAAGACGGCCGTAAATCGTAGCCCATCCCATCAGAGCCCCCCAATTGAAGGCAAGGCCTAAAAAAAACTGCGGCCAGTATGTCACGCGTTTCATAAAGGGGTAGATTGCGACAATAACAAGCGATGAAACACCTAAAATAATGCTGAACAGATTGAATTGCACAAGCACGAGAAGCCCGACAAGACATTGCAGCCCCATAAAGATTTTCGCCTGTAGACGGCTGACCTGCCCCGATGGCAAAGGCCTTGAGCGCGTGCGTTCCACTTTATTATCGATTTTCTGGTCAACAAGATCATTCCATGTGCACCCCGCGCCGCGCATGGCTACAGCACCAATAAAGAAAAGGAAAAGGTACCATATTGCCAAGGCAACCGGATAGGGATGCGGGTGAGAATCAAAACCTTTTGCATCCATTGCCAGAATTAACGACCAGAAACACGGCCACATAAGAAGTTTCCAACCGATTGGTCTGTCCCAACGTGATAACTGGGCATATGGCCATAGAGACCGCGGCAACAAACGATAGACCCAATGCCCTGATGGCGCATCAAAGACACGCCCTCTCACGC
The DNA here is from genome assembly GCF_016102305.1 of Bartonella sp. M0192. NCBI lineage: Bacteria > Pseudomonadati > Pseudomonadota > Alphaproteobacteria > Hyphomicrobiales > Bartonellaceae > Bartonella > Bartonella sp. M0192. Next base: position 1,070,232 of record NZ_JACFOU010000001.1, on the reverse strand, counting down.
CCTGCTGCTGAAGTGTTTCATGAGTGCTCAAGCTTTCAGAAGCAATATTTTTGTTGTTTACCATTTACGACAGCACACCTTTTACCTTGAAGCTAAAGCATTTCGTTTCTATGACAAGAGTAAGGGTTTTAACATCTTCTTCAACAGGAGCAAGTAATGAACGTTCTTCTCATTGGTTCAGGCGGACGCGAACATGCATTGGCTTATAAAATTTCGTCCTCTCCCCTCCTTGGCAAGCTCTTTTGTGCTCCTGGAAATCCCGGAACTCTCCCCTTGGGAAATAATATCAAGCTTGATGTAAAAAACCATAAGGCTGTTGTCAAATTTTGCAAGAAAAATACTGTCGAGCTTGTTGTCATCGGACCGGAAGCTCCACTCGTCGACGGCCTTGCAGATTCCCTTCGGGATAATGGACTTTTTGTTGTCGGGCCAAATAAACTCGCCGCGCGGCTTGAAGGCTCCAAAGGTTTTACCAAAGACCTATGCGCCAAATACAATATTCCGACCGGCGACTATCAGCGCTTTGATAATGCCGAAAAAGCCAAAAACTACATTGAAAAGAAAGGCGCGCCGATTGTCATTAAAGCCGATGGTTTGGCTGCCGGTAAGGGCGTTACTGTTGCAACCACAATCGGAGAAGCATTTCGCGCTGTTGACTCCTGCTTTGACGGGACCTTCGGAAAAGCCGGAATTGAAATTGTTGTGGAAGAATTTCTTGAAGGTGAAGAGGCGAGTTTCTTTTGCCTTTGTGACGGAAAAACAGCCATTCCTTTCGGCTCTGCACAAGATCATAAACGTGTTGGTGATGGTGATAAGGGAGCCAATACCGGAGGCATGGGAGCCTATTCACCGGCGCCTGTCATGACCGACGATATGACAAAGCGCGTTATGAATGAAATCGTAAAGCCCACCATTCGTGGCATGGCCGATCTTGGTTGCCCATTCAGCGGTGTTTTGTTTGTGGGGTTGATGATTACAAAAAAAGGCCCCGAACTTATCGAATTCAATGTCCGCTTCGGCGACCCTGAATGTCAGGTTCTGCTGATGCGGCTAAAAAGCGATCTGCTCTCGGTACTCTATTCCGTTGCAAAAGGTCATCTCGAAGATGTCGAACTCAACTGGACAACCGATAAAGCTTTGACTGTGGTTATGGCAGCGAAAGGTTATCCTGAAGCACCGGAACGAGGAAGCATTATTTCCGGCATAGAAAAAGCGGATAAACTGCCTGACGTCAAAGTTTTCCACGCCGGTACCGCTTTAAAAGACGGAAAAGTCATCGCCAATGGCGGTAGGGTTTTGAATGTTACAGCAACAGGAAAAACGGTAAAAGAGGCGCAACAGAAAGCCTATCAGGCAATAAAATTGATTGATTGGCCGGAAGGCTTTTATCGCCATGATATCGGCTGGCGTGCCATTGAACGGGAAGAATCTAAAGCAAACTGAAATTTCAACGCGTGAAGCGCGATAAATCGAATAGCGCTCCTTGTAGGTAGCGATTTGTTTTGTCGCCCCTAAACCGCATTCGAAAAATCGAATGCATCGCATCAAAACCGATAGTCAAGTTTTGTGCCGAATAGCTTTGTGGGATAATCAGAATCTGTTCAAAATTCAAAACGAACCGGACGTTCATTTTATAATCAGCGAGAGGAGCGTTTTCCAAAAAACGTCCAGAAAATTCGAAGGGGGAGGATTTGTCCGAGACCGGCGAGATCTTAAAACGAATTTTTCGGACTTTTATACTTTTTCAGATTTTATAATTTGTTTTTGACAGGCGAGCTTTTGCCGATAATCGTCAGAACATGCTCTTAATACGCCGGTTCCTGTCATTTTATACTATCTGTCAGTTGGCCTTTGAAAATTTTTAAAAAACCGAAAATCTATTTTTCTTCGGCCGCTATTTCGCGTTTAAAAATAGTGCGCAGATCTTCCAGTTGCTCGTCATCTATGGGAGCTTTCGGCAATACGTTAAATTTCTTCGGCGATATATAAAGGGCAATAAAAGTCGGATATTCTCGCCAGCCGGAAAATAAACGGAACGGGTATGTCCCTCTGATATACGAGCTCTTTATTGCTACTGCATGGTCATCCCATACCCAAGTTTGTTCAAGCCCGATCTGCTTGTCATTTTTCACCAATTGTTGGACATGGTGGGGGATCAGAACAAAATAGTTCAATGCCCAGATAGCAATGATAATCGCAGCATAAATGGCTGAAATACGATAAAGTGAATGACCCCAATTCTGATACCAGTCGGCTCCGTCAATCATCACAAGAACAGCCGACATCAGAGCAACAGCGACAATCCACAGCAGGAGGAGCCGGATGAATGTCTGTCTCGATAACGCATGATCGCGATAATAGGCTTTGAGCGCCTCAATCGCATCCTGCTTCTCAAGTATAAAAACAATCTGCCGCGTCATTCAATCCTCCGGACATATCTTGCTGGTAAGCTTAACACCGGTCCATTGTCAAATGGCAAAAAAAATTTATTAGAGAAAATTTCGTTGGGGAAATTTATTCAGGAAAATTTCCATGTATTTTTTATTGAAATAGCCAACCGAATATTCTGAGCTATAACTGGCTTCTGTGGATAAGCTTGCAGGCAAAGAGCTTTTTTCCCAAACGTGATTTTCGATTACGAATTCCGCGTTTTCCGCCAATGGTTTAATCAAAGCAAAAGGGCGATTGCTTCCCGCTCTTGCTCGAACAGTTACCGTTAACCGCAAGAAGCGCCCACCCTTCCGGAAAAAATTCCGCAAAAATGGCCTTATCCGAGCATCACCTGATTATTGATAACCAGTCTTATTCCTAAAGAGTAACCGCGGCATCTCAATAGAAAGTTTTTCCGCTTGTTCTCATGCGGCTTTTTGCCGAAAAAATGCTCGAACGGCGACCGATCCTTGACAGGGATAACCGTTCCATCGTCATTAACCAGCAACATTGGAAGATCATAAATATCTGCCCAAAGGCGCCAGTCGAGGAGCACATCATCAAGATCCCGCGAAACCAGAAGTGGTACGCAGGCTTCATGATTTCGATGCAAGAGTTCAAGTGACACTGCTTTTTGCCCTGAAGAGGTCATAACAGCGCGCGCCGCAACGCCTCTGAATTGATGGGCGAGTACCAGACGCGACACACGTGAAGTACTGCTTCCATTTTCTATTTTTAATGCCGCACCACGCTCATTCAATGAACAAACAACAGTTTTGCCTTGCACATCGAAAGAAACATATTGTGGCAGATGGCAGGGATCCAGCCTGAGTTCAAGTCCTGCTTTTGCCCGATTAGCCCATTGAGTGGCCATAGAATTCGTCCCCAATATCCTCGTCAATTCAATCGGGAATCACCATAGCGGGGTTTGTTAATCGGTTTGTTAAAAGGTTAGGTTAAAAAATTATTGGTTTGTTTTTTGGTTATCGAATTACAAACAGTACTTTAAGTTATTATTCACCAAAACTTATAGCATTTTTCCCGGATTCATAATGTTTTTCGGGTCGAATAGCTGTTTGATCGACCGCATGAGAGAAAGCGCTACCGGAGATTTGAAGGCAACAAGTTCCTTGCGCTTTAATTGCCCGATGCCATGTTCGGCCGAAAATGAACCATTATAGCTCATAACCAATGTATGGATACGGTGATTCATTTCGCCCCAAAGGGAAAGATAGGCTAGTTTGTCGGCGCCAACCGGTTGCGACACGTTATAATGCAGGTTTCCATCGCCCATATGACCAAAGCAGACAATGCGGGCACCGGGTGCGATCGTTTCAATAATTTTTGCCGCCTCGCTGATAAAATCCGGAATAGAGGCAATCGGAACCGAAATATCGTGTTTGATCGAACCGCCTTCCAATTTCTGCGCGGGTGACATATCTTCGCGAAGCCGCCAAAATTCTTTCTGCTGGCCCACCGATCGGGCAATGGATGCGTCTTCTATAATTCCCTGTTGAAGTGCATCTGAAAGAATATCTTCCATCGTATTATTCGCTTCACCGTCACTATGGGAAGACGAAAGGTCAAGAAGCACATACCATTCACTTTCATGTTCGAGTGGTGCACGAGCGCCTTTGACATAGTTTAGAGACATTTCCATGCCGACCTTGGCCATAAGTTCAAAACCGGTCAGCATCGAACCGGCTTTTTTCTGGGCAAGAAGCAAAAGCTCTAACGCTTTTTCCGGACTTTTCATGCCCGCATAGGCAACCGCTTTTCCTTGTGGTTTTGGAAAAAGCTTCATAACGGCAGCGGTGATAATACCAAGCGTTCCTTCAGCGCCGATAAACAGGTCTTTCAAGTCATAGCCGCTATTATCTTTTTTGACATAGCGCAAATCGTCGAGAATGCGGCCATCCGGAAGGACAACTTCAAGCCCCAGACAGAGTTCGCGCGTGTTGCCATAGGCAAGAACATCCGTGCCACCGGCATTGGAGGAAAGATTGCCCCCGATCTGGCAAGAGCCTTCCGAGCCAAGCGATAAAGGAAAAAAGCGCCCCTTCTTGTCGACTTTTTCCTGTAATGTTTGAAGAACAACCCCCGCTTCCACCAAAGCCAGATTACCTTCAACATCAATCGAGCGGATCCTGTTCAAACGCTCCATAGAAACAATAATCTCGGTAGCACTTTCGTCCGGTTGTTGTGCCCCAACAAGACCGGTATTTCCCCCTTGTGGAACAATGGGCGTCCCGGTTGCGCTCGCAAGTTTCATAATTTCCGAAACTTCTTTTGGAGAGGAAGGGCGCAATACAAGAGGGGTACGCCCGTGATAAAGACCGCGTTGTTCGACAAGATAGGACGAAATCACATCCTGATCCACCAAAGCGTGATTGACACCGACAATTTCTATAAAACGTTCAATCAGCTTTTTATCTATCATTTCTATTTCCTTGGTGCCGCCGCGCGTTGAAGTCGGTCATTGATAGCCTCGCCCAAGCCGGTAAAAGGTATCGGCTCGACAGCTATACATTTAACATCTTTTCTATCAAGTTCCTTCAAATAATGGAACAGATTGCTGGCCGCCTCCTCAAGATTGCCCTCTTCGCTCAAATTGAGCGTTGCCACAGCACTTCTGGCATTCAAGGTTTGTTGTTTTCCAAAGGCTAAAAGTGCTTCTCCGTTTTTCACGTCTTTGGCATCAAGTCTCACAAATGCATTGGGTGCATAATGGGATTTCAACATGCCCGGCGCTTCAATCGCCGCTCGCTGGTCTACCCTTTCAAGCTTGAGCCCTGTTTGTTTTTCAATTTTCTCGGGCGCGAGCCCACCCGGACGAAGCAGATAAATATGGTCGCCCACGACCTTGATAATGGTGGATTCAACACCGACACGTGTCGGGCCGCCATCAATGATAAGCGGCACTTTTTCGCCAAACATATCGGCAACATCTTTGGCAGATGTGCTACTCAAACGGCCGGAAATATTTGCGCTTGGTGCTGCAACCGGCCGGCCGAGTTCTTTTACTATTGTTGCGAATATACCGACAGGATTTCGAACGGCGAGCGTCTTCAAACCTGCACTGGTAAGTGGGTCTATCGAAGTTTTATTTTTAAGCGGCAAAACGAATGTTAAAGGTCCCGGCCAGAAAGCGTCCATCAGCTTTTTTGAAATATCATCAATCTCGACAATATCTTCCGCCATATCCATACCGCTGACATGCGCGATCAGCGGGTTGAACTGCGGGCGCCCTTTGGTTTTGAATATATTGGCAACCGCTTTTCCATTTGTCGCATCGGCCGCAAGCCCGTAGACAGTCTCGGTCGGTAGTGCCACGAGCTCCCCTTTATCAAGATAGGAAACAGCCTTTGAAACAGCGTCTTTTGACGAGGCAAGAATAATCATCATATCAACCCTCTAGAATGCGCCTTTAATCGGGGCAAAACTGAAGCGATGCAATCTTTTGACAGGCCCTTCATGTTCTATTGCCGCGCGGTGGAATGCTGTTGCATATCCGGCATGTTTTTCAAAACCGTAAGCAGGATAAACTTCCCCCACTTTTTCCATTAGCCGGTCGCGGATGACTTTTGCTATAATGGATGCCGCCGCAATAGATTGGGACCGCCCGTCGCCTTTTATCAGTGCCTGAGCGGGATAAACAAGTTTTGGGGGAATATCGCGCCCGTCAACCAGTACATAATCCGCTTTGACAGACAGACAGGAGACGGCTCGTCTCATGGCTTCAAGAGCAGCTTTCCTGATATCTGTGCGATCAATTTCAATTGCCGACAGGCTGCAAATGGATACGGCCAATGCCGAACGCAAAATCCTGTCATAAAGTGCTTCACGTTTCTTTGCCGAAAGCTTTTTGGAATCATTTAAGCCTTCGGGTATGTTATTCCGGTCAAGAATGACCGCAGCCGTCACCACAGGACCGGCCAGAGGTCCCCGCCCGACCTCGTCCACTCCGGCTATATTCTGATAGCCTTTGGCAATAAGATGTTCCTCGATCGAATAATCGGGCATTGAAGGAATATCTTGAAATAGCGGCAAATCATTGTTTTTGTGAGACATGGACAATCTAATTGCATTACACGAGTTTTTGCGCAAGTCCGGCAATTCGTAAACGTTCAGAAAAATGTTCATCAAATTTTGTCGTCAAAAAGAAACGACAACTGTTTTGCTACTTTCAACGGCGGTCTGAAAAGCCCGATCTCAAGCTTTTGGTGGCGTTCATGCAACCCCAGTCTTTGTCGTGCCAGACGAAAACGGTCGGCAACGAGTTTGGCAAACGGACCTTCGCCGGACATACGCGTTTTCCAATCCGCATCATAATCCTTGCCACCGCGCATATCACGCAGAAGCTGCATAACCCGCCTGTAACGGTCGGGATATTCGCGCAATAACCAGTCTTTAAAGAGCGGAGCAACCTCATAAGGTAGTCTGAGCATAACGTAACCGGCGTCAATCGCACCGGCCTCTTTCGCTCTCGTCAAAACATTTTCTATTTCGTGGTCATTCAATCCGGGAATAACCGGCGCCATCATAACGCTCACGGGCACGCCCTTTTTTGTCAATTCCTTGATTGCCCATAAACGTCGCTCGGGTGTCGCAGCACGCGGTTCCATGAGGCGAGCAAGCTTTCTGTCCAATGTAGTGATGGATAAAGCCACCCGGACAAGCTTTCGCTCAGTCATTCTTTCAAGAATATCGCAATCCCTTACAATAAGTGCCGATTTCGTTGTGATACAAACCGGATGGTTGCATTTATCCAATACATCAAGAATTTGCCGCATAATCTGCCATTTTTTCTCGATTGGCTGGTAAGGGTCTGTATTGGTTCCGATAGCAATTGGCCGAACTTTATAATCAGGTTTTGATAATTCCCGTTCCAGAAGTTTTGCCGCGTCGGGTTTGGCAAATAGTTTGGTTTCAAAATCAACACCTGCCGATAGCCCCATGTAAGAATGGGTCGGGCGTGCAAAACAATAGATACAACCATGTTCGCACCCGCGATAAGGATTGATCGAACGATCGAAGAAAATATCGGGCGAATCATTGTGGGTAATAATCGTACGGGCTTTTTCGGTTTCTACAGTTGTTTGAAGCGGAAAAAGCTGTTCATCCAGATCCCAACCGTCATAAAACCGTTCGCCTGACTGTTTCTCGAACCTTCCGGCAGGATTGAGCGCTGCTCCCCTTCCCCTTGTTTTTTGAGCCTCTGTACGAAGCAATGATTGATCAAGCAACAGTCTGCCACCATCAGCCGACATCGCGTTAAAAGCCAATTGATCGGCCTTTGCCATGACATTTACCAGATGTTGATTGATCACTGCTTTTCCCATCCTTCCGATCTATCATGTTAATAGGAACAAAACAAGAACATAAATTTGCGTGCTTTTGCGGGCATAATGCTTTAATTGAAACAATATGGTTAGTGTAATTATTCACGCGAATGAAGACATAGATCCTCTTGCCGATACACTAGCAATGCTTGTATCGGGGAGCGTGTTCGGTCTTGTCAGCGAGGTTATTCTTTGGTCTGAAAATCACAGCAATGTCTTGCAGACTGTTGCGAATGATACCGGCTGTCGCTATCTCCCAAAAAGCACACTAGGTGATGCGATCATGGCTGCCAAAAGCAAATGGTTGCTTTTTTTAACACCTGGTGCACGATTACTCGACCAATGGCGTGAAATTTTAAGTCGTTATGTCGAGAAGGAGACAAATCCTGCACGTTTCCGCTCTGTCGATTTATCAAAAACATCACTCCTGCCCAAATTTTTCAAAAAGACCCGTTTGATGGAATGCGGCTTAGTTGTGTTGAAAGAAAAGCTTATTGACAATGCCGACAATGAAACAGCATTAAAAAAAGCGATAAACAGTCTTAGACCAGTCGTTTTACCGATTCAGATTTCTGTCCCCACGAAACAAAAATAAACGGCTCTTCTGTTTTTTAAAAGAGCCGTTTTTCATCAATAGTTTACAAACAAAATCGTTCGTTTTCTTATCGTTCTGTCAACCGTGGCATAAGCATCACCAGATTATGCGGGCGCTGGCGGCTATCAAGCTCGCCTTTCAATATATTATCCCACGCATCCTTGCAGGCACCTGTTGAACCAGGTAGGCAGAACACGAATGTTCCATTGATAAGTCCTGCTGTTGCGCGGGACTGGATTGTCACCATACCGATTGTCTCATAGGAAACTTTATGAAACATAGCCGAAAATCCGTCCATCCGCTTGTCAAACAGTGGTTCTATTGCTTCCGGTGTAACATCGCGTCCGGTAAATCCGGTACCACCAGTGGTAATGATAATTTCAACATCGGGATCAGCTGCCCAATCAACAATTTTTTTGCGGATTTCAGGAATTTCATCGCGAACAATATCCCGTTTAGCCAAATTATGGCCTGCCGATTTGATACGTTCTTCCAGAACATCTCCCGACCGGTCATCGCTAGAATTACGTGTATCCGACACTGACAAAACCGCAATGTTGAGCGATTCCATCTTAGCTTTTTCATCAATATGACTCATGATTTTCATTCCTGATTATTCGTCTATTTTGCCCGTTGTCTCGACTGCTTTTACAAACCAGTCCGGTTTTTGTGATTTTATCTTTCTTGCCGCCTCTTCCGCTCTCTTGATATTTTCGTAAATGCCGAAACATGTCGCACCTGACCCCGACATACGTGAGAGAAGTGCGCCATTCCTATCAAGTAGCGCCAGCACATCATCGAGCTCTGGTGCAAGTAAGCGAGCGCATTCATAAAGATCGTTATGTGTTTTTTTCAATTCATTCACAAGTGAATGAAGATTGGACAAGTTTGAAACATCAATATCGAGCGCTGCGCTTTTCCTGTTACCCAAAAGTTTAAAAATTTCCGGTGTCGAAATGGACTGCCCGTGATTGACAAGCACCATCGGAATTCTACAACAATCAACCGGCTGCAATTTTTCGCCGATACCCGAGACACGAAGCGACCTGCGATTTAAAAAGGCCAAAAGGCACATCGGTACATCGGCACCCAATGTCAAACCGAGTTCAAAAAGCTCTTGATCGGATGCTTCGATTTGCCATTGCTGTTTTAAAAGCGCAAAGACACCGGCAGCATCGCCGGAACCACCGCCGATACCGGAAGCAACAGGTAGATTTTTTTCAAGAATGAGCTGACAAGGTTCGGACTTCAACGGGAACTTTTTAACAAAAACATCGCGCGCTCTTGAAACCAGATTGTCCGCATCTACCGTGAGCGCGACAGATTGAGGCCCGACAATGGAAAAACTATTTGTTTTGGCAGGTTTATAAGAGAGAACATCACCTTCAAAGCTGAAACAGACCAGACTATCAAGAAGGTGATAACCATCGTTGCGCTCCCCCACCACATGGAGCGCCAGATTGATTTTAATCGGTGTTACAATTGTTGCGGATTTTGCAACCTTGAAAGGCACGTTTAATCCCGTTCAACGTAATATTCACCCGTTTCGGGATCTTTCACCAATGTACCATTTGCACCTGTGCGGCGTTCATCCTCGGCATGTTTTACACGCAAAGCGACGCGTTCAGATTCGCGCTTGAAAGCACGATAGGCATAAAGTGCTGCTGCACAAATCAGACCATAAATAACTAATCTCAACATTTTCACCTTTAGCTCCCATTTCATTATTTGATAATTAATGAGCGCAAATCAAGTCTTGAAACGACTATTGTTATATCTTCCTTTAAGAATTTGTCTTTTTAAAGTCCATAGCGCTGCCACAAAGCCCTCTCTTCTGCCGACTGGATAAGACCATCAAGAGTTGACGAGACCAAACCCGCCGAAATTGCCGGAGTTTTGCGCCCTAACAAGCTTCTTGAAGCTGAAACAAGACGCATTTTTGCATCGTGCCCATAGCGTTGTTTGATCAAAGAACGTAAATCGGAAAGTTCATCAACAAGGCCAAGCTCCTTGCCCTTTTTGCCCGTCCAGAACATGCCGGTAAACAGATTGGGATCCTCGACGAGTTTGGAACCCCGACTTTCCTTTACGAGATTGATGAAGGTTTCATGAATTTCGAGTTGCAGAGCTTTCAAGTGATCAACATCCGCCTTTTTTTCAGGCTGGAACGGATCAAGCGAAACTTTGTTTTTACCGGCTGTATAAACGCGGCGTTCGACACCGATTTTTTTAAGCAATTCCGGAAAACCGAAGGATGCCGAAACCACGCCGATCGAGCCAACAACCGAAGACGGATCTGCAAAAATTTCGTCTCCGGCACAAGCAATCATATAGCCACCGGATGCAGCAACATCTTCAACAAAAACCAGAACGCGTTTATGCTTTTCTTCCGCAAGGTCACGAATGCGGCGGTAAATCAGGCGCGATTGAACAGGAGAGCCACCCGGAGAGTTGAGAGAAATAGCGACAGCCGGAGCTTCTTTGTCTGAGAATGCTTTTTCAAGAGCGTTTGCACAAGAACTCAGTGATAAAGTTTGACGCAAAGGGGAAGAAGCTTCCATAATCATCCCTTGCAGCCGCACAACCGGAATCTCGACAGCATTGGAACGAAAGCGGCGTGGAATAAAACGTTTGAAAAAGCCTGACAAAGTTTAAACTCCTGACAAAAATCTGCTTTAATGGCTTAAAAAAATGCACCATTGTCATTTAAGATGTAAATGGCAAAAGGCAATATTTTGTTAAAATTTCGCTCAAATACTCTGCCAAATACTCATTTTACCATTATTGATTGCATCGACGAGCGGCGAAAAAGCATGAAGATCATCATCATGAATGTAAAGTGCTGGCATCAGAGAAAGCGGTGCTTTGCTTGCTCTCTTGGCATGAACAAGAATGCGAATTGCTGCGCTGTTTTTGCGCGAATGAACCGGAAATACTAGAACATCACCGAAGCGCCCCTCAAATGCTTTGAGAATTTCTGCCAAAGATTGTGGCCGCGCAATCAACCCCAAATAACCCGAAGGTCTTATGATTGCCGCAGCAGTGCGAATCCAGTCTTCAAACATATGATCAGACATAACATGCGCTTCGGCTTTCAAATTGTCTGGTGTTTTACGGTCAAAAGGTGAATTGAAAGGCGGATTCATAATTGCAAAATCGAAAGCATTGTCAGAAAGCCCCGCCTCTTGTCTTTGCTTGCCCCTTAAAGTTACATCGGCCAAAATAACATTGATCCGTGGCGCAATTGCAGCGTTTTCCGGAAGTGCAATGCTTTTTCGCGCAAAATCGACCATTTCCGTAGCGCGTTCAACCAGAGTGACCTCGACATTTTTACACCGGGAGGCAACAGCAAAGCCTGCTGCACCGGCACCGGCGCCGAGATCGACAATTTTTCCCTTGAAATCGGTTGGCACGAGCCCGCCCAGCAACATTGCATCCATGCCTGAACGGTGCCCGCCACTTTTGGGCTGAACCAGATAAAATCCGCCACGATGGAAGACATCGATCGTTTCATTCAAGGAGGAAGTATCCAATTTATTGTCTTTGTGATAGTTCATGGGCCAAGCCTGCATCTACCATAATTTGCCTTGCTTCTTCAGCATATTCTTCGCCGACAAGAAAGCGCCGTCTGATTGCTCCGAGAGACCCTTCTGCAACGCTGGTGTTCTGATCGGTTACAAAATAAACGATCCCCTCCGATTTCATAAGGCTTTCGACAAATGAAATGAGAACAATGTCGTTGGTGTCAAACAATTCAATCATAAAACTATCTTGCATATTTTCTTTTTGAAGGGCAGCCGGACGAAGAAGAAAATGGCATTTTTTCCTGAATTTTTTTTCAAAACGCTCTATCTTAAATAATATCGTGCTTGAGTTGAAAGACTTGCTTCATTAAGGTGCAGACAAAAAATCAGGAAATTTCCAGGAGAATGGGCATTGGTCGCTGAGAACAAAACAGGTCAAAAAGCCGAATATCAGGCATCTATAAAGCCGCTTATTGATATTACAAAAGATGATATGCAAAAAGTAAATGAACTTATCATTGCTATGGCCGGTTCCGATGTAGAAATGATTCCTGAAGTTTCGAACCATCTTATTTCTTCCGGCGGCAAGAGATTGAGACCGATGTTGACCCTCGCTTCTGCACGCTTGTTCGGTTATCAGGGGTCGGGGCATATCAAGCTGGCAACAGCGGTTGAATTTATGCACACAGCAACTCTTCTTCATGACGATGTTGTCGATGATAGCGATATGCGTCGGGGAAAATCCACCGCCAGAATGATCTGGGGCAATGAGGCAAGTGTTCTCGTCGGCGACTTTTTGCTTGGGCAAGCATTCAAGATGATGGTTGAAGTCAATTCGATGGACGCTTTGTCGGTGCTCGCAAATGCTGCGGCAATTATTGCAGAAGGTGAAGTTATGCAGCTTGCGGCTGCAAAGCATCTGACGACAACAGAAGACGAGTATCTCAAAGTTATCAATGCCAAAACTGCCGCGCTTTTTTCTGCAGCAGCAGAAGTCGGCCCTATCATTGCGGGATGTGGGGAAAAAGAACGTCAGGCTTTGAGACATTACGGGACTTCGCTCGGACTTGCTTTTCAGCTTGTCGATGACGCACTTGACTATGGCGGCAATTCCAAAAATCTGGGTAAAAATACCGGAGATGATTTCCGCGAAGGCAAAATTACTATGCCTGTTATTCTTTCCTATATTCGTGGAGACGATGAAGAAAAAAACTTCTGGAAACAATCTCTTGAAGAGGGAAAAAATGATGATGATGCGCTAGCCCATGCGCTGAAACTCATGAAGCAACATCATAGTCTTGAAGATACAATCAAAGCAGCGCGCCATCATGGCAATGAGGCATTGAAGGCTCTTGACGGGCTTAAACCCGGCAAGGAAAAAGCAGCATTATGCGAAGTGATCGAGTTTTGTATTTCCCGGGTGAATTAACTTCGCACAAAAACAGCGTTCTTATAAATTCTTATAAAAATGACGGGGAATTGATGGAATTTTTAAACAAATTGGCTGGATATATCCTATAAAGGTTGCCAACCTGTTTTATGTTGGAAAAAGGATCTTTTCTATGCAAGCCGCGAAAATGACTCGCCTGATTGCACTTTTGACTGCCGGCACAATTTTGATGACAGCCTCCGCTTTTGCAAAAAAAGAAGAACCTGTCAAAGCGGGGTCGTTTGCCGGAGCTTATTTGGCAGGTCGCATCGCAGCGAGCGACAACAATGTCGATCTTGCTATTTCCTATTTCAAACAGGCCCTCGGTTTTGAACCGGATAACGTATCCATGCAGCAGGATATGCTTTTAACCCTTTTATCTGCAGGCGAGTTCAAAGACGCTGTCAAACAGGCAAAACGGCTCAAAGGCAATGCTGATGTGGAACGCTATGTCAGGCTTACACTTGCAAGTGATGCCTTTATCAGAAAAAATTACATTGGCGCAAAAAGTGAGCTCGAATTTTCCGATCCCTCCGACATGGATAAACTTTCGTCCGGATTGATGGGAGCATGGGCAACATTCGGACGAGGAAATACAAAAGGCGCCATTCAAGAAGTCAAAGATCTTCTCGGACCGGTTTGGTATGATTTATTTCTAAGTTATCATATGGCGCTGATGAACGATCTTGCCGGACATAAAGATGAGGCAGAGCGCTACTACAAGCAGGCGTTAAACGACCGACAAGGTGGTGCTGCCGCACCTGACACCTATGAACGTATCATTATTTCTTATGCATCGTTTCAATTGCGCAACGATAAACACGACGAAGCACTCGCCACCTTACGCGAAGGCGAGAAAATGCTTACCGGACGTGATGCATTGAAAAACATCCGTCAACGGATTGAAGACGGAAGTTCTCTGGATATGGTGGTCAAAACGCCGCAAGAAGGTGCGAGCGAAGTGCTTTATGATCTCGGCACAGCCATTAACCGTGGGGGTGCGGAGGCGTTTGCACGTATTTTCCTCCAATTGTCTGAAGCGATGCGTCCCCACAATGACGCAACACTTTTCCAGCTTGCCGATATTTCCTCCAAACTGGAAGAAAACAACCGCGCGATCGACACCTATCAGGAGATACCGGTAAAATCACCTTATTATCGGGATGCGGAGCTGAGACTTGCGCTTATTCTGGCTGACACAGGAAAGAGCGAAGAAGCCATTCGTCACCTTTCGGCACTTGAAAAAGAATTTCCGGAAGACCAACGTATTTCAATGGCAATGACCGGCGTCTATATGCAAGACAAAGCTTATGACAAGGCCGCTGCTGTGATGGATCGTGCGATTTCCCGCATTCCCCATCTTGAACAAGAAAACTGGTTGATGCTCTATCAACGCGGCATGGCGGAAGAGCGGTTGAAAGAATGGGATAAGGCCGAACCGGACTTTCGAAAAGCGCTGGAACTCTATCCTAACCAGCCGCAGGTATTGAACTATCTTGGCTATTCATTAATCGATCGCAATGAAAAACTTGATGAAGCATTGAATATGGTCAAGAAAGCGGCCGAACTGCGGGCACAAGATGGCTATATCGTCGACTCTCTCGGATGGGCCTATTATAAACTCGGTCGCTATGACGAGGCCGTCAAAACATTGGAAAACGCGGTCAAATTACGCCCCGAAGACGCAACCATCAATGATCACCTTGGTGACGCTTATTGGATGGTCGGACGCAAACTTGAAGCCACATTCCAGTGGAATCATGCAATTGCCGGAAAACCCGAACCGGAAGAATTAACAAAAATTCAGGAAAAGTTGAAATCCGGTCTAAAAACACCGGCATTGGAAAAATCTGCTGAAAAAACTGATAGCAAGCAAAATTAAACGGGCAAAGCTGTTGCTCTATAACTGTTTTGATTTCTCTCGTCTCTTGACCATAGGGGCGTGAAAGCATAGACATTTTTCATGCCGGAATTTCCCTTTCCGGATATGTTTTTATCAATCTCAAAAGGGTAATATCGTGAGCCTACCCGAATATCTTGATCCGAAACGCTCTTTTCAGGGTCTTATCCTGACGTTGCAGAATTATTGGGCGCAATATGGTTGCGCTGTTTTGCAGCCATATGACATGGAAGTGGGAGCTGGTACTTTTCATCCGGCGACAACCTTGCGGTCACTGGGACCTCGTCCATGGAAAGCTGCCTATGTACAACCTTCGCGCCGTCCGACCGATGGTCGCTATGGTGAAAATCCGAACCGTTTACAACATTATTATCAATTCCAGGTTTTGCTCAAACCTTCACCTGATGATTTACAGGATCTTTATCTCGGATCTTTGCGGGCTATCGGACTTGATACACATCTCCATGATGTGCGATTTGTTGAAGATGACTGGGAAAGCCCGACCTTGGGAGCATGGGGGCTTGGCTGGGAATGCTGGTGCGACGGTATGGAAGTATCGCAATTCACCTACTTTCAACAGATTTGCGGCATTGAATGTTCTCCCGTTTCGGGAGAGCTAACCTATGGTCTGGAACGGCTCGCAATGTACATCCAAGGCGTTGACAATGTTTATGATTTGAATTTCAACGGACGTGAAGGTGAAGATAAAATAAGCTACGGAGATATATTCCTGCAAGCAGAGCAGGAATATTCGCGTTTCAATTTCGAATTTGCCGATACCGAACTTTTGCACCGCCATTTCATTGATGCAGAACGCGAATGCGCGGCTATTCTGGAAGCAGGAAAACCTCAAGAAAAAGGCGGACTTCACCTTTGTGTCATGCCGGCTTATGACCAATGTATCAAAGCCAGTCACGTCTTCAATCTTTTACAAGCGCGCGGTGTCATATCTGTTACCGAAAGACAAAGCTATATTTTGCGGGTTCGCGATCTTGCGCGCCGTTGTGGTGAAGCTTTTCTGTTAACCGACGCCGGTGGCGCAAATTACAAAGGAGAAGCCTGATGCCCGACCTTCTTCTGGAACTTTTTAGTGAAGAAATCCCCGCCCGTATGCAGCGTAAAGCCGCAGGCGACCTGAAAAAACTCGTTACCAACGGACTTGTTGACAATGGTCTTGTTTACGAAGCAGCGCGCGAATATTGGACACCACGGCGCTTGACACTCGATATCAGAGGTTTGAGTGCCCGTTCGAAAGACGTTCATGAAGAGCGCAAAGGCCCAAGCGTGAAAGCTCCCGAGCAAGCCATAAACGGTTTTTTACGCTCTGCCGGATTGAGCAATATAAGCGAGGCAGAAGTTAAAACCGATCCCAAGAAAGGGGATTTCTATATCGCCCGAATTACCAAAAAAGGGCGCAGTGCCGAAGAAATTATTGCCGATATAATGCCTGATATTATTCGCAGTTTTCCTTGGCCGAAATCCATGCGCTGGGGCAAGCAATCGACAAAACAGGATGCCTTGCGCTGGGTCCGTCCTTTGAAAAATATTTTGTGCGTTTTCGGGCCTGAAAATGATGCAACGGAAGTCGTTCCTTTCGAGGTGGCAGGACTTAAGAGCAACAACATAACTTATGGCCACCGTTTCTTGAGCGATGGCAAGCCGATCGAAGTTCGTCGTTTTGAAGATTATGTGACGAAGCTCGAAAACGAGAAAGTCATTCTGAATGGCGATCGCCGCAAGGAAATCATCCTTGCCGATGCACGCAATCTATGTTTTGCCAAGGGGCTTGATCTGGTCGAGGATGAGGGACTGGCCGAAGAAGTATCAAACCTCGTTGAATGGCCTGTCGTTCTTATGGGCGAATTCGAGGAAAGCTTTTTGCAAATTCCTGCCGAAATCATTCGGCTCACCATCCGCATCAATCAAAAATGCTTTGTCACCCGCAAACAGGGGGAAGAGCAAAAACTATCCAATCACTTCATATTGGTATCCAATATTGCTGCACCTGATGGTGGCAAAGAAATAGCACGAGGCAATGCCAAAGTTGTGCGGGCGCGTTTGTCGGATGCCTTGTATTTCTGGCATACCGACCAGCACAACCTACCCGATCTTTCCGAGCTCTCTCTATCGGCGGAAAAACTTGGCCTTGATTTGAAGAAGCCGCTTGACCAACGGATGGCGCGCCTTGACCATTTGAATGTAACCTTTCACGCAAAACTCGGCACACAAGGGGCAAGAGTCGAGCGCATTACCGCTCTTTCTTCAATCATTGCTCCGCTGGTTGGCGCCGATGCCAAACTTGCAAAACGCGCCGCACTCCTTGCAAAAGCCGATTTGCAAACAGAAGCCGTTGGCGAATTTCCCGAACTCCAAGGCGTCATGGGGCATAAATATGCTCTTCTTCAAGGCGAAGACGAAAGCGTTGCTGCAGCTATCGAAGAACATTATAAGCCTCAAGGACCAACGGACAGCGTTCCGCGTGCCCCTGTTTCAATTGCCGTTGCCCTTGCCGACAAGATTGACACTCTTGTAGGCTTCTGGCTTATCGACGAAAAGCCGACCGGTTCGAAAGATCCTTTTGCGCTGCGGCGTGCATGTCTCGGTGTCATCCGCCTGCTCCTTGCGCGCGATTGGACAATCCATCTTATGCCGATTTTCAAACAGGCAATCGGTCTTATTTCACGCCACACGATAGAACGCGCATTGAGCCTCTATGAAGATGGTTTGCGTCATGAAAACGCAAAAGAAACCGACGCCGCAGAAGATGTCGATAATGCACTTTCAATGGAGGAAAAGAAGCTCGAGAAGGAAGTGGCTGCAAAAACCGAGCCGGTACTCGCCGATCTTTTATCCTTCTTCCATGAGCGCCTCAAAGTTTATCTCAAAGACGAAGGTGCCCGCCACGATGCTATCGATGCTGTCATGCAAGATGATGACGATGATCTCTTGCAGGTTGCCCGTCGCGTCGAGGCCTTGATTTCCTTCATTAATACTGATGACGGGAATAATCTGATTGCCGGCTTCAAACGTGCGTTCAATATTCTGGAAGCCGAGATCAAGAAAAAAACCCGGATTGCTGAAAATGTTGATCCCGAGCTTTTCATTGAAGAAGAAGAAAAATCACTTTTCAACGCTATCGTCGATGCTGAAAACAAGGTGAAATCCCACATTGCTTCCAATGATTTTTCGGGAGCTTTGCTCGTGCTTGCGGGATTACGTCAGCCTGTTGATGCATTTTTTGAAAAAGTACTCGTCAATGACAATAATGACGCAGTAAGGGCAAACCGGTTGTCACTCTTGCAACGCATCACAACAGTGACTGGAAAGGTGGCCGATTTTTCCAAACTTGCCGGTTGAAAGTTACAAGGGAATCCGCCTGATCAAGCCCCGATTTGAATTGTTTTCAAAATCGGGTTTGTCGGGCGGTGACCGCACTTTATTGCCCTCAAACGGCCACAAAGAATATTATAAAATTTAAGAGTTGCCGGTGATTGGATATTGTTTTACCGGCAGCGGAGAATGAAATGATTATCCGTAAACGGCCGGGTTTTTTGCGGCTTTTTTTCGTATTGCATGGCTCTATTCTTCCGGCCATTGCACCACAACTTGTCGCAATTCTAATTCTTTCAACCGCCTTGGTATTAGCCCACCATTTTTATCCCCGCGTCATACCGACCTATAATAACGGGACCGCGTTCATGATGCTTGGCATTGCGCTGTCGACCTTTCTGGGCTTCCGCAACAATGCCTGTTATGACCGATGGTGGGAAGGGCGAAAAGTTTGGGGAAAAATTATTTCCGGCTCCCGCGATCTCATTCGCCAAGCCGCTGTATTGACTGAACATGAAACTGAACGGAAAACTCTACTGGAGCTCACATCCGCATTTTCCCACAGCCTTGTTGACCATTTAAAGGGTTCATCATCCCTTCCCTCGTTGATTTCTAACTATCCGGAAGAATTCATAAGAGCCTATCAGGAAAGTCATAATAAGCCTTCGTTCATCCTGAATGAGATTTCAAAGTGCCTTGCAACATTGCATCGACAAAAAGCTCTGAGCGATATCCAATATCAAATGTTTGATAAAAGCTTGACCGAGCTTAATGAAAACCAGACTTCATGCGAGAGATTGAATAATACCCGCGTACCCTTCGCTTATACGCTTCTCCTCCATCGCACGGCTTATATATATTGTTTTCTCATTCCGTTCGGTTTTACCGATATACTCGGTTGGTGGACACCGGTTGCAAGCCTCCTTGTTGCTTATACGCTATTTGGCCTTGACGCGCTGAGCGACGAGTTGGAAAGACCATTCAGCAATATCGATAATGTCCTTCCGATTTATGCCATGGCAACAATCATCGAGCGCGACGTTTGCGCAGCTTTAGGGCTTCCTCTTCCAAGACCTGTTGAACCGGTCGATTTCATATTAAGATAGGAACACTATTCGAGGTCGGAACGCTATTGATTGGTAATCGGGTTAGTCCGGCCAAAAGTAATACGCGGGCTACAGGGATTTGATTTGCGACCGGCAAAACGATGTAAAATGATGTAAACCGACACAAGAAACGGGCGTATAAAAATACCGCTTTAAAACCTAACGATTGCTTCAATCAAAAGAAGTTTCAAAGCGGTTTTGCAAAAATTCAAAACGGTTCTTTAACAAACCGGATACTTTTATCGGCATAAATCTAGACAGACTTCTTATCGGCTTTTTTTGCGGCCTTGAATGTGGCCATAGCCCTGCCATTTTCTTCAATTTTGATCTTGCTTTTATTCTTTGAAGATTTGCGCTTCTCTCCCTCGTCCACAAGCTCAAGCGTGTCTTTGCGGAAAATTGCCGTCTTCAAATGTTCATCTTTGAACCATACGCAAGAAATTTTGCTATTATTGACTTTATCGACAGTCATTTTAGGACCGCCGGATTTTAACCGAACAATATTGCCAGCTTTAAACATTTTATATCCCTCTAAACGCTCCAATTTTGACAACCAACGTCACAAAAGCTTCAAACTTTTAAAAAGGTTTTACTATATATAAGCTCTAACCAGAAGATATTTTAGCTTTGCTTTCCATAATTTGTCCATGAGGCAAAGAAAAATATTTAATTGTTCGAAAACGCCATGCAAATTTCCGGAAGCTTGGGGAAAAATAGAGATATAGCAATCGGGAGAGATGTCGTTCTACAAACTATCAACCACAATTGCGAAATTGCTTACCCCCGACTTGAAAATGATAGGAACGTGAAAAATAGAGTTCCTTGTACCTATTTTCACTTCCACTCGCGCATTTTCTCTTTCCGTTTCATTTCTAAAGCAACCTCAGCTTGAAGTTTCCAAACCGGAGCTTTCAAATGCAATTGAAAGAGATTTGATAACGGGCAGTCAATTACCGAAAATTGGATAGCCCCCCTTCAAGGCTCGAAACAAAAATTTCAATCATTTTCCGGCTCCTCGGTCTGGCATTATAGCGCAAACTATATTGCCGTTCCCGTTTCCGTTTTTCGCAGCTATCGGCTGCATTAAACGTCATGCTTCAGCAACGGTATTAAACTTCGTGCTTTATCGGCTGCATTAAACGTCACGCTTTATCGCTGGCATTTAGCTTGCTCTCTGTCGCTTGCATTAAACTTGACGCTTTACCGCCAGCATTAAACTTTGGGCTTCATCGCCACCAGCATTAGGCTTGGCGCTTTACTGTCTGCATTAAACGTCACGCGTTATCATCGGCATCAAACACCCGCTCGGGTGTGCGTGTCGAAAACGCGAAAGGGCTCAACAAGAAAATGGATTACTGCGGAAAATGCGCTTCGCACGACTGCCGTCTTAAAACGAATAACGATGGAGCTATTTTTCCAAGCCTGAAAAACTTTGTTGTCAAAAGGCACAAAAAAACCACGCTTTAAGCGTGGTTTTCAGTGATCTTTTCGCCCTGTATTCAAGACGGAATTTTAATTAAGGTGGGCTTTGACATCAGCAAGCGAATCCTTAATAAGACTTGCCGATTTTTTGTCGTCAATTTCCTTGACCAACATTTCTTTTGCCGCAGCGACAGCAATATCAACAACTGATGCTTTAACGGCGTCGATTGCTTCCGATTCCGCATGGGCAATTTTTTGTTCTGCCATTTTGTTACGGCGGGCGACATAATCAGCCATTTTCTGGTGAGCATCTTTTGCAAGCAGTTCTGCTTCACGTTTTGCGGCTGCAATAATCTCTTTTGCTTCCTTTTCCGCCTGTTCGCGTTTGGCCTGATAAACAGCCAGAAGTTCCTGAGCTTCTTCACGCGTACGACGTGCTTCATCAAGTTCACTGCGAATGAGTTCGGCACGTTTATCCAGAAAACTATTAAGAAGTGCAGGCACTTTGTAATAGACAAGAACGGCGATAAAAAGCAGCAATCCTATCAGCGCCCAGAACGTATCTGTCATCATGACTTTTTACTCCAAACCGCTTACTGCCTTGACCGCTGCCGTTGCAGCCGAAGTACTGACCTTCTTTCCGATCAGTTCTTCAACAATCTCTGCTGCTGTCGTCTCGGCAATCTTGTTAACATTACCCATAGCGTTGTTTCGGATTTTTTTAATTCTCTCTTCGGATTCTGCCAGCTTTTTATCAAGCTCGGCTTCCGACTTTTTACGTTCTTCATCAACCTTGTTGCGAATTTCATCGGCGGAGCTTTGTGCAATTGCAATAGCACGAGAGCGCGCTTCAGAAAGCTCACGTTCATAGGAAGCAATGGCGCTTTCACGCTCCATATTCATACGTTCCGCTTTATCATGGTCGGAAGCAATTCTATCCCGTCGGATTTCAATTGTACCACCAATACGCGGAACAATGACCCTGGATATGAATATATAAAACAGGCCAAAACAAATAATGAGCCAGAATATATGCGATTCGTAGTATGAAAAATCAAAAGGCGGAAAAACACGCCCTGCATGTTGTGCAGCTTCGCCCGCATGTTCTACTGGCGTTTCGACAGTTTGCGCAAGTGCGCTAGATAGAAACATCCCGTTTTACCCTCTCACAAGCTCCAATGCTTTTGAAAAACAAATGGTAACAGCCTTGCGGCAGCTTAAGGTTTTTCTTTTTGCTTTTGGCTCTAGCTAAAGAGCGTGTGGCAGGCTTTACGCCTGCCTCGCCAAATGCAATAGCCAAAGGCATTTACTTATCAGACAGCGAAGAGAAGCAGAATAGCAACGAGCAACGAGAAAATGCCCAGAGCTTCTGTAACAGCAAAGCCGAAAACCAAACGTGCAAACTGACCATCGGCAGCAGACGGATTGCGAAGAGCACCCGAAAGATAGCTACCAAAAATGTTACCTAGGCCGAGAGCTGTACCTGCCATACCAAAGCAGGCGAGACCAGCGCCTATATATTTTGCTGCGAGTGCTAATTCCATATCATTCTCCTTTGAAGCAAAATCGCATTTAAAAGCGGTGGAAGCCCACCAGTTTCATCAATGTCCGGGATGCACCGCATCAGCAAGGTACATACAGGTTAGAATAGTAAAAACATAGGCTTGAAGAAACGCCACAAGAACCTCGAGTGCAGTGACTGCAACAGTCATTATAAGAGGCAGGATCGAGCCACCGATGCCGGCTGCTCCCAAGCCTATCATAGAGACAACAAAACCGGCAAACACTTTCAGTGTAATGTGTCCTGCCAACATGTTAGCAAAAAGACGAACGGATAGGCTAATCGGACGAGACAAAAACGAAATAACTTCGATTATTGTCACCAGTGGCAAGATGATAACCGGCACACCGGACGGAACAAACAATCTCAAAAATCCGAACCCGTTCTTGATAAAACCGTAAATAACCACGGTAAAAATGACCAGCATCGCAAGAGCAAATGTAATGGCGATCTGCGATGTGACGGTATAGAAATAAGGGAAAAGACCTAAAAAGTTGGCTACAAGCACAAATATGAATATCGAAAACACAAGCGGGAAAAACCGCATTCCTTGTGCCCCCGCCGAACCGCGCAACATATTGGCAACAAATTCATAGGTAATTTCCGAAATTGATTGCATTCGGGTCGGGACAATTCCACGACTTGAAGAAGATGCAAACAGGAACATTGAGGAAAAAACCACTGTTATTGCCATGAAGAGCGAAACATTGGTGAATGATAAATCCATATTTCCGAAAGAAATATTGATCAGCTTAGACATCTGAAACTGATGAATAGGATCTGGACCGCTCGCTGACACCTTAACCTCTTTTACTCGGGCTTATTAGGCCCCTCATCTTGGCGCGATGCGCCGTTTTTGCCAATTTGACTGGGAGCCACAGCCCCCACCGACCGTAATATATTCAATACTCCGGCAGAAAATCCAAGGAAAAGAAAAATAATCAATCCCCACGGCGATGTTCCTGCCAATTGATCAATACCTAACCCTAGTATAACACCAACCACAACACCAGCCAAAAATTCACTGGATAATCTGATTGCTTGTGCCATCCCCTTTGGCGGTCCAGATTCCCCCTCTTCATGATCCGGTTTTTTGGCCGAATTATAACGCGCCAATTTTTCTTGCAGATTTCGCCTGCGTATTTCCAGATCCGAAGGCTCAGGACTACCCCCCTGCTCCGGTATTCGAGCACCTCTCTCAGGCTTATCAGGTTTATCACCTTTCGCCATATTTGGCCCCTTAATCCCAAATGCAAAGTAAAGGTCTGACCTCTAGAGTTTGGGCGCAACATATTGTTACGAGAGGCATTCGTCAAGCCGCCATTCCCCAAGATCAAAAGGAATTTTCTTTAAACGGGAAAGTAAAGGCTTCCGTTAACTTCATTTTGTTCGCAACAAAATCGGAAGAATATTCACAACTTATTGTTTTTTAATGTTTTTTCATGATAAAAGAATAAGTTTAATATCAAATCCAGCCGCCATAGCGGGTGCGATAAAAAATATGCAAGCCGATTTTGTCCACTTTTATCATTGTGCGTGCCCAGCGGGGGCGAACATAGACGGCATGATAGTGAGTAGCCGAACCGACTTCGGGAAACCATATCTGACCAGCCGAAACAGCACGCGCAACTTGCTGGGCAACAGTCCATTGCGCTATTTCGGTTACTCTGTGCTTGCGACCATCACAAGCAAATGAAAACTGGCAATGATTGATCCAGTTGGTGTTCTGGTAAACGACTCCACAAATCGTATTCGGATAGGCCGGATTTCTCACTCTGTTCAAAACAACCTGAGCCACAGCCGCTTGTCCCTTTATTGATTCTCCGCGGGACTCGAAATAAACAGCTTCTGCCAGACATTTCTGCTCTTTTGCCGAAAAAGCCTCGGGCGGCAAAGGTGTGGCAGCCCAGGCATGATCATTACGCCCGATCGGCGGAATAAAGCGACCATTACGGTCGATCTGGGAATGTTTTTCCGTTAGCACACTATCGAATGCGCTGGTATCGACCTTTGCGTTGGCAGGAGCATAGGCAAGAGCCATCACGTCAGGATTGTCGTTGGTAACAAGGTTCTTGAGAATCTTCGGAACCGGAAGTTTCGCGACCGGTTTTTTTTGAGGAATAACGAGAGCTATTTTTGCCCCGGATTTTTGATCGGCGTTATCTTTCTTCTCGACATCATTTTGTGACGCGTCATTTTCAGGGGCTGTTCTTTGAGCCATCTCGAATGAACCAACCTGTTGGAAACTTTCTGAAAACGGCGTAATTCTGCCGCTGTTCAAGAGCCATTCCGGTTCGTCACTATAGGATATATTGTAACTTTCGTCCTCTGCATGTTCTAAAGCTTTACTCTTTTCCCGTTTGACATCAGGATTGGAAGCATCATTGTCGGAAGCGAGGTCAATTTTTTTCTGGCTCAACGAATCTGGCCGGACATTTCCGGATAATTCGATACCGGAAGCCTTCATCGGCTCAACAAGCGAAGAGGCATTGATCGATTTATTTCTCGAATCATGAGCCAAAACCGATTTTTGAGATGAAAAGCCCCCATCCATATCAAGCTTGTGAATGGATGATGCTGCTAAAACCGAAAGGCTTGCTCCAAGAAAAAGCGGCAAAACACGGAATTTCCGTTTTTCTTGCTTCAGAATGACAGGCGCTTCGTAGAAACGCCCCTCTGGCATGTAATAAGAGGATGCGGTGCGAAGCACATCACTCCGCTTTCCTTTGTTACCATGACGGCGCAAAGACGGTATGAAAGATACTTCAAACACCACATCACTCCAACGCAAATACGCTTACGCAAAACAAAAAGAAAAACTTGTTTTCTGTGGGTGTGAAGATAGCCTGACCAACCTTTATTTATGGTTAACAAAAACCACCTTATTCGTTGATTTTATTGATTAATTTTTCATTAATTTGGAAAAATGGTTAACGCCGAAATTGTGCGTTTATCGGCGTTTTTGAAAGTCACAAAGCCGATTTGTTAATATTCCTGAATAATGTGCAAACGAAATTTTTTTAAAAAAACGACTCAGCGTTTTTTAGCCCGTCCGGCAAATGGATTGTCAGAGGTGGTCATTGTCAGCCTTATCGGAACGCCAGGCATGTCAAAAGAATCACGCAAACCGTTTACAAGATAGCGCAGATAGGATTGAGGCATGGCCTCGGGTCGCGAACACGAAACCACGAAGACAGGTGGACGGGTCTTGATCTGTGTAATATATTTCACCTTTAAACGCCGTCCGGAAACAGCCGGTGCCGGATGATAGGCTGTTATTTCCGCAAGCCACCTGTTGAGCTTACCTGTGGATATACGGCGATTCCAGATACGGTGAACCAGCTCTACGTTTTCCATGAGGCGGGCTATTCCCTCGCCTCTTTCGCCGGATACAGGAACAGCCCTCAAACCCCGCACTTGGGGTAAAAGCCGCGCACATTCCTCGTGCAATCGTGCTAGCGTTTCCTGCCTGTTTTCGATCAAATCCCATTTATTAAAAGCAATAACCGGCGCACGACCTTCGCGAATTACAAGATCGGCTATTTGCAAATCCTGTTTTTCGAAGGGAATTGTCGCATCAAGGACAATGATAACAACCTCGGCAAAACGGATAGCACGCAATGTTTCGGCTACCGAGAGCTTTTCGAGTTTCCCCTCGACTTTTGATTTCCTTCGCAAGCCGGCAGTATCGTAAAGTTTGATCTCGCGATCTTTCCAACGCCAATCGACCGAAATCGAATCACGGGTAATTCCTGCTTCGGGACCGGTCAACAAACGGTCTTGACCAAGCATTGTATTGATGAGCGTTGATTTTCCGGCATTCGGTCGGCCAACAATTGCAATACGCAAAGGTTTTGTCGAATCATAAGCCGGTTCATCCGCTTCAGGGTCGTCAATATCTTCGCCAAAGGTCGTTTTGTCCTGACGAAGCTTTTCGTCTTCGAGAGTTCGAGCGAAGACCTTTTCTTTCCCCACCGCTTCAACTATAGCGTCGCGCAAATCCTGAAGGCCGAGCCCATGTTCGGCAGAAATAGGACATGGCTCGCCAAGACCGAGAGACCATGCTTCATAAAATCCTGCTGTGGCCTGTTTCGACTCCGATTTATTGGCAACCAATACAATCGGCTTACCCGACTTGCGAACAAGTGAGGCAAAATTCAAATCGCTTGATGTCATGCCACTTTTTGCATCAAGCACAAAAAGGATAAGATCCGCTTCGTCAATTGCCGCTTTGGTCTGGGCACGCATACGCCCTTCCAGTGTATCGCTTTTGGCTTCTTCGAGGCCTGCGGTATCAATGACATCAAATCGTAAATCCATCAGGCGAGCAGCATGGCGCCGTCGATCTCTCGTCACACCTGGTGTGTCGTCAACAAGAGCCAATTTTTGTCCGACGAGACGATTAAACAGTGTCGATTTGCCTACATTGGGACGACCGACAATTGCAATGGTCAAACCCATTTTCTATTCCTTGGCTATAGCACCGGAGCTTTGCATAAGTTCAAGCATAAGACGCGAACGTTCTGTGGCTTTGAAGCCGTCCATGCCTTCATCGACAATCTTCTGGAAATAATAACGGGCATCGTCCATTTTTCCGGCTTTGTAAGCTGAAAGCCCGAGAGCTTCACGAGCCATAATGCGTGTTGAATCAACATCGGTTGCAAGATCTTTCACGCGTTTTTCGACATCTTCGAAAGAACCACTGTCAACAAGAACATAGGCTGCCCGAATTTTGGCAACTTTGTGTAAAATTTCCGGAGCGTTTTTATTACCGGCAACCTTGTCAAATTCGGCTACTGCTTTGGTAGCGTCGCCCTGTTTCATGAATATTGCCGCTTTTCTTAAAGCCGCCAAAAAAGGATAATCGCCAAAACCGGATTTCTCAACATCATCGAGTTTTGTCAATGCTTCATCAAAATTACGCTCGTCAGAAAGGTCGAAGCTTATGAGCAGTGTATCCCCGATACGTCCGGCTTTCGAAGATTGCCAGTGGTCATAAATTTGATAAATGCCGGTACCGAGCACAAGAATAACAGCTGCCAGAATAAGATAAGGGCCATAATTCCCCCACAAGGCTTTCGCCTTCTCCTGACGGATCTCTTCATTCACCTCACGAATAAAACTTTCATTCGACATTATCTTTTCCTGTCAAAAACGGCGTTCTAGGGCTTTTAAGCATAATTTAACAAAGATGGTAGTCCTTATCATGAAAAAAGGTCACAATAAGATCATCCCCTTCTTTTTTACAACTTTTTATCTTTTTCTTCATCGGCAAGAAGAGCTTCTGCACGTTTGCGTTCAGCAATTTGTTCTCTCACGGCGTCAAGAATTTGCTTTTTCCGATAAGCGGCAAGACGATTTCTCCTTGTCCTGCTTTTATAGAAACGTGCAAGTGTCGTTTCTACCATTTCAATGTCAATCACGCATTCGCGCCATGTCAATGAGGCTTCGGCTCTGCCTGAGCGATCCGGAAATACAAATTCTTGCCCCAATTTTGCTTCGCCAGCAATAAAATGACAATTTTCGACAATGAGTTTTAACGCCTCTATCAGCCATTCGGGTGGCGCTTCCCGCCCTTTGCGTATTGCGTTTACCATGGCCTCACAAAAAAGAAGCGACGAAGCGTAAAGTCTGATGCCTGACTGATCGTAGCGGGCAGAAAGTGAAACGACTTCGCGTGACGATAATCGTCCGCGCAATGTCCAACGGGCATTCGAGCGCGCTACGTCAATTGCTCCGATTAGCCCGATCAGTGCCGAATGGGTACGGCTGCAACTCTTCATTGCTTTGATAGCATCCGAAACATCGTTTCTCTCAAGCGCATCGGCTGCGAGTGTGAAATTCAAAGCCACTTCTTTAAAAAACCGTTCCACTGCCAAATGCAGGGTTTTCAGTGGATCGGGCGTAAACAGGATTTGGCTGAAAATAAGACCGATCGACGTTCCGACAGCGACATCAATCGCGCGGGTCCAGCCGGCAACATCTGCTCCTAACGCAAAAACCATAACTGCCGAAATGCCTGCCTGAATAATAATGGCGGGAACAATGGAATAAGCCGATGCAATCGTCATCCCCGCAAATCCCACAATAACAATACGCACTTCGGTCGGCATGGGAGGAAGGAGCAATGTCAATTCTCCGACTGCCACACCTGTCAACACGCCGATCAATACATAGATTGCCTGACGCCCATGGCTGGGGACCCCCGGAGCCAAGCAGATAAGCGCCGTCATTGCCGCATAGATCGGGTGTTCATGGTCAAGAAAATGGACCGAGATAAACCATGCAAGACCGGCAGCAAGGCCAGCACATAGAGCATCCTTCCAGCTCAACCTGACCTGATTGAGTGCTTGCTTAAACTTGAGCTTAAAACCGATGGTCATCATGTAAGCGGCCACACCCACATCAACATCGGAACTGAAACCACCGCTATGAGAAAACTTAAAGGCGCACCAAGCCGTGGATAATCACTGAAATGATAACCACCCGGCCCCATAACGAGCATATTACACTGATGACCAATGGGGGTCAGAAAATCACATCCCGCACCGATTGCGACAGCCATCAGAAATGCTTCCGGTTTGAATTGGAGTGATTCGGCAAAGCTCGTTGCAATCGGTGCCATAACCATGACTGTTGCCGCATTATTGAGAAATGGAGTAACGAGCATTGCGGCAACGAGAATAACCGCCAGCGCACCGGAAGGCGGCAGCGACGACGCAAACATACTGAGCCAATGACCGATAATTTTTGTGCAGCCGGTTTTTTCCAATGTCTCGCTCACCGGTATCAGCGCTGCAAGCATGACCAATATTTGACCATCGAGTGCCTGATAAGCCTCTCTTGCAGGTATGACCCGAAAAACGATCATGGCAACGGCTGCCGCAAAAAAAGCAAGTGCGACCGGAACAATTTGCAATGCTGTGGCCACAATTGCAATAAACAGGATAGTCAAGGGCACCAGACCATGCCGCAAACTGCCAAACATGATGTTACGCTTGGCGAGCGGAAGGCATTTCAATTCTTGCAGCAGATCCGGAATAATATCATCACGTCCCTGCAAAACAATCACATCACCAAGCCTGAAAACAATATCTCCCAGTCTTTGCCTTACACGTTCCTGAGGACGACTCAAGGCTAACAAATTGACATCGTAACGATCAAAGAGATTAAGTCTTTTTGCATTGATCCCTATAAGGGGGGAATTGTCGGTGACAACTGCTTCCACAACATCTATCTGACGCAATTTGTCACCCGTCTGGACATCACGACCTTTGGCAATATCAAGTTTTGCAGCATTGATGACCGAATCGAGACCACTATGCGTGCCTTCAAGAACAACTGTGTCTCCCTCTGCCAGCGCAAAATCCGGCAATGGAGAGATCAGTGTCTTGTTTCTGATGATTTGTAAAACCATGGCATCTCCTGCCGCCGGTTTGACGAGATCGGAGATTTGTTTACCGATCACTGTCGAGCCGCTAACGACACGGGCTTCCGAGATATAATCACGGCTTGCCAAGCCACTGGCAGGCGACGCAGATTTACGCGCGCGTGCCGGCACCAACCATGAGAAAAAAACGAGATAAAGGACACCGACTGCGGCAACAGTTGCGCCAACCGGAGTAAAGTCGAACATGGTGAAACTTTTGCCGACAAGATGCTCTCGCATGGCAGAAACGACAACATTGGGCGAAGTGCCTATCTGCGTCATCAAGCCCCCGAGCAACGCACCGAATGACATAGGCATAAGAAAAATCGAAGGCGAGACATTGGAGCGGCGGGCGAACTGGAATGCAATCGGCAGCATAATGGCCAAAGCACCGATATTTTTGACAAAAGCCGAAAGTACCGTGACCACAATAACCAGAAAACAAAGTTGCAGCCGAACAGATTTAACATCCGGCCATACCCGTTGGATGATAAGTTCCATTATTCCGGAACGAGCGACCCCTGCACTGACAAGTAAGGCACTTGCAACGATAATCACGATGTCGTCGCTAAATCCCTTAAAGGCCTCTTTCGGACTAACAATACCGACCGCACAGGCAAGCAATAACGTCAAGACTGCTACAACATCGTAGCGAAAGCGATCCCATATGAAGACTGCCATCATGAGACCAATGATGGAAAAAGCCATAATCTGATCTGCTGTCATAATAAGATGCCACCCACCTCTTTTATTCATCTCCTCGGCCGACCTGTTCCAGAAAGTGGCCTATGGCTTTTTTAAAATCTAGCTCTTCACATGTCCGGCGACAAGATCTCCTGCATTGTGTTTCAAGCGTAACAATCCCCATAATGGCAGGAGGCTTATAAAAGCAACGATATAAAATGCTAGTTTGAATGGTAGGAGGGACATTTCAAGTTCGGCACCGGTTATCTGAGCGGCGGCTCGCAAACATATTGCGCCTAATGCAATTCCAAGACCTATGTTCAATTGGAAAATTGTTGAAAACAATGTGTTGGCACCGTTCATTTCTTCGTCCGGAACATCGGCAAATGCAATTGTATTCAAAGCCGTGAACTGGATAGAACGGAACACGCCACTCAACGTCAGCACGACCACCATCAATGAAACCGGCATTCCGCGTGAAAAGGTTCCACATAGGGCTATAAATAACGCATTGAAAAGACAATTGACAACGAGTGTGCGCTTGAAACCGAAATAACGCATAAGCGGAGTTGTAAATGGTTTGATTGCAAGAGTACCGGCAAAAATCGGCATTAATAGAAACCCAGCCTCGGTCGATGTAAAACCCATCGCCAATTGGGCCATCAACGGCAGGATAAAGATCACGGCATTGGATGTCATCCTGAAACCTGTCCCGCCATATATCGAGACGGCAAATGTTTGATAAGACAGAGCTTTTAACGAAACAAGCGGTGCCTTGGCATGTTCAAGATGAAAAATACTCCATGAAAGCAGTGTCACACCAATAACAAAACAAGTGATAACAAGTGGTGTGAGACCATGGCTATCACCGACTTTTTCTGCAGCAAAAAGAAGGGTGGCAAGTCCTATGCCTGTAAGCAGGAAGCCCATAAGGTCGAAAGATCGCGGTGTTTTCAATTTTTCATCAGGAAAGATTTTCAAACTGAAAAGAAGGATAATAAAACCTAGCGGAATATTGAGATAAAAAATCAGACTCCAGTGAAAATATTGGGCGATAAAACCACCGAGCGGCGGCCCCAAAATCGGTGCGACCAATCCCGGCCAGGTGAGAAGAGCAATTGCTTCGACAAGCTTGTTCTTCGGGGTTTGACGCAAAACAACGAGGCGACCGACCGGAACCATGAGTGCACCACCCATGCCTTGCAAGATGCGGGCACAAATGAAAAAAGTCAAATTGGGCGATAGTCCGCATAATAAAGACGCAAAGGTAAAAGTGAGAACGGCTAATGAAAACATAGAACGCGAACCGAACCTGTCTGTCAGCCAACCGCTTGCAGGAATAAAGACACCGAGTGTGAGCATATAGGCACTCATGCCGGTGTTTATATTTACAGGATCTGTTGCAAATGTTTTGCCCATTGCAGGCAATGCCGTTGCAATAACGGTTGCATCAAGATTTTCCATGAAAAACGCAGCCGCAACGAGAACAGCGACCCAACGGGCTTGATGTGTCATTCCGGTTTCATGAGCTTGTTTTTCGGATATCCGCATGCATCACACTTTCATTGCGCACATTTTTCGAAAATAATGAATATCAAATCATTTTTATATCGTGACGTGACATAAACTTTATGTGAGTGAAGATATTTTTGTTTGAATAAAGTAGATCGATAAAAACAACCGTGCTATGCATCAAGAAATACTTTTTCCCAAATCATTTTGTGTTAGATCATGGCGCGATCCAAAAAGGCTGTCGATACCTTATCCTTTAGCGAGCTTTTCCAGCCAAAGCTTGTAACAGTCTTCCGCGAAGGCTATCATCTTGCCGATTTTCGCGCCGATGTCATCGCCGGTCTTACCGTTGCTATCGTTGCTTTGCCGCTTTCAATTGCTATCGCCATTGCCTCCGGGGCTTCACCTGTACAAGGATTATATACTTCCATTGTAGGTGGTTTTTTTATAGCTCTTCTTGGCGGAAGCCGTTTTCAAATCGGTGGCCCCGCCGGCGCCTTTATCATTGTCGTTTCGACAACCGTCGCCGAGCACGGGATGGACGGGTTATTGCTTGCAACGGTGATGTCGGGAATTATGCTGATGGCTGTCGGTTATCTGCGGCTTGGCACTTATATAAAATTCATCCCCTATCCTGTTACTGTGGGGTTTACCGCGGGTATTGCTGTCATTATTTTTTCAAGCCAACTGATCAACATGCTAGGGCTCAATCTCACTGAAAAAGAGCCGGGGCCAATTTTAGAAAAACTCCCTTTCATCTGGCAAAATATCGAAACCTGCAGCTTCCTTTCTATCGTTTTCTGCGCGGGGACAATCATTTTTATTACGGTTTTAAAAAAACTATTGCCGAATTGGCCCGGCATGGTTCTTTCAATCATTTTCGGCGGCGCGATAACAGCTTTTTTCAATCTCGACATTGTTACCATAGGCTCGAAATTCGGTACGATGCCATCCGCCTTACCTTATCCGCATCTGCCGGATTTTACTTTTGAAAAAATCAAAGCCGTTTTCCCCGATGCGATGACTTTCACATTGCTAGGAGCAATTGAATCGCTTTTGTCGGCCGTTGTTGCCGATGGCATGACGGGGCGCCGCCACCGGTCGAATTGCGAGCTTGTCGCACAAGGCGTGGGAAATATAGCCTCTGCCCTATTCGCCGGTATTTGTGTGACGGGTGCTATTGCACGTACCGCCACCAATATTCGCGCAGGCGCAAGAAGCCCCATTTCAGGTATTTGTCATTCAATCTTTTTGCTGTTGTTTCTCATTGCATTGGCACCTCTTGCCAATTTTATTCCGCTGGCATGTCTTGCGGGAATACTTGCTATTATTTCCTGGAATATGATTGACAAACGCGCAATTGCACTTCTTCTCAAAGCATCTGCAGGCGATGCTGTCGTCCTACTCGTATCGCTGTCATTAACAATTTTCCGCAATGTAACCGAAGCTATTATTATCGGTTTTGCTTTGGGTGCTCTATTATTTATCCACCGTATGTCGAAAGCTGCAAGCGTTACGGCTGATCGCCCGCTGGTTGCAGAAGACAGGGCGGATGGTCCCAATACGGCAAATGACCAATTCGACAACGACTTGCAAAAAGACAGCCGAACCGTTATCTACCATATTTCCGGTGCCTTCTTTTTTGGTGCGGCTGCTTCGATCGGCTCGGTTCTTGACCGGATTGGTGACAATTACCGGACCATGATTCTTGATTTCGCTCAGGTACCATTTCTTGATGCAACAGGTGCAAATACGATTGAAAGTCTTGCCGGAAAAGCAAAAAAACAAGGCATCACCCTCGTCATTTGCGGCGCCTCCGAACAGGTTCTGAAGGACCTTATTTCCCATGGTATCAAACCACCTGCTGTCCATCTGGAAAAAAATCTGGGAAAAGCTGTTCATAAATATATAAAACGCGAAGCTGTTACCGCTTGACCGTGATTTTCAAACCTGCATTTCAAATTGATCGAATGCTGTATCAAAACAGAATGAGCTTTGTCGGCTTTAGTGTCTAGATTACGATGTTTTAATGCCCCGAGAATTTTAAAAAGAGCGGATTGATTAATCGGAAGTTTTTCGCAACAAATGCAATCATATCGACGGAATTTAAGATTTTAGCACATCAACAGAATTCAAGAAGTTTGGTCACCGGCAAAGCTCGGATATGTGCCGCTTTAATGCAATAATAATAATCCTTAAAGAGCAGGTCATTTCTATCAGAAAGAAGCTCGATGACACGACAATGACAGACCGCGTGACAAGCTTGCTCAAATATTGTCTGCATCGCTGCAAATAATGATATTTCCCCGCCCCTTTTCCCCCTGCCAATTTCTTATTTTTTACGTCATAATCGGGAGAGAATAACCGTTGTAATTTCCTTTCAGAAATACCGCCAATAAGGGTTTTATAATGTAAAGTTCCCGATATTTTCGAATATCACATGGTGCGGCCATGGAATTGTAGCCTCAAATTGGCCTATCATTGTCTCTGTCATCAGCCCGCTAACCACCATTTCCTAAAATCGAGGCCGACTTATATATTAGCAGATCAGATATACCCGCCTATGGCGTTGGCCCTTCTAAAAGACAAGCGGCCTTTCATAAGTCGAAACTGATATTATCAACAAGGATTTTATAGGGAATGCCCGAAAATTGCTATCGACCGAAGCCGGTGACCGGTGAATTGACCGTTAGCAATAAAAAAAAGAACAAGACTCTGTGGCTTCGTTATATTATGCATTGTTTATCCAGAATAAAGCCGCAATTTATTTCCATTATGGAAAAGAGAACAACGTGTGTTGTATTTTAACCTTTTCAACCGAGGGGAAACGGGATGAGCGAACAAATCATCGACAAGGGAACCAAAAAGTCGCCTTGGCCCAAAATTATTATCAGCATCATTGTTCTTGCTATTATAGCGTGTGGATTTGTTTTCTATCTCGCTCGTTCCGCACAAAAACACGTTGAAAATTTTCTCAGAGAAAATGGTGTCAGCTTCAGTTCGCTTGATGTCAATTGGCGGCGTCATTTTACTATTCATGATGCCAAGATCAATTTTTCCAAAGATAGAAGTCTACAAGTCGAGACAATCAAGGGTGAAGTCAATTTTTCCGGCAAAACCAGTAAAAAACTCGAACTTGAAAAAATCAGCTATTCGTTAGGTCAAAGCAAACTGTCTATTCCGGCTATGACTTTGGAAAACTTTGCGCTCAATGACTCAAAAACATCTGACAATCAATATTTTTTCGATATTCGAAATATTACTGCGAAAAAAATTGTTGCTCCGACTGTGACCTGGACCGATGGAAAAGAAACAAATGGAGCAACCTATTCTTATAACAAAGTTATTTTTGATGACATTGTGAAGGGTCTCATCAAAAAGGTGACAGCCGATAGTATGTCCGGTGAATATCCATTAAGCAAAAAAAGTGCCTCCTCGGTAAATACAAAATTTGCCAAGACAGAATTCGGTAAGAGTGAAATAAACAACCTCGATCTCGGTTTTCTCATTAGCTATTTTAACGAAGCTTCATCTGCCTCCAACGCTGAAAATCCGTTCAAAGATGTCGCAAATGGCTGGTCAATTCATGACATTGTAATCAACCAACCAGACGAAGACGGAAACAACTCTCTGTCTACCGCCCAAACTATTTGGGGAACAAAACTGTCGTTGCGTCATCTACCTTTTTCATTGAACAGTTTAATTGAAGAAAGCGCAAATTATGCATCCCCTGATAATGCCGGAAAAACAAAAGAGCACGAAACTTTGCTCAAGAGGCTCGCCATACTTTCGTCGGTCGGATTTATGGATATGCATGTTGAAGGAGTGTCTCAAAAATTTTCCGACCTAACTTCGAAGCAGAAAAATTTTTCTGTTACTTACCGGAATGGACGTGTGGATATTAGCCTGAATGGTTATGAAGCCAGCGGAGAAGACCTACGTGCTTTAGTAGTAGATAGTTTTTCAATAACGGACCTGCGTTCGGAGCAGTTGAATGACTTTATTGATGTTTTGAATCACGCCATTAGCTCGGGTAATGCCGATTATGATGCTCTTTATAAATCATTTTCGGAACCTCAATCTACGATATTCATGCCACAATTCAAAAATATCCATACATCCGGTGTTAAATTTTCCGACCCCTCATCCAAAAACAGTGAAGAGAATCTCTTTACATTGGGGGCATTTGACGCCACTGCCGATTTCGGCAAAGGAATTATACCGACATCTTTGAAAGCGGTAGTAAAAGATTTCGAGTACCCTGTTGAAAGTGATCGTGTAAAGGCAATGAATTTTATTTTATCCCCGTCTTACGATCCGCTAAAAGAGTCCAGTGTTTTGAAAGACCTCGGCTATAAAACCATCAAATTCAATGGGGCCTTTGATGCCAACTGGGATCGTGACAACCAAAAAATTAATTTTAAAAACACTTTTGATTATAAGGACATGGCAACTGGGTCCTTCAACGGCACACTTTCAAATGTCAGCCCGGAATTATTTTCAGACAATTTAGCGATGATAATAGCATCTGCTATGGTTATACACATAAATGATCTGCACCTGACGGCAAACGCTGATAGCTTTCTTGGGCGTTATGCAAAATTTTATGACGCGAATACAGGCGAAAGTTTTTCTGACAAACGCAGAGAGGCGGCTATCAAAGCCAGATTGGCAATTGCACTTTTCCTTGGTGCGGAAAATTCCCAAAAATCTGGCGAAGCAGTGCAAAACTTTATAGAAAACGGTGGAACTATCAATGTCCATGCTGTAGCTAAATCAAAAGATGGTATCGGCATAGCCGATTTTGCGGCAATAAAGCAATTTCCTGCAACTTTAGTCGATAAAATAGACGTGAGTGCAGATACAACACATTAAGACTGGAAGAATGTAATGGCCAATTTCAGTGGCTGGTTAATAGCAACACTTAAACGCTGGTTAATTTATATCATTGGAGGCGTGGTCATTCTGGCCATATTGGGTGTCGGAGCCTTTTATATGGCCGCTCCTTATCTGAACAGTTTTGTCAAAGACGAGATGACAAAACATGGTGTCAAAGCCGAACAATCAGAAGTGACCGTCGCTGGCAATGTCAACCTCAAAAATGTCACCTTACCCGTACCCGACGGTGTCTCTCTCAAAATAGGTGCCGTTTCCGGTCGCCCTCCTGTTGGCTTTGTCCCCGGTTCATTTACAATTTATGATATTGATTTGAAACGGGATAATATCCATGTCGTTGTACCTGAAATGACATTGAATGGTATCACCCTCAAAGATAAGGATACATCCATCGCTTCCAACGTTTTACAAGCTTTGTTGCGCGTTGGTATATCGTCGGTCAATGCGCCGGATATAGAGGTATCCCTGTCCAATCCTCAAGGCGAGACAGAAAAACTTGATATCAAGGGCTTCTGGCTTTCGAGTTTGAAGGCCGGCAACATCGGCTCTGTCGGCATTGCAGGCATGAGTACAAATGTCGGTCTGCCAAATTCCAATACGGGCGAACACAATAACCTTCGGCTTATTGGCAAAAGCAATGCCTTGCAAGCAAGTGATATTGATCTCGCTTACGCCTATGGAATATTGGCTGGTAAAGTTAAACCTGACAAAATTGGTCGGACTATCTTCGGACCTGTTGAACTGGGCGATATTTCAATCGATGTCTTCGAGGGCACCAACCGTAATGCCCATTTTTCGCTCAACAAGTTTAAAACCGAGGGGTTAAAAATGCACCCGATGGAAGCCGTGCCTGAAGATCTTGCACGTGCCTATCTGGAAGCTAAAAAAAGTGGTGATGAAAAGGGTGAAAAAGCGGCAAGGAATGAGTTGCTGGCAACGATAGTATCGGCAATTACGGCCATTGATGCCGAAGTTGAAAAAGCTGATATCGATTTACCAACAGTCAAAGCAAGCCTGAATTCGTTCGAACTCCAACCAAGAGAATGGAAACAAGCTGTTCCTGAAAGTTTGTTAGTGAAACTCGATGGTTTTTCATTAAACACCAGCGAAATGCCTCAGAAAAGTTTCGAAATGTTCAGGAATATGGGATTCAAAACACTGGATATCTCGGGCAAACTTGATTTCTCTTATAATTCCGGTCGTCAAACTCTTTCCCTTAATGATCTGTCATTTAACGCAGATGGCATTGGTTCAGGCGAAATGTCTGCTACGATTATCAACGCCGGTTCGGAACTTTTTTCGGGCGACAAACAAGCGATGCTTGATGCCGCAAACAAAATTGGCATCACTAAAGCGGATATGCGTTATTCCGATTTCGGCTTCATCGACAAATTGTTTACCTATCTTGCCCGGAACTTGAACGACAATAAACACGATCTCAAGAAAGAACTCTACGACGATTTTTATGTGGTTATGACGAAGAGTCCGGCAATGCTTTTGAAAGATCACGAAGAAGCACAAAAGATTTCATCTGCTTTCGGTGCTTTTGCAAAAAAACCGGGAACACTCAAAATATCAATCAAAGCCAAAGACGATAAAGGACTCACAGCAACTGATCTTGAAACAGCATTGCAAAATGATCTTGCAGGCGCGCTCAATAAAGTCGATCTTGTCGTAAAAAATGAAAATTAGATAGTGAAATATAATTATATAGAGAATTATCTAATAGATAATTCTCTATATATCGTGTCGTATTATTTCATATAATCAATCACACTCTTGTAAGAATCAAAATATATTTGAATTTCTCTCTTTAAGTTGGGCAATTTATAAATTTTATCTACATATTGAAGCTTCAACTTTCGAACGCCATAAATAATATTGTTGGCTTGTATATTCTCCCTTGTTTGGATATAAAAATGTCGGGTGTCCGGTAAATTGTTTACGGGCAGGTTTCAAGCTGGTCGGGCCGCCAGCACAGAGGAACTTGCCATGAAAAATATAAACCACCGCTTGCCTAACCGTGCATCTGTTTTTGCCGAAAAGATATTTTCAATCTGTCGCAACATAATTCATATTGAAGCTATGGCGGGCGTTGCTCTCGTTATTGCAACAATGGTCGCTCTCTTACTTGCCAATTCAACTTATGCGACCGTTTACCAAAAATTCTGGCAGCAAAAAATTTCAATAGAAGCTTTCGGATATTCCTTTTCCAAAGACCTGCACTTTCTGGTCAATGACGGCTTGATGACGCTCTTTTTCCTTGTCGCAGGCATGGAAATAAGACGGGAAATCCATGATGGCGCATTGTCAAAATTCCGTCAGGCTTTGTTGCCTCTGGTTGCAGCTGTCGGCGGCGTTATTGCGCCGGCTATTATTTATTTTTCCATCAATCCCATGCCGCCAACCAGTCATGGCTGGGCTGTGCCCACTGCAACCGATATAGCCTTTGCAATCGGTATTCTGGCGCTTCTCGGAAAATCGGTTCCATACAACTTAAGAATCGTTTTGCTTGCGCTCGCCACTATAGACGACATTATCGCCATTTTGATTATCGCGATTTTTTATTCTAACGGCTTTGACGTGACAGGCCTGCCCATTGCATGTCTTGCAATTATCATTCTCGTTTTTTTGCAATGGATAGGAATTAATTCGGCTCTGATTTACGTTCTTCCAGCTGCTCTCCTCTGGCTCGGACTTATGATATGCGGTGTCCACCCCTCGCTTTCGGGCGTAATATTGGGATTATTGACACCGGCACTTAGCCCCCGCTCATTGATTGCGCCTGTTGATCGACTGACTTACGCTTTGGAAATATTGAAAAATGAAAAGCCTGAAGACAGCGCTTTAAAGCACCAATTTGCTCTTCTTGAAATACGTAAGAGTGAAGCTGCAATTGACGCTCCCGTATCAAGACTTGTTAACGCCTTAAGTCCTTGGGTGTTATTCGTCATTATGCCGCTCTTTGCTCTGGCGAATGCCGGTATCAATATTTCCAATGTCGACTTTAAAGATCATTTCTCCCTCATTATCATGGTTGGAACAGGACTGGGCCTTGCCATCGGTAAGCCGTTGGGCATTTTCCTCATAAGTTTCCTTGCTGTCCGTTTCGGGCTTTGCACTCTCCCTTCGGGAGTAAACTGGCGCGGAATGATACTCGTCGGATTATTGGGTGGTATCGGTTTTACTATGGCTATTTTTACAGCCACTTTAGCCTTCAACGCTCCTCGACAATTGGAAGCGGCAAAATTCGCGATTCTTTGCGGATCCCTGATGTCCGCTATCTTCGGACTAGGCTACGGTTTATGGCTGAAATTTCGTAAACGCAAAAGGACTCGCGAAGCCGGATAAAGAACATTTCCCGCATTAAAACCTTTTTTGTGAGAACGATTTCTGCATAAAAAACTCGTCATGCTGCTCTTTAAATTTTTTACTCTCGAAAAATTGCCTTGTTATCTGTGTAAACGGGCCGGTCTCTCCAAAGTCTCTTTTGTTCAATATTTCGCAATGCCGTTACAAAGTGAAACACACTACAGAATGATCTGACCAATTGAAGCAAAATTAACTAGCTTGAATTTGCTCTTTGGCAGAATTGCTACTTTTAGCGCGTCGTGATTTGCTGTTTTCCCTTTACTTCCTCCACTTCATGTCTATATTCGTCAAATAGAACAAATAGTGAACAAAAATGGTCAAAACGCTCAAACAAAAATTGGCAATTCTGGCAGATGCTGCCAAATATGATGCCTCCTGCGCATCAAGCGGTTCCACGCGTCAGTCGCCCACAAAAAGCGGCTTGGGAGCAACGGCAAATATGGGAATTTGCCATTCCTTCACGCCTGACGGGCGCTGCGTTTCGCTGTTAAAAATTCTGCTCACCAATTTTTGTATTTTTGATTGTGCCTATTGTGTCAACCGGTCTTCAAGCAATGTCGAGCGGGCGCGTTTTAGTACCGATGAAGTGGTGTTTTTGACGCTCGAATTTTACCGCAGAAATTACATCGAAGGCTTGTTTCTTTCTTCCGGCATTATCCGTTCTCCGGACCAAACAATGGAGGAATTGGTTAAAGTTGCCCGCGATTTGCGAACCATCCACCATTTCGGCGGCTATATCCATTTAAAAACCATTCCGGATGCTTCGGACGCGCTGATCAAAGAAGCCGGACGTTACGCAGATCGCTTGTCGATCAATGTCGAACTGCCAACAGAAAAAAGCATTAACCGCTTTGCTCCGCAAAAAAAGATCCTGACAATCAAGCAGGCTATGGCGAATGTCCGGATTGATATAGAAGCCTCCAAAGACGCGACATTACAGACGAAAAAAACGCAACGTTTCGCGCCCGCAGGGCAATCTACCCAAATGATCATCGGTGCCGACGATGCCAATGATGCGACAATCCTGCAATCAAGCGCCGAGCTTTATTCGGGTTATCGGCTGAAACGCGTTTATTATTCGGCATTCAGTCCGATTCCGGATGCTTCAAACCTGCTTCCCGTCAAACGCCCGCCACTTTTAAGGGAACACCGGCTTTATCAAGCCGATTGGCTTTATCGGTTTTACGGATTTGCAATGGAAGAGCTGACCGCGGAAACAAATGGTGGCATGCTTGATCTTGAATTTGACCCGAAACTCGCCTGGGCATTACAAAACCGGCATCTCTTTCCGGTTGACATCAATAAAGCCGACAAGGAAATGTTGTTACGTGTTCCCGGCCTTGGTGTGCGCAATGTTAAACGGATATTGGTAGCACGCCGGTTCAAGCGGCTCGATTTTGCAGATTTGAAAAGCTTTCATATCAGCCTTCAAAAAATAAAGCCGTTTGTGACTGCCGAACGCTGGACGCCTAAAAACCTTCTCGACAGTTCGCACCTTGCCGAGCGTTTTCGTGCGCGCCCCACTCAACTTGATCTTTTTTCATCATGAAAACGATTGTTTTGAAAAAGCAGGGGGATTTTGACGAGTGGCGAACGATAGCGCGTTTGCTATTGCAGGAAGCAATGCGTCCGGAAGATGTTTTTTGGCATTACCATTCGGCCCCGACATTATTTGACAGAGAGCCCGCCTCTCCGCCTTCAGAAAAATATCAGCCTTCACAACGAAGCCAAGAATTTCTGGTGCCAAAGCAGTTCATCAATCTTGCGAAAAATGTCATCTGCCACGAGAGCGAAGATTCGGCCGCCCTTTTATATCGCCTTCTTTATCGCTTGCAGCACGATAAAACGGTTCTTGAAAGAATTTATGACATTGACACTGCCACAGCTTTATCGCGGCAAAAAGCTGTTTGCCATGACATCCACCATATGCATGCATTTTTACGTTTCAAGGAAATTGCCAGCCTTGGCGACGACACATTCAGGCGTTGTTTTACCGCCTGGTATGAACCTCAACATTTCATTATTGCGGAAGCGATACCGTTTTTCTGTCGGCGTTTCAGCGACATGGATTGGCAAATTCTCACGCCGAAAGGCAGTGCATTCTATTTTAACAAAAGACTGTTTTTTGGCGAACCGATATTTAAAAAGCCACAAAATAAAGATGAAACCGAAGAGCTATGGAAAACCTACTTTTTCAGCATTTTCAATCCGGCAAGACTGAAAGTCAAAACCATGCAAAGTCATATGCCGAAAAAATACTGGAGCAACCTTCCGGAAGCGGAAATCATCGATAGTCTCGTTGATAATGCGGAAACGCGCATTGAAACGATGGAAAGACAACCGGTTCTGCCACCTCCGCTCTTTCATTCCCGTTTAACGGAAAGAAATGCCGAGAATGTCATTCGAACGAGTTTGAAGTCGCAAGCAACGCTTAAAACTTTGGATGATCTCAATAAAGGTATCAAATCATGCAAAAGTTGCCCATTGCATTGTTCATCAACGCAGGCTGTCTGTGGCGAAGGGCCTGAAAATGCTTCTCTAATGATTGTCGGAGAACAACCAGGCGATCGTGAAGATCTCGTTGGTCGGCCATTTATCGGTCCTGCAGGGCAAGTGTTTGACAAAGCTGCCCATAGGGTAGGACTAAAACGGGATGAGGTTTACATCACCAACGCTGTCAAACATTTCAAATATGAACTCAAAGGTCGCAAGCGCCTTCATAAAAGAGCAGACAGGAGCGAGGTCGAGCATTGTCGCTGGTGGCTTTTGAAAGAAATCGACATCGTCAAACCGAAGCTTATCGTTGCCATGGGGAAAACCGCCCTGTTCTCACTCACAGATTTGAACGAGCCGTTAAGCGGTTTGGTGGGTAAAATAATCGAGACAGAAGAAAAAATTCCGGTGCTTGTCACTTTTCACCCGTCATATCTTCTCCGGATCAAATCGGAAGAATTGAAGAAACAAGAAACTACAAGGTTCGAACAAAGCTTGCAACTTGCGAAGGCAAAAATCAACTTTTTAATAGGCCAGAAAAACGCCATCTAGCCCTTCTTGAAGCCACTTCACTAAAATCGTGATCCCGACTTGATAAACCTCTATTGGACGGGAATTAACAAATGTTAACTTATTGTTTTTGCTATATTTTACATTATCACTTTTCCGTGATTGATACATTTTAAAGTGATTTGAGATTGATTGCCGTGATGAAGATATAAGCGTTAGAGAGTTTGGAAAATATATCCAGATTGATCCAATTGCAATTAAAGCCGTTAGCCAAAGCTAAGGGCTCATAAAAACGGTGAATGAAATGAAAAAATTAATGTTTATTGCGCTTGCAAGTTTATGTGGTGTAAGCAGCGCCTATGCCAGTGGTTATGCTTTTGACGATGGTTCACCGGTCAACACCTATGTCATCGGTTCTACTGCCCAATCCGGCATGAACAAAGGTTATACCGGCAATTCACGTGCTTATACACGCGCAAATGGATTTGGCGATGGTTCGGTCGAAGATAGCTATGTCATCGGTCACGCGCAAAAATCCGGTGAAGCAACGCATGGTGGATCTATCAACGAAGCCCATTTCGGCGATGGATCACCGGTAAATCACCATTAAAAGCATCGCGAAGTTATGTTTAACGAAAACCGGCTTTTAAGCCGGTTTTTTTGTGTTCTCCCACAAGTTTTCCTGTTTCTGTATTCAAAAGCCACTGTTATCTCTA
Organism: Bartonella sp. M0192; assembly: GCF_016102305.1. Classification (NCBI taxonomy): domain Bacteria; kingdom Pseudomonadati; phylum Pseudomonadota; class Alphaproteobacteria; order Hyphomicrobiales; family Bartonellaceae; genus Bartonella; species Bartonella sp. M0192. Next base: position 1,025,981 of record NZ_JACFOU010000001.1, on the reverse strand, counting down.
CAGAGCCACTCACCAACTATTTTATCGACCATTTCCATTTAAAAACTGTGCTTTCCGGAATGGCAATACAATATTTTTCTACTTACCGGTTGCTAATATTAAATTTTCGTTTATGTTTTTAATCGGATTTTTCATTAACCGACTAACTAATAATTGTATCAACAACACCGAAACAGATAAAGCAAATTAGGAGTATTTTTAACCGAATATAAGAATTATTAAAAAGACTTTTTTATTTTTTTGAACGGGTATGAATTAGTATTTTTTATTTATAATTCAATTGAATTTTTTCTCGAATTTAGACTTGGCTGATCGGATTGCTGCGCTATATGGGGGTGAAGATCCACTCTTTCCCTTGGTATCCCCGAGGGATTTCATCCAAAACGAAATATTAGTTCGGATATGAAAACCGATTTATATTTTCGCATTCAATAAACTATAGATAAAAATCGAAAATGACGATCTTGACTACCCCATCAGCGCTTTCAAAAATCGAACTTATTGCCGTTATTACCGCAGTTACGAACGGTCAACCAAAAGTTATTACTGTAGGACCAGAACAAAAACTTCCATCCGGACCGTTAGAATTCGGGCAACAAAGCCTGGAGTCTTCTTTACGTGACTGGATAAATACAAAAACCGGTCATCCCGTCGGATTTCTCGAACAACTTTACACATTTTCCAATCGTTTGCCTATCTCTGCCGAGAACGGTACGCGAACAATATCCGTCAGCTATCTGGGCTTGGTGCGTGAGCAAGACGAGTTTTCTCCAAATGCCGAATGGCATGATTGGTACGAGCATTTTCCATGGGACGATTGCCGAAGTGGAAAACATCCATGTGTCGACGAAATTATAAAAGCGCTCAATGTTTGGGCCGAAAAAGATAAAGTCCATTGTGACTTCAAGAAACGCAGAATTTCTTTTCTTTTCGGATGTAACGGCTTTTCGTGGCACGAAGATTTCATTCTCCAAAGATATGAAATTCTATATGAAGCGGGTCTCATTGCCGAAGCTGGAGGCAATCTTTTTGCGGGAACGCCAATGTTTGCCGATGACCGTCGAATTTTAGCAACCGCTATTGGACGGCTCCGAAGGAAAATAAAATATAGAGCTGTGATCTTTGAACTGTTGCCGGAAAAGTTCACATTATTACAGCTACAAAAAACGGTAGAAGCGATTATAGGAAGGCGCCTTCATAAACCGAATTTTCGTCGTTTGACCGAACAACAGGGAATTATCGAAGAAGTAGGCGAACGCGAAACACAAACAGGTGGTAGGCCGGCTAAACTCTATCGTTATCGTCAGGAAATTATTGAATCCTGTGTGGTCAACCTCTCGCGGTTTCCGATTGCCCGCTCCGGGAATTAAACTCACCATTATCCCGACCGATAACTATCCCGTTTTGATTTTGAACAAGCTCAGATGGGTATCCTTTAAACATGACCGGCGGAAGTTAATGGCTTTAGTGTCATCTTATCGCGGATGGTCCTTGCGTTTAACAAACGCCTATCTGTTCATGAATTGTTGAAGCACATCTGACGTTTCATGAGCAAAAACTCGTTGAAGATGACGCGGGGTTCATTTTTTTTCACCTGTTTTTCTGGCGAATAGTCTTCCATTACCGAGAAACCTCGTGCCTTTCAACGAAGCTTGAATTGAAAATGGTTTGCGTTTTTTACCCCCTCACCTTATGACAAAAAAAGGGAGCCTCCCCCCCTCTTCTTTCGTTTTAACCGTCGATTTAAAAATGTATTAACAGTCAATTCAAAAATCCCAGTCCGAATCTTCCGTGGCAACGGCTTTACCAATCACATAGGACGAACCGGAGCCTGAAAAAAAATCATGGTTTTCGTCTGCATTCGGTGAAAGAGCTGAAAGAATAGCAGGATTAACTTTGCAAATATCGGGAGGAAACAGAGGCTCGAATCCCAGATTCATTAGTGCCTTATTCGCGTTATAGTGTAAAAACACTTTCACTTCTTCGCTCAATTTTACCCCGTCATAAAGCTGTTCGGTGTATTTTGTTTCAATATCGTAAAGATCCATCAAAAGCGTATAGGTAAAATCTTTCATTTCATTCTGCCTGCTTTGAGAAAGCTTGTTGAAGCCGATTTGGAACTTGTAACCGATATAGTAGCCGTGCACCGCCTCATCACGAATGATGAGCCTGATAAGATCGGCGGTATTGGTGAGTTTTGCCCGACTTGACCAATACATCGGTAAATAAAAGCCAGAATAGAACAAAAAACTTTCCAGAAAAACCGAGGCAATTTTTCGTTTCAAAGCGTCACTGCCATTATAATAATCAAGAACGAGCGCCGCTTTTTTTTGAAGAAAAGCATTCTCTTCCGACCAGCGATAGGCTTCGTCAACATCTTTTGTGAGACAAAGGGTCGAAAATATCGACGAATAGGAGCGGGCGTGAACTGCTTCCATAAAAGCAATATTGGTAAGCACCGCTTCCTCGTGCGGCGTAATTGCATCCGGCAAAAGCGAAATGGCGCCTACAAAATTCTGCATTGTGTCAAGAAGAGTAAGTCCGGTAAAGACGCGAATGGTCAATTGCTGTTCTGCCGGTGTCAAACTTGCCCACGACGGGACATCATTGGAAAGCGGCACTTTTTCAGGAAGCCAGAAATTTCCTGTCAATCTGTTCCAGACTTCAAGGTCTTTTTCATCTTCAATTTTGTTCCAGTTGATCGCCGGAATAGTTTTTAAATGGTTTGTTAGCATCGGAAATTATCCTTAAAGGCTACAGGAAACACAGGTTTCGACTTCGGTTCCGCTCAAGGCTTTTTGGCGTAGCCGCACATAATAGATGGTTTTGAGTTTTTTCTTCCACGCGTAGATTTGCGCTTTGTTGATATCGCGCGTCGTGGCCGTATCGGGGAAAAAAAGCGTTAATGACAAGCCTTGATCGACATGCTGACTGGCTGCGGCATAGGTATCAATGATCTTTTCCGGACCTATTTCATAGGCGTCCTGATAATATTCAAGATTATCATTGGTCATATAAGGTGCCGGATAATAGACACGACCGATCTTGCCTTCTTTGCGTATTTCTATTTTTGCAACAATCGGGTGAATGGATGCTGTGGCATTATTGATATAGGAAATCGAGCCGGTGGGCGGAACCGCCTGTAAATAACGGTTATAAAGCCCCCATTTTTTTACCGATTGCTCAAGCTCCTGCCAGTCTTTCACAGTAGGAATCACGAAATTCCGGTCAGCAAAAAGCTGTTTGATGCGTTGTGTTTCCGGCTCGAACTTTTGAGTGAGGTATTTTTTAAACGCACGCCCATCGGCATAGGCTGATTGTTCAAAGCCTTGAAATGTTTTACCCTTTTCTTTGGCAATGAGGTTCGAGCTTCTCAACGCATGAAAGGCAACTGTATAAAAATAGAGATTGGTAAAATCGAGTGCTTCCGGAGAGCCATAATAAATATGCTCCTTGGCAAGAAAGCCATGCAAATTCATTTGACCGAGGCCGATAGCATGCGCCTCGCGATTGCCCTTTTCAATGGATGGTACACAAACAATATCGCTCATTTCGGAAACCGCTGTTAAGGCACGAACTGCTGTTTCAACTGTTTTGCCGAAATCGTCGGACTGGAAAGCTTTAGCGATATTGAGCGAGCCCAGATTGCACGAAATATCGTTACCGATGTGACGATAGCTCAAATCGGCATTCAATGTGCTCGGCTCATTGACCTGAAGAATTTCAGAGCAAAGATTGCTCATATTGATGCGTCCGGCAATTGGATTGGCACGATTGACCGCATCTTCAAACACAATATAGGGATAACCCGATTCAAACTGAATTTCGGCCAGAGTTTGGAAAAAATCACGAGCATTGATTTTTTTCTTGGTTATGCGCGGATCGTCAACGAATTTGCGATAATTTTCGCTCAAAGATATGTCGGATAAGGCTTTACCCGTGACTTTCTCTACATCATAAGGTGAAAAAAGGTACATATCCTCGTTATTGCGTGCAAGCTCGAAAGTAATATCGGGGATGACCACACCAAGGGAGAGCGTTTTGATGCGGATTTTTTCGTCGGCATTTTCCCGCTTGGTATCCAGAAAGCGCATAATATCGGGGTGATGGGCACTTAAATAAACCGCCCCTGCCCCCTGCCTTGCGCCCAATTGATTGGCGTAAGAAAATGCATCTTCAAGAAGTTTCATGACCGGCACAATTCCGGACGACTGGTTTTGTATTTTTTTGATCGGTGCGCCTTGTTCTCTGATATTGGTGAGGCACAAAGCGACCCCACCACCACGCTTGGACAATTGCAAAGAAGAATTAATTGCGCGACCGATCGATTCCATATTGTCTTCAACCCGCAGAAGAAAACAGGAAACAAGTTCTCCACGTTGTTTTTTACCAGAATTGAGAAATGTTGGCGTTGCCGGTTGAAAGCGACCGCTCATCATTTCATCGACAAGCCTTTCGCAAAATTTTTTGTCGCCTGTAGCAAGTGTCAATGCCACCATAACGACACGATCTTCGTAACGTTCGAGATATCTTTTCCCGTCGAAAGTCTTCAGCGTGTAACTCGTATAATATTTGAAGGCACCCAAAAATGTGGGAAAGCGGAATTTGAACGCATAAGCACGTTTGAAAGCTTTTTTGATAAAAGCAAAATCATAACAATCAAAAACGGTTTTCTCGTAATATCCTTCACGCACGAGGTAATCGATCTTCTCTTCAAGATCATGAAAAAATACCGTATTCTGATTGACATGCTGCAAAAAATATTGCCGCACGGCTTCACGATCTTTATCGAACTGGATGCGCCCATCTTCGTCAAAGAGATTGAGCATTGCATTTAATGAATGATAATTTTTGTCACTATCTAAAGTGTCTGTTTTTTCTGGGCTATCTGTTTCCATAATTTTCCTAATCCTTGTCTGACAAGGTTCACATCTTCTGTTGTCCCCCTGAGCTCGAAACTATAAAGCCAGGGCACACGACACTTTTGAGAGATGACTTTTCCGGCAAGTGCATAAGCCCAGCCGAAATTACGATTGCCACCGGCAATAACGCCTTTAAGAAATTGCCGGTTTTCTTGATCATTGAGAAAATTGATGACGGTTTTGGGCACTGCCCCGTCGCCTTTGGCTCCGGCGTAAGTCGGTACCACCAGAACATAAGGTTCAACCACTTTCGGAATTGCCGTTTTTTTGAAAAGCCTTAAAGACGGTTCACCGATTTGTTGCACAAAATAATCGGTATTGCCGGTCGCGCTCGAATAATAAACAAGGACTGCCATTATTCTAGCCCGTTTATTTTATCAGGTTGGAAACCTGCCCAGTGATTGTTTCCTGCAACAACTACCGGCAACATTTTATATCCCAAACTTTCGATATAGGATAAGGCTTCCGCATCTTTGGAAATATCCACAATATCGTAGGAAATATGTTTATTATCCAATGCCTTGTATGTTGCTTTGCATTGTACACAAGATGGTCTGCTGTAAATTGTGATTGTCATGATTTTTTCCTAATTTTTGGTTGCAAAATCCCGCCTGCTTTCTTGCTTGAGAAAGCAGCATGAGAGACGTTTTTTAAAGTTGCGTCGATAAGGCGAACTTTAGCCGGTCAGGAAAAATGACTGAGAATCTTGGACATAAAACTTCCTTCCCGAAGCAATGTGGGGGATATGGCAAAGCCCACATCCGCACAAAACACGTCCGGAAAGGCCATAACCAGAACACCCCGTCTGTTGACATTCAATTCAAGGCAGGTCTCCTGGCTCATGGCTTGAAGCGCCAAAACCACCTTCCCGGGTAACCCCAGTGGCATAAGGTTTTGACTTACCATTTACAGTTGCGGGGGCAGCTTCGGCTTTTTTTATAAATTACCGAATTCCCTCTTAGCTCTTTCACCCGATTTCGAATCAAAAAGAACCTTGAACACAATATCTAGTATCACTCACAATATTTTCGTCAATATATTTTAAAAAAGCAAATCGGATTATGTACAATTTTTGCGCGTTTTGCGAAAAAGGGATCACGCAATTTTCCCTTTTACAATGTCACTTTTTGTTGACGGTTCAATTATATAAATTGAATTTAGATTTTTATGAAATTAAATTAAAGCCACCCGCCGTTATAGCGGAGAATTAATCGGGGGGAGGTAGATATTCGGAGTATAAAATGACTACCTCAACAGCCACAAAGGCTGAACCTGGTGTACAAAGCGGAACGACTTTATATAGACGCATAAGTGTGGCAATGTTTTTTGCCGGCTTTGCAACTTTTTCTCTTCTTTATTGCGTTCAGCCACTACTACCATCTTTTGCAAACCATTATCACATAACGCCAGCGAACAGTTCGTTGGCGCTTTCTATATCAACCGGCTTTCTGGCCTTTTCCATTCTTCTTTCAAGTGCCTTTTCCGAAGCGCTCGGCCGCCGCGGTTTGATGACCGCGTCGATGATCGGAGCTTCTGTTCTGAACATTGTCGCGGCGCTTGCAACAAGCTGGCATTGGCTGCTTGTCGCGCGTGCACTGGAGGGTATTCTCTTAGGGGGCGTTCCGGCGGTTGCGATGGCCTACCTTGCCGAAGAAATCGCTCCACGAGGGTTCGGAAAAATCATGGGGCTTTATGTCGGCGGTACGGCATTCGGCGGCATGATGGGGCGGGTTGGTATGGGCAGCCTCATCGAATGGTTCAATTGGCAATGGGCGTTGGCTATTATCGGCATTATTGACCTCATTGCAGCCATCGCTTTCTATTTTCTATTGCCACCATCAAAAAACTTTGTTGCCGTTCACGGCATCAATATCCATCATCATATCAGAGCATGGGTAGGCCATATCGGTTCGATACGGTTGCTTTATATCTATCTCTTCATCGCTCTTGTGTTCGGTGATTTCGTTGCGATTTTGAACTATACGGGCTTTCGCATGAGCGGAGCACCGTTCTTCCTTAGCCCGACGCAAATCGGCTTTATCTTCTTAAGCTATGTTTCGGGTATCATCGTTTCACCGATTGCCGGAAATTTGACCAACAAATATCACCGCAGCTCCCTATTGTTCGTTGCTGTTGCAATTCTGGCTTTAGGCTTAATTTTGACGCTGACCAACAGCCTGTTCTGGTTTATTGTCGGCATAATTTGCGTAACGATAGGTTTTTTCGCCGCCCATGCGGTGGCAAGCAGTTGGGTTGGCCGCATTGCCGTCGGAGCAAAGGGACATGCAACAGCACTTTACCTTCTGTTCTACTATATGGGATCGAGCTTCATCGGTGCATTTGGCGGCTGGTTCTGGTTCCATGGCGGCTGGGACATGGTCATTGCATTCACCGGTACGCTCGTCATCATCGCGTTCGGATTCTGCTATTTGTTACGGCGTCGTGAATTGGCCTGAATTTTTCATTGCTGTGGAGCATATGAAGTAAATACAGAGAGCGTGAGTTTCACGTTCAGGAAAATAACAAGGCGCGCCAAATACCATTCAGGTCTTTGCGCGTCTTTTTCAATTTAAAACCACTCTCTGAAAAAAGAGCAATCACGTCTTTTTCCTGACCTTTGCCAATTTCAACCGCAATCATTCCATGCGGTTTCAAAAATTGGCGGCCTTCTTTTGCGAGCTTCCGATAAAATTGGAGTCCGTCTTGCCCACCCGACAATGCCCTCAAGGGATCGTATTTTTTTACCTCGGTTGCAAGTGAACAAATTTGACTTTCCCGAATATAAGGCGGGTTCGATATAATCATATCGAACTTTCCTGAGAGACTAAAAAACCAGTCACTGTTTAAAGGCGTAAAACGGTCTGCTACTCCGGCATTTTTTGCGTTCAATGAAGCTGTTTCTAAGGCATTGTCACTGATGTCGACAGCCGTGGCCTTGAGCCCGTCAACATTTGCCAGAAGAGCAATGGCTATGGCGCCGGTTCCGGTTCCCATATCGACAATTCGGGCTTTCCCACATTGCCCGATTATGGCTTGAATTTCAGGTAACGCCAAATCGACAAGCGCTTCTGTATCGTCTCTTGGTTCGAGCGTATCAGCAGAAAGCTGAAACTCTATCCCGTAAAATTCCCGTTTTCCGATAATGCGATAGACCGGTTTACCATTCAGCCGTTCAAAAATTGCCTTATCAAGCCGTTGCAAGGCTTCATCACTCACTTGAAAATCGGGATTGAGAATTTCATCTGTGCGGGTCGTCGATGTGACAAACTCGACCAGAAGACGTGCATCAAGATCGGCATTGTCCAGTTTTTTGTCGCGGAACAGTTTTCTTGTTTTTTTCAAAACATCGGAAAGACTTGCCATAATCAGCCGCTATTGCCCAGTTCCGCAAGCAAGGTCGCTTGATGATCGGCAATCAGCGCATCAATCAGCTCGTCAAGTTCGCCTTCCATGACCCTGTCAAGCTTATAGAGCGTAAGATTTATCCGGTGGTCTGTCACACGACCTTGCGGAAAGTTATAGGTTCTTATGCGCTCGGACCGGTCACCGGAGCCAACCTGACTTTTACGGGAAGCAGAGCGTTCGGTATCTGCTTTTTGACGTTCCATATCATAAAGTCGGGCACGCAAAATCTGCATGGCACGCGCACGGTTCTGGTGTTGGGATTTTTCCGCCTGCACGACCATAATACCGGTCGGCAGGTGGGTGATACGCACGGCAGAATCGGTTGTATTGACGTGCTGGCCACCGGCGCCTGACGCCCGCATGGTATCAATCCTTATGTCTTCCGGCTTGATTTCGACATCGATTTCTTCTGCTTCAGGTAAAACCGCGACGGTTGCTGCCGACGTATGAATGCGCCCGCCCGCTTCCGTTTCCGGAACACGTTGCACACGGTGCACACCGGACTCGAATTTCAGCCGCGAAAACACTCCCTTGCCCGTGACAGAAGCGATTATTTCCTTATATCCGCCAACATCACCTTCGCTTGCGGAAACCACTTCAACTTTCCAGCCATGCAAACTCGCATAACGTTCATACATACGAAAAAGATCGCCCGCAAAGAGGGCAGCTTCCGACCCGCCGGTACCTGCACGTATTTCCAGAATGGCGCTTTTTTCATCGGCTGCATCTTTGGGCAGAAGTTCGATTTGAACATCATGTTCCAGTTTGGCAATTTTGGCTTTGATTTCGGGTAATTCTTCTTCTGCAAGGTTACGCATTTCGGAATCGATCGAATGATCTTTCAACATTGCCTCAAGATCGTCCTCTTCGTGATGAGCCTTATTGAGTTCACGTATCAGACCAACAATATGTTGCAATTCCGAATATTCCGAGGCGAGCTTAACATAGGTCTCGGCATCGGGATTATTTGCCATTTCGCTTTCGATCATCTCGAAATGCTTTTCGAGCTGATTCATACGCTCTTGCGGTAATGCAACCATATTTTTAAAAGCCTGTATGTTGATATGGACCAATTTTCCCGGTCACCGATCAGAACCGGGCAAATGTGTGATAATTCACCCCAAGCCGCTTGCCAATCTAAAAAGTGCTTATGTTAAATGTATAAAAAAATTACAAGCGCCTTTTTTGCGTTACCTATGGCTGATGGCGAGAACCGAAACCCGCGCGGGTCGTTATTTGTGCTTGCGTTTTTTACCATAAAGTTCGAACCGATGGTGGATAATGTCATAACCCAATGAATGGGCAATTTCTTCTTGTAATTTTTCAATGAGGTCGGAGCGGAATTCGATAACCTCGCCGGTGTCGATATCAATGAGATGGTCGTGATGCTCGCGGTTTTTCTGTTCGAAGCGTGACGGACCGCCTTCAAACTCGTGCCGTTCAATTGCACCAACTTCCTCAAGAGCCTTCATCGTACGATAGACAGTCGACAATGAAATTGTCGGGTCTTGTTCACTTGCACGTTTAAAAAGCTCGAAAGCATTGGGGTGATCGAGATTATTATTGAGAAGATCAAGAATAATACGCCGTTGCCTTGTTATTCTAAGGCCACTTTTACGTAATTCTTTTTCATAATCGGGTTTATCTTCCATCATATCTTTAGAACCGATAATTCAATCTTGTGCAAGGAAAAAGTAGAATTTTATATTCAAGATTATACCCCACACCTCAGTTTCAAGAAAGTAGATTACTTGTTAAAACTCTACATCAATAAAAACCTTGAGCACTGCTCAAATCGTTTTGCCAAAAACTCTATGGCAAAGCAAAATGACCGCGCGAAAACACATTGTTTATTTCGAAACCGACCATCTTTTGAATGACGCCATGCTGATTATCAACAATCGTGATTTTCACGAATTGTCATAAAACACAAACACCAGATCAATCAGGCGTGTCAAACAAAAGATCCGTGACAATGCTTGTATTTTTTGCCCGACCCGCACGGACAAAGTTCATTGCGGCCCACCTTGCCCCATGTGGTCGGATCTTTCGGATCACGTTTAGACGGCGCAACAACGGTATCATTTTCAGTACCTACCGAAATCATGCCTTCCGCATCGTCCTGACCGTTAAATTCCGGATGATCGGCATGCATTTCGGGAAGCGGAGCGGGCTCGGCCGGTTGTTCAACTATTTCAAACCGCATGAGTTTGGAAACAACGTCACGCCGCAAATTGGCAAGCATTGCCTGAAAGAGTTCGAAGGATTCAGTTTTATATTCGTTGAGCGGGTCGCGCTGGCCATAACCGCGGAATCCGACGACCGAACGCAAATGGTCAAGATTGACCAAATGTTCGCGCCATAATGTGTCAATGCTCTCAAGCAACATGGCTTTGCGGAAATAGGCCATAACTTCCGGGCCAAAGCGTTCTGCACGTTCCTTCGCACGCTCTTCCATGGCGTTCTTGACGCGTTCCAGTATCTGCTCTTCGGCAATACCTTCTTCCTTCGCCCAATCCTCGACGGGTAAATCAAGATTGAACAATTCACGCAATTTGTCACGTAGTCCGATCGCATCCCATTGTTCGGAATAGGTACCGTGCGGCACATATTTTTCGACGAGATCCTCTATGACTTCATCGCGCATTTCGGCGATCATATCGGTAAGATCTTTGGAATCCATAACCTCCATGCGTTGTTCAAAAATAACCTTACGCTGGTCATTCATGACATCGTCATATTTCAGAAGGTTTTTACGAATTTCGTAGTTGCGAGCCTCAACCTTTTTCTGCGCTTTTTCGAGTGCCTTGTTAATCCACGGGTGGGTGATGGCCTCGCCTTCTTTCAGGCCGAGTTTCTGCAACATTCCATCCATGCGGTTGGAACCGAAAATGCGCATAAGATCGTCTTGCAATGACAGATAGAATTTTGACCGCCCGGGGTCACCCTGACGGCCGGAACGACCGCGCAACTGGTTATCAATACGTCGGCTTTCATGGCGTTCTGTCGCCAGAACGTAAAGGCCACCGGCGGCAAGCGCCTTTTCTTTCAATTTCGCAACATCTTCTTTGATTGCTGCAATCTTGGCATCGCGTTCGGGACCTTCAGGAACATCTTTCAATTCCTGTTCAACGCGCATATCGACATTGCCACCAAGCTGGATATCGGTACCGCGGCCGGCCATATTGGTGGCAATCGTAATTGCCCCCGGCACACCTGCTTGGGCAACAATATAAGCTTCCTGTTCGTGATAACGGGCATTCAATACATTAAAACCGGTAATACCATCTTTCCGCAGGCGATCAGCCAGATGTTCGGATTTTTCGATTGACGTAGTGCCAACCAGAATAGGCTGCCCGCGTTCGTGGGAGGCACGGATATCGCGAACAATTGCCTGATATTTTTCTTCGACTGTGCGATAGACTTCGTCATTCTCGTCGATACGTTTAACGGGCAGATTGGTCGGAATTTCGATAACCTCGAGGCCATAAATATTCCCGAATTCTTCCGCTTCGGTTGCCGCAGTACCGGTCATACCGGCCAATTTGTCATACATGCGGAAATAGTTCTGGAAAGTGATTGAAGCAAGTGTCTGGTTTTCCGGCTGGATAGCGACATGTTCCTTGGCTTCCAAAGCCTGATGAAGCCCTTCCGAATAGCGGCGCCCCGGCATCATACGACCGGTAAATTCGTCAATGATCATGACTTCGCCGTTACGCACAATATAATCTTTGTCGCGCGTAAACAATTTATGGGCTTTCAACGCATTGTTGATGTGATGCACAATCTTGACATTTTCGATGTCATAAAGGCCATGGCCTTTTAACAGCCCTGCCTCGGCAAGCATTTTTTCAACTTTTTCTGTACCGACTTCGGTAAAAGTTGCTGTCTTCTGCTTTTCGTCGATTTCGTAATCTTCGGGCTTCAGCGGCGGAATAAAAGTATCAATCTGTTTATAGAAATCGGTACGATCTTCAAGCGGTCCGGAAATGATAAGCGGCGTTCTTGCTTCGTCAATCAGAATAGAATCAACTTCGTCGACAATCGCGTAGTGATGTCCTCGCTGAACCATCTGGCTACGATCAAATGTCATATTGTCACGCAGATAATCGAAGCCGAGTTCATTGTTGGTGCCATAGGTGATATCGCAGGCATAAGCAGCGCGACGCTGGTCGTTATCAAGGTCATGAACAATAACGCCGGTTGTAAGACCAAGAAAACCGTAAAGCTTCCCCATTGTTTCGGCATCACGTTTTGCCAGATAGTCGTTAACCGTGACGACGTGTACCCCTTTGCCTTCAAGAGCATTGAGATAGACCGGCAATGTCGCCATCAGGGTTTTACCTTCACCGGTACGCATTTCCGCAATACCGCGATTATTCAAAACGATACCGCCAATAAGCTGGACATCGAAGGGGCGCAACCCGAAAACCCGTTTAGAGGCTTCTCTTGCAGTTGCAAAGGCTTCCGGCAAGAGAGAATCAAGTGTTTCTCCCTCTTGTAATCTTTTACGGAATTCATCGGTTTTCTGCCGTAATTCACTGTCACTCAATGCCTGCATTTGCTCTTCAAGAGCATTGATCTCGGCAACTTTTGGCCGAAGAGACTTGATGCGACGTTCGAATGCCGAACCGAATATTTTGCGCGCAATGCCGCCTAAACTGACCATTTCTGGTCCTTTCCGATGTTAGTTGTTGGCGTTTATCAACGCCCGTTGAGTGACGTACACCCTTTAATCTTCAATGGCCGTCCATGCAACCGGAACCGGCTGACAAGTGCCGATGAAGTCTTGCAAAATTTAAACCCAATGTTCACGACAGAGATAGGTGTCGAGACATTTTCTGTCAACAGTAAGAGCACAGTTTGTCTGCCAATCAGACATAATAGAACAAAAGTAAAGGGGCTTTTTAACTTCGGTTGCAGTTCAAGCGCCAATAATGACGTAAAGAACAAATTTTCAACAGAAAAGATGTGAATTGCTGTGCCAAATTGCTAACATTTTTCCCAATTGTGAAAACTAAATGATATGACAGATCCCAGTTTAACCCTTTATTCCAGTCCAGAACGTAGTTGCGTTCTTAAGGAGACAGTTAATGAAATTCATTCCCGCCACATTTTTGCTGTCGTCGGCTCTGCTATTGAGCACCAGCCTAACATCAATAGCACAAAATGCTCCCCAATCCACGGCCGACAAGCCGGCTGCCACAGACTCTGCCCCCCAACCCAAGGTCCCTGATCCGGCAAGTGCACAACAAGCTGCCCCTGAAAAACCGGTCGATCCATCACATGTTATGGCTATTGTCGACGGAAAAAATATTACCGCTGGCGAACTCGATGCAATAGCAAATGATATTGATCCCGGACTTGCCCGCTTGAAAGACCAACAACGCCGGATCACAGTGTTGAAAATTTACATTGATATGAAAACACTGTCCGATGCAGCCGTTAAAGACGGTTTGGATAAGACACCTGAATACGAGAAACGTATGGATGTCATGCGAGACAATGTTCTCCAGCAACTTTATTTCAAGAGCTCGATTGTTGACAAAATAACCGATGACGATGTCAAAGCGCGTTATGAAAAAGAAATTGCCAGCCTGCCGAAAGAAGAAGAGGTTCATGCCCGCCATATTCTGGTAAAGTCCAAGAAAGAAGCTGAAGACATTATCAAGAGCTTGGAAAAGGGCGGTAAATTCGACGAAATTGCCAAGTCAAAATCCACCGACGGTTCAGCTGCTACAGGTGGCGATCTTGGCTACTTCACACGCGGACAAATGGTCAAGCCCTTTGAGGATGCCGCCTTTAATTTGAAAGTTGGCGAATATACAAAAACACCGGTTGAAAGCCCGTTCGGTTGGCACGTCATCAAGGTGGAAGATCGCCGCACCAAACAGCCACCGGCATTGGCAGACGTCAAAGACGCTATTCGCAATATGATTGCGCGTGAGCGTTATACCAAGTTGATCGCCGATCTGCGCACTAAAATGGATGTCAAATATCCTGACGAAGACGTTGCCAAGCTCATGACGAGTACAAAAAGCGGTAGCGCCGGTTTGCCTGAAGACCAGTCTCAGGAAGATGACCAGCCTCAGGAAGAAGAAGACCAATAAGTTTCACTTTGAAGACAATAATGCCGGACAAATGCCTTTTCAAACAGCTTGTCCGGCATTATTATTTTTATTCTCTTCATTGTCATTCGGGGCATTTCTATGACCGTTAAAATTTCGCCGCTTGCACCAAAAACTTTTGCTAAATTGCCTCCGATAAAAGGTGTGCGTCTTCAAACGACTGAAGCCGGCATCAAATATAAAGGGCGCACCGATCTCCTTTTTATCATATTCGACGAAGCAGCCAATGTCGCCGGTGTGTTTACCCGTTCGAAATGTCCCTCGGCACCTGTTGATCATTGCAGGAAAATTCTTTCTCATGGGGTGGCGCGTGGTGTCGTCATAAATTCCGGCAATGCCAATGCCTTTACCGGCAAAAAAGGTATTGCAACAACAGAGGCCACGGCGAAAGCGGCAGCCGATTGTATTGGATCAAAACCACAGGAAATCTATCTTGCCTCCACCGGAGTTATCGGTGAACCGATGGATGCTTCGCGTTTTACCGGTCTATTGCCCGAAATGGCAAAAAATGCCAAAGAAGACAAATGGCTTGATGCCGTTAAAGCGATCATGACAACGGATACGTTCCCGAAGCTTGCAACGCGGACGATCGATTTTGACGGGCATCCTGTCATTATCAATGGCATTGCCAAAGGTGCCGGCATGATCGCTCCGAATATGGGAACTATGCTGTCCTTTATCGTAACCGATGCACCTGTGGATGCTGCCATATTACAGGAAATATTGTCAGATAAAGTTCGCGACACATTCAATGCCATTACGGTTGATAGCGATACATCGACATCGGACACACTTCTCTTATTTGCAACAGGTACCGCGAATAAAGAAATCAAATCTCTCACACAAAAAAATGACCCGCGTTATCAAGCGCTTGCCGAGGGTGTTTATGAAATTTTGCACGAACTTTCTTTGCAAGTCGTCACCGATGGTGAAGGTGCGCACCACCTGATCGAAGTCAGAGTTGAAGGCGCAACAACGAATGAAGCAGCCAAAACCATTGCCCGCTCCATCGCCAATTCGCCATTGGTAAAAACAGCGGTGGCAGGGGAAGACGCCAATTGGGGACGTGTGGTCATGGCTGTCGGTAAAGCCGGTGTCGAGGCTGATCGTGACCGATTGGCAATATGGTTCGGCCCCCATCGCTTGGCCGTTGATGGAGAACGTGATCCCCATTATAGTGAAGAAGAAGCCTCGAACTATATGAAAGGCACGCATATAGTCATTAAAGCCGATATCGGTTTGGGAAATGGCTGTGCAACAATATGGTCGTGTGATTTGACGAAAGAATATGTCGAGATTAATGGTGACTACAGAAGCTGATAATAGAGAACGCCGGAGCACAACTCTGGCCGAGATACGCAGACTTGAAGCACTCTCTGCCCGAGCCTGGCCTACAGAAAAAGAATTTTATGATGGTGTTTGGGCCTGCCGTTCGACAGAAAATATTCCCTCGGCTCGCATTAATTCGGTAACCCCGCTTGATCCTGACGATAATAAAAATCTCGAAAAAAGGGTTAAACATCTATGTTTTGATAACGGCGTCTATAAAAGGCCGTTGCGATTGACGCCGCTTGCGCCACTCGAACTTTTCGACGAACTCAAGCAAAATGGCTGGGCAAACTTTAAAGATGTGGCCGTGATGGTTCTCGAGCCAATCCCGCATATTTCAGGGTCGGATGTCAAACTTAAAGACATCAATATCGAAGACTATAGCAAATTAACTGTCAGCAACCACACACATGAAAACCGCTATGCTGAAATTTTTCTCAAGCTTCTGAAACGCATCAAAGGCAAACCCACATTTTACCAGCTTGAACGGGATAATCAGGTGATCGGCAATATCATTACTGTAAATGATTTCGGTCAAGTCGGTCTTATCGATTTTGCAATCGTGCCGAATTTGCGCGGCCGCGGGCTTGGTGGTTTGGCACTGCAAAGTCTGATCAGTACAATCAGGCGTAAAACTGCCGACGTTCCCATTGAAAGACTTTGGCTACAGGTCGAGACTTTGAATAGTGCCGCCTGGCGCCTTTACACCGGTGCCGGTTTTAAAACAATCTACCATTATCAATATTGGAGACCAGGCGTTTGACCAATCTGAAAACGCTCCTCATCGTGGTTGCCTGTGCCTTGATCGATGAAGATAATCGGGTTTTGCTGGCCGAACGGCCGAAGGGTAAGTCACTCGCCGGACTATGGGAATTTCCCGGAGGCAAATTGGAACCCGGAGAAACGCCTGAACAGGCACTTATCCGCGAACTTGACGAAGAATTGGCAATTAAAGTGAAAGAGGATTGCCTTTCGCCCTTTACTTTTGCAAGCTATTCTTACGAAAAATTCCATTTACTGATGCCGCTTTATATTTGTCGGCGTTATCAGGGAATAGCAAGGGGAGCTGAGGGGCAAAATCTCAAATGGGTTCGGGCTGACGATCTTGATCATTATGAAATGCCTCCTGCTGACAAGCCGCTTATACCACTTTTAAAAGATTTGTTGCTTTAACCGGTTATTAACTTTGTTTAAGCCGGATTGTACCGGATTGAACCAGTGTTAAGTGGTTATTAACAGGTGACTTTTAGCATGTATGTCAGTTACTCTGGAGAAATATCATGCATCACCAAGAGTTTTCAAAATTAGATCATAATGACCTTACTCAATCAGCAGGGACGGGTGTTTTGCGTATCGTATTACTTTTCGGTTCTGTCGCTGTCGCACTTGGTCTCATCCTTGTACCAATGCTTGCAGATCGTAAGAATGCGGAATTCACCCAATCAATTTTTCAAAATAAAGTTGATTATTCTACAATGACTGGTTCAGTCAACCAATCGCCTATTCCTCAAATAGATGACGTAAAAAATCCTAATTAAAAGTCTGAAAGTAGGATAAAATAGCTTAAAAAGTTATTTTATTAAAATATTTTTCTTTGAGATAAGCGCCTTTGCCCCCTATATCGTCACTAAAGGGATAGTCCCTGCACTGTTGTGTTTTATACCGGATCAAGGGGCAGTTTTTTTACATGCTTATCGGATTTATTGCCAATCTCGTTATATTCATTCTGTTACTCATTGCACTTGCCAGAACGGCAAAAACAGGCTGGAGTCTTTCACGTCGGGTTTTGATCGGACTTGTTATTGGCGTAATCTTCGGAATCATATTGCAGTCCATTTACGGTCTTAACAATGCGCAATTAAAAAAATCCATCGAATGGTTTAATATCGTTGGCAACGGTTATGTCCTGCTTTTGCAAATGATCGTTATGCCGCTGGTTTTTGCGTCCATTCTTTCTGCGGTCGCCCGTCTTCATTCGGCTTCGTCACTTGGCAAAATCAGTACAATCACCATAGGCATTCTTTTGTTTACCACATTGATTGCGGCTTTTGTCGGTGTGATGATAGTCAATCTCTTTGGCCTTTCGGCTGAAGGCCTTGTTCAGGGAAGTGCCGAAAGTGCAAGGCTGAGTGCTATTCAAACCAATTACATGTCAAAAGTTGCCGATATGAGTGTTCCGCAACTCGTCCTTTCTTTCATACCCAAAAACCCGTTTGCCGATCTCACAGGTGCCAATCCTACGTCCATTATCAGTGTCGTTATTTTTGCAGCGTTTCTTGGTGCGGCGGCTATTCGCCTGATGAAAGACAATCCCGAAAAAGGAAAAGGCGTCATTTCGGCAATCGACACGTTGCAGGCCTGGGTTATGAAACTGGTTCGCCTTGTCATTTTGCTTACCCCCTATGGCGTTCTTGCTCTTATGACAAAGGTTGCAGCCACCTCCAATGC
This sequence comes from Bartonella sp. M0192, assembly GCF_016102305.1. Classification (NCBI taxonomy): domain Bacteria; kingdom Pseudomonadati; phylum Pseudomonadota; class Alphaproteobacteria; order Hyphomicrobiales; family Bartonellaceae; genus Bartonella; species Bartonella sp. M0192. Next base: position 1,007,749 of record NZ_JACFOU010000001.1, on the reverse strand, counting down.
CGAGGATATTCTCAAATTACTGGCATTTATTGTTGCTTCCTATCTGGGGCTTGCAATTATGTTTTGCATTCACGGATTGCTGCTCGGACTTTCGGGCATTAATCCACTGCGTTTCTTTTCTAAAGTTATGCCGGTATTAACATTCGCTTTTACCAGCAGGTCAAGTGCCGCCAGTATCCCCTTGAACATTGAAGCTTTGACCGAACGCATAGGCGTTCCGCAATCGATTGCCGGTTTTGCAGCATCTTTCGGTGCCACAATAGGTCAAAATGGTTGTGCCGGCCTCTATCCGGCAATGCTTGCCACCATGGTAGCACCGACTGTCGGCATCAATCCGCTTGATCCTGTCTGGATTGCGACACTCGTCGGTATCGTCACATTAAGCTCGATCGGCGTTGCGGGTGTTGGTGGTGGTGCAACCTTTGCAGCCCTTATTGTTTTGCCGACAATGGGCTTGCCGGTTACACTTGTTGCATTGCTCATCTCTATCGAGCCATTGATCGACATGGGACGCACGGCTTTGAATGTAAATGGTGCAATGACGGCCGCAACAATTACCAGCCAGATTTTACACGAAACCGATAAATCGGTTTTTGAATCCGACAATGATAAGGAACTGACCAATAGTTGAGGAAGCGAACTACCCGTCATAAAAACGGTTGCGCGCGAATTCCTCTTTATTGCCTGAGAAAAGCTGTACACGCTTGATCCAGTTTTTAAAGATAAATGAAAGTTTATCGAATGCGCTATCAATGGGCCGATTTATCTCCCAGAACATCAACAAGAGATATTGTTGCTGTTCCCGGACGAGCCGGTTTTTGCTGGCTTTTATCCGGAGCCCACCCCGAAAGCCAGATAAATGAAAAACTTGCACGGATACGACCATCATTATCGCTAAAACGGTCCGCATAAATTTCGGCAACACGCTGAAAAAATCTCCTGCTTACCGGACGATGGGAACGACCGATCAGCGCATTCTGCATCCCCATAGCACGCAAATCATCAATAAGATGAAAAACCGTATCATAACGCACAGTCAAATTTTCCACGTCGCTCACCGGCATTGCAAAACCGGCTCTTTGAAGCAAGGCTCCGGCATCCCTAATATCAACGAACGGGTAAATCCTCGGACTGGCTCCGCCGTAAAGTTCATTTTCAGCTTCAAGCATAGATTCCCGTAATTCGCCTAATGTCCCCGCTCCGGCCATAACCCCCAGAAAAAGGCCATCCGGTTTCAAACTGTTGCGAATCTGGGTCAGTACTCCTGGAACGTCATTCGTTATGCTAAGTGACAAAAGCGAAATAGCAAGATCATAAGCCCCGGCCGGCAAATCTATAATTTCCCGATCACGCCGCAAAAAAGCGTGTTTGCCATTCGTATAACGGTCGTCACTTTCAACACTATCGACACTAGAAACTTTTCCCGAATTGACGAGTGCTTCGGCTCCTGCTCCGGTATGGCCGAAAAGGTCTACAGCATGACTGAACTTCCGGTCAACCGTCTGCAACCTTTCCTGTAATTCCTCGGTAATACGTCTGAGTAAAAAATCGCCTTTGTTACCGTAACGCGTAAAAGCGCGGTTTCGGAACTGTTCAATTCTATTCTGGTCAAAAATAAGAAAATCTGTCATTATCTGCTATAGCGTGTTTTAGCCGTCATCAATTATTCTGGAAAGATTGACGGACCCGTCCGTAATCATTGATCAGAATAAACCCAAACAGGTCGTTTTAACAATATCCCGGGAATTTTCATTGCAAATGCAGTCATTTGTCTAAAAAGGTCAAAAAGATTGTTAAAGGCACAATATCTCGATCGGAAAACTTTGGTAAAATTCGGGGAACATGTCATGAATGTGCTGTTTCCTCCGACATGTCCGGGATGTGGTGCTTTTGTCGAGAAAAGCGGTACGATATGCGCAGAATGCTGGCAGAAATTACACTTTATAACCAAGCCTTATTGCCCCGTTATGGGAACGCCATTCACTTACGACCCGGGAGAAGGTTTTTTAAGCGGGGAAGCTTTGCAGTCACCTCCCCCGTTTCAACGTGCGCGCTCGGCCGTTGCCCATTTCGGACTTGCTCGCAGCCTTGTTGCACGGCTTAAATATGGAGACCGGACAGATCTTGCACCGTCCATGGCCGAATGGATGATCATTGCGGGCAAGGAACTTCTTGATGACGCCGATGTCATTGTGCCTATTCCTTTGCATTACCGCCGTTTTTTAAAACGTACATATAATCAGGCTACAGAGCTTTCCCGGCATATTGCCAAAAGAAGCGGAAAACCGTTGCAACCATTTCTTCTCAGACGGAGAAAGAACACCCGCCAGCAAGTGGGACTTCTCAGGAAAGCCCGTCAACGGAATATGATCGGCGCATTCCTTGTTCCGGAAAAGGAAAAAGCGAAAATCAAAGACAAACACGTTCTGCTTGTGGATGATGTCTTTACCACCGGTTCGACTGTCCGCTCCGCAACAAAGGCACTTCTGCGAGGAGGAGCCAAAAGTGTTGATGTACTTACCTTTTCACGCGTATTGCCGGAATTATATGAAGATCCGACCTCTTGAGGAAAAATCGAAAGGCACTTATATAGCGACAATGGAGAAGAAAATGCCGCATGTAACGATTTACACCCGTCCCCACTGTCCTTATTGCGAGAGTGCTATCGAATTGTTGCAATCAAAAAACGTTCAGTATGAAGAAATTGACGGTTCCGGTGAAAGACGCGCAGAAATGGTAAAACGTGCACAGGGTCGCAATACTTTCCCGCAAATTTTTATTGGTGAAAGACATATTGGTGGTTGCGATGATCTTTATGAGCTTGAAAGAAGCGGCAAGCTCGACACACTTCTTTCCGGCGAAAAATAATGATCCGTTTTTCGCTTCATTGTGATCATGCTCACGAATTCGACGGTTGGTTCCGGAATAATGATGATTTTTTAAATCAGAAAAAAGCCGGCCTCATTCACTGTCCTATTTGCGACTCAAACGTCATAGATAAAACTTTGATGGCTCCTGCGGTTTCTACGTCCAGAAAACATGGACAGGTCGGAATGGGGCTCAATCAAGAGCAAAAAAGAATAATGGAAGAAATGCGCAAACTTACCCGTCAGGTGCGCAAAAATGCCGAATATGTCGGTGACCATTTTGCCGAGGAAGCAAGGCGCATTCATTTCAAGGAAGTTAAAGAACGTCCGATTTATGGCGAGGCGAGTTCGGAAGAGGTTTCATCGCTCGTTGATGACGGCATTCCGGTCATGCCGCTTGCACCTCTGCCGGAAGATGAAAACTGATCCTCCGGCAAATACCCGGTTATTTCCAAATTTTATGCTTATTTCAGCCGGCGGGCCAACAACATATAGTTGACATCCGTATCTTTCGACCGGTTCCAGCTATCCTTGAAGGGATTATAGGTAATGCCCAATTTGTCTATCACTGTAAGGCCGGCAGTATTCAGCATTTCTGTAATTTCGTCGGGCGTCAGAAACTTGTTATAATCGTGTGTTCCTTTCGGTAACCACCGTAAAATATATTCAGCTCCGATAATAGCCAGTCCCCACGATTTCAATGTCCGGTTCAGTGTTGCAACAAACATAAGGCCTTGGGGCTTCACCATTCTGGCACTTTCTGACATGAAGAGATCAACATCGGAAACATGTTCGACCACTTCCATATTGAGGACAACGTCGAATTGTTCTCCGGCTTTTGCCAAATCTTCGGCTGTTGTAGCACGGTAATCTATAGTCAAGCCTGATTGAGTCGCGTGAAGTTTTGCCACTTCAATATTGGTGGTTGAAGCATCGGCACCCACGACATCGGCACCAAGACGCGCCATCGGTTCACAAAGAAGTCCACCACCACAACCAATATCAAGAAAACGTATTCCTTTTAAAGGTTCGGCATCCTTGGGATCGCGGTCGAAAGCCTCACAAACCTTTTCCTTGATATAGGAAAGGCGTGCCGGATTGAATTTATGGAGAGGGCGGAATTTTCCTTGCGGATTCCACCATTCTGCGGCAATGCGCGAAAAATGATCTACTTCTGCCTGATCTATCGTGGTACGTTGGGCTTCTGCCATAGGGGGCTCTCCTATAAGATTACATTTATGAGTTCTGTCTTAAATGGGGCAAAGTCAAGAGACAAACAAGTAAATATGTCAGTCTTGCGTAAATTCTCAATATTGGCTATGTCAGCATAGCCGTAAGGCCTATCGGCTCGGCGTTGGAACAGTTTAAAAAATTAGAGGCAAGAGTTGTTTAAATGGCGCGCATAGTCATGAAATTCGGTGGAACTTCCGTCGCCAATATCGAGCGCATCAAAAATGTTGCGCGCCACGTCAAACGTGAAGTTGATGCTGGCAATGAAGTTGCTGTCGTTGTCTCGGCAATGGCTGGTAAAACAAACGAGCTCGTCGGTTGGACACGTGAAGCCTCCCCGATGCATGACGCCCGCGAATATGATGTCGTTGTCGCCTCGGGTGAACAGGTAACCGCCGGACTTCTGGCTATTACCCTACAGTCCATGGGAATCAATGCGCGCTCATGGCTCGGTTGGCAAATTCCGATCGAGACAGATAATGCTCACGGTGCTGCACGCATTACAAAAATCGACGGTTCGCAATTAATCCAGCGTTTTAAAGAAGGACAAGTTGCTGTCATTGCGGGTTTTCAAGGCATCGGACCGGATAAACGCATTACGACACTTGGCCGCGGCGGGTCGGATACCAGCGCGGTTGCGATAGCCGCCGCCGTCAAAGCGGATAGATGCGATATCTATACCGATGTTGACGGGGTCTATACGACAGACCCGCGAATTGACCCCAAAGCGCGTCGTCTGCCGAAAGTAGCATTCGAGGAAATGCTGGAAATGGCTTCTCTTGGTGCCAAAGTTTTGCAGGTGCGCTCGGTCGAACTTGCAATGGTTCATAAAGTACGCACATTTGTGCGTTCGAGTTTCGAGGATCCCGATGCTCCGGGCATGGGGGACCCTATCAATCCACCCGGAACACTCATTTGCGACGAGGATGAAATCGTGGAACAACAGGTTGTCACAGGCATTGCTTTTGCCAAAGAAGAGGCACAAATTTCTTTACGCCGTTTGGCAGATCGACCGGGTATTTCGGCAGCAATATTCGGACCATTGGCCGAAGAACATGTTAATGTCGATATGATCGTACAGAATATTTCGGAAGACGGTTCCAAGACCGATATGACATTTACTGTACCGGCAACCGACATTGACAAAGCTGTTGCAACCCTCGAAGCCAACAAAAAAGAAATCGGCTTTGATGTTATCCAGTCGGAAACAGATCTCGCAAAGGTTTCAATCATCGGCATAGGTATGCGTAGCCATGCTGGTGTTGCTGCAACAGCGTTCAAAGCATTGGCTGAAAAAGGTATCAATATCCGGGCGATCACGACATCTGAAATCAAGATTTCAATTTTGATCGACAATGCCTATACCGAATTGGCTGTACGAACCTTACATACGGTATATGGCTTGGATAAAGGCTAAGGGATGAACCTACCGGTTTGTCTTGGGAATAATAAAGCGGGTTGACCTTTAACTATCATGAGCATGAGACTTAACTATCATAACGGGAGATATGATAAATTATGCGGGAGACCCATGTAGGCCCCAAAGTTATTCTGAAGCGGCTACGCGAGTTTATGGCACGCGCCATGGACTCACAAGAACGACTTGACCTTATTGTTCGTGAAATCGCTCACAATATGGACGCCGAGGTTTGCTCCTTCTATGTTTTGCGTTCCGACAATATGTTGGAACTTTATGCGACAGAAGGCCTTAATCCCGGTGCTGTCCACCTTTCGGAATTACGTTTGGGGCAAGGTCTGGTGGGAACCATTGCAGCCACTGCCCGTCCGCTCAATCTGACAGACGCAAGAAAACATCCGGCATTCGCCTATCTTCCCGAAACGGGTGAAGAAATCTATTCGTCATTTCTCGGTGTTCCAATCTTACGCGCCGGTCGCACCTTGGGTGTTCTTGTTGTCCAGAACCGCAATAAGCGTGGTTATAGTGACGAGGAAGTCGAAGCCCTCGAAACAGTTGCCATGGTTCTTGCAGAAATGGTTGCAGCAGGTGATCTACCGAGGCTTACCCGTCCCAATGTCGATGTTGACATGCGCCGCCCGTTCACACTTGTCGGACAATCACTTAACGAAGGCATCGGCCTTGGTCATATTGTTCTTCATGAACCGCGACTTGTCGTGACCAACCTCTTCAATGAAAATAGCAATGCGGAAATCGAGAAGCTCACAAAAGCAATCAACTCGTTACGTTTATCAATTGATGACATGCTTTCAAGAAGTGATGTAGCAAGTGAAGGCGAACACCGCGAAATTCTTGAAACCTATCGTATGTTTGCCAATGACCGCGGCTGGATAAGGCGGCTTGAAGAAGCAATCAAAAACGGTTTGACTGCGGAAGCGGCAGTTGAAAAAGTTCAAAGTGATACACGTGCACGCATGGTTCACCTGACGGATCCCTATTTGCGTGAACGATTGTCAGACTTTGACGATCTCGCCAATCGCCTGCTTTATCAATTGATGGGGCGCACGCGCGAAACAATCAATGCCGATTTACCGACAGATTCAATTATTGTCGCCCGCTCGATGGGGGCGGCCGAATTATTGGATTATCCGCGGGAACGTATTCGTGGCCTTGTATTGGAAGATGGGGCCTCTACAAGCCACGTAGCTATTGTTGCGCGTGCCATGTCAATACCGGTTGTGGGGCAAGTCAAAGGGGTCGTGTCTCTATCGGAAAATGGCGACCCTGTGATAATTGACGGTGATGATGGCAAAGTTTACCTGCGCCCTATAGCGGATGTTGAAAGTGCTTTTGTTGAAAAAGCGCGGTTTCGTGCCCGTAAACAAAAACTCTATCGTGATTTGCGGGATGTGCCGGCCAATACCAAGGATGGCCGCCACATTACCTTGCTCATCAATGCCGGTCTCCTCGTCGATCTACCACAACTTGATGAATCGGGAGCGGAAGGCATTGGCCTTTTCCGCACTGAATTACAGTTCATGATTGCCTCGACATTTCCTCGCGCCCACGAACAGGAAAAACTCTATCGCAATGTCTATAAGGAAATTGGCGACAAGCCGGTTACTTTCCGGACGCTCGATATCGGTGGAGACAAGGTGTTGCCCTATTTCCGCAGCAAAGGGAAAGAAGAAAACCCTGCCCTCGGCTGGCGTGCTATCCGCCTGACACTTGACAAACCCGCATTGATGAGAACGCAATTGCGCGCTTTGCTGAAAGCCTCCGGCGGACGGGAATTACGTGTCATGCTGCCAATGGTGACCGAGGTCGGCGAAATATACCACACGCGCAAACTTATCGATCGGGAGGTTGCTTATCTTACGCGTTTTGGTCATGCAATGCCAACGCGGCTGAAATTGGGGGCTATGGTAGAAGTACCGGCGCTCTTGTTCCAGCTTGATGAACTCATGCGTGTTGTTGACTTTGTTTCCGTCGGCTCCAATGATCTTTTTCAATTTATGATGGCAATTGATCGGGGAAATTCTGAGATAGCCCATCGTTTTGATCAACTTTCTGCCCCGTTCTTACGTGCTTTACGCAAAATTATCGAAGCAGGTGAGCGCAATAACACGCCGGTGACCCTCTGCGGTGAAATGGCCGGTAAACCATTGCTTGCTTTGGCACTTTTGGGACTTGGCTTTACCCGCATTTCCATGACCCCGTCAGCCATCGGTCCAATCAAGGCCATGTTGCTCAGGCTTGATATCGGAGATTTACAAAAAGCATTGCTCGCCGAACTGGAAAAAACAACAACGGCAACATTGCGATCCTGGCTGATGAATTATGCCGAAGCAAATAATATCGCGTTATAAATCCGAGATTTACCGGTCTATTTGATCTAAAGCCGTTTGCTATAGTCTGTTTAACTTTTCTGCTCTGTTTTGATGATCGCCAATCGTTCGAATGATCGGTTCCCTCTATTTCAAAGCCGGTCCTTTTGTTACCCTATAGGCTTTCAAATCGAGGGACTTTCAACAAGGGGCCGACCATACAAGCATCTTCAAGACGTTTTGAAGCAATGGAACGGCACAATTTCGACTTTTTGCGACTTTCGCTCACTTTAGCGCACAAAGGCCCCATCCCCCCTTTCCGAAAGGGAATATGCCAAAAACCGTTTTCTACCCGATAAATCTTTTGGTCTTCGAGATGTTCCTCTTTACCTCGTTGCACCGTACCACAAGATTTCTTGGCGGCTTGGAAACTGCTTCAAGTTTTGAAGGTTATTTCAAGTCGGCATGTTTTGCTTCATTGCCTGTCCGCTTCATAACAAAATAGCAAACAAACATTACCACAATCCATATGATACCGACGATGAGTGCAGGTGCTGTATCTTCAAAAAATCCGAGAAGCACAATGATAAAAATCATGAAAAGGATAGCAATGATTGGACCCACCGGCCAGAACGGAATTTGATAACGCAAGTTTTTCTGTTCGGCTTTTGACATTTTAAGTCGCATACAAACTTGTGAAAGCAAAATCATCAGCCAGACAAAGACTGTCGCAAATGTTGCCATAGCAGCGATCAGGAAAAACAGTTTGTCATGGACAAAATAATTGAGCACCACGCCAATAACCAACACACAGAACATTGCTAAAACCGACAACACCGGAATTCCGTTTTTTGAAACAAAATTGAGTTTTTTGGGGGCATGACCATCTTCGGCAAGGCCATGCAACATGCGGCCCGCACCGTATAAGTCGCTGTTGATGGCAGAAATTGCAGCAGTTATCACAACAATATTGAGGATATTGGCCGCATATTTGATACCAAGACTTTCAAAAATCGTAACAAACGGGCTGCCTTCAAGGCCAATCTTGTTCCAGGGATAAAGCGACATCAAAATAGCAAGCGTTGCTACATAGAAAAACAGGATACGGAATGGAATAGCATTGATTGCCTTTGGAATATTCCGGTCGGCATCTTTCACTTCGACAGCCATAAGGCCGATAATTTCAATTCCACCGAAAGCGAACACAACCACACTGAAAGAAGCAATAAAACCTTCCCAGCCATTTGGCATAAAGCCGCCATTGCTCCAAAGATTATGAATACCGGTTGCTTCATGTGTTGCTGTACCGAAGCCGAATAACATAATTCCGAAACCGGCAATGATCATGGCTATAATGGCTCCGATTTTGACGACGGATAGCCAAAATTCCATTTCACCATAAATTTTGACAGCGGTGAGGTTCAAACCGGTTATGACAAGAGTGATACCGAGCGTCCATAACCAAGGCGAAACCTCGGGAAACCAGAACCCCATATAAGTTGCAAAGGCGGTAATATCGGCAAGACAAACGAGTACCATTTCAAAAACATAGGTCCAGCCAGTAAGAAAACCGGAAAACGGGTTCATATAATTGGAGGCATAACGGCCAAATGAACCGGGAAGTGGATTGTGAAGAACCATTTCACCCAGCGCCCGCATGACCATGAAAGCCATAACACCTGAAATGCAATAAGCCAGAAGGACACTGGGACCTGCTACTTTAATGGCTCCGGCCGAGCCATAAAATAATCCCGTGCCGATAGCAGAACCAAGAGCTATAAAAAACACATGCCGCTTGCTCAGGCCTTTTTTCAGTGAACTGTTCTGCATTTCCCGTCTCTCCATGGCGCTATATTGAATGTGTTAGGCAAAAGATGATGAATATTCAAGAAAGAAAGAAAACGATTATGCGATTGTAACAAGATAATGAAAATATCGGTCCGAATAATATTGCCTTTATGACAGCTTGGAAAACCGGTGCGGTGTTTTTTGGAACTTTCATTTAATCTAAAAAACCGGTCTTCTAACCATTATAAAACTCGCCAACAATTTGTCTTTTTTCTAAAATCGACAAAAGCTCGCAAATAAATGAAATTCTTTAAGAGATAAAATCGGATAAAATGACCGAATTTCGCTCATTTTTTTGAAAAATATCCGGAATTACGGCCATCTCGGGGGATCGAGCCTTTCCATTTTTTCAATCCAAAGTTTTTTTGCCATTCAGGATACTGTCAGTTTTAGCGCTTAGATAGCAGATCAAACAAGGATTCTGCGAATGCGCAAAACTCGAAAACTGACAATTGCCGTTCTTGGCTGTGCAACATTGTTTTGCAGTGGTTATTATTTGAGCGGGAACGGCTATCTGAACCGTTATGGCGAGCAACGGATGATGCTTGACGTCACCCCTCCTCCCTTTGGAAGTGCCGAGCAACAACGCGATGAAAAAATTTTTTTGAAAACCCGTAACTATACAGGCAGTGCACGTTGGCAACATGCAATAAACGACGCTAAAGCAACTCAAGCAGAGCTTATTCAAAGCTTTAGCTGCGCGACGGGCCACCAATTAGACCCGAAAAATATGCCGAATTTTGTCAAGCTTTTTACCAAAATCGATGAAGACGCAGAAAGACTGACACGACAATCCAAGAAAGAATTCAAGATTCCTCGTCCTTATATCGCTTATGGAGGCGCTTCTTGCGCGAGACCTTCAGGTTACGATTATCCGTCCGGTCACGCCATGGAAGGATGGACAGTTGCACGCTTGCTGGTTGAATTTTTCCCTGAAAGACGCGCAGCCATTTTCACCCGTGCGCGCAGTTTTGCTGAAAGCCGCGTTATTTGCGGCGTCCATAGTGTTAGTGCCGTGGAAGTTGACGAACATTATTCGGAAAGACTTTTCGAACGCTTGAAAAAACTTAAGACCTTCCAAAATGATCTGTCCATTACACAAAGTGAAATGGAAAAACTGAAAGAATGGTCTGACAAAAACGGCAAATGCGAAAAATTTCCGGCCGAATATGTCAAACCGTTTTCTATCAGAACGTCTTTTTCCTATTCCTATCCCGCTCATGTTGTGAGGTGACACATGTTTCGCACCATTTTGAAATATCGCCCTGCAATCAGTAGCGTGGCTCTATCAATTATCGTTGCATTTTACATGCTTCTGATTTTTAACCGCACGTTCTGGCAACATGTTTTACAGGCCTTCAATTATGATTTTGCGCCGATTATGGCGATTGCTGTCGGTGTTGCCTGTTTGTTTATTGCACTCACGGTAACTTTTTCGGTTAAATATCTTATCAAGCCGGTTTTTATAATTTTCATTATGGTGGGAAGTATCGCAAGCTGGTTTACGGATGAATTCGGAACAATTATCGACCGCGATATGATTGCCAATGCTGTAGAGACCACTTCGGCAGAAGCGTCCAACCTGCTTACACCTGCATTTTTCCTCCATCTTGTATTAACCGGCATTGTTCCTTGCTTGCTTATATTGTGGATAAAAATCAAACATTTTCCACTCGTAAAGAAGGTACTTGTCAATCTCTCGATTATTGTCCCCTGCTTGTTGATCGCGGTTTTTTGCACGTTGATTACATCACGTCAGTTGATTTCAACATTACGCGAGCACAATGAAATAGTGCGTATTGTCAACCCTATTCTTCCTATCGGTCATGCTGTAAAATATGTGACCCGCAGGGAACATGCGAAAATACGTGTTTTCAAACAAGTAGGGCTTGATGCCAAAGTAGTGCCATTCGAACCGCAAAACAATCGTCCGCGCGTTACCATTGTGGTTGCCGGCGAAACAGCACGGGCAGAGGATTTTTCGCTGCAAGGCTATGATAAAGAAACCAATCCGGAATTAAAAAAGCGGGATATAATCTATTTCCCGAACACCACTTCATGTGGTACCGCGACAGCACAATCGCTTCCATGCATGTTTTCACCCTTTCCTCGCAAAGAATTCTCGATAGCTCGCGCTATATCAACCAATAGTCTTCCGGATATTTTGAAAAACGCCGGAATTAACGTCGAATGGTGGGAAAATAACACCGGCAGCAAAGGTGTTGCAGACCGCGTCAACAACGTATCTTTCTATGGGCTTAAAGATCCCGAATTCTGCATTGAAGGCGAATGTCAGGACGGCATAATGCTCGAAAAACTCGGGCAATGGCTTGATAATATTGACCATGACAGTGTGTTGTTTATCCACCAATTAGGTAGCCACGGTCCTGCCTATTTCGAACGTTATCCGGAAAAATTCAGACATTTTCGGCCAGACTGCAGAAAGACTGTCTTCAGCGAGTGCAAGCCGGAAGAAATCCGCAATGCTTATGACAACACTATTCTCTATACCGATTATTTTTTGAGCCAGATTATCGATGCGTTAAACCAGCGCGCGGGCAAATTCGATTCTGCTATGATCTATATGTCCGACCATGGCGAATCTCTGGGCGAAAACGGTCTATATCTACACGGTATGCCCTATTCGATTGCACCGAAAGAGCAGACACATATTCCATTTATTTTGTGGATGTCCTCGCCCTTTGCAAAGACGATGAACCTCGATTTGGGATGTATACGCAAAGATGCCGAATCTAAACAAATGTCACATGACAATCTTTTCCCTTCCGTCTTGACCATGATGAATGTTAAAACAACATTAAAGGATGACCGGCTTGATCTCTTCAGATCATGCCAATCCAGTCAGATAGCCTTGGAAAAATAAAACATGCGCGTATTGCTGATTGAAGATGACAAATCGCTCGGACGCGCGGTGCGTGACCACCTCGTTAACCAGAACAACGCGATCGACTGGGCGGAAAATCTTGAAGATGCCTATGCAGCCGTTTCGACCACGCGTTATGATTTTATATTGCTTGATTTACGTCTACCGGATGGAAGCGGACTGGATTTTCTGAAAAATATCCGAACGAAGAATTTAACGTCGCCTGTGGTAATATTGACCGCGCACGACCAGATTAGCGAACGGATAGAAGGTCTAAATAGCGGTGCTGATGATTATATTGTCAAACCGTTCGACCTTTATGAACTCACCGCCCGAATTGGTGCTGTCGCCCGCAGAACAAATGGTCTTTCAAAATCGGAAATAAAAATCGGCTCTATGACTTTGGACATGGAAAATAAACGGATTTTTATTGACGATAAAGAAGTCGAATTGAGTGCCCGTGAATGGGCCATTATCGAACATATGGCGAGCCACCCGAATATGCTTGTCACCAAAGCACAGATTGAAGATACAATCTATGCATTCGGTTCGGAAGTCGAAAGCAATACAGTTGAAGTCTATATAAGTCGTTTACGCAAGAAAATCGGTAAAGACCGCATCAAGACACATCATGGTCGCGGGTATAGTCTATGTTGAATTTCAAGCAGAAGGAGAAAAGTCTCACACGGCGGGTTATCGTTTCAGCGACCTGTGCCAATCTGGTTTTCTGGGTTATTGCTTGTCTCATGGCAGCTTTTGTCATGTATGAGGAATATGGGGAATCTTTCGATGGCACACTGCAGGTAACCGCCGAACGTCTTCTTCCTCTCGCTTTGGAAGATGTGCGCGACAATGACAAAGATTCCGACCTTCTCGTTAGAACAGACAATCACTCGACACCGGCGGAATACACAACATATCAGGTCCTTGACCGCGATGGAAAAATGGTCATGCGTTCGGAAGATGCGCCTGCTAATCCCTATGGAGTACCTCTCAAAACCGGTTTTTTTAAAACAAAAAAATGGCGGGTCTATTCCCTCGTCAGTCAGGATGGCGATTATCTCATTCAGGTTGCCGACCGACTTTCCGAAAGGCGGGAAGCCGCCCGCGAGGCTATGACGGCAATGCTCATACCTGCTTTACTTCTCATCCCGCTCAGTATGCTTGCAATCGGTTTTATTGTTCGCAACCAATTGCGTCCGATAAAGAAATTGAGTGAAACGATTGCCAAAAAAGACACGGGCAATATGCAGGCCATACGCTCGCAATCCATGCCGGAAGAATTTCAGCCCATTATCGGTTCGGTCAATAGTCTTTTGGAGAAATTGAAATCGGCGCTCGAGGCAGAACGATCTTTCACATCTAATAGTGCGCATGAAATACGAACACCTATCGCGGCGGCTTTGGCGCATACACAGGTTCTTATCGAAGAAACCCCCAAACGTTATCATAGAAGAGCAAAAGAAGTGGAAAATGCTCTACAACGTTTACGTCGTTTGAGTGAAAAACTGCTTCAGCTTGCTCGTGCAGACACCCAACTTGGAACGAGTGAAAAACTTGTCGATCTCATCCCCTTTATTGATGCCGTGGTTGAGGATTTCAACCGTGCCAATCTGACAAAGGGAAGACTTGTCACACACTATAATACCGATGTTCTCGACAAACATCTTAATGGAGATGCTTTCGGCGTTATTGTGCGCAATTTACTTGAAAACGCATTGAATTATAGTTCGGAAGGTTCATCTGTCGATATAACAATCAATCCGGACAATATTATCATATCCAATGATTGCCCTGTTGTTCCCCTTTCCAAACTGAAATTGTTGAGCCAACGTTTCTACCGTGGAGACAATCATAAAGAAGGCTCCGGCCTTGGCTTGTCTATTGTTGAAGCTTTGGAGAAAACTATGCCGATCAAAATTACCTATCGGTCTCCAAGAACCGGAAGCTCACAAGGTTTCGAAGTAACAATCGATCTCTGAGAAAAATAGCGGAGCATCGCTATCAATCTATTGAAAAACTACTGCCAATATGGATATAGGCGACAAGTTGCCGAAGTTTTTTCATTGACGATGAGTATATCATCAATGACGGGCATTTTGCTTCTATCTTTTGCACTGTGGAACGGGGATTTTTTACGTCAAACACTCTCTGTTTTTGAATTTTGAGGTCTGCTCTTTCGTTATTTCTTAAAATAATTCTCTTACCTTATCCCTTTTAATCTTGTTTAAAACTTTGATATTTTGGTTCAATTTATTGAATATTGAATTTGTAAAATATATAAAAATTACGGTTTTTTAGGAAAAGCCGAATTTGTGATACGTCTATTTCAAGTTTCACAATCCGTAATGAACATTCAATATCTATCCATCCGGGACGCATTTCCAATACCCACTTTAGTATGAGCGTCTAAGTATCTGGAAATAAAAAATTCAATCAAAACACTGTTCCAGTCAGACCATATAATGAAGGAACTGTTGATGATAAAGTTTCGTAGCCGTAAAAAGAAATATACCTCCTTTTCTTTTAAAGCCATCATCATTTGCGGCACCGCTGGGTTTTCATTCTATTCTGGCACTTTTCCTCTTTATGCGAATTCGGTTTGCAATGTTGGTTCCAACTGGTCGGGCGGAGAGGCAGCTATTGATAATACATGCACTGTTACAAGTGAAACATTCAATCCGCAAAAAAGTGATAACTATGTAGGCGCAGCGCTGGTTTCCGGAGCCGGAAACAAACTTGACATCAAAGGCGATCTTTCCTCGCTTGCACAGGGAAAACGCGGTGTAAGTGAAGAACTGAACCGGCTTGGAGATCTTGATAGCAGTACAAATGGCAAAACCCGTCTTTCAATGGGAGCCAAGAATGAAATCACGACGATAACTGATAGTGGCGGACAAGTTTCTACCGTAAATGTTTATCCGGATCAGTCTTTCGAAGTTTCCGACTGGGGGGATGCGAAATATCTGACGCCTGAACAAGTTGATGATAATCAATATATTAGCGCCGGTTTCGGCAAAGCTGAAAGTGGCGGAGAGTTAACCGTTGATCTGGAAAATTTTAAAGGAAACGGTTTTTTAAACCCCAAAAAAACCGTTTATCTCGCTCTTAAGAATTCGAATTTGACATGGGCAGATGGAGAAGGCAGTGTTGTAAACTGGGCATCGAAAAATTCATTTGAATCCCGCGCTTATACTTTAAACAAAGATGCCATTGTCCGTGAAATTTCAGTTCCTGTTTTTCCTTATTCATTTACCGGGTATGATGGAACAACCCGTGTAATTAGAAATGTCGAGGAGCTAAAAGCCTACAATCGGGAACTCGTCAACGCTTTGCAAGATAAGAGGTTTCCCGACCTAAAAACCCAACAGGCTTACGATAATGCATTCGCTGCTGCACAACCGACATTCATATCAGTGCCTATAACAAGTCTTGGATCCACAATACCTGACAATGATAAAATTTTCGAAGATCAAGGCAATACCCGTGCTATGTATGCGAGTAACGGGGGAAAAATTGTTGTTACTTCGACAGGTCAAATTGATGTCGGCTTTGACCCGGCAACGATGTCGGGAGCACTCGTTGCAGAAGGGGGGAGTGAAGTTTTAATCGAAAAAGGCGGAATTGTTTCGGCACGCGGAAATTCTGCTGTTATTCTGGGTTCAAACCGCGACCCTAACGACGAGAACAGCACTCATACGACTGGCAACAATTACGGTGTCATCAATTCCGGATTTCGCGAATCGGTTGTACATGAGACGAACGTCAATAATAGTCAAAATGACAAAGAATTTTATTCAGGTTCGGCTGTAGAGGCATTTTACGGTGGCACATTTCATAATGCAGGAATAATAAATGTTGCTGTCAGCCGTTCGAATGAACAATCAACTGCATATAGCAACGGAATTTATCTTCATAACTCCGGCATTGCAACGAATGACGGCATTATCAATGTTGGCGTTAACAATGACGGCCTGCCGGGAAAAGTTGCCGGAGTTGCCATAGACTCGCTTTATTCAAGTTTCACCAACAATTCTTCGGGAACTATTTATATCGGCAGGGCCGCTCAATATAGCAATACCGATATTGTGAGTGATACAACGAACGCCAATAATACCCAATTTTACGGCATTATGGCTTCAAGTAATGCAACAGCGACAAATAATGGCTCTATTGTTATCGGTAAAAACATGCAAAACGCGGCCGCTATGGCTGCCGATATTCCGATTGAAGCTGAAGACTATCACGCTCTCAAACTGGTCAATAATGGTACGATAGAGATAAATGGTGCAGCAGTCCCGACGAATGGCAGCGCTACGGCACGCAACTACGGGATGAAGGTTGTTAACAACGGTACAATCGTAAAAAACGGCAACAATATTATCAATAATGTCATCAATAATGGAACGATCAAACTTAACGGGATTAATGGTGTTGGTGTTTACGTTCTTTCAACAAAAGTGCAACAAACAGGTATTAATGATGCAACCGCAACATTGACCAGCACCAGTCATGTGGTTGTTTCGAGCTCCGCACAAACTGACAAATTGATACGCAATTACGGCGTATGGGTCGAAGGACATCCTGATGACACGCACCGTGCAAAGGCTTTTATTGATGGTTCCATCGACCTTACCGGTGATGGTGCTGTAGGGGTTTACGTTCGTGATGGCGGTTACGCAAGCGTAACAGAAAATGCAAATCCGACTTTTGTAACGGGTAAGCGACAAATCGCGTTTTATGTCTATGGCGCAGGAAGCCAGATTGAAAATAGCGCCAGGAACATGGAAGTGAATGCGGATCAATCCAATCTATTCCGGATGGATGGAGGTGCCAGCTTTTATGGCCATGGCGAGAATTTGACGGCATCCGGAGAAGATAGCGTCATTATTGAAGGTTCCGGTACGGATATCAATGGGAGCCAAACAACGATCGAAACCAGAGATGCTCATCTTACCGTTAATAAGAAGGGAGCTGCCGCTGTTTTTATTAATGGTGGTGCCATAGGCCAAATCAGTGCTGAAGATCAACTTGAACGTAAAATTTATCTTACCGGAGAGGGAGCAATTGGCGGCATCGTGGACGGCCGTTACCATTTGATCGATTCAAGCTATACAAATGAAGAATATAGTTCAACAAAACTCACCAATTATGTGGATATCACAACCAACGCCAAAAACGTGACCGGTTTCATCACGCGCAACAGTGCCCTTCTGGTCAATCGCGGCACCATTGACATGACAAACGGCACTAATGCTACCGGAATCCATGTGATTGAGGGTGGGCGTCTGGAAAATTATAAAAATATTAGCGTCGCCAATGGAATCGGACTCCATATTGAAGGATTGGCCGGCAGAGACACGCAGGCAAACATTGTTAACACCGGTAAGATAACTGTCAATGATGGAATTGCCGGTATTTACCTCGAGAAAAACGCTTTTGTGAACGCTTCCGGAAATCTTGGGGAAATCAATGTCTTCGGAAGCGCCCACGGTGTTTTGTTAAATTCGGATGCCAAAGGGATAATATTGGGCGGTGACAAGATAACGGTCGGAGCCGGTACAGGGAACGGGGTTGAGAATAATATTAGTTCGACAGAGGCTGATTTTGCGGCAGCTATAGCTTTCAACGGCTCTGTTATCAATGTGGGAGGGAGCGGCTCCGGTATACGCACAGCAGTCGGTCTTGTAACAGGTTACGTTGATGAAAGTGAAACATTACGTGCTTCCACGGTGACAATCAATGTCGCAGCCAACGGTGTTGGCTATGATTTCCGCAATGCACAATTGAATGGCCCTATTTTAAATTCCAATGCCATTATAGGGTCTGGCTACAAAATCAATGTCACCGGGAACGCAACCGGTATACGCACCAATACAACAGGAATTGTAAAAAACTATGCAACTGTGACGATGGATAATAATGCCACCGGCTCCGGCTGGTTGGCAGGAACCTCTTCATTATCTGAAAATGCCGGAACAATCCAATCCGATACTGAAAATGCCCTGTTGGTCAATTTAACGAACAGGTCAACAAATTCGCCTGACGGAACCAAATTTATCAATAGCGGGCGTTTACTTGCAAAAGCCGATGATGTGCTGGCCGTCAAAGGCAGTCAGAATGGCGATACACTTGTTTTTACAAATCCTTTGTCCGAGGTGCGGGGGCTTGTACATGCTGGCGACGGAAAAGATAATCTCATATGGTCGGGCGGCACTTGGTCTGGCGGATTTGATATGGGCGGAGGAGACGGCGATCAGGCGACCATTGCTAATATAGCTGATACCGGTAACTTCAAACATGCATTGGCCGGCAATGGAAACGACAAAGAACTTACCCTTTCCCGTAGCATTATTAAAGGTGGTTCATTTACTGCCGATGATCTCGCACGGGGTGTCAACTTCGGCGATAATTGGAGGAAAATAAAACTTGCCGACGGCGCAAAACTTACATTAACCGATGATATAAAAAGTAGAGATAATCTTGATTTTCTCATTGAGAACAATAGCGTATTGGCTATCAACCACAATGATTATCAAGGAAATAACTCTGCTCCCACCATCTTTAGCGAAAGCGCGGTAAGAGCTTCCTCGAAGGTTAGTCTTACCAATGGCGGTATAATCGATATGGGAAGCAGGAGTAATGACAATATTATAGACAAACTGATTGTCAAAGGTGATTATATCGGAAACAATGGTGGAATTCGCCTTAACAGCGATCTTAATGGCGACGGCGCCGCTTCTGACCGGCTTGTCATTGACGGCGGAACCGCTTCGGGAAAAACGAAACTTTATATCGATGATTTAATTGTCGGCAGGTTAAGTAAAAAAACCGCATATGAGGGCATAAAAGTCGTTGACGCAATCAATGGCGCAACAACCGGAGAAGACAGCTTTGTTATCGGTAGCGGCTGGGGACGTGGATATCAACGTGATGACGGTATCATGGCCGTTGCCGGTTCCGACACTGCTTATGCCTATTTGCTGAAGCGTGGACCGGCAAAAAAATCCGGTAACCGCGATGTTTATGGGGACGATGAATTCACTTATGACTGGTATCTTCGCTCGCCGGAAGACACCGACAACCAAGGTGAAGGAAATAGTGGCACTGGCGGCGGTGATACAGGTGGAGGAACCTTGCCCACCAAACCTTCTTACGGCCCTTCGGTTCCTCTTTATGAAGCTTATCCTCAAGTGCTCACAAGTCTCAATCGTTTGTCGACGTTGCAGCAACGAGTTGGTAACCGCTTTTGGACGGACGGAACCGATAATATAGTGAATGAAGTTCATCTTTCTGATCAAGCCTCGAAGCTTATTGAACACAGCGGTTTTTGGGGCCGCATGGAGGGAAGCACAGGCAAAGTAACCCCCTCACATTCGCCGACAGATGAACATTATGATCTTGATCTATGGCGCATGCAAAGCGGGATTGATGGTGCACTCGTCGAAAATGCCAACGGAATCCTGATAGGATCTTTGAGCGGTCATTTCGGTCGTGCAGAAGCGTCTGTCCGCTCCGATGACGGGCACGGCAAAGTCGAGGCGGAAGGGTATGGTATAGGGGCTGCAGCCACATGGTATGGCTTCAATGGCAGCTATGTCGATTTACAATCGCAAGCCACCTGGTATGAAACCGATTTCAATTCCAAGAATTTTACCCGTTCGGATACAAAAAACGAAAACGGTTTCGGCTACGCTCTTTCGGCAGAGGCCGGTCATCGGTTAAAATTGACGGAAACATGGGATATAACGCCGCAAGTCCAACTTTCTTATTCGTTGATAGATTTTGACAGTTTTCGCGACGGCTTGAATACAAAAGTATCTCTGAAAGATGGTGACAGTCTGGAAGGCCGTGCCGGTGTCGCTTTCAGCAGAGATAAAACGTGGATATCCGATAGCGGAGACCGGCGTCGCACACTCCTATATGGCATAGGCAACCTTTACTACGAGTTTCTTGATGGATCGAAAGTGAATGTTTCCGGCACTTCGTTCCGGAATGAAAATGAAGATTTTCAGGCCGGACTTGGATTGGGTGGCAGTTATAATTGGAATAATGATAATTGGTCACTTTATGGCGAAACGAATATACGCGGTGCTTTCAAAAATATCAGCGATAATTACAGCTTTAGCGGCACAGTAGGTGTAAGAATTAAATTCTGAATTTGAAGAAGGATTGTTCTTTATCTATGCGATGGGGAATAATCCTTGAAGCCCGTTCCGGTTGAAAAACCGAAAACCTCTATTATTCTGAATGCTAATACCCCCATTCATTCTCTTTTTGTCCGGACACTGGATTTTTTATCTTCCGACATAACTATTCGTTTATTCGTTCAAATAATGGAGCAATAATCCATGTCTTTATGGGTAGAGGTTAACGACAAAATGCAACATGGCTATCGCTATGAACGCGTGTGTGAAGAGGGAAAAAACTTTTCAGCCGATTTTGAACCGCAGTTAACCCCTAAGCAAATGTTGGAAATGGGCGTTTTCGGCGGAAAATATATGACCGATTGCAGAAACGAGTTTCCTTCAAGCTGGTTTCAGAACGCGAAATTATCACCTGAAGGCAAACAGGCTGACATGAATTATTATGGTGTATTGGCCGGAAAACCGCTTTCCTATTGGAAGGCTAAAGGCTGGATTTATAAAGATGACCCGCGCGGCTGGTTCCAGTGGTATTGCCGTTATTATTCGGGTCGCCGTATCGCAGGCGAAGACGAGCGGCAGATCAAACGTTGGAAACAGATGCGCCGCCATGTCGCCCAACTTAGGAAAAACTGTGACCCCGGTGATTTTTTCTGTCGTCCGCGCCAGCGTCAGGCACTTCTGCAATGGGCCTATTTTTGTGATTAAGGTTGACTTCAATCCTGCTTCGTCCAACTTGACCACCTAAGCCATGACCCCTAACTTGACCACCTAAGCCATGCCCCCTAACTTGGCCTCCTAAGCCGTGGCCGTTTAAGGCGTATAATGACGATTTTTGCATGAATAAAAAGTTCGATCGTTTTAGCGCATATTTTCTTTACCCGCGTATTTTTACCTTCGCGGTTTCACCGCTGCATTTTTTCCCATGCTTTTTAACCGCCTATTTTAAATTACATTTTTAAAATTCTGTCCGCTGTTTATTCCCGCTTCAACCTTCAATTTCGGTAAAACCGCATATTGCAATGAAGATTGATCTTGAGAAATTATGTTTCCTGACAGGTTGAACGGATAGGCCAGTTCTGCTAAACAACAGCTCAATTTTCAAGGCTCTTTCAATCAATGTCAAAACTTCATAAAACCGAATTGTTAAGTCCTGCGGGCACATTGAAATCTATGCGTTACGCTTTTGCCTATGGCGCGGATGCGGTTTATGCAGGCCAGCCCCGCTACAGCTTGCGGGTGCGCAATAATGAATTCAATCATGAAGAAAATTTGAAAATAGGCATTGACGAAGCCCATTCTGAGGGCAAAAAATTCTATGTTGTTGTCAACATTGCTCCCCACAACAGCAAGCTTAAAAGTTTTGTGAGTGAATTAAAACCTGTTATCGACATGAATCCCGATGCTCTCATCATGTCAGATCCGGGATTGATTATGATGGTGCGGGAAAATTTTCCCGATGTCGATATTCACCTTTCGGTACAATCGAATGCAGTTAATTGGGCAACCGTCAAGTTCTGGAAAAGCATGGGATTGACGCGCGTCATTCTCTCAAGGGAATTATCGCTGAAGGAAATTGAAGAAATCCGTGAAAATGTTCCCGACATCGAGTTGGAAGTCTTTGTTCATGGTGCGTTATGCATGGCCTATTCGGGGCGTTGCCTTCTCTCGGGCTACATCAACCACCGCGATGCCAATCAGGGAACATGTACGAATGCCTGCCGCTGGAAATATGGTGTCGAAGAAGGCGTCGAGAATGAACTGGGCGAAATTATCAAAGTTGAAGAGACAGTAAGCGGGGAAATTCAGCCCGATCTTGGCGAAGGGCCAACCACCGACAAGGTATTTGTGCTTCATGAAGCAAATCGGCCGGAAGCCGAAATGACCGCGTTTGAAGACGAACATGGTACATATATCATGAATTCAAAAGACCTTCGCGCTGTCCAATATGTCGAAAAGCTGATCAACATCGGTGTCAATTCGTTGAAAATCGAAGGGCGCACGAAATCGCATTATTATGTTGCTCGCACTGCACAGGTTTATCGCAAGGCAATAGATGATGCATTGGCCGGCCGCCCCTTTGACGACAATTTGATGGTGGTTCTGGAATCCCTTGCCCACCGCGGTTATACCGAAGGCTTTTTACAACGCCATAAACATAAAGAATACCAGAATTATGCAACCGGCTCATCGCTTCCCGGTCGTCAGCAATTTGTTGGCGAATTTACCGGAAAACGCGTGAACGGGCTTGCGGAAGTCGCTGTCAAAAACCGCTTTGAATTGAATGACAAAGTGGAAATGATGACGCCGGATGGCAATATCAATTTTACGATAAAATCACTGAAAAATAAAAAGAACGAAGACATTACTGTAGCACCCGGTGACGGACATATTGTCTACATTCCCATCCCTGAAGATGTTCAATTGAATTATGCTTTATTGATGCGGTATGTTTGAAATATCCCGATAAAACAACTTTCCTGAATCCACCATTCAGCCCCGAAACCGCTCAATAAAGTCATTTCGACGACAAAACTGACGTGAAAGAGCTCTTAGAAAATTATTCTACTTACACCTCAAATGACTAAACCTGTTGTAGAATGAAATTGAAATGATAAGCGAAGCTGCAGTTTGTTACCTCCTTATAAAATTCTTTCGTCTAATTTTTTCCTTATCAGTACCATACGTTATAGTTGCGTAAATCCTACCTAATTCCAACATACAAAAATCATTATTGTGTGTCTCATCAATTTTTGTTTGGAGTATTTTGAGAATAGCTTCGATGATATATATTACCACGAGAACTCTATATCCAGCTAACAACGAGCTTCTTGTGTTAAGATAGTATAGCTCACCTGCATCTTTAATCTCATTTCCCATTTCATCCTCATAGCCACCTACAAATATAGGTAAGTCCTTTACAAAAGATCTCACTTCTTCACATTTTTTAATTATTCTATTTATATCTTTAGGTTTGAGCATCACACTCCATATTTTTTCATCAATTTCAGTATGCCATTCTTTGATAGGGTCATTTTCGAAATCGTTTGTTATAAAATCTATATTACTATATCTAGAGGATGTCGCGAATTTTGTAAGAAGCTCAAGAGTATTCGACTGAATTTGATTTAGTTCAGGAGCATTTTTGGTTTTTTTTTGTGCCAAATTAAACAATTCCGTTAATTTATGTCCATAATCCTTTAAAACCTTGCGTGAAGGATATTGACCAGTTTTGTTATAATCGTCCAAAATCAGGCACAGTTTTAGTAATCTCTCCAGACCAAGACTAATGCTTGATAGTGCTTGAAAGTATAACCCCCTAGTTGAGAAATCAGCTTTCCTTAGACTTGTTAAGCCTATACCTAAAAGTTGTCTCGAAAAATCAACTTCATTTACAAATTTTTTATATTTTTCGTCCATAGGCCCCTCCTTTTGTGAATCGTTTATGTTAAATCTTATTAAAGTTTAATAAACAAAAAACCCAGTTAATCCACAAAGATAACTGGGGTTAATGAAACAAATTAGAAGTTAACAGAAGTTAATTTTTATTCCCACTCGATGGTTCCCGGTGGTTTGGACGTAATATCATAGACGACGCGATTGATGCCGCGCACTTCGTTAATAATGCGGTTTGCAGCTTGTGCCAGAAAATCCATATCATAACGATAAAAGTCGGCCGTCATTCCGTCGACCGAAGTTACAGCCCTTAACGCGCAAACATATTCATATGTTCGTCCGTCACCCATGACACCTACCGTTTGTACAGGAAGGAGAACAGCAAAAGCTTGCCAGATTTTATCATAAAGGCCGGCTTTGCGAATTTCATCAAGATAAACCGCATCCGCCTCACGCAAAATATCGAGTTTCTCTCTCGTCACCCCTCCGGGGCAACGAATAGCAAGGCCGGGACCAGGGAAAGGATGACGTCCGATAAATTTTTCAGGTAAACCAAGCTCACGCCCCAGAGCGCGAACTTCATCTTTGAAAAGTTCGCGTAACGGTTCGACCAGTTTCATATTCATGCGTTCCGGCAAGCCGCCAACATTGTGATGGCTTTTGATAGTAACCGAGGGACCACCCGAGAATGACACACTCTCGATTACATCAGGATAAAGCGTACCCTGTGCCAGAAATTCTGCACCACCAAGCTTTTTGGCTTCTTTTTCAAAAACTTCGATAAACAGGCGGCCGATAATCTTGCGTTTCTTTTCGGGGTCGCTCACCCCTTCAAGGGCATTGATAAAAAGATCGGATGCGTCAACATGAACAAGCGGAATATTATAGGTCTCGCGAAACATCGAGACGACCTCTTCGGCTTCATTTTTGCGCATCAAACCATGATCGACAAAAATGCATGTCAACTGATTGCCAATGGCTTCATGAATAAGCACCGCCGCAACGGACGAATCAACCCCGCCTGAAAGGCCGCAGATAACGCGCCCCTTCCCCACCTGCCGGCGAATGGCAGAAATGGCCTGTTCGCGATAGGTTTTCATAGACCAGTCGCCTTTGATACCGGCTATATTGTGGACGAAATTCTGCAAAAGACGGGCGCCATCCAAAGTATGAACAACTTCCGGATGGAATTGCACGGCATAAAAGTGGCGTTTTTCATCAGAAATCGCGGCAAAGGGCGCACCTTTCGAGGTGCCGATAACTTTGAAGCCTTCCGGCAAAACAGTGACCCTGTCACCATGGCTCATCCAGACCTGATGATGGGTTCCTTTTTTCCATACGCCTTGAAAGAGAGCACTATCTTCTTCAACGGTGAGATCTGCGCGCCCGAACTCGCGTTCATGCCCCGCTTCGACTTTGCCGCCAAGTTGCGCGCACATTGTCTGTTCGCCATAACAGATACCAAGAACGGGAATTCCCGCATTGAATATCTCTTGCGGTGCTCTCGGAGACCCTATATCAACGGTTGAATGGGGAGAACCGGAAAGAATAACCGCTTTCGGCTTGATACGCTTGAACGCGTCTGCGGCAGACTGGAACGGAACGATTTCGGAATAGACACCGGCTTCACGCACACGGCGTGCAATAAGCTGGGTTACTTGCGAACCGAAATCTATAATCAGAATTGTGTCAGGATGTATCGTGCTCATAAAAAGCCTTTAAAGAGTCTTTTTAAGAAATGCAATCGGGTGATAGATGAGAAAACAGTTTTTAAACGATAAACCACCTAAAAATGATTGGCTGATTATTTACTACCGGCTTTAATTCCAACTTTCCGGAATTTCATTTTTCCGGATGTTCCATCACCTTATCAAGCAGCATCAGCGCATTTGCCAGTTTTTCATCAACAATATGCAAATATTGGCGCCAATCCATTGCATGTTCCAGCTCCTTTTGACCATCGGAGATACCCCGCAATCCGAACAAGGGAACATCGAAAGTTTGGCAACTTCGCAATACGGCATAAGTTTCCATATCAACCATATCGGTTTTTATATTTTTATAGCCATCACCGGAAACAACATTGCCGCCGGTCGATAGGCTTGCAGACGGGAAATCGGGTATCAATGTCGGCATTTTCACAGTTGCGGGCAGATCAACAAAAGGCGTTACCCCCTTTTCAACACCCAGTACCGTTGCATCCATATCGCGCCAGCTCACAGATGACACCTGATAAACTTCTGTTTGTTCGAGCTTTTGTGAGCCACTCGAACCGAGCGAGACAACAAGGTCGGGCAAGCGATTCTCGTTTTTCATAGCACTTAAAATTTTTGTCGTATTGATAGCGGCCTCAATGGGCCCCACGCCGATAATATGCGGTTTAATGAGCTTTTTGAGGTGCTCGCCATATTCCAGTTCGGTTGCCATCAGAAAAAGAACCGATTTTCCACCCCACATGCTTGACCTCGTCATTATGTTTAACGTTTTTCAAGGACCGATATAAAAAAGCCGTCTGTATCTGTGCTTGCCGGAGATAAAACCAGCCCATGTTCAGGAAAAACCGGCTTCGGTGCATCTTTCCCGAAATGTTGCTGCCACAAATTTTTCATGTCGATCTCTTTGAATTGCGAATTTTCCTTGAGAAAAGCCGCTATTTGTTTGTCATTTTCGGAAGAAAGCAGCGAACATGTAATATAGACGAGATGACCGCCAGTTTTGAGATAAGGTAAAGTTGCATTTAAAACGGTTTTCTGTTCTGCAATACGGCGTTCAAGCTGGCCTTCTGTCAAGCGCCATTTGGCATCCGGACGGCGGCGCCATGTTCCCGTACCTGTGCAAGGTGCATCAAGCAGAACAATATCCATTTGCTCTTTTAATGCGTCGAGTTCACTTATATTGACGTGCGGTTGAACATTGCGAACACCGGAGCGACGCAGCCGTTCAAAAATCGGAGCAAGACGGGCTTTTTCGGCGTCATAGCAGTGGATTTGACCACGGTTTTCCATATCCGCCGCCATAGCCAATGTTTTTCCACCAGCGCCGGCACAATAGTCAAGCACTTGCATACCGACTTTTGCTCCGGCAAGTCTTGCGACGATTTGCGATCCGAGATCCTGCACTTCAAAATAGCCTTTTTGGAAGGCCGGCTCTGCCTGCACATTAGGGTGCCGTTTCAATTTCTCGATCGGTGGAATGCGTAAAGCGCAATCAAACCATGAGACCGGTTTGGCACCTGTTCCCGCAAGTTCGCGCATAATCTTTTCGGGTTTTGCCTTCAAGCGGTTCACACGTAAATCAAGTGGTGGACGTTTTGCCAATGCGACAGCTTCATCAAGCCAATGGGAGCCGAAAATATCCTGAAATAGAGGAACACACCATTGCGGCAGGTTTCCCCGAATATAATCGGGCGCTTCGTCAATATTTTTGGTGAGCCACATATTGCGGCTATGTTCACTCAATGGTTCCGGTGCAAAACGGTCTCCATCAAGACTACGCGCAAGTTCATCAAGCGAAAGCCCGCCATCTTCCAACAATGCACCAAAGGCTGTGTCATGAGGATCATCGCTATCCATACGCCATTCAAGTAAATAACGTTCCCGCAAGGCGTCATAAACAATATTGCCGATTGCAGCCCTGTCACCGGCGCCAGCAAATCTATGCGAAAGCCCCCAGTCTTTAAGTGCTTCCGCAGCCGGTCGCCGGCGCGATTTGATATCCTGCAATACTTCAATTGCCGCCTGAAGGCGCCCACCCAGTCGCATAGTTTTTTCAATTCCTGCTTGATGTTCCAGCACAGGGAATAAACGAATTTATTAAAAAGGAAAACCGTTCACGAAAAAAAAGATCACGTTGATAGCTTTATTTATCACAGTTTAAAAAATGAAATCCGGAAGCTTTGTCGGAAAAAAGGAGAGCCTGACCGGTCGAAAATGAAGCACATCAAAAAATGTTCGGCATTGACAAGGTTTTACCAGCAAAACACATTGAAGAATTGCGCGATCATGGGTGGCCTTGAATTCAGGCCTTTTCAATTGTGAAAACACCATTATCGAAGGCAACCACTTTGACTTCCGTGCCTTCAGGAAGATCAGGCCCTTTGATGCGCCATATCGTATCGTCAACACGAATGCGCCCTTTGCCATCCCGAACGGGTTCCTCAAGAACAACTTTTTTGCCAATAATCTGGTCGGTTCTCCTGTTTAATAATGGCTCGTCGGTTTCGCGGTCGCGGCGAAACAAATTACGACCTATCAACACCATGATGATAGAAAATATCAGGAAAAAAATGACTTCCACTTCCCAGTGTGCAATCCAAGGCAGGTTGTAAAAAAGCAAAGAAACAAGTGCCGTCAACAGAGCACCGAGACCGAACCAGACAAAAAATACGCCTGGGAAAATGAGTTCAAGAAGGAGCAGGATAAATCCTAAAACCACCCAGTTCCATGCTCCCAAGGTCATCAATAAATCAAACATGCTTGTTCCTTCTGAAGGCCAGCTTTTAACGCTCGTTCTATGAAGTAATGCTCACTCTATGAAGCTTGGCAGCTTGTCTAAAAATTCAACCTTTTACAAGCGGTGAAGCTCCTTAGGGATTTACCTATTCCAACTGGTCAAAACCGCTTGCTTAAGCCTCATATAACAACCACGAGAGAAAACATCGTCTCCTGTCCTGCTTTCAACTTTATTTTTTCTCTTGTGAGGAACCGAAAACTTCTTTTGCAATGGCACCGATGCCACCAAGAGAGCCGATAAGCGATGAAGCTTCCATTGGCATCAAAACCACCTTCTGGTTATTGGCTGTACCGATAGAGGCAAGGGCATCGGTATATTTCTGTGCAACAAAATAATTGATTGCCTGAACATTTCCCTTCGCAATGGCTTCGGACAAAACCAATGTTGCTTTTGCCTCTGCTTCTGCCAGACGCTCACGCGCTTCTGCCTGCCGATAGGCGGCTTCCCGCTTTCCCTCTGCTTCCAGAATCTGTGCCTGTTTAAAACCTTCCGCCCGCAAAATATTGGCATTGCGATCGCCTTCGGCTTCAAGAACTTGTGCGCGCTTGTCGCGTTCGGCTTTCATCTGCCGGCCCATAGCGTCGACCAGATCACGCGGCGGCTGGATATCTTTTATTTCAATTCGGGTCATCTTCAAGCCCCATGGATGGGCTGCTTCATCAACCACATGCAAAAGCTTTTCATTGATCGTATTGCGGTTGGATAAAAGCTCGTCAAGATCCATTGAACCGACAACAGTACGAATATTCGTCATATTGAGGTTTAAGACCGCATAATTCAAATCCGATACCTGATAGGCAGATTGGGCAGCATTCAGCACTTGGAAAAACGCCACTGCATCAACCGAAACAGTTGCGTTATCGCGGGTAATGACTTCCTGAGTGGGAATATCAAGCACCTGCTCCTTCATATTGACGCGCGCGCCTATGCGGTCAAAAAACGGAACAATCAAATTAAGTCCCGGCATCAAGGTTTTGGTATAGCGGCCGAAACGTTCAACTGTATATTGATAGCCTTGGGGAACCTGCTTGATTCCCGCAAACAATGTTGCAACAACCAGCACAACCAACAACAATAAGGCGATATTAAAACCGAACACATTCTTCTCCCTTAAAAAATATCGAGATCAGTATTCGTATCGTTACAGTTTTATTTGCCAGCGGAAAGCTACAAACAGCGATGGTAGGCAGCTTTCCCCCGTTTAATGATCAATGCAAAATTTTTAAAATTTCAGCAATAGTTCAAATCCAGCCCTGAAGCTCTCTTTTTACAAGATGGGCGATGACTTTCATGCCGTCTTCACTGTCATTCAGGCAGGGAATATGGACAAAATTCACTCCGCCATTTTCTTTGAATGTCTTTTGCGCTTCATGGCCCATTTCATCGACTGTTTCCAAACAATCAACGACAAAACCCGGATTGAAGACTGCGATAGATTTGACGCCTTCTTTCGCAAGTTTTTCAACGGTCGCGGCTGTATAAGGCTGCAACCATTCCTCAGGGCCAAAGCGTGATTGGAAGGACATAATGAGCTTGTTCTCGTCCATTCCAAGGCGTTTACGCAAAGCTTCGGTTGTGCGCACGCACTCTTCCGGATAAGGGTCACCCCTTTTTGCGTAGGATTGAGGAATACCGTGATAGGACGCAATGATCTTTTCCGGAACAAATTCGAGTGTCTTCAAATGTGTCTCGACCGAATGGGCGAGCGCGTCAATATAAACAGGATCATCACTATAAGGCGGAACAGAGCGTATAGCCGGTTGATAACGACGTTTCTCAAGGCTTGCAAAAACCGCGTCGAGCACGGTTGCCGTTGTTGTCGCAGAATATTGAGGGTAAAGCGGGAAAAACAGAACTTTTTCGCACCCCTTCTCGATCATAGTGCCGAGCACCTCGTCAATCGAAGGCTTGCCATAGCGCATGGCCCAATAGACCTCGACATTCGGCTCATCAAGGAGCGGACCGAGCTTTTCAGCCTGAGCGCGTGTATAAGTGCGCAAAGGCGACTCGTTCAATTCATAATTCCAGATACGCTTATAAAGTGCACCGGACTTTTTCGGGCGTACGTTGAGAACTATTCCATAAAGAATCGGGTACCATAAAATGCGCGGCCATTCTATTACCCGTCGATCTGACAAAAATTCACGCAAATATTTGCGAACATTTGTTGAATCGGTACCTTCTGGCGTTCCCAGATTAATCAGGAGAACGCCAACCTTACTTTTTTGATCTGCCATAAAATTCCAGTCTGATCTTTCCGTTTTTTATTAAATTTTTCTGTTTAAAGAAAATTGCGAACCGCTGCTCGAGGTGCACAAGAGTTGCATCGAGTTGTTCGATATTGCGCAATTGACGCGTGAAACAGTTCCGCGCACGATGGAGCGCATCTCGATTTCGACAAGTTGCGGATTACTGAAACGATAATTTCCTTCTGAAAGCTTTTCCCTTGTATCGGACGAACGCGTCTCGAAGATACCGTTTCTGAACGACGATACGATACCATTTTTATCGACCCACTGGCCATCAATTCCTGTCGGAATATTCTGCACCGAAGGACGCTGGCCATAATTTTGTGAAAGATTACAAGCGGCAAGGGCAAAAGCCATTGCAGTAAGACAAAGAGTGGACGCAATAGGTTTCATCAGGTTTGCTCCAAAAAACCGACATCAAGCGGCAAAAAAACAACTGATAACAGCTGTATCAACATGTTATAGCTCAATCAATATGTCGCTTTTGATGGAAATCAACGGAAAAGCTTTTTTTTTGGAAAAAATTCTCTTTTCTGTTGCATGTAATCATCAGATTGATAGTAGTCTGACGCTTGCGGGGCAAACGAGGTACACCTATGTTTTGCAACCAAACGCCTGTCTATGCGTTTTCGTCCTCACAAAGGAGATGATGAAAGCAATGATGGGTCCTATACTAGTAGCAGCCGAAGACTATGGTAAACGAGCCAACACTTCTTCCATTCTTCGTGCTCTCGGATATCGTGTAATTGAAGCAGAAAATGGATTACGCACACTCGATTTGTTGCGTAAACGCCGTAATATTTCGTTTGCATTGGTCGATTTGATGATGAGTGACCTTGGCGGAACCGATCTCATTTCAACAATCCGTGTTACCGGATTTGCCGCCCCGCTCGTTGTCATGTCCGATGTAGAAAATGAGGAACTCCTCCAGAAAAGTCTGAAGGCGGGTGCCGTTGATTACCTCGTCTATCCGATTACATCACTAAGATTGAGTGTGACACTGGGCAATCTGTCTATCAACAATACCTATGAGCGTGAAGTGCATTACATTCGTCGCCAGCAGGAAAACCACTTGCGGTTCTCCGACCTTTACGCAAATAGTGAAGCAATGAAAGAGCCTTTTGAACGGGCAAAACAAGCTGCTTTGTCAACCAAAAATCTTCTCGTCGAAGGAGAAAAAGGAACCGGCAGAGAGACACTTGCCCGCGTGATCCACCACGAAAGCCCTTACGCAACCGGTAAATTTGTTCGTATCCAATGTGTGCCGATTTCTGATCCCCTGCAGGACGCAAAAAAGTGGGAAACCAAGATTCTGCCGCATATCAATGCGATTGACCATGGAACAATTTGTCTTTGCGAGATAGATCGTCTTGAAATTAATCAGCAGAGACGCTGGGTTGATTTTCTCAAGAAACGCAAGGAATCTGAAAAAGGTGAAGAGCCCAAGTTCCGTTTGACAACTATTTCAACGTCACGGCTTCAGGGGCTTGTCGAAGACGGTCTGTTTTTGAAGGAATTCTATGATCTGTTGAGAGAATGTCACGTAATTATTCCCCCGCTTCGCGAACGGCGTGACGATTTTGCCGATATTGCGCAGCGTGCCATTGAACATATTGTCGTTGAAAGTGGGCAGCCGCATGTTCACGGGGTGGCAGGTTCTGCACTTTCGCTTTTATTGCAGCATGATTGGCCAGGGAATGTTGGTGAACTGGAAAATGTGCTTTTTCGCGCTGTATTGCTGAGCCAAGGGCCACTTTTGACAATTCGTGACTTCCCGCAACTAACCGGAAATCAGCTTGCCGATTTCAGAAGCAATGCACCGGTAGAAATAGCCGAAAAAAATGATCGTTATTCCGTTCATCTAATTGATGATAACGGTCAGGTGCGTGCTTATAATGAACTTGAACGGGAAATCATTGAACGCACAGTGAACCACTATCGTGGACGCATGAGCGAAGCGGCCCGTCGCCTCGGGATCGGTCGTTCAACACTTTACCGCAAGCTTGATGAATATCATGCTGAAAGTCGGAAAGAGACCGAGACATTGCGCCGAGCAAGTTGAAAACGGGCAAGCTGAAAATAAGACTAAATAAGACTGGCCGGAAAAGGTCGGCACCGCATAATTTTAATGCGGCATGATGATTTGGTGGTGACAAATATCTTTGTCACCACTTTTTATTTGTTTTTTCTTGAGGAAAAACTGCAATAGCCTAAATTGCAATCGTAATTAATGAACCTCTATAACTTCATTCTGTTTTCTTTATAGAAGGCAAGAACCGCCCTTCCCTTCGTTCTCCCGCTTATATAGCAAAACGAAACTGCCTTTTTTATCAAAACGAAACTACGTTTTCGATTTCCATTTCGAAAGCGTACGAATTCGGACTTTCCTCCGCGTTGCGTTTGAATGCAAAATACAATCCGCTTTTCACATAACAGATTTTTAAACTGGCGATTATTAAAAGTCGCCAATTGGTGAATGTGATTATTAATGAATATAGATTGGCGAATTTTTTATGTTTGCCGCCGAGACAAACAATCACCAGAGATAAAATTAAAATTTCATTTGCAAGTTCTGGTTGGAATATCCGTTAGAGCATATTTACAATGATAATCTGTTCTGCATCGGCCGCTTTTATGATATATTATTTGCACGATATTGTCAGGACATGTCGCGATTATCATTGCTTTCCAACGCCGTCATGTCGCCCCCCGTCAAGGCATCTCCAAGGCATCTCCAAAGCATCTCATTGTCTCCACATAGATCAAAAAACGAGGATTTTGACTTGTCTTGGGACGCTTCAATCCCAATATTAGAAATGAACCGGCAGAGATGCTGCGCAGGAATATGTCAATAAAAAGAAAAAATTAACCATCGTAACAAAATGTTACTGAGTTTTTGATATTTGTTCTCTTCTGTGGCATTTTTGCCATGGTATAGTCGTATTTGACCAGCATCATTGTTTTGCTGGCTCACATATAAAGCTGCTGTTAACCATTCTGGGTTAGGCTTTACTAACTATAAAGCCGATTTCAGATGGTCGGGGAGCGAGTTAATTGAACACCACGTTTTGATTATCGCGTCTCATCCGCGGGTAACAGGGCAGGTTTTACGAATGGTGGTTGACGGTTTGAAAAAATCATTTTGGACATTTCGTCGTTTGTCATTGGCCTTCATGGCAATGGGTACAGCTTTGTCCTTTATGTTGACACCGGTAGCAGCAAAGGCTGAAACAAGGTCTTTGAAGCTCTATTACGTCCATACCGGTGAAAAAGCCGAAATTGTTTTCAAACGCGATGGCAAATATGATCAGGCCGGTTTGAAGCGGCTGAATGTGTTCTTGCGTGATTGGCGGCGCAATGAACCAACGAATATGGATCCGCGTCTGTTTGATCTCATCTGGTCTGTTTATCGCACCAGCGGGTCGCGCGAATATATCAATGTTGTTTCAGCCTATCGTTCACCGGCAACCAACAATATGTTGCGTTCACGTTCGCCCAATAGTGGCGTTGCCAAAAACAGTCAGCATACGCTTGGCCACGCCATGGACTTCTATCTACCTGATGTCAATCTCGCCAAATTGCGTGCTATCGGATTAAAGCAGCAGGTTGGCGGTGTCGGCTATTATCCGCGTTCAGGTTCGCCTTTCGTCCACATGGATGTGGGCAATGTACGCCATTGGCCGCGTATGAGCCGCAGCGAGTTGATGGCATTATTTCCTGATGGCAAGACTATGTATATACCAAGTGACGGCAAACCGCTTTCTGGATATAATGAGGCGAAAGCCGAGTGGCTCGCCCGTCGCGGGGCACCGGTTGTCTATGCCAGTGCATCACCTGCCCCTCAAAAACGCGGGTTTCTCAGCAGTCTTTTCGGGCGTAAAAATTCGCAAGAACAGTCAACCGAACAACCTGTGCGTGTTCAACCGAGTGCTCCGGTCGTAGCCGAAGAGCCAAAGACAACCACAGTGGTTTCATTACCCAAAAAGGACGCACCGCTTCCCGAAACTTCGCCTTTGCGCGGCAAGGGCATGAAACCGACAGACGAAGACGAGGAAGAGACCAACGAAGCACCGGTTATGGCTTATGCTAATGTACCGGTACCGACCTTCAAACCGGATGAAGGTGAAGATAATGAGACGACAGTCAAATTGGCATCGGTTCCTTTGCCGGAATCAAGACCTTTGCGGCAGGATGAGGCTGATAAAGTTGCCCTTGCTATTGCCAATAATGGGGGCGAGACCGGAAAGTTGTCTGACAAAGTTCCGGGTGACGATTTGACGGCATTGATCGAAGCAAATGAAATCATCGCTGTACCGGATGACGATTATGAAGAAGACGATGATTATGCCGATGCAGATGATGCCCAATCTCCGGACGAGTCAACTGTTGCAGCGCTTGAAACAAATAAATCTGCAGAAGCACTGAAAACTGCTCCGAAAGTCGACCGCCCTGATGAAGAAGACGTGAAAAACATTATTTCGGAAAACGAAAATAGAGCACCGGCTTCTTTAACAAATTCGGATATGCTCGCTCCCGACGAGGAATTGCGCAAAGTGCCGAATGTAGTCTTTGTTTCCGGTCTGGAGAAAAAGCAGGAAATTTCGCGGGTTGCAGAACTCAGAGGTCGTGCAATCGACTTCCACGCTGTAGCACGTATCAACGACACATATTGATTTTAGTCGTCGTAAATATTTGATCTTTTATCAAGGCCTTATCCGGTTCGCTCCGGATAAGGTTTTTTCATCTATTTTTTCTCTTGACCTTCCCATAAGGGGAACCATTATCTCTTGATGTGAAAGGTGCGTTTCATGACAACAACTTCACAAACGGAAAAAACCGGTCAATCTCCGGCAAATGATAATTTTCATATCGAGCTTGATATTGAAGGGATGACTTGTGCATCTTGTGTTCGCCACGTCGAAAAAGCGCTCAAAAAAGTTGAAGGCGTAGACAATGCTGTCGTCAATCTGGCAACAGAAAAAGCGGACGTTACGAGCAAAAATAAACTCGGTATCGACGAGCTTGTGCAAGCGGTCGAGAAAGCCGGTTATGAAGTAGGTTACCAGCCGGTTGACCTTGATATTGAAGGTATGAGTTGCGCTTCTTGTGTGCGGCGCGTTGAAAAGGCACTGCTTTCGGTAGACGGGGTAAAGACTGCTGTTGTTAATCTCGCAACAAACCGTGCCCATGTCGAGATGCTTAAAAATGTTGCGACAATTGATGCGCTGGAAAAAGCTGTTGCAAAAGCCGGTTATGGTGCAAAGCCCGTCAATAATCATAAGCAAGTCGACAGACAAGCCGTTGAAGCGCATAAACTTGGCCGCTCTCTGATTATAGCTCTTATTCTCACCATTCCGGTTTTCGTTCTCGAAATGGGCGGCCATATCATACCGCCGTTCCATCATTTTGTCATGACGACGATTGGTATGTTCCCCTCCCGCCTCGTCGAATTTATTTTGACAACACTTGTGCTCTTCGGCCCCGGTTGGCGTTTTTTCAAATCCGGCATCCCCAATCTCTTTCGTGCCACTCCGGATATGAACTCTCTTGTTGCTGTCGGCTCCTTTGCTGCATGGTCCTATTCTACCGTTGCGACCTTCGCCGGCGCTTATATGCCGGAAGGAACCAATAATGTTTATTTCGAGGCGGCAGCCGTTATTGTTACTTTAATTCTGCTTGGCCGTTATCTTGAAGCAGGTGCACGTGGACGCACCAGTGAAGCCATCCGTATGCTTGCCGGTTTGAAACCGAAAACAGCACATGTTTTAAGAAACAATGAAGAAACAGATGTTGCGCTTGATGATGTTGCTGTCGGCGACATTATTGTGATGCGGCCGGGAGAAAAATTCCCTGTTGACGGTTCTGTCACAAGTGGCAACTCGAATGTTGATGAATCCATGATGACGGGCGAACCTCTGCCCGTTGCCAAGAAAGAAGGCGACAAGGTTTATGGCGGAACTGTCAATGGCAATGGCTCCTTGACGTTTCGTGCTGAAAAGATCGGTGGCGATACACTTATTGCACAAATCCAGAAAATGGTCGAAGACGCACAAAGTGCAAAACTTCCTATTCAGGCTTTGGTTGATAAGGTAACAGGCTGGTTTGTCCCTGCTGTTTTTGCGGCCGCAATTGTTACGTTTTTTATCTGGTTTTTTGTCGGCCCTGCTCCACAATTTCCCCATGCTCTTATTGCCGGCGTATCGGTCCTCATCATTGCCTGTCCTTGTGCAATGGGTCTTGCAACGCCGACATCTATTATGGTGGGCACAGGTCGGGCAGCCACTCTCGGTATTTTGTTCCGTCGCGGCGATGCGTTACAAACATTGCGTGATACCGATATTGTTGCTTTTGACAAAACCGGCACACTGACGGTCGGTAAACCGGTTTTGCATAAAATAATCACAGCCGAGGGATTTGATGAAAAACAAACATTGGCAGATGTTGCAGCGGTAGAACTTCGCTCCGAACACCCGATTGGCGAGGCTTTGAATGAAGCTGCAAAAAAAGCCGGAATATCCCTTTCGACTGTTGAAGAATTCAATTCCAAACCCGGATTTGGTATTTCCGGCAAAGTTAATGGACGAGACGTCATTATCGGAGCCGACCGTTATATGAACGAGATAAATGTCGATATCTCCGGCTTTTCCAAAGATGCCGAGATTTTCGGCAATGAAGGCATGACGCCCTTTTACGCGGCAATAGACAATAAGGCGGTTGCCATTTTTGCAGTTGAAGATCCCGTCAAACAGAATTCGGGGAAAACGATAGCCGAACTTCAAAACATGGGTGTC
This sequence comes from Bartonella sp. M0192, assembly GCF_016102305.1. Lineage (NCBI taxonomy): Bacteria > Pseudomonadati > Pseudomonadota > Alphaproteobacteria > Hyphomicrobiales > Bartonellaceae > Bartonella > Bartonella sp. M0192. The sequence goes on along the minus strand of NZ_JACFOU010000001.1, from coordinate 970,084 downwards.
GCAACAGCGCTTGTCACAGGCGATAACCGCAACACAGCAAAGACAATCGGCTCAAAACTCGGTATTTCAGAAATCGTCGCTGAAGTGCTTCCGGCAGGAAAAGTGGATGCTGTGAAAAAAATACGTGGGGGCGAACGGCGGGTCGCCTTTGTTGGTGATGGCATCAATGATGCGCCGGCACTTGCGGCTGCCGATACCGGTATTGCCATTGGAACCGGTGCCGATGTCGCTATTGAAAGCGCGGATGTTGTATTGATGTCGGGCGATCCGACAGGCGTTGTCAATGCGATTGCCATTTCAAAAGCAACAATCCGCAACATCAAGCAGAATTTGTTCTGGGCATTCGGTTATAATGTTTTACTCATTCCTGTTGCTGCCGGAATTTTCTATCCGGTCTGGGGCGTACAATTGTCGCCAATGCTATCTGCCGCAGCAATGGCAATTTCAAGTGTCTTTGTGCTTTCCAATGCATTGCGTTTGAAACGTTTCAAACCCCGTTTGTAGGCTAACGGTGTTTTCGGCAACCTTATTAGATCAGGTCAATCTTCGCCGCTCATCATATTGAATGAAGAGTTTTAAAGTGGATTGATCAGAGGGGAGAGCATTTACAGAAGCACTAAGATAGATGTGAATTAAGTCTGTCACTCGCATCCTCTTTGAACAGCCAAAATAATCATGCCGGAAAGACGGGTGAAGTTGACATTCACCAAAACATTTTGTCATCGAACCGGTGTTCATTACCGGAAACGATTTCACAATGGATAAACAAATGCGCTCATTGAATTTGAATAAATTTTCAATCCTTTGAAAAAATTTTCGCAGAAGACCGAAATCAATCATAATATTTTGAAATAACATTGCAATTTCTTGCGCTTGGCGCGAAAGTGGCAAAAGAAAATTGCCCACCCAAAGAGAAAGTAAAAAGAATGGCAAAACACTGCGATGAAGCGACAATAGATCGTGTTTGTGAAGAATTGAAAGCGGCTTTCGGAGACCGGTTCAGCCGCAATCTTTCTGTCCGTCAGGCTCATTCCCATAATGTGACCGCACTTTATCAACAAACTCCTGATGGCGTTGTCTATGCGACCAATAAAGACGATGTTGTAAAAATCGTAAAGATTTGCGCCAAGCACAAAATGCCGATTATTCCCTTCGGTGCCGGAAGTTCCATTGAGGGGCAGCTTAATGCGCCTAAAGGTGGCATCAGCATCGATTTTTCAAAAATGGATCAGGTTGTTTCTTTTTCACCTGAAGATATGACGATAACTGTCCAGCCCGGAATTACCCGCGAAACTTTAAATAGCTGGTTGCGCGACAGTGGTCTGTTCTTCCCGATCGACCCCGGTGCCGATGCATCTATTGGTGGCATGGCCTCGACACGTGCATCCGGAACCAATGCCGTGCGCTATGGCACGATGAGAGAAGCTGTTTTAAGTGCCGAAGCGGTTATGGCAGACGGGAGAATTATCCGCACGGCAAGCCGCGCAAAAAAATCGGCCGCCGGCTATGACCTGACCCGTCTTCTTGTCGGTTCTGAAGGAACACTCGGCATTTTTACCGAAATTACTTTGCGTCTGCATCCGGTTCCGGAAGTGGTTTCGTGTGGCGCTTGCACTTTTCCGACTGTAACCGATGCCTGCAATGCTGTTATTGAGTCAATTCAATGTGCCATTCCCTTCGCACGTGTCGAACTTCTTGATGAGTTCATGACAAAAGCCTGCAATGCCTATTCGGGATTGAAACTTGATCCCCTTCCAACGCTTTGTGTCGAATTTCATGGCGATAAAACCAGCGTTGCCGCACAAGTTTCACTGTTTGGTGAAATAGCAGCAAGCCATGGATCAAAAGATTTCAAACATTCGACCGATCCTGACAAACGCGCCGAACTCTGGAAAGCACGCCACGAAGCCTTCTGGGCAGCGCAGGCAAGCCTTCCCGATTGCGATGTATTTTCCACTGACGCCTGTGTGCCTATTTCAAGGCTCGCCGATTGTGTGGGTGAGACACAAAAAGATCTTCAGGAGCACCACCTTATCGGGCCAATGGTCGGTCATGTCGGTGATGGAAACTTCCATGTTCTTCTCGGCTATCACAAAGGTAATAAAGAAGAAGAAAAGAAGGTCTATGAATTTTCCGAAAGATTGTCCGAACGGGCAATTTCGATGGATGGAACGTGCACAGGTGAACATGGCATCGGGCAAAGAAAAGCAAAATATTTGCGGCTCGAACTTGGCGATGCTGTCGATTACATGCGGGCTATCAAAAAAGCTCTCGACCCTGACAATATTCTCAACCCCGGAAAATATGGATTTGAAGACTATTGAAAATAAATGGTGAAGCGGCTGTCCAACCAATAACTTTGAAACGATCGTTATAGCGTCACTTCACTCCGATATATCTGTTACAAATTGATCTGTCATCGGCTGCCTGTTTTAATCAAATGGGCAGCTTTTTTATTTCCTGAGGTTATTTTTGTTTTTCGGATTTTATTCCGGTTTGTTTATTTTCTTGAAACTTACAATCCGCATAACGCAATATCTAAACCGCTTTTAAAACGCGTTCCTGCGTTTAATTGCTCAAGTAATCTCTGCTTTTAATTTCTTGAATGATAACAAAACGATTTTTTTCAGATGAACATGTTTCGACCCGTCATTGGTGAAAATGCGATAATCGAGACCCGTTGATGTCCGTTTCCCTTAACATGTGTATTTTTCTGGAATATTGGTATTCCACTTTTTTCGTTTTTTTATAAAATCATTCTAATATAAAAATTAAAAATAACAAATATATTATAATGAATTGACATAATACATTTATTTTACGAATATTTTTATTGAAAAATAACTCTCAATCGTGCCAACATTTTAAATCAGCTATCCAATACAGGGAGAGGAGTGTAGAGAATGGCTAGATTAGATCAGAAGACCGTAGATCAAGTGTGTAAAGAATTGGAAACGGCCTTTGGCAATCGTTTCAGCAACAATCTTTCAGTTCGTGATACTCACTCGCACAATGAAACAAAATTGCGGCACGAAGTGCCCGATGGCGTTGTTTATGCATTGTCAAAAGATGATGTTGTCAAGACGGTCAAAATTTGCGCCCGTCATAAAATGCCGATTATCGGTTTTGGTGTGGGAAGCTCGCTTGAAGGGCAATTGAATGCTCCCGTAGGTGGGATCAGTATCGATTTTTCAAAAATGGATCAGGTGGTATCTTTTTCACCGGAAGATATGACAATTACAGTACAACCGGGTATTACGCGAGAAAAATTGAACAGTTGGTTGCGTGATAGCGGTTTGTTTTTTCCGATTGACCCCGGTGCAAACGCATCGATCGGGGGGATGGCGGCTACACGCGCATCAGGTACCAGCGCTGTTCGTTACGGAACAATGCGAGAGGCGGTTTTATGTGCAGAGGCTGTCATGGCCGACGGCCGCCTCATCCGCACAGCAAGTAGAGCCAAAAAATCTGCCGCCGGTTATGATCTGACACGGCTCCTCGTTGGTTCGGAAGGCACACTCGGGCTTTTTACCGAACTCACAATAAGGCTGCATCCGATACCTGAAGTCGTTTCGAGCGGCATTTGCACTTTTGCAACAATTGGAGACGCATGTAATACAGTCATCGAGTCCATCCAGTGTGCTATACCCTTTGCACGTGTCGAATTGATGGATGAATTTATGGTCAAGGCATGTAACGCCTATTCCGGTTTGAGCCTGGAGCCACGCCCGACGCTTTGCGTCGAGTTCCATGGCGATGAGGCAGGCGTTGCAAGCCAGGCCGCCACTTTCAGCGAGATCGCTGCGGCCCATGGTTCGAACAATTTCCAGCAATCGACCGATCCGGAAAAACGTGCTCAACTTTGGAAAGCCCGTCATAGCGCGTTATGGGCTGCCGAAGCGAGCCTACCTGACTGCGACGTGTTTTCTACAGATGCCTGTGTGCCTATTTCACGTCTTGCCGATTGCGTTACGGAAACGCAAAAAGACTTGAAGGAACACAATCTGATCGGTCCAATCATCGGCCATGTCGGTGACGGTAATTTCCATGTTTTTGTCGGTTACCCGAAAGATAACGAGAGGGAAGAAAAACGCATCTATGAATTTACCGAAAGGCTGTCGGAACGGGCCATATCAATGGGCGGCACTTGCACAGGTGAACATGGTATAGGACAACGCAAGATAAAATATTTGCGTATGGAACTTGGAGATGCTGTCGATTTCATGTGGACAATCAAACAGGCTCTCGACCCTGACAATATTCTCAATCCCGGGAAATACGGTTTTCCAGATAATTGAGAAGTACAACCGCATTGTTATGTTCTTCGTCATGCGCTGCATATAATAAAGTTACATGCGCGTGTTTCTTCAGGGAAGAAAGAAAAAGTTCTATTGCATCCGATTGTGTATTGAGTTCTGCAATATAGCGGCTTTTGAATTCTTCCCATTTGCTGACATCATGGTTGAACCAATGACGTAAATCATTGCTCGGAGCCAATTCCTTTTGCCAATCATCAATATGGGCTTTCTCTTTAGAAAGCCCTCTTGGCCAAAGACGATCGCTTAGAACCCGCCACCCGTCATCTCCCGAATATGGTTCATAAACCCGTTTGATTGCTATCTTCATTCTGTGTCATCCCAGTCGTTTTATAAATCCGGAAGTTCAAACCAGTACATTTCCAATGGCAAATGTCATTTTCTATAAATGTCATTTTTTTCTATAGAACATTTTACATCGTTTCACGCTATGCATATTTCTTAAAAATAGATCAATTGATGATGACAATTCTTTTAGGTTTGGGATGGTCTTTGAAACTGCGGTATTTTCCTCTTTTTATAGAACGACGGATGACTTTGACCGCTTTTTTAAAAGAACATTTTCACTAATAAAAACAATGTGTTAAAACAGTTATACGAAAAGTTGAATAATGAATACTAATAAAAAACTGAAATACGTTACCGCCTATATTGACATAAGAGCATATTTGAATAATTCTTTTTAATAGAACGAAAGGGATTAAGAGGAGGCCTTAAGTTCGTTTCACTTATATACGTAAAAAACAGGTATACGTGAAAAAATGGGAGGTTTTGTTACATAAAATTAAAGTAATTTTTCTAAAAATATAATGCTTTACTGTCTATACGTAGTATAGATATGATATTTTTATATAAAACGTGGACGGTTGCGGATAAAGCATTCAGTTTTCGTTTTGAATAATCATTAATAGCCATAGCGCTAACTGCTATGGCGAGTAACAGTTATAGCGAGTAACAGCTATGACAAGTAACAATGTCTACCTAACCTTGAAAAACTTTCCTGTCACGGAGGAGGAGCCGTCATGGATAAAGAAACTATTGCCCGAATTGAGGCGAACCCCGCTTATATAACGTTGAGAAAAAAGCGTAATAGGCTTGGTGGTGTTCTTACTGTTATTGCGCTGATTGTTTATTATGGCTGGATTGCACTCATCGCCTTTGACAAGCAATTTCTGAGTTTACGCATTGGTACCGGCGTTACAACGATTGCCATTCCGATTGGCATCGGTGTGATTGTGGTCATGGTTCTGTTGACTGCAATCTATATTCTGATCGCAAATAGCAGTTATGACCATTATACCGACGAGATTAAAAAGGAGGTCAAGAAATGAACCTCTTTTATTTTTTTAAAAAACAGCGTGTCTTCGGGATAGGTGCCTGTCTCGTTTTTCTCTCCAACAGCATTAGTGCCAAAGCCGATGCCATTGGTGGACAACTTCCCAAACAAGCCACCAACTGGTCGGCAATCATCATGTTTTTTGTGTTTGTTGCCCTGACCCTCTGGATTACCAAATGGGCTGCAAACAGAACCCGGTCACGAGCCGATTTTTATACAGCGGGCGGAGGTATAACCGGCTTCCAGAACGGTTTAGCCATTGCCGGTGACTTTATGTCTGCCGCTTCCTTTCTCGGGATTTCGGCTATGGTCATGAGCGTCGGTTATGACGGTTTGATCTATGCTGTCGGCTTTCTTGTTGGTTGGCCTATCGTCATGTTTCTTATCGCAGAAAGGCTACGTAACCTTGGTCGCTTCAATTTTGCCGATGTTGCGGGGTTCCGTTTTGCCACTGTTCCTATACGTATCTTTGCGGCCTGCGGGACACTCGCTGTTGTTGCTTTTTATCTCATCGCGCAGATGGTAGGTGCCGGCCAGCTTATCAAACTCCTGTTCGGGCTGGATTATCTTTACGCCGTTGTTCTCGTCGGTGTTTTGATGATGATCTATGTGCTTTTTGGTGGCATGACGGCGACAACATGGGTGCAGATTATCAAAGCCGTATTGCTTCTTATCGGTGTCACCTTCATGGCGTTTATGATCTTGTTGAAATTCAATTTCAGCTTTGAAAATTTCTTTCAGGCGGCCGTCAATGTCAAAGCGACATTGTTTGCCCAAAAAAACGCTGTTGACGCCACTTCGCCTGAAGCGATTGCTGCCGGACAATCCATTATGGCTCCTGGTGGTTTTATAAAGGACCCGATTTCGGCTATTTCCTTCGGTATGGCATTGATGTTTGGTACCGCCGGCCTTCCCCATATTCTGATGCGTTTTTTCACTGTTCCGAATGCAAAAGAAGCTCGAAAGTCGGTTTTGTGGGCAACTGTCTGGAACGGATATTTCTATATCGTTATCTTTATCATCGGTTTTGGTGCCATTGCACTTGTCCTCTCCGATCCGGTACTTTCAGCACCCCTTTCAAGTGGTGCAGGAGCGGCGAATATGGCCGCAGTCATGGTCGGAAAGGCGGTCGGCGGAAATATGTTCTACGGTTTTATCTCGGCAGTTGCTTTTGCGACTATTCTGGCTGTCGTTGCCGGTCTCACCCTTTCCGGTGCAACAGCAATATCCCATGATATTTTCAATATGGTTTTGAAAAAAGGAGCTGCAACGAGTGACGTGGAACTACGTATCTCCCGTATTGCTACGGTCATCATCGGCATCGTCGCTATCCTGCTTGGCATTGTGTTTGAACAACAGAACGTGGCATTTATGGTGGCTCTTGCTTTTGCTATTGCCGCCTCGGCAAATTTCCCTGTTCTTTTGCTTTCCATTATGTGGAAAAAATGCACAACACGAGGTGCGGTCATCGGGGGTTTTCTTGGTTTGATATCTTCCGTGGGATTGACAATTGTCTCGCCGGCCGTGTGGGTTTCAACATTCGGTTTCTCGCCGGAGTCAGTACTCTTCCCTTACACCTCGCCAGCGCTCTTTTCCATGATCTTAGGCTTTGGCGGCGTTTGGTTATTTTCAATAACCGACAACTCCAATCGGGCACAGGTAGATCGCGCCGGTTTCCCTGCCCAGCAAATCCGTTCTGAAACGGGCATCGGAGCGTCAGTTGCCTCCGACCATTAAAACGGTTTCTCTTTAACCGGATTGTATAAATAGAATCCGGTTTGGAAGAATATCCTGTACTCAAGAAAAAGGCGGTCCCGAACCGCCTTTTTCATATAACTCCCATTTGAATTTGCGGAGTGTCTTGGCGAAGTGTCAAACTTGAACATGAGTATGATGCCGGTTTTATGTTCCAGTTCTCAATTTCCTTCGTAATGTCGATAAAGTTTCAGGTTTATGACAACAGCAACAAAAATAACCAGGGCGGTCACAAAAAAGACCGGACGAATGCCGAACCAGCCGCCAATAAAACCACCGCAAACAGGCCCCAGAACCTGCCCCACATATTGCGACGAAACAGAAAGCCCCAGAACTGTCCCCACAGCATAATCCGGCACGATATGACGCAAAATAGCAGTGACACAGGGAATTAGACCACCAAGTGCCAGACCGAGCAGAAACCGCAGCACAACCAACATCCATGCGGTTTCAACAAATGCTTGCGGCAAGACAAGAATTGTCGACAAAATCATCGCCCCGACCAATATTTTCCAATGACCGACACGATCTGCAAGCCGTCCGACCAAACTTGCCGATAGCGCACTTCCTAATGCTGTCATTGACATAACAAGACCTGCCCAGAAAGTTACACTCGCTCCTCCTCTCGACAGAGTATTGACGTAAATTGTTATAATCGGCTCGATTGACAGATTGGCAAATGTTAGAAGCGCTCCGGTTAGCAACATTGCACAAACACTGTGATTAAAGAGACTTCGCGTGAGCATGACCTTGTCTTTTTTACGACGCCGGTCAACAAAAACCTTATGATTTTCACTGATCGCAAATGTCGTAACGATAAAAGTTATAAAAATCAGAACACCGATAGCGACAAAACATGTTCTTATGCCAATATAATTCGGCAAAATACCACCAATCAAAGGACCAATAAAATTGCCCGCCATGACACCGGACGAAATAACGCCCAATGCCCATCCGGTTTTATCTTTCGGCGTTTGTGTGGCCGCAAGAATAGCCGCTCCCGAAGCGTAACCTCCAGCGAGCCCCGTCAACAATCGCAATAAAACCAATTGTGAAATGCTTGTAACAAAGCCCATCAATCCGATCGAGATTGCCATTCCGAAACTTGCACGAACCAACATGAGCTTACGTCCGTAACGGTCGCCCAAACGCCCCCACAAAGGCGCAACAAGAGCCGCGGAAAAAAACGTCGCTGCATAAGCAATGCCTGACCATTCCGAAACGGCCTCAGGATCGCTCACCCCGATTTCTTCAACAAAAAGTGGCAAAAAGGGCAAAAGAACAGTCATTCCGACAATCGTCGTAAAAGCACCAAAAGCCGATATGACGAGATTTCGCCGCCAATAAGGCGACAATTCCTCCGTTTGCTCAACCATTTGCTCACCCATAGAATATTTTTATGCCGATATGTTTTGCAACTTTTATAAGATAAGAACAATTGGCAATATCGGGTGAATTCATTTCCGTTTTGTCATCCATTCCTGTCGTTCATCCACCGTTTGCCGGTTCCTTGATTTTCATCCATTATTTTATGAAAAAATGAAAAGCGATTTATTTCCTCAGATCAATAGCTGTTTTTGCTTTCAGATTGAACAACACGTTTTGAAGACCATGATGTCGAAATGGACATATCATTCCGATTTTTCATTTATTGACAAAAAGGGTTTTACGCACTTGGTCAAACTTCTTTAAACAACGAACAAATGAAAAATCGGAAGGTCACCACCCACATTTCTCCTCCAAGAAGATTGTGAAATTGTTATGCGTTTCTGTTTGTCTTTTATAATGCCTTGAAGCGTTTCATCATTTTTTTAAAATTGTTAATTCAGGAAATGAATAGACGGCATTGAGTGATTATATTAGATTACCTTGTTTTCTGAAATAAGAGAGCCTTTTCTTTGAATATTCTACATTTCGCAATCGTCATTGTTATCGTCTTTGCGTTGGCCTCTATGCTGGCTGTCTATGCTTATGGGCGTTTTGCCAAAAGTGCGCGCGGCGAAAATTCCTTTGCGTTGAAGATAGGTGAAGATCGCACAAAAATAGATTTGAAAATTGAAGATTTGGCTAAACGGGAAAACGGATTAGGTGTTGAAAAAGACGGTTTGTCGCTTTTCATCAGTAATCTTGATGCTTTTGCCGGTCGCGCTGTCGGAACCGAGCTTGCCGGTCGCAGTCTCGATCTCATGTATTATATCTGGGATGATGACCTGACAGGCCGCCTTCTTTTGAAAGAAGTGATGGATGCTGCCGATAGAGGTGTGCGCGTTCGTATGCTGCTTGACGATATTAATGCACAGGGGCGTGATCCTGCCTATGTGGCGCTTGATAAACATCCGAACATAGAAATACGCATGTTCAATCCCGGACGGGCGAGAAACGGTGGTTTGAGACGCGGTCTTGAAATGATGTTACGTGCATTGACCGTCACCCGCAGAATGCACAACAAAGCTTTTATCATTGATGGCCGCATCGCTTTTGTAGGCGGGCGTAATATTGCCGATGCCTATTTTGGTGCAGGCAAGGCCTCCAATTTTCGCGACCTTGATTTGATGCTTGTCGGCCCTTCGGTCAAAAAAGTTGAAACGATTTTCGATTCTTTCTGGAACAGTGCCGTGGCATTGCCCATCCATGCTTTGGCTGTGCCCAAAAAAGCCCGCGATATCAATTATTGGAAAAACAAACTCACGCAATTTCATGACTCGGAAAACGCAAAACCTTATCTTGACTATGTCCGCGCCCATATGAATTTCGAGCATTTTATCAAACCGCAGCATAAGCTTTTTCCGGTTGTCGCGGTTGATGTTGTTTCCGATCCTCCTGAAAAAGCTCTGGGGCATAGACCGGAAAACTGGCTGATGACGGTATTTTCGCCATTAATTGATAGTGCAAAAACCGAGTTGCAGATAACATCGCCCTATTTTGTTCCCGGAAAAGCCGGAACCGAACGGCTTTGCACGCTCGTAAAAAATGGTGCCGATGTCCGGATACTTACCAATTCATTGGCAGCAACCGATGTCGCAGCGGTCCATGGCGGATATGCACCTTATCGCAAGCCACTTCTTAAAGGCGGCGCAAAACTCTACGAGCTGAAACCCAATGGTGGCCCGCATCGCTTGCGTCTGTTCGGTTCACGTCGCGCAAGCCTTCACACCAAAGCGTTTCTGATCGACGGTAAAACAGCTTTTATCGGTTCTTTCAATTTTGACCCGCGTTCGGCTTCGCTGAACACAGAGATGGGAATATTGTTTGAATGCCCGCCGATTTCCGAAAGGTTGAACAAACTTTTTGCCGAAGAAACAACAGAGGAAATGAGCTATCATCTTCATCTTGATAGCAAAAACCGGATTTACTGGAATTATGTTGAAGATGAAAAGCCATGTACTGCGAAGCGTGAACCGGAAAGCCCCATATGGCGGCGCGCTTTTGCAAAATTGATTAGTTGGTTGCCTATCCAGTCCCAATTGTAAGAAAAATAATCTGCATTGTAAGAAAATAATGTGTGCGCAAATACCTCATTTATTAGGCTTGGCTTGAAACTCACAAGTTCGTCTTGCTTGAAATCCGACTATTCGATAGGTGCCACAAAAAGCATCCCGAATGGATAAAAGTCTTTCAATGATTTCAGGAAATCTTCTTCTTTGATCAGCTATGCATCACGCTATTTATGGGAAAAATATTTTGCCAGTCCCTCCATTATATTGGACGCGTCTGATCTTAACCTTTCTCCCCGAGAGGGGGCATCAAACCTGCCGGTGTTAACGTTTTAGATAAGTTTGGTTTCGCTGAAATTGAGCAACCGAAGTGGTTCTTCGACTCTCGTCTATTTTTGGTGGAGGAACCCCTGATCTTTGACGAGAGACGACTGATATAATCAGGAAATTGCTTACGCAGCCGTACAATTTTTTAAAGATGGAACATCCGCGTATCGAATAAAATAATCGTTCAGAATTTTGCGAAAAATAAACGCCGCCAAATGCTAAATAAAACTTCCTTTCGTTATCCGCCAAAAGATTAAATGAATGCAACTTTTTTGGTTATCGGATAAGATGATTTGCGGATTTTTTAAAAAAAATAAACCAAATTAAAGTGTGATAACTTAAAATGTGATTGCCACCCCCCTTTCCAATTCTGTCCCCGCGTGTTACGAACCAGCGCCAATCCATAAGAAGCAATACGAATATGCCGCGGTACTTTTGTTCCAGCGGCGCGTTCGTTTTTAAAGGAATATTGGACATGGCAAAAATCATCGAAACAGCTACAGGTAGAGAAGCACTGACATTTGACGATGTGCTTTTACAGCCTGCCCATTCTGAAGTTATGCCGGGACAGGTCGATCTTAAAACGACCGTTGCAACCGACATAGTCTTGAACATGCCGCTTTTATCGGCGGCAATGGATACGGTAACCGAGTCGAGATTGGCGATCGCCATGGCACAATCTGGCGGGATGGGCGTTATCCACCGCAATATGACACCGTCAGAACAGGCTGAAGAGGTCCGTCAGGTCAAGAAATTCGAATCCGGTATGGTTGTCAACCCCGTCACCATCGGACCCGAAGCCACCTTGGAAGAAGCCAAAGCGCTTATGGCAGCACACGGCATTTCCGGCATTCCTGTTGTTGAAAATGGCGAGAAAGGCCCCGGCCGCCTTGTCGGTATTCTGACCAATCGTGATGTTCGTTTTGCTTCCGATCCAAAACAGAAAATTTACGAATTGATGACACGGGAAAATCTCGTGACTGTGCGTGAGAATGTTCAACATGACGAAGCTAAAAGACTCCTTCATCAAAACCGCATTGAAAAGCTTCTGGTTGTTGATAATGAAGGGCGTTGCGTTGGTTTGATCACCGTCAAAGATATCGAAAAGTCACGCCTCAATCCGAATGCAGCGAAAGATGCGCACGGGCGTTTGCGTGTCGGGGCAGCAAGTACCGTTGGTCACGATGGTATGGAACGCGCAGAGCGGCTTATCGATGCCGGTGTCGATATTCTGGTGATTGATACTGCTCATGGTCATTCACAGCGTGTACTTGATGCTGTTAAAGAAATCAAAAAGATTGCCGGTTCAACAGCTATTATGGCCGGTAATGTCGCAACACCGGAAGCGACGCAAGCGCTTATCGATTGCGGAGCTGATGCAGTGAAAGTCGGCATTGGGCCAGGTTCCATTTGCACAACCCGTATTGTAGCCGGTGTCGGCGTTCCGCAACTTTCCGCTATTATGGGAGCCGTCGAAGTTGCCGATAAAGCCGGCATTCCGATCATTGCCGATGGCGGTATCAAATATTCGGGCGACCTTGCCAAAGCTTTGGCAGCAGGTGCCCGCGCTGTCATGATTGGTTCACTCCTTGCCGGCACGGAAGAAAGCCCCGGTGAAGTTTATCTTTATAAAGGTCGTTCGTTCAAAGCATATCGTGGCATGGGATCAGTTGGCGCAATGGCTCGCGGTTCGGCCGACCGTTATTTTCAGGCAGATGTGAAAGACGAATTAAAACTTGTACCCGAAGGTATTGAAGGTCAGGTTGCTTATAAAGGTCCGGCCGCCTCTGTTCTTCACCAATTGGCTGGCGGCCTGCGCGCATCAATGGGATATCTCGGTGCGCCTAACCTCGAAGAATTCCGCAAAAAAGCGACATTTGTTCGCATTACCAATGCGGGTCTTAACGAAAGCCACACCCATAATGTGTCGATTACTCGTGAAAGCCCGAATTATCCGAGTGCGATTTTGTAATTGACGTTTTTTAAAATGTAATCCCCCTTGTCTGTCTGAAATGCCGACAAGGGGGATTTCAACTTCGGTTCGGCCGAGCAATCTGTCTGACCACTTCCTCTGATTTCTTCTCATCTTCTTAAAAAGCGGCTGATGGTTGAAGGCTACGAGCTTGATCGTTCATGAGACACAGAACGGAATTACGGGAGATTGATTTTGAGCGATCATCCCGCACAGACAGCTATTTCGAATTCAATCGACAAAACATGAGCTAAGCTTTCGGCATGTTCAGCTTGACCGGAATATATTCGAACCTTGAAACGGATAGTCTTTGTCTTCGAGGTGTTCCGGACAAAGCCGTTTGACCGTTTTAGCCTGATCTGATGGCAGAAGTCCGTTGCACCAGACGCCGTTCAAAAAAAGCGGATTTATTTTGCTAATCGGGCTCGCTCCCTTTTAAAAGGAAAATTCCCGTTTCAATTTAATTTGTGATTACTTTCTAACAGACAAAAGCGGTTATGCTGCAACGCCCTCAAGTTTTCACTTTGAAAAGGAGAGGTTTTTCATAATCAAACAAGGTTTTCCCGCGAGCATCACACGATAAAATTTCTTGCCTGATCAAGAATCGGGATAGCCATTGACTTTAGAATATCAGCCAACAACTTGAAGTCCTTGCTCCGGCGCGAACGTCTTCTCCAGAAGAGGCAAATGTGGCGCTGCGGCGTCTCGCCTTCGAAAGCGACAACGCTGATATTATCCAACCGTGCTTCTGTCGAAACAGCAATTTGGGGAATAATCGTTATACCAATACCATTGGCAACAAGTTGCATCAAAGTCGTCAAGGATGAGGCTGTGATATCATGTCGATATTTTTTGGTCTGGCACGCTTCGAGCGTCTGATCGCGCAGACAGTGCCCTTCCTCCAGCAACAACAATTTCCCGGTATCGACATCACCTTCCCGAACATTTTTATAGACAGATTGCGGGTCGTCCCGCGGCAAAGCATAATAAAAATTATCGTCGAAAATCGGTTCGGAGATAAATTCTCCATCTTCAACTGGCGTTGCCGCCACGATCGCGTCTATATGACCATTGCGCAGCAATTCAACAAGCCTCTCGGTCTTTGCTTCCTGAATTTGAAGTGCCAAAGAAGGATATAAATGACGCACTTTCGGCAGAACCGACGGCAATATATAAGGTGCGACCGTCGGAATAATACCAAGTTTGATCGGATAGCTTAGCGGCGATTCATGCGCCGCAACAATATCCCCCAAGACAGATAATCTTGCCAGAATATCATTGATGATCGGGAGAAAATTGCAACCAAGTGGCGTTAATATAATGCGCTTGGATGTCCGTTCAAAAAGCGGCGATCCCGCTAATTTTTCCATTTCAGCAATTTGCACGGAGAGTGCGGGTTGTGAAATGCCCAATTTTTCGGATGCCTCTCCGAAATGACCCGTATTGGCTAAAATCTGAAAATAACGAAGCTGTCTTATGGTAAACATGATAATTTTTTCTTATACAATTTAAAACAAAAAGCAATTGGATTTTATTCTATTCATTGCATAATAATACTAATGTTCTGAAAAAGAACCGGGCAGTGCCTTGCCGGAGGGTTGACTGCCAATTACAGAGATTGAGAGCTTGCTGTCTAATTTTCGTACCGAATTTTTTCGGTTAGGGAATATAGCGAGCGCTCAATCTGTAACTGTGTCATTTTTTATTTGGTCATCTTGTAATAGAGATGATCTTTGGAGGCCGAAACATTTCCCCCTATGTTTCGGCTTCCTGTCTTTTTATGAACTGCTGCTCCAAATACCATGTGGTCACTGGTTCATGTGCTCCCTACCTAAGGCAAAACAGCGTTCGTTAGGAGTATTTTTCAAGCTAATGTTATTCTTGGATTCATTTATCTAAC
The DNA here is from genome assembly GCF_016102305.1 of Bartonella sp. M0192. Lineage (NCBI taxonomy): Bacteria > Pseudomonadati > Pseudomonadota > Alphaproteobacteria > Hyphomicrobiales > Bartonellaceae > Bartonella > Bartonella sp. M0192. Next base: position 955,044 of record NZ_JACFOU010000001.1, on the reverse strand, counting down.
AATAAGTATTGGAACTTTTATTTTCTGTATAAGTATTTTATGCACCGAACCGAATAACATATTTTTAATTTTTGATTCCGTAAACGCATTAATGATAAGTAGATCTATGTTATTTTCATAAGCAATATTATTTAGAATTTCTTCATTGAAGTCTTCATTAACCGCCAATAATGACAAGGCAATATTTTCTTGTTTTGATACTTTTTCGATATAATCGATATCTTTCTCTACCAATTGGAAATTGTTTTGTGAAACCGCAATCATAACCGGTTTATCAAAAATACTATGATAACGTTTAAGATAATCAACAACCAAATTGAGACCGAAATTTTCATCATAAAGCAACAGCGCTTTTTTGATCGGCCTTACCTCTATTGACGCCGCCAAAACCGGCTTTTGAGCAGCGCGTACGATTGTTTCGAAATTATTGCCTACTTTGCTATATCCGTCATTGATAGACGTTTGCTGACCTTGCTTGCCGATGATAATCAATGAAGACGTTTTGCCGTAAAAGCCGATTGCATCAGCAAGGCTGTCATAGCGCAATCTGGTATCAACAATAACTTTCTCACGTCTTTCAATGTAGGATTTCGCATTATCAAGTACGGTTTGCCCCAATTCCTGCATCAATTGAGCATAGCTCGCCGTCTCGTCCCGAACTTTATCGGCAAAATCGGATAGAAAACGATTATCAATATCCTTGGCAATCTCGTCCGGAACTAAAACATCATCAGACATTTTATCAAGAACATTCAGCAATCGGACAGGCACATTGAATGTCCGGGAAGCCCAGATTGCGAGGTCGCAAACCGATTTCCAATAAATTGAAGAGTCAACCAGGGCAAGTATCGGCTGTTCCATAAAGTTTCCCGTTTTCTTGTCAATCAAATATAGAATAAATTTTATGAAAATAAATCATATAGATAGCTATCAAATTACCGTTTTTCCAACTATCTATTGTTATCAGCAATGATATTATTCGTACAATAAAATTAAAATTTTATTGTAAAAACAAATCAAAAATATATATTTTATTATGATATATTAATTTTAAATTATTGTAAAATCATATTTTTTTGAAAAAATTATTATTAAACGTTTTATCAATTCCAATTGATAGTTGAACGTACTGTCTATACTTGTAAAAACTGTTATCGAGAAAGCGCGACCTTTCGAAACACGCGTCGTGAAACACTGCTATCTCCTGTAAATATATGAACTAACCGCTTTTTTCCCTCGTAAAAAAGCGTCCACCCTCGTCTTTTGCAAGCACATGAAATTGAACGTTGTCAACGCATCCATAAATTACGCCAATAACGATGCGTCCTGTCATAATTTTTCCTAATAGGAATTTAAACAAATTAAAATTAGAATTAATTTAAATTTGCCCTATCTTCTTTGGTGAGACGATTTGAACATTCACAGACTGGAGGCTTTCATGAGTGAGCGGATTACATTAACGACAACAGCAGGTGCCGCTGTACCTGATAATCAGAATTCTATTACGGCTGGTCCTCGTGGCCCGGTATTGATTCAGGATTATCAATTATTGGAAAAATTGGCGCATCAAAATCGGGAACGTATCCCGGAGCGCACTGTCCATGCCAAGGGTGTCGGTGCACATGGTGTATTGAAGATTACAGGCGACATTACCCGCTATACAAAAGCCGCCGTTTTCAAACCTGGAACGGAAACGCCGATGCTCGGCCGTTTTTCTACTGTTGCCGGAGAGCGCGGCGCAGCAGATGCGGAACGCGACGTTCGCGGTTTTGCATTGAAATTCTATACCTCCGAAGGAAACTGGGATCTCGTTGGCAATAACACTCCGGTGTTTTTCGTTCGAGATGCCTATAAGTTTCCCGATTTCATTCATACGCAAAAGCGCCATCCGCGGACAAACTTGCGTTCTAACACTGCCCAATGGGATTTCTGGTCGCTTTCTCCGGAAAGTCTGCATCAGGTCACTATTCTGATGTCCGACCGCGGATTACCGATTGATACCATGCATATGAACGGCTATGGCTCGCATACTTATTCATTGTGGAACGACAAAGGCGAACGCTTCTGGGTCAAGTTCCACTTCAAGACGATGCAGGGGCATAAGTTCTATACCAATGCCGAAGCCACGGAACTCGTAGGAAAGACGCGTGAAAGCTCACAAGAGGCACTTTACAATGCTATCGAAAGTGGCAACTTCCCGCGCTGGAAAGTTCAGGTTCAGATTATGCCTGAAGCAGATGCGGACAAAACACCTTATAACCCGTTCGATCTGACAAAAGTTTGGCCTCATAAAGATTATCCGCCAATGGATATCGGTATTATGGAATTAAACCGTAATCCTGACGATTATTTTGCAGAAATCGAAGAGGCTGCTTTTTCGCCTTCCAACATCGTTCCCGGCATCGGTTATTCGCCCGACAAAATGTTGCAAGCCCGTATCTTCTCTTATGCGGATGCCCACCGTTATCGTTTGGGCACGCATTATGAACAAATTCCGGTAAACAAACCCGTTTGCCCTGTTCATAACTACCATCGTGACGGGCAAATGAACACTTATGGCGGTCATTCCACCAATAATGTCGATGCGTATTACGAACCGAATTCCTTCAATGGACCGGTTGAAGACAAATCGGCACAAGAGCCGCCGTTAAAAATTACCGGTGACGCTTATCGTTACGATCATCGGGCTGGTAATGACGATTACAGTCAGGTAACGGCACTGTTCAATCTGTTCGATCAGGACCAGAAAAACCGGCTTTTCTCCAACATTGCCGATGCAATGGAAGGCGTTCCCGATTTCATCATCGAGCGTCAACTTGGACACTTTGAAAAAGTCCATCCTGACTATGCAGCAGGCGTACGTGCTGCCATAAAGCGTAAAAAAGAAAGCAAATAGTTTCCATGCATTGAAAAAGCGGGCTTTTCAGCCCGCTTTTTTATAACTTATCCCGAACTTGTTCAGGCGCCTGTTTTGATAGCGATTTTCATGACCCCGTCGCGCTGATGGGCAAACAGATCATAAGCCTTTTCTATATCATCCAGTTTAAAAGTATGTGTCACGAGCGAACGCAAATCAACGCTGCCATTTTCAACAACATTCATTAAACGGCGCATACGTTCTTTACCACCGGGGCAAAGACCACTCACAATATCAATATCTCCGAGACCTGCGCGATAACCTGCGAGCGGTATTTTCAGGTCATTGGAATAAACTCCGAGACTGGACAATGTGCCACCGGGGCGAAGAACATTAAGGCAAGACTCGAAAGTCGGTTGTGTCCCCAAAGCTTCGATAGCGACATCAACGCCACGCCCATCTGTCAGGCGCATGATTTCTTCAACTGCATTGCACGCTTTGAAATCAACAACATGGGTTGCGCCGAGTTTTTTAGCCATTTCCATACGTGTCGACACAGTATCTACGCCAATAATTGTTGTTGCACCGCATAATTTTGCACCTGCAACAGCACACAAGCCGATCGGTCCCAATGCCCAGACAACAACAATATCACCGATTTTAACTCCCCCACGTTCGGCACCAGAAAAACCGGTCGACATAATGTCAGGGCACATCAATACCTGTTCATCTGTAAGATTGTCGGGAATGGCGCACAGATTTGCTGCCGCATCATTGACGCGTAAAAATTCGGCTTGTGCACCGTCAATAGTGTTACCGAATTTCCAACCGCCCATCGCTTCAAAGCCATGTTTCGTATGCGGGCCATCTTGCGAACCGCATCCGCACATACATGCATTCGAAATGCCGCTCGGTGTAATGGCACCGGCAATAACACGTTGCCCCTCACGAAAACCTTTGACTTCCGAACCGAGCTTTTCAATAATTCCGACCGGTTCATGACCAATCGTCAGGCCTTTTTCGACCGGATATTCGCCTTTCAAAATGTGGATATCGGTTCCACAAATCGTCGTTGTTGTAATACGGATCAATGCGTCCAACGGACCGATATCGGGAACAGGTTTATCTTCCAGAACAATCCGGTTTTTTTCTACAAATACCGCAGCTTTCATTTTTGCCATAATGCACCACCTTTCAGCTTCAATTACAGAACCTTCTAACGTGGAGATTATACTAAATTTTTTAGAAAATTTAAATTATATTTTTAAAATTTTTACCGATTTTAGATTTTTTATAATTATTATAATTATAAAATTGAAAAATTATTTTAAATATAGTATTTATGGGTTAATTTCATATTTTTCATAGTACGAGTATAATTATTTTTAACTAAATAATATTCTAAATTATATAAATATAATATATATTTAAAATAGTATAAATGAATTATCAAAATGAATTAATAGCGTTTTTAGCATTATTTTTCTTTTCAATACGTGCACGAATAGCCTCTACACTGGCTACTGGTGTGGCGGCAAAAAGTTTTTTAGTATATTCATGCTCGGGATGGGAAAAAATTCTGTCTCTTGTTCCGTATTCGACAATTTCCCCAAAATACATGACCATGACTGTGTTGGCGATATAGCGCACGACCGACAGATCGTGACTGATAAAAACATATGTAAGGCCGAATTCCTCCTGTAAATCGGCAAGCAAATTGAGCACCTGAGCCTGAACCGACAAATCAAGCGCTGAAACCGGCTCGTCAAGAACAACTATTTTCGGGCGAAGCATTAAAGAACGTGCAATTGCAATACGCTGCCTCTGACCGCCTGAAAACATGTGAGGATATCGATAATAATGTATTTCGGAAAGCCCCACTCTCTCGAGCATTTGCTTTGCTTGCTGCTCCCGTTCTTTGGCCGACAATGTTGTGTTCAACAATAAGGGTTCGGTGAGAGCATCACCTATTTTTTGTCTGGGATTGAGTGATCCATAAGGATTTTGAAATACAATCTGCACCTTCCGGCGCATTGCTGTTGTTACTTTTTTTTGCGCAATATCAATATTTTCCCCGTCAATGACGAGCTCGCCGCTCGTTTGCGGATCAATCAGGCTGAGAATCCGGGCCAAAGTCGATTTTCCGCATCCGGATTCCCCGACGACAGCCAAGGTTTTTCCACGTTCGACACCGAAAGAAACATGGTTGACGGCATGTAAAATTTTTCTTTTTCCGAACAAACCGCCGGAAATGGAATAATCACGTACGATATCTTTAGCCTCTATTATGAAATCGCTCATAAAGCATCTCCGTGCGTGTGCATAAAGTCTGCAACCGTTACAAGTCGATTGCCATGGGCATTTTCCGGAAGGGCTGCCAGAAGAGCTTTGGTATAGGCATTTTTTGGCGTTTCGAACAAGGAAAGCACGTCGGCCTCTTCCATTTTTTCTCCCTTATACTGCACCACAACGCGATCTGCCGTTTCAGCAACAACACCCATATCGTGGGTGATAAGAATAACGCCCATATTCTGGCTTTTTTGGAGATCCAAAATAAGATCAAGAATCTGCTTCTGTATAGTAACGTCAAGTGCAGTTGTCGGCTCGTCGGCAATCAGTAATTTCGGGTTACATGCAATTGCCATGGCAATCATAATTCGTTGGCATTGACCGCCTGACAATTGATGGGGAAAACTCTTCAATCTGCGTTCGGGCTCGGTTAAACCGACAAGGTGGAACAGTTCGATAATTTTCTCAATCCGTTGTTTACGACCGAGCTTAAGATGGGCTTTCAGTACTTCTTCAAGCTGATAACCTACTGTGAAACAGGGATTGAGGCTTGCTATCGGTTCCTGAAAAATCATTGAAATTTCATTGCCGATGATCCGGCGTCTTTCATGATCGGTAAGCTTCATAAGATCGATATTTCCAAACATCATCTTGTCGGCACTAATCTTGGCACTTTTTGGCAATAGCCCCATGACAGCCAACATGCTCACCGATTTACCGGAGCCGGATTCACCAACAATTGCGAGTATTTCTCCATCATTTACGGTGATGTCTATGCCTTTGACTGCATAAAAAGGCCCGCTTGCGGTTTCGAAATATACACTAAGATTGCGGATTTCGAGTAACGCCATCTTCAGCTCCTTTTCAATTTCGGATCGAGTGCGTCACGTAAGCCATCCCCCATGAGGTTGATTGCCAAAACAAGTACCAATATTGCAAGGCCGGGAAATGTAACAATCCACCATGCGCTTGAAATAAATTCACGCGCATCGGCCAACATTGTTCCCCATTCCGGTGTGGGCGCTTGCGCCCCCATACCAAGGAACCCCAAGGCAGCCACATCAAGAATGGCATTGGAAAAAGAAAACGTCCCCTGTACGATAATGGGAGCCATACAATTCGGGAGAATGGTCTTGAACATCAAGCGACCGCGGCCAGCACCTGCAAGTTTTGCGGCAATGACATATTCACGATTTTTTTCCGAAAGGACTGCAGCGCGTGCAAGGCGGACAAAATGCGGCTGGAGCGCAACCGCCGTTGCAATAATTGCACCTTGCAAACCATAACCGACGATACTCACGAGCACCAAAGCCAGAAGGAGCGAAGGAAATGCAAGGATAATATCCATAATACGCATGATGATGACTTCAATCATGCCTCCTATATAACCGGCAATAACGCCGACGACGATACCGACGATCATAGCCGCAAGGGAAACAACTACTCCCACAAGCAGTGAATAGCGCGCACCATGGAGAAGGCGAGATAAAATATCACGTCCAACCGCATCAGTTCCCAGAATAAAATTCCATGTTCCGCCTGTTTGCCAAGCCGGTGGTCTTTGCATTGCATCACGAAACTGCTCGTCATATCCATAAGGAGCAATCAACGGCGCAAGGACTGCAAGAAGGACAATAGCACAAAAGACGACAAGACCGATCACAGCGCCACGATTCATACTGAAAGAGAACCAGAATTCGCGCCAAGCCTGACGTCGGATATCGGCCGATATATTTCTGTCAGCTTTACTATTCATTACGATACACCTTGGCTATGTCTGACCCTCGGATTGATAAATCCATAAAGCAAATCGACGACGAGATTGACCACCATCACGAGCATAGCAACTATGAGTAATCCACCCTGTACAGCTTCGTAATCTCTTCTCGAAATTGAATCGATCATCCACTTTCCAATTCCCGGCCAGGAGAAAATTGTCTCGGTAAGAATTGCCCCGCCCATCAACATTCCGATCTGCAAACCGATTGTTGTTACAATCGGAATAAAGGCGTTGCGCAATGCATGAATTGCAACGACACGAAAAGTGCTCAAGCCTTTTGCTTTTGCTGTGCGAACATAGTCTTCATTCAAAACTTCGAGCATGGCCGAACGCGTTTGGCGAGCGATCACTGCGAGAGGAACCGTTGCCAAAACCAATGTCGGTAAAATCAGGTGGGAAACGGCAGAGGCAAAAGCCCCCTCCTCGCCCGATAGCCAGCTATCAATCAGCATAAAACCGGTGGGTTGATCGAAATAATAGAGTAGAGAAATCCGCCCTGAAACCGGCGTCCAACCCAATTTTCCACTAAAGAGCATGATCAGCAAAAGGCCCCACCAGAAAATTGGCATGGAATAGCCTGTAAGAGCCAATCCCATTGAAGTCTGGTCAAACCACGAGCCACGTTTGACGGAAGCAATAACGCCAACAACAATTCCCAGAAATATAGCAATAGTAATGGCACAAAATGTCAATTCCAGCGTCGCCGGAAAAAGTGTAAAGAACTCTTCGGCTACGCTTTGTTTGGAAACGAAAGAAGTGCCCAGATTGCCATGAAGAACACCCCACAAATAATCGAGATATTGTTGCCAATAAGGACGATCGAAACCGAATTCGGTCATCAGTTCGGCATGGCGTTCTTCAGAGATGCCACGGTCACCTGCCAACAAAAGCACAGGATCACCCGGCAAGGTATGTACAAAAATGAAAGAAACAAGCGTAATTCCTAGAAAAGTAGGAATGATATAACCTATTTTTTTCAACAAATATTGAAGCATATTGCCTCCGCACCCATACTGCCGGGTCTAATGGCAGCCATCATTCACGCATCAACCGAAAGTTATTTTTCGATATCGACATGTTCGAAACGATAGCCCGCTACCGAATAGAGTTTGAAGCCGGTTACGTTCTTTCTCATTGGCATAAATACGGTTGAATGATCGAGCGTCAGCCAGGGAGCCTGTTCTTTGAATATCAGTTGGGCTTGTTCGTAAAGTTTCGTCCGCTCTTGCTGGTCGGTGACAGTCCTACCCTTTTCAATGAGATCATCGAACGGCTTACTGCACCAATTCGCATAATTCGTATTCCCTATTCCAATGCATGAAAGCAGAACACCAAGGAAGTTATCAGGATCACCATTATCGCCTGTCCAGCCGATAATAATGGCACCGTCTCGATCCCTTGCTTTACCCGCTTTCATATATTCACCCCATTCCATAGAGACAATTTCGGCCTCTACACCAACTTTTTTGAAATCGGATTGAATAAGCTCGGCAGCGCGTCGTGCGTTAGGCATATAAGGCCGACTTATCGGCATTGCCCAAATCTTCATTTTGAAGTTCTTGATACCGGCAGCTTCCAACATCTGTTTGGCTTTCTCCGGATCATATGCATCATCCTTGACATTGTCATTGTAACCCCACATTGTCGGTGGCATCGGATTTTTTGCGACTGTTGCCGAACCATCAAAAACAGCATCAATAATGGCCTTTTTATTGACCGCCATATTGAGTGCTCGTCTTACATCAACATTGTCAAAGGGAGGCACTGTCGTATTATAAGCCATATAGCCGATATTCAATCCCGGTCGCTCGACAACTTTCAAATCCGGATTCGATTTCAATTCACCAATATCGGCAGGAGCCGGATAAGACATGATATCACATTCGCCGGCCTTCAGCTTTTGTGCGCGAACGGCCGGATCTGTCGTGATCGAAAAAACAAGATTGTCTATCTTCGGCTTTCCCGCATAATAATCACTATTTGCCTTATAGCGTATCAGTGCATCTTTTTGATATGTGACAAAAGTAAATGGGCCAGTTCCAACCGGTTGAAGATTGAACTGTTCCCGTTTTCCCTGCTTTTCCAATTGTTGCGCATATTCTAGCGAATTAATCGACAAAAATGGCATAGCGAGATCGGCAAGAAAGGGAGCATCCGGTCGGTCAAGAATGAATTTGACTGTTTGGTCATCGACTTTCACGATATCCTTGATGAGCGTTCTAAACCCCATACTTTCAAAAAATTGATAGCGAATGCCGGACGTATAGGCATGCCAAGGACTGTCCGGATTTTTAGCGCGCTCGAAAGTAAAAATCACATCATCCGCATTCAATGGTCGCGTGGGAGTGAAAAAAGCAGTCTTTTGGAATTTTACATTTTTCCGCAAGTGGAAAGTGTATTCTTTCCCGTCATCGGATATTTGCCAGCTTTCAGCAAGCCCCGGGAAAACGCCCGGTTTATCCGGATCAAATTCTACCAGCCGGTTATAGACAGCCCATGCAGATGCATCAAATGCTGTTCCGTTTGAATAAAGCGCGGGGTCGAACCCCTCCGGAGATGCTTCCGAACAATAAACCAGATTTTTTGCGGATGCTTCATTGGAAATTGCAAAAAATGCTGTTGCTACTCCAACAGAGAATACGAACTCTTTCAGTAATTTCATGGTTTCCCCTATATCATTCTATAAAAACGTTTATTTGAGTCTGATTGTTACACATGTTTAAAATATTGGAACAAAAAGACAAACCTTTGTTATATTCAAGTTTATATTGACCATAGTTGTTATATCTATGGCCAATATAAAGCTTCTATTACTCATCTATATCTACATTAACGAAGCGGTGGGCACCAACCGGATCAATAACATAGTTTTTTACTTTTTTTGACATTGGCATAGCTACCGTTGAGTTGGCGATGACAAACCAAGGAGCCTGCTGTTTGAAAATAGCCTGAGCCTGTCCATAAAGTTCTATGCGTTTTTCATGATCTGCCGATTTTTTTGCTTCCGAAATTATTTTGTCAAATGGCTCGTAACACCAATTTGCATAATTATTGCTCCCAATAGAAGCGCACGAAGCGAGAACACTCAGGAAGTTATCCGGATCACCATTATCGCCTGTCCACCCCATTATAACAGCTCCGTCGCGGTCTTTTTCACGCAACTGTTTGACATATTCACCCCATTCCATTGTGGCAATCTCGACCTTGACACCAATTTTTCCCAAATCGGCCTGCATCAACTCTGCGGCGCGTCGGGCATTTGGCATATAAGGGCGGCTGACCGGCATTGCCCAAATTTTCATTTTCAGGTCTTTTACACCTGCTTTGTCGAGCAGTGCTTTGGCCGCTTCAGGATTATAATTATCTTCTTCAATGGATTTGTTATAGGACCACATTGTGGGTGGTATCGGTGTCTTGGCAGGAGTGCCTGCCCCTTCGTAAACGGCTTCGAGAATAGTCTTCTTATTGATGGCCATATTCAAAGCCTGACGCACTTCAACCTTATCAAAAGGTGGTTGAAGAGTATTATAAGCAAGATAAGCAACATTAAGACCCGGTTGCTCTTTTACAACCAAATCCGGATTTGCCTTCAATCCTGCGACATCAGCCGGTGCCGGATTTGATATCACCTGACATTCGCCGGCTTTCAGCTTTTGTGCGCGCACCGACGGGTCTGTTGTGATGGCAAAAACCAAATTATCAAGCGGTTGTTTGCCTTCAAAATAATCAGGATTTGCCTTATAGCGGATCACCGCATCCTTTTGATAGGAAACAAAGATAAATGGTCCTGTTCCCACCGGTTTTGCATTGAGCTCGACCATTTTTCCGTCTGCCTGCAGCTTGTCCGCATATTCCTTTGACATGATCGAAATAAAGTTCATTGCCAAATCGGCCAAAAACGGTGCTTCCGGCTGGTTCAATGTGATTTTGACTGTGTGATCGTCAACCTTTTTGACATCTTTGAGAAGTTTGCCAAATCCCATGCTATTAAAATATTGCCATGATAGCCCCGGAGCATAGCTGTACCAAGGATGATCTTTCTTCCACTGTCGTTCAATCGAAAAGACGACATCGTCAGCATTGAAGTCGCGCGATGGCGAAAAATAGGAGGTTTTGTGGAAATGCACCCCCTTTCTCAAATGAAATGTATATTCCAAACCATCCGGTGAAATATCCCAGCTCTCGGCCAGAGCCGGTATAACTTCGGTTGTTCCTTTTTTGAAATCGACGAGGCCGTTATAAACTGTATGCGCACTGGCATCGAATGTTGTTCCGGTTGTATATGCAGCCGGATCAAATCCCTCAGGCGAAGCCTCGGAACAGTAGACGAGCGTTTTTGCATTTGCCGACAAAGAAAGTGTGGCAAGGCTTGCCACTGATACGCTTGCCAGCGCAATTGTCCGTAATATTTTCATAATGGTTCCTCTCTCTTTTCGCGTGTTCGTTCTACTATCGAAATCCAATACCGGCATTAAACAGCGACAGGGCTAAGTGCCGGTTGCGTAAACCACTTCGGCCCGTCTTTTGTCATATAGATCGCGTCTTCCAGACGGATACCGAGCTTACCCGGGAAGATAAGGGTCGGCTCGTCGGAAAAGCACATACCCGGCTTCAAAATGGTGTTGTCATGACGGGAAACATAAGGCTCTTCATGAATATCAAGGCCAAGACCATGTCCAATGCGATGAGGTATCCCCGGCAGTCGATAATTCGGCCCCAGATCGAACATTTCCAACGCTTTTCGTCCGGCATTGTCCACATCTGCCGCACGACCACCAATTTTGCAGGCATTGAAAACAATATTTTGCAATTGCTTTTCTATATCCCACTTTTTAGCGAAATCTTCCGTCACATCACCAATCATATAGGTTCGTGTAATATCGGAATTATATCCTTCTACCGTTGTGCCTATATCAATCAGCACCGGATCCTGTTTTTGCAATATTTGTTCACTTTCAACGCCATGAGGTATCGAAGTGGCCTTTCCAAATGAGACAATTGAAAAGCTCGAACCGTTTCCGCAAAGCTTGCGATGGGCTTCATCAATAAACTTTATAACCTCGTATGAAGAAATTCCCGGACGCAAAAAATCACGCACATGTTTTTGCACTTCCAAAGTAACATCCATCGCATATTGGATAAGCGCAATTTCGTTTTCGGATTTTTCCATCCGCAAACTTGTCGTGAATTGACTGGCACCGGTTAAACGGGATTGACCGATCAACGATACCAGCGCAAGAAAGAAATTCGTAGGAATTGCTTCATCGACAGCCAATATGCCTTTCGGATTCAAAAGTCTGGTTATTTTGTCGAATGGGCTTTCGTCTTCCTGCCAGACGACAATATCTCCCGACAAATGCGGCAGTTCTTCCAATCTCGAATGTTCGAATGCCGGAACGATATAGGTCAGTTTTTCATGAGAGATCAGTACACCGCACAGGCGCTCGCTCATACCCCACTCAAGACCGGTAAAATATCGTAGATTGGATGTTGCTCCCAAAAATATCGCATCGACATTTTCAGCCGCCATTTTTCCACGCAAACGACGGATACGCGTTAGCCGTTCTTTATCGGCAATTGGTTGCGGCCTGAGCAATATGAACTGTCCTTTTTATATGGTCGCTTTATTTACCCCTTTTCTTTAAAAGAAATACAGGGATAATTATTACTTCTAGCAACAAATGTATAAAATATATATATCTATTTTTCATTTTAATTAGAAAAAAATCCTAATCAATTTGAAAAACATCATTAAATTCAATTATATAAATATAAAATAAATATCGTTTTATATCTATTCGGTTTTATAATAATATACGTCCATTAAAAATTTATTCGAAAAATTATTTTCAATACGATAAATATTTATAATAAATAAATTTTATATTTTTTTAAATATATTATTTTTTATTGGAAGCAACTCTCTGGGTTGCTTCCAATGATGCTAAAACTTGAATTTATCCGTTATTTAGTTCTGTATATAAACAACATGGGTATGGGTATATTCAAGTATGCCATGCTTGCCGTCGGCTCCACCAATACCTGATTTTTTAGTTCCTGCATGGAAACCTTGCATAGCTTCGAAATTTTCGCGATTGATATAGGTCTCTCCAAAACGGAGTTCGTTTGATGCACGCATGGCCGTCGAAAGATCTTTTGTATAGATCGACGATGTGAGGCCATAAATCGTGTCATTGGCCATTTCAATAGCGTCATCAATTGTATCAAATGCAACGACTGGCAAAACTGGCCCGAAAACCTCGTTTTGGACAATTTCCATTTTCTGTTTGCAGTGGGCAAGCAATGTTGGCTCATAGAAGTTACCTTGTTTTATGTCAGCAGGTTCACCACCAACAAGACATTCGGCGCCTTCTTTAAGGGCTCTGTCAACAAAACCGGAAACCGAAGACAAGGCCGCTTTATTAATCAACGGCCCCATATCGGCATCGGCCATTTTTTCCGGATTGCCATAGCGTACCGCTTTCATAGCTTTGCTCATTCGCTCGAGAAATTCGGCCTCGACAGCTCTATCAACATAAACCCGTTCTGCACAGTTACAAACCTGTCCCGTATTGATAACACGTGACGCAAGAATAGCACGGACAGCAAGGTCAAGATCGGCATCTTTCGCAACAATTGCCGGTGCTTTACCACCGAGTTCCAGATTGACTTTGGTAATGTTCTTTGCCGCAGCAGACATAATGCGAACGCCGGTATCGACAGAACCGGTAAAGCTTACAAGCCCGACATCCGGATTTTCGCAAATATTCTGGCCGGTGGTCGAGCCACGCCCGAAGACCATATTGAATACGCCTTTCGGCAAATCTGTATCAGCAACGATTTTAGCAAAAATAGAAGCATTGAGCGGTGTTTCGACACTTGGCTTGATGACAATCGTATTGCCGACAAGAAGTGCTGGCGCCATTTTTCTGGCAATCAGGAAGAACGGAAAATTCCACGGCAAAATACCGCCCACAACACCGATCGCCTGCCGCATCAATAAAATGGTTTCACCCGGACGGTCCGAGGGGATAATTTCCCCTTCAATGCGACGCGCCCAACCTGCCATATAATCCATATAGTCGGCGGTAAAATTCGCTTCCACCTTGGCAAGTGCCTGGGTTTTTCCCTGTTCTCTCACCAGAATGTTTGCGACCTCGTCCGCATGCTCGCGCACTTTTTGAGCAATCTGCTTCAAGAATTTTGCGCGTTCTATTGCCGGTAATTTCTCCCATGCCGGTTGCGCTTTTTTGGCTGCTGCAACTGCCCTGTCAACTTCCCCCTTCGGCGTTTCATAAATTTCTCCAATAACTTCATCAGTTGAAGGATTGGTAACAGGAATCGTGTTGCATCCTTTGCAATCAACAAGCTTCCCGTCGATAAAATTAAGTTCAGGTGTCATCAAAAATCCTCCACATAATAGTTTTTATGCTTAGCCCCATACCGGACTTCGACATGGGGATTGAAGGATAATCTCAATTTGCAAATAAAGCAATTTTCTGAAATAAAATTTTATAAAAATAAGTCATTAAAAGACAAAATAGATAAAAATATTTCCGACCAAGTAAAGTTATAAATAAAATTTAAATTTATTAATTATATAAAATCAATTAATGCTTTTCATTAGTCGACAAAATTATAGTTGAAGTAGTGACAATATTTTTAAATCGCGCCAATTCGTAACAAATCATGGAAATGAACAAGACCAACCGGTTTTTTGTTTTCAACCACCAGAAGTGCGCCAATTTTATGATCGTTGATCAAAGCAGTTGCTGCACCGACCATCATATCGGGAGTGACTGTTTTGGGGTCTTTTGTCATAACATCATTGACCGTAAGTTTTGAAAGGTCCCGATTGATATTTCGAGCAAGATCACCGTCTGTGACAATGCCTTCCAAATTGCCGTCGCTATCGACAACTGCAACACAACCAAAGTGTTTTTCAATAAGCACTTGCATGGCATCTTTCATCGGTGTTCCGCTTTTGACAATGGGAATACGGTCGCCACGATGCATAATATCACGGATAAACTTCAAATTTGCTCCGAGAGAACCGCCAGGGTGGAAAATTTTAAAATCGCTGGCGGTAAAGCCACGCATTTCGAGAAGTGCAACGGCTAATGCATCCCCCATTGCAAGTTGCATTGTGGTAGACGTTGTCGGAGCAAGGCCATGCGGACAAGCTTCTTCCACTTTTGGCAAGAGTAATAAAATATCTGCTGCTTGCCCCAAAGCCGAATTTGCGCCGGAAGTGAGCGCAATGAGGGGGATACGGAAGCGGGCAGCATGATTCAATATTCCGCCAAGTTCGACAGTCTCGCCCGACCATGATATTGCAAGGATGACATCCCCCACTTCAATCATTCCCAGATCGCCATGGTTTGCTTCCGCAGCATGGACAAAAAATGCCGGTGTTCCGGTAGAGGCAAGAGTTGCGGCGATTTTCGTACCAATATGGCCACTCTTCCCGAGTCCGGTAACAATGACCCTACCTTTGGATTGAAGAATGCTTTTAACCGCTTCGGCAAAAGGCTTGGAAAGGCCATCTTCCAAAGCTTTTTTTATGGCTTCAAGCCCTGCACTCTCGATAGAAATGGTATGTTTTGCAGATTTGACTGCGTCATCAGCAGAAAAATGAGGGGTTTTATTTGTCATCATGACCCGATTTGATAAAGCAAATCGGGTCTAACGTCTACTCTGTTTTATTTTTTTATATTCGCCAACAATGTCGTTAAGGGGCCAAGAACCTTACCACGCATATCGTCTCGCGAAAGTGCAAATGCTACATTTGCTTCGATAAATCCGGTTTTGGAACCGCAATCATATGTCGTACCTTCAAAGCGGTACCCATAAAACTTCTGATCTTGTGCAAGTGAACGCATACCATCCGTCAACTGGATTTCGTTGCCTGCGCCTTTTTCCTGCCGTGACAGAATATCGAAAATTTCCGGCTGCAAAATATATCGCCCGTTAATATAGAGGTTGGAAGGAGCCGTACCTTTTGCCGGTTTTTCCACCATCTGGGTTATTTCAAAGCCGTGAGCGACCGCTTTGCCTTTGCCAACAATACCGTATTTATGCGCTTCTTCCGGATCGCATTCCTGAACAGCAACGATATTGCCGCCGGTTGCCTCATAAAGGCGAACCATTTCCGAAAGACACCCTTTTTCTGCCTGCATGACCATATCCGGCAAGAGAAGAGCAAAGGGTTCATTTCCAACAAGTTCGCGTGCACACCAGACTGCGTGCCCGAGCCCTAAAGGTTGCTGTTGACGGGTAAAGGATGTTGTGCCCGGTTGTGGCTGTAAATCCTTAAGATGAGCCAACTCTTCCTTTTTTCCACGTTCGGCAAGCGTCGTATAAAGCTCGACCTGCGCGTCGAAATAATCCTCGATAACCGCTTTATTGCGCCCCGTTACGAAAATCAGGTGTTCAATTCCGGCTTCGCGGGCTTCGTCGACTACATATTGAATAACAGGCTTGTCAACGACGGTAAGCATTTCCTTCGGAACTGTTTTGGTTGCCGGTAAGAAACGTGTTCCAAGTCCCGCCACGGGGAAGACTGCTTTACGGATTTTTTTCAAACTGCTCTCCCGAATTTATTCCGTTTAATTCAACGTTTTTCATTGTATAATGCGAAAGGTGACAAAATTTGGTTTTCTCTCATCATCTTTTTTCGCAAGCTGCAATCTTAAGTGATGACATTTTACTGTCCAAAGGCTAAATAAATTGTCAATTTCACAACAGGAATGCTATTTTCCGGATTTTATCAACTTCATTAAAAATTACGATAAAATATTCAAAAAATTCGGAAAACCGGTTTAATATGGGGATGAGGCATTTTTAATTGAATTGTTGCTTTTATCAGGCGGAGCACAGATGAAAATAAAAACAAATAGTTTCCCTCAAATAACCGATAGCCGGATAACCAGACGGTTTGCAGTTTTCGGCGGCGCATGTTTCATCGGTGCATTTTGTTCTTTGCCTGTTTTGGCAAACGGTTCGGATATTGCCTTCAGACGCTGGATTGCTGCCTTCAAAACAACTGCTTTGAACGCCGGCATTACGCCTACAACTTTCAATCTCGCTTTCAAGGGGGTTGATTCTCCGGATCCGGAAGTCTTGAAAAAAGCAGCTTATCAACCCGAATTTACCGATCCCACATGGAATTATTTTGACAATCGGGTGCAGGACAATGCGATTGCAACCGGTCGTGCCCATGGGAAAAAATGGGCAAAGTGGCTTGGAGCAATTGAAAAACGTTTCGGCGTCGATCGCAATATACTTTTGGCAATATGGTCAATTGAATCCGATTTCGGTGAAGCAATGGATCGAGACACTGCTATGCGCGATGCCATTCGATCGCTTGCAACCCTCGGATATGGTGACAAACGCAGAGCAAAATATGCGCAAACGCAGCTTATTGCTGCTATGAAAATTCTTCAGTCCGGCGATATTGATCGCGCCCATTTACAAGGTTCATGGGCGGGAGCACTCGGGCACACACAATTCATTCCGACAAGTTACCTGATCTACGCTGTTGATATGGATGGGGATGGAAAGCGCGATATCTGGACGTCGGTTCCTGATGCTCTGGCAACGGCAGCCAATCTTTTGAAGAAAAATGGTTGGCAAGAGGGGCGTCCTTGGGGCTATGAAGTTCTCCTTCCTGAAAATGGTAAATTCCCCCCGGGCTCGTTGCCGCTTTCCGAATGGACGAAAATGGGTGTAAAGCGGGCGAATGGCAAACCCTTCCCCTACCCTTCCGATAAAGCAAATCTGAAATTACCTGATGGCCGGAAGGGACCTGTATTTCTGGTTACAAAAAATTTCTTTGTCATAAAGCGGTACAATAGTGCCGACCGTTATGCTTTGGCTGTTGGTCTACTTTCCGACCGCATTGCCGGCCGTCCGGGATTGGTCAAAGATTGGAACAGACCGTTTTCGCCACTCAATATCCAGGAACGTCAGGAACTACAAACGAGACTGAATAAAATGGGGTACTATCACGGCAATATCGACGGTAAAAACGGAGAGGTAACCAAAAAAGCGATCGAGACTTATCAAAGTCGCAATGGTTTGCCCGTTGATGGAAATCCGAGCCGTGAATTATTGACAATTCTTCGTAGCCGTTAATTCCGGAAAATTGTTGATGAAAAGACTTGTACGTTTTGGCCTCTTTCTGTTTCCAGTCATTGTATTGGCATTTGCACCGGCAGTCGCAGATGCAAGAAATATTTTTGATATTATCTTCGGGCGCAAACAGGAAGTGCAGCCGGTCTATCCACCGCCACCACCGCCGGTGAAGAAAAAACGCGTTACCAAAACGCCTGCACAGCAAAAAGCCAACCAGAAGGCACAGAACGCGAAACGCATTCTGGTGATAGGGGATTTCGTCGCCAATGCTGCCGGTGACGGATTAAGCCAGCTTTACGCAGAAAACACCGATATTGTTGTTTTGATTTCAACAAATCTGTCATCCGGTCTCGTTCGCGACAACCACTATAATTGGATAGATAATATTCCGAAGCTCATAGCAAAAGAAAAGCCGGATGTCATTGTCATGGCACTTGGTGCCAATGATGATCAACCTATCAAAATGAATGGCGAAACCATTGATGTCAACGCCAGCGAATGGAAAGACAATTATCGTCAACGGATTACCGCACTTACAAATGCTCTCAAGCAAACCGGCAAACCGTTCTTATGGTTGGGCAACCCGTCTTTCAAAGATCGCGACTTGAGCATTGCAATAGCATCTTTCAACAGACTTTATAAGCAACAAGTAGAAGCAGCTGGCGGACATTTTATCGATGTATGGGAAGGTTTTGTTGATGAACAGGGAAATTTCGCGCTATCCGGTTACGATGTAAACGGACAGACAGCCCGATTGCGCGCCAATGACGGGATAAATTTTACCACTGCGGGAAAAAAGAAACTCGCTTTCTACCTTGAAAAACCGTTGGACGGCATTTTCAATTTGAATTCCAAGGATGACAAGGACAATATCAAAGTCGATCCGAACGGACCTGTCATTTCTGTTTTACCACGCGATGTCGACCGGATTGCACCTGTTGGCTTTTATGACATAGCGGGACAGAATAATGGTCTTCTTGGTGATCCTGACAACCCGAAACCTCTGAAAGATGAAGACTCCTGGATTCCACGAAACGGTAAACATGCAGGTCGCGCTGACGATTTTTCGACAGTTCAATAGACCGATGTAAAATTGTTCATAAAAGCAACGAGCGCCCCTCTACTCATTTTCATAACCATTTATTTCAGAGGATTGATTGCGAACCGCCTTGGTGAACAACAATGTTTTTCCGACTTTCTGAGGATGGGTCGGAAAATTTTTGAATAAAACAGTTCTCAAAACTCTGTCCGCGTTTTACGCTTGGTAATGATATGGAAATGAGTGAGCGTTAAAGAAAATAACAATCGGGAAATAACGGGTAGCCCCCTATTGCAGCAAATGCGAATAAGCCAGACAAACGGTGACCTTAACTTTTTACTTCGATCTTATTCGACAGCTTCTTCTATTTCGTCCAATGTGTCGTCCGATAAACCGAAGTTACGTCCGATTTCCTGAATAAGAACATGAGTCACGATATCGCCTAGCGCCTCATCATTTTCGGACCAATAATCGAGGATTGGCCGCCTGAACAATGTAATCCGGTTGGTTTTATTGCCAGTATTCAGAGAAAACCGCTCGCTAATTCCTTGTCCTTCAAACAAGCCCAAAAGCTCGAACGGAGATTCAAGTCCCATATCATCCATCATCTGGTCATCAGGAAAATCCGTGACACTTATAACAAGGTCCTTACAAAGAACCCGAAATCTTGATGGCAAATTGGCGAAAGAATTTCGGGCAATAGAATCTATTTCCTTCAAACTTGGAGAGAGGCGAGAGGCCCAGTTATGACTATGGTCTGGTCTAGCCATATTAAATTACATGCTCCATTGCAGCTATCAAAAACGTAGTTCATTTAGCTCGCTCTCAAGCGGCTAATTCAAAATCCGATTTATTTTTTTAAAGCCCGTTAATTCAAGCCCATGGATGTTCCTTTGCATTCTTTTTTTCAAAAGAATCAATTTCGGACACCTTGCGCATAGTCAGTCCAATATCGTCAAGTCCGTTCAACAGACAGTGCCGGCGAAATTCGTCAAGATCGAACTTCAATGTTCCACCATCAGGTCCATGGATTTCCTTTTTCTCAAGGTCGATGGTCATAGTTGCATTAGCACCGCGTTCTGCATCCTCCATCAGCTTTTGTAAATCTTCCGGACTGACGATGATTGGCAAAATACCATTTTTGAAACAATTATTATAAAAAATATCGGCAAATGAAGTCGAAATAACACAACGTATCCCGAAATCGGCCAATGCCCAAGGCGCATGTTCACGCGATGAACCACAACCGAAATTATCTCCCGCGACAATGATTTTGGCGTGACGGTAAGCGGGTTTGTTCAAAACGAAATCAGGATTTTCAGATCCGTCATCACGATAACGCATATCTGCAAAAAGCCCTTTGCCCAGCCCCGTCCGTTTGATCGTTTTCAAATAGTTTTTTGGAATAATCATATCGGTATCAATATTGACAACCGGCATTGGGGCTGCAACACCCGTCAGTGTTGTGAACTTTTCCATTTTTCAAAATCCGAATTTTAGAGTTTTTCCAATAATTCTTACTCCTGCATGAGTAAGCTGTCAAAGCGATGGAGATAGCCTCATCCTATACGCCATTTCCCCCCGCTTTTTATATCAAATTCAGGTTCGCTTCTTTTATTTATAACCGAAATTTGAATTACGAATTTTCAAAAGAAGCATCTTCCGGCGGGATTTTTAACCCAAAAACGCCACAAGATAAAACCCTTAAAACCGAAAGGAGTGAATTTTCCTCCTTTCGGTTAATCACACCTCTAACAAGGCCGTACTACTCAAATACCGCGTTTCCTCATTAATGCATCCGGGCTCGGCAAGCGGCCTCGGAAAGCTTTATAAAGTTCTTCCGGATCACGGCTGCCACCGGCCGAATAAATATATTTTTTCAATTTTTCTGCTGTTTTCGGATCAAAGGCATTGCCTGCTTCTTCAAAAGCCTCGAACGCATCTGAATCGAGAACTTCTGCCCACATATAGGAGTAATAGCCTGCCGAATAACCGTCACCGGTAAATACATGTGTAAAATGAGGCGGACGGTGGCGCATAATGATTGCCTTCGGCATACCCAATTTTTGCAATTCTTTTTTCTCGAATTCGGTCGGGTCATCAACTTTTCCGCCTTCATGGAAGGCCATGTCAACAAGCGCGGAAGCCGTAAATTCGACGGCGTCAAAGCCACCATTGAACGTGCGTGCAGCGAGAACCTTGTCGAGCAATTCTTGCGGCATTGGTTCACCGGTTTTGACGTTCCTTGCGTAAGTTTTCAAGGTTTCCGGAACAGTGACCCAATGCTCGAACAATTGCGAAGGGAGTTCGACAAAATCTCTTGCCACAGAGGTTCCCGAAACCGATGGCCATTTCACTTCCGATAGCAATCCATGGAGAGCATGCCCGAATTCGTGAAACAGGGTTCGCGCATCATCCAATGACAAAAGTGCCGGTTTTCCCTTGGGCGGCTTGGCGAAGTTACAAATATTATAGATGATCGGTTTGCGCCCTTTTTTAAGATGATGTTCGGTTTGTAATTCGCTCATCCATGCACCTGAGCGTTTGCTCGGGCGGGCAAAATAATCTCCAACGAAAAGACCGCGTAAGCTTCCGTCAGGATTTTTTACCTCGAAAAGTCTGGCATCCTGATGCCACAGCGGTACTCCATGTTTTTCTTCGAAAGTGACACCGAAAAGCTTCTTGGCCGTGGCAAAAGCGGCTTCAATCATTTTATTCAGTTCAAAATAGACTTTGACCGATGCTTCATCGAAGGAGAACAATTTTGTGCGCAGTTTCTCCGCATAATAGCGCCAATCCCAAGCAGCCAATTCGTCATTGCTCCCCGTTTGCGCTGCCAGTTTTTGCAGCTCTTCTGCTTCTTTCTCAGCCTTTGCTACAGCCCGCTTCCAGACAGGCATTAAAAGTTTCATCACATTGTCGGGCGTTTTGGCCATTGTGTTGTCGAGTTTGAACGCAGCAAAGGATTTGAAGCCAAGAAGCTTTGCCTTTTCATCACGCAATGCCACAATCTCGCTGATAATCTTCCGATTATCATTTTTATTGCCGTTTTCACCGCGCTTTGCCCATGCTTCAAAGGCAATCTGACGCAAATCCCGCCGGTCGGAAAAAGTCAGAAACGGCTCCACAACCGAACGCGCAAGCGTCAGTGCATAGGACTCCGGCTTTCCTCTTTCCTTTGCCGTCTCTTTCATTGTTGCAACGAGATCGTCAGGAAGTCCGGCCAAGTCTTCTTTTTCAAGATAAAGAACCCAATCGGCTTCATCATTCAATACATGTTGGCCGAACTGTGCGCCAAGCAAAGCCAATCGCTCGTTTATCTCTGCCAGTCTTTTTTTATCCTTTTCATCAAGAAGTGCACCGTTCCGGACAAACCCTTTCCATGTGAGTTCGATCACACGCGTGGTTTCGGCATCGAATTTCGCTTTTTTTGCTTCCTCATGGAGGGCATCAATTTTTGCAAAAAGTCGCGGATCCATCATCAATTTTGAAGAATAACGCGATAGCTTCGGTACAAAATCCTGTTCCAATTGCTGGATCAGATCATTGCTATAGGCACCCGAACGGAGAAAGAAAACAGAACATACATGGTCGAGAGATTTGCCTGCAAGCTCGAACGACTGCAAAAAACCGTCAATCGTGGCAGGTTCCGGAGAGGCCGCAATTTGTTCAATTTCGGCTTCGGCATCTTTTAATGCTTCTTCAAAAGCTGGCTTGAAATCTTCATCATGAATTTTTGAAAAATCAGGCAGACCTTCAAAACCGGTCCACTCCAGCAACGCCGTTTTTGACATATTTTTTATCTCCAATCTTTTTGTTGCAAATTGTTTGCAATGATCAATTTGTACCACATGTAATAATTAAAACTATGAATGCCAGCGTCTCTCAAACTCTTTTTACCCTTAAATGCGTATTCATTCTTCTGTCTTTCGGATGAAGAAAGACAGAAACGGCGTTTATGAAGCGGAATTTTTCGTTAGATCATTTTCTAAATTACTTTTTTAACCGCAAAAATCTTGGTCCTGCCGCTAACGAAAAAATTCTTTGTTTAAAAAATTCAATGCCTCAGACAATTCGCTATTTTGGAAGATTCCGTATCCTAGAAGATTCATTGGCTTAACAAATTCATTGTCTTGGCAAATTCTTTAACTTCTCCAAGATGTTTTTCCGACTTATGAAAACGGTTTTTAATCATGCCGGTTTCAACCGTGGAACAAACCGTTTCTTTCTGCCCACATTTTTGAAAGCGCATGCGGCTTCAATTTTTATACATGTTGGAAAAACGGATCAATCCATCCGGATAAGGCTCAAAACCGTGGAGTTTTTTGGTGTAGGCATAAATAAAATCGGGATGGCCGAGATAGATTACCGGCATATCATCTTGAAGAATAGCGATAGCATGATGATAAAGATCGGCACGTTCGGCAGGATCGGGGGGCTTACGTGCCAAAGAGAGCTTGTCGTCGAGATCGCGATTACAATATCTACCTATGTTGCCTGCCCCCTCACAGCTAACAAACCGGAAGATATTTCCATCCGGATCAATCCTACCGCTCCACCTTTGTGCAGAAACTTCGAATTTGCCGCTCTTATTATCGATAGCAAGTTTGGTTTCTTCTTTGGGACGAAGACTGACATTGAAGCCCGCTTCATTGGCCATCTTCTGGATTGCCTGCATCACCTGTACAATTGTCGGGTCGTTACTATGGGAAATCTGGACATCGATTTTCTGATTGGCAAAACCGGCTTGTTGAATGAGCTCGCGCGCTTTTTCAAGATTGCGCGGGGAAACCGGAAAACCTGAATTGTACCAGATTGTATCAGGTGCCCAAGGCTGGTTGCCGACAACCATTGCACCGTCATAAACGTTGTCACGAATAGACGCACGATCAATGGCAAATGAAAATGCTTGCCGCAGCAATTTCTGTTGGCCGAGCGGCGTCATTGCTTTGTCACCATTTGCGATATTGATTGTCAACGCAATATAAGCTTCGCTCGCTATTCTGTTCGTTTCTAATCTGGATGCCGTTTTAGCTTTGGCAAAATCGCTTGAAGAAAGCCGGTCAACCATATCAACAATTCCGGCACGCAAATTCGAAAAACGCACCGACGGATCTTCGATCGACAAAAAAGTGAGACGGTCAAGTTTGATTTGTTGGCTGTTCCAATAGCGATCGAATTTTTCCAAAACAATTCTGTCATGTGGAACGCGCTCGACAAAGCGGAACGGCCCCGCACAAATAGGCTTCAACCCGAAATCTGTGCCCATTTCACGCGCTGCTTTGGGCGACACCATGACCCCTGCCCGATCTGCGAGTTGCGATAAAAGTGCAGCATCGGGATATTTTAATTTGATCGTCAATTCGAAGGGGCCTGTTGCGTCGAAAGACACAACAGAATCAAGTTCGTTTTCCCGAACGGATTGCAAAAAACCGATTGTACGTTTTAAAGAATAGACTGCTGCATCGGCATTAAACGGAGTGCCATCCTGAAAGACGACATCTCTGCGTAAACTCATTTTCAAAATCTTGCCGTCTTCAGAAAAAGACCAACTTTGAGCAAGTTCGGGAACAAAACCGGCATCAGGGGAAATATCAACAAGTTTATCGCATATCGCCGTATAAACTAGCCGTCCTGAAAAGGTTTTCGATAAGGCCGGATCCAAACTATCAGGATCGTCTTGAAGCGCAATTTTGAGTTCGGAAGCTGATGATGCGAAGACAGGTGAAACAAATAAACAGAAGAAAAACAAGCACATCAATATCCCCCTCATTGCTGTGCTCATTGTTGGGCTTGTCAATGAGGCGGGTTCTCCGGATATTTCAGCAAAATCTTTAGAGTGACTCACTTTGATCTCTATCCAAGTTTATGTTTCGAAAATCCCCGAGCTCTGAACCTTGTTCAAAACAAGTCATTAATTTTCATCTATCATGGCGCAATCAATGTAACATAACGCATTTGTTATTGAATGCTATAATTACAGCGGAAGGCCAAAAACGGAAAATTATTATCAAATTGGGCTAAATCAACTCGTTGTTGATTATTGTTTGTTATGTGGTATCAAAAATTAAGTTCATTATACGTTGTCGACTAAAATATTTTTCATTAATTAAATAAAAATCATCGATTATCTTATTTATGCAATTTATCAGATTGCATAAAAATATGAATTTGTTTTTATATTAAAATTATAAATGTTTTATATTATACTTTTATTATTAAACATTATTTTTAAATAATTATATTATAATTTTATATAAAACAAGCAGCATATCTCGAATACAATAGCTCAATACAGCTTGTTCCTTTAATGGGACAGATCCAGCCTTAAAAAAAGAAATTATCCATCAAGTTTCCACTGTTTTTTGAAGTTATAAGAATAAAAGTGACAGTTCACCAAACAGTGCTTGACTTTCGTTCAAAACATAACAATTGAAACATCTGCGTAGGGAAACGCTCCCCCCACATGATCTGTCGGGATGTCAAACCTGCACGACAGGTTACCCCACAGGTTGAATGTCCGTAACGAACTGTCCTTAAGGAGCTCCATCATGACTGAAAACCAGACTTCAGCATTTGATGTCAAAACGCTGTCTGCTGAGGCGCTTGCCGAGCGCTTGAGCCGTCTGCATTTTGCCGACGCTGTCGATGTCATTAACGATCTCGACATTGTCGAACGGGTGAATGTGTTCAAATTTTTACCGATAGAATATGCTATCGAGCTGTTCGACAAGCCGGAACTTGACGAGCCGGGGCAGATTCTTGAAATGCTGCCGACCGAGCGTTCTGTCACAATTCTTGACGGAATGTCTGCCGACCAGGCAGCCGATGTATTTCAGGAAATGGAAGAAGCGACTCGCGCCAAACTTTATCCCCTGTTGAAGCCGCTCACCCGCGCCGAAATGAAAAAGCTGTCGAGTTATCCTGATGGCAGCGCCGGCGCGTTGATGACAACAGAATTTATCGCAGTTCCTTCCACTTGGTCGGTTCGTCAAACGCTTGATCATATCCGCGATGTCGAGCGTACACGCGAAACTGTTTACGCAAGTTATGTCATTGATCCGGAAACCAGCGTTTTGATCAAAGCGGTTTCGCTCAGGAATCTTATTCTGGCAAATCCCGATGACACGATTCTTAATGCTGCCACCAATGGTGAGCCGATCAAGATTGGTCCTTTGACCGATCAGGAAGAAGTTGCGCGTCTGTTCCGGCGTCACGATTTGCTCTCGGTTCCGGTTGTAGACGAGACGGACCATGTGATCGGCATTGTGACAGTCGATGACGTGCTTGATGCCATGACCGAAGAAATGAGTGAAGATGCTTATAAATTCGGTGGTATGGAAGCGCTCGACAAGCCCTATATGGATATCGGCTTTTTCGATATGATGAAAAAACGCGGTGGCTGGCTTGCCGTCTTGTTTCTGGGCGAAATGTTGACCGCCAGCGCCATGCAGCATTTTGAGGTCGAGCTTGAAAAAGCGATTGTCCTCACCCTCTTCATTCCGCTTATCATGAGTTCCGGCGGTAATTCCGGTTCTCAGGCAACATCTCTTATCATTCGAGCACTTGCCTTAAGAGAGCTTGAACTTAGAGATTGGTGGAAAGTCGCTTTAAGGGAAATACCGGCAGGCGTGTCTTTGGGAGCCATGCTCGGACTGATTGGCGTTATACGCATTATCGTGTGGCAAAAAACCGGCATCTACGATTATGGCGAACATTGGGTGCTGGTGGCAATAACGGTGGGAGCCGCCCTTATCGGCATTGTTATGTTCGGCTGTCTCACAGGTTCGATGCTTCCGTTTCTCTTGAACCGTCTGGGATTTGACCCAGCGAGTGCTTCTGCACCTTTTGTCGCAACACTGGTCGACGTAACCGGTATTGTTATTTATTTTTCTGTCGCTGCACTTATTTTAAGTGGCACACTTTTGTGAGTCCCTGTTTAAGGCCGTTGTTCTATTTTTCGACATTGAACGACGGCCTTCATTATTCAAATGCACAATCGGCATTAAAAAAACACAAGCCGGATTAAAGCGCACAATCTGCTTGTGCCGATATAGACGGCCTCGTCATTGAGAAACTATGGCTTGATAGAATAATGCCATTACGCTTCTTCTCTTTTGCAATTATTTTCTTGATTTTTTTAATAATTATTTTCATTGGGAGAAGGCATTTTATGGTGAGATATTGATTAGCCAACCGACTATTCTCATATAATCGGAAGAATGCCTTCGAAGGTTCAAAGTTATGATAATGCGTTTATCTTAGCTAAAAAAGGTTTCCCCCTCTTCCAAAAACCGTAAAAAACTTGTAAGAGGCATGCAACACCATGCGGCGACTGTTGTTGCCGTATTTTCGAAATTTCAGTGAACGAAAAGAAGATTTACATGCAATTGCGCAATATTGCAATCATTGCCCACGTTGACCACGGTAAAACAACCCTTGTCGACGGGCTATTAAAGCAATCAGGAAATTTCCGCCAAAACCAACGCACTGGCGAGCGTATGATGGATTCCAACGATATTGAAAAAGAACGTGGAATTACCATTCTTGCCAAAGTTACCTCTGTCGTTTGGAAAGATACGCGTATCAATATTGTTGATACACCCGGACACGCCGATTTCGGCGGTGAAGTGGAACGTATCCTTAATATGGTGGATGGAGCCATTGTTCTCGTGGATGCCGCCGAAGGTCCGATGCCGCAAACAAAATTTGTTGTTGGCAAAGCCTTGAAAGTTGGCCTGCGCCCGATTGTTGCCATTAACAAGATCGATCGCCCCGACGCACGTCCTGAAGAAGTTATCAATGAAGTTTTTGATCTGTTTGCCGCACTTGACGCAACAGATGAACAACTCGATTTCCCGATCCTTTATGGTTCCGGTCGTGATGGCTGGATGGCTGAAAGCCCCGATGGCCCGAAAGATCAGGGGTTGGCGCCTTTGTTCGACATGGTCGTACGTCATGTACCGGCTCCGACTGTTGCTCCGGGTCCGTTTACGATGATCGGTACCATTCTGGAAGCCGATCCATTTTTGGGTCGTATCATCACCGGCAGAATCCACTCCGGTAAAATCAAACCGAACCAGGCAGTGAAAGTCCTCGACCAGCAGGGTAATCTTGTTGAAACCGGAAGAATTTCAAAAATTCTTGCTTTCCGCGGGCTTGAGCGTCAACCGATCGAAGAAGGTGATGCCGGTGATATTGTTGCAATTGCCGGTCTACAAAAAGGTACGGTTGCCGATACTTTCTGTGACCCGTCAGTAACCGAGCCTTTGAAGGCCCAGCCGATTGACCCGCCGACAGTCACAATGAGTTTCCTTGTCAATGACAGCCCGCTCGCAGGGACAGAAGGTGACAAAGTTACAAGTCGTGTCATTCGTGACCGTTTGCTCAAAGAGGCCGAAGGGAACGTTGCTCTGAAAATCGAGGAATCAAAAGACAAGGATTCCTTCTATGTTTCCGGCCGTGGCGAATTGCAGCTTGCTGTTTTGATCGAAAATATGCGCCGTGAAGGTTTCGAACTTTCGGTTTCGCGTCCGCGTGTTGTTATGCATACCGACGAGAACGGCAACAAGCTTGAACCGGTCGAAGAAGTTGTCATTGACGTTGACGAGGAATATTCCGGCATTGTCGTCCAGAAAATGTCGGAACGCAAAGGCGAGATGATCGAGCTTAAGCCGTCAGGTGGAAATCGTGTCCGCATGGTCTTTTATGCGCCCACACGTGGCCTTATCGGCTACCAGTCGGAATTATTGACCGATACGCGTGGCACTGCCGTCATGAACCGCTTGTTCCATGACTATGAACCATATAAAGGCGATATTGCCGGACGTACCAATGGCGTCATGATTTCCAATGATAATGGTGAATCGGTAGCCTATGCCCTGTTCAATCTTGAAGACCGCGGCCCGATGATCATTGATGCGGGTGTCAAAGTCTATCAGGGAATGATTATCGGCATCCATTCACGTGATAATGATTTGGATGTAAACGTCTTGAAGGGTAAAAAGCTTACCAATGTTCGTGCTGCCGGAAAGGATGAGGCTGTGAAACTCACTCCTCCTATCAAAATGACATTGGAACGTGCGTTATCGTGGATTCAGGATGACGAGCTCGTCGAAGTTACGCCAAAGAACATTCGTCTGCGCAAGCTTTACCTTGACCCGATTGATCGTAAAAGAAACGGAAAGCCACGTCCGTCGGACAGTGCTGCCTGATTTTTGACCATTTATGCCGGATACTTTAGAAGGTGTCCGGCTCTTTTTATTCTGGAAAGGATGTCTCTATGAATATTGATTTGATCCCCATCGGCAAAAACCCGCCGGAAGATGTTAATGTTATCATCGAAGTGCCGGTCGGCGGTCAACCAATCAAATATGAAATGGATAAAAAGTCGGGTGCGCTGTTTGTTGATCGTTTTCTCTACACCCCGATGACATATCCGGGCAATTACGGTTTTGTTCCGCACACTTTGTCGGAAGATGGCGATCCGATTGATGTTCTCGTTCTTAACACCCGTCCGCTTGTTCCAGGATGCGTTATCAATTGCCGTCCGATTGGCGCTTTGATTATGGAAGATGACGGCGGCAAAGATGAAAAAATCATTGCTGTTCCGACACCCAAAATGACACAACGTTATGTCGATGTTCACGACTATGCCGATATGCCGGAAATAACCTTGAAACAGGTCGAACATTTCTTCCAGCATTACAAAGATCTCGAACCCGGCAAATGGGTCAAGATTGGCGGATGGGAAGATGAAGATTTTGCCCGCGAGCTCATCAACAAAGCAATCAAGCGCGCAAAAAAATAATCCTTGGAAATAATTGATAGTCTTCTGTCAATCAGCTTTAAAAATATTTGATTAAAGCGCCCGTCAAACTTTGTCGGGCGTTGTTTTTTTAGCATCATGGCAAGTGGTTTTAACAGCAACACGTCCGTTGTCCTCTTTTCCACTTTGAAGCCTGTCCCGCTTGGTTTTTCCGGGACAATGTCCTGCCTGGTTTTCTTGTACAAGTTTTATTTATACGGGGTGTGATTGTCATTGACTGCTTATGGGAGAGCGGCATTCCGATGATCGACTGTTTATGCGTTGTCCCGAAAAAAGAAATTGCCGACAAAAACTTGTTATTGACAAGCTGCTGATTTGGCAACCCGTATAAATGTCCTATAAGCTTGGAATGATAATCACACAAATTGCTGAACAAATCATATTTTTTGCTTATTAAAGCGAGGCTTAATCAAAATGCCGTTACGCACCAAAAAACTTGTTTTTGTTATCTGTCCGTAACCGGTCTTTTTGATTAAAAGGTTGATAATAATTGGTGCAAAACCGGCGCCCAATTCCGATAAAGAGAGTGCAACGGGATTTTTGACGTATGGATGCTGCAGTAAAAGCCCCTGAAAAAAGCCACACCATCACCAAAGGTGATGTTGCCGCTGTTGCTATCGGTAATGCTGTCGAATTTTACGATTTTATCGTCTACACAACATTCGCTGTCATGATCGGGAAAACTTTTTTCCCATCTGACAACGAGTTTGTCAGCCTGATGTCGTCGGTTTCAACATTCGGCATAGGTTTTATAGCCCGCCCCTTGGGGGCAATCCTCATCGGCACCTATGCCGACAAGGTCGGACGCAAACCCGCAATGATCCTGACAATGTTGTTAATGGCAATCGGCACTGCAGGGCTTATTCTTCTGCCCGGCTACGAGCAAATCGGAATTGCAGCACCCATATTGCTGGTGATTGCCAGATTGGCACAAGGGCTTGCCTGGGGCGGCGAAGCAGGGCCTGCGACAACGTTCATCATGGAGGCTGCTCCGGAAGGAAAACGCGCTTTCTATGCGAGTTGGCAGATTGTGGCACAGGGCGCCGCGGCAATAACTGCCGGTTTGGTCGGCTATATCTTAAGCCTTTATCTGACACACCAACAACAAACCGATTGGGGATGGCGCATTGCTTTTGGTCTGGGACTTTGCATTTTACCGATTGCAATTTTGATGCGTCGCCATCTTGGTGAAACATTAAAACTTGAAGACAAAGCCGAAAACAACTCGACAAAGGGACTGCTAAAAGAAATATTCGAGCATCACAGTGCTCTGATTTTTATCGGGATATTCGTCCTTTCAGGAAGTACCGTTACGCAATATTTTTTAAATTACACAACGACTTATGCCCTGACCGAACTGCACTATGGCGAGAATTTTGCGATGCTTGCCACTTTTGTTGTCGGATTGGGGGTTGTTATTTTTGCATTGATTGGCGGTTATTGTGCCGACCGGTTCGGACGGCGGATAACAATCGTTGCTCCCCGCATCATATTGCTCGTTATCCTGTGGCCGGGACTTTACCTCGTCAACCAATTCAACAGCATTTGGGTGTTCTTCGGCGTTATCACCATTTTCACAGCCTTGCAGAACATTAGCGGTGCCGGAATTGTTATATTCTTATGTGAATGTTTCCCGAAAAGATTGCGAGCCACCGGATTTTCTATCTCTTATGCTTTGGGAATTTCCCTCTTTGGCGGAACCGCCCAAATCGTTGTTACGTGGATATTGGAGCTCACCGGCAATCCCTCCTCGCCGGCCTTCTACCTCATCTTCACCAACATTTTGTGTTTAGGTGCAGTATTTTTAAGCCGGAACAAAAAAACTCACTAATGGCCGCAGAAACGATCACATCAATGAGGGATGCCAACCACATCCCTTACCATCTTCTTTGGATACTTTTTTAATCCCGCATATGCCGTTCGGATTTAGAAAAAGAGTCCGGCATAGGCGCGCCACATAAAGATGTGAATAAAATAGATAATCAGGAATACGACAATTGGCGAAACATCGATTGATCCCAAGTTTGGCAGGACACGCCGGATCGGCGCGAGCACAGGTTCGGTGACCTGATAAAGAAAATTGCCGATTGCAGCTATCAGCGGGTTGTGCGGATTAACGATGTTGAACGCATAGAGCCAGGAAAAAACAGCGCCCGCAATGAGAATGAAAATATAGACTTTAAAGATAATATCTACCACAGATAGCAAAGCATAAATCATTCTCTATTCCTTCGAAAGTCGATGAACAGCAAAATTGCCATTCAAATGTTTGATGGGCAAGACTTTTTTTAACAAGCATTCAAGCTTTTCGTGAAAACCGCCGAGAACACCGGAAAGTTTTGAATTTGATGCACATTTCGGTCGGAGCAATTACAAATCCTTTGTTTCAAGCTCTTCTATCCCTATCGGCATTTGTTTCTTTTCCCCGTAAAAAATCAGGTAAAGCCCGACAAGGCTTGCAAGAAGGGAAATGATAATCAGATACCACATATGGAACATGGGAAAAACCGGTTGCATCAAATTGATTGCCCACGGCGTCAAGCCACCGAAAACTGCATAGGCAATATTATAAGAAAAAGACAAACCGGAAAACCTTATTGTTGCCGGAAAACTACGAACAATCACATAAGCGACCGAGCCGACATAGCCGGCGAAAAAACCGAGAAAGGCCGAAAGCACAAAGAACAATGCCGTTGAATAGCCGGCACAATGATAAAAAATGTAGGAGACGGCCGCAAAAACAATTCCGGAAAACGTAAAAAACTTGCCGCTACCGAAGCGGTCACACAAAAATCCTGCAACCGGCGTTCCAAGAATGAGGAAAAAACTTGTTATCGAATTGGCCGCAAGGGTGACGTCACCCGAATAATTATAAGGTGCAGCTTTCATATAGTTCGGGGTGAGCAAGGTACTAATCATAATTGTTGCCGATAAAGTCCATGTCAAAAGAACTGCTACGACAACGCTTCCCAAATATTTCGTCAAAACTACTTTCAAAGGAATTTCTTTGGATAGAGCTTTTTTCCTTTTCAATTCTTTGAATATTGGCGTTTCTTCCAGAAAGCGCCTGAGCCAGACAGCAATCAGCCCGAAAATCCCGCCAATGATGAAGGCAACTCTCCAGCCCCAAAAATCGGTTACATTTTCAGGCCACGGCAAAACATTGTTATGAACAATATGATTGATCGCAAAAGCGATAAAAGAACCGATCAGAATGCCGAGGGAAAGACCTGAGGTGAGAACACCTGTTGAAAGCCCGACATGACGTTCCGGAACATGCTCGGCTACAAATGTCCATGCACCGGGAACCTCGCCGCCGACGGCCAACCCTTGCATCATCCGGCAGGCCAAAAGAATAAGCGGAGAAAGAATACCGAAATGGTTATAGGTCGGCACAAAAGCCATGCCCAAGGTTGCAAGCGACATCAAAAGGACCGAGAACGTAAAAATACGCTTGCGACCGAGTTTATCTCCAAGATGCGCCATGACGACTCCCCCGATGGGCCGCATCAGATAACCGGCGGCGAATATGCCATAGGTCCATGTTGTGGCCAGCCAAGGCGACATTTCTGACGGGAGAACCGTATGGGAAATTTCGGCTGTAAAAAACACAAATATAATGAAGTCATAGAACTCGAGTGCTCCCCCCAAAGAGGCAAGCGCCAGCGTGCGTATGTCATCACTATTCAAATTACGTGCAGACTTCATCTTTTTCCTGTTTTACGGGCTTTATAAAAATAAACAACTCCCCGCCCTTGACCTTACCCTATAGGAACCCCTCATATTATAGTAAATAGTCAATAGGCAAAGGAATATAAAAATGTCTGATCAAAACACAAGCTTGTTCAAGGTAGAAGATATGACATGCGGACATTGTGTAAAAACAATCACCAACGCAATCAAAGAAAAATATCCGTCTGCCGATGTCAATATTGAGCTCGACAAACATCTCGTCAAAGTCAAAGGTGTGGCTGACAAGGCAAGTTTGGCCGACATTATGAAGGAAGAAGGCTATACGCCTCAAGCCCTGTGAAAATCAATAAAATTCTCTCTTCAAGCGATCATGCTTGAAGAGAGCTTGTATCCGCAAGGCTTTCAATAACCTTGCATTCATGTATTTTGTGGCCGACGCACGGCTTTGTAATCCTCTCCAGCTCTTTTTCCAGAATTTTCAATCGTGCAATTTTCATACGTGTTTCTGCAAGTTGCTTGTGCGCTATTGTATCCGCTTCCCCGCATGGATCATCCGGATGTTTGGATAATGCTATAAGTTGGCGGATGGCTTCAATAGAAAAGCCGAGATTTCTGGCTCTTAAAATAAACAATAGGCGCTTGTAATCAGCTTCGACATAACGGCGCTGATTGCCTTCTGTACGCTCAGGCTCGTCTAGGAGGCCAATTTTTCCATAATAACGGATGGTTTCGATATTGCAGCCGGTATGTTTTGAAAGTTCGCCAATTGAAAAATAAATTTTCTGCATTTTTCCTCTTGAAGCTGTAGTTACTACAGGAATTATATAATTATTCGACAATGAATTCCACCATCGGAAATGTCCTATTTCGAAATTTCAGTTGGTGGATTTCGATAGCCAAATTTTTGAACGATGAAATTCAACGCTCATCAATTTTCGAGTGTCGAGATTTTCGCTGCATGACGGAAAAGCCAAAACAGGAGATAGACCCATGGCTGAAGTCGAAAAAGAAACTATTCCACATGGTCATGATCATAAAAAGAATAGCGCCGATAAGGCAGGAAATGATGACAAACATCATGAAATTATCTCTTCGTCAACAGAAGCCGCACACTGTAGAACCGAGGCAGAACCGGCGCCCGAAAATAAAAAAGAACATGATCATGAACATCACGCGCATGCCGGACATCATCATGACGAACACCATGAACACACGCATGATCATTGCTCTGATGACCATTATCACGATCATTCGCACGACCACCATAATCACTCCCATGAGCATGATGACGAGGATGAAGAAATCATTGATGATGACCCGCGGTTAGAGGCAGGAAATGATTCTTTATGGCGCGTTGAAGGTATGGATTGCGCAGCCTGTGCAAGAACCATTACCACCGCTTTGGAACGCATGTCGGGCGTCGAAAATGTCCATGTTTCGCTCACCAGAGAAAGATTGTCTTTAAAAGCGGATAAAAGCCGTGTGAGCCCCGAAGAGATAGAGAAAACAGTCGCATCGCTTGGCTATCACCTTCTAAAAATCGACAACAATCAACCGCGTGAACAACAGGAAGAAAAATACTGGTATCAAACACAAAAAGGCCAAGCGGCGATCTTGTCCGGTGTTCTCCTTGCTCTTGCATATATTGCATCGACGTTTTTACCACATTTGTCATTCTGGTTTTTTACAATTGCCGCACTCGCTGCACTTCTTCCGGTTGCAAAACGGGCGTTTGCCGCATTGAAAAATGGCAGTCCCTTTACGATTGAAATGCTGATGACAATTGCGGCTATCGGCGCCATTTTCATTAATGCAACCCAGGAAGCAGCCGTGGTTGTCTTTCTCTTTTGTGTCGGCGAAGTGCTCGAGGGTGTTGCAACAGGTCATGCACGTGCGGGCATCAAGTCATTAAGCAAACTTGCGCCTAAAACCGCTTGGAAAGAAGTTAATGGCAAGCTTGAAGAAGTCCCTGCCGAAAGCCTTCAAATTGACGATATTGTTCTTGCAAGACCAGGTGATCGTTTGCCGGCAGACGGCGTTGTTATTGAGGGAACCTCCGGTGTTGATGAATCGCCGATTACGGGTGAATCGATCCCCGTAACAAAGACAATCAACAGCAAGGTTTTCGCCGGCTCCATCAACAATGAATCAACATTGCGTATTCGTGTGGAAACAAAACCCTCCGATAATACCATTGCACGCATCATCTCGCTTGTCGAAGAAGCACAGGATGCGAAAGCCCCGACAGAACGGTTTATCGATGCTTTTTCTAAAGTCTATATGCCGATTATCGTCGGTATCGCTATCCTCGTCGCCATCATCCCTCCACTCTTTGACGGGCAATGGAGAGAATGGACCTATCGCGGCTTGGCTCTATTATTGATCGGTTGCCCTTGTGCGCTTGTTATTTCTGTACCGGCAGCTATTGCATCCGGACTTTCGACCGGCACCCGTCATGGTCTTCTTGTCAAGGGCGGGAACGTGGTCGAGACTTTATCGAAGGTCGATTGTATAACATTCGATAAAACCGGTACTTTGACCAAAGGCACACCTGTTGTCACAGATGTTGTTGCAACCGAATATTCGGAAAACGAGGTATTGCAACTTGCCGTTGCTTTGGAACGGGAATCGAGCCACCCGCTTGCTGTTGCCATTATCACCGAAAGCGGAAAACGGAAAATCGAAGCCGTTTCGGTGAAAGATGTCAAAGCCGTTGCCGGTAAAGGTATTATTGCCGAATGGAAAGGCAAGCCGGTTTTCATCGGAGCACCGAGATTTTCGCACGATTACGGTGTTATCGGCCAAACATTGCAAAAAAGTGCTGACAAATTCGAAAGCGAAGGAAAAACCGTCGTCGTTGTTCATCATGATGGTAAGGCAATCGGCGTTATTGCAATGCGCGACGAGCCAAGGGACGATGCGCTCGCGGCTTTGGAAGAACTCCGCCGGTTGAACATTGAAGCTGTTATGCTGACCGGTGACAATAAACAGACCGGAGAAGCCATTGCAAGAAAACTCGGGCTTGCAGTCAAAGCGGAATTGATGCCGGGCATGAAAGTGGAAGCCATCAAGGAACTAGGCAAAAATCATATTGTTGCTATGGTTGGCGATGGTATCAATGATGCACCGGCACTGGCAGCGGCAAATGTCGGCATTGCCATGGGCTCGGGAACCGATGTGGCATTGGAAACAGCCGATGCAGCCATATTGCGCAACCGCGTGAGCGATATACCGACACTGATTTCGCTTGCCCGAGCTACCATGTTGAATATCAAGGAAAATGTTGCCATAGCGCTCGGTTTGAAGTTGATCTTTCTTCTGACAACAATCTTCGGCATTACAGGCCTTTGGCTTGCTGTTATGGCCGATACCGGAGCGACTGTTCTCGTCACACTCAATGCTTTGCGGCTTTTATTATTCAAAAAATAAAATGGCTCGTTCGAGCCATTTTTCCAAATCATAGTGAGCGAATGATTATAGAGTTGCCGAATTATTTTTTTAGTGCATTCAAGCGATCAAGAGCCGGGCCGAAACCATCAAGCTGCACGAAGAGATTATCCAGCGGCTGTTCATTATTTCCGGCCGAAGTTGCTTTGACATTGAGTTGTTTACCAGCGCGCAAAGCCTGAGTTGACGTTTTGTCAAAGGCAACAGGAACAATGCAACCGACAGGCATACAGGTACGAACGCCGGTTTCGACAACCGCCTTGGTATCATCAACCTGAAGCTTTACAGGTTTGGAAACCAGAATGCCGAAAGGTACAACAATAACACCGGAAACATCGCCGTTATTGTTTGTCGAAACATTCATGCTGATGACCGGCTGGTTCTGGTTGTTAACTTCCTGACGGAGCAGAGCGCAAGCTTTTTCGCCATTTTGTATGGCACAATTGACGGTCCACAGCCCATAGGTTTCAGTCAATGACGATGCACCATTCGGCAACGTCGCGGCATTGGGCCTGCCACCCTTATCATTAGCGGCGGCTGATAAAGTAGAACAAAGTAAACCGGCCACAAAAAAGGAACAGAGTAAACGTTTCATATTAAAATTCTTTCTGGAAGTATTTTCCCCGATATTCGAAATTCAGCCAAAATGTATAAAGAAAGTTACGTG
This sequence comes from Bartonella sp. M0192, assembly GCF_016102305.1. NCBI lineage: Bacteria > Pseudomonadati > Pseudomonadota > Alphaproteobacteria > Hyphomicrobiales > Bartonellaceae > Bartonella > Bartonella sp. M0192. The sequence goes on along the minus strand of NZ_JACFOU010000001.1, from coordinate 917,308 downwards.
TTAAAACCAGAAAAATTTCATTCACTTGACAATATCAAGCAATGATATGCCGGAACTCGGCAACAACTTTTTCGTAAACGGCTTGTTTAAACGGCACAACCATCATCGGAAGTGCTTCCAGATCCACCCACTTCCACTGATCGAACTCTGCTGTATTGTTTGCGGGAGGTGGATTGATCGCAATTTCTTTGTCATCACCGGTGAAGCGGAATGCAAACCATTTTTGTGTTTGCCCGCGATATTTCCCCTTCAATGCAATGCCGACGAGCTCCTTAGGCAAGTCATATGTCAGCCACCCTTCAGTCTCCGCAATCAATTCTATCGAACGGACACCGGTTTCTTCATAAAGTTCACGTTTTGCCGCTTCAATCGGGAGTTCACCCTTGTCAATTCCCCCTTGCGGCATTTGCCATATTTTGGAAGCACCTTCGAGCTCGCTTAAACGGTTGGTAATTCGCCGTCCGGCCCATACCTGATTGTCTTTATTAAACAAGGCGATTCCAACGCACTTACGGTAAGGCAAATCTGTCTTGTTTTTTTGTTTATCCATATCGTTTTTTGTCATCTTTTATTACCAAATGTGTTGCAATCCGAAATCATATCAAGATTCTATAACGCTTTGATCAAGCCTGCCACCCCTAAGTTATATTTTAAAAATCGGGACCTTCCGTTTCAGATCTTTCCTTTAGAGGGCAAGCTTCCAAAGCACGATTTTGACAAATAAAAAGCGCGTTGAACGCGCTTTTTATTGTATTCAATTCGGAACGCCTTTTTGCGGATTTGGCGGAAAAGCAGCATTGGCCATTTCACCACGAAGCAATTTATAGGCTTCATTCAGTTGGATATCATCTTTCTGGTCTTTCGGGACAAAGGCGGCAGAACCCGAACCCTTATCATCTTCCTGATTACCCTTGATATGCCCCTTCAATTCGGATTCGCCCAAATTGACGTCATAGCCTTTATATTCATCAGGCAATGGCTGGTCGACCTTGATATCCGGCGTTATCCCTTTACCCTGAATTGAAGCGCCCGAAGGTGTGTAATAAAGCGCCGTTGTCAGACGCAAAGCACCATTATCACCAAGCGGAATAATTGTTTGTACCGAACCTTTTCCGAATGACTGTGTACCAAGAACTGTCGCACGGCGATGATCCTGCAAAGCACCAGCGACAATTTCGGAAGCACTGGCCGAGCCACCATTAATGAGAACAATTAACGGCTTGCCATTAGAAATATCGCCCGGCTTTGCATCAAAACGCATGACTTCTGCCTGATCACGCCCACGCGTTGAAACAATTTCGCCTTTATCAAGGAATGCGTCGGATACACTGACAGCCTGATCCAGCAATCCGCCCGGATTCAAACGCAGATCAAGGACATATCCTTTGAGCTTGTCTGACGGAATTTTCGACTGGATGTCTTTAATGGCTGCCTGAAGGTCATCATAAGTTTGTTCGGTAAACTGGATGAGACGTAAATAACCGACATCACCTTCGACCCGATATTTGACCGCCTTGACTTTGATAATATCGCGAATGACAGTAATTTCGAGCGGTTTATCAACACCATTACGGATAATTGTCAGTTTGATCGGTTTGCCGACTTCGCCACGCATTTTGCTGACAGCATCATTCAGAGTTTGCCCGCGCACCTGCTCGCCATCAATTTTGGATATAAGATCACCAGCAAGAACACCGGCCTTGGAGGCTGGTGTATCCTCCATTGGCGAAACAACCTTGATAAGGTCATTTTCCATAGTCACTTCAATGCCCAAGCCGCCAAACTCGCCTTTGGTGGAAACCCGCATATCTTTTGCTTCTTCAGCATTCATATAGGAAGAATGCGGATCAAGCGAGGTCAACATACCATTGATCGCATTTTCAATGAGCTTTTTGTCATCCGGCACTGTCACATATTGTGCCCGCACGCGCTCGAAGACGTCACCAAAAATGGCTAGCTGTTTATAGGTGTCACCGTCATTATTAGCTGCAAAGGATTGCATCATAATCATCGAACTTGCGCCCAGCAATGCACCGGCAGCTAAAACAGTCAATTTACGAATCATTCTGGTTCCTTCCCGACTTACCAGCCATCCACCATGGTGCCGGATTTACAGGTTTACCTAGTTTTCTGAACTCAATGTAAAGCATCGGAGTAGTTTTGCCTATATCCAAAGACGCCGCGCTAGCAATTTGTTGATTCCCCATCGTGCCAAGCGGTTCACCTGAAAGCAAAAATTGTCCTTGCACAACATTAACCTTGTTCATGCCCGCAAGCAATATATGATAATTTTGTCCCGTATCAAGAATAACCAATTCTCCATAGGAACGAAAAGGTCCGGCATAAGCAACCACACCATCGGCAGGTGCAGTTATAATAGCACCCGGTTGCGTTTCAACAGTATCCCCAAGGACTGCCCCGTTGTTTTCCCCGAATTTCTGCACAATTTTTCCGGCTGCAGGCAGAACAAGACTTCCCTTTTTCCCTTCGAAATCGAGGTTGCGTGTCAATTCGGTATCTTCAAGTTTGAAATTATTGTCTGTTTTGTCCTGACGTAATTGACGCTCGAGCTCGGTTAACAGATCTTCAAGCGATTTGGCTTTTTCGGAAAGCTCGAGAACATTTTTACGCTGTGTTGCCAATTCGTTTTCCGAAGTTTTTTGCAATTTTGCTTTTTCTTCAACGAGCAAACTTAAACGTTTTTGTTGTTCTGCCTGTAATTGAACCTGATTTTTCAACTCGTCATGTTGTGCTTTGATAGAGTTTTCAACTGCTGTCATATCCTTGAGACTAGCCGACAAGGACAATGTTTTTTCGCGCATTTCCGGAACAAGCGTTCCCAAAAGTGCAGCACTACGCACAGATTTCAGGGCATCACCCGGTTCAACCAGAATAGCCGGCGGAGGATTTAGGCCCATGCGTTCAAGAGCAGCCAGAACTTCAGAAAATTCTCCTCTGCGACTTTCAAGATCCTGTTTGACTTTCGACTTTTCATCATAAAGTCTTGTTAATTTTTCTTCACTCTGAGCTATTTTTTCGGAAGTTTCACGCTCGCTTTTGGCTGCTTTGACAATCTCGGAAGTCAAGGTTCGCTGATCTTTTTTAAGACTATCAACCTGACTGGCCAATTGCGCCATTTTCTGGCGTGACAGCGTCATGGTCGCGCGAATGTCATTTAATGCTTTATTAGCAGCTTCCTTATTCGCATTTTCATCTGCAAAAGACCAATATGGCCAAAACAATATCAAGCATGCAACGACACCCCCCCGACTTAAAGAGGATAAAATCTTACCAACACGCATGATAATGCATTTTATCATTCTACCAATTCGAACTGCTCTAAACGAAAAAGTTATAAACGCATCAGACTAAGATCGTGTTAACAAACAGGTAATTTAACAGTTTTTCGCTAAAGCCCGATTTTACACGCGATGATAGGGGTGTCCACTTAAAATAGTTGCGGCGCGATAGATCTGTTCGCTAAGCAAAATGCGCGCGATCTGGTGAGGCCATGTCATTGCCCCGAATGATAACAATAAATCGGCCCGCTTTCGTACTTTTTCACAATGCCCGTCGGGACCACCCAAAGCTATCGTCAGATGTTTGCAGCCGGCATCACGCCAATCTTGCAATTTACGGGCAAACTGAACCGATGTCATTGACTTGCCGCGTTCGTCAAGAACAATAAGACGGCTCCCCTCTTGCAAAGTGCCAAGAAGGTTCTCTCCTTCTTCTTCCATCCTTTGATTGGCGTTTTGTGACCGGCTCTCCACAATTTCATGGACATTTTGAAAGCTCAGCCCCAATGACGGAGCCAATTTTGAAAAACGGTCAAAATAACGGCTGACAAGTTCCTGCTCGGGCCCTTTTTTCATACGGCCGACGGCAAATACCGAAATCTGCACGTCAATTTTCTCCGACTCGCAAATGAATCCGGTCACCCTCGTCGGACGTGTTCCACATCTTTTCGAGATTATAGAATTCCCGTGTTTCCGGCCGGAAAAGGTGCACGATAATATCACCGAGGTCAATCAGCACCCAATCGCACTCACTCAAGCCTTCCACTCTGGTTTGACCTTTATTACAATCTTTCATGGCATAGAGAAGATGGTCCGCCAATGCCGAAACATGGCGCTGCGAACCGCCCGAAGCAATCACCATATAATCGGCTAACGGGGAACGACCACGAAGATCAATAGTAACAACATCCTCCGCCTTTGAATCATCAAGGCTCGAAAGAACGCGTTGCAAATTATTTTCAACGATCAAACCGGTATTGTCGGCTTGTAAATTTTCTTGGGCCGCCGCGTCTTTGCCAATTCTATTTTTCTTTTGTGTCACAATAGTTTTTTTCAGATTATTCACCTTTCAACCCGATATAAATTCTCGTTTTTACCACCAGTTTCTTGATTAATAAAAGTTACAGACTTGCCGCTTTTTTTCAAGGAAAATCGGTATTTTTCTTATTTTGCCCTTGCTCGCCGCTTCCTCTCTACTTCGCGTTTTTCTGCCGCAAGCCCGTAGAAGATGCATAAGAGCGTCGGCCATGGATATATCCCCATGCGGGAGGTTTTTTATAGGGCAGAGCGCCGACATCATATTCTTTAACACGGAATTTCCGGAATGTTTCCGCCATGGGAGAAGAAAGTGCCGACATTGAGGCCGATGGCCGGTCAATAATAACAATCGGGATCATGGCCACAATCTTTTTCCATTCCTGCCATTGATGAAATGTCGCAAGACTATCGGCACCCATCACCCAGACGAAACGAATATTGCGATGGCGAGCGAGTATATAGGAGAGCGTTGTGATCGACGTATAGGATTTGATTTTCTTTTCAAAGCCGGTAATTTTTATGCGTGGGTCGTCAACAAGTTCGGCACTTAAACGCATTCTCTCATGAAGTGGCAAAAGCCCGCTTCTGTCTTTCAGAAGGTTTCCGGGGGTCACCATCCACCACAACTCATCAAGTTTCAATCGACGAAGCGCAATTTTTGCAACGAGGAGATGTCCTTCATGCGGCGGGTTGAACGACCCGCCAAAAAGGCCTATCCGGTTGCCGCTTTCGCAATGCGGCATTTTGTTTTCATATCGGAAAAAGTCATTCAAGGACGTATCTGCCCGTTACCGTTGACATGATATTGAAATGTCGTCAATTGTTCGACACCGATCGGACCACGCGCATGCATTTTGCCCGTTGCGATACCGATTTCACCGCCAAAACCGAATTCGCCACCATCAGCAAATTGTGTCGACGCATTGTGCATCAGAATAGCGGAATCGAGACTTTTGAAAAACAGGTCAACTGCCTTTTTATCTTCGGCAATAATCGACTCTGTGTGGTGGGATGAATAACGGTTGATGTGATTGATTGCCCCCTCTACACCATTGACTGTCTTTATCGATACAATGGCATCAAGATATTCGGTCGACCAGTCAGCTTCTGTGGCAAGCTTGGCACCCGGAATTTTATCGAGGAGATCGTCACTCACACGAATTTCGCAACCCGCCTGTTGAAGTGCAATAATAACCGGAATGATCTTATCGGCAATCGCTTTGTCAACAAGAATAGTTTCCACCGCACCGCATATCCCTGTGCGCCGCAATTTGGCATTGATAATTATCTTTTTTGCCATGTCGAGATCGGCAGATTTATCAACATAGATATGGCACAAACCTTCAAGGTGGGAGAACACCGGAACACGTGCTTCCTTTTGTACACGCGCAACAAGGCTTTTTCCTCCTCTTGGAACAATAACATCGATATTTCCATCAAGACCGGTGAGCAATTCTCCCACCGCGTCACGATCGACTGTGTCGACAAACTGGATAGATTGTTCCGGCAAACCGGCAGACTTCAAGCCTTCAACCATTGTTTCATGAATGGCTTTGGACGACAGGAAACTATCGGAGCCACCGCGAAGAATAACAGCGTTACCCGCTTTCAGGCATAAGGCGCCTGCATCGGCAGTCACATTAGGCCGGCTTTCGTAAATGACACCTATAACGCCAAGGGGTGTGCGAACGCGCTGGATTTCTAACCCGTTCGGGCGTTTCCATTCACTCATAATTTCGCCGACGGGGTCAGGAAGATTGGCGATTGTATGAACGGCATCGGCTATCGAAGAAATACGTTTTTCATCAAGCAAAAGCCGGTCGACAAGAGCTGCACTCATGCCATTTTTTTTGGCTTTCTCTATATCTTTGGCATTGGCCGCCAATATATCAGCTTGATGGTCGCGAATATTTTTGGCGATCGCTTCAAGTGCTTGCGTCTTCTGTTTTGAGGGGCTAAGCGCCAATGTCCGGGAAGCCGAGCGGGCATCTTTACCCATTTTCAAAAGATTGTCGTGCAAACCAGCCATGAAATATTTTCCTTTTAAACCACCGCTTTCCGGCAGTTAGCCACATCACATCCGATAACTCAATATATATTATGACCGGCAAAGTCCGTTAAGCTCAAGGAACGATATCTATAATATAAGCCCGACAAATATTATTGATAACGAATAATGACTAACTCCGCAAAACCATGTCATTGCGATGAACCATTGCAGATCTTGGTTCATAACCTAAAACAGCTTCGATCTCGGAATTTTTCAATCCGATAATACGATCGGCCTCATCGCGATCATAACTGACCAATCCTCTTGCAATTTCGAGTTTGTCTTTGTCGACAATCGCCACTGTATCGCCATGATGGAAATCCCCTTCGATGGCGACAACACCGGCGGCAAGAAGCGACTTGCCTCTTTTCAAAGCACGAACCGCCCCCTCGTCAATCGTCAATGTGCCGGACGGGTCAAGCTGGCCGGAAATCCATGTTTTCCATGCACTTACGGGCTTTTCGCTCGCTGCAAAAAAGCTTGCTCTTTCACCTTGATCAATAGCCGCTAGTGGATGGAGGCGCTTACCCGAAGTAATAATCATTGCTGTTCCGGATTGATTGGCAATTTTGCCTGCTTCAAGTTTTGTCTTCATTCCGCCCCGCGATAATTCGGAAGCGGCAACACCCGCCATTTTTTCAATAGCCGGATTAATCGAACGGATATAGGGGATGAATTGCGAATGATCGTCAAGATGCGGCGGTGCAGAATAAAGACCATCAACATCGGATAAAAGAATGAGGAGATCCGCCCCCATCATTGTTGCAACGCGCGCTGCCAGCCGATCATTATCGCCATAACGGATTTCACCGGTTGCAACTGTATCGTTCTCGTTAACGACAGGAACTGCGCCAAAATGAAGTAACGTGTTGATTGTTGCCCTTGCATTGAGATAATGGCGGCGCTCTTCCGTATCGACGAGTGTCAGGAGAATCTGGCCCGTCATCAAGCCATGTTTTAACAATTGGGCCCCATAGGCTTTGGCAAGTTCGATCTGACCGATTGCCGCACATGCCTGACTTTGCTCAAGTTTGAGCGAACCCGACGGAAGTTTCAAGAGTGTCCGTCCCAAGGCAATAGCACCGGAAGAAACCAGAAGAATCTCTACGCCCTTTTTCTCCAATGCAGCGACGTCATTAATCAGGCTTTCAAGCCACTCGGCTTTAAGACCGTGCTTGCGATCAACAAGAAGAGCTGACCCGATTTTGACAACAATACGTTTATATTGATCGAGTTTTTTTAATTCCTGCACCATGAATGCCTATTCTCCGGCTTCGTTCACCACCTGCTCTTTGCGACTTTCTTCAATAATACGGGCAATGGAACGCAAAGTTTCCTCTATTCCTGCGTGCGTCACTGCTGACAATAGATGGATTTTTTTCCCTGAAATTTGTTCGAGCTGTTTTTGTTTTATCTGTTTTGTTTCTTCATCAAGAATATCAATCTGGCTCAAAGCAACAACTTCCGGCTTTTCGGAAAGCCCGTGACCATAGGCTTCCAATTCGTCACGGATAATCTGATAAGCTTTTGCGACATCTTCTTCCTGTGCAGACACAAGATGAAGGAGAACCTGACAGCGCTCGACATGGCCTAAAAACCTGTCGCCAATACCAACGCCCTCATGGGCACCTTCTATAAGACCAGGGATATCCGCAAGGACGAATTCACGCCCGTCGATACGCACCACGCCGAGATGAGGATGCAATGTGGTAAATGGATAATCGGCAATTTTGGGTTTTGCAGCTGTAACAGACGCAAGAAAAGTGGATTTTCCGGCATTGGGAAGGCCGACAAGTCCACAATCGGCAATCAATTTCAAACGCAACCAGATTGTGCGCTCGAGCCCCTCAAGTCCGGGATTGGCTCGACGGGGCGCGCGATTGGTCGACGTGGTAAAATGCAGATTGCCAAAACCGCCATTTCCGCCCTTTGCCAGACAAAATTTTTGCCCGACCTCTGTCAAGTCACAGATAAGCGTTTCGTTATCTTCTTCAAAAATTTGGGTACCGACCGGTACTTTCAAGATAACATCTGCGCCTTTGGCACCTGTCATATTGCGGCCCATACCATGCGTACCGGTTTTTGCCTTGAAATGTTGCTGGTAGCGGTAATCGATCAAGGTATTGAGACCATCGACCGCAACAGCCCAGACATCGCCACCCCGACCGCCATCACCGCCATCGGGCCCGCCGAATTCGAGAAACTTCTCGTGCCGGAAGGAAACTGCACCTGCTCCGCCATCACCGGAGCGGATATAGACTTTCGCCTGATCGAGAAATTTCATTTTTTATACTCTTCGTTGATCTTCGCCTCTCTCATAGCGCAAAGTTCCAGACAAGGCTATAGAGTTGGAAAGCGAAAAAGCCCTCCCGATTTTAGCCTGATCTGCAAACGCTGTCAGTATGATCACATCGACTCTTTTGGCAAAAAACTGCTCTGTCGCGAAATCATCCAGCCAGACAACGAAACGCATTTTAACTTCAAACATATCCGAACCGAGAGATAGTCACTGTCTCTTCAACAGGTTTTCGAAATCGGTCCGGTCGTCAACATGATTTTAGGCAACACACCGGAATTGCGACAATCCTTTTGATCTCGCGGGCGATTTTTGTCTAGCGCCCGTTTTAGAACATGTTCAATTTTATATTTTTCTGCCCGAAACATAAAATCATATGAAATGCATGGCTTTGGAGCCTTATAAAGTGGCTCCACAAGCAGCCACTTATAGCCCATTCAAGCGGTTTTACCTTTAAAATCATAGGCCAGCAAATAAAGCTCGACCGATTCCGCCCGACTTGCCGGCGGCTTGACGTGGTAAATTTTTTTGAAATTCTGCTTCAATATTGTCAGCAATTCATTTTCTGCGCCGCCCTGAAAGGTTTTGGCAAGAAAATGCCCACCCGGTTTCAAGACAGACACGGCAAAATCGGCTGCCACCTCACAAAGGTGGATGGTTCTGATATGATCGGTTTGCTTATGACCGATTGTCGGTGCAGCCATGTCTGAAATTACGAGATCGGGCTTGGCGCCAAGAGCATCCATCAGTTTTTGAGGTGCATCATCATCAAGAAAATCCATTTCCAGCATTGTAACACCTGGCAACGGGTCTACGTGGAGATAATCAATACCGACGACAGAAGGATGATCATTTGTAGAGCCGACAATTTTGGCTGCTACCTGACACCAGCCACCGGGGGCAGCACCAAGATCAATAATCTTTTGTCCTTTTTTCAAGAGATGATAGCGTTCATTGATTTCGATAAGTTTATATGCCGCACGGGAACGGTAGCCGTCTATTTTTGACTGATGCACATAAGGGTCGTTCAGATGTCGCTCAAGCCACCGGCGTGATGAAGCCTTGATTGTTCCGGCTTTCTTTTTTACCCTTGTGTGGAGTTCATGTGTACCGGCACCGCCTCTTCCACCTGCATGTGTTCCAGTTTTTTTCATTGTCATAGGCGCTCACTTTCACGATTTTTCCGCAAGTGAAAACGATCATTGATATGACGGCGTTTTCTCCATGCTCCATCACGTGACATCAATTCTGTCAATATTCCTTCTCGCAAGCCACGGTCGGCAACGCGTAATCGTTCGGATGGCCATTCTTCTCTGATCACATCAAGAATGGCACAACCGGCGAGCACCAGATCGGCCCTATCGTGCCCGATACAGGGATTGGCAATCCGTTCTGCCAAATTCCATGAAAGCAAACGTTTGGTCATACGTTCAACATCGTCATTATTGAGCCAAATACCGTCGATGAGGCGGCGGTCATATTTCGCTAGTTCCAGATGTATGCCTGCGAGAGTGGTTACCGTACCCGACGTACCCAATAAATGAAAATGCGGACTTTTTGCCAAGGCACCCAATTTGTCACGGCCTTTAAATCCCATGAGCAAATGGCGGACATAATTCTTCATATTTTCGAAATCGTTTTTTGTAACGTTTTCACCGCCAAAACGCTCGGCCAAAGTAATGACACCAACAGGCAACGATGTCCAGGCAATGATATGTTCTGCCAGACGCGGAGACCGTTTCTTTGAGCGGTCAATCAATACAATTTCTGATGAACCGCCGCCAATATCAAAAACCACAATGGCATCGGTATCCGCTTCGACCAATGTACCACATCCGGCAACAGCAAGACGCGCTTCGGTTTCCCGGTCGATGATTTCAAGATTGATACCGGTTTCTCTAGCCGCCCGTTCAATGAACCATTGGCCATTTTCCGCCGCGCGACATGCTTCTGTTGCAATGAGCCGACACCGTTTGATTGTTCTTTGATCAAGTTTCGAACGGCAAACTTTAAGCGCTTCTATGGCGCGTTCCATTGCATTCTCGTTAAGACGACCGGTACGAGAAAGCCCCTCCCCCAAACGTACAATCCGTGAAAATGCATCAACAACATGAAAATGGCCGGGTTTCGTAGGGGCAGCTATCAATAAACGGCAATTATTCGTTCCTAGATCAAGTGCTGCGTAAAGCGGCACCCTTTGCGCTGGTGGACGAGCCGAATTGTGATGTCTTTTCGTCTCTTCCTTGGAAGCACCCGAATGTGCACTCTTTAGAACAGTGTCGTTATCATGAGGTTTGGTAAGTGTCGGCGTTTTGCGTGAACGTTTTTTCGTGCGATTGTTTTTTTCCGCTCCACTCTCCGATGTGCCTTCATGCAAAACGCGCAGCTTTCCCTTCTGGCGCCGTTTTGCGCGCTTTTTCTTAGACGGGGGAACAGCAAAAGACTCTGTTAAAGGCGGTTCGTTACCACCATTTTCGTGCCTTTCCGGGCGTTCGTGCAAACCTTTTGCATCATCTACGCCAAGCTTTCCCCGCTCCGACCCTTTGGAGTTGTCGATCAACGGAGTCATCATCTTCTTTCCTTAAAAGAGCCATGGGGACATTTCCTCGCAATGGACACTTCATTATCTTTCGTTGTTTCTAATGTAACAGCCTTGCCCGTTTTTACCAATAGCTTGAACCACGGTTCTTCATTTTTTTGGGTAGTTAGCCTAGAAAATCGGCGAATCTTTCGCGAGAGCTCATAAAAAGTTCGTCACATTCCGAAGCTCTTTCTGTTTGAATTCCGATCACTAACCGAAATGGAGAGGCAAAAATTATTTTCTGAAGTTTAGGCTTGTATCTTGAAATGGATATGCTAAAAGCCATCCTGTTCTCGCTTGAAGCAGAAATGCTGGGGAATAGTTTAACGGTAGAACTGCGGACTCTGACTCCGTCAGTCCTGGTTCGAATCCAGGTTCCCCAGCCAATATTTCTTCTTGAAAATGATTATATAATTTACTTTCTGATTTTTTTGTGGTGAAAAGGGTAGACACTTTTTTTTAGCGTGGGGTAGACAATTTTTATGCCGCTCATTTACCTCTTGTTCGAATTGTCGAACTACTTTGCCAAGCTTTTATGACCGCTTTCACCGATTGATTTAATAGCGAGCCATAATGCTATCTTTTTAAAAGACTCAATGTTTTTTCGAAAGGCTTTCCGCTATCAGCCGGTTTTTTGCATTCATATCCGGATAAGCGGCAAATATTCCCATTTCGTCCGAATAATCATTTGCGATTATATTAAATTGAAATTTTTACAGAGAATATTGTCAGGGCCATTCGTGATAACAGAGTTCCCGTCTAAAACTTTACAGAGCTTCCATTCTAGGCTTTTTCACCATGCCCCGTAGCTTGAGACCGGCCATTAAATTGTTGTTATTCTTCTACCAAACAGGCCATTCCAGACTCTAATGTTCGAAATATCAAAAAAACTGACAAAACGGGCAGAAAGCACGAGACTGTTACTCGTGCAATAATGGACGAGTTGTCGTATTTTATAATTGCCCCATTTTACTCGAATGATAAAAAAATGATCTAATCTTGCAGTCTGTCCAATTTGACCACACATTTAATCAGGCTAACGAATACAGGAAATTTATGATGACCCAAGATGATAAAAGCAAACATGTAAAAGTCGTCGACGTCGAAAAAATCGATGAGCAGGATGACGAAAAAAACGGTCCTGTCGATACTGTCGATATTTTTGATGATGTTACAGGCGACGATAATGGTGTGTTTCGTCCCCGGAACAAGAAAGCTGAAGACATTGAAAACCCGTTAAGTGACGAGGATAGAGATGTCGTCGGGGAAAATCTCTTCACCAGCGAACCAGATAAAGGTGAACCCGACTGATCGGTTGGTTTTCATTAAGAACTTAGATGAACCAAAGGAATGGAGGTTTATTGCTGACCTCCCGTTCCTCATTTATGGCCGCATTCGTTATGCAAGGCTCGATGATTTATTCGCCAATTGTCCGTTATTCCGCCAATTATGTTCTATGTCATTTGTTTTCTATAATGACGATAGCCGCATTTTATTTAAAAATATAAAGACTTGAAACAATCTGTTCCTGACAGTGCAATCCCGACAGGCATGTTCGGTTGTTTCCTTGCTGGTCATACAAGAATATTATTTGACCCGCTGTTTCTTGGGGGCGGCATTTCCATCAAGCGCTGAATGCCACACTGCTTTTTAACTTTTCAACCGCTTTGGTTTTAATAAACTTCCTGTTTTATTTTATAGATTTTTTTAGAAAGAGTTTTGAAGTTATTTCATTTCTCGGGATATTTGATGATCGGGTAAAGGCTGATTTTCTGATGATAATGATTGAAAAATAGATAACATTTTATCGACAGCAGAATTTACATTTCCCGAGTTATCAATATAACAATATTTTGCTCCTTCAGGCAAATGGATCGGAATATTTGCTCTTTTAAGACGTTCCTCAATATCGGTTATTTTTTCTCTTTTACGACCTAAGAGACGTTCTTTCAAAATTCCAATTGGTGCATTGATTTCAATTACATAAACCTTTCCAAACAGTTCTTTTGCGTGTCCGAGCTTTGCACGTGAAACATTGGCAATGACGATTTTCCCTTTATGAACCTCGTCAACAATCCCGATCGGTAAAGCATAATGGATACCATGGGCCAACCATTGCAAGGAAAATGAAGCTTTTTCAGAAAGTTCAAAAAACTTCTCGAGCGAAACGCCTATATTATCTTCATTTCCAATATTATCTTCCTTTCCAATATTTCGCGATGTCTCAGCATGATCGTTAAAGCTGTTTACGCCAGCCTTTCGCGTAATCGTACGGCGAACAAAGAGAAATTCCGGATTATTTTTGAGAGCATGATGAACAGCGTTTATAATTGTGTCTTTTCCGGCACCACTCGGCCCGACAATAGCTACAAACCAGCCCGGTTTTTTATTCGATAACAATTTAAATCATGCCAAATAGAGTTAATGAACCCGATTTTGTTTCTTCACAAAACCCGTTTTATTTTATAACCGGATGCGGAAAATTGCCATGTTTATAAAGTGGAATATGGGTAAATCGGAATTTTTCAGAAAAGAATATTAAGCCTCAGTTTCAAGAAGAGAAAATAACTTTATATTCATAATATTTGCTTAAAAAGACCTTTAAGCGAAATTCATATCAATAGACAAGCGCTATGAATAAACTCAATTTGACCGATAGGACAGTTTTCTGAATGACCATGTCTAGTTTCGTTTTAACCGTCATATGCCCTGCAAAAAGAGGAATTATTGCTGCAATTTCCACGTTTTTGGCAAAAAATACATGCAATATTGTCAATAGTTCACAATTCGACGACCCGATTTCTAAAAAATTTTTCTGTCGTATCGGTTTTGACAGTGAAGGCGGCAAAGCTATTCATGATCTTGAAGATGCATTTCGGCCAATTGCCCAAGAATTTTCTATGAAAGCCAATTTTTTTGATACACGAGATCGCATGAAGGTTCTCGTCATGGTATCGAAATTCGGTCATTGTCTCAACGATTTACTCTATCGCTGGCGGATTGGTGCTTTGCCAATCAATATCGTCGGGGTCGTCTCCAACCATTTGGATTATCAAAAATTGGTCGTTAATAACGATCTGCCGTTTTACCATATCCCTGTCCACAAAGACCGCAAGCAAGAATCCGAAGATAGATTATTCGAAATTATTTCGGAGACAGGAACCGAACTTGTTGTCTTGGCGCGCTATATGCAAATCCTGTCGGATCGGCTTTGTAAAGAAATGCCGGGACAAATCATCAATATTCATCATTCCTTTTTGCCCAGCTTCAAAGGCGCAAATCCTTACAAGCAGGCTTTCCAGCGTGGCGTAAAGATTATCGGAGCAACAGCCCATTACGTAACTGCCGATCTTGATGAAGGACCAATTATAGAGCAGGATATTGTGCGCGTGACACATGCTCAAAATGCTGACGATTATGTTGCTCTGGGACGCGATGTTGAAGCTCAGGTTCTCGCACGTGCTATCCATGCCCACATTCATCATCGTGTTTTTATCAACGACAACCGGACCGTCGTCTTTCCGGCGACACCGGGAAGTTATGCTTCTGAACGAATGGGGTGATCAATTTTTTCAATAAAATTGCTTGATTAAACTATTTACTTATACAATTTAAAAAAATACTTTTTAAGCGTAATTTTCAATTCTACGTTGATTTTTAAAAATAATATATTTTCATAATTATCTGATTAAAAAGATGTTTTATATTTCCATATCCGGTTTTTAAATAAAATTTTTAAGCTCCAGAATGAAAAGAACATTGTTAACAGCAAATCTGTTCTAACAAAAAAAGCGTAACAAAACTTTTTTAAAGGTTTATCTCTTTCTTTATATTTTGTTTGATAAATCAAAAAATAACGAGAATTGTTGCATTTTTCGGATAAATAGAATACTATGCCATTAAGGCTTATGAGGAGCTCGAAACATAACAAGGAAAATCATGAAGATTGGGGCTTGTTAAGAGTTTTGGAGAGTAATTATGCAACCGGTTGATGCTACATCTGGCGCCCGTTCGTTGACGACAGTGCGAGTAGCGACGCCTTCTAATCAGACGGCTCGGACCGACTCGGTTGTCGAACAAATACCTATCGTAGAACCGAGGCCACATTATCCGATATCTGCAAGCGTCGCAGAAATAATGGCTCACATCACAGAGCTTATAAAAGAGCAACAAACTGCCTCTGAAGAGGCTTTTCATCAGAAAAATCTTGATGAAGCACGCGCTGAAATGGAAAAGCTCTTTGAAGCAGTCCAAGGACGGTCTGATAATAATGTTGACGGTAAAGCGGATAATAATAATGGCTTGGATCCGCATGAGAAAGTCAACGGGATTAACAATGAAACATTGAAAGTTTCAGACAATATTACTGATAAAAGTACTTTGTCGGATAGTTCTTCTGATGCTGAAAATGCTGATGGGGTCGATGGTCGCAGTTCAGATTCTGTCAATAGCGACAATATAACCAAGACCAGTCTGAAAACGGCAACAAAGACAAATTCCGATTTGCCGCCCTTGCCTTCTGACGGTAAGCACACTGATAAAAAAGTTGATGCCGCTAAAGCTGACAATACACACAATGAAACTTCACCCATCAAGACGGGGAAGGCTACAACTATGCCGGCAGGGGATGTAGATATTGGCTCGCGGGAAAATATACAACGCGACACAAATGTCTCGACACCCAACGAGAAGGAAGATATCTGATCTTCCTGATTGAAGTGTTGTTAAATTCATCGAATAAGTGTGGAAATAGCTCTATAGCTATTTCCATTTTTTATTATGTAATTGTGTTGAGGAGAACATGGATAAGGGGTGAAAGATAACCATTTTGCCCCTGCTGACAATGTTTTTATGATTTTGTCAATTGCCCCGTCATTGAAGCGCCATTCACAAGCTTTGGGATAGAGATAAAATGCTCTGCAGGATTGCCGTTAAAGCGGCACATATGCCGTTTTACCGGTTACCTGAATTTTCGGCTTCCATTGATATAATTTCGTTCTTGAGCAAAAACATCCGATTGATCAATAGCCCCATGAAAGAATCCGTAAACAACTAACTCATCATAAGTGGCAAAAGCTTTCTCTATAAAACAAAATGAAACTTGATTGACGAACAGGCTTTGATCGACCGGAAAATAAACGCAAAAACGTTTCAGTCCAGTCATTCGGGACAGAAAAGACTGAAGGCTATTCCACTGCGTTTCAACGACACGAAGAGAGGGTTTGTTTAACCTCCTCCTCCACGTTCCTTTTGCCTTTAGCCACGCCAGCAAAAATAGCTTTTACAAATTTCGATTTCACCGTTTATCAATTCGCGCTTTTCTTGTTCAGGCCAAGCAATGGCTTTTAGCAATACAAAAAATAACTTATGAAAGGAAAGTAAAGCGTCTCAATAGTCCTAAGAGAGGAGTTATTCTACCTCTTCCACGTTCTCCTCTTCCCCTATGCACACCACCGAATACAACTTTTACCAAGTTTGAATTTACGGCACATCAATTCGCGCTTTTCTTGTTCAAGTTAAACAGTAGCCTTTGGCAGCGCGTGAATATAATTTATGAAAGGAAAGCGTTATCGCATTCCGATTTAAGCATGCATAAATACCAGCCAAAAGCGCTGATGAGCGGAAAACACAATAAGTGATGCGTTTATTTAATTTTATTGTTCTATGTGGTTTTTGACGAGGTTAACAGCAATGCACCAAAAGCTTTTTCCCGCTATCAATGCCGGGCCATTTCTATTTAAAAGCTCGATTCAATTCGCCCGTAAACCAATTGGGTGAAAGAATAGATTTGCCCGCCAACAAAAGAGGCCGTCAATGCGAGAACAACGAAAATGACAACTATTTTAGGAATAAATGTTAATGTCATTTCCTGTATCTGGGTAAGAGCTTGAAAAAGAGCGATGATAATGCCTATTGCCATAGCAGCGCCAACGGCCGGACCGCTTGCTACCAAAACGGTCCAAATCGCAGCAGTTACCATATCGACGGCATCGGCTTCATTCATTCTCAAGCTCCCGCAACAAAACTCAAGCTTGTTTCGGTTGACTATTCATGACTGTAACGCCGGGCCCGATAAGCAAGTCTTTTCCATTATCAAGTTTAGCGATCAAACCGTCGCTATAAATTGTAACCGACTGGACAGTACCGGCAGTTACAGCACCTTTTTCGTCTGTAAACGAGAGATATTTGCCGACATAACCTTCCGCACGGGAAATTGGCCCATCAACCATAATGTTCTTGAGCGATTGTGCCATTGAATCAAGTTTGGTATTTGTCTGCTGTTGCTGCTCGACAGCCGAAAAACTTGCCAATTGTGAAACAAATTCGGTCGAATCCATTGGTTTGGTCGGATCCTGATTTTTCATCTGGGCAATAAGCAACTTGATAAAAGTATTATAATCTGCATTCGGCGTCTTGGTAGTTGTGCTGGTGCTTCCAGTGGTATTATTGGAAGAGGGTGTACTACTCGTACCAGAAGTTGAAGGCGTTGTTGACGGTGTCGAACTATTTGTATTTGCCGAAGCATTTGTATTTGTCTTCGACGTATTATCCTTGTCGGATGCAGCTTGCGTTTCCGAAGCGAAGTTGGATGTTGCTGCAGCGGACTTTCCGGCAGCCGCATTGGTTGCCGGAGTATATTTCATAAGGCTTGATGTATTGTTGTCTACAGCACTTATGGTCATGAACTTTCTCCTAATCAGGCGGTTTTTTGTTCCTTTTCAACCGCAGGCTTTTTGCCCATTATGGTTGCTTCTCTATCGAACAATCCGCGGATGACTTTCAAAACGTCAAAAATCTTATCTTGTTCGGTCAAATCAATGCATTTGCGTAGACCTTCCAGAATAATCGGGTCATTGTAAGTGCGGAGCATTTTGCCAAGCATTTCAATGAAGATCATTACTGTCTTGTCGGCTGTATCGGGATCAATCAGCATCACTTGTGCAGTGAAATAAAGCTGCTTTAGCGGTGTATTTGTATCTTCCGCTTGCATTACATGAGCTTCAAGAAGAAACGTCGCATCATTCAAGAGCTCTAAAGTTACCTTCCGATCGGGGCGTAACACAGCGCCGTTCAGGTAAAACTTTTCATTTGGCCGTAATGTTATATGCATCGTCTTATCAGTCATTTTCACTTTTCTCCGGATTTGTAGCAAGACCGTCTCTGATGGATTCAGAGATTTCCACCAAAGCATCAAAGTCTGCTGTTTCCCCATTCTCCAATCTCTGGATTTCTTTCAAAATAAAGAAACCGATAGAAATCAGAGATGCCTTCAGTTCTGTCGGCAGTGCATTTTCCGCCAGCCCCAAGTCTTCAATTAAAATAATCCATAATTTACGTGTGAATGCTACCGCTTCATATGTCTCGCGAGTGCTTGGCCCGGCCTTCTGGGCAGCACGCAGCATTTTTATACAACGATCGAACAAAATACTCTCGCGTTCGCGAGCGCCCATCTGATCGTCTTCCATTACATCTTCGTACCGCATCTGATACATCAAAATTCCCCAGATATTACATCCGTATTATTTAACCCAAAAGGATTAATTTAAATATAATTGGCCAATGTCATTTTGCTGATACGAGCTGTCATAGTGTATGAAATTTGTAATACGTTCTGAAGCTGGATCATCTTTGCACTTGCTTCGGTTGGATCAGCACCAATCATGTCATTGCGTGTCTGGTTCAAAATACCGAGCTGTGCATTAATATGATTAGTGGCATTGGTGACGCGACTTTGCGAATTACCAAGATTGGACGCCGACGTAATAATCTCGTTAATAGCACTACCCGTCGATTTGTTGTCCGAAGAAGCCCGTGCGCGATCAGCAATTGCCCCCTGAGCGTTCGAAGATAACCCGATATTACCGAACTCGGCCACAAGGATCATATTTTTCATGGCCTGACGGAAGCCCGCATCATTGGCGCTTGCGGAAATATCAGCATTTTCACCGCTGGGCGAAATGCGTCTTGCGACTTCACCGTCTTTGGCACGTGAAAAATTTGTACCCCAACTCGGATCATCAAAAAGTTTACTGAATGGTCCATCAATGAAAGATTTCATGTCATCGGCAGAAATATTGGCCACCTGAGGGTCATCCACATTAAAGCCGAAATAATCTCTGAACGTATCCTGCACAATTTTACTCGTGCCGGTATTACTCCCCGCTCTATAATAATCGAACGGTGGCTGACTGGTATTGGTGCCGCCAAAGACATATTCACCATTATAGCTCGTATTCATTGCCGAGACAAAGGAGTCGAGTGCTGTTTGTGCAGCAGATTGCATAGTCGCCGGAGTTGCAGCAACATTGTCGCCCATCAGCGCTTTATTAAACTGTATAAGACTACCACCGGGTTTATCCTTACTGCTTGCTTCCACCAGACTTTGCAGTGCCGTTTGTGCAGAAGCCATGCGCTGCGATGCCAAATTGTTGCTATCTCTCAATCCTTGCAATGTCGAAATCTGATTTTCATTTTCAACAAAACGACCCGTCTGACGACCAAGTTTCAAGCCGGGATCCCTGATCCGTTGTGTTGCGGCCTCATAGCTTGCTTCATCAAGTTCTGACTGCGCTTGCGAGACAATCGAGCGTTGTGAATTATTCAATACATAAGTAGAAATCGGGTTAATTTTCATTTCACACCTATCTTACCGCACTCATCAAGTCATCCAACATTTTGCCGACTGTCGTTATTATACGCGCAGTTGCTGAATAAGTCTGCTCTAATTGAAGCATAAGAGCCATTTCATCATCAGTATTTACACCGGTTTCATTAGACAAAGCTTCGCCCGCGCGGCTGAACATTGTGCTTTTATATTCGTTATCCGAAGTTGCGGACTTGCGTACGCCTTCCATCCATGACAAAGATTGCTTGGTGTAAGACGCGATGCTTTGAGTATTATCAAGCCCTGTATCATTAGCGAAATTACGAGGCTTATCGAGATTGTCGACCAGTTTCTGAAGATCTTTACCGAGCTTTTCCGGACCACCGTCAACCGTATTGCTATCAAATTCCGGATTAACACTAATTCTACCCGCCGTTCCGGTAACGTTAGTTTCGTCACCACCCTCGAATAGAGCGGGAGGTCCTTTAAAAATATCGGTCAGTGCATTTGCTATTTCATCAAGTTGTTTTTGATATTGCGGCGCTATATCATCACGAACCTTCAACAAACCACCAAGCTTGCCAGAGCCATTAGGAGAATTGAAAGCATCATGCGAAAGAGGAACGCCATCAACAAGGACAGGGTTACCCGCTTTTCCTGCCACTAATGGTGCGCTTGGAGAATATGAAACCTGACGCGGTACCTTGTCATAAAGCGTGCTGTCATCCATCCCGTAGATCGACATTGTCCCGTCGGGATGAGTAACAGTGGTTATACCAATTTCCTGAGACAATTCCTTAAGAATTGCATCGCGTTGATCCATATAGGCATAGCCATCGCGCCCCGACCCTTTTTCATTGACAATTTCTTTCTCGACTTGCTGAAATTGCTTTAAAAGATCATTGATGTGATCGACAGAATCCTTGATTTCACTATCGGTATCGGTACGTAATTTATCAATTGCCTTGGAACCGGCATTCAAACTGTTGGCAAGATCTTTTGCCTTGTCAATAGCAGCGTCACCGGCTGTTCTTTGACTTGGATTATTGGCGTAGAACTGCAAAGCTTTTTTGAAATCATCAAGCAAACGCGACGGAGAATTTTGAAAGTCGTTTGTACCATAGATGTTCGAGAGCTGTGTTGCTCCGTCATTTATAGCCGCAGCCGCTGCCGATTGACTTGACTTGAGAAGGTAGTTTCCAAGAAGTTCGGGATTGTCATCCCGAATAAGCTTGGAACTCACCATGCCATTGGCGCCAGATAGGACATGGGTAGTGCGATGAGTATAGTTTGTGTCACGCGCACTACCAATATTCTGGGATACAACACTCATCTGTCCAGACGATGTCTTGAGTGAATTTCTTGCTGTCGAAAGTGCTGTACCTAGTGTCATTTTAGCCTTCTTTTATCTCATGTAATCGGCAGTCGAGCCGGTTTCAAGTAAGGTTAGTCCTATCGTTTCAAATTGACAATAACATCCATTACTTCCGAACCCGTCTGGAACACTTTCGAGTTCGCAGTATAATTGCGCTGTGCTTCGATCATGTCTGTCAATTCATCACCGATATCGGCATTTGACTCTTCCAACATACCGCTTCTTAAAACGCCGAATGTACCTTCACCCGGATGTCCGAATGTCTGACCACCGGCTTCCGGTACGGCCTGGAACACTGTTCCGGTAAGAGGAATAAGCGAGTCAGGCGCTGTCACTGTGGAAAGGCCAACGGTGCCGATTGTTCTTATCTGACTATTACTATAGCTGACCTGTATTTCGCCGTTTGTTCCAAAACTGAACCCTTTATAGGTTCCCGGTGCATAACCGTCAGCTTCCGCATCGAATGTGAAGTTGGCACCAATCTGTGTCAGACTTGTTTTCCCATCTTTATCCGGATTATAAAGATTAACCATTGTAGAAAAAGTTGTTACCTTATTAGTACCTGCCTCTTTGTTAACATTAGGAACGTCAAGACCAATTTTTATGTTGAGATCGGGCTCACCGTCGGTGCCAAGAAGGGTATGACCTTCGGAGTCAACAAGGCCTGCCAGATTTCCTTCTTTATCAAATTTAAGGCCAGTTATCACAGTGTTCGGAATTTTATCATCCGGGTTTGTGCCTGGTTTTAATATTGTTTTCCCGTCTTGATCTTTAGTTGCCAAGGCTATATTTTGATCTCCAACATAGGTTTTTATTTCCCATGTGTTATCATCTGTTTTGGTAAAATAAAAATCAACATCAACGGCTGTACCTTGTTCATCGTAAATTGTTTTAGATTTTTTAAAATGATAAGATTTTTCGTTTTTAATATCAAAATCTACCTTATCATCACCTGTTCTTTTGATAGCTTTTTTATCAGCCTGTAGGTTGGCGGTAAGGTTGATATTCTCGGTCACTTTACCTTGCATCAATTCACCCGCGCCACCTTTAATTATGACGCGTTTGCCGGTTTCATCCAGCAGATAAAATCCTGCTGCATTTTGTAGATAACCTTGACCGTTTCTCTGGAAAGAACCCGCACGGGTCAGATATTCGGTTCCGGCTTCATCTTGCACACGGAAAAAGCCGTTGCCTTCAAGCATAATATCGCCTGGCTTCCCTGTTCCACGCCCTGCACCCTGCATTGAAATATCATGGCGAACCGTTGTCGTGACACCACCGGACTGATAAGCGTTACGCGTTGATGGCATAACCAGATCGGAAAACTGGGTATCCGTCCGCTTGTAACCTGCCGTACTAACGTTAGCGACGTTATCTGCAACGCCTGTAAGTCTGTTTGCCTGTGCGTTCATTCCTGCAACGCCGGTACGCATCATACCGTAAATACCCATTGTTATCTCCTTAAGTTGAGAACCATAGTTGCACCATAGAGGCGCTTCCTTGTGCGAAGCTGGCGTTGTCACAGTTTACAAAGGAAAAATGGTCACCCAAGAAGACAGTTGACAGCATTCGAAACTGTTTTTTCCAAAACATATTTACGGACTTAGCTTTCAAGACCAAACTAAAAATAACGAATATATGTCGGTGTGATTGGCTGCGAAACTTTCCCTATTGAGCTTTGATCAAGGTAACATACCCCAAGAAAAACTATGATCAGAGCCCTTTCTATAATGAAGATAAATCCGGTATTTTTCAAAAAAAGCTGTTTTCAAAAGATAAAAAAAAGCCTGCAAAAAATGCAGGCTTCAAGAAATCGTATGGAGTTACGAAAATGTTTAATCAATATTCAAGCTATAGCCCAGAAACCGTTTTGAATCAATAACATCGGTTCCAAGTTTGGCTTTCAGTTTTTTACGCAATTTGCTGATGTGACTTTCAACGACATTTTCTTCTACTTCAGCATCAAACACGCCATATATCGCATTGAAAATCTGTGTTTTGTTAACACGACGGCCATGATTGGCTACGAGATATTCAAGAATGCGACGTTCGCGACGGGGAAGAACAAAATCGACACCATTGATTTTCGGGTCACGACCGTCATTGAACACGCTGATCGGCCCAAGAACAACGGCAGCATCCGATTGGCGGATTTCGCCACCCATGCGACGGCGTATTGCTGCAACACGAGCCAATATTTCACGAACATGAATAGGTTTGCGCAATACATCGTCAATTCCGGCCTGAAACAGTGCCAGTGTCTGTTCAAGCGAATTGGTTTCTGTGACGGCCAATACAGGAGCATCACAATGAGCGCGAATTTTCTTTGGCAGCTCAATGCGGTCTTTGCAATCACCAAGAAGAATCGCTTCGACTGCTGACATTTCCGATTTAGGGGCGGTTTCTACCCAATCATCAAAATCGGCAGATGATAAACCTGTTGCCGAGATCCCTTCCCGTGCGAACAAGGCAGAATAACCATCAGTCACCAGCTTGCGTTCGTCTACAACTATTATCATGTTCCTATTCCTATGAACTTCCTCACTAAGTCCTAAAACTCAAGAACTTATCCTTAATGAGGACTTTTCTTTAAGATATCTTTCGCGGCAGAAATTACAAGTTGTTTTTAACTTTTTCTGCCAAGAATCCGCCATACTTTCCCAAAAATAGACGATTTTTTTAATAAATTCTTATTTCAAACCGTCATTTTTCGTATGAAAATCATTGATTTTCAAACAGTTAGTCAGATGCCAGCACGTTAACTATAAAATTTAACCATGCTTATTAAAACGTCACCTGCAGTTCTCCACGACAAAACTGGCGCGAAGCTTGCGTCCATTTACCGAACCCGGAAGCGATCATATTGGCGATGACCTGACAGACATATCGTTTTTGTGCCGGATTATTATTCGGGCCGGCATGGTAACGTGCCACTGCCATGGTCCAGCTACCTTCCCGTTCCTTCAGTTCTTTAAGGAAACGCGCGGCATAATCTACGTTGAGATGTGGCTGGAACATTGCTGCCACAGATGGAAAACGCTCTCCGTGATAATAGTGGTTAATTTGCATGCAACCAACGTCAATGAGTTTCGCTCCGCGACGTTTTGCCTCGTAAAAAATCTTCAGAGCCTGCGACTCACTTTGTGCAAATACTGCTTTTCCATCAATATTGAGCGCATAAGGCTGGAGTGAGTCTTTGTTGCCTGTTTCAGTCAATCCAACGGCATACAATATACCGAGCGGAATATCGTAACGTTTGGATGCTTCAATCATTTCTCCTTCACAGGCATTGCCTGCAGAAGCCTCAAAAACAACTGTCAGACTAGACCACCAGACGGCGAGGATCGCGACGAGTATTTTCGACACGTAAATGTTCTTCCTGCAAAGGCGTGTCAGTGAAAGGAAACTCGCTGAATGTTTGCCTTGAAGCATTATGTCCACCTTGACCTTGCTGACCTGCAGACTGCCGCTGACCATTAAAATTCTGACCACTATTATCCTGAGAGTTGGATTGGCCGGAATTGGCTGATTGTCCTTGCTGGACAGTTTGTGAACTTTTATCAACAATCATGATTGACAGCTGGCCATTATCACTGACCCCCGACTTTTCCAGAGCTTTATGCAGAGCATGATTATCGGCTGCAAGGAGGCGTGCCGTTTCCTGACGTTCGGCATGAATTTCAATCTGGAGACCATCATTTGTTTTGCGCAACCTTGCTTCGACCATACCAAGATTTTCAGGATTCAACTGTATGCGCAATACACGCATATCCCCGACCTGTTTGTTTTCGGTGATTTCAACGCCAGCAATACGGCCGAGTACATTCTGGTTTTCGGCCCTCGCAGTGTTGGTTGCAATTTTATCTCCGATATTCAATGTTTGACCGGCCTGCATTTTATCTGCCGCGTCGTCGAAATTTAATTGTTGCGAATTATTGGATAGCTGGCTTGCAATGTCTTGCGTGCGTTTGGCGTTACTTTGTTTGCGGCCCGATATAGTATTACCGGACTTGTCATCAGTGGTTTTGAAGTCGTTGGCATTCTTGTCGCCAAGTGGTGCGGTTTCATCTTCCAACGTAAGACCGGATTTGCCCACAAAATCATCATCTGCCACCGAAACGTTATTGTTATCAGAAGGTTCGGCATTTCCATTATGTGCGCCAGCTACTTTACCGGTTCCCGCAGTTGCAAGGACACCCGTCTCTATTGCGGCATTGGCTTTAACAGTTTCGTTCGTCTCTAAAGCCGGAGCCGAAGCGTCGCGAGTATTTTTCGAAGCAGCATCGCCAGCCTTATCAGAAGAACCTGCAATCCCGATATTGACATCTATCTGATGCTTGCCGTCATTGTTTTTATCACCATTCAAAGAGTCACCGTTTTTGACACTATTATCCGGATTGACGGTAGAATGGTTCAATGTCGGCAACGGGCCGAATGCCACTTTGACATTATTTTCGTTACCATCTTCCTCACCGTCGGCATCGACTGTTTTTCCATCCTTCGGCTTGAGCGAATGCGATTTATTCGGGGAGTCTGTCCCGACTGTCAAAGCCAGATTGTCGTCTGCCCCTTCAGTCGAACCGGATTTGGCACCATTTTTTTCGTTCGACGCCAAATTTTTATGTGTATCCAGTTGTTCGAGAATGTCATGAACAGATGAAGCCGACTGATCATTCAACTCGTCATGACCATCAGGAACGGAGGGCTTGGCATTTTCCTTATTCTTGTCACTTTCATCACGGACTTTATTTTTGTCAGAAGCGTTCGTTTGCGCAGATTGGTCAGAATGCGTTTTATTGTTTAGAGCTTTGTCAACAGCAGCCTTGTCGTTTGCAATCTTATCGTTTGCAGCTTTATCCGCAAAGGCTTTATCCGAATTTGACTTTGCCGATTGACGGTCTGCTTCTCTCAAAGAGCCGAGCTTGTCGTTTGCAATCTTATCGTTTGCAGCCTTGTCGTTTAAAATCTTGTCATTTGCAGACTTATCAGCAAAGGCTTTGTCCGAATTTGACTTTGCCGATTGGCGGTCTGTTTCTCTTGAAGAGCCGGACTTGTTATTGTCTCCAGCCTTATTCAAGACGTCACCGAAGCTTTCGTGTGACGACTGCGGGATTTGCTGGGACTTTTTATTATCAGTCCTGATTTGATTGAAGTTTGTATTAATGCTCGTAAATTCCCCCGATATTACCATCATTTTTTCTCCAATAATTTGTCTACATCATCGATTTTCTTTTGTGTCTGCTGCATAAATTGATCAATTTCGCCTGAAATCTTTTGTTCGTCTTTTTTCCCCGAAGTGGTATTTGTTGGCGTCGGTAAAGGCTCATTTGTTTTCGTACCGACCTGATCAACAGGCACGCCCACCGCTTCTTTCAGTGCCGATTGATCGTCATCTTCTTCATCATTATCAGTTTGCTTTGGCAAAATACTCGTATCAAGAACAACACCTTTTGCTACAGCCTGTGCAGCCATCAGCAATGGCCGGTCTTTTTCCGGCAATTCGTTCACGGAAATTGTTTTCAACATTGCTCCGGCATCTTCTGCCGCTGTCGAACCTACCGAACTTGCTGCATAATAAAGGCGCGCCGACGCGTCCGAGACATTCAGGCTGTGGGCAATATCAATTGCCTTTTCAGCTCCGAAATGGGCGCGTGCCATACGCGCATCTATCAAAGCGGTACGGCTAATCTTCAAATAGATAACCAACTGGATTGTTTTAGGAGCAAAATTGACAAACTCGGTTAATTGTTGATCATCAAGATGATTATCCAGCGAAGGTAAAGTTGTCGCAAAATCACGCCAGAATTCATTTGCATAGGGAGATCTTGAGAAACGTGTAACATAATTTCTGGTAAGAAGCCGTAAAAGCTTGATATCTCCGGTCATGGAAGCAACTTTGATCTGGCGCCTTATCGCTGCTTCTTCGAACAATGAACCGGGTGCTGCCAATCTTACCCAGTTGAGACGTTCGGATGCTTTTTCCGGACTCGCCTCGGCCATATCGGCAACAGTGCTTAAAGTAATGGAAAGTAACAATGCCGCAGGAATTTCTGAATCATCTTCCGGCAAATCGTCAAAAGCTTTTAGAAATCTATTTTTTTTGTGGTGGGCATAGGCACGGGCACCATCAATATAATTCTTCGGAATAATCCCGTCCGGTGCATTCTTGAGAATAGTTTCTACGACATCGGGGTTTCCACCATTAAATAGATAGGTCAATGCTGCAAAAATATTTTGCGCATTTTCCCAGGTCGATGGATCCTCTTTTAAAAATTTTTGTCCGATATCGGCAAGAACACGCGGCTGCATTTGCAACGCACCGGGCTGTCCGCTGGCAATGTCATCCTGCAGGCTTTCCAGAGAGCGGATAAGTTGAACCGGTCCCAAAGAAGATTCGGCAAGCTGGGCTTGTAGCGGAGTCGATGTCAGGAGTGGCAATGCCACACCGGCAAGACATATCATTTTAAAGAAACGATTTGTCATTGTTTCTTCTCCACTTTAGTTGCGTCATCTGCCTTATCCGTATTGGCTTCGCCGCCTTTCCCTTCCGTTCCACTTTGTGGCAAGCGCATGAATATTTCTATGCGACGGTTTTCTGCCGCATAAGGATCAGCTTTGTTTTTCAATTGACGATCTGCGTAGCCCTCAACGCGGAGAATACGTTTTTCATCAAGCCCGCCACGCACCAGCATGTAATAAGCCATTTGGGCACGCGAACTTGATAACTGCCAGTTGTCATAAGTGGCATTTCTATAAGGGCGGGAATCTGTATGGCCTGCAATAATAACATCGCCTTTTTTATCTTGCAGAATTTTTGCAACGCCGGCCAAAAGATCGACCACTTTCTTATCCGGTTTCGCAGAACCGACAGAAAACATTCCGTAATGCGCCTGATCCATCAATTCAATAGCGACGCCATCCTTGACCGAGACAACCCGAACCATCGGTTGTTGCGTACTTTTCGTATCCTTGATCAGTTTGCTCAACTCGCCCGAAATTTCACGAACAACCTGTGGCAATGATTTATCCTTGGCAGCGTCTTGCGGTGTTTCGGCCTTGCTGAAATTGACTTGCGGTTCGGCTACCTGCGCCGAATCGCCGTTTGTTTCCCCTGTCTGCTCATTTTTATTTGTCTCCGTCTGTTGCTGACCGTTCTTTTGAGCTTCGGCATTTTCAGCATTTTCAGGCTTGTTCTCATTGGAAGACTGATCTTTCGGTGTTTGCTGGGTTTCCTGAGCAGCCTGTACCGGCTTACCTTCATTTCCGGGAACAGTGGGTTCGCTAGCCGCTTGTTGCGGTATTGCAACTCCAGGCTGGCTCGGCTGATTTGGATCACGCCCACCCGAGTTCTGACTTGGACCTCCATCGGTCTCGGCTATTTCATGCGAGGCATTTTTGGTCCAGTAATCCGGTGAAAACGGATCACGATAAGCTGTTCCTTCGCTTGCTCCTTTTTGTGAGCCGCCTTCGGCATTTCCACCTGCCCCATCCCCTTGAGAGCCTTCCGCTGCCGATTTTTGTGCTATCTTGTCGAGCTCTTCATAAGGCTCGCTCATCATTTTTTGCTGGTCGACACTGGATTGGTCGTCACTGCTTTCCTTGGCACCGGGTTCGCCGTGGGCTTCATTGCCCGATTTCTGGTCATTGTCGCCCACCGCATCATTGTCCTGAATGCCTTTCGGATTGGTACGACGGTCAACCAGTTTGATAGGATTGAAATAGCTCGCGACAGCTGCTTTGGTTTCTTCATTTGCAGCATTGATCAGCCACATAACCAGAAAGAATGCCATCATCGATGTCATAAAATCGGCATAGGCAACTTCCCAGGCGCCGCCATGGTGCTCGCCCTCGCCCTGTCCACCGCGACGGACTATAATAATTTCATTGTGTTCTTCGGGCTCGTCGGAGTTCATTGTACCAGCCCCTTCAATTCTTTCATGACCGGTTCAAGACGCGTCGCAATAACCTGATCTCCAAGCTCGAGCCGGATATCGGAAGAGTCTGTCGGCTTTAAAACAAATTTCATCTTATTGAAATCAGGACGCTTTTCCAAAGCCTTCAACAGGTCGCTGTTACCTTCAATGACAAGTGGCTGTTTCGCCGACAAAGCTTCCCGGGCAATGCGTTTGGCAAAATCGGCAAGAGCATCGTCATGCATTTTTTCGCCAATAAAGACTGCCAGAATTTTTGCGACATCTTTACTGATATCTTCAACTATTTTATCAAGGCCGTTCTTTAAATTTTCATCAAGATTGGCGGCAACTTCCGCTATTGTCTTATCTTTAAGGTCACTCATAGCCTTTTCATGTTCTTGTATGAGTGCGTCTTTTTCCCGAGCAAATCGGGTTTCAAGCTCGGTCTTGGTTTTCTCTACAGCTTCGTCAATTGCTTGTTGCCTGAGTTCTTCCGCATTGACTTTGGTTTGAGCTACCAGAGATGCTTCGTCAAATGTATCTTCCGGCTTGCTTTCCGCCTGATGGAAATCGACCATCGGATCGGCTTCTTCAACCGTTGCTTCCTCGTGAAAAGGAACCTCCGCATCCATTGGTAAAACTTCAACTTCGGTGTCGGGAATTTGGCGTGGCGCAAAGTCGCTCAAAAAATGGGAAAGCGTAGTCGCTTTCTTATTTTCCATTTTTGTATCGCTGTTATCCATTACACTCATCGTCTTTCACCAGAGTATCTTTTTTATCAAGCTGCTTGTGCAGGCGTTCCTTTATTATTATCTTCCTGTACCCATTCACGTAAGACATTTGCAAAACGGTCTTCATCCATAGAAATCATCTGATCAAGCCGATTTTGCGGCGGAACACGCATACGGTTGCGTAAATCTTGTAGGCCATCTTCATCCGGTATCATATTACCATCAAACCCTTCATTTTTGCTAGCCTCATTCGGCAAAGCAGGCATATTCTCGGGGCCTGCCAATGCACTTTCGTTACTGCCGGCAAGAGCAAGCTGATTGCCATGCATTTCCCGCATAAGCGGACGTACACCTAAGAACATGATAAGCAAAACCGCAATGACAAGGGCTGCTCCATTGACCAGACCCGATGTATATTTCGAAATAGATTGCCAGATCGGTGTTGCAACAGGTTGCATATTTTCATCATCATTTGCGACAAAATCGACAGCCGTTACATTGATTATATCACCACGGTCAGGATCGAGCCCCGAAGCTGTTGCCACCATTTGACGAATGCGGTTGACCTGATCATCAACATAGTTGGCCGGTGCGGGAGCTTCTTTGTCGCTTGGTTTCAAGCGTGACCGGTCGATAACAACAGCAACAGCAAGCTTTTTGACGTTGAAACCGTCGCTGACTGTAGAAATTGTTTTCGAGTTGATTTCGTAATTGGTTGTTTCTTCACGGCGGTCCTTTTTATCGGAAGAGTTTTCACCCGAGCCGCCTCCGATTTCTTCTTGCGGAATGTTCTGTTCAACACCGACAGCGCCGTTATTACGATTGTTCTGGGAGTCGCCCTGATCGCGAACACTGCGGACCGAACGGGCAACCTGCGAATCCGGATTATAAATCGTTTCATTCGTCTGGCGGCGGTCGGTATCCAATGCAACCTGAACGCTGGTCTGGAAGTGATCCATGCCGAGGTAAGGAGCCAATTGTTTGCGAATATTTTCGTCAATCTGGGCAGCAACCTGACGTTCAAGAGATGCCATCATGACAGGAGCGCCATTCATGGCATCTGTCCCTGAAGCCAACAATTTGCCACTGGTATCGAGCACTGTAACCGAACTTGCTTCCAAGGACGGAATGGCTGCCGCTACCAACTGACGAATAGATTGTGCCGACTCGGTAGCAAAATTGCCATCAGTGCGGATAACAACAGAAGCAGAAGGTTTCTGATTGGCACGACGGAAAGAGCCTTTATCGGGCAAAACAATGTGGACACGTGCAGCCTTTACGCCTTGAACAGCCTGAATTGTGCGAGCAATTTCGCCTTCCAGAGCACGTTGACGGGTGATTTCCTGCATGAAGGAAGTAAGGCCAAGCGAACCCATATTATCAAAAAGTTCGTAGCCGGCATTGTTGGATGTCGGCAGACCTTTTTCAGCCAAAAACATACGTGCTTTTTCAGCCTGTCCAACCGGCACCTGAACGGATGTTCCATCAGAAGAAACGTCGAAAGCAATGCCTGCTTCACCCAAAGCCATGCCCATACGGTTCACATCATCCCGTGTTAGTCCGACATAGAGTGTTTCATAAGTCGGGCGGGTGAGATAAAAGCTTGAAAACAGAATCGTTCCGAATAATGCAACTCCGACCAGACCTAGCGCAATCAGGCGTTTGGCGCCCAATTTGCCAAGAGCCGAGCCAATCGAAGAAAACAGAGCCAGTATTCTATCCATCTATCTTTACCGTATTTATTGGGCAAAAACCCGTTGGTTTTCGTTAAAGATATAGCCTTCAAAAGCTGATATATCCCTAACTTTACTTTGCACAATAAAAGCTGAAGCTTGCGCGAGGGTGATCAATCCGGCAAGGTTCAAGCGACAATTTTTCGAAAGCGACTTTATGGTTAATATTATTGTCTCTGTCCGATTGACGTGATACCCACAACGTGTCAACCTTGTTGACCTGTGTAAAACAGCTATCAATAAAAGTGTAAACAATGCCGCAACTGTAATGTTGTTTCGTCGGGGGATGGTTAATTGTTGCAAATAAAAAGGATAATCGATGTACCGTTTATTTTTCACAGCAATTTTGTGTTTGCCGCTTGTTGCC
Organism: Bartonella sp. M0192; assembly: GCF_016102305.1. NCBI lineage: Bacteria > Pseudomonadati > Pseudomonadota > Alphaproteobacteria > Hyphomicrobiales > Bartonellaceae > Bartonella > Bartonella sp. M0192. The sequence continues at coordinate 885,320 of NZ_JACFOU010000001.1, read as the reverse complement.
TGTGGCGGCTCAAAAAAGACCTGTAGTTCAACAGCCGTGTTGGACGCTCTTCACGACAAATTGGTCATTGGGATGAACTATCAAATCGGAGTTGACGACTATTATAATGGGCAGAAGGCAAAAATTACTTTGACCGACCCGCGTACTATTGGCCCGAGTGGTGACGTTATTCGTTGTTCTGTAGCAATGAAATTGACCCACTATGTCGACCCGAAAACGAATGTACGCTATCCACAACCCGTGGAAAAAACTGTTTCTATGCCTTACAGTTTTAAAAGTGTTGATGCTATGATTACCCAGATCAATGTTGCACAATAATTCAGGCCTGTCATTCTGACTGCGTTTTCCGATCTGCCTGTTTTTTTGAAGCTTAACAATGAATAGGTCGGAAAACAGGCTTGATATTACATTCCGGAATAGATGAGAAAATTTTAATCAATAAGTGTTCATGCCACCGGCAAAAAAGCGTTTAAGAAAAAATGGCATGCAAGAAGTCTATTCAAGAAAAAGGCCGCGTTAGAAACGCGGCCTTTTTTAATTGATAGAGCAACTCCGGTTAGAGATGCAACCGGAGAAGCATGATTGCTATTATTGACGGAACAGCGACAAGATGTTCTGGCTGTTCTGGTTGGCAATCGACAAAGCCTGAATGCCCAATTGCTGTTGAACCTGCAAAGAAGCAAGGCGGGCAGATTCTGCATTCATATCGGCATCAACCAGCGAACCGACACCTTTATCAACGGCATCCATCAACTTGCTGACATAGTCGATCTGGCCTGTAACCTGAGCTTTCGCAGCACCAATTGTTGCACCGGCAGTCACAACATTGGACGTTGCAGTCGTGACTTTGCCCTGAATAGCTTTAATAATCTTCTCCATACCTGACGCAGAAACATAGCTAAAATCAGCGTTAGCAAAATCCTTCACTGTCAATTTGTCTGCTACGTCAGTTAAGGCTTTTACGGCGTCGTCATAAGCAGTTTGTAGTGGATTGGTAGAGGTAGAGGTACCTCCTTCGGCACCTCCTTCTTCTTCTTGAGCACCAGCGGTCGAGGTCGAGTTATCCAAATTCTCTTTCGCAGACTTGATGGCGTCTAACAGTTTACTAAGAGTTTTGTTTGCCTCTGGAGGCGGAGTGGTCGTATCATACGAGCCGAAGACATCCGATAAGACACCTTTGGACAAATCGAATGTGCCGTTAGGGCCCTTGGTTGCAAAGTTGAGTTCTTTACCGCCAACGTCGATCATATCGACATAAACAGCCGAACCTTCACGACGATAGGAACCGGCAATACGAACTGACTCGCCATTATTACCGAGAATGTTCTTTTCAGCCAAAGATGCCGAATAAACAGCTGACTGAATATCATTCATATTGGCTTTGATATCAGCCTGAATCTTCTTGATATCGCCTGAGCCTTTTTCATAGGCAGTAGTCAAAGATTTCTGGATGTTATCAAGATAATCTTTCGATTTATCAATGGTTGCGTTAGCAACATCAATCTGGCTTTTACCCAAAGCCATCGCATCGGAAACAGAACTTAATGCGTTACGGTCGGACTTCATCATGGATGAAATTGACCAATAAGCAGTGTTGTCGGATGCTTCGTTAATGCGCAAGCCTGTTGAAACACGGCGCTGCGTTGTGTCCATATTATCGCCAATGGAACGCAGAGTTTGCAAAGCATTCATAGCGGATTGGTTGGTAAGTAGACTTGTACCCATAATAATTGTCCCTTCGGATTAGAATTTAACAGGGACATGCTGGCCAACCAGCGGGTGACAGAGCGGCATCATGCCTATCAGTTTTATCGGTATTCTTTCAAATACCTCACTAACCTGTCACGTCTTATATATACGTTATAATGGTTTAAATGTAAATATACTTTATAAAAAATAATATCGATTTTATTTTTATTTATGTTTTACATTTATCATTATGATTTTATTACGTTTTTTAAGAAAATGATAATGTTTTAGTTAGCCGGCTTATGTTTTTATTTTCGCTACATCCTGCAATAAATATCAAATGGCCATAAAAAAAGGCCGCGTAAATGACGCGGCCTTTTTAAATTAATAGAGCAACTCCGGTTGCATTTGCAACCGGAAGAGCATGATTGCCATTATTGACGGAACAGCGACAAGATGTTCTGGCTGTTCTGGTTGGCAATTGACAAAGCCTGAATGCCCAATTGCTGTTGAACCTGCAAAGAAGCAAGGCGGGCAGATTCTGCATTCATATCGGCATCAACCAGTGAACCGACACCTTTATCAACGGCATCCATCAACTTGCTGACATAGTCGATCTGGCCTGTAACCTGTGCTTTCGCAGCACCAAGTGTTGCACCAGCAGTCACAACATTAGATGTTGCATTCGTAACTTTGCCCTGAACAGTTTTCAGAACCTGTTCCATCGTTGCCGACGAAACTTTACTGAAATCGGTATCAACAAAATCCTGAACTGTCATATCCTTGGCAGCTTCAGTAATGGCGTCTTGAGCCTGTGTTACTTTGCTTCTATCTTGGTCAGTAGCAGTATCACCTTTTGAAGCAAGATCAGCCTGAGCTTGTTGAAGTGCACTGTCCAAAGACGCAAAATCCGGTGCAGTTTCTGCTTTCCCGAAAACGTCTTTCAAGACGCCCTTGGTCAAATCGAACGTACCGTCTGCGCCTTTGGTTGCAAAGTTAAGGTCAGCACCACCAACGTCGATCATATCAACATAAACATTCGAGCCTTCACGACGGTAGGAACCGGCGATACGGACTGACTCACCGCCATTACCAAGAATGTTCTTTTCAGCCAAAGATGCCGAATAAACAGCTGACTGAATATCATTCATATTGGCTTTGATATCAGCCTGAATCTTTGCAACATCGCCTGAACCTTTTTCATAGGCAGTGGTCAAAGATTTCTGGATGTTATCAAGATATTCTTTCGATTTATCAATGGTTGCGTTAGCAACATCAATCTGGCTTTTACCCAAAGCCATCGCATCGGAAACAGAACTTAATGCATTACGGTCAGACTTCATCATAGATGAAATTGACCAATAAGCGGTGTTGTCGGATGCTTCATTAATACGCAAGCCCGTTGAAACACGGCGCTGCGTTGTGTCCATATTATCACCAATTGAACGCAATGTTTGCAAAGCATTCATAGCGGATTGGTTGGTAAGTAGACTTGTACCCATAATAATTGTCCCTTCGGATTAGAATTTAACAGGGACATGCTGGCCAACCAGCGGGTGAAAGAACGGCATCATGCCTATTAGCTACAAGCGGTTTTCTTTGTGAAGACCTCGCTAACCTTTCACGACTCTTATTTAGTCGGCTTACTAATTTTTGTAAAGGTTTTTTAGAAAAAAATTTTTTCAAAAATATGTTAATTAGTTTTTTCGTCTAATTAAATGAGCGTATCAAACTTCCTACCAGCAAATTCCACCCGTCGATCAAAACAAAGAACAAAATTTTGAAAGGCAGGGATATAACGGTTGGCGGCAGCATCATCATGCCCATAGACATTGTCAAAGTTGCAACGACAAGGTCGATAACCAGAAAGGGCAAAACAATGAGAAAACCGATTTCGAAACCGCGCCGCAATTCGGAAATCATAAAGGCAGGCACAAGAACACGGTAATCGACCTGTTCACCGGAGCCAACCTGAAACGAGGGGTCTGCCAGATCGACAAAAAGATCAAGATCCTTTTCCCGCACCTGACTGAGCATAAATTCACGAAATGGCTGGCCAATGCGTTCTGCCGCTTGTTGTTCGCTAATCTCGTTATTCATAAGCGGTTGAACGCCGCCGGTCCACGCCTGATTGAAGGTCGGAGCCATAACATAGAATGTCATGAACAATGCGAGCGAAATCATGACCAGATTGGAGGGAGCTGTTTGCAAACCGAGGCCGGAACGCAAGAGGGAAAACGCAATGGCAAAGCGGGTGAAGCTTGTTACCATTATGAGCAACCCCGGAGCCACGGAAAGTACCGTTAACAAACCGAAAAGTTGGACAATCCGCCCGCTTATCGAACCCCCCGCCTGCGGCAGCAGATTTGACAGCGCCCCGCCGCCTGATGCTTGTGCTGCTGCGGCATTGGTTTCCTGCGCAAAGGCACTGTCAACGCCCAAAAGCAACATAAAAAATGCCAGCAGGAAAAGGCGTTTCATTGCTCGACCACCAGACTAGAAATCAGAACATTGGTCACTTTGCCCTGTGAACGGGTACGCGCCCGATCAACAAGATCTTCCCGCAGATTCATAAGTCCGGAAGCTCCTTTGATTTGCGCAATCGTGCTATTTCGCAAATAAGCCAAAAAATCATTTGAAATTTCAGCAGCAACAGAAGGAGAAAGCACTTCACCGGGTTGTGATACGAGAGAACATTCAATACGGATCCAGGCGTTATTGGGCGCAGCCATATTGGTAAGAATAGGATTTAAAATGGTAACACTGCTATTTGACGCGATCGTGTCGGCATTTTTCTGGGCCTCGGTTTTTACCGGCTCCGGCGGAGGAGCAATTTCCTTACCGATTTGTGTTCCCAAAAACCAGCCGCCGCCAGCAGCAACCAAAGTTAAAATAACACCGGCAAGAAGCAGTGCTTTGAAACCGCCAGCCTTTTTTCCTTTTCCGTCACCTTTTTCAGGCTCTCCTGCCATAAAAACCTCTTAAGTTAAAGTTCAAGGCATTTATGCCCTTTTTTCCGTTTTATCAGTATTCTATCAGAGAATAGATGAATAAACCTTAAAGTGGCAAGCTTTCAAGTCCTTATACAGAACTTGAACAAAGGGAGCCTGTTGAAGATGAAGCTCCCTTTATTATCATATCTATAAATTCTATCAGAATGGCGATATCTGGTTCATAATCTGCTGGCCATAAGGCGGTTGCTGGATCTCGCTCATGCGACCACGCCCACCATAGGAAATGCGGGCTTCAGCGATTTTATTGTATTCGATCGTGTTGTTACCGGTAATATCACGCGGGCGTACAACGCCAGCAACATTCAGAACACGCAATTCGTAGTTGACGCGAACTTCCTGCGAACCGTTGATAACCAGATTGCCATTCGGCAATACATCTGTAACAACTGCTGCAACCGACAATTTGATGTCTTCCTTACGCTCAACCTTCGCATCACCCTTCGAGTGGGCGGTTGAATCACCATTCACGCTACCACTGTTTTTACCTATCAGCGGGTAAGTTGCGCCTAACGTATATTTGCCATTGGCATCACGTTTCAGATCACTCTTGTTATTCAAATTGGCGCGGTCATTGATCGAAATCTGGACAGTTAATACGTCCCCCGGTTTCATCGCACGCGGGTCGCGGTAAAAGCTGTTTGACGATGAACGGTAAAGCGAATATTTGCTTTCTTTCGGTTTTGTCGGATAAATATCGGGGTTCATCGAGGGAGCATAGCCGAGATCTGCCCGAACCGGCGAAAAATCCGGCACCGAGTTAAAATCTTTTGTATTGTAAGAACAGCCAGAAAGCGCAACCGTTGCCAGAACGACACTGATAAGCGCGACTCTTGATTTACGGGTGTCTAAAACGTTTTTCATTTGTTTAACTTTCATCATTGGCCTGCTTTTACAGACTTGGGTGCCGGCTTGTTTTCCGGCGGAAGTTTTTGTGCACTCACCAGAACTTTGGTGAGGTTAGCCGATTTTTCCGGCGGCAATTCATTCATAATGGCACTTGAGATACGCGGCGTCAGTTTCAACATAATGGCGGCTGCGGCAAAATCATCAACCAGCGCCAATTGGGCAGCAGCAGCATCAGGGCGCATTTTGGAAATGATATTGACCAATGAATCCTGAGCTTTTGCCAAAAATTCGTTACGTTTGTTCAGCCAGTTCTCGTATTCCTGACGTTTTTCTTCCAGAACCTTGATGCGATCATCGATCTGCATGCGTAATTGCTGCAATTGCTGACTCTGTAGTTCGAAGCGGGCATCTGCCGCCTGACTGTCAATATTGCCGCAGAATTTTTCAATTTCATCCTGCGAGGCATTGGCAGAGGGAAGTGTACGCTGCGGCGACGGAGCCGAAGGAATGGTGGATGATTTGTTCGGGCTTGAAGTCGCAGCACCTTTTTGTGCCAAAGCGTTATTCATGAGCCCGCACAGCGGAACCAATCCCAGAATTGCCAGAACTTTACGCCGAGATCCGATCATTGAACCACAAGCTCCGCATGAAGTGCACCGGACGTTTTAATCGCCTGAAGGATGGCGATGATGCCGGTGGGCTTGACACCTATCTGGTTCAAACCTTTAACCAGATTGTCGAGATTGGTACCGCCAAGAATACCAATATTGGACGTTTGTTCATTTGCATCGACGGCTGTTTGCGGCAGGACAACAGTGTCTCCCGTTTCACTGAACGGCTCGGGTTGTGACGCATAAGGCGTTTCGGTAACACGAACAGTCAAACTGCCATGCGAAATGGCAACACGCGAAACACGGACCTTTTCACCGATGACAACCGTGCCTGTACGTTCGTCGACAACAACACGGGCAACTTCATCTGTCGGAATGGGAAGCCCCTCGATTTCGGCAATGAAACGGGCTGCCGAAATACTTGCCGGTTTTTTCAAAACAACCGTTTTGGCATCACGTTCTTTTGCAACGCTTTGATGATAGCGTTTATTGGCAAAAACATTGACCAGATCAGCAACGCGGATAGCTGTCGAAAAATCCGGATTATGCAATTCCAGAACAATATCGGCATCGCGGTTGAAATTGCCTTCAACTTTACGTTCAACCAACGCACCATTCGGAATACGACCGGAGGTCGGAACCCCTTGTGTTACAGTTTCTGCGGCACCTTGTGCTGCAAAACCGGAAATGATCATATTACCTTGTGCAACAGCATAGGTTTCGCCATCTGCACCAAGAAGCGGTGTCATAACCAGCGTACCACCCTGTAAGGACTTTGCGTCACCCAGTGATGAAACACTGACATCAATTCTTGAACCTGGCGTTGCAAAAGGTGGAATATCGGCGGTAACAATAACCGCGGCAATGTTATTTGCACGCGAAGCACCAGCCGGCGGGCTAATTCCGAGATTATCCAACATGGCACGTAAAGATTGTTCTGTAAAAGGTGAATTACGTAACGAATCGCCTGTGCCGTTAAGACCGATAACCAAACCGTAGCCGACGAGCTGGTTTTCACGGACGCCCTGAATTTCAGCAATGTCTTTCAATCTTGCAACAACTCCGGGGCGTGAAAGGTCGGAATAGCGCATCTTTGCCGGATCACCGCCCGAACCGAGCCATGAAGCATCGGATGCTGCTTCGGAATTGAAATGGCGAACATTGCGGCCACCTTCATCGGCAAATGCGGGCATAACACCCATCAATAAAGCCGCAACGATTCCTAAAGAGCGACCAATCCTTAACGAACGACCAATCCCAAACGAACAACCAATCATTGCCCACCTACCCTGACGCTGCCGTCAGACAAGACCGTACCGCTTACAATACGACCGGAATCGACATTGCGAACCTTGATAAAATCACCTGCACTGCCGGGTTCCATCGAAACGCCCGAAGCGGTTATTACCAAATCACCGGCATTGAAAACCAGTTTTGTAGATTGACCACGTTCAATCAGAACCGGATCTCCCAAAGAAGATAACGAGATCGGCCGGCCGGCTGGCAATGTACGTTTAGCAACCTTGTTCAAAGCCTGCTTGACATCGGTTACATATAAAGGAGCCGCATCAACCTTGATGTAAAACATCCTTTCGCTAAGACCGACATTGCTTACAGGCTGTCCGGCATAGACTGTCGTGGTCGGAACGAGAAAGCCTATCCTATCCGCATAGGCTTGCGTTATCGACGCTGTCGACAACAATAAACCAGCAATAAGGAGAGAAAGCTTTTTCATTTTAAATTACCTTAAGTTCTTCGAAACAACTGCCGACATTTCATCTGCGGCCTGAATAACTTTCGAATTCATTTCATAAGCACGTTGAGCCGCGATCAATTCGGTAATTTCTTTCACCGGATCAACGTTCGAAGCTTCAAGATAGCCCTGCATGATCGTGCCATAATTTTCTTCACCCGGATTACCCGCAATAGGTGCACCCGAAGCCTGTGTCTCACGAAAAAGATTGTCACCAACCGGCTCGAGGCCTGCTTCATTGGTAAAATTGATCATGTTGAGACGGCCGGCTTCAACCGGAGCAGCATCGGCATCCGGCTGATAGGTTACGCGACCATCTGCACTCACTGTAATAATGCCGTTTTTGCCGAGTTCGTTCGGAACAGTAATAACCGGCTGGACGAGATTGCCATCAAGGGTGACAACCTGTCCGTTTTCGTTCAGGTTGAATGCACCCGAACGGGTATAAAACGTGTTGCCATTCGGATCCTGAATTTCAAAATAACCTCGTCCACGGATTGCCAAATCAAGCGAGTTGGTTGTCTGGACGAATGAACCCTGCATATTGTTTTTGCGAACGGCAGCAGTACGAACACCAAGACCGACAATGGCACCTTCTGGAATAGTTGCTTCATTCATCATATTCGGGACGCCAACAGCGCGATCTGTCGTGTACATAAGATCACTGAATTCGGCGCGGGAGCGTTTATAACCAGTGGTGTTGATGTTTGCGATGTTGTTTGCAATCACATCAAGATTGGTCTGCTGGGCGTTCATACCGGTGGCCGCAATTGATAAAGATCTCATAACCATTGGACTTTTCCCTTTATTTCTTTCATTTGCTCAAGTGTTACCCGAACCAACCGGTTAAATTTGCATACGACTAACTTCGAGATAGGCCTGAACGATCTTGTCTCTGATGGCAATTGCTGTGTTCAATGAACGTTCGGCATCCATTACCGAATTGACAACTTCACGAACCGACACGTCGCCACCTTCCATTTTTTGCATTGAAAGGCTTTCGGCCTTTTCAAGATTGTTTCCGACGGCGCCGCTAACTTCAGCGAGTACCTGATCGAAACTAGGACTTTTTACACCCTGAGCCTGACCTGTAGCTTGCGTGTCTAATGAAGTTGTCTGGCTGGCATTAGAGCCGTATGATTGCCCCAACCTTTCAAGAGCGGCACGTGTTGTTGCTGATGTTAACGACTGTATCATCATCAAATCCCCGTCATTTTCAGTGCACTTGCAAGCAAATGTGCAGAGCGGCAGATAACTTCGAGATTGGCTTTATAGCTACTTTCATCGCTAATCTTTATAGTCTGGCCTTTGATATTGATCTCATTATTACTCAATTGTTCTTCAAGCTTCGAAAGATTTTCATCTTTATTTATAATTATGGTTTTCAACTTATTAACCTCTCAGCAGGTCAATTGTCTGGGATACGAGATCCCGGGCCTGACGAATAACTTGTAGATTTGCTTCATAAGACCGGTTTGCTTCACGCATATCTGCCATTTCAACGATTGCATTCACATTCGGATATTTCACATAACCATTAGCATCGGCGGCCGGATGACCCGGTTCATATTTGACAATGTAAGGTGATTTATCCGTGGAAATACGGGCAATTTCTACGCCTTGAGCTTCGGCATAAGGATTAAGAGCGGCCTCAAAACTGACTGTCTTGCGTTGATAGGGATTTGCTGCGGCAGTATCTCCTGTCGAATTCGCATTGGCCATATTTTCAGCAATAATACGAAGGCGGGTTGATTGGGCTGCAAGCCCTGTTGTTGCGACCCGGCCGGCTGCAACGAGTGGATCAGACATGATCACGATCCTCCTTTAACGGTAGCCATCATCATTCGATGAAAGGCTTTTACGATAACGGTATTGAGTGACATTTGCTGGCCGATTTCACCACCTTTACGCATTTCTTCTTCCAGATTGACATTATTTCCGGAATGGGTGGTTTCAATCGTATCTTCAGGCCGCATTGCATGGGATTCCATGCCATTATCCGTGACATCCATGTGCTTACTGTTTGTTACAGCCATTGCCATGGTATCATTGTTGAGAATTGCAGCGAAGTCTTTTACGTCACGCGCTTTGTATCCGGGAGTATTAACGTTAGCAACGTTACTCGCGACAGTCTTTTGGCGCGTTGCCAACCAGTCTGCTTGTTTATTTGCTATATCGAAAAGATTTACCGGACCCATTGTCGTATACTCTATTGAACAGAATAAACAATAGGCCCTTAAACTTGCGCGAGACTTGCGTTTGAAATGTTTTTTAAAAAATATAAATATATAAAATATTTCAATGAGTTATCATAAAAACAAAACCTGTTTTTAAGAATCCGGTGGCGCTAAAGCAATGAATTTTGTCAATCTTCACCCAAAAACTTCATCTAACACATTTCATTTACCGGATCGCTCTCTTCATATATCGGATAGCGCCCTCAAGCGCATTTTAAATTCTGAAAGGAAACCCAAGAATAGAACAAAACGGAAGAACCAGCGCCATCTTACCGAAAAGGTCTTCCCTTCAAATGACTTACCTAACAGTTTCGGCAAAATATGGCTTTTGTGATAATTTGTGCTTCTCAAGGCTTCATATTCAATTTATTGATTGACCGGCAACTTATTGATTGACCGGAATTATTCCTTTCGAGGTCTTGAGAGCAACTTTACCGGTTTCGCTATCTTTCATAACACGGACATAATAACTTCCATCAGGAAGTTTGCTGCCGGGTCTTGCGAACCAATACCCCTGATCATATTCTATCATTGCCATTCCATTGACAACGTCTTTGACAACATAGGGTTTCGACTTTGGAGCTGTCGGTTTCAAGCTTCCGTCTGTCTTGTCAGGATTTTCGCTTTTTGGAAGCCCCCGTCCGTTTGACATAATCGCTTTCTTTGAATCATAGTCACGCGTAGCATAAGGATCGACGCGATCGACAAGTTCGAAATGCGAGCGCTTGTACCAGCCATCATGAGGTTTGAATGTACCTACCGCTGCCGGCTTATTGTCGGATGCACCTGCCCCGCCCTGTCCACCAATCTGGAACGCATAAACAACAAATGGCAAACTGCCGCAGCCAATTGCCATAGCAACCCCCATGGCGCGCAACATGGAATCAACAGAACTGAAAATTCCAAAAAACACACCTGTCGATGAACTTGCTGCCGAATTTGCAAATGTGAATGCCTGCAGCCCTGCTACACCGGCAGATATTGCCGCAATCACTCTCTTGAAAACACCAATATGCTTTTTGTCCTCAGCAACTCCATTTGTGCTGGCGCCGATTGGCGAAAGCTCGTCGGGATTACGCCAGGATAAAAACCACTGACCTTTATTTTTTTCCCTATTATTCTGGTTTACTCGATCAGTTTCAATATTTTCGAGATCAGACAACAGTTTTGCCAATTCTTGTTCCGTGGCATCGCTGCGTTTTTTATTGGCCAGATTTTTCATCCTGAAACCACTGAACTTTTGATAGGTTTCGCTACCAAAGCCCGGAAAGGATGAACCAAAATTTGTAATATCAGTCATGATTGAAATTCTCCTGCGCCGTTTTTAGGCGGACTGATTTTTCAGGGCTTTGGCAAGATCATCATAAGGATCGCGGGGAACCGGCGTATCCGGTGACTGGTTCATAGCATCGTAAATTCTCGGCACCATAACCACCGCCTGATCAAGAACCGGATCCGATCCGGGACGGTAGGCACCCATAGCACGTAGATCGCGCGTTTCTTCATAGCGTGAAATCATCTCTTTCAAACTTCTTACGAGCTTTTTTTGTTCGGGAGTCCAGCTATGCGGTGCCAAACGGGAAATTGAAGCCGGAATATCAATTGCCGGATAGCGGCCCTGTGCTGCTATTGCTCTGTCGAGCACAATATGTCCGTCAAGAATACCGCGAATAGCATCAGCGATCGGATCATTATGGTCGTCACCATCAACAAGAACCGCGTAAACGCCGGTAATTGACCCTTTTCCTTCCGGCCCCGGACCGGCGCGTTCCAACAAACGCGGCAGATCGCTGAACACACTTGGCGGGAAACCGCGGGAAACCGGTGGTTCACCAGCCGCAATTGCCACCTCGCGGGCAGCCAGCGCATAACGGGTAATGGAATCGACCATCAATAATACATTGTCACCTAAGGAACAAAAATATTCGGCAATTGTCGTTGCCATAGCCGGCGCTAACCGGCGCATCATCGGACTTTCGTCTCCTGTCGCAACGACTGTGACAACTTTGGATAGCTTTCCCTTCATCGTATCGTCAAGCATATCGCGAACTTCACGACCACGTTCTCCGGTCAATGCCAAGACCACTGTGTCGAAATCATCGGTTGAGGTCATCATTGCCAATAATGTTGATTTACCAACACCGGAACCGGCAAAAATACCGATACGCTGGCCGAAACAGAGCGGCGTAAATATATCAATAACTTTAACGCCTGTGCGCAATCCTTTACCGACCCGTGCCCTTTTAAGGGCTGGTACAGCCTGCGTTTCAACCGGCATTTTTCCGGGACCTGTAGCAACAGGCCCCAAATCGTCAATGGCCTCTCCCAATGCATTGACCACCCGACCTTTCCATGATTTGTCGGGAGAAACGAGCAAAGGCCCGTTTGCAAATACAGATGCATTAAGCGCCGGAACAAGAGTTTCATCGTAAGGCTTGATCAACACATGATCTTCATTCACACGAATGATTTCTCCGCGCGCCATGTTGTGTCCGCAATCGATCAGGACACTATCACCAAGCGCAACATCATCGGAAAGCCCGCGTGCTTCGACAGCAACGCGCGAAACATCACTCACCAAACCGCCTTTGCTGACCAAAGGCGACTGTTGACGTTTTTCATGTTCGGCAAAAGCAACGAGCAAAGACAAGGCATTCGTACGGGATATACCAAGATCACTATTTTCTTCCGGGCTCTGTTCCATAAAATTTTTCCACAAAAATGATAATCTCAAGCGGCTGAAATTTCAGTCCTGATTATCTGTTATTGGTTTTTACCACCCAAAGTCTGAATTGCCTGCGAACTTCTTTCTTCCTGCTGACGCATCATAGCTTCAACACGTTCGAAAGCTCTTGAAACTTCGATAAGACGGGTCATCTCGACAACACCATTGACATTGGAGTTTTCCAGAAAGCCCTGTACAACGCCGTTTGCCGCATCACCTTGAACCGGAATAGGTGCCTTGTCAGGAATTACGGAAGCATTGGGGCCATAATGCAGATTGCTGTCCGGCTGGAATTGATAAAGACCGATAGCTGCTACCTGCAAATTATTCTGATAAATTGCACCGTCGGCAGCAATGCGCGGGGTGCCGTTTGCGGGATCAATCTGTATGGGTGCACCACCATTATCCAGAAACGGATATCCCTGAACCGATACGAGCCCACCTTCCTGGGTCATAACCATACGCCCGTCACGGGTATAGACCTGACCATTCGGCGTTTGTAGTGAAAAATAGGAATCGCCATTAACGGCGACATCAAGAGGATTGCCGGTTTGCGTAACCGGCCCACGATTGGTCGAGATATAAGTTTTTCCGGCGCTACTGAAATTAACGTTCTGGTTATTGTCGCGGGCAACAGGGGAAACAAGAGATTCAAACTTCATCTCTTCCGACCGGAAACCTGTTGTGTTTACATTGGCCATATTACGCGCAATGGTTTCCATGCGCCTTTCTAAACTGATTTGCCCCGAAACACCAACATAGATCGGATTTTGCATCAATCTTTGTCCTTTCTTGCCCAGACAGTGTCACGACGTCTGGCTTCCAATGAGGCGGACAAAAGATCAACGCAAAAAGCGCTATGATCAATTGCCGCCCGGTTTAAGCGACTGCATTGCAATCATCGAGGCATTCGAAAAACCGAATGTGCTCCCCGTATTTGTGCTCTGCAGAAGAGTTAATGCAGGACTTACCTGCGGTTGGTTTTTGGCATCATACATTGCCGAAAACCGGCCGATGAATTTTTCCAATTTTGTCGCGTCAGCCAGATCATCAAAGCTCATTTTCTGTTCGAGAAGTCGTTTTTGCGCGTCGACATCGGAACCGCGCACGCTGTCGGGAATACCAAGAGCCGTATAGACAACCTCTGCAAGTGCTTTATCCGCAATGATCTGGTAAGCCCACTCATCTTTTGACAAGCTGCCATTTTTAGCCATGCCACCAACAGTACGCGTAAAATAAAGTGCAAGACGCGTACCTTCATTCTGGTCACCCACTTCTGTTTCCAGTGTCTGCTGCATGTATTTATTGACTGCAGCTTTTGTTGCACTGTCCTGAGAAGTGGCCTTATCTCCATATGCGTTGAAGTTGAAAGCAGCGGCGAATTGTTGATAACGTTTATCCGTCAGATCTGCGGCATACTTGGGATCGGTTAGAACCTTGCGCATCATGCCTTTGGCATAGATCATATCTTCAAGGCCATAAGCCTTCATCGCATAATTGAAAAGGCGCGTATCACCAAGAAAATCGTCAACTGTTTTTACGCTTTTTATGTTCTGAGTGTAATAGTCTGTTTCGCGCTTGACATTGGGTTCACTCATAACCCTGTCAAGCGTCTTTGACATATTATCAATTGTACTTCTATAGCTGACATAAGTGCCAATCATAGGATTACCTTTCCTCAGTAATTGTTATGTAGCGGATGAAACTTGCCCGAAACTGAATTCACCGTTACAACAGCTCATGACTGTTTTGTTGTCGTCATCATATTTATTATGGATAATAGCATAACAGTCATTATAAATATAATATAATATCAAGAATGTCTGTTTTTTAGCGTTCTGGCAAGAAACTTGCGATAATGTCATGACTGAATTATAGATTTTGATCTGGCAAGTTTCACGCAAGGCCATCATTCTATAGATTAGTTGACTTAAGACATAGGAGCGTTTGCGTTGGGTGTTATTCTCGGATTAGCGATTGCACTTGGCTGTATCCTCGGAAGCTTTATGGCAATGGGGGGGCATGTATCTGTTCTTATGCAGCCTTGGGAATTTGTGATCATTCTAGGTGCTGCATTCGGCACATTTATTATTGCCAACCCTTTTTCTGTTATAAAAGACACGATGAAAGCCACCTTGGAGGCAATGAAAGAAGCTGTTCCCAAACAAAAGGACTATCTTTCATTACTCGGCCTTCTCTATGCCTTGATGCGCGAAATGCGTTCAAAATCACGGTCGGAAGTTGAAGGCCATTTCGATAATCCGAAAGAATCTGCCATTTTTCAACAATATCCGACAATATTGAAAGATGACTCAATCACCAATTTTATTTGTGATTACTGCCGTCTTATACTTGTCGGAAATGCCCGTCCTTTCGAAATCGAGGCTTTGATGGATGAGGAAATCCATACCATTTCACAGGATGCGCTCAAATCCGCTTCGGCTTTACAAACAGTAGCCGATGCTTTGCCTGCTCTTGGTATTGTTGCGGCCGTTCTCGGTGTTGTTAAAGCGATGGGCCATCTGAATGAATCACCGGAGGTTTTGGGGCATTATATCGGTGCAGCTTTGGTCGGTACTTTTGGCGGTATTTTCTTTGCTTATGCCGTGTTTGCTCCGATTGCGTCGAAAATCAAGCTTGTTCGTGGCAAGAAAACTCGTATTTATACCGTGATAAAACAGACACTTCTGGCTTACATGAATGGTGCAATGCCACAAATTGCCCTTGAATATGGACGCAAAACGATTTCTGCAAAAGACCGTCCGACAATTGACGTGGTCGAGCAGGAAGCCATTTCCGGCCAACCTTCAAGTAAAGAGGCTGCATAAAGATGTCGGAAGCAACCCCTGGCAACACGACTAAAAATGCCACAACAAGTGACCAAAAACCCGCCGCTTCTGCCGCGAGCACTGCTGCCGGAGAAACAGTGGAAGAAAAGAAAAAAGATGTTTTGGCCGAGCATATTTTGCGTGCTGCTGGGCTGTCGAGCGACGACCTTATGTCGTTTCAACATGTATTTGGCGATGCAGCAACAAATTTGAGCGCAAGGTTGGCGCAATATACGTCTGCTACATTCACCATAGAAATTAAATCGCTCGACACTTTGAAAGCCGACGCATTACCCCAAATTATCTCGGGGGATACGCTGGTTGTCAGGTTCGAAGCAGACCAGTGGGGTGGTGACGTATTGTTTGTTCTGGATGCAAATCTTGTAAGCGTTGTAACAGACGCCTTTTTCGGAGCACCCGAACCGGCGATTCTCAACCGCAATGGTCGGCCGTTCAGTGCCGTTGAAACGCGAACAGGAGAGACATTGGCCAAAGTTTTATCTCTGGCAATGGATGATGTTTTCGGGAATGGTGACGGGACGCTTTTTAACTATAAAGAAACGACGGATGCGCAACAATTCGACATGGAAGAATTCCAGCAATTAAGGATGTTTTCCTGTGTCCTTTCGTTCAAATCCGGAGAGGTCGAAACAACCCTTACTCTGCTTATGCCGAGAAGTTGTCACCGGCCGATCCAGGAGGCCGTTACCAGAGTTTTGCGGGCACCTTCGACGCGAACCGATCCATTATGGGCCAAGCGTTTGCGTCAGGAAGTCAGCCGGGCTCATGTAGCGATTGAAGCTTATATCATTGAAGGCTCGATGACCTTGAATGATTTGATGCATATCGAAGTAGGACAAGTCCTGCCATTACCGGCAAATGCCGTTAAGCAGGTAAGATTGCGCAGCGGCGACAAACCGCTTTACAAATGCTCTTTGGGCAAAGTGGGATCGAATTTTTCTGTACGGGTTACCGACCCGATTGATGAAGAAGAGGAAATGTATGATGAACTGGTTCATAATTAATATTATAGGTGCCGTTCTTGCGATGACATCTGTCGGTGTATTTGTCATTACATCACGCAAATTGGCCAGTACCATTCGTCTCGGGCGTCAATTGGCCGAACAGGTTCATGCTGCAACATCAAGCCTTGATCGCGCTGTCAGGGCGCTCAGAGAAGAACATCAGGATTTTCGGGATGAGAACAAGAAACTCGATGCACGCATCACCGAGTCATCACGGATCCGCCGCGAAGTTGACCGTTCGGTTGCCCATATGGAAACAATCCGCAATCAGTTGCAAGGAGATTTTAACCGTCTTCGTGGTATATTGACTGCCCAGTCGCATGGACCCACAACAAATTCTGCCCCGACAACCCATTCGGTTAATCAGCAAACAATGCAGAATAACGGTCTGCCGGTTTTTGTCCAACGCAGAGTTCATAAATCGGATCTTGGCAACAGAGTACAATTTTAATCGCAAACGGCCTTGGGCTGTAATGAAACGGTGAAATAATGGCAGACGATACGAAACCGACAACGACCCCGCCTCCGATGGGAGCCAAGCCGACTATGCCACCACGTCCGGGAACAGCGGGCACTGCAATGCCAGGCGGTTTCAAACCGAACGCTCCGGCAGGCGGCGCAGCACCATTTGGTGGTGCCAATCCGGGCAATACAGGTCAATTCGGAGCCAATCCACAAAAGCCGGCAGGAGCCGGTTTTGGTGGAGGCGCCGCCTTTGGCGCAAACGCCGCCAAACACAATACCCAGGCACAGCCAAGCGAATCTGCAAGTTCCGCAAGTAATGCCGATCTTATCATGAGTATTCCTGTCGAGGTTCAGGTTGTTCTGGGCGGTACCACAATGCCGGTTGCAACATTGATGGATCTCGGACGTGGAGCGGTTATCACACTTGACAAACAAATCGGCGACCCAGTCGACATTGTCGTCAATGGACGGGTCATCGCGCGCGGTGAAGTCATCGTCATGGAAGATGATTCATCCCGTTTTGGGGTAAGCTTAACGGAAATCATCGGCAAATAACTTTTTAAATATATTTGAAAGACAGTTATGGCGTCATCGGAACAGGAAAATCCATCAGCAAAAGAGGGACCTGCCGCCCCAACGGTGGCAGCAAGGAAAACTTCGTCCTCGATTATCGACGGCCTGACCGGACAACAGAAAGTTGCTGCCCTTCTCGTCGCTATGGGTAAACCTGCAGCGGCAAAAATACTCAAGCATTTTTCGCCCGATGATCTTCGCCGTTTGAGTGGACAAGCCCATACACTTCCCAATATCAGTCTTGCCGATTTCGATGTTCTGGTGCACCAGTTCGAAGATGCCTTTGCCGAAGGGGTATCTTTTTCGCAAGCCGGCGAGCGTTTTGACAATCTCGTTCAGGAAACACTTCCCGAAGACGAAGCTGCGGCTGTGCTTGATCCGAATGCAACGCCCGCTATTCCCGAGGAAAGCCTGTGGGAGATCATGGGCAAAATGTCTGCAGAAGAATTGCAGGACCACATCTCGCAGGAACATCCGCAAGTCATCGCCTATATTGTTTCGAAACTTCCTTCCGATCTTTCTGCAAAATTGCTGCTTCTCCAGACCATGGCCGAACGCGGAGATATTATTTACCGCACGCTACATTTACGTGCCGTTCTACCGGTTGTCGACGAACTTCTCGATAAAGCTTTACGACCCGTTCTGATGAAGAAAAACGAAGCTGCCGAACAATCACATTATGGCGAGGTGGCGAACATTCTCAATCAGCTCGACAAGAGCGAAATCGACGAGATGTTGGCAAGTCTTGACGGTCTTGATCCGGAAGATCTCGAAAAAATCAAATCGAAACTTTTTGTCTTCGAAGATATTCCTCGTCTTTCGTCGCGTGCACGTTTGTTGCTTTTCGATGACATCCCGTCGGATGTTATCATCACTGCTTTACGGAACGCTGATAGTGCAACGGTCGAGACTATTCTCAGCTCGTTATCACAGCGTAGCCGCCGCATGGTGGAAGCCGAACTGAAATCACCTAACGACATGATAACACAAGCCGACATTACAAATGCCCGTCGCACGATTGCGCAACAGGCAATCAAACTTGCAGGGGAAGGCAAAATCAGTCTGGCAGCCGATGAGTCGGAAAATCAGGCTGGCGGTGATGCAAAATCGGAAAATAATGCCTCTCCTCCGGCTGATGAAGCCAAGGGGGAGGAAAAGCCGAAAGAATGATAATAAATGGCTGAGGACAAACCCGACAAGGAAAGTCAGACCGAAGAACCGACCGAGCACAAAATAAGCAAGGCCGAAGAAAAAGGTAATCTTCCTTTTTCCCGGGAATTGCCCACTTTTGCCGGCCTTGTCGGCTATAGCATGATTGCCATTTTTATCGCTTTTCCTGCAATGTCCAAGCTTTCGAATTTCCTCGTACAATGGATTGAGCGGCCCGAAAGCTGGCGTCTCAATGGGGCCGAAGACGTTAAACATTTACTGCTTTTGGTGGGAGGCCATGTCGGACTTGCTCTCGTCCCGATACTTGTGATCATTCCCGTTATCGGCATTGCAGCCTCGATGGTGCAGAATACACCGCGCATTGTTGGCGAAAGAATTCGACCACAATTTTCCCGCATTTCTCCGGCTGCCGGATTCAGCCGTATTTTTGGCAAATCCGGTTTTGTCGAATTTTTAAAATCGTTGGCAAAGCTGATAGGTGTGAGCCTCATAGTCTATCTGTCATTTTTCAAAGGCAATACGGTCTTTACGGACGCTTTAGGAACCGTTGCCTCGGCTTTGCCGGAATATATACGTTCGGAAGTTGCCCGACTTTTAATCTCTTTTTCTGTAGCTGTTGTCGCAATTGCCGCGTTTGACTTTGCTTGGTCACGGTTCAATTGGCGGCGTCAATTGCGTATGACAAAACAGGAACTGAAAGATGAACAAAAAGAAATCGAAGGTAACCCGATGGTCAAAGCGCGTATGCGTTCACTCGCACGCGATCGTATTCGTCGACAAATGATGGCGAATGTTCCAAAAGCCACAGTTATCGTTGCCAACCCGACCCATTTTTCCGTTGCGCTACGCTATAAGCCACCGGTTGATTTCGCTCCTGTGGTTGTCGCCAAGGGACAGGATATTCTGGCTTTGCGCATCAGGGAGATTGCTGTCGAACACGACATACCCGTTATTGAAAACATACCGCTTGCCCGCGCCCTTTATAAACAGGTTGAAGTCAATCAGGTTATACCGCAAGAGTTTTATCAAGCCGTAGCGGAATTGATCCGCTATATTAACAGTCAGAAAATACATTAAACAAACTAATGCAGCCCTTATCTTTTATAGTTGTTGTGAAATAAAATGAATCAAGATGACGTACACGAAATGCGCGAAATGATGATCGCAAAACAAGTCGCGCGAATTATTCCCGAACTGAAACTGGTCGATCCGGCCGATTTTATCGTTTTTATCCATGACGAACATTTTGCCAATATCAGCGACATCATCGACGCTGCAACAGAACTTCATTTCTATCCACATACAGTGCGCTTTGCCAATGGTGGCAATTATCAACTTGATTGGAATACTCCGCCGACGATTACGCTGGACATGGAATTTTCAAATGATGGTGTAACAGCATATTTCCACATTATTATGTCGCCCGAAGGCTTCGGCATAGAGCTTGACAATGTTGTCTTCGAAAACCCGCAGGATGATGAAGCCGATACAAGACAGTTGATCGATGCTTTGAACAATGCACGGCTGAGAAAATCTGCAAACAAATAAGTCTAATTTTTTTACGTGACTAAAAGGCGCCGTTCATGCCCTTTTAGTCTCCCTCTATCAAAAATGACTTATGCTAACATAGCAAATAACATCACGTTCACATTTCCGCCGTCCGCAATTGCCAATTGCGGGCTTGCTTTTTCGTTCCAGATTTTTCGGATTCCCATTCCATTTTTAATGTCATTTATTGTCGAATATTGATGCTGTCTACAAACTTCTATGATAAACCGAGTACCTTCTTTGCGATTGCTTTTGTCAGCCGGCTAACAGAATAAAAAATATTAACAAGAGAAAAGAACGTAAAAGAGATCAGAGATTGGTTGTCGCATTGATGAGAAACCAATCAAAGTGCCAAAAGAATATTGATGAGATTGAATACCGATGCATTGCAATCGGATTTCAGTTTTCTTTGCTAGTTAATCAGACTAATGGCATTACTATTAATGCCCTTATATTTCATTTTTTTGAAATGTTAACGCCCTCTCCACTCATTCATTTCGAACGGAGTGAAAAAAATAATTGGCATCACAAAAAATTGGATATATCGGGAAAATACTGCTAAAATCGGGTATGTCCATATGAATTTTTATATCAATAAAATATCTCTTTATAATATTCCTATTCAATATTAATTTCTATATTAACCAATATTTTTATGAATTAAAAATTCATTTAACCAAGTTTATTGAATATAATATATACGTTTTTAAAATTTGTTTTTACAAAAATATAAACTATACGATACAATTATTTTTTATTTTACTTTATTCATATCTCTAACCTGATCGGCAGGTATATAATTGAACTGTTCGACCATGAGATCTTTAATAACAGGTTCCGGAAAGCGTTGATTGACGCCGTCAATAATTTTTTGTTTCACATCCTCGAATTTTATACGTTCTATTTGTTTTGTATCCGAATAGGAACCGAAAAAAGCATTGAAGACTTCGTCATTCACAAATAGCCCCAAAGGAACAGTCAACTTATTTTTGACTTTTGAATCAACTGTATAAACAAGTTGCGCGATAATATATCCGTTTACTTTGCCATCGGCCAGTATAGGGACACTCATAACGTCTGTGCGGTCATAGTCGATGGTAGGAGCTGTATCTTCTGTTGCTGCCACGGCTTTAGGTTCTGACCCTATCTTGATAGCCAGCATCAATGAGCCCAAAGCGATAATGCAAACCCATAAGCCAATGGCAACGGTTTTTATCATTTGTACTGCCCGCTATTGACTGTGAAAGGATCGTAAGTCCCGTCTGTTTCCTGTTCGCGCGCCGCTTCCTGCATCATTTGCGAAAGTTCAGTCACAGCTTCGAGGTGAATTTTCAATAATTCACTGTTCCGCTCGAGTTTCTTTTTCAAACCACCCAGCAATGTCTCTACTTTACTTTCCACCACATTATCGAAATAACGGGCAACATCTGCCATGGACTGGTTCAAATCACGCAAACCGCGAGCTTTACGGGCATTAATGTCGTTATAGTCCGGATTTTGATGCTTTTCGAGTGCATCTGTTTCATAATCGACAACCTCTTCAAGAGAGTTGACAACGGCTGCAAACCTCGCCAAAGCGACATCCCGCGCGGCGGGATCATCAATGTGCACTTTCGCCGGAACCACGGCCGGATTCTGTTCACCCGATTGCTCAGCTAAAGACATGTGAAACTCCTTTGATCGAGCATGTTATCATAAATTGTTATAAAACGTTTAAGTATTTTTAGTCATTTGTTTACGCACGAAGTTAATATCGTGGTTGTGAACAATATTATCGACTGTGGCTTGTGTATTTTGGTCGGAGCGGGCAAGTTGACCAAAAGCAGCTCCCATTTCCTGATTGCCAACTTCCGGAACTTTACCTTGCTTGATCTCTTCATCGCGAGCGAGCATTTTCGCAACGCCAATTCCACCGCGGTCAGCCACTTCCTTGGCCATTGATTCAGCCATCATGGATTTCCAATATTCCCCGGCTTGTCCCTTACCAAAAACCGACGGTGTATCTGTCGTAAACATATTCTGGATAAAGGATTGCAACATAAAAGCTTCAAACTTTTTGTATGCCTCGGTATGATCGGCATTTGCCGATTTTTCTTTTATCTTTACCTGATTGACAGATTGGCCGGATTGGGAAACCGGACTTGTGCTATCATTCGTTCTTGCCAACTCGGAAAAACCGCCGTCCGCTATTTGCTGATTTGCAGCACGCACCGCACTTTGCGCGTTACGCAACTTTTCGACCGAAGCTCTATATTCGAGAGGATCAGCCGCTCTTGACACATCAAGTACCAAGTCTGAAGGTGGTTGAATGGCCATTATTTGTCCTCTTATAGCATATGCCCGATAAATCAGGCACCTCAATTGCCGGGAAACCCGTCCCTTCCTTAAAAATGATCAGGACCGTTTTTCCTCATGATTTACTATATTGAACAAAGCTTATCCCAAACTGGTGTCTTTGACGATTTTTGCCGCAACATATTCTTCAAGCATTTTGGCCATTTCTTTGCGCTCTTCTGCTTCTTCGGCAGCTTTACGTTTCTCGTCGATTACGTCGCACCGGCGCGACGACTGCAACAGTGTTTTTCTTTGTTGGGCAATGAGATTATCAAGAATGGCTTCTTTTCGTGCATTTTTATCAAGGCGTTTGGCAACCATCATCGGATCGAACAAACTGGAAGCAGAGCCATTTTCCATGAGAGAAAACAGAAATTTGTCTTCATCGGATAACGCCGAACGTTGGTTCTGTGTCCCCTCGAGTTCGGCTTCATCACGTGCCTTCACCAGTTTTTGTGCTTTTAATAATCTTGCATATCGTTGGCTTGATGTTGGCATCAGGGCCCCCTGTTCAACCATGAAGCATATTCTGCCCCGAAAAATGTTAATATTTCCGGCAATAGATAATAAATAAGCAAAAGACCACCGAACATAACAAATGGCATGGAAATAAAATAAACCGGAATTGTCGGCGTCAGTTTATTGATCAGCCCGACAGCGATATTGACCAATATGGAATAGATAATGAACGGCGAAGCAATACGCAATGTTGTCAGAAATGTTTGTGATAATGCATCCTGAAAATCGATTAAAGCCGATTGCGGTTCCGGCGTTAACGAAGGCGGGATAATTTGATAGGATGTCATCAACCCGCGAATGACAACCATATGAAGATCGGCCGCAAAAAACAACATCAACGCACCGATTGTGATCATATTGGCAACCTGTGTTTCGGGCATGGATTCAATCACACTCGTACCCGGTTGTCCGGAATAGCCGATCGACATGCCAATAATATTGGCCATAAATTGCAAAGCCCACATATAGGCCTGAGCAATAACGCCGAATGTAGCGCCTATGAGCGATTCACTGATTATGCCGCTCAGCAAAGTTGCCAAAGTCGGATTTTGCGCAATGTTTGTAAAATTGGAACCTGAAAGCGGTACCATGATCAAGGAAAAGGCGATGGCTAAAAACAATCTGAAATTCATCGGAATACGGGCACTCGATATGCCCGGCATCAACATCAGACATGCCCCCACACGCGCAAAGATCAACATGGCGACAATCACCAGCTGATCAATGGGCAAAAGTGCAAAGGACATGTCCTATTCCTTTTAATCGGAGATCGTCCCCAAAGTCTTGACTTCGACACCGCGGGCAATTTCCGCGTGCGAAAGAACTGGCAGGGTCGCAAACAACCGTTCAATAATCATGCGAACATAAGGACGGGCTTCCGGCGAAGTGATAAGAACAAATCTTTCGCCCTTCTCCATATGTTTGCGAATAGCATTTGTAGCCTCTGTACCAAATTTTTCAAGTTCTCTCGGGTCGATATCGAATTCGACAATTTCGCCTTTTGAATCCCGTTTCAAGGCCTGATGGAAAACCAGATCCCAATGACTGCCGAGACGTAAAACATTCAATACACCATTATCTGACAGATCGCCACAAATCTGTTGCGACATACGCATCCGGACATGTTCGACAATCAGTTCGGCACGACGAACATGAGGAGCAATTTCGGCAATCGCTTCAAGTATCTGGTCAAGGTTACAAATCGAAACACGTTCAGCCAACAATAATTTCAAAACCGATTGTAAACCGGAATAAGAAAGATGTGCAGGACAAATTTCTTCAAGGAGTTTGCGGTATTCCGGTCCCAGACGTTCAAGAAGAATGCGCATATCTTTATAAGATAATAATTGTGCAAGATTATTCCGTAATACTTCACTCAAATGGGTGAGCAAGACCGAAAGATTATCAACAGCCATATATCCTTCGCGTGCAAGTTCGGAACGGAAAGTTTCAGACGTTGCAAAAGCACGCATTCCGAAAGCCGGTTCACGGACTTCCTCACCGGGAAGATTCGGTGCCGGTTTTTCGCCAAGCATAACCAACACATCGCCAATGCGCATTTCATAGGAAGCAACAACTGTCCCGTGTAATTTGATCTGATAGGATTTCGGCGGTGTTTTATAGTCGTCGGTCACTTCGATTTCAGGAATAACAAAACCGAAATCGGTTGCAAATTTCCGACGCATTTTGGCAACGCGGTTGGCAAGCTCTGTCTGGTGAGGCAAAAGACGGGTTGCCAATTGTTTACCCAAAGTAAGTTCAATTGCCGGTTTTTCAAGAGAAGCTTTGACAGACTGGCTTTCCTCTTTTTCAGCGATTGCATCGGCTTGAGCCTTCAAAGCTTGTTCTTCTTCAGCCTGACGTTGTAGGCGCCGCGGTATCGAAAAGCCGATTCCGGCAAGAAGTGCTGCAATGGTCAAAAATGGAAAAGCAGGTAAACCCGGCATCAAGCCCAAAACAGCAAGCAGCACTGAAGCCACAAACAAGGCCTTCGGATAACCACCCAACTGGCCAAAAACCGCTTTTTCTGTTGACCCTCGTGTTCCTCCCTTGGAAACCAGCAAACCGGCAGCAAGAGAAACGATAAGAGCAGGAATCTGGGTTACCAGACCATCACCAACCGAAAGCTTGGTAAAAACATCGGCAGCCTGTGAAATATCCATGCCATGACGGGTAACGCCAATGACAATGCCACCAAAAATATTGACTGCCGTAATGATAAGACCGGCAACGGCATCACCACGAACGAATTTGGAAGCACCATCCATAGAACCGAAGAAGGAACTTTCTTCCTCCAGCTCGCGACGGCGAACCTGAGCCTGCTTCTCATCTATCAAACCGGAAGAAAGATCGGCGTCAATTGCCATCTGTTTACCTGGAATAGCATCCAAAGTGAAACGTGCACCGACTTCAGCAATACGTGTTGCACCTTTGGTGATAACCAGAAAATTTACAATAATCAGAATTGCGAAAACAACGAGACCGATGACAAAGTCGCCGCCCATCACGAATTGTGAAAAACCATGAATAACGTGGCCGGCAGCCGTGTAGCCTTCATCACCGTGGGTAAGAATAACACGTGTTGTTGCAATATTGAGAGACAAACGCAGCATAGTTGCAATCAGCAACACAGTCGGAAAGGCCGAAAAATCGAGAGGGCGTTGAATCCATAACGCCACCATCAAAATCAAAACCGAAAAAGCTATCGAAAATGACAGCCCCATATCCAGCACGAATGAAGGAACAGGCAAGAACAAAACGGTCAATATAATGACAATACCGGCAGCGAAACCAATATCACTACCGGAAAACTTACTGCTTTTGCCAATCGCGTTTACGGCACTTTGCTGCACGTTGATCTCCTTAACGCAAAAAAAGCGTGACAATGTGATCACAATTGTCGTGGCTTTTTACTCTTGCCACAAAAATAGAAAACGAAGCTTGCGCGAAGGTGGTGGTCAAAAATTTTGTCTTGCTCACGAAATTTTACAAATTAGTAACCAACGAGGCCTAAAAGTGATAGAAAAAAGGCAATTGTCCTAGATAAAGTTAAAGGCAGTTCCCCAAAAACTGCCGGAAATATCGGAAAAAACCGGAAAATAAAAAAATTTTTGGGAACTTTATGCAATTGCCCGAATTGTAACACATTGTTATATTACGTGTTGTAATGTATCGTGATAGACAGAAATATTCGAGGTGAAGTTATGGCTGATATGATGAAAATCGCAGTATTCTATTCCATGATGATTGTTAGCACGAATGTTGCAATCGCTTTTGCAGTAATGGGTTTGAACTGAGATTACAATTTTTTGCGTGCGTGAATGATATGTGCGCTATAGTATTTCGCATGCGGCCAATTCGGGCCGATGCTTGACGAGTTGCGACGGGAGATGGATTAGATGATCCATTCTTTGCCGCAATAAATCTCGAAGTCGTTTTCTCTCGTGCGACCAATTAAAGTCATATTACATTTTTGACCTATTCGAATGGCTTCGGCCGTTGCTGCCGATACAGCAACCAGTGTAGAAACGCCCAAAACTGCAGCTTTTTGTACCATTTCAACTGACAGGCGGCTGGTTACCACAACAAAACCGGAACTGACATCCTTGCGATTTAAAAACAGATGACCGCAAAGTTTATCCAGCGCATTGTGCCTGCCAACATCTTCACGAATTGCAATTATCCCTTTATTTTTTTCATAAAAAGCGGCGGCATGAACGGCTCTTGTTGCATTGTTCAGAATCTGTTTTCCGCAAATTTCACGTGCTGCGTTAAAAATTTCATCCCGATCAAAATGGATATCTGTCCGTTTTACCTTGTCTATTTCACGCATTGCCGCGTCAATTGATTCGATGCCGCAAAGACCGCAACCGACAGGGCCTGCCATAGAACGGCGGCGTTTGCGAAACGCATCACGCCGGTCAACGCGTAAAGCGATTTGTACATCTATTCCGCGCGATAGTGGGACAATATCGATATTTTCAATCTCATCCGGATCATTAATGAATTCTTCGGTCCGACTGAAGCCATAGGCAAAGTCTCTAAGATCATCGGGGGACGCCATCAAAACGGCTTGCGTTGTACCATCGTAAGAAAGCGCAATCGGCACTTCTTCGGCAACAGTCTTCTCGATCTGTTGTCTTTTCCCGTCGCTTGCTGAAACGACCTCCGCATCAACAAGCATTGTATCACTGAATTTTGAATCCGTCTTTTCTTCGACAGAACATGCCTTTTTCAAAATAGTCATTTAACCGTCATTCATTTCGAATAAAATTGCTTGACCCGCCATATAACGCCATTCTGTTCAGACTTATCGGTCATATTCATCTATTACCAAAACCGTGGGGCCGCTTTCAATTTTGATGTTTTATAAGTTGGAGATGTGCTTGCCAAGGTTCCGGCAACAGAATATTTTCATGAACACGTGACAATGAATATATTTTAGAGAGTGAATTTCTGATGGACTTGACCGAAATTGATGATGGCGTTTTCGTCTGTGGGCAGATTACGGAAGACTTTGTTGACGAACTTGCCAAAGCCGGCTTCAAGACAATCATTTGTAACCGCCCCGATAATGAACAGCAAAATCAGCCAACTTTTGCCTCTATTGAAAAAGTTGCCAAAGCTCATGGCCTCACAAGCTATTACATTCCCGTGACACCCCCGAATATAGAACAGAAAAGCATTGCCTCTATGAGAGACGCTTTAAAGACATGCGAATATCCGGTTCTTGCTTATTGTAAATCCGGACACCGGGCTCAAACACTTTATCACCTCGCAAAGGACTGAGCCTGCTTCTCCCCCTCATGTTTTTCGGCTTTTCCGACATTTTGGAAATCATCAATCCAACGATAACTGGCGGTGGAATAATACTAACAATAGCATAATTCCTGCGATAGCATATATTTCAGCGCCTGAAACCGATTGGCCTGACCTCATGAGAAAAGCAAAGCATTACGCTTCTTTATTGTAATGTGTGTCGCGATAAAGACTAATCCGATGGGCAACATCGCAAATAGCGCCAAAGATAGTCATCACGATACCAAAGGCCAGCAATAAAGTGGAAATATTGACAAGAGAGTCCACCACTTTGACGCGCGTCATTGTTATTGCGAGCGATACAGCACCTGCAATCGTCAATATGGACGAGATGTCAAAAAATCTTGCCCATTCGCTATCTGATAGTGACTTCCACAAAGAAAAACCTAAAGAAATATTAACAATAATCACCAATAACGCGGCATTCATCAGTTGATAAGGTTGCCATTCAATTAAAGTATTTATATTATCCATTTTTCACTCCCCAATGTCTAATTAATATATGGGGATTAAATCGGTCAATATAAAGGCTTGTAAAAAAATCACCGTTCACATTTCATGAAAAATTGTATTAATTTTGATATGATGTAATTATGAAAAATAATTCAATATAATATTAAAATTATCTGAAACTACTATCTTTTATAATAGTAGCTTCATGTTTTATTATATTAATGCAATATCTTCTCGACCCATTTTCCAAATGATTGCACTATAGTTGAAAAGAACTTGGCTGCATCATCATTGGCCGGTTTCCCGTCATCGGTGACCAAATCCTGAATTCTCCCGATATAGGCTTCAGGCTGTTGCATCGTCGGAACGTCATTGAACACCAAAGCCTGTCGCAATTGATGGTTGGCACCAAATCCGCCCAATGCACCTTGGGAAATGGAAAC
The DNA here is from genome assembly GCF_016102305.1 of Bartonella sp. M0192. Classification (NCBI taxonomy): domain Bacteria; kingdom Pseudomonadati; phylum Pseudomonadota; class Alphaproteobacteria; order Hyphomicrobiales; family Bartonellaceae; genus Bartonella; species Bartonella sp. M0192. The sequence goes on along the minus strand of NZ_JACFOU010000001.1, from coordinate 856,269 downwards.
AACTGCACCGGGCTTGCCATTCCAGACGCCTTTACCATAAGGACGAGAAGCAACATCAATTGCATTTTTCAATACTCCGGGAATAGCCCGATTATATTCCGGCGTTATAAAAATAACCGCATCAACTTTCTTCAGCGCGTTTCTGAAATTTTGCCAGGCAGCCGGAGGAGTCTCTGTTTCCAGATCTTCATTATAAAGTGGCAAATCACCTATTTCGATAAAATCGAGAGACAAATTTTCCGGTGCAAGAGCAATAAATGCCTTGCCCAGCTTCCGGCTATAAGATTCTTTGCGCAAACTGCCAATCAATATGGCTACTTTGAATTGTTTGGTCATTTTTTCCTCTATCATTTTTTAGGTGTTCTGCACTCTCTAATTAAATAGGCTTTTTTTATCATGTTTCAAAACGAAGATCGTTCGACAGACTGTCATCATTTTATTGACAATAAAATTTATTGTTTTTTAACCATGAATCTGAAAAGCGCTTCCCGACCTTAATTTTAATTTCGATAAAGCTTCCTTTTGGGGCACTATGAAAGACACTACCAGAGTCTGTTGAAAGGTGAAGCACAATGCTCAAACACAGTTCGGATGCATTGCAACTGTCGACTTACACAAGAAGGTCGCATTTCGTTTATAGCGTATTCGAATATTTTCTGGTTATTATAGTTACACTGGCAGCAACCGTTGTCATCTCTGCCATTTGTGTTGACGAATTTTCCAAATTGATTGAAATGAACGGCAATAGCCCGTTGATAAACACTGCAGTTGATAACCGGTAACACTGCTTTTCAAGCGTTTGTGCCAAAACGCTGGCAATAAACTTTCACATAAAGCATTGCTCTGCGTTTGCAGCTTTATCTATCTTTAACCCGCTTTTTCAGCGCAATGTAAAATCAAAACGATAAGACGCCGAAATACCCATGGTAAACTGGTTCTTGTCCCCACGTTGGAAAACGAGAGATGAATCACCGGCATCGCCAGTTAACCGCTTATATTCGCCAAACACACTGGTTGTAATTTTGTTTGTGGCTTTCCAGGTAATTGCACCACCGGCACCAAAGGACCCCCAGCCACTATCGGGATGAAATTCTTTCAACCCCGAACGAAGAGATTCTTCTGCATCAACTCCGTAATAGGTTTTGAAATAGTCTTGTGTCGCGTAAAAAGCGCGCGGCCCGCCGGAAACCTGTACAGAAGGTGTCAAATTTTTATAGGCGTCAACAGCAATGTCGGACGTAACACCATTATGACTGCGTATACCTTTACGCACTTCTGCTCTCGCCCGCAGCCAATCGAGCGGATAGATTTCGGCAAAACCGCCGACCTCGCCACCCCATTTCACCCGGTTCAACCCCTTGAGATCGCCTGACGTGTCACTGTCACGCTCTTGCAAAATTTTTCCCACAACACCAAGACGAATAAGGCTCTTTTCCAACAAAGCAAAAGACATATTATCGTTGCGCGAAGAGAAACGATCGTCACCACCCCTTTTGCCTATGGAAAAAATCGGGTCAACAGCGATGTCGTAGGTGTCATCTCCTTCGAATTTTGGTGCTTCATAAACCGATGCGCCAAGGGTTAGCGACCAGTTTCCGCTGTAGAAATGTTTTTTGGCCGGTGCTGTCGAACGATAATTTTGGTCGTCGACCGCACGTTGTCCAGCCGAAACATTGGTAACTTTTCCCGTCTGGTAATCGTATAGCTCTTCTGCATTTGCCTGAAAACATGAAATCGTCATCAAGCCGGTCATGCCTGCGAAAACTACTTTCAATATATTATCCGACACCTATACACTCCAGACGCTTTGACAAAGCAGCTGATTAAACACTGCCAAACACCAACTCTTTGCAAACTGGCCAATCATAAATATTCAATCAACATTTTAAGAATGTCTTAAAACTTTATTTTCTCAGAAATGTTGTTGGCCTATCGTTACCGATTGGTAAATGTAAAATTTCTGTCCAATGCCGACAGCGGTGAAGCCGCCGTAAGTGCTGCTTTGGCTTCTTCTTTATCTTTATTCATTTGGGCAATCAATGGTTGTAAACCGTCAAATTTCTTTTCTCCACGCAAATATGAATAAAAGGAAACAGATGCCGTTTCATCATATAAATTGCCATCAAATGAAAACAGAAAGCTTTCAAGCAATGGCACACCATCGCCTTCTACTGTCGGCCGTTTCCCGAAACTTGCGACCCCGTCATAAAGTGTTCCGTCACTCCGGCGAAAGCGGATTGCATAGATTCCGAAAGCAAGACCTGTTTCTTCGGGAAGCGCCATATTGGCAGTCGGAAAACCTAATGTCCGACCGAGCTTTGCTCCATGAATAACTTTCGCGCAAACAGTATAGTGGTAGCCGAGGAGGCCTGCTGCTTCCTCCACTTTTCCGTCAGCCAATAGTGCACGAATGCGGCTTGAAGAAATGACTTGACCGTTTTCGTCACAAAAAGGCGGAACTTTAACAACAGCAAAGCCCAGTTTTTTTCCACAATCGGCAAGATAATCAGGCGTACCGACACGCTTGCTTCCGAAATGGAAATCGCTTCCGGTAACCACTGCCGAAGCATGAAAATTTTCGCATAAAATATGTTTGACAAATTCTTCGGCAGTAAGGTGAGCAAATTTTGCATCAAAGTGTTGTTCGACAACACCATCAAATCCCATCAATTCCAATATTCTGGCTTTTTCTGCTGCCGGTGTGAGCCGATCAACCGGCTTTTCCGGCTTGAAAAAGCTTTTGGGATGCGGTTCGAATGTATAAACAATTGCCGGACGGCCGGTTCGTTTGCCAATATTGAGAGCCTTTTCCAAAACTGCCTGATGACCCCTATGGACACCATCAAAATTACCGATCGCTACAACCGAATTCTTATAACTTTCCGGTAATGCAGCGAGATTTTTCAACCGCAAAAATTTATTGGTCATTTAAGCGTCCACATAGTGGCAATGGGCTGACTGCCATATTTGTTTAAAAATTCGGTCAGAAATGAACGGTTGATGTCGCCATCTTTCGCATATTCATTCTGATGGATGCCACCAGAGATATAAAGCGTATCAAGTCCGTATTGTTGTCCGCCTTTCATGTCGGTCAATATGCCGTCACCAATCGCGAGAATTCGGTCTTTGGCTATTCTGCCTTTTCGTTCGGCGAGTTTGTCCATAGCCAAATCATAAATCGGGCGATGCGGCTTGCCGGCAATCAATGTGCGCCCGCCCAATTGTTCATAAGCGCGCGCAAGTGCACCAGCACACCATAATATCTTGTCGCCGTGATGAACCGTAATGTCGGGATTGGCACATATAAAAGGCAAATTCTTCGATCTTAATCTGAGCAAAAGATCATGATAATCATCCGGCTCTTCATGCTCGTCGTCGAAAAGTCCCGTACAGACGATTGATGTCGCCTCGAATTCTTCAACAAGCTCGACGTCAAGCCCGTCAAACAAGGCAAGGTCACGCTCTGGCCCGATATGGAAAACTTTCCTCGGTGCTTCCTTGATGAGGTGACGTGTCGCATCACCGGAAGTAACAATGTCATCATAAACATCGGAGCCGATTTTCAAGGAAGCCAACTGCTTCGCCACACCGTCATGCGGACGGGGCGAATTGGTGAGCAATATGACCGATTTTCCGGATTGTCTGACTTTGATCAAAGCTGCAACAGCTTCTTTAAAAGCGTGAACGCCATTATGAATAACACCCCACACATCACAAAAAACAGCATCATAACGGTCGATTATTTCCTGTAAATTTTCAGGTTCTTCCATCTTGCTACCATACCCTATTAGAAACTCGCCATCTGTCGGAATTTCAGACCTTCGCAGAAATATTGCCTAGACACCTAACGCAAGACGCGGATGATGTCATCCTCTTTCTCGTTTGCTTACAAATATAGGCTATTCCAACATATCCAAATATAGTCTAGATTCGTTTCCAGTTACAAAAATGTCTCTGCAACAGATTGGTCAATAATGAGCGCTTCAACTAAAAATCTTGTTCTGATTGAAGAAAAAGATCTTCGTCAAAAAATGGAAGAACTCATCGAAAACGAAGAGGGTGCGGATATAGGTTTGAAAATCAAACCGAAAATTGTTTCACTTTTAAAGGCGACTATTGCTGATGGACAAAAAGAAGCGGAAATTATTCTTCAACAAAACGGTAAAGGGCGTCAATGCGCCCGCCGGTTAAGTTTGCTCATCGATACCGTCATCACAACACTTTATAATTTTGTTATCGAAAGAGTTTATCCCCTTCCCAACCCTTCAAGCGGTGAACGCATTGCTCTTGTCGCAGTTGGTGGTTATGGACGCGGAACCTTGGCACCGCATTCCGATATAGATCTTCATTTTTTGCTGCCATGGAAACAGACACCATGGGGCGAACAGGTGATGGAATATATTCTCTATATGCTATGGGATGTTGGCCTTAAAGTCGGCCATGCAACAAGAAATATCGACGATTCAATCCGCATGGCAAAAGAGGATATGACCGCGAGAACCGCCCTCCTTGAAGCGCGTTTTCTGATCGGTAATCGGGGGATTTTCACCGAATTGATGCGCCGCTTCGAAGACGAAGTTGTCAAAGGAACTTCTCCGGCTTTTATTCGGGCAAAACTTCTGGAACGCGACCTTCGTCACAAAAAAGCCGGTGAAACACGTTATCTGGTCGAACCGAATGTTAAAGAAAGCAAAGGCGGTCAGCGCGATTTACAAACCCTGATGTGGATTGCCAAATACCATTATCGTATCACCTCGACCGACAAACTTGTAACACTTGGCGTGTTATCCAAAGCCGAGCTTCGTATTTTCAAAAAAGCTGACGATTTTTTATGGGCCGTTCGTTGTCATATGCATTTTCTAACCGGCAAGGCACAGGAGCGGTTGTCTTTTGATATCCAGCGCGATATTGCCCATCGTCTGGGCTATACCGCCCACCCCGGAATGGAAGATGTCGAACGCTTTATGAAGCATTATTTTCTTGTTGCCAAACAGGTTGGTGATTTGACGCGAATTGTTTCAGCGGCACTCGAAGAAGAATATGCAAAACCGGTTCCGGGATTAAATCGGGTGTTTTTGACATTTTCGCGCCGCAAGAAAAAAATTGCCGATTATCCGGGTTTTGTTGTTGACACAAAACGCATCAATATCGATGATGATGATGTTTTTATCCGCGATCCGGTCAATCTTATCCGCCTTTTTTATTTATCCGATATTCACGGGCTGGAATGCCATCCCCATGCTGTGCAGGAAGCCTCCCGTTCGCTCGGGCTCATCACCCAGAAAGTGCGTGACGACAAAGAAGCAAACCGGCTTTTTATTGCCATTCTGACCTCGCCCCGCAACCCGTCACTCATCTTGCGGCGAATGAATGAATCCGGCGTTTTGGGTAAATTCATCCCCGATTTCGGCAAGATTGTCGCGATGATGCAATTCAACATGTATCATCATTATACCGTTGACGAACATTTGTTGCGCTGTATCGCCTATCTTAGCGAGATCGATCATGGCGAAGTTTATCAGGATCATCCACTTGCTTCGGCAATTGTGCCAACGTTCAAAAAAGAGCGGACGATTCTTTTTGTTGCTTTATTTTTACACGACATTGCCAAAGGAAGGCCGGAAGACCATTCGACTGCGGGCGCAAAAATTGCCCGCAAGCTTTGCCCGCGTTTCGGACTGTCGCGAGCTGATACAGAGCTTGTTGCATGGCTCATCAAAGAACATCTCACCATGAGTATGGTTGCCCAGTCACGTGATCTCAATGACCGAAAAACAATCGAAGACTTTGCCAATATTGTTCAGACAACCGACAGGCTCAAATTACTGCTGGTTTTGACCATATGTGATATCAAAGCTGTTGGTCCCGGTGTATGGAATGGCTGGAAAGGGCAATTGTTACGCACACTTTATCACGAGACTGAAATTGTTCTGACCGGAGGTTTTTCACAAGTTCCAAGGACCGACCGCATCAACGCCTCGAAAGAACGCCTTTATAATGCACTTGAAAATTGGAGCGAAGCTGAAAAACAACATTATATCGGCTTACAATATCCCAACTACTGGTTAACGGTTTCACCGGAAGATCAGGTCCGGCAAGCCAATTTTATCCGCGATGCCGATAAACGCAACGCCCCGCTTGCAACAATGTCGGACCCGCACCGTTTTGCCGGTGTCACAGAGCTTACAATTCTTGCGCCCGATCATCCGCGGGTTCTCTCCATTGTTACCGGTGCATGCGCTGCTGCTGGCGGCAATATTGTCGACGCCCAAATTTTTACCACCACAGATGGCCGCGCTCTTGATATCATTCTGATCACCCGCGAATTCGAGCTTGATGATGATGAAACAAGGCGGGCAAAACGTGTCGGTAAAATGATAGAAGATGCCTTGAAGGGAACCATCCGCCTGCCGGAAGTGATTGCACAACGCGCCAAACCGCGCCGTGCAGCCAAGGCCTTTGACGTTACACCAAGTGTGGAGATCAATAATACGCTGTCGGACAAATTCAGTGTCATAGAAATCGAAGGTCTCGACAGACCAGGGCTACTTTTTGAAATTACAAAAACGCTATCCGATCTTTCGCTTGACATTGCTTCTGCACATATTACGACCTTCGGAGAAAAGGTTATCGACAATTTTTATGTCAATGATCTTTTCCGTCATCAAATTATCAACCCGCAAAAACAGGCTGCTATACGCCGCAAATTACTGGCTCTTATTGCTGCTGAACAAATGGAAAATATAAAAAGAACATGAGCCTCATCAAACAATTCGCGACCGTTGCATCCGGCACGTTGATGAGTCGTCTGTTCGGCTTTGTCAGAGAAATGCTTATGGCAGCGGCTGTTGGCACAGGGCCTGTGGCCGACGCGTTCAACGCGGCCTTCCGTTTCCCCAACACATTCCGGCGCCTCTTTGCAGAAGGTGCATTCAATTCTGCCTTTGTGCCCTTGTTTGCCAAGCAGATAGAAGAAGACGGTGTCGACAGTGCACGGCGTTTTTCCGAAGAAGTTTTCGGTGTGCTGTTTTCGATATTATTGATCCTCACCATCATCATGGAGTTATCCATGCCTTTTCTGGTGCGCTATGTCATCGCACCGGGCTTTACCGATGATGCAACAAAATTCAATGCAACCGTCCGTTTTGCGGTGATCATGTTTCCCTATCTTGCCTGCATGTCACTGGCGGCAATGATGGGCGGAATGCTCAATTCTCTTCACCGCTATTTTGCTGCGGCAATCGCACCGGTTTTTCTCAATATTATTCTGATCGGCGTTCTCTTTTACGCATGGGTCTATAAGCTTGACCCCTGGCATGTCGGTATTGATCTTTCATGGGGCGTTATGGCCTCCGGTATTGTGCAACTTATTATTGTGTGGATTGCTGTTGCCAATGCCGGTATGAAAATCGGTTTTCGCCTCCCGAAATTCACCGAAAATGTTCGCCGCCTCCTCTGGCTTGCATTACCGGCAGCGATTACCGGCGGCATCACACAGATTAACCTCCTCATCAATACCAATATTGCTTCTGCACAATCGGGCGCTGTCTCCTCGCTTGTTTATGCCGACCGGCTTTATCAACTTCCATTGGGTGTTGTCGGCATTGCCGTTGCCACAGTACTTTTACCCGAACTTTCCCGTGCACTCAGAAGTGGCAATCTGAAAGAAGCCGATAACTTGCAAAACCGGTCTGTCGAATTCACTCTGCTTTTGACCTTACCTGCTGCTGCCGCTTTTTTGGTTATGGCAGAACCGATTGTGCGCCTATTGTTCGAACGCGGGCATTTTTCTTCCCAATCAACGACAATTGTTGCGGGAATTTTAGGCATATATGGCTTGGGTCTTCCGGCTTTTGTATTGATAAAAGCATTCATTCCGGGTTTCTTCGCCCGTGAAGACACCAAAACACCAATGATTTTTGCCGGAATTTCGGTGGTCGTTAATATTTCGCTTGCATTAACTCTGTTTCCGGTCTTATCGGCCCGTGGAATAGCCATAGCCGAAATATCGGCCGGCTGGGTCAATGCCGTTTTACTGTTCATCACTCTTGTCAGAAGGCGCCAATGGGGACGCGATAAAGTTCTTTTAAAGCGTATTCCAAGAATATTGCTCGCGACATTAGTCATGGCAATCGCCCTCCATTATGCTGTCGGCTATCTTGATTATCCGCTGTCGGCAAAGGCTCCGTTAGCTTATCGTGCAAGCGGCGTACTTGCTCTGGTATTTGGAGCCATAATAGTCTATTTCGGTTCTGCATTTCTTTTCGGTGCAACAAATATATCGTTGATCAAAAGAGGGTTGCTGCGCAAGCGGTAAAGGTTTTCAATTGCTTTCAACAGAAAGCTTTGACAAAAACAGCTATAATTTTTTTGAAAGATCGGATTGTCTATTATGAGCACATTCAAACAACGTGTTTTTTCTGGAGTTCAAGCGACCGGAAATCTTCATCTGGGAAATTATCTCGGTGCGATCAAGCGTTGGGTTGAATTGCAAAAAGACTATGAATGTATCTATTGCGTTGTTGATATGCATGCGCTCACAGTCAACCCCGATCCGCATGATCTCATGCGTTCGACACGTGAAGTGACAGCAGCATTTCTGGCAGCCGGAATTGACCCGAAACGCCACATTGTGTTCAACCAGTCACGCGTTCATCAGCATGCCGAGCTTGCATGGATTTTCAATTGCGTTGCCCGCATCGGCTGGATGAACCGTATGACCCAGTTTAAAGACAAAGCGGGAAAAGATCGTGAAAATGCGTCTCTCGGCCTCTTTGCCTATCCCAGTTTGATGGCTGCCGACATTCTGGTTTATCGCGCCACAAAAGTCCCTGTCGGGGAAGACCAGAAACAGCACATCGAGCTTACCCGCGACATCGCACAAAAATTCAATAATGATTATTCCGAACGCATTGCCGAACTCGGCGTGGGTGTTGAAATGCAGGTCGGTGACGAGACCGTCAACGGTTTCTTTCCGCTCACTGAAGGTTTGATTGGCGGCTCCGCCACACGTGTCATGTCACTGCGTGACGGAACGAAAAAAATGTCGAAATCCGACCCATCCGATTTGTCGCGTATCAACCTCATCGACACGGCTGACGATATTTCCAAAAAAATCAAAAAAGCAAAAACCGATTCGGAGCCATTGCCTGACACTGTTGAGGGCCTGACCGACCGGCCGGAAGCCGATAACCTCGTAGGGATTTATGCCGCTCTTTCCGGTTGTGACAAAAAAGCTGTTATAGAAGAATTTGCCGGCAAACAGTTTTCCGAGTTCAAACCTGCACTTGCAGATTTGGCCGTCAGCAAATTGTCGCCGGTTACAGAAGAATTGCGTCGTCTCAATAACGAGCCTTCCTATATTGATCAGGTTTTAAGAGAAGGTGCGGAACGTGCGAGCGTTCTTGCCGAAGACACAATGAAACATGTCCGCGATATTGTGGGTTTCCTTCAAGGATGAGTTTAAAAACAATGATGATGAAGGTGCTTTAAATCAAAGCACCTTCATCTTGAAGTCCGCCGCCAAAAATAGTTTGCACAAAAAGCGAATTGCACTAAATTTGAAAATAGTGTCAATTTTCGATTGGAATATTGTGTGACGTTTTCTTTAAAAACCGAAAATAGAAAAACAGACAATAACAAGACTACCAAACCGGAGTTCCAAGATAAGCTTGAAGGCGAGCGTTCTCGCTTTATTGCCGAAATCGATTTTTTAAAAGACCTTGTCCAGCAGGCACCGGGCTTTGTCATAGTTTTGCTCAATCGGGATCATCGTTTTTATCTTGTCAACAATGCTTTTATGGAACTTGTCGGTAGCAGAGAATTAATCGGGCGTACCGTCGCGGAAGCCATGCCCGAAATTCCCCGACAAGGCTTCATTGCTCTTCTTGATCAGGTTTGGGAAACCAAAGAGCCGTTCCGTGGTGCAAGTGTCCCGCTTCTCATTGAACGACCGGGCAGCGAAGAGCCGGTTTTGCATTATGTCGATTTCATTCATCAACCGATCAAGAATAGCGATGGTGAGGTTATCGGTATCTATGTTCAGGGCATTGATATCACAGAACGCATCAACTTCGAAAACCAGTTACATATCCTTGCCGGCGAATCGGCCCACCGCGTTAAAAATATTTTGGCCATGGTCAATGCGGTGGTTTCCCAAACGCTCAAAAGCAGCTCCGATCTTGAAAGTGCGAGCGAAAAAGTGGGGGCAAGACTCAGAGCAATTGCCGAGGCGCAAAGCACTTTGAAAGAGGATAGCGGGAAAAAAAGCGACCTCAAGATACTTGTTGAAAATACTATGGCAGTTGCCATGGAAACTTATGGCAATATCAAAATCAATGGCCCCAAGGTCAATGTATCGGAAAAGGCGGCGCTGGCGCTTGCTTTAACGCTTCACGAGCTTATGACCAATGCAATCAAATACGGAGCGCTTTCGGTTGCCTCCGGTCATGTTTCGGTAAACTGGTCTCTCTCGAAAGAAGGAATTATCAACCTGATATGGAGTGAAAGCAACGGACCGGAAATTTCCTCCCATCATAAAAAGGGGTTCGGTTCAACGCTGATTGAACGGAGTTTGAGCTATAATCCGCATAATGACGTGAAAATTGATTATGCGCCTGAGGGGCTGATATGCCATATTCAGCTTGCTCCCGATGATGCTGCCAGCAGGTGAACAGAAATGTTATCAAAACGATTAAGTCGCCAATACGGTCATAAGCGAAAATTTCTGGCAATTATTGATGAGACACCGGAATGCCGCCGTGCTGTCGCCTATGCATCAAGGCGGGCAAAAAACACCGGCGGAAGATTGATCCTGCTTTATGTGATCGACAGTTCGGAATTCCAGCATTTCCTTGGTGTCGGTGATATTATGCGCGCTGAATCCCATGAGCAGGCGCGCCAGACCTTATCGGCGATTTCTGCAGAGGTAAGGGAAAATCTCGGAATAGAGACGGAAACCAAAATTTGCGAGGGGCAAAAGGCTGCTGAAATCGTAAAGCTTATTGAAAGTGATCAGGATATTGCGGTTCTTGTGCTTGCCGCCGGCTCGGGTGCTGAAGGACCAGGGCCTCTTGTGCAGTCCATTGCGGCAAAAGGAAGCGCGTTTCCCATTCCTGTTACAATTATTCCCGATGGTTTGAGTGCGGAAGACATCGATTCCGTCGCCTGACCAGCTTTTCTTTCCCGTTTAAAACAAAACCTTTCGAAAAAAGAAGCTCTTCACCGCAATATCATTTTGAAGGCGCGACTTGCCTCTTGAATTTTTGTTCCTTAAAGCAGCATATAAAAGGTAATTGAATAATGCACCTTGCATGCCTTGACCATGAAAAGGAAATTATATGTTCATCCAGACAGAAACCACGCCCAATCCCGCAACACTAAAATTCCTGCCGGGTCGGGTTGTATTGGAAGAAGGCGTTGCCGAATTCCGTGACAAAGAAGACGCATCCGAACGTTCGCCTCTTGCTTCCAAACTTTTCGCTATTCCCGGTGTTACCGGTGTTTTCTTCGGCTATGATTTCATCACAGTCACAAAAGACAACACAGAATGGCAGCATCTGAAACCTGCAATATTGGGAACTATTATGGAACATTTCATGTCCAATAGTCCGATAATGGCAGCGCATGTCAATGATGTGCCCGACGTACCGGTCGGGGAAGAATTTTTCTCGGAAGAAGATAAAGATCTCGTCGACACAATCAAGGAGCTTATCGAAACACGGGTTCGTCCTGCTGTGGCCAATGATGGTGGTGATATCACGTTCCGCGGTTTCGAGCACGGTGTTGTCTATTTGAACATGCGTGGTTCTTGCTCGGGGTGTCCGGCTTCAACAGCAACCCTCAAACATGGAATCGAAAATCTTTTGCGTCATTTCGTTCCGGAAGTTGCAGGCGTTGAGGAATATCCCACGTGACGGATCCCGAATAGAGCGAATCCTGACTGTGGAAACTTAAAAATGTAACAATCCGAGTAACTATGCTTGTGAATAATTCATTCTTTTTTAACCTTTTGCACAAGGACAGGATGAATCTTGTTACGATCGTTATTCTCGTCATTTGAGTGGCTATTCCGATTATTGGCGTTAAAGTAAGTTTCCTTTTTAAATTTGCGATAAGACATCCAAACGTTAGAAAAATATCTCTAGCCTTATGTGTTTAACCCATTGAAGCTTATACATTTGTTTGAATTTTTGCTCCTTTAGACAAACTCGATCGGGCCGCATTTTTTAAGCGCTGTCCGATCTCTTTTCATCAATGTTCCACAACATGCGGCTTTTTGCGCGCGTCTTTTTGCGTTGAAGGAACAAAGTTCCTAGAAGCCTATTCACTAAAAAATTAAAACCAGCTTCTTGACATTATAGGGGGCAATTTTTATCTGTTCTCATGAGTTAGCACTCGGACATCGAGAGTGCTAATCGAGGAAATACCTCAACGAAATCGAGTTTAATTAAAGTTAAACATTTTAAGGGTTCAAGACATGGCAAAAACCAAATTCCGCCCATTACACGATCGCGTAGTCGTTCGTCGGGTTGAATCAGAAGAAAAAACCGCAGGTGGGATCATCATCCCAGATACAGCCAAAGAAAAGCCACAGGAAGGCGAAGTTCTCGCTGTAGGTCCGGGTGCACGTGATGAAAGCGGCAAGCTCGTTGCTCTTGACGTTAAAGCAGGCGACCGCGTTCTCTTTGGCAAATGGTCAGGAACGGAAGTCAAGCTTGATGGCGAAGACGTTCTGATTATGAAAGAATCCGACATTATGGGTATTCTCGGCTGATAGCCATTTTCCCATAAATTTTAAAAACAATTCCGGGATAATTCCCAAGGAGATATATTAAATGGCTGCAAAAGAAGTCAAATTTGGCCGCGATGCGCGTGAACGTATGTTGCGTGGCGTCGATATTCTCGCCAATGCCGTGAAAGTAACACTTGGTCCTAAAGGCCGTAATGTTGTCATCGACAAGTCTTTCGGTGCTCCACGAATTACCAAAGACGGTGTTTCGGTTGCGAAAGAAATCGAACTTGAAGACAAGTTTGAAAATATGGGCGCACAGATGTTGCGCGAAGTTGCTTCCAAAACCAACGATATTGCCGGTGACGGTACCACAACAGCAACTGTTCTGGGTCAGGCAATTGTTCAGGAAGGCGCAAAAGCTGTTGCTGCCGGCATGAACCCGATGGATTTGAAGCGCGGTATCGATGCTGCTGTTAATGAAGTTGTCGAAAATCTTCTGAAAAAAGCAAAGAAAATCAAAACTTCAGCCGAAGTTGCACAGGTTGGTACCATTTCAGCAAATGGCGAAACCGAAATCGGTAAAATGATTTCCGAAGCCATGCAGAAAGTCGGCAATGAAGGCGTTATCACAGTCGAAGAAGCAAAGACTGCCGATACAGAGCTTGAAGTTGTTGAAGGTATGCAGTTCGACCGCGGTTACCTTTCACCTTACTTTGTAACCAATACAGAAAAGATGATTGCCGATCTTGATGACCCTTACATCCTGATCCACGAAAAGAAACTTTCAAACTTGCAGGCTCTGCTTCCGGTTCTTGAAGCTGTTGTCCAGTCAAGCAAGCCTTTGCTTATCATTGCCGAGGATGTTGAAGGTGAAGCTTTGGCAACTCTCGTTGTCAACAAGTTGCGCGGCGGCTTGAAAATTGCTGCTGTCAAGGCTCCGGGCTTTGGTGATCGTCGTAAGGCAATGTTGGAAGATATCGCCATTCTGACATCCGGTCAGGTTATTTCCGACGATCTCGGCATCAAGCTTGAGAATGTCACACTCGACATGCTCGGTCGTGCAAAGAAAGTTACCGTTTCGAAAGAAAACACAACGATTGTTGACGGTGCTGGCAAGAAGCCTGAAATCAATGCACGTGTTAACCAGATCAAGGCCCAGATCGAAGAAACAACTTCCGATTATGACCGTGAAAAACTTCAGGAACGTCTTGCAAAATTGGCAGGCGGTGTTGCTGTTATCCGCGTTGGCGGTGCAACAGAAGTTGAAGTTAAAGAGAAAAAAGACCGCGTTGACGATGCTTTGAATGCAACACGTGCCGCTGTTGAAGAAGGCATTGTTGCCGGTGGTGGTACTGCACTCCTGCGCGCAGCAGCCGACATCAAGGTTAAAGGGACCAATTCCGATCAGGAAGCCGGTATCAATATTGTTCGTCGCGCTTTGCAGGCTCCTGCCCGTCAAATTGCTACCAACGCTGGAGATGAAGCTTCTATCGTTGTTGGTAAAATTCTTGAAAACAAGAGCGATACATTCGGCTACAACACAGCCAATGGCCAATATGGCGATTTGATTGCTCTGGGCATTGTTGACCCTGTCAAGGTTGTCCGTTCTGCTCTGCAAAACGCTGCTTCCGTTGCCGGATTGTTGATCACAACTGAAGCCATGATTGCAGAATTGCCGAAGAAAGAGGCTCCAATGCCTGCAATGCCGGGCGGCGGCATGGGCGGCATGGACTTCTAATAAAGTCCTAGACAACATTAATGAACGGGCCTTCGGGCCCGTTTTTATTTTAAATCATAATAAAACGCGCGAATAACAAATTCGCCATTATTCTATCAGGGGCTAATTTTTCAGCTTATCGCGATTTTAAAACGCGACCAAACAATTCATCCGATACGGATATTAAACAAGCCAAGATATTCGACAAGCTGATTTTCAAATTGTTCTTTTAGACGGAGATGGTTCCCGTCCATTTATCTTCCCCTCTAAAAATCCGTTTTTATCTCGATAATTTGTTTTAGCGGCGGTTTTTGCCATCGGAAGTCAAAATATCGGAAAAAATCCGCCGGATTTTAACAATCCCGTTATGGTCATCTATGTTTTATTCTAAACTTCGTTTTTTCCTCACCAAAATATGTTTAAAAACACGTTCAAGAAATAGATCTGATCCTGTTTAAGGCCTTTTCTCATTGGCTCTCTTGGTCTATCGTCTCCTCAACCACAGAGGAGTTTTATCATGGTAAAGACCCGCACAGAAACGGATACATTCGGTCCGATCGAGGTTCCTGCTGACCATTATTGGGGGGCACAAACAGAACGCTCTTTGCACAATTTCAAAATCGGCGGCGAAAGGCAGCCTCTCCCGCTCATTCACGCCTTGGGGCTTATCAAAAAAGCCGCAGCTACGGCCAATATGAAAGCTAAAAAGCTTTCGCCAGAGTTGGGAAAAGCAATTATTGCAGCAGCCGATGAAGTCATTGACGGCAAACTCGACGACAACTTTCCACTCGTCGTCTGGCAGACCGGTTCGGGTACGCAAACCAATATGAATGTCAATGAAGTCATTGCCAACCGTGCTATCGAGATGCTCGGCGGAGAAATGGGATCGAAAAAGCCTGTTCACCCCAATGACCACGTCAATATGAGCCAGTCATCAAACGACTCATTTCCGACAGCCATTCATATCTCGACAGCTTTAGAGACCATCAATAAACTTTTTCCGGCAATCGACCATCTTACGATCGCGTTGAAGGATAAGGAAAAAGAATTTTCCAAAATTATCAAAATCGGTCGCACCCACACACAGGATGCCACCCCGATTACGCTGGGACAGGAATTTTCAGGTTACCGTGCAGCGCTCGAACATAATAGAAAACGCATTGAAGCGGCACTGCAAGACGTTCTCAAACTTGCACAAGGTGGTACGGCAGTCGGTACCGGTTTGAATGCTCCAATCGGTTTCGACAAGGATTTCGTCGAAGCTGTGACCGACATTACAGGTGTTGCATTCGAAACGGCCGATAACAAATTCGAAGCTCTGGCAAGCCACGGCGCAATTACCAATTTCCACGGCAGTCTCAACGCCTTGGCGACCGATCTCTTCAAAATTGCCAATGACATCCGCCTTTTGGGCTCCGGCCCGCGCTGCGGACTTGGCGAATTGAGCTTACCGGAAAACGAACCCGGTTCTTCGATTATGCCGGGCAAAGTCAACCCGACCCAGTGCGAAGCGATGACTATGGTTGCTTGTCAGGTTTTTGGCAATGAAACCACGGTTACAGTTGCGGCAAGTCAGGGACATTTCGAGCTCAATGTCTATAAACCGGTTATCGCATTCAATGTTTTGCAATCCATCAAGATTTTGTCGGAATGCATGGTTTCTTTCGCAGATAATTGCGTCAAAGGCATCAAGGCCAATGAAGCACGCATCCATGATCTTCTCGAAAAATCCTTGATGCTGGTAACTGCACTTGCACCTGCAATCGGATATGACAAAGCTGCAAAAATTGCGAAAACTGCTCATAAAAACGGTACAACACTGCGCGAAGAAGCTTTAAAGGCCGGTGTATCCGAGGCTGATTATAATCGTCTGGTCAAACCGGAAAATATGATCCATCCGAAATGAACCAGGCTGGTTTGATTTTGTTTAACCGGAACCGTGCAGGATTTTTCCCGCACGGTTTTTTCATAAAATATACATCATGCCGGATCAAGCAACATTGAAGGCAGGTTCATTTGTTACTTTTTAAGTATAAATGCCTCAATCTTTGAAGATAGTATCTTTTCTCGAAGTCAATAGCGTTTCAAGAAACGAAATGCAGAAAAAATGCGCCATAGAAACTGAGGACTTCCTGTTTCTGGCAGTCTATTGATTCCTTCAACAGCAAAAATTCTTGTAAACCTTAAGCCTAACTCTTAGCAACGTGATTATTGAAGAGAGACCGCTTATGTTTACTTCCTAGTGTTCCTCAAACTTTTGATAGATCTCTGCTTCTACTCCTTTGGGATCACGATTGGCACGCTCGGCCTGCTTCGAATCAAACTCGCCACATATTTTAGCCGTGACGATCGCCGCTACACAGTTGCCTGTTACGTTACATGCGGCAACAGCCATGGACATGAACCGATAGACACCAAAAACGAGTGCCAAACCTTCAATGGGCAAAAAGCCCGAGGCCGTCACTGTGGCTGCAAAAACAACAAACGTTCCGCCTGACACGGTTGCTGCACCTTTGGAGGTGAGAAGCATAATGGCCATTAAACCTGCCAATTGTTCCCATGTCATGGGTGCATGATAAAGGTGGCTGATAAAGACAACACCCATGCTCATAAAGATGGATGTGCCATCAAGATTAAAGGCATATCCCGTAGGCATGACCAAACCGACAGTTTGTTTCGACGCCCCATAGCCAGGTAATTTTTCCAGAAATTTTGGCAAGACACTCTCTGATGAGGCTGTTCCCAGAACCACAATCAATTCATCTTTGATATAGCGCAATAGGCCGAAGAGGTTGATCTTGAACAGCGCGCAAATAGAGCCCATAACAATGATGACAAAGGCTATTATTGCAAGATAGAAAGCAATGACCAACCAAGCCAAAGCAATCAGAATATCCGTACCATTCGCCCCCACGGCATAGGCGACGGCACCGAAGGTTCCGACGGGGGCTAACCGCATAATCAGATGGATAAACTCGAAAAATGCATCGGAGATTGCCGCTAGACCACGCTCGATAGGTGCCCGTTTTTCTTCCCTGAGGGATAGCAATGCCGCACCAAAAATGATCGAGATGACGAGCACTTGCAATAGCTCGCCTTGCGCAAAAGCTCCCACAAAATTTTCAGGAAATATGTTCAGGAAAAAATGCATGAATCCGGTATGGGATTGTGCAGCCTTTTGGGCTGCTGCCAATGCAGCTTTCGTCGCAGTTTCTGAAGCCGTGATTTCACCAACACCGAGGCCGACACCCGAAAGATAAGCACAGGCCAAACCAAATACGATGGCGATGGTTGAAACGATTTCAAAATAGATCAACGCCGTCAAACCGACTTTCCCCACCCTTTTGAAATCTCCCGCAGAAGCAATGCCCGCAACAATGGTCAAAAATACCAGCGGCGCAACAGCGGTCTTGATGAGACGCAGGAAAATATCGCCAAGTATTTTGAGTGAAACAGCCCATTCCGGAAAAATGAAACCTGCCACAGCTCCGAGAACCATGGCAACAATGACTTGAAAGCCCAAGCCTGTCCACAATGGCTTTTTGCTTTTATGGAGTACAATTGTACTCATATCCTCAACCATGAAACATATCTCCTCCGATATGTGTGTAAATTACGAATAACGATTTAGAAAACGTCTTGAGGTATCGGCATTTGCCCCTGATAGCATTTCCAACAAAAGCTCAATCGGCTTTTTTCGAAGAATACTGTCAGGTGATGAAACCGGTACCAATTATCAGCTCATATCAAGCGGGGTTTCTCACAAGCGTTTCTAAAAAGTGTGAAACGGATTGCAGATCGAAACCGCGTAAAACAAACAATGAGAGCAAAACCATAATTTGATGTGAAATGATCTGATCTAGATTTTTTTAAGCTTCAGCAGCCGGTCAACCATTTCGCCGCTCAGTCCCAAATAATTCTTTGGATCACAGGCCTGTTCGATAACGGCTGCACCACCGATATCTGCGACAAGCTTCTTATTCTCTTTTAAGACATCCACCAAATGGCGCCTTTCCTCTATCGCCACCCGACAGGCATCATAGACGACATCATGGGCCTTCTGCCTGCCAATCTTGGGGGCAAGCGCCATCATCACCGCTTCACCGACAATCAGGCCATGCGTACGATAAAGGTTTTCATGCATGCGTTCGTCATGCACAACAAGGCCATTGAGCATATAATGGGCTTGGGCGAGCGCTGAAGAAGACAAAATGAAACTTTCCGGCAACGAAATCCATTCCAAATGCCAAGGGCCTGTCGCGCGTTCAAAATCCTGAATCATACCGTCAAGCCCGGCCGCAACATGCTGGCGCACAGATTTGGCCACGGCAAGCATCAACTCGCATGCAATGGGGTTGCGCTTTTGCGGCATAGTTGAAGAGGCGCCGCGACCACGTACAAACGGTTCCGATAATTCTCCAAATTCGGTCGACGTCATCAACATGACGTCAGTAGCAATTTTAGCAAGCGAACCGGTGATCAGACCTAAAAACGTCAGTGTTTCGGCAATACCGTCACGGGCAACATGCCAAGTCATCTCCGGCTGAGCCAAACCGAGCTCATGGCAAAATTCCGCCTGAATTTTGAAACCATCCTTGCCAACTGATGCAAGTGTACCGGCAGCTCCGGCAAATTCCCCGAACAGGACACGTTTTTTTAATTGCTGCAAACGCTCCAGATGACGGTAAAACGGACTAAGCCAAACAGCAACCTTATAACCAAAGGTGATAGGCAAAGCCTGCTGCAAATGGGTACGTCCTGCCATCGGTGTATCACGATAGCGCAATGCCAGATTTTCTAAAACCTTGCAGATATTTGTCAGATCCGTTTCAACGATCTCCAGCGCATCACGAATCTGCAAAACATTGGCGGTATCCATAATGTCCTGAGTCGTTGCGCCCCAATGAACGTAGCCGCCGGCGGCGCCTGCCGCCTCGCTTAACTGATGAACCAAAGGCAAAATCGGATATCCGACAATGTCTGTTTCTTTGCGCAACCGTTCAAAATCTATCCGAATGGTTTTGGCCGCTACATCAATGGCCTTACCGGCTTCCGTCGGAATAATACCAAGCGTTGCCTGTGCCCGCGCCAAAGCGGCTTCAGCCTGCAAATAATAGCCGACGAGTTTTTCGTCGGAAAAAATTGTTCTCATAGACCCGGTACAGAACATGTCGCGAAACAAGATTGAATCAATAACGCTGCTTGCCATGGTTTCCTCCTCACTTTGTTCGTACAATATATATTGTTCGTACAATGTCAATTGAATCTATGCAATCTCCGGAATATTGTTACAAAGGTGTTAAGAACCTTCCGGAGCCTATCCGGTTCACGTCGGGCGTAAAATTGCTACAACGCTTTGTTTAATATAGATTATTATAGGATATGAGACGGTTACAGGATTGAGCCGGCGGAGCGATTATGCTGCTTATGTGCTTCAAACTCTTCGGAAATTGCACTATATCCAATGCATAGCTATAGACGCCAAAGGGGTTCTGCTTGAAACGATACGAGGAAATTCTCGAAAAGATCGTCGCCAGTATTCGTGAGGGCGTGTATCCTCTTGGTACGACTTTGCCGAGCGAACCTGAACTTGCAAAGAGAATGGGGGTTAGCAGATCCACTATACGTAATGCCTTGAGCGAGCTACAAAAACTTGGCCTCGTAACGCGCCGCCCTTCAACAGGAACCCGTGTAGAGGCCACCGATCCCAGACAGACGAATGCGGGATATGCCTACCGCATCGACTCGATCGAGGAACTTATTGCCTATGCATCAGCCATGCCACGCGAGATTTTAAAAATTGATGATGTCGTGGCAGACAATACGCTGGCAGACCTGATAGGCAGGCCCCCGGGCTCACGCTGGATTCACATTGCCCATTTACGGCGCACCAAAGAGGATCCACAAGCCACGCCGTTTTGCTGGACAGATGTTTATATTGACGGGCGATATAGCAAAATCATACGTGACAATTTACAAAATCACGATGGTGCACTATCCAACCTGATTGAAACCCACGCTGGACGCAGAGTGAGCGAGATTGAGCAGATCATCGAAGCCGATTTCATGCCTGAAAGCTTGACCGGTATATTCGGGGTAAAACCCAATTCTCCTGCTCTCAAGATACAGCGCCGTTATTATTTCACACCCAAAGAACTGATACAGTTTTCAGTCAGTTTTTATCCAGCCGGACGATATGCTTATACGTCGCGGCTGATTCACGATGTTGGACAACGCTAGGCTTTTATCATCACGTAATAACGGACGGCTTATCACGCTGAAGCCGTTTTTTGAGGTCAACAAGCTCGTCGGCGGCAACAATCAAGGCAGCAAGTGCTTCTTGTGTGTTGTCATCCTGCTTTAGCGGATCGGCAACATAATGTTCCATATAAACGCGAACCGTGGCGCCCGATGTTCCGGTCCCTGACAAACGATAGACGATACGTCCGCCGCCTTCAAAGAAAATACGGATTCCTTGATGCTCGCTGACCGAACCATCAATCGGATCATGATATGAAAAATCATCTGCCTTGGCAATCGTTAGCCCTGCAACGTCGGTTCCGGCAAGTTTTCCGAGACGTGAGCGCAAATCTTCCATAAGAGCTTTTGCCGCGGTCTGATCAACTTCCTCGTAATCATGACGTGTATAATATGAACGGCCGAATTGTTGCCAATGTTGTTCGACAATTTCACTTACACTTTTACCGGTTGCCGCAAGCAGATTGAGCCAGAACAATATTGCCCACAAACCGTCTTTTTCACGCACGTGATTGGAACCCGTGCCAAAGCTTTCCTCGCCGCAGAATGTTACCTTGCCGGCATCAAGCAAATTGCCGAAAAATTTCCAGCCTGTCGGTGTTTCATAAATGTTGAGACCGAGTTTTTTGGCCACATAATCGGCTGCAGCACTTGTCGGCATAGAGCGTGCAATGCCGGCAATACCATTGCGATAGCCTTTAACGAGCTTTGCATTGGCAGCGAGAATAGCAAGAGAATCGGATGGTGTGACAAACCGTTTCCAGCCGACAATCATATTACGGTCACCATCGCCATCGGATGCAGCTCCAAGATCAGGCCCGTCTTCAGACATCATCAATTCATAAAGATCATGGGCATGAACGAGATTGGGGTCGGGATGGCGCCCGCCGAAATCGGGAAGCGGTGTACCATTCACAACTGTTCCTTCCTTCATGCCCAGACGTTTCTCGAAAATTTCATGAGCATATGGACCGGTCACAGCATTCAATGCGTCAAAGCGGAATGTCAAACCGCCGGCAATTGCTTTGCGGATGAGGTCGAAATCGAACAATTCTCCCATCAGATTTGCATAATCGACAACCGGATCAATGACTTCGACAACCATTGAACCGACTTGCGTTTTTCCCAGTTTTGCAATGTCGATATCGCCACAATCTTCTATTTTATAAGACGTAATTTTTTTTGAAGATTCAAAAATTGCTTTTGTTACTTTTTCCGGTGCAGGACCGCCATTGGAAATATTGTATTTGATACCGAAATCGCCGGATGGACCGCCCGGATTATGACTTGCCGACAGAATAATGCCGCCGAAGGCCTTGTATTTGCGGATAAGATGGGAAGCGGCCGGTGTCGACAAAATGCCGTTCAAGCCAACTTTGATATGGCCGACTTTGTTGGCGGCAGCCATTTTTAAAATTTTCTGGATAACTTCTTTATTAAAAAAACGCCCGTCGCCTCCGAGAATAAAAAGTTTCCCGGAAACATCACCAACGCTATTGAAAATAGATTGGATGAAATTTTCGACGTAATTCGGCTTTTGGAAAACTTTCACCTTCTTCCGCAATCCGGAAGTTCCAGGATTTTGATCATCGAAGGCAGTCGTAGAAATTGTCAAAATCGCCATATTCATCACCATATGTTCTTTACTGTGATCAATTTAAAGCGATTAACCAAAAATATCGAGTATAAAATTATCAATCTTTCGGGGGCGAGCTTGCAAGTTAACGGCCGATCTCTTACCTTTCTTATGTGAATTCCGGCTCACACTGCCTGCCTTATCGGACAGGCCGAAGGATATAAAAATACAGGAGCAAATTAATGATCGGACAAAAAGTTCCAAATGTAACATTTCATACGCGTGTACGTGATGAATCTATTGGGGGTTCAAACCCGTTCCGTTGGCAAGATGTCAACACAGACGAATATTTCAAGGGCAAGCGCGTAGTATTGTTCTCCTTGCCGGGCGCATTTACCCCAACATGCTCGACTTATCAGTTGCCGGATTTTGAAAAACTTTATCCGGAATTCAAAAAGCTTGGCATTGACGAAGTTTACTGCCTTGCTGTCAATGATGCCTTCGTTATGAATGCTTGGGGCAGACACAACAAATTGCAGCACATCAAGCTTATTCCTGATGGCAATGGCGAATTCACTCGTAAAATGGGTATGCTCGTCAACAAATCCAACTTGGGTTTCGGCATGCGTTCATGGCGTTATGCTGCTGTTGTCAAAGATGGTGTTGTTGAAAAATGGTTTGAGGAAAAAGGTTTCTCGGATAACTGCGAGACTGATCCTTATGGTGAATCTTCACCACAGAACATTTTGAAAGTCCTCAAGGGCGAAAAGTAATATCAATCAAGGCTCCTGCATATCTTGGCAGGAGCCTTTTTTATTCAAGAGGTCTATATGGGTATTTCGTTCAATCTTGACGCACAAACATTGACAGCTTTGCAAAATTTCCTGCGTGATAATCATAAGATTAAAAGCGAAGCTGAAGCTGTCGAGCTTTTTTTAAAAAAATCGCTTCAGGAATTGGGCTATTTGGGTCGAGAACCGGGTGTAGGGACGAGTCCGGACCGTTTAAACTCCAGCAATGACGACTAATCTCAAAGCCGATAATTCTGATCCGGCTTCAATGGAAAAACGCCGCATTAGATCGCGTTTTTTTGTTTTGCTGGTTGCAGCTGTCATCCTTGTGATATTACTTGTCTTCATGACATTTATATTTTTCGATATGGCAGGCATCGACGCGCTGGATGCTATCGTTTGATTAAAAAAAACAAGTTTCCGCAATCAATCTCGTTCAAATTTCAGTTTTGAGCGGGAACAATTTTGCCCAATTTTTTGATAACTTCTTGAACTTCCGTCTTCTCGCGGCTTCTCAATGCCGAAACGAGCGATGCCTGTGACTTCAATATAACCCCGTCTTCCAATATCTTGAGCTTATTTGCCCTGAGCGTTTCTCCGGTAGAGGTTATATCGACAATCATATCAGCCGAACCGGCCGCCGGTGCCCCTTCAGTTGCCCCGAGGCTTTCGACAATGCGATAGACCTGTATTCCGTGTTTTTGTGAAAAAAACTGCTGTGTCAAACGCCAGAATTTTGTTGCAATACGAAGCCGCCTTCCATGCCGTTGACGAAATTCGGCCGCAACGTCATCAAGGTCGGCCATTGTTACAACATCATGCCAGACATCAGGAACAGCAACCACCACATCGGCAAAGCCGAAACCGAGCGGAACTTCAACTTTTACTTTTGTTTCCGGATGAGCCAGTGTTTCGTTTATCAAATCTTGCCCTGTAACCCCGAGATCAACATTCCCGTAGCCAAGTTCGCGGGCAATCTCCGAAGCCGATAGAAAAAGAATATCGATATTCTTGTCATTGGCAACAGCCGCCCGATAGTTACGGTTATTATCGGCAAGAACGATCTCATAACCGGCGGCTTTCAAGGTTTCCAATGTCTTATCTTTAAGACGGCCTTTAGAGGGAAGTGCAAGTGTAATTGTCATAACTATTTCCCTTGCCCCTTTTGAAACCCGATTGTGCTTTTTTCATCTTTCATGAGCCTGTCAAGCCAAACCGAAAAACCGACAGCCGGTATCGGCCGATCGGCGCCCAGCATTGTCATCAAACGATTATAACGTCCACCACCGATGACGACATCACCACTACTCTTACGAATTTCAAAAACAAAACCGGTATAATAGTCAAGCGGGCGGCCGAAAGCTGCGTCATATTCAACAGCTTCAAGCTTGATCCCTTTATTTAAAAAAGCGCGATTTCTTGCCTTGAACGGCATCAGAAACTGATCGCTCACCAATTCATATTTTTTCCCGAAATCGAAAAGTGCATCTTCCGCGTCATCAAGGGGCAAGCGAATTGCCAAAAATTCTTCCAAAGCTTCGAGAACCGGTTTTGTAAGTTTTACTGAAGATAAAAGCTGTTTTTCCAACAGCCTTCTTGCAATTTCTGTCGGACTGCGTCCTGCAGACGGGGAAATGCCCGCATCAAGCATTTCTTCCTCTATGTAATTTGTCAATTCCGACTCATCGTGTGCTTCGACCAATTTCATAAGATTGTCCGGCAAACTTTGTTCGCTTTTGGGTTCTGCCAGAATATGCAAAAGATCGCGTAATTGTTTGGCATTACCAAAACTGCGCAACAGCCTTTTTTGCCATGTCGGAACAAGCCCCAAGCCCTGAAGCACAGAAGCAAAAACATTCTGATCGCCCAGAAATATGGTATAGTCGATATTCGTCGATATATGCTCTAATAAGGCCGAAGCGTCATGAAGTGTGCGTGCATCGGCATTTGCTTCATCGACATCTCCCAAATCTTCAATGCCTGCCTGATAAAAGCCGTTTTCACCCGCGCGGCTCTGCCTGAAAACTTCGCCTATATAAGCATAGCGGCGTGGCGTTGTTGCACCTGTTTTAATATGCTCGATGCAGACAGGAATTGTAAATTCAGGCCGCAGGCACAGACTGTCACCATTTTCATTTTCGGTCATGAAAATGCGGCGGCGCAAATCTTCTCCTGCCATGTCCAAAAACGGTTCAGCCGGTTGCAAAATCGGAATTGAAACAATTTGTAAATGATTATTGCCAAAAAATTCTTTGATTGCATTGGCTGTTATTTCACATCCGGTCATGTTTTTCCCGCTCGACACTATTAATTTTGTTCTTGCGCGGCGAGAATTTCTTTAACCGCGTCAACCATTTTGTTTTCGTCTACAGTAATCTGTGCCGGACGGCTTTCACGCCACGTTTTATTATCTTCAATTTCAGCCGACAATCTTGCACCTTCAACAAGGTCCTTGATCTGAACCTGATTTTCTGCCCGTTCTTGCGAACCTTGAATAATAACGCAAGGGGCATGACGGCGATCGGCATATTTCATTTGCGCTTTCATGCCCGAACCACCAACATAAAGTTCGGAACGAATACCGGCATTACGAAGTTTTGCGACCATATTCTGATAGCGTTCAAGCGAGGTCCGGTCTTTATCCATTACCAACACAACAACCGGTCCTCTTTTTTCATCAAGGCCAAGTTTGCCAAGGTTTTTCAAGGCTGTCATCAATCTTGAAACACCAATTGAAAAACCGGTGGCCGGAACCGGTTCGCTGCGAAAACGCGATACCAACCCGTCATAACGCCCGCCGCCACCGACCGAACCGAAAACAACTTTTTGCCCGTCTTCATTGACAACATCGAATAACAATTCGACCTCGAAAACCGGTCCCGTATAATATTCAAGCCCGCGAACAACAGACGGGTCAATTTTTATCCGTCTTTCATAACCGGCGGCCGTAAAAAGTGCCAACATATCCTGAAGCTCGTCAACGCCTTCTTTGCCACGGTTACTTCCAGCAACCACCTTGGAGAGATTATCAAGGGTGGCTTGGCCATTTTCAGCACCGGCATTAATAAAGGAAAGAACTTTGGCAATTGCCTCATCCGAAAGCTCGGCTCCTTTGGTAAAATCACCACTTTCATCCAGCCGACCTTTGCCGAGAAGAAGTTTCACGCCCTCAGGACCGAACTTGTCAAGCTTATCAATGGCGCGAAGAACAGTGAGCCTTTTTTCTGCATTATTGTCGCCCTGAAGACCGACCAGCTCCAGCACTCCATCAAGAATTTTACGATTGTTTACACGAACGACATAATCACCCCGATCAATACCGAGCCGTTCCATTGTATCGGCTGCCATCATGCAAATTTCGGCATCGGCAGCAACAGTCGGCGTTCCCACAGTATCGGCATCAAATTGCATGAATTGACGGAAACGACCCGGCCCCGGCTTTTCGTTACGGAAGACCCAGCCGACACGATAACTGCGATAGGGTTTTGGTAGACTTTCAAAATTTTCAGCGAAATAGCGTGCAAGCGGCGCTGTCAGGTCATATCGCAATGACATCCACTGCTCATCATCATCCTGAATAGAAAAAACACCGGCATTCGGACGATCCTGATCGGGGAGGAATTTTCCCAATGCATCTGTATATTCGAAAATCGGCGTTTCAACGGCTTCAAATCCGTAAAGCTCGTAGACATTGCGGATAACCGACATCATCTTTTCTGCGGCATGGAGTTCCGCACTCGTGCGATCAACAAAACCACGAGGAACACGCGCTATCGTCTTTACCTGTCTATCTGCCATTTTATTCCTGCCGCTAAATTACTATGCAATTGAAGGATTGCTGGTTTGTAACCCATCCGACACAAAGCGGCAAGCCATGCGCGTCAAGCTCACAAAAGTTTATTTATATGAATGATTTCGGAAATTTCTTTTTTAAAAATTCAGGATACTCTTTTAATAGTAAATACCACCCTTCCGGATTTTACCTTGCCGAACAAATAAAAGAATTTATCCACACTTTCTTTCGTCGATTGTCGACTATCAAACAAGTAAACCATTTTGTTTGTCAAAAATAATTGCTATCAATTCTACTTAATTAAATTGATCATCTTACAGTCGAAAAATGTTGAATTACCGGATTTTATTACTTGTTTTTGTATCCATTTGTTCCGTGAGCTGCGCGGATACCAAGAAAAATGACATTAATAGCGATGAAGCTGTTAATTTCTTCCAGAATACGATTTCCCAAAAAGGTGCGGCCATTGCTGTCAGAGTCGTTTATGAAGGCCGGTTTTGCCAAAGCACAACAATACGCTTACGACAAATCGTTGGTGACAGGATTGACCAGAAAAATTATACAAATATTTATTCCGGTAGAGATAATTATACAATTGCCGGTTTACCCGACAAAGCGATTTCGCAAACCAAATGGTTTCTTGGCAAATCGGATAAATGGTTCCTCGGTAAAGTAACCTTTGACACGATTTCGGAAAAGCTCACCAATAAAACAATTGCGACAGCATTTTCTCCAATTGCTCCGGGCGATTATATATTGACAGGCCTTGAATGTAATATTGATGCAAATGCTCGTGTCTCGATGGGCGAAATCGGACACAATACCTTTTTCGCCGATTTATTTTCTCCCGAGAAGTTACCTGTGGCCGGTGCAAATTACATCCATATCGACAAAAACGAACTTGTTGATGCCGGTATTCTCGACATAAGACATCAATCCAGTCACAGCTTTCTGTTCGGCTCCAACACTGGAACGGCAGAAGGGAGCCCGACATCTGCCCGTTTTCAGGATTATTTGAATAGCCATTTTGCAGATCTTGCCAAAAAAATCAAATTTACCAGTTTTGAAGTTGAAAAAAGTCTGGCTTCAGCACCACAGGAAAATACCGAGAAAAAATAAGTCCGTTTTAATAAGGGAATTTGCTGTTTTCAAAAAGTCGGAACCACATATTTTAACGGCAAAAACAACCTTCGATATGGTCATTGACGATACCAATGGATTGCATGAAAGCATAACAGGTCGTGGGGCCAACAAAGCTCCATCCGCGTTTTTTCAAATCTTTTGAAAGGCGGATTGAAGCCGGCGTTGTCGGATTTAATTTAAGCGTTGCATAGTCGACATGTTCGAACTGTTCGGATTCGGGCGGTTGAAAAGACCAGAAATAATCGGCAAGGCTTCCCTTTTCTTCAACAAGTTTACGAGCGCATCTGGCATTGTTTACAACCGAACGGATTTTTCCGATATGACGGACGATACCCGGATTTTTCAATAGTTCATCTATTTTCTCTTCGTCATAAAAAGCAATTTTGTTAAAATCGAACCCGTCGAATGAATTGCGAAAATTTTCCCGTTTTCTCAATATTGTCAACCATGACAAACCGGCCTGAAATCCTTCCAGACAAATTTTCTCGAACAAATGATTGTCATCATAAACGGGTTTGCCCCATTCATGATCGTGATAGGCTAAATAGAGAGCATCCTCGCCTGCCCATGCACAACGGATTTTCCCGTCAGCACCAAGCATTAGCCCTTCTGCCAGAGCTTTCAAAAGAGATCTCCCTGATTGTCATCGTCAGTCGGATGGCGTTTTTGTTTTTTCGCCGGCTGGTGGGTTCTGCCGATTGCCGTTGCGTCAATCGTGTCATCAGAAAATCTGATTTTCAAAAACCCGTTTTCAGGAACTTCACGAGCATTTTTGACAAGCTTTCCTTCTGTATCAAGAACCAGTGCAAAACCGCGCTCGAGTGTTTTTTCATAAGAAACCGAGTTTAACAACCGCGCCGCCATATCGACTTTCTGGCGTTGTTTTTCAACAATGAGCACAAAAGCGTTCTGAAGGCGCATGAAATAAAACAAACCTGCTTCTTTGGCCTTATCCATAATGCTTTCGGCAAGTCGCGGGGTGAAACTCCTTGTCACCGACAAGAGCTTTTGTCTTTTGCTTATCGTTAATGCAATAAATGCCTGTTCCAGTCGCAAGGCCAAATGGTTTGTCTTTTGACGATTCTGATTGACAAGATTGATAACCAGATGCGGTGAAAGCCCGCGCGCCAACAGATTGAAAACCTGTCTTTTCTTTTCTGTATTGACCGAGAGAGAACGTTCCAATCTGCTTGCGGCTTCATCAAAACGGCGGCGCGGCAATGCAAGAAGCTGGTCTACAGAGGGAAGTGCACGCACTGCACTATAGAGCTTTTGCTTGCGGAAATCGAATTGGCGGGAAATTCCTCCCAATAATCTCGCATAAAGAGAAGCAACACTTGCCTCAAGTTCCGCTTTGACGGGAACTGCCATTTCTGCAGCGCCGGTTGGTGTCGGGGCACGTACATCCGCCGCGTAATCCACCAATGTCCAATCAGTCTCGTGGCCAACAGCAGAGATTACCGGAATGAGTGAAGAGGCAACGGCCCTTACAACAATTTCATCATTAAAGCCCCATAAATCTTCAAGACTGCCCCCACCGCGTGCAACAATAATAAGATCAGGCTTCGGAATCGGGCCACCTGTTTTCAAAGCATTAAAGCCGGAAACTGCGGCTGCAACCTCGGCCCCGCAGGTCTCTCCCTGCACACGCACCGGCCAAACAATAATATGAAGGGGAAAGCGGTCGGAAATGCGATGGATAATATCGCGAATGACGGCGCCCGTCGGCGATGTTACAACACCGATGACCTTGGGCATAAAGGGCAATAATTGTTTGCTGGCAGCGTCAAATAGCCCTTCGGTAGCAAGTTTCTTTTTTCTTGCTTCCAGAAGTGCCATCAAGGCCCCTACGCCCGCTGGCTCCAGATTATCAATCACAATCTGGTATTTCGATGAACCGGGATAGGTTGTGAGTTTACCTGTCGCAATGACTTCCATTCCCTCTTCGGGAAGGAATTTGAGTTTGCCCATGACGCCGCGCCAGATAACCGCTTCAAGACGCGCTTTATCGTCTTTTAGTGCAAAATAGGCGTGGCCTGAAGCATGCGGGCCCCTGTAACCGGAAATTTCACCACGCACACGAACATGTCCGAACCGGTCCTCGACCGTACGCTTCAACGCACCCGATATTTCGGAAACCGTATATTCGACCGCATTGCTTGCAGCACTATTTTCAGCAAAAAAGTCACTCATATGCGCACATTATATCAATTCTTCCGGTTAATCCACTAGGCACAAATTCGGCTGACTTCAAGCCGTTTTAAAACCGCCACCATGCGATAAACGGGAACAATTATTTGTGTTTTTCGTTTAATTCTAATCAACTCAGGGAGTAAAAAATGGGAAAATTACCTGTAAATCATGAGCGTGCAAGTGACGTTGCAAAGGAAGTAACACCACCTTTGAAAGGCGGGAAACTTGAAAAGCAAGTGGAAAAAGAAAAGTCGACAAAAAACAAAAAGCGTTAAAAAACTTCGGCAAAGAGGTGTCACTGCATTTCTCGGGCAAAAGCTGCAATATTTGCAGAAAGTATCACTGCTTCTGTCTCCTTAGTCGCGGTTCAGATTCTTGCTACACTCCACTCTGCTGTTTGTCGTTTTATCCGGCTGCCTTTATTCGGCTGCCTTTATTCGGCTACTTTGAGTGACGAAAACGGTTTTGCCGGATAAAGTGCAAGTTGGATCACAATTTTGCATCAAGATTTGCGATGGTTTCGAAACACTATTTATAGCGATCGCCTCATCTGATATTCAAGAAAGATAGTCGTAAGAAAAGCCGGATTTGGATAATTTGCTCGTTTGAGGTTGGTTGTTATAGTCTTGAGGTTGAAAAAAACGCAGATTGAACTTTAGACCATTGAAACCTATTTAATGGTTTTGTTTTGCACCCTTGAAGGATAAAAAATGTCAAAGCCACTCAATTCATTTCTTGGAGATACTCCCGGACGCGTTGTTATAAAATTGCTGGTTTTTTCTATCCTGGTCGGCATCGTTATGACACTTCTTGGCTGGACGCCAATGGATGTTGTTTGGAAAATTGTGCATTTCTTTAACTCGCTTTGGTCAATGGGATTTGATGCATTCGAAAAACTGTTCAACGTGGTGATTGTGGGCGCTGCAATTGTGATCCCGATATTTATCATTATGCGCATCCTGAACCTGATCCGTTAATGGCTTCGGCTCTTGATCCATTTAACAACTGACCGCGTTTATATGAAAATAAGCCATTGTTTTGATTATATAATTATATATTTTCAGCAAAGGCCAAATTTGCAGTTTTTCTATATCAACGATATAAAAGCTAAAAATTTTATAGCTTGCCCAAGAAATTCCATAAAAGCTTAATAGTAACTTTAGCGAGTTTATAATTTTCGGTGCATTAATGCGAACGGTGTGGTGGCTAACTATTGTTTTTCATAGTCACGAATTTTAAAAGACCCGTTGTTTTTATGAACCTGTTAAATTGTTGGGTGATATTTTGCTGACACGTAGAAATTTTTTCGTCTTTTCCAGCGCTGTTATCATGAGTGCAACGGGGTTAATACCCGCTTTTGCTGATGATGAAGATCCGACGAAACTGATCAACGCTTTGCGATCTCAAAATGGACAAGGACCGCTTCAACCCGACAAACAATTGGAAAAAATGGCACAGGATCAAGCCAATTTAATGGCTGATGCCCAGAAAGTTGCCCATACGGTCAGCTTCGGTAATGATTTTGTAACGCGTTTGCGTAAATTCGGCATTCACGGTGCGGCAGGCGAAAATCTTTGTGCTGGCCGGTCGACTGTTGCAGCGGCTTATAATGTGTGGATGAATTCCCCCGGTCACAGAAGCAATATGCTTTATCCGAGTTTCCATTATTATGGTCTGGCAAAAGCAACGTCTCCAAAACGGCCGAATTACGTTTATTGGGCAATAGAATTCAAACGTTGAATAAAGAAAAGACCTATGGCATCGGGCTTCATAGGGCAACTTTTTGAATATATTTTCGAATGATATTCGTATTCAACGATCAGGATATCGTTGACGATTGGTTTCATAAATTCAAGGTTTATATTTTACCCGTTTCCAATGCCCGTGGGTCAAGTAATTGACATAAATTCCCCATAGCCCGATTTTTGCGCGTGAGAAAAAACGTTTTATTTCTCGCCTTAACGTCTTGGATGCGACACGCTTACTTTTATTCTCCCGATCGATTTTTATGCGGTCATCTGAAAGTGTGCTGATCAGGCCTGCCTGACGTACAATTGCCGGATCGAGTTGCCACATTTCGAAGTGTTCGAATACATGACATTTCGGATTAAAAAGAAAATGGTCAAAGGGAAAGGTAATTTTTCCCATCATTGCGCAAAGTCTTTTCGCCGCCTGTCGTGAAACAATATATCCGGCCGCCATGATATGACGACTTTTCAACGGCGCAATTTGATAGCCTTCTTTAAGACTTTGGCTTTTTCCGAGCCAGACTTTTTTGTTATGGGTTTCGATTTTTATAATATCGGCTCCAGCCGGAATCCAAAGGTCATTATTTAAAAAATCGCCCGCGTCTCCCGACAATATAACATCATCTTCAAAAATCGCGGCAAAATCATCATCTCCGGCTGCTACTTTTTCGAGCACCGCCCTATGACTTAAAAAACAGGCGATTTCTCCGCGCGTTAGCGGATCCGGCCAAAGCTGGTGTCTTCTGACATCGGCAATGAATTTTTCATCAAGATGAAGCCCGTCTATTGCAGCAACGCGCGTAAAGCCGAGGTTCAAATTCCCAAATATTTTTTCAAGACGGTCTAAACGGTCTGGTGAACGATCAAGATTGATCACATATAGCTTCATGATGAATTTAACCGGGAACTTGGCGAATATAGTCACGCATATTAAATAGGTTTTATGGACGACGATCAACGCAATTCAGTTCAGCAAGATGAACTTTCTCTTTTACCTGACCGGTTTTACAACTGGTTTCAGAAAAAAGGATGGAGCTTGCGTCCGCATCAGGCTGAACTTCTAAAACGTTCGAAAAGTGGACAATCAACCCTGCTCATTGCCCCCACAGGTGCCGGTAAAACTCTTGCCGGTTTTTTGCCTTCCATGGTTGCACTTTCTCGCACGAAACATCATCAGCATCTTCATACGCTTTATATTTCTCCACTCAAAGCATTGGCTCAAGATATTGAACGCAATTTGAAAACGCCCGTTCAGGAAATGGGACTTGATATTGCAATTGAAACAAGAACCGGTGATACCCCCCAACATAAAAGACAGAGACAAAAGTTCATTCCTCCTGATATATTATTAACAACGCCGGAGCAAGTGTCACTCATTCTATCATCACACGAGGCAGAAAAATTTTTCGGCTTTCTTGATACTGTCATTTTGGATGAGCTCCATTCTCTTGTCACTTCGAAGCGGGGACAATTGCTTTCACTTGCACTTGCCCGTTTAAGAACATTGCGACCGGATTTGAAAACAATCGGCCTTTCGGCCACCGTTTCCGACCCCGACTCCTTGCGGCGTTGGCTGGTGAGCCAAAAGCAAAAATCTGCTATGGCGGGACTTGTAACTGTCGACGGTGGTGCCAAACCGGAAATTCGTATTTTAAAAACCAAAGAGCACATTCCCTGGGCCGGGCACTCTGCCCGTTATGCTGTCAAAGACATTCTTGACCTTGTAAAAAACGCACAAACAACATTGATTTTCGTGAATACACGTTCGCAAGCAGAAATGTTGTTTCAGGAATTATGGCGGATGAATGAGGATAGTTTACCGATTGCACTTCACCATGGTTCACTTGATGTCGGGCAACGTAGAAAGGTAGAAGATGCAATGGCCTTGAACAAGCTTCGCGCCGTTGTTGCCACCTCGACACTTGATCTCGGCATAGACTGGGGAAATATTGATCTGGTTATCCATGTTGGTGCTCCGAAAGGCGCGAGCAGACTTGCCCAGCGTATCGGCCGCGCCAACCACCGCATGGACGAACCGAGTAAAGCGGTGCTTGTTCCGGCAAACTGTTTTGAAGTTCTCGAATGTCAGGCAGCACTTGACGCAAATTATATCGGCGCACAAGATAGCCCTCATTTAAGCGAAGGTGCTATCGACGTTCTTGCCCAACATATTCTCGGTATGGCCTGCGCCGGACCTTTCAATGCCGACGAGCTTTATCAGGAAGTCAAAACGGCAGAACCTTATTCGACACTCAAAAGAAAAATATTTGATGAAACATTGAACTTTGTTGCAACCGGTGGATATGCCCTTAAAGCTTACGAGCAATACGCAAAAATAAGGCGCACAAAAGATGGCCGCTGGCGCGTTTCCAACCCTAGAATAGCCCAGCAATACCGGCTCAATATGGGAACCATTATTGAGGCTGCCGAACTCAATGTCAGGCTTGTAAAATCCGGCAATATGAACGCAATGCGGGGCGGCCGGATGCTGGGACGCATTGAAGAAAGTTTTCTTGAAAGCCTGACAAAAGGTGACACATTCATTTTTGCCGGTCATGTCCTCTGTTTTGAAGGCATCCGCGAAAACGAATGTTATGTGAGCTTATCAAAAAAACCGGAAGCCCGTGTTCCAAGCTATATGGGCGGGCGTTTTCCGCTTTCGACCTATCTTGCGGAGAGATTGCGCAAGATGCTCGCAAACCCGAAAGAATGGCATGTTTTGCCGGGGCAAGTGCAAAAATGGCTTGAACAACAAAAAATCTCGTCCATTCTGCCAGACACCAATCAATTATTGATCGAAACATTTAATGAAAAAAACCGGTCTTTCCTTGTTGCCTATCCATTCGAGGGGCGCCTTGCCCATCAGACACTTGGAATGTTGTTGACACGGCGCCTCGAACGGGCCGGTTTAAATCCGGTCGGTTTTGTGGCTACAGATTATTCCATCGGCCTTTGGGCACTTGATGATATGGGGGAAGCTATAAAAGCCGGAAACCTATTGTTGAAAGAACTCTTTTCGGAAGATATGTTGGGCGATGATCTCGAAGCGTGGCTTGATGAAAGCTATCTGCTCAAACGGTCTTTCCGTAATTGCGCCATGATCGCCGGTTTGATAAACCGTCGTCATCCGGGGCAAGAAAAAACCGGAAGACAAGTCACTGTCTCGACCGACCTTATTTTTGACGTTTTAAGGACGCATGAACCAAATCATATTCTGCTTCAGGCAACGCGGCAGGATGCGGCACGCGGACTTTTAGACATCAAGCGGCTGGGTGATATGTTGAAGAGGATCAAAAATCATATTATCCACCGTCCGGTTGACAAGATGTCGCCACTTGCGCTTCCGGTTATGCTTGAAATAGGAAAAGAAATGATTCCGGGAAGTGCGGAAGACAATATATTAACAGAAGCAGCGGAAGAACTTATTCATAGCGTTCTTGAAAATTGAAGCGAAGACGTATTTGAACATAAGAAGCAAAATTGAAAGTTTCACAATGGTCGTCAACGGCGCTGAAATAATTTGCGATTGCAGCGGTGCGGCTTTTTGGGAAGCTGAAAATTTGCTCATTGTTGCCGATCTTCACCTCGAAAAATCCTCATGTTTTGCCCGTCATGGGCAATTATTGCCTCCCTATGATAGTGAACGCACACTTAAGCGTTTGAAAAATGTGATTGAAAAATATCAACCGCAAAAAATTATCGCCTTGGGTGACAGCTTCCATGACAATCAGGCTTCTACGCAACTGTCGGGGAAAAACCGGCAATTGCTTGAAGACATCATTGCCAACCGCGAGATGATCTGGATTGCCGGAAACCATGATGATGAAAAAACCGAGTTTGCCGGTCAATGGACACATGAAATTCAAATCGGTCCGTTGATATTTCGCCATGAACCACGCGTTGGCGCACAGAACGGAGAAATGGCCGGACATCTTCATCCCGCGCTTCGAATCTTCAGACGTGGGATGTCGGTTAGACGCTTTTGTTTTGCAAGCGACGGAAACCGGATGATTTTGCCGGCTTTTGGTGCCTATGCCGGAGGAATGGATCTTACTCACAAGATTTTTTCAAATATTTTTAAAAAATCAGAACTTATCGCATGTCTTTTAGGAAAAAATACTATTTACCCAATTCACCAAAGAGATTTCTTTTCGCGCTAAAACATAGATACTATTGTCGATTGTTACAAAAAAACTAAATCTGTCTTCTGTTTTTATTTGTCCGGAAGGTTTGAGGAAATGATATATTTTTCTATGATATTTCTTGGCCTTGCGATTTTGTGTATGTTCCTACACGTTTTTAGTTTTATTGTCGTTCTGTGTCGTCGTTTCTGGAAACCGAAAGGCACATTCGGTGAGGGTGAAGAAGAAAAAGTTACTATTTTGCGCCCTGTCTCAAATCTCGAATACGGACTGCGGCGCACATTGGCTTCAACTTTCGAACTCGATCATAAAAATTATGAAATTATTTTTTGCGTGGCAGACAAAAACGACAAAGCCATTCCGTTAATTGAAAGCCTGATTTTAGAATATCCCGATGCCGATGCAAAATTGCTGATCGGTAATGATAAAATTAGCGATAATCCCAAGTTGAACAATCTGGTCAAAGGTTGGCATCAGGCAAAATATCCGTGGGTTGTCATGACCGACAGCAATGTATTGATGCCTGAAACCTATATTGCAGATATTTTTTCCCGTTGGAGAAAGAACACCGGCCTCGTTGCCTCTCCTCCTCTTGGAACAGAACCGGAAAATTTCTTTGCCAATCTCGAAGCTGCATTTCTCAATTCCTATCAAGCACGCTGGCAATTAACTTCCGATACAATCGGAAACGGTTTTGCACAGGGCAAAACATTGTTCTGGTTTCGGGATATTTTAAACCGCGCCGGTGGCATTGAAGCATTGAATTGCGAACTGGCCGAAGATGCCGCGTCAACCAAGATCGTGAGGGAACAGGGGTTGAAAGTGCGTCTCACACCAATGCCATTTGCCCAACCTTTGGGGACAAAAAGCTGGCGAGCTGTCTGGCAACGTCAGATACGCTGGGCAAAACTGCGTCGGGACTCATTTCCCGCATTTTTTTATCTTGAAATTTTATCAGGTATTTTTTTCCCCGCATTATGTTTGCTTCTCGCCTGTTATCTTGGTGGCGCCGCCTACTCGCTCATTCTTTTTTATTTCTTTATCTGGTATTTCGTCGAATTTTCCATAACATCAATCGTCGGTTGGCCATTTTCTCTTTCGCAGGCTTTAGCCGAAATCGTCCGCGATTTATTATTACCGGTATTATGGCTATCAGCTTTTTCAAGTCGTGGATATGAATGGCAAGGTCATAACGTCAATATCAAGAAATAAGAGCGATGCGGGAATGCCGGACAACATTTAATCTTTACGGAATATCAGCCGCCCCAGAATGCCGGTGAAAATTGCTACAAAGACTGCAACAAAACCGTAATAGATGCTGTTATCCTGAGCAAAACGGTAAATTGCATAGGCTGTGTGGGCTTTAACAATTTCAAGTTCTGTTGACACTGTTTCCACAAACTCGCCATCACGAAAGAGATAAGCATGAATTGTATGATGACCAACGGGGATATTGGCAGGCAGCTTGAAATTTGCTGAAAATAGCGAAGCAGAGCCAAAGGTGACAGCTCCGATATTTTCACTATAGAGATGTTGATCGCGTTTGATCTTGATAAGTTCGTCACGGAATAATTTGAGTTTATCTGCGTCCCCTGTTTCTGCACGCAGCGGTACATATTCAAGCCCCACGCCCAATCTTTTATAATTGATCGGGCTGGTAATATCCCTGATTTCACGTGTGGTTGCCATTTCATAGGATTGCGGAACCGCTACAAATGTCAGTGCATCCGTATTCACCCATACGCCCAGTTTACGCTTTTTCTCGCGCATCACCATCGGCCGTATCGGACCTTCCATAACAACGATAATATCATAACGCCCCTGACGCCTTAGTTGAGGATCGGCATTTTCGAGAACACCTGCAATATAGACGTTGCGACCGGCAAAATTGGTATCAAGTGTAATTTCATTGGTCGTCACAATGATCTGTATATTTTCTTTCGGTGCGGCAGATGGTGTCGCTGTATCCGCATATGTCGTTTCACATGTCAGAAAGGCTGCCAGATAAACCATTATTGCGGCTAAAAATGTTTTCATTTTACCCGCCGATAAAGCTTAGCGAAAAAAGATCGTCGGGACGAACAAAGAGTTCGAATGCAAGACGGGCACAAACCAGCAAAACAAGGATTGCAAGAAGCATTCGCAATTGTTCGGCTTTGAGCTTTCTACCTATCCTTGTTCCATAAGTTGCACCGATAACGCCGCCAACCATCAACAGAAATGCCAGCACAATATCAACCGATTGGTTGGTTATACTTTGTAGAATTGTTGTGAAGGCTGTAACAAAAGTAATCTGGAACAGAGATGTGCCGACAACAACATTGGTCGGAACGCGCAACATATAAATGAGCGCAGGAACCATAATAAAGCCGCCGCCAACACCCATGACGGACGAAAGTAGGCCTATAACAAGTCCGATGCCGAGAACCGGAATAATGCTGACATAGATTTTCGATGCGCGAAACCGCATTTTCAAAGGTAAACGCTGTGCCAGACTATGGTGTCCGGGACGGTGAACAATAACGGTTTTCCCCTTTTTTGCATTGACAATTGCCCGCCAACTTTCAATGGCCATAAGGCTTCCGACTCCGCCTAAAAGGATAACATATAGCAGGGAAATAATGAGATCGAGCTGACCAAGTTTACGCAGATAAGTGAATAATTCGACACCAAGACATGATCCCAATATGCCACCAACGACCAGAAGAATTCCGAGCTTGATATCAAGTGTCCCGCGTTTGAAATGTGTGAGAGCACCAGTCACTGACGAAGCAATAACCTGATTTGCTCCCGTTCCGACAGCGATAGCCGGTGGAACATTGTAAAAAATTAGAAGCGGCGTAATCAGAAAACCGCCACCGACACCAAACATTCCTGAAAGAAAACCGACAACCCCGCCCATGCCGATAAGAATCAGCATATTGAGTGACATTTCTGCTATCGGTAAATAAATACTCACATCTCTCACCTAACGGGAAAACGAACCTTTGTTTTGCCGGTTTCTGCTGTTTGTTTTGTCTCTCAAGGTTGATACCAGAAAAGCCGCAACAAGTGTTAAGATATATATCTTATAATCCGAACACCGATTGTCACTTCCGCCGGCCTATTAAACATATCAAAAATTCGTCAATTCATGTCGTAAAACGATTTTTAAAGCCAATCAATGGAGCAATGAAACAACCGATGCATTGTCGAGCATAGCGAAATGCTCCTTCAAACCGTAAGCCAATGCCACCATCAATAAAAGCGCGCTCACACGTGTGATTGTCTTTTTTGTTTTGTTATCTCCATTTTGTGCGCGCAGGACTTTAACTTTTTCCTCATGGATTTTGACTGCTCGCCCACATTTGTTCAATTGCGTAACTGTTTCTGAATCGCATTTTTGAAGGTCTGTTTTCAACTTGCTATCACCAATTTCGCACTTTTGAAGACCGACTTCATCTTCACGCCCGCATTTATCAAGCTCTACAGGTGTTTTATTCAGTTCCGAAGTTTGTTCCGGCGTTTTTTTTTCAGCCAATATGCGAATAACCGGCTTGTCGAAAGATTTTTTTATCTCAAGATGATTTTGTCCGCTATCGGATGCAGGCAATTGTTGCGGGCTTGTCGTTGACAGAAGCTCTTCGTCCAAATGCTCGCTCTTTTCTTCATGCGCACAACTTGTTGGTGATTTATCATGGGCATCAAGTGTCGCCTGAAGGTTTGTGATTTGCCGCTGGAGTGAAACAAGTTGAACAGAAAACCGTGATGCAGCAACGGCTTCGCGCAATTGGCGCGAAATTTCCTGATTAGTTTTCCGGCTCTCGTCGGCCAAACTTTTTGTTTGTTCGGTTAGTTCCTGTTTCAAGCGCGAGTGCACTTCACCGGCAATGGCGTTCGTCAATGCCTGCCTGTCTTTCTCTGCGCTCTGTTCAAGTTCCTGTTTGTTTGCCTCAAGAATTTGCTCGATTCTGGCAAGATGACGAACAAGTTGGGACTGTTCGGTCTTTCT
The DNA here is from genome assembly GCF_016102305.1 of Bartonella sp. M0192. NCBI lineage: Bacteria > Pseudomonadati > Pseudomonadota > Alphaproteobacteria > Hyphomicrobiales > Bartonellaceae > Bartonella > Bartonella sp. M0192. The sequence continues at coordinate 816,184 of NZ_JACFOU010000001.1, read as the reverse complement.
TGCCTCATATTCTTTAAGCAAAGCGCGTGCTATATCGTCGAGATAAGCCTTTACATCATCGTTATTTTTCTGCGGAAAAGGCATAACATTTTCTGACTTGACCGGCGCTTTCGTTTTCATTTGTTCATGAACCGACCGCAACCGCGCGGCAATATCCGAAAGTGTGATCTCTCGGCGCTGTATTTCCTGTGTATCTATTTCTTGTGGTTGATGTCGCGCAAACTGCTTTTCACCCGCTTCATCTGAAATAAGCGATAAACGATTCATATTCATTGCACGGCCTTTTACTCAAAACACGACAGACTGAAACATTCCGGGCTTTAAGCGCTTGATGCCTTCAAGCCCTCGTTATTCATAGCCCGAGTTTGGTAAATTTAGGCTTAACTATAAATGCAATCATGGTTTCGGTGATCAACGGTTTGTTTCCCGCTTTAACCGCACCTACAATGCTTTTTCAACAAGAGGCACCACGTAATTTTATTTCGTATAAGGAACTCAAAATTTTTCATATTTTACTTGAAAAACGCGTTTTTATAATTTTTCTTTTATCCTGATAGCCGATGTGGCAAACGAAAAACCAATGGAAATACGATTTGCTGCATCACAATGAAATTATGGAATAAAAGAATGCCTGAAGGAACAGAACAATATCAATCCGGCGCAATAACTCTTCCACCAGCTGTCAAGCTTGATGACGTAAGCGTGGTTTTCAATAATTTCACGGCTGTAAAAAAGGCTGACCTCGAAGTACCGGCAGGACAGTTTTTAGCGATCGTCGGTCCGACCGGTTGCGGAAAATCCACTTTGCTCAATGTGGCAGCAGGTCTCTTGCCGCCAGCCCGTGGCACATGCGAGATATTCGGTCATCCTCTTTCAGGCATCAATCATGAAGCCGGTTATCTTTTCCAGTCTGATTCATTAATGCCGTGGAAAACGGCAATTGATAATATTGCAATCGGTCTGGAAATCCGCGGTGTCAAAAGACAGGATGCATTAAACCAATCCAGGGAATGGCTTGCCCGTGTCGGACTCCAAGCATTCGGCAACCGCTATCCGCACCAATTATCGGGCGGACAAAGAAAGCGCATCGGACTTGCACAGGTTTTAATCCTTAATCCCAAGCTTATTCTAATGGATGAACCGTTCGGACCACTTGACGCACAAACACGGGTTCTGATGGGCGATCTCCTTTTGAAATTATGGTCGAAAGACCGCAAGGCCGTTATGTTTGTGACACATGATCTGGAAGAAGCAATTACCCTTGCCGATCGCGTTATTATTATTTCGGCGGGACCTGCTTCACATGTCAAAGGTGATTATCTCATCAATTTACCGCGCCCGCGCAATTTACAGGAAATCCGGCTTACGTCAGAATTTGCCGAAATCCACCGGACGTTATGGAACGATCTTAAAGAAGAGGTGCTCAAAGCCTATGAACAAGGAGATAAATCATGAAGCGTCTGAAGATTGTTCTGTTACAGCTTTCGGTTGCTATTATCTTCTTCTTTCTGTGGGAAATAGGAACAACTGTTCCGCTTTTTAACGGAAAACCCGTTCTGCCGCCCTTCTTCTTTTCAACACCGATTGATATTTTCAAACGCATTGGCCTTGATTTCCAGAGCGGTAAAGTCTGGTATCATTTATGGATTACGTTGCTTGAAACAATTCTCGCTTTCGCGATCGGTGCCGGTGGCGGCATTCTGTTGGGGTTCTGGTTTGCACAAAAGAAAATGCTGGCTGCGGTTTTTGACCCCTATATCAAAGCCGCAAATGCTTTGCCGCGTGTTGTTCTGGCACCGATTTTCGCGCTGTGGTTCGGGCTTGGCATATGGTCCAAGGTTGCACTCGGCTTTACACTTGTGTTTTTCGTTGTGTTTTTCAACGTTTACCAAGGGGTCAGAGAAGTCAATCCGACTATTCTCGCAAATGCCCGTATGATCGGCATGAACGAGCGGCAATTATTGCGCCACGTTTATCTCCCGTCTGCCATGACATGGGTGTTCTCTTCGCTTCATACATCTGTCGGCTTTGCCATGGTGGGTGCGGTTGTCGGAGAATATCTCGGCGCATCAGCCGGTCTTGGTTATCTTATTTCGCAAGCAGAAGGTGTTTTTGACGTCACCGGCGTTTTTTCCGGTATGTTAATTCTCACCATTTTTGTTATTCTGATCGATATTCTCGTCAGTATGATCGAAAAACGGCTTCTGATCTGGCGGGCAGACCCGCGTGGTAAACAGTCTTGAGAAAAAAGCAATCTTGAGGAGAAAGCTTATGAAATTCCGTTCCCATTTCAGAAAATTCATCTTTCGATTGGGTCTAATGCTCGCCGTTTTGTCCGTCACACTCACGGGAAATGCTTTTGCCAATGACGAACCGGAAAAGAAAGACATCACTTTAAGCGTGGGCGGTGCACCACTTTTCTATTATTTGCCCTTGGCCATTGCCTCGCAAAAAGGCTTTTTCAAAGAAGAAGGACTGGATGTCAAAGTGGTGGATTTGAAAGGCGGTTCACAATCGCTTCAGGCACTTCTGGGAGGGTCGGCCGATGTGACGACCGGCGCTTACGATCAGGTCATTCGTATGCATTCCAAAGGTCAGGATGTCCGTGCCGTGCTGGAACTTGACCGTTATCCGGCAATTGTGCTTGCAGTCCGCGCCGATCTGAAAGACAAGGTAAAAAAGGTCGGCGATCTTAAAGGAATGAAAATCGGCGTTACAGCACCTGGTTCTTCAACAAACAATTTTCTCAATTATTTGCTCGATAAAGATGGCGTCAAACCGGACGAAGTTTCAGTGATCGGGACCGGAGCCGGTGCAACAGCGATAGCAGCAATGAAACGCGGCGAAATTGACGCCATTGTCAATCTTGACCCTGTGATCTCGACCTTGATGCACGACAATTCGGTTTTCATTCTTGTCGACACAAGAACCGAAGCGGACATGGAAAAAATATTCGGCACACGCACAATGTCTTCCGGTGTCCTTTATACAAAAAAGGACTTTATCGACAACTATCCGAACACTGTCCAACATATCACCAACGCTTTCGTAAAAGCCTTGACATGGTTACAAACAGCAACACCGGATGATGTCGCCAATGCTGTTCCGCCAGAATATATCGGTAATAATCGCGAAGTTTATCTTGAAGCGGTAAAAAATTCGCTTCCTTCCTATTCACATGACGGCATGATTTCGAGAGGAAGTCAGGAAGCAACTTTGAAGCTTCTTTCCTATGACAAAACAATTGACGGAAATAAAATCGATTTGTCGCAAACTTTCGATGATCGTTTTGTCAAAAGAGCACTTGAAAACCATTAACATTTGAAAGCCGGATATGATTTATTATCCGGCTTGCTGTTGAATTGATTTTTTAATAAAAATCTCGAAAAACTGGCGGAGGAGATAAAGTGGCAAATTTTACCGATTGGGTAGGAAAAACAGAAACGATCGGGGATGTGATCGATTATGTGCTGGTGGGCCGCATGGCCGCCACACTTGGCACAAAGCTTCCCGAGAGAACAGGTCCTCTGCCACATTTATGGCACTGGATGTATTTTCAGCCGACGCTTTCCTTTAAGTCATTAGGTGAAGACGGGCATCCCTCGCGGGGAGAATTTTTGCCTCCTGCAGAAAATCTCAACCGGATGTGGGCTGGCGGAAGGCTGAAATTTTTCCACCCTCTTATTATCGGAGAGCCTGCAAAACGTATATCGACTATCCGTAAGATTACCGAAAAGCAAGGCAGAAGCGGAAAACTTCTCTTTGTGACTGTCGAACATAAACATGTGCAAAACGGTGAAACCTCGCTTCTCGAAGAGCAGGATATCGTTTATCGCGAACCGACAAAATTTGTGAATAAAAAATCGACACCTTGTCCTCACGGCCAATGGTCAGAAACACATGAAGCCAATAGTGTCACTTTATTCCGTTATTCGGCAGTGACTTTCAATGCCCACCGCATCCATTATGATTATCCCTATGTTACCGATAAAGAAGGCTATCCCGGCTTGCTGGTACAAGGCCAATTACTGGCAACTTTAGCACTTCAGGCTTTCAAAAATGCCAATCCGGATACGAGACTATCAAGCTTTTCCTTCCGCAGCCAAAGGCCAATTTTTTGTCCGGATAAATTTATAACGGCCGGTCAAAAAACAAGCACCGGCAGAGCCGACCTTTGGGTGGGGAATGAAAACGGCATTGCACAATCAAGCAGCGTCGAATTCACGCTTGAACACTAAAATTCTTCTCCAAAATAGCATCTTTCAAGAGATCGGTTCTCTGAAGATTGCCGATCTTCCGCTCTCTGTCGGTCACATTTTTAATTTCATACCGGTTTTATGGTGATGACCAAGTTTGGTTTAATATCCAAGTCTTACAATTTTCTTCGCTTTCTTATCTATTGCTAGAAAGAATTTTGGATTTGTTATCTCGAAATTATCAACTTTCCGCATGGCCTTCGGTTACCCGACTTATATCCGATATATGAATAGCATTCACAATAACATGCGGCTTTTCCCGTCTAAACAGCGCAATGAATTATGTTAAGGTCTTTAAGAACAGCCCGTGGAATTTCATTGGCGAAGCTTGAATGTCGCATAACACTTTTCGATTCAAAAACTCGTTCAAGCGTCCGATCTGATCGGCAAATTTTGTCAAATGACAAAGCGCGCTTTGCCAATCGATTTTTCCGTGAAGTTAATAGAAGCAAGAACAAGCGTGCAGAAAACCACGTGAAAGTGTGAGGACCGGTTTCGTCAGGAACTTTACGGAAGTTAGCCCATCCAATCAATCACACTCAATTTTCACGCAATCTGTTCTTAAAGAGGAAAATAAAATGAAATATACTCATCTTGGTCGCACCGGTCTTAAAGTCAGCCGTTTGGCATTGGGGGCGATGAATTTCGGCTATCTAACGGACGAAAAAGAAGCATTCAATATTATGGATGCTGCCGTTGATAATGGCATCAATCTGTTTGACACGGCTGATATTTACGGAACGCGTCAATATCCGGAAATTCCGAAGGGTAGCGGAATTTCGGAAGAATTTATCGGCAACTGGATCAAAAACAGCGGCAAACGTGACAAAATTGTCCTTGCCACCAAGCTCTATCAACCGATGGATTATGGCGTCAATGACAGGCACCTTTCCGCCTACCATATAAAGCGTGCTTGTGAAGCAAGTCTGAAACGGCTTAAAACCGATCATATCGACCTTTATCAAATGCACCATATCGACCGTGGAACGCCGTGGGACGAGATATGGGAAGCGATGGAGGTTCTCATCACGCAAGGAAAGATTTCCTATGTCGGTTCATCGAATTTCGCCGGCTGGCACATTGCAACGGCGCAAGGCAAAGCCATTGCACGGCATATGCTTGGCCTTGTCAGTGAACAGGACATCTATAATCTCAGAAACCGCGCCATTGAAACCGAAGTTATTCCAGCCTGCCGCTATCACGGTTTGGGATTAATTCTATGGAGCCCGCTTGATGGTGGATTGCTCGCCGGTGCGCTTGACAAATTCGAGAGTGGCCGTCGCGCCGATCTTGAAAATGTTGTTGCTGAACACCACGATCAACTCGTTGCCTATGAAGCTTTATGCAAAGAATTGAATGAAAAGCCGGCTGATGTGGCGCTTGCATGGTGTCTCAATAATCCGGTTGTTAGCGCTCCGATTATCGGCCCGAGAACAAAAGCCCAATTGGAAGCAAATTTGAAAGCTGTTGATATTTCTTTGTCAAAGGAAACACTGGATAAGCTCGACAAAATTTGGCCCGGCCCGAAAGGCGAAGCTCCCGAAGCTTATGCATGGTAATCACTATCGAAACCGGATAGAAAAACCGGCACTGCCGACAACCTCTCTTTATCAGGAAAGACGGCAGTGCCGAATGGTTTGACGGGACGTGTAAGGCGGTTAGGCAAACACATAGGTTCGCAGTCAAATCTTTTTCACTTTGAACATATTGATAAAAAGTTTTTTATCTTTTCCGTTGATAACGGCCAAGCCCGTTTACTCCCATCAAACTATTAAAATTCGTTTTGATGATAAGCATCTTGAAAATATCAACAATTATGGCAAGCTCGACACTTGAACATTAAACTTTATCCGGAGTTGTCAAGCCCGACAAAAATTGGTTGGATTAAGCCGGTGTTAATTCTATACATTTGATTGTCGACCGAATAACATAACATAAGGGAATGGTAACGATTAGCGGTTCTAGCAAAGGGATAGGCCTATGAAAATATTGGTAGCTGTAAAACGCGTCATAGATTACAACGTCAAACCTCTCGTAAAAAGTGACGGGACAGGCGTCGAACTTGCTAATGTCAAAATGTCGATGAATCCGTTTGACGAAATAGCACTTGAACAAGCTGTTCGTGAAAAAGAAGCCGGTCACGCAAATGAAGTTGTTGCTGTGAGCGTTGGTCCGCAAGCTGCTCAGGATACATTGAGAACAGCTTTGGCGGTCGGTGCTGATCGGGCCATTCTTGTCCAGACTGATGAAGAAGTCGAACCGCTCACGGTTGCTAAAATATTGAAAGCTGTCGTCGAAAATGAGAAACCGGATATGGTTTTCCTCGGCAAACAGGCAATTGACGATGATTCCAACCAGACAGGACAAATGCTTGCAGCATTGCTAGGCTGGGGACAAGCAACTTTCGCTTCGAAAATCGAATTGAAAGATGGCGAAGCCGTTGTAACACGTGAAGTCGACGGCGGCTTGCAAACCGTAGCCGTCAAACTTCCTGCTGTAATGACCGCCGATCTTCGTCTTAACGAACCACGTTACGCTTCTCTGCCTAACATTATGCGGGCACGTAAAAAGCCGATCGAACAGAAAACTCTGGCTGAACTTGGTGTGACCAACAAACAGAGATTAAAAATCCTGAAAGTGGAAGAACCGCAAACCCGCAAGGCCGGTGTAAAAGTCAAAAACGTTGCCGAACTTGTCGAAAAATTGAAACAAGACGCTGGCGTCCTCTGAGCATCAAGGGAAGGATTTATTCATGACCATTCTTTTATTGGCTGAACATAATAATGTTGCCTTGTCAGAACAGACAGCAAAAGCTTTAACCGCAGCCCATGCTATCGGGGGGGACATTGATATCCTCGTTTGCGGGAAAAATGCACAAACGGTTGCTGAACAAGCTGCAAAACTCGACAATGTCCATAAAGTTCTTCTGGCAGAAGCCGACTATCTCGAACAACAATTGGCCGAACCGGTCGCTGCAACAATTGTTGCTGAAAGCAAAGATTATGATGTCATCATGGCTGCTGCCACGACCAACGGTAAAAATATTATGCCACGGGTGGCAGCATCTCTTGATGTCATGCAAATTTCCGACATTATCGAAGTTGTTTCGCCCGACACATTCAAACGTCCGATTTATGCTGGCAATGCTATCGAAACCGTCCAATCAACAGATGGGAAAAAGGTTATTACGGTTCGTACCGCTTCATTCAAGGCAAAGGCAGGAAATGGTACAGCACCGATTGAAAAAATCACGCCGGCAGCAGACCCGTCCCTGTCACGCTATGTCAGTGAAGAGGTGAAGAAGAGTGACCGGCCGGAACTCACTTCGGCAAAAATAATTGTTTCGGGTGGCCGTGGCCTCGGCTCGGAAGAAAATTTCATGTCCATTCTGCTTCCGCTTGCCGACAAACTCGGTGCTGCTGTGGGTGCAAGCCGTGCAGCCGTCGACGCCGGTTATGCCCCCAATGATTGGCAGGTCGGACAGACCGGAAAAGTTGTCGCACCGGAGCTTTATATCGCTGTTGCGATTTCCGGTGCCATCCAGCACCTTGCAGGCATGAAAGATTCACGCGTCATCGTTGCAATCAACAAGGATGAAGACGCACCGATGATGCATATTGCCGACTATGCATTGGTTGGTGATCTTTTCGACATTATTCCGGAGCTTGAAAAGGCGCTTTGAAATGAATGAATTACCTCCGCGCGAAAGCATGGAATTTGACGTTGTTATTGTCGGCGCCGGTCCGGCAGGCCTTTCGGCTGCTATAAGACTTAAACAGATCAACCCTGATCTTTCGGTTGTTATTGTAGAAAAAGGTGTCGAAGTCGGTGCCCACATTCTGTCCGGTGCTGTTGTCGATCCAATCGGCATTGACACGCTGTCGCCGGATTGGCGCAACGAACAAAACCATCCTTTCACAACGGAGGTAAAAGAAGACCATATTTTCGTGTTGGACGAGACCAAAGCCAAGCAGCTTTCCAACCGGATTATGCCGAAGATTCTCTCCAATCATGGAAAATACATCGTCTCTTTGGGAAATGTTTGCCGGTGGCTTGCCACAAAAGCCGAAGCGCTTGGCGTGGAAATCTACCCCGGTTTTGCTGCCACGGAAGTTCTTTATAACGAAGACGGTGCTGTTACAGGCATTGCAACAGGCGATATGGATGTTGAAAAAGATGGTAGCCATGGCCCGAATTATATGCGGGGCATGGAGCTTCTTGGCAAATATGTTCTGATTGGTGAAGGAGCTCGTGGGTCACTTGCGAAAACGCTCATCAACAAATTCGATCTTGATAAAGGGCGCTCACCCCAGAAATATGGCATAGGCCTGAAAGAATTATGGGAAATTGACCCGTCAAAACATCACGCCGGCCTTGTCCAGCATACATTGGGCTGGCCTCTTGATGACGAAACGGGTGGCGGTTCTTTCCTTTATCACATGGACAACAACCAGATCGCTGTGGGTTTCGTTGTTCACCTCAATTATAAAAACCCTTACCTTTCTCCGTTTGAAGAATTCCAGCGTTTCAAAACACATCCGGCAATTCGCCCGATATTTGAAGGTGGAAAACGCATTGCCTATGGTGCCCGTGCTCTGACCGAAGGCGGCTGGCAATCCGTCCCGAAATTGACTTTTCCGGGTGGTGCATTAATCGGCTGCTCTGCCGGTTTCATGAATGTTCCCCGCATAAAAGGGTCGCATAATGCGGTTTTATCCGGCGTTTACGCTGCCAACGCAATAGCAAACGCCATAAAAGCCGGCCGCAGCCATGATGAAATCAGCGAAATTGAAAATGGCTGGCGCGACAGTGCAATCGGAAAAGATCTTTATCCGGTCCGCAACGTAAAGCCGTTATTATCGAAATATGGCACGAAAAGAGGTGTTCAACTAGGCGGCTTTGACATGTGGTGTCAGGCGCTCTTCCACTTTTCGTTTTTCGGCACAATGTCGCATGGTCTACCGGATTATCTTTCTCTTGAACCGGCAGAAAAACACAAACCGATCGACTATCCGAAACCTGATGGCATTGTCAGTTTTGACCGCCTCTCGAGTGTTTTTCTTTCCAATACAAATCACGAAGAGAATGAGCCTTGCCATTTGAAAGTAACCTCGCTCGATGTTCAGGAAAAATCGGAATTGAATATCTATGCCGGTCCCTCGACACGCTATTGTCCGGCGGGCGTTTACGAATGGATAGAAAAGGATGGCAGGGAAACCTATGTCATTAACGCGCAAAACTGCATCCATTGCAAGACATGCGACATCAAGGACCCGAACCAGAATATCACATGGACATGTCCACAAGGTGGCGAAGGTCCTGTTTACCCGAATATGTAATTGTGTTTCCCGATAAAGGCCTAAATATTTTAGCGAAATAATTGGCCTTCGGGCTGACAGAACCGGAGAGAACGCCTCATTGAATTATTCTGCTCGGCTAACAGCAGATCGAATAACTTAACGGCTGTTTTCTGATTGATAAAAACCTGAACAGTTATTTCCTTGAATATCATTATAAATAAAATCGAACGAATTTATTTGATGTCGGGGGGATAACATCTCGCAACCGGTTTTAAAAAGAGCGCTTCTTGCTTTACGTAAAAACCACAGCGAAATTTGTGTAAATTTTACAACATAAAGTCTTCAGCAATGAAATTGCCGATATATGAAGCGAAGCACTCGTCTTCGGCGGAGCTTCAAACATAAATTTCCGCGTTGAACTGATTGCCTTGTTGACCGAAGGAAGTTTGCAAAAATCAGAGATTTTTCAAAACTTCTTCACACCAGAGATTGAAAATTTTTTCAGCTTTTGTTCTCAAATCCCCTTGGTATTTTTTTGCGTCATTGCGTAGATCAACCGGATTAATTCCGGCTTGCGAAAGCTCTGAGGCATGTCCTACCAACCAATGTTCAAAATAATCAAGATCCGCTTCAAGATGAAATTGTAACGCCAAAATATTTTCATAAGAAAACGCCTGATTGGGACAAATACCGGTTTCTGCCAAACGCTTCGCTCCTTCCGGAATTTCGAACTGGTCACCATGCCAATGAAGAACCGGTGTTGTGCCGATCAATTCAAGCGGACTTTTCTGCCCCTCATCGGTTAATTGCAGGCTTGAAAAGCCGATTTCTTTTCTCCCCATCGGTTGTACTTTCGCGCCGAGAGCACTTGCAATCAATTGCGCGCCTAAACACACGCCGATCATCGGTTTTTTGATTTTCAAGGATTTTTCTATGAGCTTTAATTCCTGAGTGATAAAGGGATAGAGTTCACCATCATAAACGCCGATAGGCCCGCCCAGAATAATGACGATATCTGCTTCATTCACCGGAAAAGCCGAAATGTCATCGCGCGTTGCATCAAGGTTTTTCAGTTCATATCCACGTTTGCCAAGAACATTCCCGATCAAACCGGCATTTTCAAATGCGAGATGTTGTAAAACAAGCGCTGTTTTCATTTTCTTCTCCGGTAGAACTTTATCGGCTTTTTTGATTATGAAAAATATTAAATAACGAGTGTCAATTATATGAAAGGGGCAGCTTCTGCCAACTTAAAAATAATTTTTTGAGAAAAATTTCCGGTCTCTTTTACCCGTTTCTTTACTTTCAATTTTTATGCCACTTCCAGAAACCAGATTATTGATATGTCATTTCATCGCTGCACCTGTTTAAACCCGGATTTGTAGAAATTATCTCGCCATAAATTTCATTGATTGAAAACTGCTTTATTTTTATTGTCCGGTAAAAATTCACCCTTAACTTTGAAAAAGACGCCTGTTGTAACTGAAGGTTACAAAAAGCTTCCGCGGCCTTAAAAAAGTGAACTATTTAGCTTTCAAGTTAGAATTTCGAATGCTGGCGAGGGCTTTGTAACCGCATTTTTATGAGCTTTTCGGGCAAAGATAAGTTTTGTTACTAAAGCAAAACACAAACACAACAGCCCTAACTTTTTCGCGCTCTAAAATTTAGACTATCTTTTAGTTTGGAGTGCAAATATGGCAAAACCAGAAAAAATGACAAATTCTGATGCCAAGGCTTTCGAGTCTCGGCTACTTGCCGATGAAGCAAAATATTGCTCCTTCGGTGACACTGTCCACTACGTAAACCCGCCAAAAGTATTTGCCGGCTGTGAAGGCTCCTATATGTATGATCTCGAAGGTGTCCCTTACCTTGATCTGCAAATGTGGTATTCCGCCTGTAACTTTGGCTACGCAAATCCCCGTCTTGATAATGTTCTGAAAAAGCAGATCGACACTTTACCACAGGTTGCCAGCCAATATTTGCATCCGACAAAAATCGAATTGGCCAAAATCATCGCCGAAGATATGAAGAAGAAATTCGGCCTTGACGGGCGTATCCATTTCAATGTCGGCGGCTCGCAATGTATTGAAGATTCTCTGAAAGTCGTGCGTAATGCCAAGGCGGGAAAGAGCCTGATGTTTGCCTTTGAAGGTGGCTATCACGGCCGCACATTGGGCGCTTCTTCCATCACATCAAGCTATCGCTATCGTCGTCGTTACGGGCATTTTGGCGAACGCGCCATGTTCCTGCCCTTCCCTTATCCGTTCCGTCGCCCTAAAGGAATGACTGTTGAAGAATATGGCGAACATTGCGTCAACGAATTTGCCCGCCTGTTTGAAACAGAATATAATGGCGTATGGGATCCGAGAGCAAACGAAACCGAATATGCTGCCTTCTATATCGAGCCTCTTCAGGGGACTGGCGGTTACGTTATTCCGCCGAGAAACTTCTTTAAAGGCATCAAGAAAGTTCTGGACGATCATGGTATTCTTCTTGTCGTTGACGAAATCCAGATGGGATTTTATCGCACAGGCAAATTATGGTCGATTGAACATTTCGGCGTAACCCCTGATATTCTTGTTTTCGCCAAATCGCTCACCAATGGTCTTAATCCTTTGGGCGGCCTTTGGGCACGTGAAGAATTGATCAATCCGAAAATTTTCCCTCCGGGGTCTACCCATTCAACATTCGCTTCAAATCCGCTTGGAACCGCGCTCGGTGTTGAAGTTTTCCATATGCTTGGTGAAACCGATTATGAAACCATGGTTATGGAAAAGGGCAAACATTTTCTGGAAGGATTGCAAGATCTTCAGAAACGCCATCCGGAAATTGGTGATGTTGACGGTTTGGGCTTGGCCTTGCGTGCCGAAATTTGCACCGAAGATGGCTTCACACCGAACAAAGCGCTTCTTGACCGCATGGTCGACATCGGCCTTTCGGGCGATCTTGACTGGCAGGGCAAAAAAACCGGACTGGTTCTCGATGTTGGCGGCTATTATAAAAACGTCATCACCCTTGCACCGTCGCTTCTCATCACAACAGAAGAAATTGACAAAGCAATTTCACTGCTTGATCAATTGATTACGCGTGCAAAGAAGGAACAATAAAATTGATGCCGGACCGGATTTCAATTCCGGTCTGGAAAACCTTTTGTGTGAAGGGGAAACGCTTCCCCTTCACGTCATTTGGTGAGATACTTGCTTCGCATTTTTTGAAATTCCAAGCTTTTTATAAAGCGTGGTGACGACAGTTCCGTACGAGGTGAAAACGCGTAAGCGAATTTCTATCCGCTTCTTTCAAAACATTTGATGGGTAAACCGGCGAAATATGGATAATCGAAAAGAGACAGACAACGCCATTAAAGCTTGGTCAAACAAGCTTGAACCCGATTATCTTTTAAGCGATTTTCTGCGCCACCCGCCTGTTGATTTCAAAGCCGATATTTCTCGAGCTGGACTTCCGGTTTTTGCAGCTCTCTTTGATCTCACCACGACAATGGATAATGAAGATCAAAAGCGTTTAAAAAAAATACCTTTCTATAAATTCTGGTCACGGCTGTTGAAATATAAAACATTGTTTGTCGGCACAACTGTCTCGGAATTTTCGCCGCTGCCCACACCTTTTGATGCAGAAAAGGTCGCGCTTTTTTTGAAAGAAAAAGAAGGCAAAAATTATCCGCTTGTCATTGTCAAAGATTTGCCCTCCCCTTCGCCTTTAATATCTGATGAAGACGCCAAAAAAACTGCGGATTTTCTTGCACAATTGGAACAGGCGGGCTTTATTTCTGTTGCCGGACAAGCTCTTGCCTATGTGCCGGTCGATTATTCATCACGGGATGATTTTCTTGTCCGTTTTTCGAAAAATCGCCGCAAGGATTTTCGTCGGAAATTGCGTGCGATGGAAAATCTTGAGATTGAGGTTTTAACCGCCAACTCGCCTTATCTTCAAAGCGACGAGGTGATAAAACACTTCTACCTGCTTTATTTGCAGGTCTTTCAACAGAGCGAAATCCATTTCGATCTCTTGAGTGAAGAGTTTTTCTACGATTTGTTACATACGGACGATGAAAGCTTGCGAGTTGTTGTCTATAAAAAAAGTGGCAAGCTCATCGGTTACAATATCTGTTTTGCCTATAAAGACATGCTTGTCGACAAATATATCGGCTTTGATTACCCGCTTGCAACCGACAATAATCTCTATTTCATAAGCTGGTTTTTCAATCTTGAATATGCCCGACTCAACGGTTTCAAATATTATGTTGCCGGTTGGACCGACCCTGAAATCAAAGCCTATCTTGGCGCAAAATTCGTTTATACACGCCATGCTGTCTATATCCGCAATCCTTTATTGCGAGCGATATTGAAACACTTCCGGCATCATTTCGAAAGTGACGCCCATCTTGAACTTCAAGGAGACCAAAACTGATGAAAAATCCGGTTGTCCTCGATTTTGACAATAGTGTGGGAACATTCGACAATTCCATCAATATCGATTTAAGCGGATGGCAAGACCGTATCCGTTACGCTACGACTTTTGCCAATTTTCGTAAGCTCGAAATGGAACTTGAAAAACAAATGCCGGAAACTTATGGACCGGTTTTTCTTGGAAGTGGCGATTATCACCATGTGAGCCAATTATTGGTAAAGCATTGTCACAAACATTTAAAACAAGAACCTTTAACGCTCATTGTGATTGATAACCATCCGGACAATATGCGTTATCCTTTCGGTATCCATTGCGGTTCATGGATCAGTCATGCTGCTTCTTTGCCATTTATCGACCATGTTCATGTTGTCGGCATTACCTCTGGCGATATTGGTGTGAAACACGCTGTCGAAAACCGCTTGAAGCCGCTTATGTCCAACAAATTGACCTATTGGTCTACAAAAGTGGATGTGAGCTGGGCAAATATTCTGGGCTTGAAAAATGCTTTCCAGACATTTGCCAATGTCGATGACATGATGTCAGCCTTTATCAGCAGCATTTATAAGGAAAATCTTCCCGTCTATCTGTCAATCGACAAGGATGCGCTCTCGCCGCAATTTATCCATACAAATTGGGATCAGGGCGAGATGGAGCCGCGGCATTTGACCGACCTTATCACCAATATCGGTTCCAGACTTAGAGCCTGTGATATTACCGGAGAAGTTTCCAATTACACTTATCACAGTTTCTGGAAAAGTCTTTTAAGTAAACTTGACGGGCAAACAAGCGTTTCCGACGAACTCGTTACAAAGTGGCAAAAAGAACAGCATGAGTTGAATAGCAAACTCATTGAAACGCTTTCCGCTTATCTTTAAAAAGCGTATTTTTCAAGAAAGCGCGTATTTTTCAGGCGCTCTCTCTAAAGCCCGAAGCGCATGACAAAACGTGCGCCTCCCAAGCGGCTTGAAAGTACAAAAGCCGAACCATGGTGAAGCTCCGCAATAGCACGCACGAAAGAAAGACCAACCCCATATCCCTCATGTGAGCCGGATTTATCATTATCAAGCCGGAAAAAAGGCGAGAATATTTCTTCTCTGACGCTTTCCGCTACCCCCGGTCCATCATCATCGAATTCGAAAATCAGCGCATCATCCTGTTTATAAACATGGATGTAAACCTTTGAACGGGCATATTTGAAAGCGTTCAGAATGATATTGCGAAACGCCATTGCAGCCAATTTCGGGTCAATAAAACTATCCACATTGGCAATATTATAACTGACTTCAAATCCCTTTGGCTTCAACAATGACAGATCATCAATGATATTTTCTGCCCAACGCTTGATATGGACATTTTCAAGCTTTGTCGGCATGTTTTTGTTGTTCATGCGGAAATAATCGAGCGATATTTTTATCAATTGCTCAAGCTCGTCTATATCCTTGTCAATTCCGGCATAAAGCTTCTTTTTTTCTTCCGGGTCGGAATCTTCCAACATGCTCAAACCAAAGCGCAATCGGGCGAGAGGTGTGCGGAATTCATGCGCCATAGCATGCATCATGGTACGGCTATGACCGACGAGAAGCTCAAGACGGGTTGCCATATCATTGATAACATGGCCGATCATTTTTAACGGTTCGCTACGAATTTTCGGAACACGTGCCGTCAAATTCCCTTCGCCCAATGCGTTGGCTGTCAATCTGATGGCTCGCGCTTCGCGCCACAATGTGGAAAAAGCAAAATATAAAATAGCAAAAAACAGCAGAGCGTTGACGATTGTGAGCAATGCCAGAAGGATAAAAATTGCGCTGGCATTGGCATCATTGATGTCGGTCGTAATGAGCGGCCCCAGTTTCAGATAGCCGCCTGAATTGAGTTTTGCATAGATATGATCATCTTCATCATCATAAGCGAGGTCATAGGATTTCAATTGCTCTTTCACATCATCCGAAAAATGGTCGGGCTTTTCGATATAAGTGAGGCGGAAATGAAAATGCGGCTGCAATTCTTGAAGCACATCAGACGGCTTTTTTAACGGCTCGTTCGCAATTGCCTGATCAATCATATAGACAGTACCCTGATGGGCATCGCGTTCAATATCCGCGTCGTCAATAATGCCGGTCCAGTTGGCAGGCAAAGCAAGAAACAATTGCAATGTTCCGTAAGCAACGCCACCTTGCAAGAAGAACAAAATGATAAGCACACTGATCGAGCGTAAAATAACCATGCGGCGACGGCTTTTTTGTAGCCCATCATGTTCTTCGTTCGTCATAGCATTTCACCAATCATTGCCGCCATTCGCATTTTTCACGTAATTCGGCTTATCTTTCCCGAAAATTATAGCCCGATTATCCGCTTTTTATATCATTGGCAGATTTTATGCCATTTTGTCAGCAGCTTCATACTAGCAAATTTACGCGGGGTCCGCTCCTCATTCCTGCCTATTGCTTCAGCCTGTTTTCTCATTCTCCTTCCCATTGCAGAAAAAGATATCCTTTGGCGCGCACTGTTTTGATAAAACGCGGGTTTTCAAGGTCATCGCCAAGCCTGCGCCGAAGCCTTGAAATGCGTGCATCAATCGACCGGTCGAGCCCGTCAAACTCGATACCTCGCAAAGCATTCAATATATCGTCACGGGATAATATCTGTCCGGCATGACTTGCAAGGAGCCACAAGAGATCAAATTCGGCCGTGGTTAAATCAACCGGTTTATTATCAATCAGAACTGCGCGGTTATCCTTGTCTATGACGAGATTGCCAAAAACAAGTTTGGTGCGCGACAAAGGTGATGTTTCGTTTTCAGTATGATTTTCGTCGACCGTTTCGCTTTCTTTTCTTCTTAAAAGCGCGCGTATATGGGCAAGCAAACGGCGTGGCTCGACCGGCTTTGACATATAATCGTCGGCACCAAGTTCCAATCCGATAATTTCATCAATATCATCCTCGCTTGCCGTCATAATCAATATCGGGCCTTTATAGAAGGGTCTCACATCACGGCAAACATCGAAACCGGATTTTCCGGGCAGCATGACATCAAGAATGACGAGATCAGGCAGCAATTGCTTGATGACCTCTTCGGCAGTATCGCCGCGAGGATGCACCTCTACATCATAGTTCTGTCGCTTCAGATAATTGGCAACAAGCTCGGCAAGCCTTGTATCATCTTCTATTATAAGAATTTTCTTGTTCATGCAGGTCTTTCTTTTCCGGTTACAGAAATGCAACAAAGAACGCATATTCGTCTTTATTGTTTATAGGTAAAAGGTCGCTATGTATCAAGCTGACCAAATTCCAGTTATGGCTTCTATTGGAGATTAAGACGAATATGACAAGAACGTTCCCGAATGCTTTTCAAGCTTTGAGCGCTCCCGTATTCTCACAAGGGCCCATATTTTCTCGCGTCTTTGTCGATTTCGATGGCACGATTGCCGATAATGACGTGACAGATGTTCTTTTGGAAAGATTTGCATCTCCAAACTGGGAATCAATCGAACAGGATTGGCTTTCGGGCAAAATCGGTGCACGTGAATGCATGATGAGACAAATCGCGCTTATCAAGGCCTCGCCTGCCGAGCTCAAAAAATGTCTTGATGAAATGGCAATCGATCCCGCTTTTCCGGATTTTGTCCGCTTGCTTGACGAGCAAGGTGTCGATATTGCCATTTTAAGCGACGGGCTTGATTATAGCATCCGCACGATTTTGAAACGCTATGGTCTCGAAAACGTCAAGGTTTTCGCAAACCGTCTTCTTTATGCCGGTAACAATAATTGGCAGTTACAATTTCCCTACAAAAATGTTGCTTGCCCGGCAGGTAATTGCAAATGCCGCCATTTTGCCAATGCGGGTAACGGATTTACCCTCTATATCGGCGATGGTACGTCGGATTTTTGCGCGGCCGGAAAAGCCGACCTTGTACTCGCCAAAGGAAAACTTGCCGATTATTGTGCAGCAAACAGCATTGACCACATCAAGGTCGATAACTTCGCCGAAATTATGCAAATCTGGCACAAATTGCAACGGCCGGAAAAAGCCCGCGAAAGGGTGGCTTCATGATTACCGATGTCAGCTTTTTCTATAAAGGTGGTCGGGCTGGCGTTCTTCTCATTCATGGTTTGACAGGTACACCGGCCGAAATGCAAATTCTGGGTAAAGGTTTGCATAAGCACGGTTTTACTGTTTACGGTATGCAACTTGCAGGCCATTGCGGTGATGAAAATGATCTTTTGGCAACCAGCTGGCATGACTGGTATGATAGTGTCATACGTGCAGCAGATCGGCTTTTGGAACATGTTGACACAATGTTTGTCGGCGGACTTTCCATGGGTGCGGTTCTGGCACTCAAATATACGGCCGATCACCCTGAAAATGTAAAAGGTGTCGGCGTATATGGTCCGACATTCATTTATGACGGCTGGTCGATACCGCGTTATATCCAGCGCTCTGTATTTTTGTTGAAATGGTTCAAAGCGCTTGGCATTTTCCAGAAAAGTGTGTTTATCGAACGGCCACCTTATGGTTTGAAAGATGAGCGGATACGCAAAACCATTTCCGAAAGCATGCTTTCTGGCGACAGTGCCAAAGGTGGACTTGCCGGAAATCCGCTCGGTTCACTTGCCGAGATGCAGGAACTTGCAAAACAAACCGAAACACAATTGCATGATATAAAAGCTCCCTGCCTTATCATGCATTCAAACCATGATGACATTGCCAATATGGAAACAAATTCGGGACGTGTTGCCCGTTCGGTTTCAGGCCCCGTCAAGATGATACCATTGGAGAACAGCTACCATATGATAACAATTGACCGTGACCGTAAAAAAGTCATTCAGGAAAGCGCTGATTTCTTTGGTGCCTTATGCACAAAAGATCAATTGGTACCCCCTGCTGTGAACCCGTTTATTCGCGAGATGGCCTGACAATGAGTTGGCTGATTTTTCTGGTGTGGTTTGGAAATATTGTTTGTGACACTGTCGGCCAGCTTGCCTTCAAAGGTGCGGCCACAGAACCGGACGAGGAAAATAAACCTCAATCGCTTTTTCAATATTGGCTAGCACTTTTCCGTCAACCACTTCTATGGCTCGGCATAATCTCCTATGTCGCCGAATTTTTGTTATGGATGGCATTTTTGACATTGGTTCCGCTTTCGGAAGGCATATTGCTCGGATCAATCAATATCATTGTCATTATGGTATTGGGGCGGCTGTTTTTTGATGAAAAACTCACCTCTATGCGGGTTCTCGGCATCAGCTTTGTTGCCATAGGTGTTGCTATTGTGGGAGCTTTTTAATGCGTCGCTTCTATATTCTGGGCTTTTTCTTTTTGATGATGTTCGACACGCTCGGCCAGATCAGCTTCAAGCTTTCGGCAACCGCCGCCCTGCCCTTGGAAGCAAGCCTCGGATGGTTATACAGGATTTTTTCCCATCCTTTTGTCTATTTTGCCATTCTCGGCTATGTCGGGGCATTCTTCACATGGATGACGCTTTTAAGACGCGCGCCTGTAGGTCCGGCATTTGCGGCGTCCCATCTTGAAGTCGTCACTGTCATGATTGCTTCCGTTCTGATATTCGGCGAAACAATTTCATTGGCACATTTTGCCGGTGCACTGTTTATTGTTGCGGGCATTGTGTGCCTTGCATTTGCTGAACGTGATGTTATCCAAAAAGAAAACGAGAAATCCTGACAATGACGAGACAAGGCGAAATTCCACCAACCGCCGGTCTCCCTATGGTTTGGCATGATTGGTTGCCAACAAAAAAAGAACTCTGCCCTAATTTAAGCGACTTGTTCGATTTGCCGCCGCTCATTCTGGAATGTTCAGGCACGGCTTCACTTATTGTCGCCCTTCAAACTCTGGCAAATATGCCCAAGAACGAAGGGCGCAGAGACGTTATCATACCGGCTTATAATTGCCCTCTCGTTGTGCTTGCCATTGCCCATTGCAATTTGACCGTAAAACTCTGTGATACCGCAAAAAACAGTTTCGATTTCGATTTTGATTGCCTCGACAAGCTGATCGACGAAAAGACACTGGCTGTTATTCCCGCCCATATTGGCGGCCAATTGGCAGATGTTGAACAATGCGTTGAAATCGCTCATAAAAAAGGTGCTTATGTCATCGAAGACGGGGCACAGGCACTTGGTTCGGCAGCCGGCAAAACGGGGGATATTGCTTTTTTCAGCCTTGCCGTCGGAAAAGGCCTTACCCTTTATGAAGGCGGCCTTTTGACATCGTTTAATGATGAAATCCGTCTGGCATTAAAGGAAACCCACCAAAAAATAGTAAAACCCCGTTTTTTCTTTGAACTTAAACGCATAAGCGAATTGTTGGGATATTCTATCGCCTATCGTCCGCGGCTTTTGTCGCTCGCTTATGGCATGCCGAGGCGCAAGGAGCTTGCAGCCGGCAATATAGAGGAAGCGGTCGGTGATGTTTTTGATGACGATATTCCCGTTCATCGTGTAAGCCGTTTCAGAATGAAAAGAGGTGCAAATGCCGCTTCAAGGCTCAAACCTTTTTTAGAGGACATAAAAAAACAGGCGCAACTTCGCGTCGACAAGCTTGCAAAAATTCCGTCGATCACGGTTGTTAAAGGCCTTGATGATGAAGGGGCTATTTGGCCATTTATTATGGTGCTTTTTGAAACCAAAGAAGCAAGAGACAAAGCACTTGAAACCTTGTGGCCTTCGCCATATGGCGTCACCCGCCTGTTCGTTCATGCTTTACCCGATTATTCCTATCTTGAACCGCATTTCAACAAGCGTTTTTCAACCCCTAATGCCCGCGATTTTGCGGCGAGAATGTTGACCATATCGAATAGTCCATGGCTTGACGACGAGACATTCGACAAGATTCTAACAATCATTGCAAGGTCTGTTTGAAAAAATGGACCGGTTATCACGAGGCTTGCACAACATGGATGCCGGTCAAAATGCAACTTTGAACCGGATACCGAAAACTGTTGCCATTTATGTCATGGCGAATTTCAGCCCGTTTCACATTTCTGTTCCGGTCATGGCCTTCGGTGCAGCCATGCCGGACAAAACCTATTACAAGCCAATTCTGTTTTCAGAAAAAACCGGAATTGTTGAAGGTCAGGATACTTTCTCGATAAAAGTCGACCACGATCTTAAAAGCCTTGATGACGCCGATATAATCGTCATTCCCTATTGGCCGGATCCTGAACAACAGATCTCTTCTGCACTGAAGACAAGTCTTAACAATGAAGCGCGAAAAAATAAAACCATTATGGGGCTTTGTCTTGGCACTTATGTTCTGGCCTATAGCGGGCTTTTGAAAGGGAAAAAAGCTGCAACGCACTGGGCCTATGAAAAACAGTTTGCCGAACAGTTTTCTGATACGGAAGTCGATTTTAATGCCCTTTATGTTGAAGATGGTAACATCATCACATCCGCCGGTACTGCTGCGGGGATTGATTGTTGTCTTCACCTTATTCGCAAAAATTATGGCGGCGCTGTTGCCAATCATGCTGCGCGTATGATTGTAACTCCGCCGCACCGCGAAGGTGGTCAGGCCCAATATCTTGCTACCCCTGTTCCGATATCGACAAGCGACCAACGCATAAATTCACTGCTTGAAACAATCAGAAAAAACCTTGCTTCATCCTATTCTCTTGATGTTATGGCCAAGACTGTCGGTATGAGCCGGCGCACTTTCACCCGCCGCTTTCATCAAGCAACCGGCCGTTCACCAATGGAATGGCTTATCCATGAAAGGTTGCATTTTTCGAGACACGCATTGGAAACAACAAAACTTTCTATTGAGGAAATTGCGCAAATCGCCGGATTTGCCTCTACCCAATCATTCCGCCGCAGCTTTATTGACGCGTTTCGGGTCACACCTACTAAATGGCGCCAGACGTTTTCAATTTAACCAACAGTTTTATTCCAACAAAAAACCTCGCTAAATTTTGGCCCGATATGAATGCCTTTTGACCATCAGGCCAGTTTTTATTCAGAAAAAGCATGATTACATACACTTCAAGAAATTGAAGAGGTTTGAACCATGAAATTCACATTCATTCGTAACGCAACGGTTATTCTTGATTACGCCGGAAAACACATTCTCATTGATCCGATGCTCGCAGAAAAAGACCGCTATCCCGGACTTCCCGGTACAGTTCATAGCGAGCGACGGTTTCCACGTGTTGAACTGCCTTTTGATGCCAGAGACATTATCAAAAATGTGGATGCCGTTTTTTTAAGTCATACCCATCCCGACCATTGGGACGAGGTTGCCACAGGACTTATAGACAAAGATCAAAAAATATTCGTCCAGAATGAAAAGGATAAAGAATTTCTTGAGAGACAAGGTTTCAAAAATCTCGCCGTTCTGCCGCAAAAACTCGATTATGAAAACGGCATTCATGTGACTAAAACTTTATGCCAGCACGGAAGCAATGAAGCTTTCAAAAACCATGAGGTTGGCGAAGTTTTAGGCCATGCCACCGGTTTTATATTTGAAGCACCAAATGAACCAACGCTTTATTTTGCGGGCGACACAATATGGATTGACGCTGTCGAGGATAATTTAAAACACTATAAGCCGGACGTTGTTGTTCTTCATGCAGGTGACGCACAGCTTCAGGGCTTCGGTTCCATTATTATGGGCAAGGAGGATGTCGTTCACGCCCATAAGATCGCGCCACAATCAAAGCTTGTTGCTATTCATATGGAAGCCTGCAACCATGCTGTTTTAAGCCGGAAAGAACTTCGTTCTTATGTCGATAAGGAAGGTATCGGCCAATCGGTTATTATCCCGCTTGAAGGTGACAAACTCGAATTCTAAGTCACTTGCTACTTAAAAAAGTGAAAAAGCGCAACCGGCTTTGATATTTTCAAATCAAGTCTGCACCCGCTTTTTAAAACCGTATCTTTATTAAAAGGCCTACAGTTCCCTAACTGTCGGCCTTTTATTTAAAACTTTTATTTTGCTGTTTTGAAAAACGATAACCAACAATGACCCATCAGGCTTTTATGATTTTGATTGTTGCTGCTTTTGCTCTTTCGCCTACCATTGGTCCAACATAAGGGCTTGGATCATATTTTTTGTGATAAGCCTCATCAATTCTATCGAGAACCGCAGGATCTTTGACGGCTTCATAATGAACAGATTCCGTCTTTCCGGACACGATAATTTTCCCGCTTTTTTGTTTGATTGCAGCCTGATACCAGCGTGAGGACGTGCCGCTATAGGCACGCACATAAAGGCCGCCATCAACAACCACTTCCCATATCCACACAGGCGTGCCCGTTTTTTTTAAATCCTCATGGTAGGGAGCCATTTTGAGATCATCGGCTGCATCAATCGCCGCAAGCTCGCTCTTTGTCCATTCACTCATCATTCAGCCTCTTGAAAAACACGATTATCAAAAGTTCAACCATTCAGAAAACTATCAAGCACCTCGCTTGCACGTTTTCCAACTTCCGGACCGACTTTCGTTTCGAGAATGGTAACAATTTCCTGCAAATCCTTTTTTTCAAGGCCGGTGTTCGTTCCCATCTGATAATGTGATTTCAATTGCGACTGCGCGCCTTGAAGTGCAGCAAGCATGGCAATTGTAGCAACTTCTCTCGTTTTATAGTCGAGATTGTCACGCACAAAAATATCGCCAAAAAGGTGACTTTTCAAAAACTGGTCAATTACGGGGGCAAATTCAAAAAGCGGGCCTGTCACCGGTTGACCGACCAGTTTTGTCTGGATTCCGGTTCCGACCTCCAACATTGTTTTATCTGTGTGGACGGGAGAGGCATCTTTGCCCTGTTCATCCTTTTTACCCGCTTTATGTCTCTTATTGACCACATCCATCAAAGCGGAAAGTGCATTCAGACTTCTTGGAAACCCTGCATAGGCATAAGTTTGAACCAGAACTTCCTTGATAGCATTGATAGCGACCTTGTCGTCCAGTGCTTGCGCCAAAGCATTTCTCAATCCGTCAATATTTCCTTGAGCCGCAAAAGCGGCAACGGGAACAAGTCTTTTCTGTTCAAGTGTCAACATTATTTTTTCCTGTAATTTTGCAAAAACGTTATGTGAAAAATAACTTGGCGTACCGGCGAAAATTAAACTCGCCTCAAAAGAATCGTCCTCGATGAAGTTTGAACGTCGATTTCAAGCCGACTTACCCGACGCAAAGTCGATAACAAACCGGTAGCGCACATCTTTGGCCATAACCCGTTCATAAGCGCGATCAATTTCGTCGGGTTTGATAAGTTCTATATCGGCCTCGATATGACGTGCCGCACAATAATCAATTACTTCCTGTGTTTCGGCAATGCCGCCAATCATCGAACCGGCAAGACTTTTCCGGCCAAAGCCATTGGCCATACCACTCAAACCGCCTGTCAATTCTCCAAGCGCACCAACATTAACGAGTGTCGCGTCAAGTTTGAGCATATTCATGAAAGGCTGCATCGGATATGAAACCGGCACTGTCGAGATCATCAAATCGAAATGATTGGCAAGGCGCTCGAAAGCTTTTTCGTCACTCCACAAAAATGCAGCATTTGCGCCCAAACGTTTGGCATCGGCAATCTTACCTTCCGTTGTCGTGAATACCGTGACATCGGCACGCATGGAATGGGCAAGTTTCAATGCCATATGGCCAAGACCACCAAGGCCGACAATTGCGATTTTCTGATCTTTTTGTAATTTCCAATGACGCATGGGGGAAAAGGTGGTCACACCGGCACAAAGAAGCGGCGCGTAAGCGGCAAGATGCACTTGGGCAGGAATATGAATAACAAAACGCTCGTTTACAACCACGCGGTCGCTATAGCCGCCAAAAGTATAACCACCGCTTATCTTGTCGGGTGAATCATAGGTAAAGGTGGTCCCGTTCAGACAGTTTTGTTCGCGATCATCAAGGCAATTCTCACATGTGCCGCAAGAATCCACCATGCAACCAACGCCGCCAATATCGCCGACTTTGAATTTCGTAACCTTTGAACCAACCGCCAGAACACGGCCGACGATTTCATGACCGGGCACGATAGGATAATGGGCGGCGCTCCAGTCCGAATGAACAGCATGAATATCGGAATGGCAAATGCCGACATAAAGAATGTCGAGAAGCACGTCGTCCGGCCTCAAAGCACGTCGTGTGATGGTGATCGGCGAAAAACCGGATGTTGCACTTTTTGCAGCATAGGCACGGGTTTCAAAAGGCTCCTTTCCAATAACCATCTTGCCTTCCGAAGGGGCTGCCTTTGCAGCTGCACTTGTTCCCATCATTGCACCGGCGGCAAGAACAGACGCGCCACCTTCTTTCAAAAATTCACGCCGCGGCAAAGTTTCGTGTTTTTTATGATTAGAATTTCCACATGCTTCACACATTTTCAAATCTCCCGAACCGGCATAATGGATTTATCACCCCGTCAATCCGGTCCTTGCCGGTTCATCGCAAAGAGCCCTTAAGCCGTTGGCATTTTATCTAAATCCGGATGACAAGCCTGAGTGATGCCCGAATGACGGGTCTCAATGACAATCGTTCAAAGCGTACCCAGTTGACGAACTAACGCCTTACTTCATCCTGCTATTTAAAATCCATGACGCTCATAAAATAACAGAATATTTGTGCATGTCTCTATGAATTCAATTCATAAATAAACGTGATATAATGGAGATCTTTTTCAATAACTGATTTTATCTCATAAAAAATGCTTAGAGAAAACATCCATGATCTCATGTCTTTTTTCGTGGTCGCACGAGAAAAAAGCTTTACCCGAGCGGCAAGCAAACTAGGTGTCTCGCAATCGGCTTTAAGTCATGCCATGCGCGGCCTTGAAGAACGTTTGGGAATTCGTCTGCTCACACGGACAACGCGCAATGTTTCAACGACAACGGCAGGCGAGCGGCTGATAGAAGAACTTTCCCCCCTTATTGAGACAATGGATGAAAAGCTTGATCTCATCACCAACGCCGCCGAAGAGCCGAAAGGAAAAATCCGTATCACCACGGTGGATTATCCCGCGTCCTATATTTTGCGGCCGAAATTGCGGTCTTTTTTACAGAAATATCCGAAGATCGAGGTCGAGATTAATATCAATTATGGTCTTACCGATATTATTGAAGAACGTTTTGATGCGGGTATTCGTATTGGCGAACATCTCGCCAAAGACATGATTGCCTTTCCGGTTGGACCAGCAATGCGAATGGCAATTGTCGGGGCGCCGAGTTATTTTGAAACACATAAAAAACCCGAAACCTTGCACGATCTGATGGAGCAGAATTGCATTAATTTGCGGGTTCCAACATCCGGTGGACTTTATCCGTGGGAGCTTGATGACGAAAATGGAGAGGTCAATGTGCGCCCGAAAGGACAGCTCATTTTCAACACCTATCCACATATTCTTGAAGCTGCCCTTGACGGTTTCGGACTTGCTTATATTCCCGAACAGGAAGTCGAGGAATTTATGAGACAGGGAAGGCTCATCCGCGTTCTTGAAAAATATTGTTTACCGTTTCCCGGGTATTATCTTTATTATCCAAATCGTCGTCATCATCCGATTGCTTTCCAATTGTTCATTGAAGCCTTGAGGCGGCATGAACCCGAATAATTTTCCAACCTGAAAACTATTATCTATTCTATTTGACGAACCTC
Organism: Bartonella sp. M0192; assembly: GCF_016102305.1. Taxonomy (NCBI): domain Bacteria; kingdom Pseudomonadati; phylum Pseudomonadota; class Alphaproteobacteria; order Hyphomicrobiales; family Bartonellaceae; genus Bartonella; species Bartonella sp. M0192. The sequence goes on along the minus strand of NZ_JACFOU010000001.1, from coordinate 789,583 downwards.
ATTTCATTTTGTCGTCAAGCGATCTTTGTTGAACAGTTCAAAACATTCCGACATATTTTCTGTCAGATATTTCTTGTTGATTTAAAAATAGCTTGATTAGCAGAGCCTAACAGGCCATGTTCTTCGCGAGCCTTATAACCACTTCATCTCATGGAGAAGAAACCGTCTTTTTGCTTCAAACTGCTTTGCCGGTAACAGTAAAAAATTGCTTGTTACCCGAATTTCAATAATGCCGGAACAGCTTAATTTCAGGATCATTCATCAATGACAAGTTCTTTTCCCTTATTGGGTATCAAAGCTCGAAACATTTCTCTCGATTATGAAGGCAAACCGGTTTTCCGGTCGCTGGATTTTGATATTCCTGCCGGTGAATTTGTCGGGCTTTTAGGGCAAAGCGGAATTGGCAAAACCACCCTTCTGAAAATCATTGCAGGGCTACTTTCCCCAGATAGCGGAAAAATTTCAGGTTCCGACGGCGACAGTCTTCATGGTCGTATAACCTATATGGCGCAACAGGATTTGCTATTTCCCTGGCTCAAAGTGATAGACAATGTCTGCCTTGGAGCAAGACTGCGCCATGAGAAGAAAGACTACAAAAAAGCCGAAGAACTACTGGAAAAGGTCGGTCTTTTGTCGGTCAAAGAACAGCTCCCCGAAACATTATCGGGCGGTATGCGCCAAAGAGTGGCTATTGCCCGTACATTATATGAAGACAAGCCCGTTGTATTGATGGACGAGCCTTTTTCGGCGCTTGACGCGGTTACTCGCGCCACCATACAGGAACTTGCATTTGATCTTCTTAAAACTAAAACTGTATTGCTTGTTACCCACGATCCATCCGAAGCTGCACGATTATGTCAGCGAATACTGGTTCTTAAAGGTCAACCGGCAATTTTCCTGCCCGCTATCCTTGTCGAGGGAACAGCCCCCCGAAATTATGATGATAAAAACCGCATAAAGAGCGAAACCGAATTGATGCATTTTTTAAAGGGGATATAGTTTGCCGAACCGCTTCAATAAAAAACTTGCATTTTTCCTTCATGGTCTTGTGGTTTTCTTTGGCATCCTCGCGTTATGGTGGGCTGTTGCCATTATTTTCGATCTCAAAAAATACATATTGCCTTCTCCCCTTGTTGTTGCACAATCACTTTGGAATGGACGGGCATATCTTTTCGAAAATTCTTTGGTTACAATTGTCGAAATTGTCATCGGCTTTGTTTTGGGGATTTTGTCCGGTGCTGCTCTGGCACTTCTTTTAATGTTTTCCAAGACATTGCAAAAATGGCTAATGCCGGTTCTCATTGTAAGCCAGTCAATACCGGTTTTCGCCCTTGCCCCCATTCTGGTTCTCTGGTTCGGCTATGGCATCCTCTCGAAAATCATCGCCGCAATACTGGTTATATTTTTCCCTGTCACAACAGCCTTTTTTGACGGTTTACGGAGAACGAACGAAGGGTACCTTGATCTTGCAAAAACTATGGGAGCATCTCCCTTGTCGCAACTTGTCCATATCAGGCTTGTGGCAGCGCTGCCAGCACTTGGTTCCGGTGTGCGTGTTGCTGCCGCCATTGCCCCGATTGGTGCAATTATCGGCGAATGGGTGGGGTCTTCCGGCGGGCTCGGCTATATCATGTTGAACGCCAATGCCCGCATGCAGACGCCGACATGTTTTGCCGCAATATTTATACTTTCTGTTATTGCAATGATTTTATGGTATATCACCGATATCATATTGAAATATGTTATCTACTGGGATAAAAAATCTGAACAAAATTGATTTTTCTTTTCATTATATTTCCGGAGGAAACGTGTTTAAAAAAATATTCTTTTCGATCCTCATCATTTTTCTCGGCGTTTTCGGTGCCAAAGCAAATGATAAACTTACAGTTGTTCTTGACTGGTATCTTAATCCCGATCATGCACCTTTAATTGTTGCCGAACAGATTGGCAGTTTTGAAAAACGCGGACTTGATGTCGAAATCGTCACCCCCTCCGATCCCAATATCGGACCGCGTCTGGTTGCATCCGACAAAGCCGATATTGCTTTATCCTATCAAGAACAGCTCTATGTGTTCATGGATGAAGACTTGCCGCTCACACGCATAGGAACACTCATAGAAACGCCGCTCAATACCGTTTTGGCGCTCCCCGATAGCGGGATTAAAACACCGGCCGATCTCAAAGGCAAAAAAGTCGGTTTTTCTGTGAGCAGTATCGAGCCGGTGATCTTGGGAACCATGTTGGAAAATCAGGGGCTGACGATAAAGGATGTCGAGCTTATTAACGTCAATTTCAACCTCGTAAGCGGGCTGATGTCAAAACAGGTTGATGCTGTCATTGGTGGTTATCGCAATGTGGAGGGTAATGAAATACGCGAACAGGGCGTAGAACCTGTTATTATGAAGGTTGAGGACTATGGCATTCCCCCTTATGACGAACTGATTTTTGTTGCCAAAAAAGACCTCCAAAAACAAGACGCTTATAAAAAATTCCTTGAAGCCGTTCATGAAGGCCAGCAATACCTGAAGGCTCACCCGGAAGAAACATGGGACAATTTTGCGAAAAAATATAAGGAACTCGATACCGATCTCAATAAAAAGATATGGATGGAAACGGTTCCGTTATTCAGCGAAAATCCGCTCCACCTCGACAAAGAAAAATATATTTCTTACGGCGTCTATCTTTATAAAAAAGGCATTGTCAAAAAAGAATATCCGCTTGACAGTTTTGCGACCGAATTGAAATAAAAATCAAATGAAAAATCGGGCATGATGGGCGTTCATCATTGCCCGATTTTGTTGTTTTGCAAAACCTATGCCAGAGAGCGAGATAACAGCATAATATCTATTCAAAACAATATTTTATTACCCGAATATCTATTTATCATAAAATCGGAATCCGTGCGCGAATAGCTTCCACATTTCCCAAATCAATGTCGAAGGCCAGAAGGTCAGCCTCGCTCGCCAGCCGTGCCCGCACACTGCCCGTCGGATCGACAATGGAACTCTGTCCGATGCCGAGCGGTGCTGTTCCTTTTGGCGGTTGCCAAGCCTGATCGCAGGCAATTAACCAGGCCTCTGAATCGGCCGCACGGGCGCGAACCAACAAATCCCACTGCTCGGCTTTTCCAGGACCAGCTCCCCAGGAAGCCGGAACAATAATCAATTTTGCACCTTTTTTTCCCATTGCGGAAAACTGGTAGGCAAACCGCAAATCATAACAAATGGCAAAACCGATCTTGCCGAACACTGTATCGAGAACAAGGGAATCACGTCCCGCTTCAACGAGGTCTGATTCACGTGAGCCGAACGCGTCATATAAATGAACTTTCTGATAAGTGGCTTCTGTGTTTTTTCCGGTAATGATCAACTTATTGCGTATGCGCCCGTCATTTGCCGGTTCAAACATACCGGCAACAATCATCATATCATATTTCACTGCATAAGAGCGGATCAATGTCGCGAAAGGACCATCAAGCGGCTCTGCCTCATCCTTCAAAGCCGCTTCAAAGGAAATTTGGGCTGCTTCTGGGAAAACCAATATGTCGACTTTTTGCCCGGCAGCCTTTTTAACCATCTGAATAATTTGTTCGTTATTCTCGTCTTTGTTGACGCTGCTTCGGATCTGAGCCAACCCGACTTTGACTATTTCACCCATTTATTTTCTCCCTATACTTGCCAATATTCCAATTTCCTATATTCTTGAAATCAAATTCAAGTAATGTAGGATTATGGAAAAGAAATCTTCTGGTCGCGAACGGGCCTATTCTCATATCCGTAACACAATTCTGACAAATCCATCATCTGTCGGAACATTTCTGAACGAGCGGGAAATTGCTGATAGTTTGGGCATTTCGCGCACGCCGGTCAGAGAAGCTTTCATGATGCTCGCGAGTGAAGAGCTGATTGACCTGAAGCCCAATCGGGGAGCATTTGTTTCGCCTTTGAACGGAAAACAAGTCAATGATTTGTTTCAGGCGCGTGGCGTTGTCGAGACCTGGAGTGCACAATATTGTATCTCCCACAATATCGACCCGACACCGGACATGATCAAGGAACTCAACTTCCAGAAGACGATGGCGCTTGATGATCCCTATCCTGACTTCATTGAACATGACCACGCTTTCCATTGTGCTTTGGTTCGGGCCACCGGCAATGAATTTTTAAATCAGATGTATGAGTTGCTTCGTGCCCGTTTTATTACTTTTGGTCTACGCGTAATGCATAATAATGCAATAAGGCGGATAGAGGCATTAAAAGAACACCAATTTATTCTGGATGCACTTTTAACCAAAGATATCAAAAAGGCAAAAAAAGCTATACTTGATCATCTTGATATGACACGCCGGCATCTTGATTGATCAAAAGAAATTTTATTCCTCCAGACTATATTCGGACTGCAACAGAAATAAGCTGCTCCAGTCCGTTTTGTGTTTTCATAATTGATGCGGGTGTCTCGTCATTGCAAGGCCGATCAATGTCAGGATACATGATAGCCCGATATAAAGACAAATGAAAAAACCGCTTGGGTCGAACGAGATGAACCAGGTGAGCAGGATCGGAGCAATTGCGCCACCAACAATACCGGCAAAAGTATAGGCAAGCGAGCTTCCTGTATAACGCAGACGCGCCGAGAATTGTTCTGCTATCAAAGATGCCTGAGGGCCATACATCAATGAGTGGCAAATAAGGGCGCCGGTAACGCCGATCAGAAGGCGGGCAAATGTCGGCTCCTGCATCATATAGAAAAACACAAATGTCCATATTGCCGCACCTATTGTGCCGACAGCATAGATAAGACGCCGTTCTACTCTATCCGACAACCAACCGCTAAATGGAATAAAAAACACCTGAATGCCGGAAGCAATTGTTACGGATTCGATTGCATCGGAGCGTGGCATTCCCAAATATTGAGTGGCATAAGCGAGTACAAAAACTGTAAAGCATGAATAGAGAACGTCCGGTCCAATACGTGCAAATAGACCGGCAAAAAGGGCTCTGCTTTCGTGTTTGAATATTTCCGAAACCGGTGCGTTAGAGCGTTCATCATGTTGTTCAAGTTTTTTGAAAACAGGGGTTTCTTCAAGTGAAAAGCGGACCCACAAACCGAATATGACCAATAGAGCCGAAAGCAGGAATGCTGCTCTCCACCCCCAATCAATAAACTGTTCCGTGGTCAAGACTTGCGAAAAGATTGCCAGAACACCATTTGCAAGCAAATTTCCCAATGGCGGGCCTACTTGCGCAGCAGATGCCCAAAATCCCCTTTGTTCCGGCTTGCTGAATTCGCTGGAAAGAAGAACCGCCCCTCCCCATTCGCCACCAACGCCGACGCCTTGCGCAAAACGCAATAAAACAAGAAGAACCGGAGCGAGGTAACCCACTGACGAGAATGTCGGCAAAAGGCCAATGATAAAAGTTGCAATACCAATCAGCAACAGCGTCCAAACCAGAACTTTTTTGCGCCCGACAATATCTCCAAGACGACCGAAAAATATGCCGCCTAAAGGACGGGAAATATACCCCACGGCATAAGTGCCAAACGCTTTCAAAGTACCTGCCAGCGAATCGCCATCGGGGAAATACAAGTGGCCAAAGACCAAAGCCGCGCAGGCACCGTAAACAGCAAAGTCATACCATTCAAGAGACGTTCCACTTAAACTAGCCGCAAAAGCCTTGATAAGGCTCTTCCGTTCTATAGGCGGTTCAGTCTCTTCTATACTGCTTTCCATTCAGCGACCCCTTTATTATTGTATGGTGTTGGTATACGATTTGTATGCAATATCTCCCTATAGTTGGTTAGTCTACTATTTTTTTGGGGTAGAACGGGATGAGAAGTCCGTTTGTAGACGTCTGGTCGTATATGTCGTTTGCAGTGGCTTGAAGACTGTCAATGGCGAATGGGTGTTCAACGCAAGATAGGCCGGATACGATAGAGAGGAAGTCCATCATCCTATAGAAGAACTTGCGATACTGGATGTCCCTGCCCCGCAAACTTTTCCGACATTTTATCCTTCAGGTTCACATGCCGTCTCGCAAGACCATCTTTATCCGGCCCCACATGATAAAACTTCGGATGAAGCTGAATGGGCCTTCTCAATTGGTCAAAAATGAAAACATACATTTATTGACGGCCGCTTTCGATCATACTGACCATACATTGAAAACCTATTATCGACTGGTCAAAAACAATCTGCGCCCGCTTTTATTGGCGATCTTGCCTTTCGTTATAATGCTGTAAAAGACCTGTTTGCCGTCTCTAGCTCGAAAGCATGAAGTAAGGATAAGAATGACAAAAACTTGTCAGAACAGGAAAGCCGGTCTTCTTATTGCTCCCTCCGAGGGGTGAAAAAAGCTTGATGATGCACGCTTTACTCGCCTCCCCGAACATTATTACTGAGCGGGTGAATAGCTATTCAACCGGTTTGCCGAACATTTACGTGTCGAATTTGGCGATCAAAAAGGCAATATCAGCCGTATTTCTTATCATATCGCACGGCTATCTGATGCTTGGAAATAGTTTTTCAAGAAAACGATACGTTCAAAAAAGCTGAAATTTTTATGTCAAATGAGTGACGGAAGGTCAGATATGTTGAATAACATCCGTCGCAATGAATAAGGCTTGCTCACGAGCTACCGGTCACTGCCTATTCATATTCCGAATTCATTTGTAAAATATTGTTAGAATTACAGGGGGATTTTAACGAAAAGAGCTATAGGAATTTTCTCTAAAATAAATTTGGCTCCATGGCTATTTCGAAAATACGACTGTCCACCCTGAAAATTTAAATTAACGAACAAAATAACATTACAGAATCTCTGTATTTATTTTTCACGATAAATATAGCGGATCATAGATCACCAAAGATCTGCTTGATTTTGACGATCAAATGATTGGTTCTTCCTTTAATAAGCACCGATTTTTAAAAATAGAACCTGATGTTATAAATCTGTTCAGAATAGAGCTGCATCAAGCGATTGCCGTAAAACGTCGGCAATATCGGATTTTTCCGGTTTATATAAAAGCAGATATTCAACATCCGGCAGACTTGGGAGATTATATAAATGTGTATAATCTTTAAGGCTGTCATCCATCGAATTTTTGTTGAGACACCCGATGCCCAAGCCTGCTTTGACAGCCAATTGTAAACTGGCAACATTCGCGGCCGTATGTGTTAATCCATAGGAAACCGAACTATCGGAGAGAAGTTGAAGGGCTGCCTTTTGTATCATACAGCCTCTTTTCATACCGATCAGCGGCAATACTCCATCGGTTGAAAACCTCTTCTTTGCAGCACCTGCCCAATATAACGGATCCCGTTTTATAACGACTCTATCCGGATAGGCAGGTAAGGGTGTTCCGATAAGATGCGTGAGGATTATTATATCGAAACCACCTAGTTCGTTGTCGTGCACAAGCGTATTTGACCCGCTTTTAAATGTAAGGCTCAATTCGATGTTCGGACGATCTGCTGTCAACATTTCCAAAGCCTGTGCAACTTTTTCAGGCGTGAGGTAATCTGTAATCGAAATCGAGATATTTTCGTTTCCGGCGACATTATGCATATCGGCAAGCGCCAAACGGTTAAGTTTCAAAATGGCGAGAGCATGTTTTTGCAACTTCTCGCCATCAATTGTCGGACGTGTTCCTTTTTTCCCTCTTTCCAGCAGTTGACAGCCACAAACAAGTTCAAGTTTTTGCATTTGTTCTGTCAAGGCCGACTGGGAACGGTAAAGACGTTCGGATGCTTTTAGAAAGCTTCCGGTTTCCAAAATCGTTATAAAAGTCGTTAGCAGATCGGGATCCAGATTTTGCATCGGCTTGCCTTTCCATAATTCGGAAAAACCGAATCATTTTATAAAAAAATCCTGTTATATTTATAGATAATTCAATGCTACGCATTTCACAACTGAAAAAAGCGGAGCTGAATAATGAGTGAAAAAGCTTTCATAAACGACGGGGTCCATTCAAACGGTCACAAATGGAAAGTGCTGTTTACATGTGCTTTGGCGAATACCTGTTTTACATTTGTAATTGGTGGTGTTCCGGCCACAGCGCTCCTTTTACGGGATGACTATCAGATCTCGACACCAGTATTGGGCATGCTTATGGGAATCGTCGGAATAGGCATAGCTTTTGGTGAAGTTCCCTGGGGAATGCTGACCGACCGGCTTGGCGACCGCCCTATTCTTATAACCGGTTTGACGACAACCGCATTTGTTCTCGCCGTAACGGCTATTTTAATAAATGCTGTTCCGATTGTTTATGCACCGGTAACATTATTCATCGGGCTACTCATTATCGGCCTTTCCGGAGGCAGCCTGAATGGCTCGAGTGGACGCGCGATCATGCAATGGTTCGAGAAAGAGGAACGTGGGTTTGCCATGGGTGTCAGACAGACGGCTGTTCCACTCGGCTATGCCTTGGGAGCGGTGTTTTTCCCATTGATTTCCTATAAATCGAGTTTTGTCTGGTCACTTTATATCTCGGCTTTGTTCTGCATTCTCTTTGCATTTTTAACTTATCTTTGGGTTGTTGATATTGACCAGAAAAAGGGTACCGAGACAACAAAACCAGCCGAGAAAGAAACAGCTACCCATGTTTTCAAACAGTTGGCCATATGGCGTATTGTCGTGGCAATCGGCCTTTTGTGCGCACCGCAATTTGCTTTGATGACTTTTACAATGCTTTTCTTACATGACTTTGCCCATATCAATATCGAATATATCAGCGCGATACTGTTCTTTATCCAAATAAGTGCCGGTTTCACACGTATTTCCGGCGGCTATTATACCGATAAGAAAAACAATCGCGTAGGCTTTCTAAAAACGGTAACAATATTAAGCGCTATCGCGTTTTTTATCCTTACGCTTCTTACCTTTTTCTATGGCGAAATTCCATCGACACATCTCACGTGGGCACTCATCACCGCTGTTCTCGTTGCCGGCGTCTTTATATTATCATGGCAAGGTGTCGGCATGACCGAATTGGCTACAATGGCAGGCCCGAAAAGCGTTGCAACCGCTATGGCAATGGCAAATACCGCAACCTTCTTTATATTGTTCGCAACCCCGACAATTATACCGTGGATACTACACGCAACATCCTGGGCAGGTGTTTGGGGGGCTATGACACTAGTCTGTATCGGCGTGTTTTTCCTGTTCTAATTGAAACTTGCAGAGGGTAGATTCCACTGTGAAGTGCAACACCGGTTATTTGAAGCATAATTTGATGTCTGTATCGGGTTCTTTCATGAAGGCTTGGGGTGGTGTTTGTAATGTCAGGCATTTTCGCGGCGTTTGTTCATTGTGACGATAATATCCTCTGTCGTTATCGCTGATAGCATCAAGATCTGTTCTGGTGTCCAGCCTTCTGACAAACGCTCGATAACATATTTGTTCAAGTCAGCATTTTTCAGAAGGCAAAGCCTTTGCCCTGCTGCGGTTAGCGACCTTTCGCAATAAGAGGAGAATAATCGATACTCGTAAGGCGGTTGCGATTGATCTCGCGGCCAATTGTTGAACGAAGATATGACAGGCGTTTTACAATCGCATTCAAGCTATAACCTGAAACAGGCAAATAATGGATTTCTGTTCTTTCTGCAAAACTCGAATGCGAATAACTTGACATGGCAACACTCCCGTTTAGCAAAACGCGCAATACAATATTGCCCGGCAGTGTTGCTCTTCAACTTGGAACTCGACAATTTCGGGTAAAGTTTTAAAATATCTGAATAGATTTATCTTATTCATGGCGCAAAATTATCGTGCCATGTGTAAAATGCAAAGTTGATCCGGCAATGTCACATTTATAATTTTTTCTTTTCATGGGCATAGCGTATCAAAGCGAGGAGCCGATAAAACCCGTGAACAAATTTGCTATAGGGCAATGTTATAAAAAATCCGAAAACAAAGCCTAAGTGAAGTGCAAGTAAAACCCCCATGAATGGCGTTGCTCTGAATACAAGAAGTAACATACCGGTAACTCCGGTTAAAAGTAGCATGAAGATAAAAGCGGCATCCATGCCTAAACGGCTTCCATCCTTTAAAACGGCAAGCCGCTTTTTCTTGGCAATCAATAAACCTATTGTTCCAATGATAATGCCAATACCACCTAATGTTCCAAGAACAACAGGAATATCCCACCAAGGATAGGGTGCTATTCTATTAAAGGCATAATGCCATATGGTTGCACAACAGGTGGCCGCAAAGCAGAGCAAAAAACCATAAAATGTCAGGTGATGGTAAATGCTGCGGTTATCCGTTAGTTCTTCACTATCATTCACACAGCCCATACCACCGCCATCAAGATAATGTAATGTGGCTGCATCTTTGACTCCATTATGTAAGGCATGTACATCATGAAGTGTTTTTGTTGGTTCACCAATATCTTTCCAAAAGATGCGACAACCCATAAAAATGGCAAAGCAGGAATAAAAAAATGCTGCACTAAAAATAACAGCCATCGCATTGTGAGGCATTAATTTATAAAACGCATGTGGGCCGGTATGAACTGAAAAGACGGCAGACATGTCATTGAACAGTGCAAAGCCAATAAAAAACGCCGCAATACTAAGCGCGGCAATCAAGCTTATCCATAAGCCATTACGAATAAAAAGCGGACGTAGAATGCCTGGCCAACAATAAAGATGGTAGGTATCATTACGTAGTTTTGCCAATGTTTGTGGTACATTAACAGCAAATTCATGGGGTGGCGAAAATTGACAATCAGAATAGCAAGCACCACAATTATGGCAAAGATTGGCAAGATAGTTTAAATCACCTTCAGTAAAGCGTCTGCGCATTTCCATGGCAGGGAAAACAGCACACAGTCCTTCACAATAACGGCAGCTGTTACAAATTGTCATCAGCCTTTCGGCCTCTATGAAGTTTTTTTCCGATTCATCATTTTTATCGTTTGTTTGCATATTGGGCGGCTCCCTCTCCCGCGATGCGGCCAAAAACACTGCCAATCGTCATGCCAATACCAGCTGCATATCCGCGCCCTAGAACATTGCCCGCCATGATTTCTCCTGCGGCAAACATATTGGCAACAGCTGTATCATCAGCAAAGTGCATTTGAGCGTGTTTATTAACTTTGACACCTAAATAGGTGAATGTAATACCGGGTCTGACAGGATAGGCATAAAAAGGCGGTTTTTTAATTTTTCGTGCCCAATGGGTTTTGGGTGGTGTTATGCCTTCAGTTCGACAGTCATCAAGGATCGTATTGTCAAAAGTGCCAGGCTGGATCGCCTCGTTAAATTGGTTCACCGTTGTTGCAAGTTTTGTTACGTCGAGGTCAAGTTTTGTCGCAAGTTCTTCTATTGTATCTGCTTTGACCGGCGGATAAAGCGACGGCATGAAAAGTTCGAGTGACGAAGCATCAAAGATAATATAGGCAATTTGTCCTGGTTGCATCGCAACAAGACGGCCCCAGATAGCATAACGTTTTGGCCAAATATCTTCGCCTTCATCGTAAAATCGTTCACAATTTTTGTTAACAACAATACCAAAAACAACACAATCAAGGCGCGTGATAATGCCGCCATCAAATTTCGGAGCACGTGCATCAATCGCAACCGCATGGCATTGCGTTGGATCACCAATTGTCTTAATGCCTTTTGATATGAGATTTTTAAGGATAGAACCTTTATTATATGGTGTTCCACGTATAAGAAAATTTTCGGCTATATCCCCCCACCCCTGTTTGAGCCATTCAATATTTGCTTCAAAGCCACCACTCGCTGTGACAAGTGCTCTTGCAGCAAGTTCTTTTTCCTGCCCTTTATAGGTTAGTGTAACTTTAGAAAACTTATTATCTTTGATGATAAGATCGGTTACTTCAGCATCATATGCAATTTTAACGCCAAGCTTATAAGCTGTTCGATAAAGCGCATTCAGCATTGAACGGCCGCCACCAAGGAAAAAAGAATTGGTGCGGCCAAGGCTTAAAGTTCCGCCAAGTGAAGGCTGGAAACGTACACCTTGCTCGACAATCCAATTAAGCATTTCTTTTGATTCATGAATCATCATTTTTGCTAATTCAGGATTGGTTTCCCCCTTAGTTACACGTAAGAGGTCTTCATAGAATTCGTCTTCGGTGTAGGGACCTGATAGAGTTGCAGTTGCGCTATCATGAGCGCAACGCATATTCCTTGTATGGCGTGTATTACCGCCGCGATAAAAGCGGGGTGCCGCCTCTAAAATAGCAACGCTGGCACCATTTCGTGCAGCAGAAATGGCAGCGCAGAGAGCCGCATTTCCACCACCGATAACCAGCACGTCATATTTTTGCGAAAAATCGACCATCGTATTTTCTGTCATCAAAATATCCAGACATGTTGGTGAGGAATTTTGATGAAGGCTGTTTTTTGGGATATGTCTTCCGTTGTTTGAACACGCAAGTCGATATTTTTATGACGGAAAATATGTTCCCAATATTCACCTAGAAACATACTTGTTACTCGGTCCATTTCAACGCATTCACTGTCACCCTTTTCGCCAATTGTCAGGAAGTTTAGGCGGCACACCGCTGTTGCATCATCGCCCTCGGATTTATCAACCGCACATTGACCTTGAATGGTAAAATCGCCACAGTTAATGACAGCCGTTGTTTTATCTTTTTTAGCAACTTTGCCCTGTAGTTTGATATTGTTACCTATAAAGTCGGCAGTGAAAAGTGTTTTCGGGTTTTTATAAAGTTCTTCGGGAGTGCCTGCCTGTTCAATGACACCTCCATTCAAAAGCACAATAAGATCAGCGACAGCAAGTGCTTCGACTTGGTCATGCGTGACAATAACAGCAGCGCGTTCTTCACGCTTAATGAGCTCTTTCAGGAAAGCACGTGCTTCATCGCGTAGTTTTGCATCCAGATTGGAAAGTGGTTCATCAAGTAAAATAACAGCGGGGTCATAGACAAGCGAGCGCGCAATTGCAACGCGTTGTTGTTGTCCGCCAGATAATTGACCGGGGTAACGGTCACCCAAGTGGCCAAGACCGAGTGCATCAAGTGCATTGCCAACTTTTTTACGAATTTCAGCATCGCTTGTTTTACGTAACTTTAAGCCATAAGCAACATTTTGAAAAACAGTGCGATTGGGCCACAGAGCATAGGATTGAAAAACAAAACCAAGGCCACGTTTTTCAGCGGGAAGGTCAAGTTTTTTAGCACCGTCAAAGACAGGTTTCCCGGAAATTTCCACCTTACCTTGATAGGCGCGTTCCAGACCGGCAATAGTGCGCAGCAACGTTGTTTTACCTGAACCGGAAGCCCCGAGTAGTGCGGCAATTTCACCACGTTCTACAGAAAATGATGCGCCTTTTAAAACTGTAACTGCACCATAGCGCAAACATATATCTTCAACAATTAACTCAGGCATCGAGGCGTACTCCCAATTTTAGTGCAATAGCAATACCAAGGCCAATAACGGCGGTATTGACAACAGAAAGGGTCGCAGCAAGGTCAATATTGCCGCCATTCCATAAGCTTACAAGCAATGTTCCCATAACCTCATTGCCTTGTCCCATAAGGAAAATACCCGTTGAATATTCACGTGAATAAAGTAGAAATGCCAGCAACCAAGCGGCCATCAAACCACCTTTGGCCAACGGCAAGATTATATCTTTAGCAACGCGCCAAGGGCCTGCACCTGTGACATAGGCTGCTTCTTCCAATTCTTTACCAACTTGTGAAAATGAGTTGGATACAAGGCGAAGACCAAAAGGAAGCCAAACAAGTGTATAAGCAACCCACATGGCACCAAGCGAAGAAACAAATGGTTTAAAAATTGGAATAAACAAGAAAAGCCAAAAAACGACAAGACCTGCAACAATTCCCGGCATAGCGCGTGGTAACAATACAAGAAAATCAAGGCTTCTTGTTATGCGCAATCTGGAGCGATGGCTGGCAAGACCAATAACCACATAAACACAAACAGAAGCAAATCCACCCAAGAAAGCAAGAAGGACTGTGTTTATGACTGCACGGCTGGTTATTTCAAGAGAGTCAAGTTCACGATAATGGTCAAGTGTAAGCACATCTGTGATGGAAACAAGTGGCCCCCAATTGGTTACAAAAGAACGTAAGATAACACCGGAAAGTGGTAAGACAACAACAAAACCAAGCCAGGCAATAACTGCAAATAAAGCAAGATAGCCCCAACCTCGAAGTGGTATTATTGACGAGCGTGTAGCTTTTCCGGAAATGGTCGAATAACGCTCTGCAGATTTGAGCATTCTACGTTGTAGAATAACCAAAGGAACGGTGATCATCATTATGAAAACCACAACCACGGCCATAAATTGATAGGCAGGTTTTCCCAATAAGGTATTATATTTGTAAAGGTATGTTGCTAAAACCATACGCCCGTCTTGATCGCCAAGAACATAAGGTAAACCGAATAATTCAAAGCCCAGAAAAAAGACAAGGACAGCGCTGACAGCGATAGATGGCCAAACAAGTGGCAAGGTTACACGATGTGCAACTTTTAAAGGTGAAGAACCTGCAACACGGGCTGCCTCTTCCAGGTCTGAAGGAACAGTACGCAAGGCCGTTGAAACATAGATATAAACATGCGGAATATGGGTAAGCCCGACTACTGTCAACAATGCGGGAAATGAATAGACACTCCACCAAATTGAACCGAATATTTGTTGCCACCATGCTGCGAAGAAACCAGATGGGCCAGCAGCTACAATATAACCAAAAGCAAGAACCATTGGTGACATGAAAAGCGGCACAAAAACAAGAGGTTCAATTATTTTCCTTCCGGGCATATCTGTACGTACAACCAGAAAAGCAAGGAGTGAGCCGAGTGGCACGGCGATAACCACCATACCACAAGACAAAATAATGGTGTTTTTTAAAGCAGCCCAAAAAGCCGGGTCACTCACCACAAATTCATATGCTTCCAAAGTTCCATTTGCAGATTTGTCAAAAAAAGCATCCGATAAAAAGCTCTGCCAAACAATGAGCGCTACAGGAGCCAAGATAAAAAGAGCTGCAAAAGTAACAATTAATCTACGCCAAGTCTCGTTCCGCATTATTTTTGTCCTGCTTTTAAATTTTCATCCCATTTGCGGAAAAATGTTAATCTTTTCACAGGAACAAGATCGTCAGCCAGTTTCTCATTGACCTCGACAGGTTTTAAATGGCTACCATATTCTGCTGTCAATTTTGAAGCGGTTGCATTGCCGTCGACATCCGCGCGGATGGAAAATAAATTGGCTTCATTGGCGATAATATTTTGGCCGCGTTTTGATAATAAATAATCAAGGAAAACACGCGCAGCATTCGGGTGCGGTGCATTTTTGGTGATATAAGCAGAACGTGTTAAAATGAGTGTAAAATCTTCAGGAATGATAAGTTTAACATTCGGGTCACGCGCAGCGCGTAAATAAGCATATGGGCCAATAATGTTATAGGCAATGGCGTGTTCTCCGGCACTTATTTTTTCCAGCATCGTGCCAGTTGATGTATAAAATTTCGTATCAGTGGCGCCAAAAGCCTTTACCAAATCCCAAAGGTCATCATTGATTTTTGCGTCATGGCTAACTGCAAAAAAACCCAGACCGGAGCGTTGTGGATCATAGGTAGTAACTTTCCCCTTAAAACGTTCTTTGTTTTCTGTTAAAAATTTTGCAAGACCTGCACGTGTTTTTGGCATTTCTTCAGTTTTGACAAGCTTGTCGTTATAAACAAAAACAACAGGTTCAAAAGTGATGCCGTATAGTCTTTTATTATATTCTGCCCAAGTTGGAATATTGCCTAATTCAGGAGTTTCATATTCCGCCGAAAGATCTGCTTGTATCATCTGATATTGTAGATCCATTGCGGATGACCAAACAATGTCTGCCTTCAAAGCACCGGCAGCTGCTTCACTAGAAACGCGCGAATAAAGATCTGCTGCTTTAATTTCAATATAGTCAACTTTGATTTTTGGATAAGCTTTTCGAAAATCCGCTAAAACCGGTTCAACAGCCGCATTCTCGGTGTTTGCGTAAATGACAACAGAGCCCTCGTTATCAGCTTGCGAAAGCGTTTGTGCATATGTCGCCGGATAACCTTCAGGAACAGTTACCGATTGAGCAAAAGTTTGACTGGATGATGTTAAGGCTATAGCAAAAACAATGCCGAGCGCAGATTTATAACGGTCTACCTTATGCATATCTTCTCCTCCACAGATTGCAATTAGAATAATTATAAACTTAAAAAATATGTTTGTATACAAAATTATGCAATAAAAAAATTGCTTAATGACGGAGATGATGTTTATTGCTTATTATCGGCATCATAAATAGAGAGCATGGCTATGGAAGTAAAAGTAGCAAATGATGAACAAAAATGGGTTCGTCTTATGGAAGCCGTGAAAGCGGATAATGATAAAAGTCTTGGTGAAGCAGTCTTTAATGCACTTAAAGAAGCGATGAGTGAAGGTATTTTGCAACCTGGTGATCGCTTACGTGAAGACGAATTGGCAAATCGCTTAAACGTTAGTCGTACACCAATACGTGAAGCTTTAGGTCGCCTAGTTGAAAGAAACTTGGTTGAGCCAGCAGGTGGGCGCGGGCTTATTATTCGCCGATTAAGCCATCTTGAAGCAGTTGATCTCTATGCTATTCGTGAAATTATGGAAGGAGCCGCTGCAAGGCTTGCTGCCCAGAATGCAACAAAAGCAGAAATTGATTTGCTTTATTCTCTCAATGAAGCCTTTTCCGAGGCGGGGTTAACTTCAGCTGAATATGCAAAACGCAATAAACGTTTTCATCACGCTATTGGGGAAGCTGCTCATAATCAATACTTGGATAATCATTTACGCTTTTTACAAGAATCTCTCATTTTGCTCGGTTCAACAACATTTCAAGTGGCTGATCGAGCGCGTTCAGCATCGGATGAACATAAAAAAATTGTTGACGCTATTGCAGCTAAAAAACCTGAAGAAGCAGAAAAGACAGCACGCTTTCATATTCGGGCTGCTTTTTCTGTGAGGCTCAAGTTGCTTAATAGTTAAAAGGTTACAGTACGGGGGGTAAGAAAATGTTGCCCCTAGACAACTTTTATTCTTCACGATCTGTCATAAAATGCCGATAGTGAAAGCACTTTATTGACTTTTTATATAATTTGATAAATTTTTATATTCATGCACCTCGTTTAATAATGAGGCCTTGATATGACCGAAAAACCAAGTTCAGGTTTAAACAAAATAAAGTTCTTTGATGATGGATTGGAAAAAATTATTTTTGAAGAAACTTGATTTGATAAATCGTTGGAAAAATCTATTGAATCATCATTGATTTATCAAGAACTGATATTGATGAGCTGATTAAAACAATTAAGTTGAATATTAAAATTCAAATAATAATAAAAAACATTCCCCTTAAAAATCCATCTTCGCTTTATTCGAATAGATTGAACAATCGATTTAGAAAAGTTTTCACCCCGATAAAGAAGGGTTTAGTGACGAATATCAATACCACGATCACGCAGGATATATTCAACTTTACGAAAGTTCAGTGCTTATCGCACGTAATACATAACCGATAAACGGATTATCTCGAATGAAGCTTTAGAATTCACGAATAGATTTATAACACCACCGATATAACTTAAAATTATTTTGACAATGCCCTTTATGCTGGCCCGAGCATTATAAATGTTTCACTCTTGGCTATACCTTCGCTAGAACGAATTGTTGATATAACATTATTTAGCTCAATAATATCGGAGACATCAAGCAATGCAATTATATCCCAATGTCCATTTGTATTATAGACATCAAGAATACCCGGAGTCCGTTTTATCTTTTCAATGACATTTTTTGTTGATGAGCTATTGATTTCTATCGTCGTAAAGGCACGAATACGCTTTTCGTCAATGTTATCTTTTAATTTGATAGTAAAGCCTTTTATATCGCCATTATCAACTAACCGATCCAGGCGCTTTTGCGCAGTTGCTCGCGCAACTCCGATGAGTTGTGCCAACTGGGGCACTGATACTCGTCCATTGATCTTCAATTCTGCAATTAATTTGCGGTCCAGTTCGTCCATTTTACTTTTCCGTAAATTTTTTATCTAAAAAGTAGATATATCCAAAAAAAAGTTATTTTGCACTCTATTATTTTCCAAAAAAGTAAATAAAGATTAACATAATTATAAAGGGGAATTAACTCGAAACAACTGACGGTTATCGTTTATGTAAGGAGGATATAATGAACATGAGAAAACTTGCTGCATTCGTTCTAATGGTTATCGTTCCATTTTTATATACCAATGTTGTTCATGCCGATGAACTGGACAAAATCAAATCTAACGGTGTTATGAAAGTTGCAGTTTCAGGCGTTTTCCCTCCTTTCAGCTTTGTGAATGATAAAAATGAAGTTGTTGGCTTTGATGTTGATATTTCGAATGAAATTGCAAAACGGCTTGGTGTAAAAGCAGAAATAGTTAGAACGCCATTTGATGGTATTATAGCAGGCTTGGTTACGGGGCGTTACAATGCTGTTATTGGCTCGATGGCCATAACACCGGAGCGTCAAAAAGCTGTGGATTTTGTCGGCCCTTATTACCATTCGGGCATTGGTGTTTTTGTTAAAGAAGGATCCAGCTATAAAACCGTTGAAGCTCTTAATGGTAAAAACATAGGAGTTATTTTAGGTGAGACCTCCGAAAAATGGGCAAGGGAACAAAATCAGTTTGCCGTTCGCACTTATAAAGGTTTACCAGAAATGCTCATTGACCTTAAATCGGGTCGTGTGGATGCTATAGTTTCTGATGATATTGTTGTTTATGTTGCCATCAAAAATAACAATGAAAAAATAGAACAAATTAAAGATGAGAGATTGCCAAAGTTCGATATTGGTATGGCTATTCGCAAGCAAAATCCTGAGCTTGCTGCTGCAATGAAAAAAGCTTTAGATGACATGATGGCTGATGGAACTTATGAAGCCATTTCAAAAAAATGGGTTGGAACCGATATTCGTTAATGGTGAACAAGCTTTAGCCCCAAGCATTTAAGATATATTATCCGAAGTAGTATTTTCGATTTTTAATATTGCTTCGGGTGATGTCTGTGGTTCCTTTCATGTCTATATTCGGTTTGCTGAATCAATTCTGATTTTCATAAATAATTATAGCGTGTTGAACTGCCTTTTTTCTTATTCGCCATCTTTATAAATCGTGAGGTAACATGGATATTGACCTTATCGAGAAAATATTACCATTTATCATTGAAGCGGCGTTAATGACAGTTAAATTAACTGTTATTTCTCTGATGCTTGGATTGGTCGTCGCTTTTATTGTTGCAGCGTTACGTTCTTCTAAAAATATCTTCATTTGGCCTCTTGCTGCTTTTTATGTCAGCATTATGCGGGGAACTCCGCTGCTTATTCAGATCTTTCTTGTTTATTATGGAGCATTTTCTTTCGGGTTTGACACAACGCCATTTAAAGCTGCGACCCTAACAATGGGATTTAATATTGGCGCTTATATGTCTGAAGGGATTAGAGGAGCGATATATAGCGTTAACAACGGGCAGTATCAGGCAGCCAGAGCTTTGGGATTTGGTAAAGTAAGAACCCTGTTTTACTTTATTATTCCGCAATCTGTTCTAGTGATGCTCAAGACAATTGAAATTAACACAATCATTCTTACAAAAAGTACGGCTCTTGCTTCAACGATTGGTGTTGTAGAACTTACGTCGACAGCAGTTGGATTTGTAACATCAAATAGCGGTCAATCATTTGAAATTTTTGGTTTAGCGGCTGTTGCCTATATCATCATTATCAGTTCTGTTCTTATTATTTATAATTTTATCTTTTATTTATTACATAAAAGAATCTTGGGGGGATTAACGTAATGTTACAATCTTTCTTTGGTAATTTTTGGCAACATATTGAAGGCATCCATCTGGATTTTTCCGTTGTTCCCCCTTATTCCAATATTTTACTTATCGGGCTTCTTTGGACAATTATTATAACTATTTTGGTAAGTTTAATCAGTTTCTTCGGAGGTATATTTATTGCATTAAGTTTAAATTATACGTCTCGGACATTTGCCTGGCCACTGAAATTTGTCTGTTGGCTATTTATGACAACGCCACTTTTGATACAATTATATCTGATATATTATGGTCTTTCTCAATTACAAATTCTTTTACCTGCTTTTTGGACGGGCGTTTTTGTACTCGGCTTTCATTATGCCGTTTATAATTCCAATATTTTTAGAACGGCAATGAACTCAATTGATAGAGGGCAAATTGAAGCATCCCGTTCATTAGGCTTTAGCCAATTACAGACGTTGCGTTATTTTATAACGCCTCAATCGGTGTTTATTGCATTACCACAAGTCGGCAACAATACGATTATCCTTTTAAAGGATACTTCTATTGTTTCACTGATCGGTATCGCGGAACTGACATTAAATACGCAAAGAGCGATTTCAGACACATATGCATCTTTTGAATTTTATCTAGCAGCCGCTGCACTCTATTACATTGTAAATTTGGTGATGGAATATGGCTTGCATTTGGTAAAAAATAAAATTGGAGTCATACAATGAACCAAAGCCCAATGATTGAGCTTCGCAATATTCATAAATCATATGGTTCTCTTGAAGTCTTAAAGGGGATTAATTTTAGCGTTGATCGTGGAAAAATCGTCTCAATAATTGGTCCGAGCGGTTCTGGCAAAAGTACCTTGTTGCGATCGGTTAATTTATTGGAAACAATATCGCAAGGTGAAATATGGTTTGACGGCGAACAAGTAAACCTTCCGCTTAAAGGACATGCTTTCGAGAAGCATTTGAATCATATGCGCCAAGAAATTGGCATGGTTTTTCAGCAGTTTAACTTATTTCCCCATTTAAGTGTTTTACATAATATCACTATTGGACCTCGCATATTGAAAAAAAAGTCCAAGCAGGAAGCCGAAGAAATTGCTTATAAGCTTTTAAAAAAAGTGGGGCTTGCAGATAGGGGTAATTCATACCCTTCGCAGTTATCCGGCGGGCAAAAACAACGTGTCGCTATTGCTCGTGCACTTGCGATGCAACCTAAAGCTATGTTGTTTGATGAAGCAACGTCAGCTCTTGATCCAGAATTGGTCGAAGAAGTTAATCAGGTTATGAAGCAGCTTGCTTCAGAGCATATGACAATGATGATCGTTACACATGAAATGCGTTTTGCTTATGAAGTTTCCGACCATGTCGTTTTTATGGACGGAGGTGTTATTGTTGAACAAGGAACGCCTGATGAAGTGCTAAAAAAACCGAAAGAAGACCGAACCAAAGAGTTTTTACGTAAGCATCTAGAAGCAAACTGATGCGAGTAGAAACAAAAATTAAAATAGATCTTCTCTTACTATAGACGATTATCAAAGTTTGAACCACGTCGTCGCTCATATTCTTCTACAGTTGGTTAGCTTCGATCTCAATGTAAATACATTTTTAATATGCCAATGTCGTTAGAGGTTAAAATGCCGGAATTAAAAAATACCAATAAAGTTCGTAATATTAAATTTTTTAAAAATAAATGTTCTGATTTGGCGACCCAATTGGTTGCATGGAACAGCGAAACAGGCAGTATCGGTGAAGCCGAATTTGCTGATAAACTTATAAGCTTGATAAAGACTATTCCTTATTTTTCTCAAAACCCGCAAAATGTTATAAAAACACCGAGTCATGGAAATCCACTCACCTATAATGTTTTGGCTCTTGCAAGAGGTACAGGCCGTGACACTCTCATATTAGCCGGACATTTTGATACTGTTTCAATCGAAAATTATCATGAATTAAAAAGCTTGGCTTGTGAAAGCGAGAAGCTCGCATATGCATTAATAGAGACACTTTCAACAAAACAACGATCAGAACAGGAAGAATGCGCTTATCAAGATTTACTTACAGGCAATTTTTTACCCGGACGAGGCATGTTGGACATGAAAAGTGGTCTAGCAGCCGGAATGAAGTGTATTGAAGATTTTTTAGCTAATCCTGATCGGGTAGGTAATATTCTTTTCGTTGCAACACCTGATGAAGAGCGTGAAAGCCGCGGTATGCGCTCATTAAGAGCAAGCCTAAGCCATTTCGTTAAAGAAAATGATCTTGATATTGTGGGGGCTGTTAATATTGACGTCACATCGGATCAAGGTGATGGAAAGGATGGTCGCGCAATTTATGCTGGCACGATCGGTAAATTATTGCCATTTGCCTTTGTCATTGGCTGTAGCTCTCATGCAAGCTATCCTTATGAAGGCGTAAGTGCTTTAGCGATGGGAGCAAAAATTTTATCCTATTTTGAAGCCAATGCAGCTTTAGCTGATAAAGATAAGGAGGATGTCTCCCCCTCACCTATATGTCTTGAAGCCAGAGATTTGAGAGAGTCTTATGAAGTAACCACACCAGAGCGGTTTTGGTTAGCTTTTAATTGGCTTTATCATTCTATCACGGCTGAAACTTTGTTCGATCGTTTTAGAAAGGCTGTAGAAAGTTGTGTGACACAAGCTATTCTCGACTTCAAAGAACAGGCTGAAAAATTTAGTGCAATGGTCAATAAGAAATCCGGTGCGCTACCACCAAAGCCGGTTATTATGGATTATGCCACTCTGGTTCGGCATGCAAAAGATATCACTGGAGATAGCTTTGATATATTGTATAAAAATAAACAGGCAGAACTTGATCATATTGATAACCCGCTGACGGTAAGTCGATTGCTTACGGACTGGCTCATTAATCTGGCCAAGGTGAGTGGCCCGATGGTTGTCATCGGGTTTGCAGGTTTACATTACCCTTCAAGCCATCTCGATCCTTCAATCCGTAAGGATAAGAATTTTTTTGACGCAATTAATAGAGCTTCAGAACCTTACCAAAATATTTTGGATCAAGTACTGGTATGGAAACCATATTTTCAAGGCATCTCTGACATGAGCTTTTTAGGGCAAAAGGCAAACAAGAATGCCTTGATTGCTTCAAATACGCCAATTACGCGTTTACAGGATATTCCTCCTGAGCAAAGTCTTAGTTTTCCTGTGGTCAATATTGGACCATGGGGACGCGAGTTTCATCAAAAACTTGAACGTGTTTATGCACCTTATGCATTTAACCAATTACCAGAGCTTTTATTGCGTATCTCGAAAGAAATTCTAAAATAACGCTTCTTTAAAAATTAAAATATGAAAACCGTATTTATTTGAAATAGTTATTGATGATAATAAATACGGTTATATATATAAAAAACATTACACTATTAATTAAATTATTTATTATTTTATCTTAGAACCGCTATTTTTGACGTGAAGATAAATGAATACCGGCAATGGTACAACGCACTGATCCGCCTGCTCGCTCGACTGTCGGGATTTCAAGAACCAACGGTGTGGCACTTTCTTCTATAGTAGTAATTTGCTCGTCAGTTAATGAATCATAAGCTGTTTTAGACAAGGCAAGATATCGGCCATCTGTACCTGTTAGTTCTATTGCATTGCCAGCGAATTGATGAATTTGGTCAGGCGTTAATGCAATTATTTTACGACCGGATTGTTCAAAACGTAAGTTGATTTCATTTGCTCGTGCTTTATCACTAATCATTTCAAGGCCAATTAATACAAATTCTGTGGCAATGCACATCAGGACATTGGTGTGATAAATTGGGGTATTATATTTATCGACGGCATTGAATGTCATAGGTTCATAGTTAAATTGAGTGCAAAATCGTTCAAGTGCAATGGGGTTTGTTCGGTCAGATTGAACGGCATATGCAACACGGTCAATATGATCGAGCACCATAGCTCCTGTGCCCTCTAAAAATAATCCATCAGGTTCCAAACCTGAATAGTCAATGACTTCTTGAACACGATAATTGGTTTTCAGGTCTTCAATAATATCATAACGACGTTCAAGTCTTCGGTTTTGCGCTTTCATAGGATAGATAGCAATGGAGCCACCTGCATGGGTAGAAAACCAATTGTTTGGAAAAACTGAATCAGGCGTTTTATCCCCCGTATCTTCGTAAAGATGAACTCTTATGCCTTTTTCACGTAGACAATCCGACGCTTTGGTTATTTCATTGAATGCTTTAGATGCCAAATCTGTGTTTAATGATGCTTCAATTTGAAAGCTATTATCAACGGCTGTTTGCGTATTAACTGTGAAATGATGAGGACGTACCATAACTACAGTGTTGGGTGCCTGAATAGAAGAAGATTGCTTACGTGCCATAGTAGATCCTATCACATTTCATATTTTTCAACCATAACAACCATTTGAAATATGCTAATAGTCGAGCATATTTCAGCACTATGCATAAAATGATAAGCTTCTGACATCACAAGCAAAATCGCCTATTTGTTGTCAGAAAACCTATTTCATTATCAATGTGTTTGTGATGGATTGGCGCGTTGCAACATGCCAAACAAATCACGTGCATCATCCGGATCTGCCAGAATATCCAGATTTTCGAAAAACTTTGTGTTTTTGATTTTGTTGTAAACATAACGAAGTGCTGAAAAATCTTCGATTGCGAAGCCAACGCTATCAAACAGTGTAATTTGGCGGTTGTTCTCACGTCCTTTGGCTTTACCGGTAATGACCTTCCATAGTTCGGTTACCGGATAGTCTTTATCCATTTGTTGAATTTCACCTTCAATACGTGTTTGAGGAGGATATTCTACAAATGTATTGGCGCGCAACAAAATATCTTTGTGTAACTCTGTTTTACCGGGACAATCACCGCCAATAGCGTTGATATGAACCCCCTCGCCAATCATATTGTCCGTTAAAATTGTTGCATATTGCTTGTCTGCCGTACAGGTCGTGATAATTTGGGCGCCATCGACAGCTTTTTGTGCGCTATCACAAGCAATAATATTCAAGCCACTATTCTTTAAATTCCGATATGCCTTTTGTGTTGCTCGTTGGTCAATGTCATAAAGGTGCACATTCTTTACTCCGCAAATAGCTTTTAATGCCAGAGCCTGGAACTCTGATTGTGCACCATTGCCTATCATAGCAAGAGTTGTTGCACCTTTAGGAGCCAGATAACGCGTTGCCAATGCAGAGGTTGCGGCTGTACGTAACGCGGTTAAAAGTGTCATCTCGGTCAGTAGTAACGGATAACCAGTCGCAACGTCAGCAAGCAAACCAAAACCTGCTACAGTTTGTAAACCTGCTTTAATATTTTTAGGGTGACCATTTACATATTTAAAGCCATAAATATCACCATCGGAAGTGGGCATAAGTTCGATGACGCCTTCTTCGGAGTGGCTAGCAACACGTGGAGTTTTATCAAAACTTTCCCATCGTTTAAAATCTTCTTCTATTGTTTGGTATAATTCTTTTAAAAGGGTTTCAAGACCAATATGATGTACGAGTTGCATCATATGATCAACACTTACAAAAGGAACCAACGCTTTACTCGAAGGGGCAATTTTGTTCATCATAACTCCTCATTTTGATAAACTTATTTATGTTTTTAAAAATAAATAATGCTTTGTGCATGGGCACAAAACTTTACCGAACATCTTTCATTTGCATTCAATCAAACTGTGTACCCTCATGAGTCGATAGAATGCCTTGTCATTTATAAAGTAAAAAATATTTGTAAAAAATGATAAATTATTATAAAAATTAAATATATTTTTATCAATTGTTATACACGGATTATCAAAATGGCTAAAGATAAAGCAAGTTACAGTCATTCAAAATACATCCCTGATGAACTTGACAAACGTTTGATTGCTTTATTGAGACAAGACGGCCGCGCATCATTAGCAAAATTGGCCGATATTTTGAAAGTCTCGCGTGGGACTGTTCAAAACCGGCTTGATCGAATGGTTGATAATGGCACTATCTCCAATTTCACTATTCGGGTTCGGGCTGATTATGATGATAATGCAATACATTCAATCATGCTTATTGAAGTTGTTGGTAAGTCAACCAATCAAGTTATACGTCAATTGCGGGGAATAGCAGCAATTCAAACTTTACATACAACAAATGGCAATTGGGATATTGTAGCGAGCATCACTACCGATAATTTGGCTGAATTTGATCGGGTTTTAGGTGAAATTCGTGCCATAGATGGCGTTTTGAACAGTGAAACAAGCATTTTATTGAGTAGTGTAAGTTGAATAAAGATAGAATTATATTGTCATATAAATTTAATTATAAATAAAATACATATTAGATTCTATATTTATATTTACTATCTTAATTTTTTTAATCGGGTTGATCAAGTTGTTGCTTATATGCGTCTATATCATGACTTGAACACATGGTGAACTAGCGACAATATATGTCATAAAACATGAAGATATTGTTTTGAGAAACGCGGTGCTGAGTGAATGGGCACTATTCTACCGGAATTGCGATATTGAATAAAAGCTCATTATTGGCCAAAGCTCGTGAGAGCATCGCAAGAACATAATCAAGCCCTTATCAGGAAGCTTATCAAAGCACATCAATAGCTCAATGATATGAAACAAGGTTAGACGTTTGCTTCAATAACCAACCAACAAAATATAAAGGAGAGTTAGATCCACTCACACACTCCATTGGCATTTTTTATCGCCAAAGATTTAAAAAGCAATTGTCAAAGGTAATCACCCCCATTAACCTGACTGTGGATAAACTTGTCCGTTATAAAACATTGCCTGATTGGGGCAAAAGAACTTCTCTTCATGCGATAGACAAAAGCTGTTCAGGCGAAAGCACCATTATCCTTTATGCCTGACTTAAATATATCGCCTGATTTACCTAAGATTTTAAAATTTACTGGCTTTATTCATAAAATCTGCTCTTGAATGGTTAAAGCCATTGCGTGAGATTGGATGTCATTTGCACACAGCAAAAATTTCGCTGTTAATTTCCTGTATTTTTGAAATACACATAAAATGTCCGATCCTCACCGCAAAAATGCACTCGGAAACGGAGCACATTAAAAGCCAAAATAATAGCGGCAAATAAATCTCTTAAGAAAAAGATAGAATCGAGCTCTTTGAAACCTTGTTGTGTTATATGGGATATAAGAAACTACGGTAAGATCATCGTGTCTTAATGGCGGAGAGAACGTCACCTTTGTTATTGTTTCGGATTGTCCCAGACCGTCCCATGTAGTTTTGTTTCGTTAGCTATATCAACTGATTATTATCCCACATTGCTCTATATGGTATCACTGCTTCCTAGTTTGATTGGGGGGGTGAGTTGGGGGATAAAAAACACAAAAGCGCCATTACTTATTGTTTTATACGATTTCTTTGATTGCAATGGCGGAGAGAAAGGGATTCGAACCCTTGATACGGTTGCCCGTATACACGCGTTCCAGGCGTGCGCCTTCAACCACTCGGCCACCTCTCCAGCGAGGCTGCAATATAACGGGAAAGACTCCGAGTTCAAGAGGAAACTTCATTTCATACAGGAAAAAGTCACTCATTCATCATTGTCTGCAGAGATATTGGCAACAGACAGCCGAAGAGTGTCCTAACGAAATGTCCTAATACGTGAAAACCTTATAACTCGTCCCCATTGCTGAACCGGAACTGCTTCATCAAATGCTGAAGGCAGAGCAACAATAATTTAGCAATAATACCGTTTTTCAATAATTTTTAAAATCTGACGAACGTGCATGTTCGGCATTCCGTAAATTTCTTATGAAACAGGATATTATGGAAAGGGCAAATCTGCCAAATGAAAAGCCTGCCAGACATTCAGTCAAAAGCAGGCTTTTCTTCCCCTTGAAAACTATTGAATAATGAAAACTCTTGCAATAAGTTGCGCGGGATATTTATTCGCTTTTGCGATTATTACCTGCCTATTTTAATCGTGTTTCAGGCTGCCTTTTCGTCGGCAAAAGCCTTTTTGACGCTATCGCGATTATTGATCTTTTCCATATAAGACGACAAAGCCGGCATATCGAGAAGATCAATCCCCACAAACTTGCACCATGTCAGGATTGTGAAAAGATAAGCATCGGCAACAGTGAAATGATCGCCTGCAATAAACTGGGAATTTTCAAGCTGTTTTTCAGCATAGGTCAACCGTTCAATAAGCTTTGCTTTGGCAGCCTTTTTTTCTTCCTCTGAACCAGGATGGAAAAGCGGTCCAAAACCTTTGTGAAGTTCGGTCGCAATATAATTCAGCCATTCCTGTACTTTTGCCCGCTCGTAAGTACCCGGTTTTTCGGCCAAATTCTTTTCAGGCTTGAGATCGGCCAGATATTGAACAATAGCAGTACCTTCTGTAATAACGCGGCCGTCATCAAGTTCCAGTGCCGGAACATAGCCTTTTTTCGTAACCGTCAGATAATCTTTGCCACTCGCCGTTTTCTTTTTGGCCAAATCAACCTTTTCGAGTTTGATCGGAATTCCGGCTTCCAGCGCTACGATATGTGGAGAGAGTGAACAAGCACCAGGGGCAAAATACAATTTCATAATCTCTATCCCTTCAAAAATATTGCGGTCTTATAGCCCAAAATTGATACAGCTTTTCGATTTTTTCAATAAGCTTTTTTTATTTTACAATGTCCAATTCGTTTGCGCATTTCAATTTATATTTATTACCCCGTTTTTTCATGTCATTATTTTCTATAGATAAAAGCCGATTTTTACAGCGAAATTATCCACATAGCATTGCCTTTTATTCATAAAATGGTAAAAGATTAGGCGTTTTTAAAATTGCACAACAAAAAGGCATAAGTGATTGATCTTTCTTTCCACACCTCTCAAAGTTGGCAATATCGAGTTTAGAAACCGTGTTTTTCTTGCTCCTATGTCCGGTGTGAGCGATTTGCCTTTCCGCCAGAGAAGTTGGAGCGCCGGTGCCGGCATGGTGGTTTCCGAAATGGTGGCAAGTGCGGAATTATGTTCCGGCGCGGTTGAAAGCCAAATGCGCATAAATGGCAAGGGTCTTCCACAACATGTTGTACAGCTTGCCGGTCGCGAACCGGAATGGATGGCAAGAGCAACCGAAATTGTTCAGGATAACCATGCCGATATGATTGATATCAATATGGGGTGTCCGGCCAAAAAGGTTATCGGCGGATATTCCGGTGCTGCCCTTATGCGTGACTTGAAACTTGCTATGTCCTTGATCGAAGCGGTTTTAAAGGTAGCAAAAATTCCCGTTTCTCTTAAAATGAGGCTTGGTTGGGATAAAACAACAATCAACGCGCCGGAACTGGCAAAAATGGCTGAAGAAGCCGGTATTTCCATGATTACCGTGCATGGCCGCACCAGAATGCAATTTTATAACGGTCAAGCCGATTGGGATGCTTTGAAAAAAGTTCGCGATGTTATTTCGATTCCGATGGTAGCAAATGGCGACATTGGCAATCTTAAGGAAGCCGAAGAATGCCTGCGTCGTTCCGGCGCCGATGCAGTCATGATCGGGCGGGCATGCTATGGTGCACCGTGGTTGGCAGGAGAGATCGCTGGCCACCCCTTCTGCCAGAATCTCGGCCATTATATTTGCGACCATTATCGCGCAATGCTCGATTACTATGGCGAAAATACCGGCGTGCGTCACGCCCGAAAACATCTTGACTGGTATTTGAACAAACACGCCAAGGGCTTCTATAGCAGCGAAGAACGGCAGGATCTTGTGACCGCACGCAAGCCGGAACACGTTTTGACACTGCTCAATTCAATATTTTCGAGAGATTTGGGTAATCCGGAAAAGGCAGCCTGACGATGCAACAAAAAGCAAAAAATTTGGAACAAAATATTGCAAGACTGGTGCTCGATGCTGTCCGACATCCGGTTATTCTTGTCGACAAGGATAATAGTATCGCCTATGCCAATGCCGATGCCGAACAATTCTTCAAAGCAAGCTCTTCTGTGTTGGCACGAAACAGGCTTGAAACATTCTTACCCTTTGGCAGCCCTCTTCTTTCGCTTATCAATCAGGTTCGAGAAAAACCCAAACCGGTCAATGAATATCATGTCGATTTATCATCACCAAAACTCGGTTATGACAAGCTTGTCGACATTTTTGTTCAACCACTACCGGAAATACCGGGAAGTGTGGTTGTGTTGTTTCAGGAAAAATCCATGGCCGAAAAGCTCGACCGGCAGATGACCCATAGAGGAGCTGCCCGTTCGGTGACCGGTCTTGCTTCAATGCTTGCCCATGAAATAAAAAACCCGCTTTCTGGTATTCGTGGTGCTGCGCAACTTCTTGAAAGTGTCGTCAGTGATGATGACCGGCAACTCACACGTTTGATTACCGATGAAACAGATCGTATCGTTGCTCTGGTCGACCGTATGGAAGTATTCTCTGATGAACGTCCTATCGAACGTTTTCCGGTTAATATTCATACAGTGCTTGATCACGTAAAAAGGCTGGCACAAAGCGGTTTTGCAAAAAAGATCAAATTTATTGAAAAATATGATCCGTCACTGCCACCGGTCTATGCCAACCGCGACCAGCTTATCCAGATTTTCCTTAATCTTGTTAAAAACGCGACAGAAGCGCTGGAAAATGTAAAAGACCCGACAATTACGCTTACCTCCTCCTATCGGCCAGGCATCAAGCTTTCTGTACAAGGGCGGCATGATAAAGTCACATTGCCTATGGAATTCTGTGTCGAAGATAATGGTCCGGGTGTTCCCAAAGACATTCAGGAAAATCTTTTTGACCCGTTCATCACCAGTAAACCGAATGGATCCGGCCTCGGACTTGCGCTTGTTGCAAAACTTGTGAACGACCATGGCGGGGTCGTTGAATGCGAGTCACAGCCTGGAAAGACGACATTTCGTGTTCTCTTGCCCATGTGGCGGCCGGAAGAGACAGAACAAAAGTCAAGCGGAGAAAGCCAATGACCAAAGGGATGATACTTGTTGCCGATGACGACGCGGCAATCCGCACTGTTCTCAACCAGGCGCTCTCGCGAGCCGGCTATGATGTGCGGGTGGCACCGAATGCAGCAATGCTATGGCGTTGGATTGCCAATGGCGATGGGGATCTTGTCATTACCGATGTCGTTATGCCGGACGAAAACGCATTTGATCTTATACCCCGCATCAAAAAGGCACGTCCGGAAATTCCCGTCATTGTCATGAGTGCACAAAACACTTTTATGACCGCAATCAAAGCTTCGGAAGCCGGTGCCTACGATTATCTGCCAAAACCGTTCGATCTGTCGGAGCTGATCAATATTGTCGGACGGGCTATGGTTGAACCCCGCCCCGAAAATGAAAAACAAAAATCTGACGAAACGAGCGACACGATGCCGCTTGTCGGGCGTTCATCTGCGATGCAGGAAATCTATCGTATTCTTGCCCGCATGATGCAGACTGACCTTACCGTGATGATTACCGGCGAGTCAGGAACAGGAAAAGAGCTTGTCGCACGTGCACTTCACGAATATGGCAGACGCAGAAAAGGCCCCTTTGTTGCAATCAATATGGCGGCAATTCCCAAAGATCTCATTGAATCAGAATTATTCGGTCATGAAAAAGGTGCCTTTACCGGTGCCAATACGCGTTCAAGCGGGCGTTTTGAACAAGCCAATGGTGGCACATTGTTCCTTGACGAGATTGGCGACATGCCCATGGACGCGCAAACCCGCCTCTTACGTGTCCTGCAACAGGGCGAATATATGACCGTTGGCGGAAGAACGCCAATCAAAACCGATGTCAGAATTGTTGCTGCAACCAACAAGGATTTGCATCAGCTTATCAATCAGGGACAATTCCGCGAGGATCTGTTTTATAGACTTAATGTTGTACCCTTGCGCATTCCCGCTTTACGTGAAAGAGCTGACGATATTCCCGATCTCGTGCGTCATTTCTTCAAAATGGCAACTGATGACGGTTTACCTTTGAAACATATCAGTAATGAGGGGCTTGATCTGTTACGCCGCTATTCCTGGCCCGGCAATGTCAGGGAATTGGAAAATCTTGTACGCAGACTTGCCGCTCTTTATCCGCAAGAAGAAATCGCGGTTGATGTTATCGAAACAGAATTAAAAAACGAGACCGGAAATCATGATTCTCATAATCCGGCTTCTGTTAATGATAATGTCACAATTGCCGAAGCAGTCGAAATGAATATGCAGAAATATTTTGCATCATTTGGTGAAGAATTGCCACCCGCAGGGCTTTATCACAGGGTTTTGGAAGAAGTCGAATACCCGCTTATTCTTGCCTGCCTCACAGCAACAAAGGGTAACCAGATCAAGGCCGCAGAATTATTGGGGCTTAATCGCAACACCTTGCGCAAAAAAGTGCGCGATCTGAAAGTGAACATCTATAAAGGAACCCGGACAAATTGAATTTGGCTCAAAAAAATTCAAATAAGTGATTGACCTTTAGCCAGAACCTTGTAAAGACTTGCGCATCCTTTTTGGAGGGGTGGCCGAGCGGTTTAAGGCACCGGTCTTGAAAACCGGCGTGCAGGCGACTGTACCGTGGGTTCGAATCCCACCCCCTCCGCCATATTTCAACAAAAAACAGTTTTAAATCAATAAATCGAACTTTTTTATAGTTTTTTCACCTCCCAATAAAACCTGGAAGCAAACGGCATCATAAGGGACGATAAAAGACAGTAACCAATTATATTGCTAACAAATTAAATGGAGCGGTCTTGGACAATTTGAAACAATGGCATAGGGGACACCTCCCATATTTTTCCCGGTGGTATGTTAAAGCGTAACAATAGAGCGAATAAAGCCGGAGCCACTCTCTCGGTTTCACGAAAAATTACAAATGGCCTTGGACACTATCCCACAATAGACAAGCTCTTCCATTTTCGTAACGCACGAAACAACCATGTTTTCTCAATGATTTTAAAGCCAATTTGATAGCGGATTAAATCTGAATTTTTTCCCAAAAACGGAATTATAAAATATCACTATCCAGATGGACAACAAAACGAATAGTGCTGCACGCTATGAATTTCTATCAACTACCAATCCCGCTGTTATTGCCGTTTTGATTAGAGTTCTTTTCTCTTTCTAAAAACTGATGCGAAACCGGGTTTTTCCGGATCTTGCAATTCTATACCAAAAAGTTCAAGATAAATATCGAAAATCAACCCTGCGGGATATCAGCAACCTCACAAAAGCTGATTATTGTCACTGAACGGATTGCCGCTATGCAAATGCATTTAAGCAAGTTCAGAAACAATTGAAAGGATCCAGTTTGTTCACTCCCGATACTTATAAAATAATCGCCAAAGCGACATTGGTTTTCCAATTCCCTTACCGGAACGATTTCAAAAAGAATTAAAAATTTCTAATCACGAATGCTCAAACAGGGATTTCTACTATGCGGAGCGGCGGTAGTTTGCAAATCAAAGATCAAAGTTTTTCTATTATCACAAAAAATATCGGCTGCATTCATGAAACATTTAAAAATCATGAAGGCTGGTCGTTATCAAAGACCAGAATTGTTATGCCCGATGACACCCAATGGATGTCTTCTACTCAAGCAGGCTTATATGTTGGAGTTATTGAGGGAAGAATGAAATTCGAATTCAACAAAGGGAGCATTTCATCGTTCAACCGTCAATTCGGTTATTTTCTTAAAGCATCAGACCCCATGACAACGCACCATTCTATCTCTGCTGATGAGGAAATAAGGGGCACATTCTTGCATATCCCTCAACAAGCTCTGCTGCAGTTGGAAAAACAACATCATGATATTACAAATCGCGAACTTTTGCAGAACAATGATCAACAAAATAACGATCTTCAATGCTTTATGCCTGATGAGCAGTTGATACGATTTTGCCATGAAATTCATAATTGTTCTTATGAAAATGGTTTACGCTCGCTTTATTTTGAAGGGAAAAGTTTCGAGTTTCTCGCACTTGCTTTCGAAAATCTTTTTTTAAAACCATGCAGTCTGACTGATAATGATAAATTCATTCCTCATCATGAAATAGAACGTTTTATGCATATACGTGATATTTTAATTGCATCACTCTCCGAACCACCTAGTTTGGCTCAATTGTCACGTCAAGTTGGCATTAGCACCTCACGTTTAACAGCCGGTTTCAGAAAAGTTTTTTCAATGTCAATCGTCGAATTTCTCCAACATCAACGCCTTGAATATGCGCGGCAAATGTTGCGTGAAAACAAAATGTCGATTTCACAAATTGCATATAAGATCGGTTATACACCTGCACATTTCTCGACTTTGTTCCGCCGGCATTATGGTTATCCCCCACGGCTTTTATTGCAAAATGACAAATAACTATAATGTTAATTTTGTATTCCCCGAACGCAGGAATATATTGCCAGCATTTTCTATTGCGGATGTGTAAAAATTAACTTCGCTTCATTCACGATCTATGACTGCGCGTTTTTGAGCGGATCAAAAAAGTTTTTTGGCTGAACGCTAAATTTCCCCTCTGGCACTTTTTGCAATTATTTATCATAGATTAAGAAAAATAACTGGATAAAAACTATCATGTTTTGTTTTTCTTATAAATGTAAATATATTTTATTAGCGGGCATATCTGCTCTTGCGACCACTTCTCAAAGTTTTGCACAAACCGCAACAGAGCTTGAGACTATCGTAATCGAGGGAGAAAAAAATAAATATAAAAGTCAAAAAACGCCGGCAAGTATCACCCAGATTTCTCGTCAGGACGTTGAAGATGAAGGGCTTCAGAATATAAAAGATATCGCCAACACAACACCCAATGTCGTTTTGAATGATCAAGGGTCCCAGCGTTTTACGGTAAATACCATACGCGGCATCGGTAATACAATTCGAACAAATTATTTCAACAGTTCTCTCGGTATCTACCTTGATGGAGTTCCTTTAACAACAGCCGAATTCAGCCAAAGGTTGGGAAATATTGAAAATATCGAGATTCTTCGTGGCCCTCAGGGAACCCTTTTTGGTCATAACACAGCTGCCGGCGTGATTAACCTGACCAGCCGGAAACCGGGTGACAAATCTGAATTCGATGTTGAATCAACAGTTGGTAATCTGGGACAGCGGCAGGGAAGCATATGGTTCGGTGGCCCAATAACCGGAAAAGATTTAACTAGCACCTTATTTTTTGATTATTCCCATCGTAATGGATATACAGATTATCTCGACTCTTCAGGTACTATAGATGGTCTCGAGACGTATACCGGCTCAGGATCCATCCATTATAAACCCGACAATCAGCTTTCTATC
This sequence comes from Bartonella sp. M0192, assembly GCF_016102305.1. Lineage (NCBI taxonomy): Bacteria > Pseudomonadati > Pseudomonadota > Alphaproteobacteria > Hyphomicrobiales > Bartonellaceae > Bartonella > Bartonella sp. M0192. The sequence continues at coordinate 754,464 of NZ_JACFOU010000001.1, read as the reverse complement.
GTTTTAAGCGGATCAATTGAACGCGTTAATCAGGGCAGTTATGCCTATCAACCATTCGATCAATATAAAAAACGTGTTCTTGATATTTCTCCTCCCAATAAAGAAGTGCGTGACAGCCAAAATATGAATGCGAACGTCACTTATGATTTTGAAAAAATGCAACTCATAGCAATTACCGGTTTTCAACATTATGATTTATCTGCAGATCAGGATTTGAATTATAACCATATTGTTTCCACGATGGGTGGAGGAGACACGACGTCCGACGAAAAAGGTCACCAAATCAGCCAGGAATTTCGTTTAAAAGGTGAGATTGACCGACTAAGTTGGCTGGTTGGCAGTTTTTTTCTAAATGAAAGCAGTGATTATGATTATCTTTTCAATGTGCATGCATTCGGTTCCCCTTCTTTAAATGCATCCCATTATAAACGTAGAGAAATTGCCGGTTTTGGTGAAGTTACCTGGAACATTGTAGGAGGACTTGACCTGACCACGGGTATACGTGTTTCTGATGAAAAACACGCCCTTTTAACGAATAATTCTTTTGATCAATCAGCAAGCTTTAACATGGCAACCCCGAAATATCGTATTGCCTATCGCTTTGACGATGAAAAGCTCGTTTATATATCGGCGGTCAGGGGAGCAAAATCGGGGGGTTACAATCGTATCGCGGCAGATCGTGCTTTTGATCCGGAATATTTATGGAATTATGAAGCCGGATTGAAAACACAATGGTTTGACAAAAAGCTGACACTGAATAGCTCAATATATTACATTGATTGGAAAGACCAGCAAGTCAGCTCATTGGTTGGTGCCAATATTGTGCAAATTGTTAATGCCGGACGTTCACATAGCAAGGGTATCGAACTTGAAGCGGACTGGCAGCCAATCGTGGGGCTGGATCTGTCCGGTTATCTAGGGATAATTAGCGGTGAATATGACACATTTATCGGTTCTACCGGTAAAAATCTTGCCGGTAATAAATTAGTAAATACGCCCTCAATGACAGCCGGTGTTGCAGGACAATATAGATGGGCGCTTCAGTCACTTCCTTTCGATGCTTTTATGCGAGCTGAATACCACTTTATCGGTAACCAATATTTTGACGTGGACAATAAATTGGAACAGGAAGGATACGGGCTGGTCAATCTACGGATTGGTGTCGAAAAAAATGGTTTTTCGTCAACCTTGTTCGTTAAAAATCTCTTTGATAAAGATTATCGCGCCTTCGGGTATCGTGACTTTGAAAATAGTCCATTTGCCAGTAATGTAGCTGTAGCCGGGCAATCACGTATGATTGGCGTAACACTGAAAGCCCGCTTCTAATGACAGTTGCTCAACGAACCAATGCAGGCCTTACTCTTACTGCAATAGGTACGCTTTATTTGACTCAAGGCATACCTATGGGGCTCGCTTTTCTCGCTTTACCTGCAATATTGCGTAATCTGGGCATTTCCGCTGACTCTATCGGTATGATAGGACTTGTTATATTGCCTTGGTCACTCAAAATCTTTTGGGCGCCCTTCATCGACCGATTTAGCAATAAACATATAGGTGGCCGCCGTTATTTCATTATATTGGCTCAACTGCTTACAATTATTCTCTATTCTTTTCTTATAATTATAAGTTTTATAACTTCTTCAACCGGCGTTTTATTGTCGGTTATATTTTTGATCAATCTCGTATGTGCCACTCAAGACATAGCAACAGATGGCTGGGTAATCGAATTATTGAAAGGTCCTGACCTAGCCTGGGCAAATGGTTTGCAAATCAGTGGGTTCGCTTTAGGCATGTTACTTGGCGGTTCTGTTACCTTGTTTATTTTCACCTATAGTGGATGGTCTGCGACTATTGCGATGATCATGCTTATAACACTTCTCAGCATCATTCCGGTATTTCTTGTGAAGAGTTCAAGCCCTAAACCGCCAGTAGAGATAAAACGTTACACGCCAAGTCTACGTAAATTATTGCAACGTAAAGATGTTTTTTATATTTTATCTGTAGCAGGTCTGTTTTATTTTTCGAATACCCTAACTTCGACCATGACAGGTCCCTTTTTGATCGATAGGGGCTTCTCGTTAATTGACGTCGGCAATGTAACAGGCGTTGCTGCCTCGACAACTATTGTTGTCGGAGGCATTATCGGAGGGTGGCTAACACGGGCGTTCAACGCGAAAAAAGTAGCTGTCTTTTCAAGTTCGATTGCTGCATTAAGTTTATTTTTTTGGTGGTTTCTAGCTCTTTTACCGCAGATATCCCTAATTTCCGTTTTAGTGGTCAGCTTTATTAGCGGTTTGGCAAGTGGCATTTCATATGTAGCATTTTTTACCCTGTTCATGCATTGGTCATCATTAAAACAGGCTGGAACCGATTTCACAGCTACGCAATGCATGGAAAGCTGGACAAATAGTATTGCTGCTATTATTGCCGGTCAGATTACCGCTCACTTGGGCTTTAAAACAACTTTTTTGATTTCACCTATTCTCGGTCTCATATTTTTATGCTGGATAGCATTTGTTTTATTTAAAAAAATATAACGGAAAAACGTTAGGAAAAATGCAGGCGCACCGTATTTTTGTTAACAAAATCAACCTTAATAATATCAAATAACATTTTTGCTGCTTGCAACACATTTCACTATCAGAATGCCTCACAAAAAACAAATTGCGGCGCCCGTTTGATCAAGCTGTTATGAGCTGTAATGAGAAAAAATGAAGAAAAACAGGATTTGGAATAAACTGACGGGTCTAAAGCAAGCTTTCCGCTTTGGATAGCTAACAGCATGAGCCACATTGAATAAAGGCAGAAAAGTTCAAAGCAATTGCATTTCAACCCGGAAAAGAAAATGCACAATCCGTCAATAAAGCACGCTGCGACCAGAACGGAAAATTTTTCGGTAGTCTGTACTTGCTCTTTTACTTGATTACCTTGGATGGAAAATGAAGTTCCGCAATCTCAAAGTAGAATTGGAATCAAACGGATCTTATGTTGTAAAAACCGTTTGACATCAATTCTTTAAATATAGATCATGTTTCCCAAAAGAACTTCCATTCTTCATTCTTTATTGAGTTCGCATTCCAGAGCTGCGGCTAAAAACTTCTCCAATGGTCGTATTGACAGAAATCATATACGACTGCCATGAACATGAACATCTCTATTCCTGAACAATTTTCGCCGCTTGAGGGTAAAAAGATTAATGTTCTGAACCTTACTTAAATTCCTTTTTAGTCACAAAAAGGACAAACGTCATAACGGTCAAAAATAAAGAAGCAGCAGCTTCCATTTTTGGCGAAATAAATGATAGTGAAAAGTATCAACAAGAGATTTCACATATTACAAATTATTAGCATTATGGAAAATTCAAATGACGAAGTATTTTTCGGAAACGCCCAATCCGCCCTATTACATTGTTGCTTTTTCTTCCCGAAGAACAGAAGGAGATAATGGTTACGCAGAAATGGCGAAGGCAATGGAAGAACTGGCGTTTCAGCAACCGGGTTGTCTTGGCGCTGAAAGTGCCCGTGGCGATGATGGTTTTGGCATTACCAATTCGTTCTAGAAAGATGAAGCGAGCATGAAAGCTTGGAAAGCAAATGTCGACCATAAACTTGCCCCGAAACTCGGTCGGGAAATATTTTACTCGCATTGCGTCATTCGCGTTGCAAAAGTGGAACGTGACTACAGTTTTGACAAAGTAGGAACACAAAATTGACTAATCCATGTTCGATTTCGATTTAACATCGAATTTTTGATGGTGAACCTTGCCTTGTTTTGCAGAAGGGTTACAAAATGGACAAATGACAAGACAAAGCTTTGATCAAAGGCTTCTCAATTTAAATTGACTGCCCTTAAAGTCATGCTCTATGCATCTCTAAGCTTGTCTCTCCCATTTACTGCAAGAGATAATGTTAAAGGATAAAGACGATTACAGAAAAATATAGGTGACTGAAAATACTTTACATTTCAAATTATAAAAATATTTTTTCCGGTTTATTTTCAATTTAAAATCAACAGATAAAATATTAATCATAATAATTTAATTTTTCCGGTTTTAATGAAAATAAAAATATAAATTGTTTTAAAAACAATAAAATATAGTTCACACATGAATATAGACATTATTTTAACATAAAATAAAAATTTTACTTTCGACTTGATGTTTTTCGCAAGCCAAATTTTTCGTAAAAGATGAATTCTTTCCGGTGACAATAGATATGTTTTTTCAAACATATCTTTATATTATCATTAGCGAACAGACTGGAGAAAAGCGACTGTTTCCGGACGTTGTGGATTTCTGATGACCTCGTCGGGCGTACCGATTTCGTGGATTTGTCCTTGGTGGAAAAACGCCACGCGGTTCGAAACATCTCTTGCAAAGGAAATTTCATGGGTAACAAGAACCATTGTCATTCCTTCTTCTGCAAGCAGGCGCATAGTGTCCAAAACCTCACCAACTAGTTGCGGGTCAAGAGCGGAGGTCGCCTCATCAAAAAGCATATAATCCGGAGACATGGCAAGTGCACGGGCAATCGCCATACGCTGTTGTTGTCCACCGGACAATTTATTCGGATACACATCAAGTTTTTTACCCAAACCGACATGTTCTAACTGTTTGATGGCAATTTCCCTTGCCTGTTCTTTTGACATTTTCAAGACTTTACGAGGAGCCAATGAAACATTCTCTATAACAGTCAAATGTGGGAATGCATTCCATTGTTGAAAAACAATGCCGATTTTCTGTCTTAATTTGTCAAGATTGGTCGATGGAGAAAATACATCCGTACCGTCGACTTTAATCGCGCCGCTATCAATTTTTTCGAGACCATTAATACACATCAACAATGTCGACTTTCCTGATCCCGAACCGCCGATAACGGAAACAACTTCACCCTTGTTAACAGTCATTGAAACGCCTTTGAGAACCTTTAAGGCACCAAAGGATTTATGAACATTATCAATCTCAATCATTTATCACCCATTTATTTTCAAAACGCGAACCAATGTTGGAAACGACCCAACTAATGACGTAATAAAAAACGCCTGCCAGAAAGAAGATTACGAATGGCTCGTTCAATCTGATATTCAATTGTTGGGAAGCGCGGAGCAGCTCGATAATTCCTATCCAGAAAACCAGAGAGGTATCTTTCATGACCGAAAGGGTAAGATTGAGCCAACCGGAAAAGCCTACTCTGACCGCAAGCGGTATGACAATATAAAAGACATCCTGCCACCAGCTCAAACCAAGAGAACGGCTCGCTCTACGCAAATTTCCCGGCACCGCCAAAATGCCTCCCCGCACAACTTCGGTACAGTAAGAAGCCGTGTAAAGGCCAAGTACAAAGCAGGCGACTGTAAAAGCACTCCATTTTATGCCGATAACCGTCTTGAAAGAATTGAACAAGACAAATTGTATTGGCAAAGGTACACAACGGGGAATATCCAGAAACCAGGCTAGAGGCATGGATATTCTCGGCATTCCAGCGCGAATGAAACCGAATATAATTCCTAAAGCCGTACCGATAGCCATTGCCGCCACAGTCAATTCTATTGTGACAAGAGCACCATTTGAAAGATAGACAAGATCGCTCCAGGTAAGTTTTGTTGTAAACATCTGTCCCTCTCCATCAATATCTCAGAATTTTCCATGCCGATAATCTGGCGAGGATAAGCAGCATTTTTGACATGATGTAATAAATGACTGCTGCGGCGAAGAAATATTCGAATGTGCGGTAGGAAGAGTCGGCCAAAGTTTTGGTAACAGCCATCAAATCCTTGTCCAATCCGACAACAACACCGAGCGATGTCATCAGAAGGGCCCAGATCAACTGGTTGGTCAATGGATAATAGACAACCCGCAAAAGTTGGGGAACCACGACAAGGTGAAAGGACTGGAAGGCCGTCATTCCCAATGAACGAGCGGCGCGTGTCTGCGTTTCAGGAACGGCTTGCAAACCTCCACGGAAATTTTCTGCCAAATATCCGGCACTGTTAAACGTTATACCAATCAATAAGGCCCACCAGGATGAAATAAAAATGCCGAAAGCGCCAAAACCGAAATATAGAAAATAAAGCTGTAAAAGCGCCGGCGTATTACGGGCAATCGATATCCAGGTAATGGCAATTGCTGCAAGCGGACGATTGGTAGAGCGCCTCATAACCAACAGAACCAACCCTATGAGGATTGATAAGACCATACAAATGGCTGTTGTATAAAGGCTAACCCACGCTCCTGCCAAAAGCTGGTTGATATGTTGCCAAACTGTACCCCACTGGAATTTATAATTGAACATGGCTTTTACTTTCGTTTCCATGACCCGTAAGCCAATACGGTGGTTTTACTTCAAATTTTCCTTCGACTGCCGCTTGAACGCAATTGGCAAGATCGGAAAAACGCATAGTGCATTTTGTCAATCCTGCTCCGTAATGGGCATATTTCCCCGAATTTGTAAGAATAGTTTTATGATTGTTCTTGATAATTGGTGCACCAATCATGCACCAACATGTATCTGTTATGATTGTGGCACCAAAATCTTGAAGACTTTGGAAAGAGTGATGCTTTTCAAGTTCTGATAAACAATGCCGGCCCATAGTAATGTAAAGACCTGTATTGTGAGATCTGGTTTTGTTTTGACAAAGTTTCGCAAGAAGAAATGCTTCCTCGAGCGAAAAATGGGGATTGCCGAGTGCTACAAGATCAATTTTGTCAAACGCTGGTGCATTATCGGCATTTTTATTGCCCGCATTCCCGTTAAGGACATGCCATGCCTCTAATAGCTCTTCCCGCCCGATGCGAAAAGTTTCCAAATCAAGATCAAGCCAATCGCGGTTATCGGAAATTTCTGCTGTTATACCTTCAATATGAAACATCGGAGCTGAAGAGGTTGTGGCGAATGCCGCAGACATTGCTTTCAAATTATCCCGATTTGGATGAAGTCCGGATAAACCGTTGATCAAAGGGATATGCGACCCCGAAATCAGCCCTGTCTGATAGCCAAGCAAAGGATAGAAAGAGTCATCAATTACGTCCGGCTTTTCAACAATAATTCGAATGGTTGGCATCCTGTTGGCTTTTAGATGGCAGCCTGTCTTCGGTGCGCGTCCGGTAATTGCAATACAAGCATCCATAAAGTCCGGATTTTTTTGGCTATGAGCCCCAATAATACTATTGGCAAAAACAACTGCATTCGATTCTGCCCAACCGATTTCCTGCCCTTTCAATGGGGCGGAACAAAGCAGATAGGGAGCACAGGTAAAGCTTTCTTCGGCTCCGATTGCCAAATAATTTTCGGCAAGACGCTTCGCCGGAAGGGCAATCTTTTCTGGAACCGGCTGACGGCTTCTATTTTGAAGATCAATCGAAATAGCATTCAGCGTTGTCGGAACGGCCACTCTGGCATCAAGCATTTTCAGCTTTTCCGAAAAAGCGAGAGCGCCTTTGCCGGTATGAATACAGGCGTCAATATGTGCTTGTTGCACATTGATGAGAGATTTCGCATTTTGAAAAACAGCCATTTTACAAATAACTGTCATGGCAAGTCGGGCAACTTCGCCATGTTTTCCCGAAAGCAATTCCTGATCATATGATGTCAAATCAAGTGACGGAAATTCTGTAAGCGAAAGTTCTTCAGGATGAACATTCTCCTCATCAGCCTCTCCGGCTGCCATCAATCCATTATGACAAAGCTTAACCCGTTCCATTGCGGCAATCCGCTGAAACTTTGACTTTTGAACCACCATTACAGGAAGAGAACGACCAAAGAAAATTTTGGCAACGAGAACGCCAGCCAATAATATACTATCTGTTTCGGAAAGAATAAGTGCCGCAGGTGCTTTACCGTTAAGAAGCAGTTCCAGAACAATACTGCTCCCCGTGCATGAACCACGCCCTGATGGCAAAACAAATATCTTGCCCGAGATAGTTTGGCCTGAAAGCGGATGATGGCTATCAATCACTTTCCCAGTCTGCGGATCTATTCCGCCCCAAAAACTTAATGGCGTTTCCGTATAGAGAACTTCGCCACAAGCATCCCCATCAATATAGGTTGTTCCCGAAATAAAAGTCGGGTCTGGATATTGGAGTGATCCTTGCATCAGAATGTCCTGGACAGTAATCCGGAGTAGAGATGAGACGCCTCATCAATTCTCTTCATTCACAAAATTTCATTGATTATTTCCGGACGAGTGTTTGACCACCCGTCCTTTTTCGCGTTTCGATCAACAATAGACCAACCGTTCAACGATAGACTGGCGGTTCAACGATAGACGAGCGGTATTGTAAGATCGACAGGTTCGTTCTTGAACCACTTTTTATAAAGCTCGGCGTAACGACCGGTGCGTACCTGCTGGTGAACAAACAGGTTAAGATAATTGATGAAACCGAATTCATCACGTTTTGTCGCAATGGCGTAATAGTCCGGAATATAAGGGGCTACACCGGTGATAACGAGATCAGGGTAATTACCTGAATTGATAGCGAGTTGCGCAACGCTTTCGGTCAAGACCGTTGCGTCAATATGCCCTTGGGCGACAGCAAGAATTGTATCGTTTTGTGATTGATAGGAGCTATAGCTGCCACCACCCCATTTTTCAATGTCGGCTTTGAGTTTTCCCTCTTCATAAGTGCTAGCGGTATTACCGAGTTTCTTGCCCTTCAAATCCTCATAAGAAGAGATACCCGTATTCTTTCTTGTAAGAACGATCATCCGGTTGACCATATAAGGTATAGAAAAACCGACGACTTTTGCTCTTTCAAGTGTGTCCGACGTCGAAGCGATAACAACATCGGCCCGATCCGACATTAAAGCAGGCACTCTATCAGGAAAAGGCGTTTCCACAATCTCGGTTTTAACGCCGAGGGCTTTGCCCAAATCGTTACAATAATCAACATCGAAACCGATCGGCTGATTATTTGCATCACGTGATCCCATGGGAGCAAAATCAAGCGTTACGGCACAACGTAACGTTCCGGCACTGATAATATCGTCGACTTTATCTGCCAAAGCTTCACTTGTGATACCGGTAGCCAAAGCTAAACCTATAGCGGAAATGCGTGTGATGTTTTTCATGTCTATGCTCCCATTTTGTCATCGCTCACTTGTTGCTCGCTATCAAATTAAGACTTCCAGACGGACCATTTCTGATGATGGTTGTTCCCACTTAATGTTATATAGTTTTGTCTGTTGATCTATAACTGATATATCTTTATAAGATCACAGTTGTTTTTAAAGTGCAACCAAGAATTTTCAACTTGTGTAAAAACGCAATTTTATGTTTTGTTTCAAAGCAAAAAAATAACAATACCCAATCACCATTTACCATTTGATTTTACAATAGAAACAGACTGTTACGCTGACATTACTCGCGGAATGAAAATTCCGTTTGCAGATTGTTTGTAAAAAAATGAAATGAATTTTGCCTCTTCGAAAAGATGATCTCTAGTGAAGATATTTATCAAGGTCGCGATAGTAAGGAGGCTTTCCAAACCACCACAATTTTTAAGGGCGTGGGGGGCGCTCCATCATAGAAGGCAAATAGTATCAAACCCGAAATTTTTTAAATTTCGCTTCCGTTTTGACTATCAAATGGACCAAGGGGCAGTAAATTTCAAAAATCTGTCTGCGTCTCTTCCATGGTGGGGGAGAACGTCAAGGCCGGCTTCCCGCTTTTTATCAATTGATAAGAAAAGGAAGCCGGGATCGGCCTGATCCATATCTGACCTATATCAGTATTTGGCTACATCAGCACTTGGCTTATATCGGTTCTCATACAAGATTTTTATAAGAGACGTGATTTAAGCATCAAAATAGTCTAGAAATCACGGGACCATTTTTCGTAAATGTTCCATCAGTTTCATTGCTCTATTGCCAGCTACATCCGGTTTACCGCTGACAATCCCTTCAATCAGTGAAATATGGGCATTGGCAGAGTTTATAATAGCTTCCTGTCCGCGGTAGAGACGGAACCAGAAACGTCGGGAGTGGGTTTGCAAAGGTTCGACGACACGAACTGCAAATATATTGCCGGCGGCTTTACCTAATGTTTCATCAAAAAGCTTGTCCGCATCCAAAAAGTTATAAGGATCATTTTCTTCAGCCGACTTTTTCAAATTCTCTGCCGCCATTTTCATTCGATCAATGTCAACGGCTCCGGCAAAACGCGCGGCATCCTGTGCAAGCAGAACTTCTATCCCCTGACGTACGTCAAGCACACGACCGAAGTCCTGTGGTTCAAGATCGGCAACACGAACTCCTGAACGGGGGCGAATTTCAAAAAAACCTTCCAATGCCAAGCGCTGAATAGCTTCCCTGACAGGAGTGCGACCCATTCCGGTTGCATCAATCAGTGAACGTTCATTGACCACCATGCCCGGCTCGAGAGCCAATGTCACAATCATGCGTTCCAGACTTCTATAAGCTATGTCCGCCTGACTTTCATTGACTGCCATTACTTTCATATTTTCCATATCTACCTTTAATATATCACTTGACAAGCGTATTTTATATGATATTTTTTTGATATATCAATACCTCATAACATTGGGTAGTTATCAATATATCTGTGATTGCGGCGCTGAGTGCCACTGTCAATTTTGATATCAACAAATAAAATTTTACGGTCGCTTTGTGAAGAGGAACCGCGCAAGCGCCAAACAAGGGGAATATTATGGATTCTAGTATATTTTCAGGGATCATCCCTGCATTAATGACGCCTTGCAAACAAGACCGGACGCCGGATTTTTCTGCTCTTGTTGCAAAAGCAAAAGAGCTTATCGCCACAGGGATGTCGGCTGTAGTCTATTGCGGATCAATGGGCGACTGGCCACTGTTGACCGATGAAGAGCGTATGGAGGGTGTTGAAAGCCTGGTTAAAGCCGGAATTCCGGTCATTGTCGGCACCGGTGCGGTTAATACGAAAACCGCGGTAAGACATGCGCGTCATGCCCAGAAGGTCGGTGCAAAAGGTTTGATGGTTATTCCGCGTGTTCTCTCGCGTGGTAGTGTATTAGCCGCCCAGAAGAACCATTTCAAAGCTATTTTATCGGCAGCACCCGATCTTCCCGCCGTGATTTATAACAGTCCTTATTATGGATTTGCTACGCGCGCCGATCTTTTTTTCGCTTTACGGGCAGAACATAAAAACCTGATCGGCTTCAAAGAATTCGGCGGGGCTGACGATATGCTCTACGCCGCCGAAAACATTACAAGCCGTGACGATAATGTCTCTCTTATGATCGGTGTTGATACAACAGTTGTCCATGGTTATGTCAATTGTGGCGCTACAGGCGCGATCACCGGCATCGGAAATGTTTTGCCGAAAGAAGTCATCCACCTATGCCGTCTGTGTGAAGCCGCAGCAAAGGGAGATGTCGAAGCACGCCAACGTGCTGAAGAACTCGAGCAGGCTTTGGCTATTCTTTCGTCATTCGATGCCGGCCCCGATCTCGTGCTATTTTTCAAACATATGATGGTTTTGAAAGGCGACAAAGCTTATAAGCTCCATTTCAATGAAACCGACGAACTCACAGAAAGCCAGCGTGGATTTGTCGAAAAGCAGCTTAAGCTGTTTGATACATGGTATAAGAAATGGAGTGAATTGCCGGGAGCAGTTCAAAAATACAAAGTCGCATAAATAGTTTTTCTGAATAACATCTGGCCGGATAAGACGTGAGCAAATTTTTATTTGTGACGCCGGCCAGATTAAAAATTTACATGATTGCATCAGCCCGAAAGACAAAAATCATAATGGTCGGGGGAGGATAACAAGCGATGCAGGCGAAAAAGTCGGTTTCAATAATCGGAGGCGGTATCGTCGGCGTCGCTACGGCTGCCATTCTTTCTGAAAACGGATATGACGTTACCGTCATCGACAGAAGCGGGATATGTGAAGAAACAAGTGCAGGAAATGCGGGGGCATTTGCCTTTACGGACGTATTACCGATTGCCTCAAAAGGCATATTAAGAAAACTACCCGGATGGATGATGGATCCCTTGGGACCTTTCACAATCCGTCCGACATACTTGCCAAAACTTATGCCTTGGTTCATTCGTTTCTTGAAGGCAAGCCGAAAAAAAGCCCAATTGGAAACCATCAAAGCGCAAGTAGCAATCATGCGCCTTGCAGAGAAAGAAATGATGGGCTTGCTCGCCAGAGCCGAACTTTTGAACGAACTCGGAACCGAAGGTGAACTTGAGGTTTACGAAAGCGAAAAAGAATTTCAGGCAGCACTTCCTAGTTGGAATTGGCGTGAAAGTTTCGGCATAAAAGTACGCCATATCGATTCTGACGAATTGCACAATATGGTTCCCGGCCTTTCGAAACAATTTGTAAAAGCTTCCTATGTTCCTTCCTGGCGCAATGTGAAGGACCCGAAATTGTTCGGTAAAGCCCTGTGGTCCTATGCGAGCGGACTGGGCGCAAAATTTATCAAATTGCCGGTTCTTGCTCTGTCACAGGATGAAGGCGGCATTACATTGACAACCAGCTCTGAAAAAATCCGAAGCGATTTTGTGGTTGTTGCTTGTGGTGCGTGGTCAAACACATTTGCGCGGTCTCTCGGGGATAATATACCGCTTGATACCGAACGCGGTTATAATACGACATTACCGGTTGATAGTCTCAAGCTTCAACATCAGGTAACATTCGGTGGTCATGGTTTTGTTGTTGTTCCGCTCAGTACCGGTATAAGGGTTGGCGGGGCCGTTGAAATGGGCGGACTTGATCTACCTCCCAATTATAAACGCTCCCAAGCCATGCTGAAAAAAGCGAAGGAATTTTTCCCCGATTTGAAGCTCGAAAACGGGGTGGAATGGATGGGGTATCGGCCGTCGATCCCCGATGGTTTACCGGTTATCGATTATGCGAAAAACAGCCGGCGAATATTATATGCTTTCGGTCATGGCCATCTTGGCTTGACACAATCGGCAGCGACCGCCCGTCTCATATACAATCTCATTGAACATAAAGAGCCTGCTCTTTCAATTTATCCATTTCGTGCCGGGAGGTTTTGACATGGCGAAATATTCGTTTTTCTGTATTGATGGTCATACATGTGGTAATCCTGTTCGTCTGGTTGCCGGTGGCGGTCCGCTTCTGCAAGGCAAAACCATGATGGAAAAGCGCCTGCATTTTTTACGTGAATTCGACTGGATCAGAACCGGTTTGATGTTCGAACCGCGCGGGCATGATATGATGTCCGGCTCTATTCTTTATCCGTCAACACGCGATGATTGTGATATCGGCGTTCTCTATATCGAAACTTCCGGATGTTTGCCCATGTGCGGACATGGCACAATCGGAACCGTTACAATGGCCATCGAATATGGACTTATTACGCCGCGCATTCCGGGAAAACTCAGTCTGGATACTCCTGCTGGAAAAGTCGACATTACATATGAGCAAAATGGCCCTTATGTGGAAAAAGTTCGCCTGACAAATGTGCCTGCTTTCCTTTACAAACGGGACCTTGAGGTCGAATGTCCGGACTTGGGTCTTCTTAAAGTGGATGTCGCTTATGGTGGTAATTTTTACGCCATTGTCGAACCACAAGAAAATTACACCGATATGGCCGACTATAATGCGTTGCAGCTTATCGCATGGAGTCCTGTATTGCGGAAAAGACTGAATGAACTCTACAGCTTCCAGCATCCGCAAAAACCCGAAATCAATGTCTTGAGCCATATTATGTGGACAGGAAAACCGACAAAGCCCGAAGCCAATGGACGCAATGCTGTGTTTTACGGCGATAAAGCCATTGACCGCTCGCCTTGCGGGACCGGAACCTCGGCACGAATGGCACAATTGACAGCCAAGGGAATTCTGAAAGCCGGTGATAATTTTGTCCATGAATCAATCATCGGTTCTATTTTTGAAGGCCGTGTTGAAAAATTGACCGATGTAGAGGGGCTTCCGGCCATTATTCCATCCGTTGCGGGATGGGCCAGAATGACAGGCTTCAACACCATATTTATCGACGATCGTGATCCATATAAGCATGGTTTCGTCGTTAAATAAGCATAGAAATAATTACGAAGAACCATGTTTAAAACAGTTGCTCCAGCGGCTTTATACGCTGGAGCAAAAAATTTATTGGGCTGTTTTTTTCTTAACCTCGTCAAAACCGGTGCGTTTGATTTCGCCCCATGACGTTTTTCCTGAAAAATATTCTCCGGCGGCTTTTATCCGCCAGAATGTATTGATTTGACGATAGCCGAAACATTCAATGATTGAAGATAGAAAAAGAATAAATATGTATTTTGCTTTACGCAAAAAACCGAGATGCATTTGTTCAAGCGATATTGAAAACAAGCTGACGAATATTCCATACATAAACGCCATAAAAATGAATGAGAGTAAAAACTCGAACGTCATGGCTTTGAAATAAAAGACAATCGGAAAAAGAATATAGCTGAATAGTTCCAGCAGTGGATTTACAACATCTATAACAAACACCATCGGCATGCCGACAAAACCGATGCGTCCATAGCGTCTGTTGAACATAATGTCCTGATGGCGAAAATAAACTTCCAAAGCGCCTCTTTGCCAACGCGTGCGTTGTTTGGCAAGAACAGAAAGACTTTCCGGCGCTTCCGTCCAGCAAACAGCATCGGGCACAAAAGTAATACGATAATCGCGTTTGTTTTCCAGCATATATCGATGTAGCTTGATCACCAAATCAAAATCTTCGCCGACGGATCCCCGTGTATAACCGCCAACAGCCATAACCTCACGTCGGCTAAAGACGCCGAAAGCACCCGATATCAATGTTAAACAATTGACGTAACTCCACGCCACACGAGCCATTAAAAACGCGCGCAAATATTCCAGAATTTGAAAATAAACAAGAAAATTGAAGCGTATGGCAACGCGCGTCAATCGGCCGGAACTGATTTTGGAGCCATTGGCTATCATTACGCTCCCACCCACTGCAACTGTGCGCGCCGGATCGTCAATAAAAGGCTGGACCATGCGCAAAAGGCCATCCGGCTCCAGAATAGTATCGGCATCCACCATGCAAAGAAGCGACATACGCGAAACGCTAATTCCGGCATTTTGCGCGTCTGCCTTACCACCATTTTCTTTGTCGACGACGACAAGACGACCAAATTTTTTCGAAACATAAATATTACGGATGGGATTGAAAGCCAGAATTGTTTCATATTCTCTGTTGCTCTCTTCCAGTTCGAATTCTTTGATCAATTCGTCGAGCATGTTGTCTTTGGAGCCGTCATTGACGATGATGACCTCGAAAGCAGGATAGTCCAGCGAGATGAGAGAATAAACCGACTGGACAATGTTTTTCTCCTCATTATAAGCCGGAACGATGATCGAAATTGGCGGTGCAGTATCAAAATAACGGTGCCAAAGAAGACCATTCTTCGGCACTGAGGCACGACTGAAATAGGCATAAAGAGCCAAAAACAGCTGAACGAGCATGATAATGACCCACAAACTGAAAAAAACAAATATAATGGAAAATGTTACGGTAAAAAGCCAGAACTTTAGCGAGTCAATCATTCTATTTTCTCGCTCCTCAGAAAAAAAGCAGCTACCCTTTTTGCCCGTGGGCTTCCATTCTGTCTGGTATGTTCCAATATTTCGTGCCCACGATCTCCCGTCTTGAGTAATGCCTTGCCTGCCGCATAAAGTACCGGTAACGCATCATCATCCAGAAGATTTGCAAATACCTTGTTAAATTGTTCGATATCGATTTCCTCGTCATTCAACGAAACGGTTTCGTTATACCGGTCATCAGCCTTATCGTCTTCAGGTATTTTGAAAATTGGTTCTCTGTATTCTTTGGAAGAAGATAAATCGTTGTTGCTCGCAATATTAATTTTTTGTGTCATTGCTAGCGATAAAGTTTCAAAGCCGGCATTTTGGGCCAAGATATTAATTGCATCGCAGCGCATGAGCGGTGGCATAATTGTTAGACTGGCCACATTGGTCAGTTTTTCAACACGACTTTCATTTTCCACATCAGGTCTTAAATATTTACTTACGTTTGTTTTGGAGTTCGGCAGGCTTGAAACAACATCATAGAGCCACCATGGAGCATCATTCTCCATTAAAGCGATAGCCGAAGCGAGACGAACTTTTTGCGAAACATCCTTTAACCCGTCATGCAAAACTTGTTGAGCAGTTTTATCCGGAAACAATGCAAGAGTTTCGATAATTTGCACACGCTTCGAACGTAAAGAAAAACGCATTTTTTTGGCTAACACCTTAACCAAACCTGTTTGAATAAAATATTCTATGGCCAATTGATGCTTTTTTTTATCCGGAATAGCCCGGAAGTAAGGCACAAGACGCATAAGTTGCCGCGTTGAAAATTTTTTCTTCTGTTTTGAAGATATTTCGCCCTCTTCCAGACTATCCAAAAAGGTCTCGAATTTTTCTCTGAGTTTGATCATCTGCTTGCGGTTGTTGACCATCCTGAAATGAAAGACGATCATGACGACCAGCATCAACACTGCCAGGCAAGCATAAAAAAGGCCTATAAAAATTGCCCCCATTATCCATTGAATGTTAATGTTGATCATCAAAAACGCCGCGTCAAATTCAAACCATAAACCAAGCGATTATAAGCATTCGTACGCTGTTCCTTGGACAGGTTAGCACCAATTGTTAAGTCTTCTGTTATATCGAACGCGATATTTCCGAATATCGTCTTTGTCGGGATAAGAACATCACCTGACGATTCCAGAGTACTCGAATATCCTATATTAAAGTGAAACCGGTCGACAGGATTGGTCTCTGCGCGCAAAAGATAGCCTCCCGAATGTTTGTTCTTCTGGTCAAACACATTAATCCATTGGGCAAATATGGTCATACGATCTTTGAAGAAAGTCTGCCTCAAGCCGGGAGTTATAGTTTTGACAACGCCATTGTCATACCATTCGCTTTTGGTATCGAGTGTCGCTCCGAGCATGCCCACTTTTCCCAGTCTACCAATATTGCTGCTACCACCCGCGCGTAAAATATATCGTGCCAGAAAATCTGCATCCGGTGTGACAACCCCAGCCAAATAACCCCAAACAGCCGGTCGGAATTGATGGGCAATTGCAAGCTCGAACTGCTGGTCATCCATATTGAAACGATTGGAAAGACCTAACCGGCCAGTCAATATCGTTGCTTCTGACAATTGATAGGAAAGCGCCACGCCACCTTCCCGCCAGTTTTTATAAGGTGCAGTCAACTCGCTATAAGTACTATCAATGTCAAGACGCCACCGTTTACGGATAGGCCTTTGAATACGCTCGAGAGTTTCTCTATTGTCAGGAGCAATTATACGGGCCTGATCGTAATCATTAACGGCTTCCCGATCACGTAAAAGGCCACGTTTGGCATCCCCCCCTGCCTAACCATGCCTGAAGATTTTTGCTGTTTTTCTCCAAAATGCGGTTATAGACTGTGATTGCCCGCTTATATTGATGTTCCGCCATATAAAGCGACGCGTCGGACAAAGCCACCTCTTCGTTTTCAGGGTAACGAAGCAACAATGCATCAATACGATGTCTGGCTAGCGAATAATCATTTTGCCAAAGCGCTACATTCACTTTTCCAAGCGAGGCTTCAAGAGCATCCGGCGAAATTTCGAGAGCCTGGTCAAATATCTTATCGGCTTCAGCAAATTTCTTCTGAAATGATAGAACATTGCCGAGCTTTATTAACAGATCAACATTTTGAGGCGTTAATGATAAAGCCTGTCGATAAAGAGCTTCCGCATGGGCGAAGTTTTTTCCTGAAGCAACAATTTGCGCTGCTTGTTGAGCGAGATGATTACTCTCGAAGAGCTGCGGGTTATCTTTTCCCGTTCCATTGGACGAATTGCCGGTACCGCCATGTTTGGCGATTTTGTTTTTTGAAGCGATCGCGCGTTCAATGTCTTTTAACAGGCTCGTCAATTCTTCACTGTCGGGTGACTGCGACAATGCCATTTCGCAAAGAGCTTTTGCTTTATCAAGTTCGCCTTTCCAATAGGCGATACGTGCCAAGCCAAAATTCGCATCAATGTAATCTGGTGCTATCATTAAAGCCCGACTAAAATTTTCTTTTGCCGCATCCAGATCTCCTAGCGCAAGAAGTGTGAGCCCCAATTGAACAAGGATATCCGCATTGTCCGGTTCGAGAGTTAAAGCAGCTTCAAAATGCTGTTTGGCAAGGTCAAAATGCTGGGCTTTCCGTTCATTGCTGCCAATTTCGTATAACTGCCCCACAGTTTTCTGTTCATTGTCCGAAACATCACTCAATGGTTCTCCAGACAGGTTTTCGTTCTTAATTTTATCTTCCGTCTGTGAAAATTTTATGGCAGCGTCTATGCGGAATTTGAAGTCGCGCGCAATTGAATTTTCCGGCTCTATCGCTATGACATGATCGACCATTTCCTTGGCTGCAAAGAAATCTCCTTGCCAATACAATATTGCGGCTTTTCCCAGTTGTGCCAAGCTCAGCGTTGGCGCTAAACGCAGAGCTTTTTCGAAATCTGCTTGAGCTTCCTCCACTTTGCCCATAGTGAGAAATATAAAACCGCGTTTGGCCAAATCACCAGCCACACTACGATCAGGAACATTTGACCGGATGGCGGCAGAAAGTCTTAGAAAATAATTGCTCGTCCGGTTTTCACTTATAGTGTCGGGTAAATTGTCTGATCCGGCATTTTTCTCAACTTTGTCATAATCTTTTTTGCCAAAGTGCAGATTTATTGATTTCAAATCATTTATGGATGGCGAACGGATAACGGAACTCGCTCTGGTCGTATGTTCAAGCTTTTTCTGAAAAACTATGGCATTCAATATTTCTGTTTGAAGCGACTTCACTTCCTCATTATCCGGCTTTAGTGCCAATATTTCTTCAGTGTAATGCTTTGCCTCTTCAAGATTGTTATGAGCGTAATCTATTTTTACCAAACCGGTTTTTGCCTCGATATCATCCGGAACCATTTCAAGGAGTTGACGAAATATCGGCTCGGCTTTGTCAAGCTCGCCGAGCCCCATGAAAGATAACCCCAATTCTCTTAAAATATCTGGATTGTCGGGTGATAAAGCAGAAGCTTTTTCCAGTTTTTCTATTGCTTCTTTATAATGACCCTCTCGTCGCGCTTGATAGCCCTGTTCAAAAAGAACTTTGACATCACTATTAATTAGAGAGCGGCTTTTAACTCCGGGTGGTGACGCTTTTTCCAATGGAATATCAAAATTCAAAGGCTTTCCATCAAGCGCCATGGATTTTGCATCTGCCAGTTTCTGATGGTTGCGAACTGGCCAAAACTTATCATTTGCCTGTGCTCCGCACGGCACCTGCGCAAATGCCGACGCGGTAAAATATACTCCTGAAGACGAAATAATCGTTATCAGCAGTCTGAAAAAAAGTTTATCTTCGCCTCTATGGCATGCCACTTAACCACCATGCTTCTCGTCAGAAAAAAATTACACTCGTGTTCTAACAAGAATTTTTTATTTGTATATATTGCGACCCACAAAATATGACCTAATTCTAAATAAATCTTTTATCTTGTTTTTCCAGAGATTGCTCTTAAAAACTTTTCGACTTGCTATGATTTCAAATCGGAATTGTCCTGAAAGACTATATCATAGGTTGATATTATTCTGGCATACCGTTGTAACCTCGGTCTTTAGTCATTGCCTCAATCAAAGAAGACCGTGAATTGCTAATCCGTTGAAACTGCTAAAAGCTTTGAAATACGGACTTAGCCGTAAAACAACGCCGCTTAAGTCTTCTGTCCGCTTGAGAAAGCTTATTTTGGCAGCGTCCGGTTGTTCGATATGGCCAAGTTGATAGACTGTTTTATCTCCTCCATTTGCAGTCCTTGCAAGAACGAGAAAAACAGATCCGTAATTCTGTTTGTTTGTTTCTTTTGCAGGCGTGAAATAGAGTTTTGCTGGCCCGTTAACCGGTCCGTTTTCCAACGCGACAGAAATTTTTGTATTGAATTTTTCCCCCCACATTAACCAGCGCGCAGAAATAGCATTTATTTCCGTTTCCTTGGTGCGGTAAATCATAACCGTAAAACTCCCCAGATCCTTGATACTTTCCAAAGCATTTTTCCCGGCACTGCTATTCTGTATCCAGTACGGAATGATGACATCAATTGGTCCGCCCCAGATTTCATGCATTTTTATAAGAGTTGCTGCCCAGTTAACCCACATTCTGGATGGGTCTCCCGAATATTTCGGATCGGTATAAGGCTCTATGTCAAATTGCAGTCCCGCCAACTTTGCATTTTCCGGAAGCCGTTTCTGGAATGCCGCTAAGGATTGAGTTCTTTGAAATGCGAGATCTTGACCTTTTCCGACAATCATATCCGCATCCCCTTCAACTGCATAAATATCAATCGATCTTTTATGCGCCTCACCAAGAAACTCGACGAGCTGTTCTTCATCGACAATGACATTATCCTGAATATCGACCTGAACATAAAGCTTGTTGATATGATATTGTTGCGCCCAATCAAGTAAACCGGCGGGTGAGTGAAGCCAATTCTGTTTGTGCCAAACCCAGGTAGCGATTGAATTTTCACTCGTTGCAGTTTTAATCGTTATAGCGGCAATATCGAAATGTGCGGCCTCTTCTGGGCATTCGATTATAATTTTGCTACTGTTTTTTTCTGAAGATGGCAGTTCAAACAAATCGAAATCCGACTGATCATCAGTCTTTGATTGCTTTTCAGAATGAACAGGAAAAGTCTTTGCATCATCCGCTACAAAATTAGTTTTGTCTGCAAACCCCAATTTGAAACGACCGTCTGCTCTGCCACTTATTATAAACGATGAATTGGTTGTTTGCGGAAAGCTTCCGAACGGGGCACTCAGAGCCACACCGGCATGCTCTTTTCCGGAATGACAAGTCAAACTTAGAATTCCATTTTTTTCCTGAACTCTAACGCGTCCTTCCGGCGAAAATAAAGACCAGTCCATCCGACTTAACAAATTATGATTTTGCCCTTCGGGTGTATCCTGATGTTCGGCATTTCCACTTTTTATTTTTGTGTCATTAGCAGCCGGCATTGGAGCGAATGTCAGAACTGTGTTTGACGGGAAAAACCGGTTTGCTTTATATTCACCTTCCAATTGGATTAAGGCCGGTTTTTGTTCGGATCTATCTATCGTTCCTACCCACGATAAATAAAAACCGGATGTGGTATCAATATGCGGGCAAGCACTATCTGTAGCCTCGTCGTCATTATCTGTCGCGCTATATAAACATAATGTATCGGACATCGCATTACTCATATGAAAGACCGACAAGAGAAGAGCCGATAAAGCCAATATCCATGTTGAATGGAGAAATCTTCCCATAACCTGGTTCCCCGAATTGTTGCTGATTTTTATCTTGCAAACTATATAACAATGTCATTCAAGTTGAACAACCTTCTAAAAATTTTCCTCCTGCAAAACCAACAAATTCATGAAATAACTTTTATATTCAATATTTCAAAATGAAAAAAATTATAATAAATATATATTATTATTTATTCAAAAATAATTAGATAACAAATTCAAGGAGAAATACTACTTTAATAAATAGAATCAAATTTCCATCAAATATTATTAAATAACACTTTATTTTTTATGTTTTATAAAGTTACCATGGTTTGGTGAGCAAAAGCAACATCCGATCTTTCGGAAACAATCTCATTTGCTTCACAGCAGCTTGTTTCCTCCAGCTATGGATTTCACAACCATCGGAGACAACAACTGCGTCAGTTATTCAAACAGAGCTGCTATTACTCATCACAACAACACTTGTTCTGCTATCGAGAGAGGATAGTTGGGGGCAAACGGCTAGTCCGGGTGCTCCGGTCATTCTAAAACCGGTTATACTTGATAGCAGAGAGAACTCTCATGCAATCCTGAGTAAACGTTTCGCTTCTATGGCGGGAGCCGTCAGCGTCATTGACAAAAATGAAATGCCTTTTTCTGGTAATTTGACAATGGCACGTGCTTTGGAACAAACGCCCGGAGTTGTGGTTCAGAATTTTTTCGGAGGAAATGATCAACCCCGCATACAAATTCGTGGATCAGGCCTTCAGCAAAATCCGGTCGAGAGAGGTATCCTTGTTATGCGCGACGGCTTGCCACTCAACCGTGCCGATGGCTCATATATAGCCGGTTTAGCCAATCCGAGAGACGCCGAAACCCTTGAAATTTATCGTGGCTATATGGCCAACCGTATCGGCGCCACTGTATTGGGAGGCGCCATTAACAGTGTATCACCTACAGGAACGAGCGAACCGGGGGCAGTCTTATCGGGAAGTGGTGGAAGTTTCGGCCAATATAATTTTGGCGGGCAAGTCGGTTTTTCCGACGAAACGCGTGACGGCTTTTTTTCATTTGAACATAATAACCGGGAAGGCTTTCGGGATTACAATTCCTCTGACAGGACAGGCCTATCCGGCAATATCGGTTTTAGAGTAAATGATATCACGACAACGCGTTTTTTGCCGGATACACCGATTTGGGTTTCGATGTTTCAGGACCAATTCCAAAATATGAAATAAAAAAACATCCGGAAATGAGCTGGTCGGGTCCTATAGTTACTCCACAAGGGGTTGTAAATCCGGGCCCCAATGTTTGGCGCGATCGGCCAAGAAGGGATGCCAGCCAATATCTCATCGGCAACCGTTCAACAATCGAGCTCGGCTCCCATATTTATGATATTGCTTTGGGCTATACAAATACGGAAGATATGTTTCGTTTTCCTATATCCGCCGGTGTCAGACAGAGCGATGGCGGTGATTTTACCGGACTATTCCGTTACGCATACACCCCTGATAAAAGCAATCCTTTGCCACTTGTAGAACTTGCCGGCAATTACACCAATGGTTCTATGGATCGCGATTATTATTTGAATTTTTCGGGCGGAAAGGGCGACAAATTCGGTGACAATAAATTAAAGTCAACGACAGTGTCATTTTTTGCCGGTATGAATATTCCTCTTTTTCAACGCTTTACTATTTCGCCATCACTCTCTTATGCTCATGCACGTCGTGACAATGACGACGAATGGCGGAAAAATACCCGGCCAACAATAGCATATAATCCTCGTATGCCGGATCGGCTTTTGCCGAACGGTGCAGTTCCTGCGGAAAATACAAGCTATAACCGTTCTTATTCGGGATTAAGTCCGGCTTTGGGCATTACCTACGCCCTCACCCAAAGACAAACTTTATACACTGCATTAAGCCGCAGCTTCGAGCCTCCGACGCATGATGATCTTCTCGCAACAGTTAACGGCACTCCGAACACCAGTGCCGGCCGTCCAAATCCTGCTATGCCCAATTTGAAGTCCAAAATGTTTGCAACACCCGATCTTGATGATCAAACAGCAACCACTCTGGAAGGCGGATGGCGAGGCAATTTTGAAGGCTATTCCTGGGATTTATCGACCTATTATTCATGGGTTAATGACGAATTACTGAGCTTGCGTGATGTCAGTGGAGCGCCGCTCGGTGCGGTTAACGCCGATAAAACCCGCCATTTTGGCATTGATGCTGCAATCGGCTGGGAAATCAACGCTTCGATAACAGCGCGTATTGCCTATACCTATCAACGCTTTACATTTCATGATGACCCGTTACGTCATAACAATTATCTTGCCGGTGCACCACGCAACATCATCAATACCATGATTCAATATCACCCGACCGAGCCGTGGATATGGCAGGGTAATATCCATTGGGTACCGACAAGAACACCCGTTGATAATATGAACACACTTTATTCGGATGATTACGTTGTTGTTGATTTGAGAAGCGAATATAGCCTTAACAAAAACCTTCGTATCTTCGGTGAAATAACGAATATTTTTAACGAAAAATATGCGTCATCCACCATTATTTCCGATCGCGCAACCCCTGATCAAGCTGCATTCCTCCCCGGGGAGGGAAGAGGTTTCTTTGCCGGAATAAAAGCAAAGTTTTGAAATTTTTAATTTGAGGGATAAACTCTTATTTAAAATTTAAATTTTAATCAAAATACCTGACCGTCCATTGTGTTATTTTTGGTCCGGTATTTGCCAATCGAGGTGGATGATGCTTACCCAAACACGCCGTCATTTTTTAATTGGTGCTTCACTTCTTCCCGTTGTTTGCGCATTTCCCGCCAATGTGGTTGCAGAAGAAAATAAACCCGTCATTTGGGGGCCTCCTGCCGGGCCATCTCTCGTTGCTGCTTATGCAGTAAAAACCGGCATGCTTGATCAACTCTTACCCGGTTGCCAATTCAAAG
The DNA here is from genome assembly GCF_016102305.1 of Bartonella sp. M0192. NCBI lineage: Bacteria > Pseudomonadati > Pseudomonadota > Alphaproteobacteria > Hyphomicrobiales > Bartonellaceae > Bartonella > Bartonella sp. M0192. Next base: position 730,219 of record NZ_JACFOU010000001.1, on the reverse strand, counting down.
TCTGGAATAATCCCGATCAGATCCGGGCCGGACTCGGTTCCGGCTCAATCAATATGGCCATTTTGCCAAGTTATAGCGGCGCAAATTTATATAATAAAGGCCTTGGTGTAAGATTGGCGAATATTCTGACAGACGGGCTTCTTTATATCGTCGCACCGGAAGCATCCAATATAAAAACACTTCAGGATCTTGTCGGCAAAAAACTTGCTGTACCATTCAAAAACGATATGCCCGACTATATTATGCAAGCAATTTTAAAGGCATATGACATCAAACCGAATGCAATCGACATACAATATACGGGGAGCCTCCCCGAAGCTATGCCGCTTCTCATGATCGGACGGGTTGATGCAGCAGTCATTGTGGAACCTGCTGCCTCGACCGTGATTTCCATGAGCTCTGTATCCCCTAAAAAAATTGTTCGTGCTCTCGATATTCAAAAGCTTTGGGAAAAAGTTTCGAAAACTGATGCCATTCCGCAAGCCGGCCTTGTTGTCGGCAAAGGTTTCGAAGGCGATGAGGGAAAGAAGAAAATAGAAGCGCTCAATGCATGTTTTTCAACTGCACTCGAAAAAATTAAAGCTAACCCCGAAAAAGCAGCCGAAGAGATCAGCGGTCTCCTTGATTTTCCGCCACATCTGATTGCAGCATCCGTCGCTTTCAGTCATCTTGTTGTTCATAGCGCAAGCGAAGTCAAACCGGCGCTGGAAACATTTTTCAATGTTCTTATTGAACAAAATTCCGCAATTATGGGCGGAAAACTGCCTGATGACGGATTTTATGCCTGATGCGTTTCCATAAGACCATTTCCCATCTTGTGTCGCTTGGAAACTATTTCTGGGGAGGCTTTGCAGGGCTTGCCGGTTGCTTCTGTTTTTTTGCCTTCTGGCAATTGGCCCATGAACTTTATGGCAGTTATGTGCTCCCCTCTCCGCAACAAACTTTGCAAGCTATGATCTTGCTTGTCCAAACGGATAAATTTGTCGAGATGGCGAAAGTGACGGCCGAACGTTCATTTATAGGCTTTATCATTGCTGCTTCGATCGGAATTGTCGGTGGCGTATTGTGCGGTTATTCATTTGCCGCAATTCGCCTGATGCGGCCGATCATTATTATTCTTCTCGGTGTGCCGCCAATAGGTTGGATTGTGCTTGCGCTCATCTGGTTTGAAAATGGTGGCGGCTCGGTTATTATGACAATTGCTGTTGCGTCCTTCCCTCTCATATTTATCAATAGCGTTCAGGCAATTGCCACACGCGACCGCTCGCTCGACGATATGGCGCGTGCTTTTAACATCGGCATATTCAAACGATTTCGCACAATCACATTTCCGCAAATGGTGTCCTATATTTTTCCGGCCTTGTCGCTTTCGGCCGGAAGTGCCTGGAAAGTCGCCGTAATGGCCGAACTTTTAAGCTATTCCGGCGGGCTTGGGGGCCTCCTTTTTGAAGCGCGCAGCACTTTTGATGTTCCTGAAGTAACGGCCATTATTATGATCATTGTGTGTTTTGCCCTGATAACCGAATTCGGTATTATTCATCCGATACGGGAATTTTTTGAAAGCTGGCGACATGCATCCGAGCCTTGGGGCGTTAAAAAATGAGAATTGAAATGCAGGATATCGGGTTTTCTTATCTTGGAAGACGCATTCTTGAAAACGTCAATATCTACGTCAATGACCACGAAACGCTGGTTATTCTCGGTGCGTCGGGTGCCGGAAAAACCACAATATTGCAGATTGCTGCAGGCTTGTTGACGCCTAACAAAGGCCAAATCAGAAAAACTTATCGCCAACAGGCAATTGTTTTTCAGGAACCGAGATTGCTCCCTTGGAAAACAACTTATGAAAATATTGCTTATGGTTTGAAAAATTCACACCGACCATCCGGAAAAAAGGATTTCATTTCCGATTGTGCAAAAAAAGTCGGTTTAAAAATAACCGATCTTGAAAAATATCCGGCCGCCTTATCGGGCGGCATGCGCCAGCGCGCAGCCGTTGCGCGCGCACTTGCTGTTAATCCCGATATCATATTTTTCGACGAGCCGTTTTCGGCAATTGATATCGGCCTCAGGCGTAACCTTCAGGACATTGTTATTGAAGAGGCAAAAGGCCAAGGTTTTTCATCATTGTTTGTTACCCACGACCTTCACGAAGCACTGCGCATTGCTCACCGTTTGTTACTGGTCGGTGGCGATCCTGCAACAATTGTCGCTGAAAGACATGTCGAAGGTGAACCGGGAAAGCGAAGCGAACGGGAAATATTCGACATGAGCGAACAATTCGCCAAAGATCGGGATTTTTACGACCTTCTTTATAGAGACAGGGATTAACGCAATGGGGCTTGGCAAAAAGATAAAAGCAGTCATTGCTCATAATCCCTTTTTTACCGAAGGCGTATTTTTATTCTTTCCGGTATCGGCCTCTTATGCTCTACTCATGCCGTTTATCTGGGTAATTATCTATCAACTCGACTATCCCGGTACACGCTATATTTTCCCTCAGCAATGGCATGCGCACGAGATGATTTTCGGCTTTTATTCGGCGGCTCTTGCTGGATTTTTATGTTCAGCCGTTGCCGAATGGACAGAAACAAAGCCGTTAAATGGCATGAGACTTTTCTTTCTGCTTTTATTATGGCTTCCCGGTCGCATTGTCGGTTTTTTGGGTTCGGATTACCTGATGGTCATCGGCAGTGTGTTCGATTTCGGCTTTCTGGCACTTATGATCTTATATGTCGGCTTGCCAATTCTTTCGAAAAGAAAATGGAAAAGCTTGTCATTTTTGCTATGGCTTATTGTTCTTTTTACACTTGAAATTGTATTGAAAATTTTATGGTGGCGCGAAGAAACGGAACTATCGTCCCGCATATTGTGGACGATTATCGCTGTTTTTGTTGTTCTATTTTCCTTGGCAATCTCGCGCATCAACACTGTGGTCACCAATCTTTCATTGGATCCTTCAGGTGAAACAAGCCCTTATCGCCCGCATCCGGGCAGACGCAATCTATCTGCATTTTTGACAGTCTTATATGCTCTCTCGATGCTTTTTCTGCCGTCTTCACAAATGCAATATTATCTCGCTTTTGCTGCCAGTGCCGGTTTTATGGACAGAACTGCAGAATGGTTTATCGGCAAGGCTGCATTAAAAGCAGAAGTCTTATGCCTAGCGCTTGCCAATGTCAGCGCGGCAATCGGTTTTTTTCTTATCGGTCTTTCCGGCTTTAACGAAAGCATACCAATTTATGCAGGCTTACATATATTGACCATTGCGACATTGGGGCTTGGCGTCATGGGTGTTTTTACAATTGCCGGTTTACGTCATTCAGGACGGAAATTAATACCGATCCCCTGGCAATCAAAAGCGGCTATCGCATTTATTATACTCGCCGCCGCCATGCGCGTCCTACCGGAAATAACCGATCTCTTCGCTATCGGCAGTCACCATTATGCATGGGCTGCTATTTTCTGGTCTTTGGCCTTTCTCCTCTGGCTATGGGGATATCTGCCGCTCCTTGGACATCCTGTAAATAACTGACCATATACGGTCGCCTGATTAGCCTGATAGACATCTATAAATTACGGCACTTCTAAAAAACAATTGACGACGTAAAACATAAAAATTAACGATCGCTACAAAAAAATATATTATAAATATAGTTCATATTGAATATATGTTTAATTTTTTATTTTAATGAAAATTAATAAAATATATAATTGATAAAAATAAATACTAAAATAAATATATATAAAATATTTTTATTTATTTTATTGAATAAAAATATCAATAAAATAAACACAAAATAAGAAATTTTTGATCTGGCCGATAGATTTTGAGGGTAGAAACTAAAATTATCAGTTAAGTACATTCGGAAAATATTCGTGGTGCCGCATACTGGCAGTACACTTCTTTATAACGCATTGTAAATATTATTATTTTTCCGTTTTCTTTTTTTAAAATGTGTTACGTTTTGTGTTACATTTTTGGCTAAAGTGTCGATATCTTAAAAATCAGAAATAAAAAACATAATAAAAACAAATACTTACATTATTTTTATTGGTGCCGCATGCCGGAATCGAACCAGCGACCCCATCATTACGAATGACGTGCTCTACCAACTGAGCTAATGCGGCACAGATTCTTGTCTTCAAGACAGAACCGGTATCGGGTGATAGCCAAAAGATCGTCTGAAAGCAAGCGCCCAATTTTATCTTTGGGTAATTTTCGTTATGAACCGGCAACACAATGTCAAAACACAAGCTTTTTTTAAAATCATCAACAGTAGAATTGGTTTGCCTATTTTCCACCTGATGCTTATTCTAGATCTAAATATTTTTAGTTTGAGGAGAAATTTTTTTGGCTAGTGCCGAGCAAGCCATCCGCAATGCATTGCTTAGAATTGACGCCAGCAATGTTGCTCAAAGGCGGCAGATTTATGAATCTGCATGGAACGCCCACGAGCGTGCATTGTTGGCTCAACATGATTTGAGCAACGAGAGTCGTTCCAAGCGACGCGATGCATTGATGCAAATTATCCGGAGCATAGAACAGGATTACATTGTTCAGGCTCCCGAAGAAAAAACGCAATACTATAATGAACTCGCTGCAGAAGGCCCTGAAGAACAGATAAAAATAGAAGTAAACGGGGCGACAAATTTCGATAACCGGAGTTTGCATCGGGCTAGAACAAGACGGCGTTCCAAAATTCTGCTGATTGTTGCTCCATCGATTCTTGCAATTATTATGGTTTTAGGCTTCACCGCGTGGTCGTTTTTTAACAGTTTTTCAGGCCGTGCTCTTGTTGAACATCAAAAGGATGTGGCTGAACAAAAGCCGCGTTCCACGTTGATGCAACCTTTCCGGCAAGAAACCGAAAACAATGATGGTTGGATTAAATTTTTCCGTCCGGGTGATGCCTCGGCGCTCACAGTCTACGGCCGCACGTCGGTCGATATACGTGATGACGCCGGAATACCATATACCCATATTTCGGCAAATAGCGAGCAAGATGTTGTCGTCATCGAAATTGGCGCAGGCGCTCTGTCAGGCTTACGTGGTAAAAAGGTGCTCATTGATATCAACGCAAAAAGTGATGGAACAGAGCCAAGCCAGATGAGTATAACGTGTGACCTCGGCAATAATGCCGACTGTGGAAGGCGGCGTTTTGAAGTTCCGACAAATCGGAACGACCTATTATTTGACCTAACAATACCGGCCGAAGGATCAGGTTCAGCAAAACTTTATTTGACAAGCGACCTTATGGGTGAAGGTCATGGCATTGATATTTACGGTATGAAAATCAAAGCAACAGATTGAGATTTATGGCACAAGAACCGATAGCAGTAGATGAAACATTGATTGAAGCCGTTGTGCGCACATTTTACGCGCGGATCAGAAAAGATTATATGTTGGGTCCTATTTTTGAAGAGCATATTCACGATTGGGAGCCCCATTTACAAAATATGTTCGCCTTCTGGTCTTCGGTCATGTTGCATACCAACCGTTATAACGGACGCCCTATGCCCAAGCATGTCGTTTTACCGATTGATGCTGCGCATTTCGACCATTGGCTCGAAATTTTCAAAAATACTGTTGAAGAACTTTGCGTGAGGGTAGATGCCGAATTGTTCATGAAAAAAGCAACCCAGATCGCCCACAGTCTCGAGTTGGGCCTTGCCTTCAACAATAAGGTTCTTTTACAACCCGGCGAACGCTATATCAGAAATAAGGATCACGCATTGTGATTGAAAAAGATCGTCTTACCGAGGTCGAAATCAAACTTGCCGAACAAGAGCGACTTGTCGACGAGCTTTCTACTGTTCTCGCCGAACAATGGAAAACAATCGACCTTATGGATAAAAAATTAAAAGCACTAACCAAACGCTTTCTGGAACTTGAAGAACAAAGCCAGCCTGACATTCCTGTCACCCGACCACCGCATTGGTGAAATTGTTCAACAGTTCTTGCTCGAAAAATATTGATACTGAAAAATCTGGAAACAGCGCGTTTATCCCGACCATATTAAATATTCGCCGTCACGTTTTTATTGGCGTGAATTTAGTTTTTAATATGGTTCAGAATAATCAGGTTATTTGCCAAAAATTAGAACAGAGCTTTCGCCTGCTATTTTTGACCGGAAAATATCAGGACATATATTGCCAATATCCCGGCGTCCTATATTCCAAAAACCGATAAATTCATGAATTGCTCCGATAGGTTATGCACAATCAGCCTCGTGGAACGGGGCAAGAAACACCGGTTCCCTTTAGTCCACAATAGCCATTAGGGTTTTTTGCGAGATATTGCTGGTGATAACCTTCGGCAAAATAGAACAGCCCTTCTAACGCAATTTCGGTTGTAATCGGCCCCAATCCCTTCGATTGCAGTGCTTTTTCAAATTGCGCTTTGCTTTTTTTTGCAATTTCCAGATCATGTTCATTGGAAAGATAGAGAGCCGAACGGTAATTATTGCCGATGTCGTTCCCCTGTCGCATACCTTGCGTGGGATCATGCTGTTCCCAGAAAGTTTTCAATATTTCATTGAGAGGCAGTATCTTCGGGTCATAGACGACGAGTACCGCTTCTGTATGACCGGTTTTACCCGTACAAACTTCTTCATAAGTCGGGTTTGGTGTGAAGCCACCGGTGTAACCGGCAGCCGTCACATAAACGCCCGGCATTTTCCAGAACAGCCGTTCAACGCCCCAGAAACAGCCCATTGCAACAATAATATGGTGAATATTTTCAGGATAAGGGCCTTTCAGATTGTGGCCGTTGACGAAATGTTTTTCCGAGGTTTCGATTGGTTCACTTCTGCCGACAAGTGCATTTTCTTTTTTCGGCATAGTGAGTTTTTCCGAAAGCGACAAAATATCAAACATTTTCTTCACCAAAACCTGTCTTTTCCAAAACGGCCTCACGATCATATCCAACACTATAAAACACCAACGCAAAAGCTCCCGAAATGATCCATGTTGGACAAAGAGTGATCATTCTAGCAGCTATAGATAGATATGGAGTTGAAAGATGCGCAATAACGTTATCAAATTCCTGTGCGCTCAAACTAAATATAAACATCAGTGCAGACCGGGCCGGCGTAAACACAATTTCTGATGCACCGACTGAACGGGCTGCGTCGATAACAAGCGCTATAATCGTTATCACCAGAAATATAAACGACACAAAACGAAACAATCGACGCATTAAACGCACAGAAACAATCCTTGACTGACAATGGCTTTCATTCAAACGAAAGTTTTTATTCAGGCGAACAAAAACAGCATACTATTAAAAGCCGTAGAACATGGCAAATCCGGTTCTCATCATGAGGTCAGTTATAATCAGACAGGCTCCCGTTTGTCGATAAGCTTGTCAGGGTGGGCAAAGTCGATAAATTTTTGTCTGTCGGTAAAGACTATTCGTGATCCGTCGACATTGACACCATGTTTTGCAATGGTTGCAAATGCCCGTGAAAGATTTTCAGGAGTCATGCCGAGTTTATAGGCAAGAAGTTTTTTCTCGAACGGAATATCGATATAATTGGCCTCGACCTGCGTATCGGCTTCAGCCAAAATCCAGTTTGCCAGCCGTTCACTGCCATTTCTCAATTTCTGATTTTTCAATTCCTTGATGGTCGTACGATAGCGACGCGAAAGTTCGCGAACAACCGCATGCATAAAAGCAGTATCATTGTCGATTGCCTCCCTGAAACGGGCTGACGGAATCATCAGAACTTCTGCTTCGGTTAGTGTGCGGGCTGACTGAAGGCAAACATCATCATTCAAAATTGCTGCGAGAATGAAGAGACTTACCGGCTGGATAATATCGAGAATTGTTACACGCCCATGGCTGGTCGCATACATCTCGACCTGACCATCGACCAATATATAGAGAAAATCCTGCATCGTGTTTTCATTGACGAGAACCACCCCCGGAGGAAAACGTTGGAAAAAACCCGGGCCGATTAAAGAATCGAATGTTTTCTCGCTCGCTTGCGAAAAAATATCGAGATTTTGAATTTTTAACCGATCTTCTGATCTCATTTCGTTCCTCTAATTAACATATTTCATTTTGTTCTTAACATCTATCAAGTGTAGTCGATAAATATTTCAAGACGTGATCATCATTATTTTAAAATAAGCTTTTCTTTTATTTTAAATAAAACTCATTTGATTTTGATCAAGGTGCCCTATTTCACTCATTACTACATACCCCCTCAACAAAAAGGAAGAATTTATCTGGTGGTAAAAATGGAACAAACTGACACCCCGATCAAAGGCTCGTCAGAGGCCTTATGGCTGAGCTCTCTGGCCTTTACCGTGTGTTTTGCGGTATGGACAATTTTTTCAATTATCGGCATTGCGATACAGAAAAAATTGGGCTTGAGCCAGTCGGAACTCGGACTCCTCATAGCGACCCCCGTACTCACCGGTTCACTTGTGCGTATTCCACTTGGCATCTGGACCGAACAGATCGGTGGACGCATTATTTTTGTCTTATCGATGCTGGCTTCGGCCTTATCGACATTTCTTCTCACTTTTGCCCACACCTACACATGGATGTTGATAGCGGCTCTCGGGATTGGCATTGCCGGCGGCACATTTTCTGTGGGCGTTGCCTATGTTTCGCGCTGGTTCAGCGCCAAAAGACAGGGTCTGGCACTGGGTATTTTCGGTGCTGGCAATGTTGGTGCAGCCGTCACCAAGCTTGGTGCGCCATGGGTGATGAGCTGGTGGGGAAGCTGGGAAGGTGTGGCCTATATCTGGGCACTTGTGCTCGTTATCACGGCTGTGATCTTCTGGCTCTTTACGTCCGATGATCCTGTGCTCGTCGAACAACGCCGTTCTGGCAGAAAACCGCAAAGTGCTTTGCTTGAACTGGCTCCTTTGAAGAAACTGCAAGTGTGGCGTTTTTCCTTCTATTACTTCTTCGTATTCGGTGGATATATCGCTTTGGCAACATGGTTGCCGCACTATTTGCAGGATGTTTATTCAATCGACCTGTGGCTTGCCGGCGTTATCGCAGCACTCTATTCGATACCTGCATCGCTCTTCCGTGCCTATGGCGGTTATCTTTCCGATAAATATGGCGCACGTCGTGTCATGTATTGGACACTGACAATGTGTACCATTACATGTTTCATCCTCTCCTATCCTCCGACACAATACACGGTTGAAACGGCGAAAGGTCCATTCACCTTCACATTTGCTATCAGCCTTGTCGGTTTTGCGATTGTCGTTGCCATACTCGGCTTCTTCATGGCTCTCGGGAAAGCGGCTGTTTATAAGCATATTCCTGTTTATTACCCGAAAAGCGTCGGTGCCGTTGGCGGCCTCGTCGGTATGATGGGCGGACTTGGCGGATTTATCCTGCCCATTCTCTTCGGTGAAGTCCTCGACATCACCGGAATCTATTCAACCTGCTTCATGATTTTATTTGTCATTTCACTCGCGGCACTCATCTGGATGCATGTTTCAATCCTTATGATGAACCACCGCAAATTGGTAGAGCTCGGGCAAAAAACGCCTGAATTTCAGGAGTAATTCGCATGTCCAATCAAATTAATAAAGGTTATGTATTAACCGAATGGAATCCCGAAGATAGCAGTTTCTGGAATAATTACGGGCGCAAAATTGCCAACAAGAATCTCTGGTTGTCTATTCCGGCTCTGCTTCTTGCGTTTGCTGTTTGGCAGGTTTGGTCGGTGGTTGTGGCTGAATTGCCGCGTGCCGGTTTCAAATTCAGCTCGACACAATTGTTCTGGCTTACCGCTTTGCCGGGTCTTTCCGGAGCAACATTGCGTATTTTCTATTCCTTCATGGTGCCGATATTCGGTGGCCGCCGCTGGACGGCACTGACAACCGCCTCATTGTTGATACCGGCACTCGGAATCGGTTTTGCTGTGCAGGACGTCAATACCCCTTATTGGGTGATGGCGCTTCTTGCATTGTTGTGCGGCTTCGGTGGCGGAAACTTTTCTTCTTCCATGTCGAATATCTCGTTTTTCTACCCGAAAGCCGAAAAAGGCAAAGCCAGCGGCCTTAATGCCGGTTTAGGCAATCTCGGTGTGTCGGTTGTGCAATTTGTTGTACCGCTTGTTATTGCCACCAACGCTTTCGGCTGGTTAGGCGGCCACCCGCTCACTGTAACAGAAGCGAATGGTCACACTTCCGAGCTCTGGCTACAAAACGGTGCCTTTGTTTTCGTCCCCTTCATTGCTTTATCAGCCATATGCTGCTGGTTCGGAATGAACGACATTGCCGATGCCAAGGCTTCATTTTCCGATCAGGCCATTATTTTCAAACGTAAAGATAACTGGCTGATGTGTATTCTTTATATGGGAACTTTTGGCTCGTTCATCGGTTTTTCTGCTGCATTTCCACTTCTAATGCGGTTGACCTTTCCGGATGTAAATGTGGTGAACTATGTATTCTTGGGACCACTGATTTCGGCACTTGCACGTGCGGGTTTTGGTGGCGTAAGCGATAAAATCGGCGGTGGTCGTGTAACCTTCTGGGCATTTATCCTGATGATGCTTGCTCTGGGAGCCGCGCTTTATTTTGTTGCAAATCCCGGTAGCGCCGTTGCTTTCCCCGATTTCTTTGCTGCGTTCATGGTTTTGTTCTTTGCAACCGGTGTCGGCAATGCTTCAACCTTCCAGATGATACCGGTTATTATGAGCCGTGTTATCGACAAAACCATGCCAAATGCCACGGAAGAACAAAAGCGCCATCAAAGCGACCGTGAATCGGCTGCAATCACCGGCTTTACCGCCGCCATTGCTGCCTATGCCTTCTTTCTTATACCCGTAAGTTTTGCACTATCCAAAGATGCAACGGGTGGCCCGCAAGCCGCACTTTGGGGATTTATGATTTTTTACGTTATTTGCCTCGCCATCACATGGTTCTGTTACATCCGTAACGGAGCAATCCTCCATGTCGAAGGTCGTCGGACACAAAAATAACGCTGTAAGTTAAGGAGACCATTGATGAGTCTACTACTCGACCGCCTGAATTTTCTGGCACGAAAAAAACAACCGTTTTCTCATGGACATGGTGTTACAACCGATGAAAACCGTTCATGGGAAGACGCTTATCGCAAACGCTGGCAATATGACAAAATCGTGCGCTCGACGCATGGTGTTAATTGCACCGGTTCGTGCTCGTGGAAAATCTATGTCAAGGGTGGTATTGTCACTTGGGAAACCCAGCAGACCGATTATCCGCGTACCCGCCCTGATCTGCCCAACCATGAACCACGTGGCTGTCCGCGAGGCGCAAGCTATAGCTGGTATATGTATTCGGCAAACCGTGTAAAATATCCGCTTATCCGCGCGCGTCTTATCAAATTGTGGCGCAAGGAACGCGTGGTAAAAACACCGGTCGGTGCATGGGCTGCAATTCAGGAAAATCCTGAAAAACGGTCCGAATACCAGAAGGTGCGCGGGCTTGGTGGCTTTGTTCGCTCTACGTGGGACGAAGTCAACGAGATTATCGCTGCTGCCAATTCTTACACAATCAAGAAATATGGTCCCGACCGGATTATCGGGTTTTCGCCGATTCCGGCAATGTCCATGGTCTCCTATGCTTCCGGTTCGCGTTACCTGTCACTTCTCGGCGGTGTATGCATGTCTTTCTATGACTGGTATTGCGATTTGCCGCCTGCGTCTCCAATGACATGGGGCGAACAGACAGATGTGCCTGAATCTGCCGACTGGTATAATGCCGGTTTCCTTATGCTTTGGGGCTCCAACGTGCCGCAAACCCGCACACCGGACGCTCATTTTTATTCGGAAGCCCGCTATAAAGGCACAAAATCGGTGGTTGTTTCACCCGATTATTCGGAAGCAAGCAAGTTTGCCGATCTCTGGCTTCATCCCAAGCAAGGAACCGACGCAGCACTTGCCATGGCGCTCGGTCACGTTATTTTGCGCGAATTCCATCTGGAGCGTCAGGCTGAATATTTTGAAGATTATTGCCAGCGCTACACAGATATGCCGATGCTCGTCAGACTGGTGAACAGAAATGGCCACTTCATTCCTGACCGGTTGCTGCGTGCCTCCGACTTTGCCGATAAGCTCGGTGAAACCAATAATCCCGAATGGAAAACTGTCGCCGTTGATATGAAAAGCGGTGAATATGTTGCACCGCTCGGCTCTTCCGGTTTCCGTTGGGGTGAAAAAGGCAAATGGAACCTAGAATCGAAAGATGGCAAGGGTCGTGAGGTCACATTGGAAATGAGCTTCATGCTTGAAGGCGAGCATGACGCCGTTGCCGATGTCGATTTTCCCTATTTCGCAAGTCGCGAACACAGTTTCGATGACGGCACCGATCATAATAGTGTTTTGACGCGCAAAGTCCCTGCCCGCAAATTGAAATTGCCGGAAGGCGAGGTTGTCGTCGCTACCGTTTTTGACCTGTTTGTTGCCAATTACGGCTTGGAACGCGGTTTCAAAGACAAAAACTGTGCAAGTTCCTATGATGAAAATATTCCTTATACTCCCGCATGGGCAGAAAAGATCACGGGCGTTTCGCGCGACAAAATCATAACAGTTGCTCGGGAATTTGCCCGCAATGCCGAAAAGACCAAAGGTCGCTCGATGGTTATTCTCGGTGCGGGTATCAATCACTGGTACCATATGGATATGAACTATCGCGGCATTATCAATATGCTCGTTATGTGCGGTTGTATCGGCCAATCCGGTGGTGGCTGGAGCCACTATGTCGGACAAGAAAAATTGCGCCCGCAAACCGGTTGGGCTCCACTTGCTTTCGGTCTTGACTGGTCGCGCCCACCACGCCAAATGAACGGCACGTCGTTTTTCTATGCCCATACCGATCAATGGCGCTATGAAACTGTGAAAGTGAGCGAATTGTTGTCGCCAACCGCTCCCGAAGGGCCGTGGGATGGTGCATTGATTGACTATAACATCCGTGCCGAACGCATGGGATGGTTGCCGTCGGCACCGCAATTGAAAGCAAATCCGATCAACCTTGTGAGAGAAGCGGAAGCTGCCGGTAAAGACCCGAAAGATTATATCGTTGACGGTCTGAAATCGGGCAGCCTGCAAATGTCGTGCGAAGATCCGGATGATCCGGTCAACTGGCCACGCAACATGTTTGTCTGGCGCTCGAACATTCTCGGTTCGTCAGGTAAAGGACACGAATATTTCCTTAAACACTTCCTTGGCACTGCCAATGGCGTTTTGGGCAAGGATTTGGGAGATCAGGGACGGGTCGAGACCAAAGAAGCCGTCTGGCATGACGAAGCGCCGGAAGGCAAACTTGATCTTCTCGTAACACTCGATTTCCGTATGTCTACAACCTGTGTCTATTCCGATATCGTGTTGCCCACTGCAACATGGTACGAAAAGAACGACCTTAACACGTCGGACATGCATCCCTTCATCCACCCGCTTTCAAGCGCAGTCGATCCGGCTTGGGAAGCAAGATGCGACTGGGATATTTTCAAGGGCCTTGCCGAGAAATTTTCCGAAGTGTCTAAGGAGGTTCTGGGCGTTGAAAAAGATGTCGTTTTGTCTCCGAGCCAGCACGATACCGCAGGCGAGCTTGGTCAGCCATTCGATGTCAAGGATTGGAAAAAGGGCGAAATCGAACCCATTCCCGGCAAAACTATGCCGGCCATTGCAGTGGTCGAACGCGACTATCCGAACATCTACAAGCGTTTTACCGCCCTTGGTCCTTTGATGAAAAAAGTCGGCAATGGTGGCAAAGGTATCAACTGGAAAACCGAAGAGGAAGTCGATCTCGTCGGCCGTATCAATGGCGTTGTTGAAGATGAGGGTGCCACAAAAGGCATGCCAAGCATTGCAACCGATATTGATGCAACCGAAGTCATTTTGACTCTCGCACCGGAAACCAATGGCGAAGTTGCTGTCAAGGCATGGGAAGCTTTGGGTGAACATACGGGACGTGACCACACGCATCTGGCTTTGCCCAAGGAAGACGAGAAGATCCGTTATCGCGACATTGTTGCCCAGCCGCGTAAAATCATTTCGTCACCCACGTGGTCCGGTCTTGAATCAGAAAAAGTCTGTTATAATGCCGGCTATACCAATGTGCACGAATTGATCCCGTGGCGCACTATCACCGGTCGTCAGCAACTTTATCAGGATCATTTGTGGATGCGTGCCTTTGGCGAAGGTTTCTGCGTTTATCGCCCGCCGATTGACACCAAAACGGTGACAACAGCAATCGAAGCCAAGGCCGGTGACAAGCCGCATCTGATTTTGAACTTCATAACCCCGCACCAGAAATGGGGCATCCATTCGACCTATTCCGACAATCTGTTGATGTTGACTTTGAACAGAGGCGGACCGGTTGTCTGGATTTCTGAAAATGATGCTCGAAAGGCCGGTATTGTCGATAATGACTGGGTGGAAGCTTTCAATGCCAATGGCTCGCTTGTTGCCCGTGTCATCGTTTCACAGCGCATGAAAGACGGAACGGTCTTCATGTATCACGCCCAGGAAAAAATCGTAAATGTTCCGGGCTCGCCTTTAACCAAACAACGCGGAGGGATCCATAACTCGGTGACTCGCGTTATTACCAAACCGACCCATATGATCGGCGGCTATGTCCAACAATCATACGGTTTCAATTATTACGGCACTGTCGGCGCCAATCGCGACGAGTTTGTGGTGGTACGCAAACTTGACCATGTCGATTGGATGGATGGTGAAGCAAATTCGGCAATGAAGGAGGCCGCAGAATGAAGGTTCGCGCGCAAATAGGTATGGTTTTAAACCTCGATAAATGTATCGGTTGCCATACCTGCTCTGTCACCTGCAAAAATGTCTGGACGAACCGTGAAGGCGTCGAATACGCCTGGTTCAACAATGTCGAGACCAAACCCGGCATCGGTTTTCCCAAAGATTGGGAAAACCAGAAACGCTGGAATGGCGGCTGGATAAGAAAATCGAATGGCAAAATACGTCCGCGCATGGGCGCAAAGTGGCGTGTTCTTTCCAAAATTTTTGCCAATCCCGATCTGCCGGAGATTGACGATTATTACGAACCGTTCGATTTCGACTATGAGCATTTGCAAACGGCAAAAGAGTCAAAAACCATGCCGGTTGCCCGTCCGCGTTCCAAGATTACCGGCGAGCGCATGGATAAAATCAAATGGGGGCCGAATTGGGAAGATGTCCTTGGTGGCGAATTTTCCAAGCGCTCCGAAGATTACAATTTTGCCAATGTCGAAAAAGAAATTTACGGCGAATTTGAAAATACATTCATGATGTATTTGCCGCGTCTTTGCGAACATTGCCTTAACCCTGCCTGCGTGGCCGTTTGCCCTTCAGGTGCAATTTATAAGCGCGAGGATGACGGCATCGTTCTCATTGATCAGGAAAAATGCCGCGGCTGGCGTATGTGTGTTTCCGGCTGTCCGTATAAGAAGATCTATTTCAACTGGTCTTCGGGAAAATCGGAAAAATGCATTTTCTGCTATCCGCGCATTGAAAGCGGTATGCCGACAGTTTGTTCGGAAACTTGTGTCGGGCGTATCCGTTATCTTGGTGTGATGCTTTATGATGCCGACAAGATTTCCGATGCTGCCGCTACAGAAGGCGAACAGGATCTTTATGAGGAACAATTGAAGATTTTCCTTGATCCGAATGACCCTGCTGTTATCGAACAGGCACGTAAAGACGGTGTCAGTGACGAGTGGATTGAAGCTGCCCAACATTCGCCTGTCTATCAAATGGCAATGAAATGGAAAGTAGCTTTTCCGCTTCACCCTGAATATCGCACTTTGCCGATGGTCTGGTATATTCCGCCGCTTTCGCCGCTGCAATCGGCTGCCGAAGCCGGCAAGCTTGAAATGGACGATTTCATTCCCAATGTCCGCTCGTTGCGCATCCCCGTGCGTTACCTTGCCAATTTGTTGACTGCCGGAAAAGAAGCACCGGTTGTTTCGGCACTTGAACGTATGCTTGCCATGCGCGCTTATATGCGTGCCAAATCTGTCGATGGTGAATATCGTCCGGAATATGCGGAAAAAGTCGGCCTGACACCTGAAATGATCGAACACATGTATCAGGTCATGGCGATCGCCAATTATGAAGACCGTTTTGTCATTCCGACATCACATCGTGAAGTGAGTGAAGATGCCTATGATCTGCGTGGGTCTTGCGGCTTTTCATTCGGCAACGGATGTTCGGGCGGCAATTCAAAGGGTGATCTTTTCGGTTCAAAGGGCAAGAAAGTCGTCACAACACCGACTGACTTATTGAAGGAGAGCGCGTAATGAATTCCGATCTCAAAATCATTTCCTTACTTTTAAGCTATCCGGAAGAAGAATTGCAGCAATCGGGAAACCTCATCAGAGCAACGCTCGATCAGCTTTCCGATCTTGATGCGGCAGAAATTGTCGGGCTAAAAAGTCTGGTCTCGGCAATTTCCGATCGCGACATTTATGAAGTACAGGAAGACTACGTTTTGCTTTTTGACAGAACGCGGTCTTTGTCGCTCCATCTTTTTGAACATGTTTACGGTGAAAACCGCGATCGCGGACAGGCTATGGTCGACCTCAAGGACATGTATGACCAAGCCGGTTTTGAAATCGATGCTCACGAAATGCCGGATTATCTGCCGATGTTTCTGGAATTTCTGTCAACAAGAAGTGACGAGGAAGCACGCCATCTTCTCGGCGAAACCTTGCACATCATTTCCGCAATCCGGCAAAGATTGCAAAAACGCGGGTCGGTTTATGCTGCTGCATTCGTGGCACTCGAAAGCCTGTCTGGTAAACGAGCCGACGAGGCACTAACAGCCGAAATCGTCAGCCGTAAAGAAGATGACCCGAATGACCTTGAGGCTCTCGACCGTATCTGGGAAGAGGAAGCCATTACTTTCGGTGGCAACCAGGGTGAAAATGATTGCGGGCCCGACCGGTTACAACGTCGCATCCGCGCCCAGCACCGCGATGCTTCTACGCAAATTTAAGGATAGAGAGACAATGTTGCACTTTTTCCATACACTCATATTCGGGGTCTATCCCTATATCGCTTTGACTGTTCTGGCACTTGGCTCGATTGTCCGTTATGACCGCGAGCCTTATACATGGCGGGCAAGTTCCAGCCAGTTGTTGCGTCGTAAACAATTGATGTGGGGTTCTGTTCTTTTCCATGTCGGTGTGTTGTTTATTTTTCTAGGCCATTTTGTCGGGCTTCTCACACCTATTGCTGTTTGGGATGCCTTGGGCGTCAGCCATAGCTTCAAACAGGTTGTTGCCATGACAGCCGGTGGCATTGCCGGAGCCATGGCCATTATCGGCGCAACAATGCTTGCCCACCGGCGGTTGTTCGACCCGCGGGTCAGGGCAACGTCAAGCACAACAGATACATTGATTATTCTTCTGTTGTGGGCACAGCTTTTCCTCGGCCTTGCAACCATACCTTTTTCGATGCAGCATCTCGACGGTCATGAAATGGTCAAGCTGATGGACTGGGCACAGGGAATATTCACCTTCAACCTTGCAGCTTCAAGCTATATCACCGATGTGGCTTTTGTATTCAAACTGCACCTTTTCCTCGGTCTTACCATTTTGCTTTTGTTCCCGTTTACACGTCTCGTTCATATGCTGAGTGCGCCGGTGCGTTATATCTGGCGCACGGGATATCAGGTTGTTCGTAAAAAAGACCGCCTGCCCGTTCACATCCGTAGAGAAGTAACGGAGTAAAACTGCGGATAAAGGAGTAATTGTCTATGGCGACAACGGTAAAAGTCGAACATTCGGGATTAAAAAAAATAGTGGTTCCCCCCTCCCCCACAAAGCAGGAAATCGACACGAGAATTCCGCCAAAAGCCAAGCCGCTATTCAAAGAGGTGAGCGTCAATGGCGTTGTCATTCCCGAAGTCGATATTCTGCAAGAAGCACAAAATCATCCGGCTCCAACGCCGGGTGAAGCGCTTCTTGAAGCTGCGCGTTCATTGGTTATCCGTGAACTTTTGTGGCAGGAAGCAAAAGACAAAAATCTTGTTCCCGATAATGAAGACAGTGCACGGGAAGAGAGTGCTGGTGAAGATAACGCGGGAGAAGACAGTGGCCAGCAAACAAAGCTTGATGCGGCAATCTCTGCCCTTCTCGAGAGTGAAATAAAAACACCTGAAGCAAGTGAAGAAGATTGCAAAGCTTTTTATGATCGTGATCCGTCACGCTTTTCAACCGAAACGATCTGGCAAGTCAGACACATTCTTGTTAGCTCCAATCCGAAAGACAAAAAAGCTTTCGATCAAGCACGAGAGAAAGCTTATGCCATTTTGGAACAGGTGAAAAAAAATCCGCAAAACTTTGCCACAATTGCGAAAGATATTTCTTCCTGCCCTTCAGCAGCTCAAGGTGGCAATCTTGGTCAGATAACACGCGGGTCGACTGTGCCGGAATTTGAAAATGCTTTGAAAAAGGCAAAAAAAACGGGGCTATTGATGCAACCAATCGAGAGCCGTTATGGTTATCATATTGTCGAAATAAACCAGATTATCCCGGGAGAAATTCTTCCGCTGGAATTGGTAAAAGAAAAAATTGCTGCCTGGCTCGAGGCGTCAAGCTGGTCAAAAGCTGTTCAACAATATATAGCAATTTTGGCCGGAAAATCCCATATCACGGGTATTGATTTGAAATCCGGTGAGGGACCTCTTGTCCAGTAAGGAGTTTAGAGAGTGCAAAAAACACCAGAATCAAAGTTAGTTGATCCTTTTGGCAGGAAGATCAGCTATCTGCGACTTTCTGTAACCGATCGTTGTGATTTACGCTGTGTTTACTGCATGGCGGAAGAAATGGTGTTTTTACCCAAAAAAGAGCTTCTGACAATCGAAGAACTCTACCGCGTTGCAAGCCGGATGATTGATCTTGGTGTCACAAAAATCCGTCTTACCGGTGGTGAACCACTGGTACGGCGCAACATTATGGTATTGTTTGAAATGCTGGGGAAGCATCTCGGACATGGTCTTGAAGAATTAACGTTGACAACCAATGGAACATTGCTTGCCCGTTATGCCGAGGCACTTGTTCAAAATGGTGTCAAACGTGTCAACGTCTCTCTTGATACACTTGACCCTGTCCGCTATCACCAATTGACCCGTCGCGGTGACATTGCCCATGTGCTTGCCGGCATTGACGCGGCACAAAAAGCCGGATTGAAAGTTAAATTGAACGCTGTTGCCATGCGTGGCGGCTTTCTCGGTGAAGTTGACGATCTCATCCGTTTTGCCCACGGGCGCGGTATGGATCTTACAGTTATTGAAGAAATGCCTATGGGCTATACCGGTCATGACCGTTATGAAACATTCCTGTCACTCGGCGCTTTGCGTAAAAGTCTTGAACAACGCTGGACATTGGTTCCGGATGCCCATTGTTCAGGCGGCCCTGCCCGTTATGTAACAGTCAAGGAAACAGGGGGTAGACTTGGTTTCATTACCCCGCTTTCATGCGATTTCTGTGCTTCGTGCAATCGTGTGCGCATCGGTTCGACCGGTAAATTTTATCCTTGCATGGGGCAATCCGGCATGGTCGAATTGCGTGAAGCTATCAGAAGCTCGGAAAGTGATGAAAAACTGACAGAACTTATCCTGAAAGCAATTGACAGCAAGCCGAAGGGGCATGAATTTTCAATCGAAAAAGATGGCATTTGTGGATTAAGCCGTCACATGTCGGAGCTCGGCGGTTGATTGCAGTTCACCTGCGACATAAAAGCTGACAGAGCCGCTTAAACAGTACGGAAAACATCGTTATTTGTAACCGGAATTGGTCGTCGGGCACGAACTCTAAAATTCGTTCGTTTTCTTGGTGATGGTCAAAATTACCAGCGCCCGTTTTCAAGCGCATCCTCTGCGGTGTGAGCTAGACGATCAAACCAGATTTTTTTGTCTTTTATCTGATCAAACAGGAAAGTTTCAAAACCTCTTTCCAGCGGCTTTAAACAGGCAAAAAACTTGTTCAATCAATCTTCCCATCAAATAAAATAAGCACTGTATCGGGCTACAGTGCTTATATTCCCGTTTACCAACTTTTTCGGTGATAAATTTCGTAAAGAATGCGCTTTTTTAAAAGCATTCCTAAACTAACCGCCAAGAGACCGTTTTTCTCTTCCCCGACAGAAATTCAACCTCAAAGTTTAACTTCTGAAGGCAAGGGTTTGTCGGCAAAAAAGGCGTCGATATTTTCCACCACAAGATCGGACATTCTGTCGCGTGTTTCAACAGTACCACTGCCATGGTGGGGATAGAGAACCACATTCTCGAGCTTATAGAATGCCGGATTGATATTCGGCTCGTTAAGATAGACATCAAGACCGGCCGTTTCCAATTCTTTGCTTTGCAAGGCTTTAATCATGGCGTCTTCGTCGATAACCGTGCCGCGAGAGATATTGATAAGGGAACCGCGGTTTCCAAGTGCTGCAATCACCTCTTTGGAGATGAGCTTTTCAGTTTCCTTGCCGCCGGTTACTGCAACAACCAGAATATCCGACCACTTGGCAAGTTCGACAAGCGAGGGGAAAAACTGATAAGCGACATCCGGTTTTTTATGGCGTCCGTAATAACCGATTGTGAGCCCGCAACTTTCAAACCGCTTGGCAATAGCGTGTCCAATCCGCCCGAGACCGACGACACCGGCGCGTTTTCCGGCAGTCGTTTCTGTGAGCGGCATCGGGCCTTTCTTGGCCCACTCGCCGGAACGCACATAATGATCGCCAAAAACAAGCCTGCGACGGGCGGCAAGCATCAACATCAATGCGACATCGGCAACGTCATCGGTTAATACATCCGGCGTATTGGTTAAATGGATTTTATGCTCTTTCAAATCCTTGAGATTAACCTGATCAAACCCCGCCGTTACACAGGCGACAAGCCCGACCTGAGGCAATTTTGAAATCAGATTTTTGTCAAAAACAATATTGCCTGAGCTGATGACTGCTCGACAATTTTGTGCATTTTTATCAATAAAATCGGCTCTATCTTTTGCAAGATCCGCGCGCAACAAGTGATAGCGCTTGTCGATGTCTTTCATTTGACGCTCTTCAAGCGGACTTAGTACCAATATATCCTGTTTCACATTATTCTCCCTCTGGTTTTATTAAAATATTTTTCAAGGAAAGATATTAATGAATGAAAAACTGTAATGTCTATCGAAAAATTCAAATACCACCAATGATTTAAAAGTCCTGATAAGCATTGCTCCGATTTTGCCGTTTTTCCTGTCTCTATGTTTCCAAAGTCGCTTTGACATAGCGGGTAAAACTATTATCATTTGCTCGAAAAACACGTCGTTTCGCGATTTTTAATTTTAAAAGGAAAACCTCGCAATGAATGAAGACCAATCTGTTATCGATCCTCAAAAACTTGACCGGCTCGCAGAAGTGGCTGTCAAGGTCGGTCTCAACCTGCAGAAAGGTCAAGATCTCGTTCTCACAAGCCCGCTTGCTGCACTTCCACTCGTACGCCGGATTGCCCATCATGCTTATAAAGCCGGCGCCGGTGTCGTTACCCCTATTTTCAGTGATGAAGAAATGACGCTTGGCCGTTTCAAAGATGCTCATGACAAGAGTTTCGACAAGGCAGCAAGCTGGCTTTATGAAGGTATGGCAAGAGCCTATGCAAACGGTGCGGCACGACTTGCTATTGCTGGAGATAATCCGTCGCTTCTTGCTAACGAAGACCCTGCCAAAGTTTCACGGGTCAATAAAGCTACATCTCTTGCCTATCAACCGGCGCTCGAAAAAATTGCGGGCTTTGATATCAACTGGAATATCGTTTCCTATCCCAATCCGTCATGGGCGGCTGTGGTTTTTCCCGATTTACCAATCATCGAGGCGACAAAAAAACTTGCTGATGCGATATTTGCTGCTTCCCGTGTTGATAAACCGGATGCAATCGGCGCATGGAAAGACCATAATGCCAATTTGAAAAAACATGCAAAATGGCTAAACGACCAACGCTTCTCCGCTCTCCATTATAGTGGTCCCGGAACAGATTTGACCATCGGCCTTGCTGATGGCCACGAATGGCAAGGTGGCGCCTCGAAAGCAAAAAATGGCGTTATCTGCAACCCGAATATTCCGACCGAAGAAGTTTTCACAACGCCACACGCCCATCGTGTTGAAGGTTATGTAAGCTCGACAAAGCCCCTATCCTATCAAGGCACATTGATTGACAAAATCAAAGTCCGTTTTGAAAAGGGGCGCATTGTCGAAGCGCACGCTTCGAAAGGCGAAAAAGTATTGCAACAGATCCTTGATACCGATGAAGGTGCTCGCCATTTGGGCGAAGTTGCACTCGTTCCCAATTCGTCGCCGATTTCTGCAAGCGGTCTGTTGTTCTATAACACATTGTTTGATGAAAATGCCGCCTGCCATATTGCCCTTGGGCAGTGCTATTCGAAATGCTTCTTGAAAGGAGCCGCACTTTCTAAAGAGCAAATCGAAAAACAGGGTGGCAATAAAAGCCTTATTCATATCGACTGGATGATCGGGTCCGGAGAAATCGATATTGACGGTATCACTGCTGACGGGAAAAAAGTTCCGGTTTTCAGGAAAGGCGAATGGGCATAATTGCGCCCATTTTTTTGAACAACCCGATTTAAAAAATACGGATTTCGTTTTTTGCTAAAAATTCGAAATCCGTTTTTAAAATAACTAAAAACAACAAAAAGGCCGGGGGAAACCCGACCTTCCGTTATGCGTTGACTGCCAGTACATCCGTGGTCAATCATCGCGTTGTTAAGCCTTATCTGTGGTCGTTATCTCTGTTTTTCAAGATGATAACATTTATTTGTACTTAGAAATTGACAGAAAAAGGTTAACAATTGGTTAATTTGCCAATTCAATCGTCCATATTAAAGTGACATTAATTAATAACCCGATTTTTCATGAACCGCTTTAATGAGTGCATATTCGGTAAACCTTGATCCGATGACAGTTTTAAAAAGTTGATGATTTATTGTTCAATAAAAATGACATTCCGTCATTTACAACATTCTTTTTTTCGTGAGAAAATTTTTTGTCTTACCTTAAAATCGGCTTTCGCAACGATTATTTTGTAAAAAAACAATGTTATATACCTGAACCGGAGCGGCTGAAACAAATTCCCGCTTAGAACCCAAGAACAATCGGATATGCCTGAACTTCCTGAAGTTGAAACTGTCAAACGTGGTCTCGAACCAAGTTTCACCCATGCAAAGATAATAAACGTTAAACAAAACCGGCCGGATTTACGTTTTCCATTTCCGGAAAATTTTCAATCCCTTCTTACGGGGCGTGAAATTATCAGCCTCGGACGACGGGCAAAATATCTGCTTATCTATCTTGATAATGAGGAAACAATCATAAGCCATTTGGGTATGTCGGGTTCCTGGCGTGTCGAAAATAGAACACCCGGTTCCTATTATCATGAAAAAAACAAGCTTGCCGCACATGACCATTTTGAAATGGATATCAGAACAGAAAACGGCGAGCTTTTACATGCCGTCTATAATGATCCACGCCGTTTCGGCTTTATGCTGTTGACAAAAACGGCTGACCTTGAACACCATAAATTATTGGCCCATTTAGGCCCCGAACCAACCGGAAACAGTCTTTCCGGTGCCTATCTTAACGAGGTTCTACGTAACAGGTCTGCCCCTCTTAAAGCCGCACTTCTTGACCAGACCATCATTGCCGGACTTGGAAATATTTATGTCTGCGAGGCCTTATGGAGAAGTCACCTTTCTCCGAAACGGAAATCGCTAACACTCGGGAAAAAATCGGCAGCAGCGCAACAAAAATCGGCAATCCTTGCACAAAATATTCGTGATGTTATCAACGAGGCGATAGAGGCAGGCGGCTCTTCCTTGCGCGATTATGTCCATACAGATGGTTCGCTCGGCTATTTCCAACACCATTTTTCGGTCTATGGCCGAGAAGGAGAACCGTGTCTCCAATGCGGAAACCCAATAAAACGCATTGTCCAATCCGGTCGTTCGAGTTTTTATTGCCCCCATTGTCAAACATAACGGCGGAAAGTTGTAAAAGCAGAAAATATCGTATCGACTATAAGAAGAGCGACGTGAACATGCCAAAAATGATGTTAACAACTTGCAAAACGGCTTAAGAGGCTTAAAGTTGTTTTCCAATCAACAAACCGCAGGTGCACTCCATGCTTGACAAAGTTTTATCCCGTCTTGATTCAAATCTTGATAATAGTCTCGAACATCTTTTCGAACTTTTACGTATTCCTTCTATTTCCACTGACCCCAAATATAAAGAGGATTGCCGCAAAGCTGCCGATTGGCTGGTCAATGACTTGAAATCGATCGGTTTTGAAGCTTCGCGCCGCGATACCACAGGCAATCCTATGGTTGTCGCCCACCATCCGGGTCCGACAAAAGATGCACCCCATGTTCTGTTTTATGGTCACTATGATGTACAGCCGGTTGACCCCCTTAACCTTTGGGAAGATGATCCCTTTGACCCGAAAATAAAACAGTTAAACGGTGAAAAGGTTATTGCCGCGCGCGGCGCCGGTGATGACAAGGGACAGCTTATGACCTTTGTCGAGGCTTGCCGTGCTTTCAAGAAGGAAACCGGTAGCCTTCCGATTGCGATCACAATTCTGTTCGAGGGGGAAGAAGAATCCGGCTCTCCTTCACTACAACCGTTTTTACATGCCCATAAAGACGAGTTGAAAGCCGATTATGCTCTGGTTTGTGATACCAGCATGTGGGATGCCGATACACCGTCCATATCCATTGCGTTAAGAGGCATGGTAAGTGACGAAATCATTATCCATGGTGCCGATCGCGATCTTCATTCCGGTCATTTTGGCGGTGCTGCAGCAAATCCTATTCAAATTCTTGCAAAAATTATTGCAGGCCTGCACGATGAAAACGGCCATGTAACCCTTAAAGGATTCTATGACGGGGTTGAAGAAACACCGGAAGCTGTCTTGAAATCCTGGAATGCACTCAATCGTGGTCCTAAAGAATTTTTAGGACCTGTCGGCTTATCGATTCCGGCGGGCGAAAAAGGCCGTTCCGTCCTTGAACTCGTATGGGCAAGACCGACCGCCGAGGTCAATGGCATCAGCGGCGGCTATGAAGGAGAAGGCTTCAAGACAGTAATTGCTGCCAAAGCCAGTGCAAAAATTTCTTTCAGACTTGTCCACAAACAGGATCCGGAAAAAATCAGAAAATCATTTCGTGATTATGTTTGCTCGCAAATTCCGGCTGACTGCTCTGTCGAATTCAAAGATCATGGGGCTTCACCAGCAATCGAACTGGCCTATGATTCGCCCCTTGTTCAACTCGCCAAGAAAGCTTTGACCGAAGAATGGCACAAACCGGCTATTCTTGCAGCCATGGGCGGCTCGATTCCAATTGTCGGTGATTTCCAATCTTTCCTCGGAATGGAATCGCTGCTTGTCGGTTTCGGATTGGATGACGATCGCATCCATTCGCCGAATGAAAAATATAATCTCAAATCATTCCATAAAGGACAGCGATCCTGGGCAAGAATTTTAACTGCCTTGAGTAATGAATAGGATAATAAGAATGGCTAAAATACGCGTTCACAAAGGCGATTTGCCTGACCTGAAACATTATAATGTCAAGGAAGTTGCCATTGACACTGAAACTTTGGGACTGCACCCCCATCGCGACCGGCTCTGCGTCGTCCAGATTTCACCGGGAGATGGCACAGCCGATGTTATACAAATTGCCAAAGGGCAAAAGACAGCGCCCAATCTTGTAAAAATCCTTAGAGATCCGGATATTACCAAGATATTCCACTTCGGACGTTTTGACCTTGCTGTATTGGCTTTGACATTCGGTGTCATGCCGAGACCGGTTTTCTGCACAAAAATAGCCTCGAAACTCACCCGGACTTATACAGACCGGCATGGTTTGAAAGACTTGGTCGCCGAACTCCTCGAGATCAATATCTCCAAACAACAGCAATCCTCCGACTGGGGTGCTGACGAGCTTTCACCGGCTCAGGTTGAATATGCCGCAACAGATGTTCTCTATCTCCATCAATTAAAAGCGATACTTTCGGCAAGGTTGATCAGGGACGGACGCGAGAGTGTGGCAAAATCATGTTTCGAATTCCTGCCGTCAAGGTCGGAACTTGATCTTATCGGCTTTCCCGACGTCGATATTTTTGCCCATAGTTGATTCGCAAATCATATTTACAAATTAAAAAGCGCCGGTTTTCCGGCGTTTTTTTATACTTTGTTTACCATACTGAAGAGCTTTTGGTCCGAAAGGCCTAAAAAAATGCTCATTCGACTTGCTGTGGCATTTTTGTTACAGACTTTATGACCACACAAACTATATTGAACTCAATCGCAATACATTTCGCGTGGAGTTAACAAATGAAAATAAAATATCTCGTTGCTGCTTCGGCTTTGGCTTTAACCGCTGCTTCTAGCGCACAAGCTGCTGACGTTGTCATGAATCAGGAACCGGCTCCGGTTGTTGCCGCTCCTGCTTTCTCCTGGACCGGCTTCTATGCTGGTGGTCAAATCGGTGGTTCATGGTCTGACACAGACCAGAAGATCAAAGGCCGTAGCAACGTACAGAACTTTGCCGGCTTCGGTAAATCCTTCTCTCCGGATCCGTCAGGTTTCATCGGTGGTCTTTATGCCGGT
The DNA here is from genome assembly GCF_016102305.1 of Bartonella sp. M0192. Lineage (NCBI taxonomy): Bacteria > Pseudomonadati > Pseudomonadota > Alphaproteobacteria > Hyphomicrobiales > Bartonellaceae > Bartonella > Bartonella sp. M0192. The sequence goes on along the minus strand of NZ_JACFOU010000001.1, from coordinate 703,579 downwards.
TACAACTATGATCTCGGCAACAACATCGTAATTGGTGCCGATACCGACTGGGTATGGGGTGATATGGACGAAAGCGACAGCGCGACCTACCTCAAAGGCCAAGAAGGCGAATACAAAGTTAATGGCAAGATCAAAGAAAAATGGGCTGGATCAACCCGTGCTCGTATCGGCTACGCAATGGATCGCTGGATGCCTTATTTTGCTGGCGGTGTTGCTTATGCCAAGATCGACTCGGACGCCAAGTTCTCGGGTGCTCGTAACAGCAAGGTCAGCGATAGCGATACTTTGACCGGCTATACTCTGGGTGCCGGCGTTGATTATGCTATGACCGACCACATCATCCTTCGTGCTGAATATCGTTACACCGACTTCGGTGACCAAGACTACGGCAACAAGGACTTCAAATATAATGTAGATTACAAGACCAACGATGTACGCGTTGGCGTTGCCTACAAGTTCTAATTCTTTTTGAAGAATTAAAAAAGAAGCCCCGCAGAAAACTGTGGGGCTTTTTTTATTATCTTGTTCAACCTTTTTATCTCTTGTTTTGACTCCTTTTTATCTCTTGTTTTGCCTATTGATAGAACCAGAAGACCTGCATTCAATGGAAAGTTCGTCACAAAACCGGATAAAATGCAGGGCTATTCCATAAAAATGAAACATGGGAAACGGCTCTGGTCTCTTCTCTTTGACACAAAAATCGATTTGGCATATAAGTCGCCGTCTTGAAAAATTAACGGAAAATTTGCGAATCGACGTCGTAAAGCCCGGTTTTGATTCTGGTCAAAAAGCGTTTTCGACACTTTTTTAAAGAAACGACCTGCATTTTTTCTATATTTTTCAACCCTCCTCGCATTTTATTGAGGTTTTTGTTTCAGTTTTTGCGAGGTGTGTCTTTCGTGCTACAGCAATTCTTATCCGGATAAACTATATAAGTTCAGACGGCATTTTATTGCATTGGAGAATAAAAATGAAAATTAGATATCTTATTGCTGCTTCCGCAGCTGCTCTTACAGCAGCTTCTGCAGCACAAGCTGCTGACGTTGTAGCAAATCAGGAGCCGGCTCCTGTTGTTGCAGCTCCTGCTTTCTCTTGGACCGGTTTCTACGCTGGTGCCCAGATTGGTGGTTCCTGGTCAGATACAGACCTTCATGGTAAATATCGTACAAGCGCTACCAATTTCGACGGTAGAAAGAATTTCTCACCCGATCCGTCAGGCTTCATCGGTGGCATCTATGCCGGTTATAACTATGACCTCGGCAACAACATTGTCATCGGTGCCGATACCGACTGGGTATGGGGCGACATGGACGAGAACGACAAGAGTTCTGTACCATTTATTGGCGGCACAACCGGTACGCTCAGCGGCAAGTTGAAAGAACAGTGGGCTGGTTCAACCCGTGCACGTATCGGTTATGCAGTTGACCGCTGGATGCCTTACATCGCCGGTGGTGTTGCTTATGCCAAGGTTGATTCGAACTTCCGCGTTAAGGATTCTGCTGGCAAGGTTGTATCTGGCTTTTCAGCTAGCGATAGCGACACACTCGTCGGTTGGACAATCGGCGCTGGTTTCGACTATGCTATGACAGACCACATCATCTTGCGTGCTGAATATCGTTACACCGACTTCGGTGACGAAGACTACAGCAAGAACAACGTTAAATACAATGTTGACTACAAGACCAACGATTTCCGCGTTGGTGTTGCTTACAAGTTCTAATTTAAACGAACTTTGTTTTGGAAAGGCTCCGTATTTTACGGGGCCTTTTCTTTTTCTCGATTTTTCAGTTTTCTTTCTGTTTCATCTCATGATAAAGCCATGCATCATGAGTGTATATGACCCCGACCTTTGGACGTTACGAATTATTAGCCCGATCTTCACCCTTGCTTGAACATTGCAATGGTATGGAAGGTCGGGAGTTCAATGATTGCAAAACAGTAACGCCTACAGGAATTTTTAACATGTCAAATAAAGACCAAGCCATGGATTATTCAAAAACCCTTTATCTGCCTAAGACCGATTTTCCGATGCGTGCGGGACTGCCGCAAAAAGAACCGGAAATTGTCAAACGTTGGGAAGACATGGATCTCTATGGAGCACTACGCAAACAGGCAGTTGATCGTCCCCTTTATGTTTTGCATGATGGTCCTCCTTATGCCAATGGTGACATTCATATCGGGCATGCATTGAACAAGATCTTGAAAGATACCATCGTGCGGTCTTTCCAGATGCGTGGCTATAATGCCAATTATGTACCCGGCTGGGATTGCCATGGCCTGCCTATTGAATGGAAGATCGAAGAAAAATATCGGGCAAAGGGCAAGAATAAAGACGATATTCCGATTAACGAATTCCGTCAGGAATGTCGGGAATTTGCCAAACATTGGGTTAAAATCCAGTCGGAAGAATTCAAACGGCTTGGCATTATCGGCGATTTCAAAAATCCCTATACAACCATGGCTTTCCATGCGGAGGCTCGTATTGCCGGTGAATTGATGAAATTTGCCATGTCTGACCAGCTTTACCGCGGTTCCAAACCCGTTATGTGGTCGGTCGTTGAAAGAACCGCTTTGGCAGAGGCGGAGGTCGAATATCACGATGTTGAATCCGATACAATCTGGGTCAAATTTCCGGTTCTGAAAGCCAAGGCTGATGATTTGTCAGGGGCTTTTGTCGTCATTTGGACAACGACACCATGGACAATTCCCGGTAACCGTGCCGTTGCCTATTCTTCCCGCATTCCTTACGGACTTTATCAAGTTGTAGACGCTGAAAATGATTATGGCCCGAAGCCCGGTGAAAAACTGATTTTTGCTGAAGCGCTCGCTGAAGAAAGTGCAAAAAAAGCAAAACTGACTTTCAGAAAGCTTCGCTCATTGAATCCTTCCGAGCTTGATACGATGCTGCTTTCGCATCCGCTCAAAGGTTTTGCTAATGATTACGCCTTCAAAGTTCCGCTGCTCGATGGAGACCATGTCACGGCCGATTCCGGTACCGGTTTTGTCCATACAGCGCCAAGCCATGGGCGCGAAGACTTTGAAGTATGGGTTGCAAATAAAGGGAAAATCGAAAGTCTCGGCATCGATTCATCCATCCCCTTTCCGGTTGATGATGCCGGTTATTACACTAAAGATGCTCCGGGCTTCGGCCCAGATCGCGAAGGCGGTGCTTCGCGTGTTATTGATGATAACGGTAAATATGGTGATGCCAATAAAACCGTTATCGCTCTGTTGATTGAAAAAGACATGCTCTTTGCCCGCGGGCGTATCAAGCACTCTTACCCGCATAGCTGGCGCTCGAAAAAGCCCGTTATCTTCCGCAACACGCCACAATGGTTTGTCTACATGGACAAGAAACTTTCTGACGGAACCACATTGCGCGAACGCGCTCTCAAGGCCGTTCAGGATACACGTTTTGTACCACCGGCAGGACAGAACCGTATTGGTGCCATGATGGAAGATCGCCCTGACTGGGTATTATCCCGTCAACGTGCATGGGGTGTTCCCATTGCAATTTTCGTCAAGGAAAACGGTGAAATTCTCAAAGACGAGGCTGTCAACAAACGCATTGTCGATGCTTTCGAAAAAGAAGGTGCCGATGCCTGGTTCAAGGAAGGTGCGAGAGAGCGTTTTCTCGGTGAACATGCCAAAGAAGATTGGCAGCCTGTTCATGACATTCTTGATGTCTGGTTCGATTCGGGCTGCACACATGTCTTTACCCTTGAAGATCGGCCTGATTTGAAATGGCCGGCCGATCTTTATCTTGAAGGATCCGACCAACACCGCGGATGGTTCCATTCATCCATGCTGGAAAGCTGCGGAACGCGCGGAAGAGCGCCCTATAATACTGTTTTGACGCACGGATTTACGCTCGATGAACAAGGCAAGAAAATGTCGAAATCATTGGGGAATACCGTCGCGCCTCAAGATGTTATCAACACTTCTGGTGCCGATATTTTGCGCCTTTGGGTCATGACAACCGATTATTGGGAAGATCAGCGTCTGGGAAGAAATATCATTCAGACCAACGTCGATTCCTATCGGAAACTCCGCAATGTTATTCGCTGGATGCTCGGTACGCTTGCCTATGACGAGGGCGAAAATATCGCCTATGAAGATATGCCGGACCTTGAAAAGTTTATGCTGCATCGCCTTTACGAGTTGGACAGGCTTGTCAACGAAGCTTATGACGGTTTCGATTTCAAACGCATTACCCGTGCATTGCTCGATTTTTCAATCGTTGACCTCTCGGCTTTCTATTTCGATATCCGGAAAGATTCGCTTTATTGCGATGCGCCTTCTTCTATAAAACGCAAATCCGCAATCCATGTTGTCCGCGAGATTTTTGAACGCATGGTCACATGGCTTGCACCGATGTTGCCATTCACAATGGAAGAAGCCTGGCTTGAACGGCATCCGGAAAGCAAATCGGTTCACTTCGAACAATTCCGCAAAACACCGGATAGCTGGTGTGATAACGAATTGAACGAGCGCTGGCACAAAATCCGTCAGGTCCGTAAAGTGGTAACGGGCGCACTTGAACTTGAAAGAGCTGAAAAACATATTGGCTCCTCTTTGGAAGCAGCACCCGTTGTCTATATTTCCGACCTTGATTTGTTGAAAGCTGTCGAAGGTATGGATATGGCGGAAATTGCGATCACCAGCGATATTGTTATTACCAATGCCGAAGCCCCGGAAAATGCTTTCAAGCTCGATGATGTCAAGGGCGTTGCGGTGGAATTTCATAAAGCTGACGGTAAAAAATGTGCGCGTTCCTGGCGCTATACACAGGATGTCGGAAGTGATCCTGAATATCCGGATGTGTCAGCACGTGATGCCGCCGCCTTACATGAACTCCACGCACTCGGGAAAATCTGATCTCAATAAAAAACACTGGCAAAGTTTTCCTCTTTGCCAGTGAAGACTGTCTCTTGAGTGAACTTCACTACTTCCTGGTTGGTGGGGATTGCCGTAGAGGCATATGTCATGATATGGAAATGGACTATAGGTGCTAATGAACGGCACAAAATCATGGTTGTTATCCGCCTCAGGGTGGAATGGTGAAAGCAATTTTTGGCGGCACAGCCGGGAAAACGGATTAGCAGTGAAGAAACGCGAAGTAGCATTTATTGTATCGAGTATGGTTACGGCCGGTCTTATGCTGACAGGATGTGGTGTTTCCAGTCCGACTTATGGAACAGATAAATCCACCGGAAAGCAACTGATTGACGATTTTTCGAATATTGCATCAATCAGATCTAACACCAATAAAAATCAGGTTGACACCAAGCCGCGTCCGGAGCTTGTCCGTCCGGCTCCCGGCACAAAAGGCGTCCTGCCACAACCGCAAACCAACGTCGCCCAGACCGGAACACCGGATTGGCCGGAATCGCCGGAACAGAAGCGGCAGAGATTGCGCGACGAAGCAACGGCGAACCAGAACAATCCGAATTATGTTTCCCCGATTGTTCCTGATAGCGGCAAAGAAACAAAACCTACCGGATCGACGGAATGGCTTGACGGTATTCATCGCAACGAGCAAGTCAATAACGATAAGGAACAACGTGCCGAATATTTACGCCGCAAAAAAGAAAATGAAGGCGGCTCTCCAACCACACGCAAATATTTAAGCGAACCGCCTTTGAGTTATCGTCAACCGGCTGCATCCGCACCCGTTGGAGATAAAGGTGAGGATGAGGCGAAAAAAGAGCGTGAGAGGAAAAAAGCACTCAAAGAAAGCTCCGGCAAAAAGAGCTGGTGGCCTTTCTAAATATAAAGGCTGACCCCGTTCCTGAAATCTTTATTCTTTTGTCGAGACACTTCGGTCGGCTCCCGATAGGGGAAAGTTCGATTTTATTTATTTGAAGACCACGAAGATTGTTCGTTTGCTGACCGAAGCAGGAACAAACTAATTCTGTTATTCTTTTCATGGCGTCTTACCCTGATGTTATAATGCCGCTTTCAGCACTCGTTCCATTGACCTAACTCATCACATGTTCAATCGACAATGTGAATAACTCCAAACTTGGTGACGCAATCGTTGCGCCGATACCGGATTGAAAAGCTTTCGCCCTATCAAACGGCTATGGCGATTGGTGCATATGAAATCTATTTTTCTCAATAAATGGCTCTAGTTGGCCACCCCCGAAAGCCCGCCTCGGGTGAAAGCCTTATCGTTCATTTTTATTCGTAAAACGCATGATAAAATTAGTGTTCTCTGTTCAATTCAGTTGCCTGTTTCAGAAGCAAAGTCAATCTTCTATCAAAACGGATTTCCGGTAAAGGTTTCAAAATGATGATCGGGCAAGAGATTATTCGAGAAAGGGTGAAACTTCCTAAAACAGGTGCTTTCCCCCCTCCAAATTCGACATTTTTAAGTCTTCTTCGCTTCACAAGGTCAAAAATAGTCGTTCTTAACATACGGTGTTTCTCACCATTCTCCGCCCGATCGTTCGAAGCGTTCGACTTTCAAACTTTAATTTTATCAAATAACTTCGAGCGGCTGTTTTCGTGTCGGTGGCAAGAATATTTTATCGAGCGCTCGCAGGACATCGTGATCAAGTGAGAGATCAAGCGCTTTGGCGTTTTCACGCAAATGTTTAATTGACGAGGTTTTCGGGATAGCAATCATCAACGGATTGCGGATAACCCATGCAAGAGCAAGAACCGATGGTGCAACATTGAGCTTTCCGGCAATGTCCAGAAGATCACGGTCTTTCATAATGCGGCCCTGCTCAATCGGTGCATAGGCCATAACCGGAATATTATGATTTTCACACCATGGGATAAGATCGAACTCCGGCCCGCGACGTGACAAATTATAGAGTATCTGGTTGGTCGCAATGTGTCCTTTTGCTGCTATTTCTGCAAGATTTTCCATGAGTGCGGTATCGAAATTGCTAACCCCCCATGCGCCGATTTTGCCTTGTGTAACAAGTTTTTCCAGAGCTTCCACGGTTTCGCTCAAAGGAACGCTGCTTTGCCAATGAAGAAGATAAAGGTCGATTTTTTCGATTTTCAGATTTTTAAGGCTGCGTTCACATGCTTCGATTGTTCCTTTTCGTGAAGCATGGCTTGGCAAAACTTTTGAAACGACAAAGGCATCGTCACGTCGCCCGACAAGTGCTTTGCCAACCACTCTTTCGGAACCACCATTTCCATACATTTCAGCCGTATCAATGAGCTTCAGTCCGAGATCAAGGCCGGCACGCAGAGAATCGGCTTCAATGTCTGCGGGAGAAATCCCCTCCCCCATACCCCATGTACCTTGTCCTAAAGCCGGTACAGTCGAACCATTCGGGAATGTTACTGTTTTCATCATTCTTCCCTTTTTCCAGCAAAAAAATTTTTCAGTAAATTGGAAGCCTGTCTTTCGCCCAAGCCCGAATAAACTTCCGGACGATGATGACATGTTGGCTGGCTATAGAAGCGGACACCATGTTCAACCGCACCACCTTTTTCGTCGCTTGCAGCAAAATAAAGTCTCCTGATACGGGCAAAAGATATGGCAGCCGCGCACATTGTACAGGGCTCTAAAGTCACATAAAGGTCGCAATCGACCAATCGCTCGCTTTGAAGCGCCTCGCATGCCAAACGAATAACCCGCATTTCCGCGTGACCTGTCGGATCAAACTTTTTATGCGTGAGATTGGAAGCCTTGGCGATCACTTGGCCGTCCTTGACAATAACGGCACCAACCGGCACTTCGTCATTGGCATTTGCCGAAATTGCCTCTTCAAGTGCTATTTCCATCGGCGTTTTTGTCATTTTTGCCTTTCAATTATTTTGAAGAACCGGAACAATTGGATTTTATCCGCCGTTTGTGTCATTTATGACAGTTTATCAAAAACAACTGACGAAAGAGATTCCATATCAGAAAAAAATAAGCTAGAGCGGTAAAAAATTAACAATGCGCCCCGGTGCTTCTAAAGGATGATGTGAGATGACATATGATCGCGGCAATAAGAAACCGCAAAATGACCGGGGGGACACAAGAAATAATTTTGACCCACGTGGAAAAAAAGACAAAAAAAACCCGAAGGTCAAAACCGGTGATGAAGGCGATGGCAGTGAACGCATTGCCAAAAGATTGGCACGTGCCGGAATAGCTTCGCGGCGTGATGCCGAAACCATGATTGCCGCAGGTCGTATTGCGGTGAATGGCAAGGTTCTCGATACCCCCGCGTTCAATGTCAAACGCACCGATGCAATTACCGTTGATGGCAAACCTTTGCCCCCCATTGAGCGCACCCGCGTCTGGCTTTACCATAAACGCGCCGGACTGGTGACAACCAACCGCGATCCGGAAGGTCGGCCAACTGTATTCGACAGTCTTCCGGAAGGTATGCCACGCGTACTTTCGGTCGGGCGACTCGATATCAACACCGAAGGTTTGTTGCTCCTCACCAATGACGGGGGACTTGCGCGGGTTCTTGAATTGCCATCAACCGGCTGGGTGCGCAAATATCGTGTCCGTGCACATGGCAAAGTCACGCAAGCCGATCTTGATAAATTGAAAGATGGTATTGCCATAGATGGCATTTTTTACGGTGCTGTAGAAGCAACACTTGAGCGCGAACAAGGAACAAATGTCTGGCTGACAGTGGCTTTAAGAGAAGGTAAAAACCGCGAGGTCAAGAATATTCTGGGCGCTCTGGGCTTGACTGTCACGCGCCTTATCCGCATCTCCTTCGGTCCATTTCAACTTGCCGATCTTGAAGAAGGCGCTGTACGTGAACTGAAAGGGCGCACACTGCGCGACCAATTGGGCGAACGCCTTATCGAAGAAGCCAATGCCGATTTCGATTTGCCAATTTTGAAGCCTTTTTCCAATGCCCCTGTTGTTGGAGAACAAAAGCCGCGTGAAAAGCCGACGGTTTCAGACGACGGCTGGATTTCTTCAACACCGGAAGCACCCCGCTTTAATAGACGCTGGAAAAAAGCCGATTTTGCCGAACGTGGCCGCGACCAGCTTTCAACAAGGCCGGACAGTTTCAATAAACGGGGCGGTAGATTCGCAAGTAAATCTGCCCCGCTTAAAAAAGCTTTCGAGAAAAAGCCTGAAGCAGAACCGCAACGATTGCGGAGCGCCAATGTCTGGATGGCTCCCGGCGCCCGCCCTCAAACCGCGCATAAAAAATTCTGGCGCATGAGAGACGAAGAGGAAATAAACGACAACGGTTTTGAAGAAAGAGCCGCTCGCCGTCATCCTCATCGCGCTTCACAGGGTGAAAGCGACACACATTTCAACCACCGTGAGAAACATTTCGACAAATCGAACCGCAAACCGGATTTCAAACAGAAATTCCGGAAAGACCGCTCGTTTGAAGACGATGATGCGCCACGGGGCGATAGAAAAAATCGGGATTATAAGAAAACCGGAAATTATGCTGGATCAATAAAAGAGCGGTCCGGCTATGGTCACGACCGTGGTTTTGAAGGCGGGAAAAAACAGTTTCAGCATCATTCAGGGGGAGCTGGCGAAAGACCGGCAAGAAAATATAATACAGAGCGGAAATTTTCCGAAAAGCGGGAATTTAATGCCCCTGAACGGAAGTTTGATCACCCTCGAAAAAACTATCGCAGTTCTTCTGAATATCACGAAGGTGGATTCGACTTTCCACGCCGTCATGACGGGAAGAAAAATAGGGATGTACAGAACCAGAAAAGATCATCCGGTTTTTCCGGCAACCGTTCCGAAAAAGCATTTTCTTCAAAAAATGACCGCAGCGGGAAGAAAGCTTTTACCGGCAAGCCCGAGAAAGCAGGCAAATTTCTAGATCGTAAGGGCAGCGCCAAAGGAAGTGGACGTTCCGATGGAGAACGTTCCCGTAGCCAACGTTCCGGACGGTCAAATGGAGGATCAGGTGCGGGTCGTCGGCGGTAAGTTCTCCGGACGCCATCTTGCAACGCCCACAGGACAGGCAATCCGTCCGACAACAGATCGCACGCGTGAAAGCCTGTTCAATATTCTGGGATCGCGACAAGAGAATTTCTGGAATGGCAAACGCGTGCTTGATCTCTTTTCAGGAACCGGAGCGCTCGGCATAGAAGCACTTTCGCGCGGTGCAGAAACATGCACTTTTGTCGAACAGTCGGTTGAGGGGCGCGGATTAATCCATGAAAATATAGAAGCCTTCGGATTACAAGGCGTTACCCGACTATTGCGCCGTGATGCAACCCGTTTAGGGCGGATCGGAACAATGCAACCCTTCGACGTTGTTTTTGCCGACCCGCCATATGGGCATGGTCTGGGAGAAAAAGCTTTTTCTGCCGCTATCGAAGGCCAATGGGTAAGAAACAATGCGCTTTTTGTGCTTGAAGAGACAAAAGAAGCCACAATTCGCTTACCCGACATTTTTAAGCTTGACGACGAGCGCCATTATGGTGGCACAATTATTTATATATATATGTTACAATTGTGATCATACATTCGCGAGAGGATTTGCCTGTGCCTGAATTCATGAGAAAAACAATGTTAAAAGCGGCGCTTGGCGCTATCCTGTCTTCTACCGCGCTTCTTCCCCTTTATGCGCAACAACATAGTCAATCAACTGTTATACAACAAAAAATGACTGTTTCAGCCAGTCCGGATCTTCCGGAAATCACAAAATCGGGCCCGACACAAAGCTTCACCTTGAAAAATGGCCTTCAAGTTGTCGTGATTGAAAATCATCGGGCACCGGTTGTCACGCAAATGATCTGGTATCATGTCGGTTCTGCCGACGAACCGAAGGGGCATACAGGCATTGCCCATTTCCTTGAACATTTAATGTTCAAAGGCACAGCAAATCATAAAGATGGCGAATTTTCGAAATTCATCGCCAAAATCGGCGGCGAAGAAAATGCTTTCACCTATTATGATTACACCGGTTACTATCAAAGCGTTGCTTCCGATTATCTCGAAACAATTATGGAGTTTGAAGCAGACCGGATGGAAAATCTGGTTTTGACAGACGAAGTGATAGCGCCGGAAAGAAACGTGATCATTGAAGAAAGACGTATGCGTACCGATAATAATCCGGATGCAATGCTAGCCGAGGAAACGCGGGCAACATTATTTATGAACAGTCCCTACCATAATCCGGTGATCGGCTGGAAACAGGAAATGGAAAAGCTGACACGCGATGACGCGATCGCTTTCTATAACAAATATTATACCCCGAACAATGCAACCCTCATTATTTCCGGTGATGTTACGGCCGAGAAAGTGCGTGAACTCGCGACAGAGATCTACGGGAAACTACCTGTCCGTTCACAGATTGGTCCGCGTATTCGCCCTCAGGAGCCTGAAAAGCAAACGCTGCGCACAGTGACAATGCACGACCCGCGTGTCACCGAGCCAAGTTTCCAAAAAATGTGGGTGGTTCCTTCCTATCACAATGCAAAAGACAAAAAAGAGGCTCAAGCACTCGATTTGCTTGGAGAGATTCTCGGTGGTGCACCGCGTGGACGGCTCTACCAGTCATTGGTTGTAAAAACCGGTTCGGCCGCGTCAGTGGGCGCAAATTATAGCGGCAATGCAGTCGACGACGGTGTATTTTACCTCTACGGAATGCCTCGGGGAGGTGCAAGTCTTGAAGATGTTCAAGAACAAATTGCTCATGAACTTACCGAAATACGGAAAAATGGTGTTACAAAGTCCGAACTTGATCAGGCACGCAACCGCTTTATCAAGAATATGATTTTTTCACTGGACAGCCCTTCCGGTCTCGCGCAAATTTACGGTAGCTCCCTTTCGGTCGGGATGACGATAGAAGATGTAACTGAATGGCCTGATAGACTGAAAGAAGTGACAACAGATGATATAAAAGCGGTCGCCAATCGCTATCTTGATCCCGACAAAAGCGTTACCAGCTATTTGTTACCTCCGGCTAGCGAAGGAACATCCGCAAATATCAATCAAAGCAAGAAAAACAAATGAGGATTGCTATGAACAAGAAATCGAATATTTTTCATTGTGCTTCAATCCTCGCATTCTCGCTTTTTTTGGGCCTCGGTTTGGGAGTAACAACCGCAAGTGCCTTGAATATAGAAAATGTGACATCAAAAAAAGGAATCCATGGCTGGCTTGTTGAAGACAGAACTGTGCCGGTTGTAGCAATCCAATTTTCTATTGGTGGTGGAACAACACAGGATCCGGAAGGCAAAGAAGGTTTGGCAAATCTGATGACCGGACTTTTTGATGAAGGTGCCGGTGATTTTGACTCCCAGTCCTTTCAGGGGCGGCTTGATGATCTCGGTGCAGAAATGGCATTTTCGGTCAATCGTGACCGGATGCGCGGCAGCATGAAAGTGCTCGCTGATAATCGCAAAGAGGCTTTCAACCTGCTTGCACTTGCTGTTCAGAAGCCCCGCTTTGATGATGACGCTATTGATCGTATTCGTGAACAATTGGTGGCTGAACTCAAAGCATCTGAAAAAGACCCGAAAACCATTGCCCAAAATCGCCTTTTGACCTTGATCTACGGCAAGCATCCTTATGCCCGTCGCGGGGAAGGAACACCCGAAACGCTGATGAGTATAAATCATGATGATCTCGTCAAGGCACATCACAATATGTTTGCCCGCGACAATATCCATATCGGCATTGTAGGCCCTGTTTCACCCGACGATGCCGCGACAATCATTGATCAAATATTTGGCGACTTGCCAGAGAAAGCCGTGCTTCAAAAAGTAGAAGAAGCAAAACTTAATCTGGGTGGTATGGCGAATGTCAATTATGATTTGCCACAAACATCCTTGATGCTTGTTTACCCCGGTATCAAACGTAATGATCCGGATTTTTTTGCTGCCTATTTGATGAATTATGTTCTGGGTGGGCCCGGTCTTACCTCGCGCCTGTTCTCGGAAGTACGTGAAAAACGCGGCCTTGCTTATACTGTCGGTTCGTCTTTGATGCTTTATGACCATTCGGCAAGTTTGGCTATTTCTACCGGCACCCGTTCGAGCGAAGCTCAAAAAACCCTTGCCACCATTCGTAATGAAGTGAAAAGAATGGCCGATGAAGGTGTGAGCGAACAAGAACTCGAAGATGCAAAAAGTTACGTGATCGGTTCTTATGCTGTGCAAAATATGGGGTCATCCTCGGAAATTGCAGCAACACTCGTCGGCTTGCAGGATGAAAAATTACCGATTGATTATATTGATCAAAGACGCGCACTTATCGAGGCTGTAACCCGTGATCAGGTCAAAGCAATCGCAGAAAAGCTACTTCGTCCGGAACCGGCTTTATTGGTTATTGGTCCGTCAAAAGGTTGAACAAGCGGGTCTTGATTCTCTAAAAATCAAGAAAGCGACCGGTTTTGTCTATTTGTTGGCGAGCCGCTCTATCGACTCCTCTATAATGCCGACTCGACTAAAAGGGTCGGCATTTTAATAAAATGCATTCATCCGGTTTTATTTTTTTGCTTCAATCTCAAATGTTCGCGTTAAAACATAAGAATATATAAATTTCACGAAGAGTGCCGGACCATTTTTACTGAAATCAATTGATCTCCGGTTTATAATTTTGAACATAGTCGCCGTTATATTTCTGAAAACTGCTGTTCATTCTGCATAAAGTTTAAAAAATTGTGAGGGTCTTCATCACAGTGCCTGATCTCCGAGATTTTACCTATATTTAATGAAAAGAATTGAGTTTTATAGCTTAAGTTTTTATAAAATCTCATACAAAATGATCGAGAGGAATCTTCTATGGTCCATGATAGCCAAATTGATAAAGCTTCGGCATTGGTCGAAGCAGCACGCAAAGCCGGCGCCGATAGTGCTGATGCAGTCATCATCGGCTCACGTTCGGTAAGCGTATCGGTGCGTCTTGGCAAAGTGGAATCAACCGAAGCATCGGAAAGTGATGATTTCTCGTTACGGGTATTTGTCGGCAAAAGGGTAGCGAGTATTTCGGCAAACCTTTCGGCCGACCCGATAAGCCTTGCCGAACGGGCGGTTGCCATGGCCAAAGTTTCACCTGAAAATCCTTTTGAAGGTTTGGCTGATCGCTCTCTCCTTGTTAAAAATCCGAAAGATCTTGATCTTTACGATCCTTTTATACCCGACAGCAAACGCCTGACAGAAGAGGCCTTGGAGATTGAAAATGCAGCATTGTCGGTAAAAGGTGTTACCAATTCGGGCGGTGCAACCTCTGCTTATGGGAGCGGCGGTCTGGTTCTTGTCACCAGTGACGGTTTTTGCGGCAGTTATCAATCAAGTCGCTTTTCCTATTCATGTAGCGCACTTGCCGGTGAAGGCACGGCGATGGAGCGTGACTATGATTATACAACAGCTCTTCACCACGACGCTCTCGATAAGACAACAACAATCGGGAAAAATGCCGGTGAACGTGCGGTTCGGCGGTTAAATGCGCGAAAGCCAAAAACCGGAACTGTCAATGTTATTTTCGAACCGCGCATGGCACGCGGTATTGCAAGCCACATTGCCTCAATGGTGAATGGCGCCGCCGTTGCACGCAAAACCAGCCTGTTGCAAAACCGCATGGGCGAACAAATTATGAAGCCGACAGTTACGGTCACTGATCAACCGTTGAAAAAACGTGGCAATGCTTCCCGTCCTTTTGATGGCGAGGGTGTCGAGGGAACGCCGCTCAATGTCATTGAAAATGGCGTCCTCAAGCACTGGTTTTTATCTTCATCAGTTGCCCGCGAACTTCATCTTGAAACCAACGGTCACGGTGTACGGTCTGCTTCATCGGTGCAACCGGCAAGTACCAATTTTGCGATTGAACCGGGCGATAAAACGCCGGAACAAATCATGCAGGAAATCAAAACCGGATTTTACGTCACCGAATTGGTTGGCCATGGTGTCGATCTTGTGACAGGTCAATATAGCCGTGGCGCTTCAGGTTTCTGGATTGAAAATGGCGAGCTTGCTTATCCGGTAAGTGAAGTAACGCTAGGCTCCAATCTACTTGATATGTTGGCTCATCTTACACCGGCAAGTGATATTGACCGTCGCTATGGCACGGCAGCACCCACTCTGTTGATTGAAGGAATGACCCTTGCAGGCAAATAGTACAACCAATTCGGAAGATCTGGAGCTTATCGTCAATGCTGCCCATCAAGCGGGAAAGACGGCTTTAAGCTATTTCGGACACGACCCTAAAGTCTGGATCAAACCGGGAAATTCACCGGTGAGCGAAGGCGATTTTGCTGCCGATAAAGTTCTCAAAGAACTCTTGTTGAAGGCCCGCCCCGATTATGGCTGGATATCGGAAGAAACCAGAGATGAACGCCCGCATAGCGACTATAAACGATATTTTGTGGTTGATCCGATTGACGGAACACGTGGTTTTCTTTCCGGTTCGAAACATTGGTGTGTATCTGTCGCCGTCATAGAAGACGGAATTTCGCAAGTTGGCGTTCTTGATTGTCCTGCAACCCGTTCGGTCTATAAAGCTGAAAGAGGTAAAGGAGCAAGCCTTAATGGCAATAAGCTTCCGCTTCTGGAAAGTCATGAGGGAAAACTCGTTGTTTCTGCAACCGGAAAACTTGAAGCCAAGCTTCCGGAAACCTTCAAATCACAGGTCAATTTTGCCCATTACCTGCCTTCACTTGCCTATCGTATTGCACTTGCTGCAGAAGGAAAGATCGACATCGTTCTTGTCAAACCTGACAGCCATGATTGGGATATTGCCGCTGCCGATCTTATTTTGCTGGAATGTGGCGGTGCAATAAAGGATATGGACGACAAAGAGCCGCTTTATGGAAAAGCGCCTTTCGAACACGATTTTTTGATTGCAGGCATGAACAGCGAGCTTAATAACGTGATAGATATTGTCCGTAAAATTCGATTGGGATAATCGTTTAACGACTCGAGAATGGGTAGAGAATAATAGGAGGTCTATATGAGCGCGACAGGTGAACCAAAACAATTGTTGCATCTGGTCTTTGGTGGAGAATTGAAGAATCTCGATAGCAACGAATTTCGTGATCTCGATAATCTTGATATCGTTGGAATCTTCCCCGATTACAAATCTGCCGAAGCTGCCTGGCGAGCAAAAGCCCAGTCAAGTGTCGATAATGCTTTGCAACGTTATTATATTGTGCACCTTCATCGCCTGCTCGATCCTGAACATTCCGGTAGCAAATAGATATTTGCCAATTTTGAAACGAACCAATACAGTTTTAACACTTTTTGAAGCATTTTCGCATTCTTCGCAGAGCATTTGATTGCCATGTCTTGATCTTGGCCGGAGATTATGACAATGACATTTCGTGGTCTCGGACTGGCTTTTCAAATGCCTTCGCGGGCTTATATTATTTTCAAATAAGAGGATTGCGGCCAGCCTCGTGAAAAGTGATTGGTTCGACAGTTGAATGACTGAAAAGAAAAAACAAAAAAAATCGGATATATTGAACCGCTTGTGGCGTAAAATCCGCTATCCACTGATGAACGCCCGTGTAACCAAAGCGATTGTTGTATCGCTTATGGCCAATTATTTGCGTCTGGTTTATTGGACCAATCCACGGCTTAAAGGTTCGGATGACCCGCAAAAGGCTCATGATGCCTATAACCCGTTCATTATTACATTCTGGCATGGGCGTCATATTATGGGGCCGTTTTTGCGCCCGAAAAAAGAACATATCATTGCCATGTTTTCGCGCTCTGCTGATGCCGAGATCAATGCACGGGTCGGTGAAAAACTGGGGCTTGAAACAGTGCGCGGTTCGGGCGGACGATCCAAACACCAGAATACCGATAAAGGCGGTGCGAGGGCGCTTCTCACGTTAAAACGCGCCTTGCAAGAGGGTAAAACGGCGGCAATGATTGCTGATATTGCTCATGGAACAGCGCGCGAAGCCGGTAAGGGTATCATATTGCTTGCCAAAATATCCGGCCGCCCCATTGTCCCTTATATCTATTCCTTTTCTCATGTAAAAATTTTGGAAAAAACATGGGACAAAACCGTAATTCCGCTCCCTTTCGGACATTCCATATTTCTGATGGGAGATGCATTCTATGTTCCTGAAGATGCCGATGATGACCTCATGGAGCAAAAACGCATCGAACTTTCCGATATTATGAACCGTCTGACGGACGAGGCAGAAAAACGTCTTAGGGAAGGGAAATAACGGGGGCAATCATGAAAGAATTCAAGGCGCGAACAGCATTATATCTTTATCGCGTTGCGGGCGGCTTGATCCGACCTTTCGTTCCCTTCTATCTATCTTTAAGGGCGGCACGCGGCAAGGAAGACCCGCATCGAAAACGCGAGCGTATGGGGCGCACCGATAAAAAGCGTCCCGAAGGACCGCTTATCTGGCTTCATGCCGCAAGTGTTGGTGAAACGCTGGCACTCGTTCCCCTCATTGAACGCATCTTGCAGCTTCATATCAACGTGCTTTTGACAACCGGCACAGTTACATCTGCAAGTCTCATTGAAAACCGGTTTGGCAGTCGGGTTATTCATCAATTTGCGCCGCTCGACATCAAACCGGCGATAAGAAGATTTCTTGATCACTGGAAACCCGATCTGGCACTCGTTTGTGAATCCGAAATCTGGCCATTGCGCATTAGCGGACTTGCGCGCCGCCACATTCCGCAAGTTATGGTCAATGCACATATGTCCGGCCGTTCATTCCATTCATGGCAAAAACGGTCGGCTCTCGCTTCGCACATTTTCAGACAGATAGATGCGGCCATCGGACAAAGCGAAAGTGATGCCGAACAATATCATGCGCTCGGTGTCAAAACAGTTGCTGTTTCGGGAAATCTGAAAGCCGACATTGCACCGGCAGCCGACAAACACCTGTTAATGCAATATCGGGAAAGTCTGCATAACCGGCTGGTTTGGGCGGCCATCTCCACCCATGAAGGTGAAGAGAATATTGCTGCCGAAGTTCATCTTGCTTTAAAAACACGATTGCCCAATCTTTTGACAATCATTGTGCCCCGTCATCCTGAACGGGCTGACGAGATTATGGAGGAACTTGCTAAAAAGTCCCTCAATGTCGTCCGGCATAGTGAAAAACAAATGCCCACCGCCGATACAGATATTGTTCTCGTGGACACAATTGGCGAGATGGGCGTGTTTTTGCAACTTGCAAAAGTATCTTTTATCGGCAAATCTTTAACAGAAACCGGCGGGCACAATCCGCTTGAACCCGCACTTTTAGGATCTGCCATACTGACAGGCCCGCATGTGGAAAATTTCAAAGATACGTTCGATGTATTTTTTGCCAATAATGCTGCAAGAGTCGTTGAAGATGCCACGCAATTGGCTGTCCAGCTCAACACACTTTTGACCCATGAACCGTTACGCTATGAAATGATCGAAGCCGCCTATGACACGGCTACCAATATGAGCGGAGCGCTCGAGCGCACGTTAAAAGTGCTCCGCCCGTTTATTGATCCGTTGATCATGCAGGCAAAACTTCATCATCAGGATACCAATCATGGTTGGTGAAGCACCCAATTTCTGGTGGAACGACCAAAAATTGATGCGTTGGCTTTTGCTGCCGGTTTCGTGGATTTACGGTTTTTTTGCCCGCCGTAGAATGGAACGGGAAAATATTCCGGTGATTGATCTTCCGGTTTTGTGTGTCGGCAATTTTACGCTTGGTGGAACGGGAAAAACTCCCGTCGTCATCAGCCTTGCGGAAGCAGCCAAAAAACTAGGTCTTAATCCGGGAATTATTTCGCGTGGTTATGGTGGTGAAATACATAGCCCGCATTTGGTTGACCCCGAATTTGACAAGGCTCGCGAAGTCGGTGACGAACCATTGCTTCTTGCCCGACATGCACCGGTTGCTGTAGCAACCGACAGATTGGAAGCTGCAAAACTTTTACAAAAACAAGGATGCAATCTCATCCTGATGGACGATGGTTTTCAAAGTCGCCGCCTATTCGTCGACTATGCTTTGATGGTGGTGGATGGCATGCATGGCTTGGGGAACAATGCAGTATTTCCGGCGGGGCCGCTCCGTGCACCGCTTGTAACCCAACTTGTCTATACCGATAGTGTACTGATGATCGGCAATGGTGACAAAGGTAACGAGGTTATCCATATGGCAGCCCGTGCAGCAAAACCTTTAAACTTTGCCCATCTTGTGCCCTCTGCCAGCGATGCTGTTTCGGGCAAAAAATTTCTCGCCTTTGCCGGCATAGGAAATCCGAAAAAATTTTTCCGTTCGATTGGCGAATTGGAAGGCAAAGTTGAACAAACGCGGATTTATGCCGATCATCATTTTTATACAGAGTTCGACCTTGATGACATTATCGGCTCGGCAAAGGCAAAACACCTTTCCATTGCTACCAC
Source organism: Bartonella sp. M0192 (assembly GCF_016102305.1). Lineage (NCBI taxonomy): Bacteria > Pseudomonadati > Pseudomonadota > Alphaproteobacteria > Hyphomicrobiales > Bartonellaceae > Bartonella > Bartonella sp. M0192. Next base: position 684,306 of record NZ_JACFOU010000001.1, on the reverse strand, counting down.
TGCAAAGGATTTCGCCCGTTTAAAAACCGATGGACAGGACAAGAAGCTTGAAAATCTTGTTGTGTTTGATATCGAAGTTTCTTTTGATGATCCGGATTTTTGTAAGCAACGGATAAATGAAACGCTTGAAGCGTTCAAAAACCGTTCTTTTGAGGAGTAAAAATACAAAAAGCGCCCCACATCGGCGCTTTTATTTATTAAACTCAATGCATAAACCGGCAATAACGCTTATTTTTTAAGTGTTGTGCCCAAAAGTTTACGTAGACGGGGATCACATTCAAGTTCACGACGATAGGAAATTTCGCAACTTGCATAAGCTTCCTGACGTGGTGCACTCCAATATCTCAACTCGTCCAGCGGAATTTTCTCGCCTGTAATTGCACATAAAACATAAGTTCCGTGTGTTAAAACTTCATAATCGCCACTCAGGTAATGGAGTTGCGCCTCGCGTTCACCACCAGGAAACATCATTATTCTAAACCTTTCAGATTGCTCATTGGCAATCATTATAAAGCGTCGGGTGAAACTATAAAAGCCTTAAATCCTCCGCTCACGAAACTATTGATCTCGATTCAAACATATCGTGCATTTGGAGAGAGTTAAGTTTTATCTCCCATATCTAATCTCATAGAGGCGATTTTCGTTTCTGTTCAAGATTTTTTCCATCCAAGTTTTCTGCGCCTATCGGGCACAAACGGCCCGAACCGGAAGCCGGACGGTTTTTGTTATCAGGAGAAAACCAGATCAACCAATTTCAACAAATGACTCTACAATAAACGGACGGGAGAAGCTGTTTTTTAGAAATAAACGCGAGCCCCCGATCATCCAAAGCGTTCCCGGTTTAATTCGGACACATAATTCCGGTTGCATAATTTCGGGCGCATAATAAAGCGTGTTCGGGCGTATAAAATTGGCAGACAAAGCCGCAGACCGGCTTTTCAACCTAAAATCATCTGTTCTTAAATCTCGATGACGAACAAACACCCGTAGCCTTTCAAAATCAAAACAATCAACGGCGGCCGAACAATCTTTCAATATCGGTAAGCTTCAACTCGACATAGGTCGGGCGTCCATGATTACAGGTTCCCGACCCCGGGGTCGCTTCCATCTGGCGTAAAAGCGCATTCATCTCTTCCGCACGCAACAAGCGGCCGGAACGCACCGAACCGTGGCAGGCCATGGTTGCCGCAACATAATCGAGCATGGCTTTAAGCCCGTTTGTTGTATCATAATCGGCTGCTTCATCAGCCAAATCGGCAATAAGGCCTTTGACATCCACCTCGCCCAGCATGGCAGGTGTTTCGCGGACCGCGACAGCACCGGGGCCAAAAGGTTCAATTTTCAAGCCGAATTTTTGCAGTGTCTCTGCATGTGTCAAAAGCCGGTTTGCGTCTTCTTCCGGCAATTCCACAATTTCGGGAATAAGCAAGATTTGGGATGGCAAAGGCTTGGAATAAAGTGCCTTTTTCAAAGCTTCATAAACCAGCCTCTCATGTGCTGCATGTTGATCGACGATAACGAGGCTGTCTTCAGTTTGGGCAATGATATAGTTTTTATGGATTTGCGCGCGTGCTGCACCAAGGGGAAAACGCTGTTCCTCGACACTTGGAATTTCCATTGCCGGACGACTATCTGTTGTTGGTTGATCGAGATCGCCCAACACATTTCCATAGTCTTCATTGAAGCCTGATAAAGGCGCATTATAAAGCGGTTGGTTGACCATTTGCGCTGCCGGTGGCACAGGCGCTCTTGAAAAAGAATCATAAGAAAAAGCTCTATTATTATAATAGGTCTGGTGCGGCGGAACAGATGATGAAGGTGGGACACCATCAGGACGAAAGCTTTTAAGCATTGCATCCGCCCCCGTCGTTGCAGGGTGAATGCCGGCATGGCTTAAAGCTTCGCGAATGCCACCAACAATAAGCCCTCGCACAAGCCCCTGATCACGAAAACGCACATCCGCCTTTGCCGGATGGACATTGACATCAACATCGGATGAAGGAAGATTGATGAAAAGCACACAAATCGAATAGCGGTCGCGCGCCATTGCATCGGCATAAGCCCCGCGAATGGCGCCAAATATCAATTTATCGCGCACCGGTCGACCGTTCACATAAGCAAACTGATGAAGACTGTTACCCCGATTGAATGACGGTATGCCTGCGAAGCCTTTAAGCTCCACCCCTTCTCTTACCGCATCAAGAGTAATAACGTTGGGGGCAAAATCTTTTCCCATAATCTGGGTAATACGCTGTAATTGTGCCTCTTCACCTGTACCGGTCGCGGGATAGTCAAGCATCGAGCGATCTGTACCGGAAAGCGAAAAACGGACATTCGGAAATGCAATGGCAATCCGTTTGACAATATCGGTTATCGCATTGGCTTCGGAACGATCTGTTTTCATGAATTTGAGACGTGCCGGTGTGACGTAAAAAAGATCGCGCACTTCGACAATTGTTCCCGCGTTACCGGCTGCGGGACGCGGCCCATCAACATGTCCGGCATTGACAACGATTTCAGCCGCATGTTCCGAAGAAGCTGTGCGTGACACCAGTTTCAACTTTGAAACCGACCCGATTGACGGCAAAGCTTCACCACGAAATCCGAGTGAATGGATGTCGTGAACATCATTGTCAAGTTTGGATGTGCAATGGCGCGAAATTGCCAGTTCAAGTTCGTCCTCGGCAATACCGCACCCGTTATCGGACACGCGGATCAGGCTTTTTCCGCCGCCGGCTGTCACAATTTCAATCCGTGTCGCACCGGCATCAATAGCATTTTCGACGAGTTCCTTGACCACACTTGCCGGACGCTCGATCACTTCGCCCGCTGCAATCTGGTTAATTACGGTTTCACTGAGATGATGTATTGTCATGAAGCCGTTATAACCAATTTATGAACCGGCGTATAGCAAAAGCACATTTGTGCTCCGGCATTATTCCCTTGAATAGATAATCCTGATTGAAACCATATTAAAAAAGCGCAAGCTTTTTAAAAAAGCTCGCGCTCATATTTTGAACAATCCGGATAACGGATTTATCAGAGTGTCGCGTTCAATGCCTGTTCGACATCTTCCAGCAAATCGTCAACATCTTCGAGACCAACCGAAAAGCGCAACAATCCGTCACTGATACCAAGTTCGGCACGTGCTTCGGGACCGATGCTCTGGTGGGTTGTGGTTGCCGGATGAGTCATGATGGAGCGTGTATCTCCAAGATTATTGGAAATAAGCGGAATTGTCAGATGATCGCAGAAGGAAAAAGCGGCCTTTTTGCCACCCTTCAATTCCAAGGCAATCATTGTCGAACCACCTGTCATCTGCTTTTTTATAATATCCCTTTGTGGGTGGTCATCACGTCCCGGATAAACACATTTTGCGACCGCCTTATGCCCGCTGATAAAATCGGCAAGTTTTGCTGCCGAGCGTGTCATTTCTTCAACACGAAGCGGGAGCGTTTCGAGACTTTTCAACATGAGCCATGCGACATAGGGGCTCATTCCGGGCCCCGTATGACGGAAGAAGTCCTGAAAATTTTCTGTCATCCATTCTTCACTCGATAAAACCATTCCACCGAGACAGCGCCCATGCCCGTCAATATGTTTGGTGGTCGAATAGACAACGACATCAGCACCAAGTTCGAGCGGCTTTTGATAAAGTGGTGTTGCGAATACATTATCGACAATCACAGTGGCGCCCACTTTATGGGCAAGTTCCGAAACCGCTTTAATGTCGACTATTTCTAAAGTCGGATTGGCCGGTGTTTCAAAAAATATCCCGCGTGTATTGGGGCGAATTGCTTTTTCCCAATTTTCGATTTTGCGCCCATCAATGATTGAAACCTCGACACCATAACGAGGCAAAACTTTTTCAATGATATAACGGCAGGAACCGAACATGGAACGGGCTGCAACAAAATGGTCGCCGGCTTTCACAAAACATAAAATAGCTGTCGAGACAGCAGCCATTCCCGAAGCAAGCGCGCGTGCACTTTCAGCCCCTTCCAACGCACACATACGTTTTTCAAACATATCGTTGGTCGGATTTGCATAACGTGAATAGACAAAGCCCGGATCCTCTCCGTCGAAACGCTTTTCGGCCGCTTCGGCACTCGGATAGGTAAAGCCTTGGGTTAAATAAATCGCTTCACAGACTTCTCCATAAGGAGAGCGTTGAGTCCCCGCATGAACCATTTCTGTAGCGGTACGGTATTTACGATGCGGATTAAGTGTCATAAGTCACCTGCTTTCATCAAAAAAACCTTTGCCGTCATGGTAAAGATTGAAAAACAAGATGCCAAAAGTCCGCTTGATCTTACGGCCTTTTAGCATTTCAAGAGGATTGAATGGAATCAGCATCGAAGACTTTACGTTGTCATCCGAACGCGTTTATATTCCATAACCCCAAGCGTGGCTGCAAGCCGGCCGGCCCAAATCACCACGGGATAAACCTTCCATATGCCCTTCAACCGCTTGCGTCAATCCGTGAACAGGTTAAAGAGAGAATGGAAAACAGGAAAAGGTAGTCATCATGGCACGCTCAAGCGGCATTCTGGCAGATAGCGATATTCAGGGTTTATTTGAAAACAATATTTTGAAATCGGATCGCCCGTTAGACAAAGATCAGATACAACCGGCCAGTCTCGATTTGCGATTGGGCAAAAAGGCCTATCGTGTCCGCGCTTCTTTTCTCCCAGGTCCTGAAAAACAAGTGATTGATAAGCTTGAACAATTCAAACTGCATGAATTCGACCTTACAAACGGTGCAGTGCTTGAAACGGGTTGTGTCTATATCGTGCCGCTGCTTGAAACACTTTCGCTGTCAAGTGATTTATCGGCCTCAGCCAATCCAAAAAGTTCAACCGGACGGCTCGATATTTTTACCCGCGTCATTACTGACCATGCACAAGAATTTGATAAAGTAACAAGCGGCTATCACGGAAAACTTTACCTTGAAATTTCCCCGCGCACTTTCCCAGTGATTGTGCGCACCGGTTCACGATTGTCACAAATCCGCTTTCGCAAAGGCAACAGCACACTTAACGAAAATGAGCTTATTGCCCTTCATAAAAAGGAAATGCTGGTTTCCGACAACCATCCCACGATCACGGCAAGCGGCGTCGGACTTTCGATTGATTTAACCGGTAATGATAAAGGGCTTGTCGGCTACCGTGGCAAACATCATACCGGTGTTATTGACGTTGATAAACGCAACGTCGCCGAAGTGCTCGATTTTTGGGAACCGATCTATGATCGCGGCTCGCATTCACTTATTCTTGATCCTGACGAATTCTATATTCTGGTTTCGCGTGAGGCAGTTCACGTTCCGCCGCTTTATGCTGCCGAAATGACACCGTTTGATCCTTTAATTGGCGAATTCCGCGTTCATTATGCCGGATTTTTCGACCCCGGCTTTGGCAGCAATGAAGCGGGCGGCAAAGGTGCTCGTGCGGTTCTCGAAGTAAGAAGCCATGAAGTTCCCTTCATTCTCGAGCATGGACAGATCGTCGGTCATCTTGTCTATGAACATATGCTCAAACGGCCCAATTCACTTTACGGTCGCGATCTCGGTTCCAATTATCAAGCCCAAGGACTGAAGCTCTCAAAACATTTCAAATGTGCCGAATAAACTTACCGGAGCAGACAAAATAGAGTCCTGAACCAACCACCATCTGCAACACCATTGCTACCCACTGACGTGGCAATGGTGTTTATACATGCAATGTTTGACCGATAACTAAAATCTGCCGGTGCTTATATTCGTTTAACCGCTTTATCTGACACACTTGATATCAAGCTTGTTGATCTTAAAGTTCTGAATATTATTCACTGGATCAAGGCGAATTGAAGTTTTAAAGCCGTTTTGCGAATCTAAAATAACCGTAACATCCTGATGCCCAGGATGCAGCAGAGGCTGAATATAGGTGCTTTTTTCATTAAATTGCTGATCATCCGCCTTCAGAAAGTACACTTGAAAGACGGAAGCTTTTTCAAGATCTAAATCTGCTTTTACTTGAAAAGTAGTACACCCCTTAATCCTTTCACGATCTAAATTAATAAAGATTTGTGCATCATTACCAGTTGCAACAAAATGACCTAGACTGACTTCTTTTAATTCAAACATTTGATGATTTTCCGAAATGGACTCGCGATTATCATAATGGAAAACGGATTTGTCTAAGGTACCAATGACATTGCTCATGTTGAGGTATTTTGAATTAGGCTGATTTGAAAGTTTAATAAGAAACACATTATCAACTTTTCTTACCGAATCTTTTGCTGGCCAGCTTGGCATTTTTAAGTATTCCTCAAAATACCGTGCTTTATCGCTATCTTCCGCTGATGGAACAATATTGTTGTAACCAATTAACTTCATAAAAGCGACAATTCTCTCAATACTACCGTACGGTATATCAAAAAATGACCCGCCCGACGACATCCAAGGTGCTCTTTCTAAGTTAGTTTTAAATGCGATAGAACCATAAACGTCTACCACCATCGGCGTATGCAGATCACCACCCTTCTCAATAAGTCGATCGTAAATTTTTCCAGCTAACGCAACATCGTATTGATAAGCCAGCTTCTGATTTGTTGTGTAATAAGAGACAAAATAGACGCTTTGTATAAGCGTCAAACAGGTGGCAAGTACGACCACAAATTTTACAAGCGATTTAGAATGATGATAGAGATAAAATGAAAAGAACCAAACCACAAAGGGCATCGCAAGTCCTAGGCGAGTAAGGAATATGGAGCTAAAAAGGTGTTGTATAAATGGGATTGTTATTATAGCAATAGAAATAATTACATTAAAAACTTTTCTTTTTAAGGTTATATTTATAAAATACAACAACACTATTATAGTTACGCCAAAAAAATAAAAGTTAAAAATTTGTTTATTTTTAATAGCAAACTTATAAATATCATGAGAAACAATTGATAGTCGTCCAAGTGGATCGTTAGTAAATAACTTTATATCTAAAAATGACCCTATATAACCAACGTTTACATTATATATAATAAGAAGTATTTTAAACATCAATCCGTAAATTAGGGTTGATACAAATAATGCTAAAATGCAAATTAACAGTGACTTTAATGATTTTCTAGTAAAATTATTAAATTTCACTAAAATCATTGAAAATATTATGACTGCTAAACAATAAAAATACGCTTGGTAACTTGATATCGAAACAAAAAAACATAATACTGTATAAATAAAATATCTTTTGCGATATGTTTCAATGAAGTCAGATAGAAAAAATATACCTAGTCCACACGAAAGAATACCAATGGAAACAGCCGGTATATTGGAATAAAATTCCAATAGAAAATACCAGACTGGAAAAGCACAAAAAATACCAAATGCAAGTACATCAAAAACGCCAATTTGGTAATGACGGAATGCTCGCAAAATAAAGGCATATGACAAGGTTGCACAAATGCCAAAAAAGAATTCATTATAGAATATAATAACTGATTGTTTTATAATATATTTTTCAAGAAAAAAACCTACAATTCGTCCTTGCGCTAACCAAACTTCTGGAGTCGTCCGCCAAAAAGCAATTTCATCATCAGCACTTAATGTATAGGTTGTGAGGCATGGCAGATAAAGCACTATGTAAAGTCCAAACAAAAGAAAATACGGATAATATTTGGACAGATCATCGTTAATTGCTTTAGTATTTGTTTTCATAGGAGTGACTCGCAGCAAAATGCATCAGGAGGAATGATATTGAAGAGGTAAAACACAACGTAAAGAAAATAGATAACCGAGGGATATTAAATATAAATATTAATATCTGATTACAAGCCAAACCGAGAAAAAAACAGATGATATAAATTATTGCGAACTGAATGCTTGTTTTTGAATGGTTCTCTTTCTTTACGCTAAAAACGAAGTATGGATAGACTACACTAACAAGAATAACTCCGACACACCATGAAATACAATAAGATACTGATGAGGAAACAATAAATAAAAATAGTTGATATACAACTATTGTTATAATCGTATTTATCGAACCGGCAATTAAAAAAAGAAATATATTCTTCTTTAACTTTGCTATATCATAAAAAGTGTTCTTCATTTAACAAAACCAAGAAACGTGTCGTAATCGCGAATATAATCTGCTTCGTTATATGGATGAGATGCTAAAACTAACAAGACAGCATCCGATGAGAACTTGTATTGGATACCCCACGTCATAGGGGCGAGATAGAGCCCGATATTCGGCTCGGCCAACTGCAACTCCTTGCGCTGCTTACCATCATCAACAATGACAGATACACTTCCATGCGCAGCAATCAGGAATTGTCCACATTTATGATGAGCGTGTTCACCTCTAACATACTGTCCTGAAACCCCGTAAACCATAAAAACCCGTACAGGTTCAAAGGGTAAACCTTTTTTCATCTCGAGAGGTACGAGCTCGCCTCTCAAATCCGAGTAATGAGGCAAACCTTCAATAAAACAACCGTTAACGCCTAAGTCAATCTGTTGACCAACAGCCAGTTTTCCGGTTTTCACAAGTGCATTAACTTCTTCAAGCGAAATATTGTTTTCGTAGCCGATTATTTTAGCCGGATTACCTACAACGCGTGCAAAAGGTGGAACATCACGCGTGACGACCGTTCCAGCACCGACCATAGCTCCTCTTCCGATGTGAATATTGGGAAGAAGTGTTGCGTTAGCTCCAATCGAAGCACCGTCTGCTATAATTGCGCCTTCGAATTTTTCCGGATATTGCTTGGAACGAGGATAAAGATCGTTACAGAAAGATGCGTTAGGACCTATAAAAACATTATTCCCTATCCGTGTACCGTCCCATAGCTGGACGCCACATTTTATCGTGACATTATCGCCGACTATAACGTCGTTTTCGATGAACACCCCGTCACAGATATTACAATTTTTGCCTATTTTTGCTCCCGCCAGGACATGTGCAAACGCCCATATACGCGTTCCATCGCCTATTGATTGAGATTCGCATAATGCATTCGGATGCTTGAAAACCGACATAATTTCACCCTTTATAGACATGCGTAACGCATTTACTAACGAGAGATAGGGGGCGTCTTTTACTATTTTCGAATGTTCGCCATAAATAGGCGCCCAATACGCCTTGCACCATCAGCGTGACTGAAGTTGAAAAGCATATTAATACTACAATAACAGTATATCCTGGCAAGTGAATAAAATTAAACAATCTTGCAAAAAGAACGACCATTCCTATCAGGAAGCTGATCAAACTACCAATGATCCCAATCCATAAAATCAAAAGAATAGGAAGATCTGAAAATGTAAATATACTATCCATCATATAGCGTACACGGCGAGAAAAATTCCATGCGCTCTTTCCTTTTTCTCTTTTCCGGCGTTCGTATTCAACAAACGCTCTGCGGTAGCCAATCCAAAATAGTTGCGCAACCAATGAACTATTTGCTTCGGAAAAATCAAGAACAGATTGTCTGACTTTATCGTTACAGCCAAATATATCTATTCCCCCTTTTGGTATATCTCTAAATACAAATCTTCTATAAATCGACCAAAAACTATTCGACAAAAATGTTTTTACCGCACCATCAGATCTACTTTTACGGACACCAAAAACAATATCTGCTTTATCCGATGCGAGCTTTTCAAACATCTGTTCTACAAGTGAAATCGGCTCTTGCATATCCGCAGCCATCACTGAAAATATATTTCCTTTTGCTTTTTCGAGTCCCGTACGAATTGCATTAAAGGAACCAAAGTTCCTGCTATGAAAAATGATTTGGGCATTAAAAAGCATATCGGATTGTGCATCAAGAAGCATTTTTCCGCTATTGTCGGGCGAGCCATCGACGACAAAGACGACCTCCAATTCAAAGGAAGTTTTTTGGTTCCACTCATTTAAAACTTTTAACAAATCGGGTATATTGGATTCGTTTTTATAAACGGGTATAATTAAAGAATACATTTATATCCCTATTTGTTTTTGTTGTTCCAATCATTGACGAGTTTTACCACAAGATCGATTGATTGATCTGGCAAAGAAGGATAACAAGGCAAAGACAAGACATTTTCACAAGCTTTCCTTGTAATTTCGACTCCTTGTGGAGCCAATCTTTGCGGGAGTTTTTTCCAACCCGGCTGTTCGAAATCAGGTATTGGGTAATGAACAGCCGTCTGGACGCCATTTTCTTTCAAAAAACCGCCGAGTTCGTCACGTTTTTGACATTGCACAACGCATAAATGTGCAACATTATAAATTGGACTTTCAACAACCGTTACATTGGACGGCAGATATTTTTTATAATGATGGATAATTTCTATCCGACGTGTATTCCAGCCATCGAGCTCAGGTAAAGACAACCTCAAAAATGCTGCCTGTATCTCATCCATACGTGAATTTCGACCATAAGCCCTATCTATTGAATATTTTGCTGTCCAGCCGTATTGGCTCAACGAATGCGCGATCCCGATAAGATCTTTGTTGTTGCTAACAATGGCACCGGCATCACCAATTGCGCCAAGATTTTTTGTCGGGTAAAAACTGAAAGTCGCCATATCACCCAACGTACCAACCTTTTGTTCTCCGAGCCTAGCACCATGGGACTGTGCACAATCTTCCAGAATAAGAACATCTTGGTGACCTGCGTCATCAAGCAATTTACGTAGCTTTTTAACGTCCGCAACGCCGCCGTATAGATGCGTCACAACAACAAATGCAGTTTTAGGGCCTACGCATGACAATGCAGAATCCATATCCATTAACAGGCTTTTGGAATCTATATCCGCGTAAACGGGTTTCAAACCGACAAGTCTGCATGCAATCGAACTATAGCCCCCTGCATTACCTACAGTAACGACTTCGTCGTACCGTGCCCCTCTCACCTCTCCCATAGTCCTCATTGCGATTTCCAATGCATCTGTACCGTTAGCCAATGGTAAACAGAATTCGACTCCTAAATAGTTAGCAAATTCCGTTGCAAAGAGGCTCGTTTCTTTACCATTCAACCACCAACCTGATGAAATAACGCGCCGGGCTGCATCAAAACGCTCCTCAAAAAATTTCCCTGAGAACTCTGATAAATTGTTGAACAAAACGGTATTTTTCATGTTATCAACTACAACCTTTTGCCAATCCAACCCGAAAATCAATTTATACGCTAAAATACGATTAAAGCTCAAAAATCGATTTTTTATTTAGCTATTTCCAATTTTCTAAACATTCTATTTTACAAACGCAACGAAAAACTCTACCGACAAAGAGTGTCCCATTAATGAACCTCTCCCCCATCCGATAAGTTGCTTTACGAGTAAAGTGAATAGCGAATGGTACCTTATTATAAACAATTATAATGAGGTACTCATTTTCGCACATTATTTAAACCACTTTGATGAGAGGGTGCTTGACAAAAAGCATTAAAGATTGCATCCGTGTGTCACGCATTTTGCGGGTATGATGTAATGGTAGCCTGTCAGCTTCCCAAGCTGAACGCGCGGGTTCGATTCCCGCTACCCGCTCCAGCTCTTTGACTGTTTCCTGCTGCCTTTATCTCGTATTTTTCTCGCTACTTATATTTTTTAATTTATAATAATTTTAAACAAAATATAATCATTTTCGTGATTTAAAAAACAGAATTTTTATATTGTGTTTTATAATTATTATAATTCTATATTTACTTTATTTAAATATATTATACGAAACAACATATCTAAACTTATGTTAAATTTATCTAATTATTGAAGAGAAAATTTTTTGTATAAAATATTGTTATATATTTATCTTATAAAGACCATCATTCATCACACTCATATGAACGGCTGCCGAATTGACGTTGTTTTGACTTTATGCAAAAGCTTAGCAAAAACAACAATCTGAAAAACCCCGAATTTGGTTCCAATACGTGGGAAGTTCAAATGATAAAGTTCAAAAATGGCCCTTCGAGAATAACCGTTTGTCTGGTTATTCTGTTAAGTTTGCTGGTATTGGCAGCGGGGCTTTATTTCACTCTTCTTGGCGGCTATCTTATTTATCTTGGCAGCCGCACATGGTATTATCTGGCGCTTGGTATCCTGTTGCTTCTGTCGGGTTTGTTCATGATCCGGCTCAACCGTTTCAGTGTATGGATCTTCGCTTTTATCTTCGTGATGAGCGCATTATGGTCTTATCATGAAGCGGGGCTTGATTACTGGCAGCAATTTTCCAATCTCTTTGCTTTGTCTGTGGCCTTTTTTCTGGTGTTACTTGCCTATAGACCGATGGCAAAAAAACGGGGGAAAATCGCAGGCTCTGCATCTCTTGTTCTAGCCGGTTTGGTGTTTATCGGTATGGCGGCAACAATTGTGAGTTCGTTTATACCGAAAAATGTCATCCATACGGCAGAAAAAGCCACGCCTGTACGACCGGTGCAACCGGCTAATGAACAAAAAGACTGGAAAAGCTGGGGTAATGACGATCATGGTAGCCGTTTTGCAGCCCTTGACCAGATAACGCCTGCCAATATCAAAAAACTTGATGTGGCCTGGATTGCCCATACCGGTGACATTCCTCAAAGTAACGGCTCGGGGGCAGAAGACCAGAATACCCCGCTACAGATCGGCACCAATCTTTATGTTTGTACAGCCTATGGCAAGGTGCTTTCATTCGACGTTGATAGCGGTAAACAGAACTGGATGTTCGACCCTCACGGAACAGGACCGAACTGGCAACGTTGCCGCGGTTTGGGTTATCATGAGGCACAGTCAATCAAAGCTGTGAAAGCTGATGCGGCTTGTCAGGCACGTCTGTTTTTGCCAACGGGAGACGCAAGACTCATCGCGCTTGATGCAGCAACTGGAAAGCCTTGCGAAGAATTCGGAGATAAAGGCACTGTCGACCTTAAAACCGGTATGGGTGAAGTAAAACCCGGTTATTACCAACAAACATCGACACCACTTGTTGCCGGTGACGTTGTCATTGTGGGCGGGCGCGTGGCCGACAATTTCTCGACCGATGAACCGCCGGGCGTTGTCAGAGCCTATGATGTGAACGACGGTCATCTTGTCTGGGCTTGGGATCCGGGTAATCCCGATATTCACGGACTTCCGCCGGAAGGGCAAACCTATACACGTGGAACACCGAATGTCTGGGCGGCAATGTCATATGACGAAAAACTCGGACTTGTCTATTTACCGACAGGCAATTCAACCCCCGATTTCTGGGCCGGCTATCGCACAGCCGAAGACGACAAATACTCGTCTTCCGTTGTGGCTGTCGATGTGAAGACCGGCGAAGTGCGCTGGCATTACCAATTTGTCCATCATGACATTTGGGATTTTGATACGCCTGCACAACCTGTCCTGCTTGACGCACCCGATAATGATGGCAATATCGTACCGGCACTTGTTCAGGTCACCAAGCAGGGAGAGGTCTTCCTGCTTAACCGTGAAACCGGCGAACCGATTGCGGATGTCGAAGAAAAACCGGTACCGCAGGGGAATGTTGCCGGTGAACGTTATTCGCCAACGCAGCGCTTTTCTGTCGGGATGCCGTCATTCGGCAATGCAACTTTAACAGAAGCCGATATGTGGGGTACCACGCCATTCGACAAGCTTCTATGCCGGATCGAATTTGCCAAAATGCGTCATCAGGGTGTGTTCACCCCTCCGGGGCTTGATTATTCATTACAAATGCCGGGTTCACTCGGCGGTATGAATTGGGGATCTGTCTCGATTGATCCGACATTGAACTATGTTTTCGTCAATGATATGAGGCTCGGCCTTGCCAATTATCTTGTCGAGCGCAAAGATATTCCAGAAAGCGCATCCGGCATTGAAATGGGCATTGTCCCCATGGCCGGAACACCTTTCGGTGCTATGCGCATGCGCTTCCTTTCGCCGCTTGGCGTCCCCTGTCAGAAGCCGCCTTTTGGCACAATGTCGGCAATTGATCTCAAAACCCGCAAAATTGTTTGGCAGGTTCCGGTTGGCACTGTCAGAGACACGGGGCCACTCAATATCGCACTCGGTGTGCCCGTTCCTATCGGAATGCCGACACTTGGTCCCTCTTTAGCAACACAATCCGGCCTTGTGTTCTTTGCCGGAACGCAGGATTTCTATTTGCGTGCGTTCGATAGCCGCACAGGCAAAGAAATCTGGAAGTCGCGTTTGCCTGTCGGCAGCCAGGGCGGCCCTATGACTTATATTTCGCCAAAAACCGGCAAACAATATATTGTCATTACCGCAGGTGGTGCCCGTCAAAACCCGAAACGGGGTGACTATGTCATTGCCTATGCTTTGAAGGATTAGCCGTGATAAGGCTATAAAAATTTCCGGTTCCCAAGCGTTTTAAATATCGCCAGTGTTGGAACCATATAAAACCGGACCCGCCGCATTCATGTGGCGGGTTTCTTAAAACATTATCCAATATTATTTTTTAATATAAAAAATAAGGATTAATAGTTATAATTCACGTAATTAATTAAAAAACTAAATTCATCGTATATTTTTATTGTTTTACTAATTTATTATTTTATGAATTTAATTAATTCTATAAAAACAATGCAAAGACGAATATTACTTTTTATATTTCCTTTGAAAAACTGTGCGATTTAAACTTCACCGGCAGGTGCAAATGTTTTGAACATATGATGAAAGTTTGAAAACTATAACAGAGTTCGAAAACTAGTCGGGAAAAACTGCTGGGAACAATTGCCCCAATAAAAAGCCCGCAATTCATTGCGGGCTTGATACATAAGGTTGAGTGTAAAAATACCTCTGCAATCAGGCTATTGCAGACAGCCTATCAAAACCGTTTGTTCTTATCCTGTTTTTGCAAAAGAGCGCCAATTTCGTCAATTTTCTCTTTTGACGGGGTCGGATAACCAACAGTTGTCGAACCTGTTTGTGTATGGTCCACCGAACGGGCCGCCGGCTTCGGAGCATAATTATAATGCGCATCGGCAACCACAACCTGTTTTGGCGCAGGTGTAGGAGCGGTCTGGAAAGGTAGATAGGGTTCTTCAACCTTTGCAACCGGTTTTGCATGCGAAGCTGCCGGTTTTGCATCAGCTACAACAGTATTCGTTTGATGCGTAGCTACGCTCTTCTGTGATGAAAAAGGCTTAGCTTCAACCGGTACAGGTTGCGCCTGAGCAATCATCACAGGTTCGCTTGTCGGAGCTGTCTTGACCGGTAGTGCAGGTGCCGGTTCCGAAACCGCTTTCGGCGCTGCCGGTTGAGCACCCCGACCCGGTGTTGTGAATTGCGGTGCATTGCCGTTCTTTTCTTGAGCAAAAGCAAACGCTACATCATAAGGTGCATCATTTGCCGGAACTTGCAGTTCGCCATTGCGACCGCGCTTTTCATAAAATGCGTTACCACCAGCGACTTGCACATAATGGATATTTTTATACGGGAAGGTTAATCCGGCGGTGTGAAAAAACATCGCGTTTTTACTTTTTTTGGCACGCTCGCCACGCAAAACTGCGTCAGCGGCTTCACCTGCTCTTGCCATTGCAGCAGGTTCACTCATCGGTTTTGTCAAAACACCGGGAGCAAATTGGTTGGGTTGCCCAACAACGCCGCAAATTGTCTTCGGATAGGCTGTCGAATTCACACGGTTCATGACCACAGTTCCTACAGCAATCATACCGTCGCGGCTTGAGCGGTTTGATTCAAAATACATTGCCCGCATCAGGCAAGTACGTTCTGTCAGGGGAAACGAGGCTGGTTGATTGGTATTTTTGTGACCGAATAAATGGTTTGATGCACATCCAGTAACGACGAGCGGTGCGAGCATAATAGCAGCGGTACTTGCCCAACGGAGTTTTTTCATCTTTCCAATACCATTCCTGTGTTTCGTTTTCTTTTCGACCGCTTAAAAACAAAAGCAAAAAAAGGCCAAATGAAGGCAGATTTTTCGCGTCACTTTTGTCAATGCGCGTTTTAAGAGGTAAAAAGCTTTAAAATCACTATGACTTTAAACCTTTTAAAAACTATTAATTGCGTTTTAAGGCACTCTTTTTGGGTTCTTGGAGCATTATTTTAAAAATTGTCGTTGAATGATAAAAGGAGAGCTGAATAATTATTATAAGCCATTGTTTTATTTATATATTTTTAAATTCATAAACTATCTTAAAAATATCCGCTCCCGACTTTTCAGTCGTCTTGCTACGGCCCGACAAGGCTGCCTGTTCACTTATTATTAACGCTAAATCCACAAAGTGTAGCCGATAAATGAATTTCATCGACAAAATCGGGCAGAACAAGGCAAAAAACGACCGGGAAGACTGTTTTAGATCATCTTTCGTTTAAAATAAGACTGTTATTAATGAGCTTAAAAGCCCATAGCCGAACATAATAAAATTTCATTGGTGAATATTGCGGAGGAAACCTGCTCCGGATAAATCCAAGCGGTATTTGCGGTTCGGTTCGCAAAACAAAAGAACGCATTTCGCTAGACTGTTGTTATGAGTAAGTTGCGTGCTCATGAAAATGAAAACAGTCATTGAAACCTATGCGGGTTGATTACAAAATTCTCAATGAGAAAATTGGGCATATATTCAGACAGGTAAATTCCTATTGAGAGAAGTAAATTTTAGGCAATAAACCGAAGGACACGGAGGAGCCACGACAGATCGCAGCTATCCGCCCGATATGATCTATTTCCGGAAGCTATTTCAATAATCGATATTTTTGGGCACAGCTTCAGCTATTTTTCAGTTTTTTCGTCTGCTCCAACCTTATAGGTCGTATCATCGCGCGGACGATCTGTGCTCAAATATGTACCGGTCATGATATAGTGCAATGCCTCGGCAATATTGGTTGCGTGATCGCCAATGCGCTCGATATTTTTGGCGCAAAATAACAAATGCGTGCAAGCGGTAATATTGCGCGGATCTTCCATCATATAAGTGAGAAGCTCGCGAAACAGCGACGTATACATAGCGTCAATTTCTTCATCCCTGTTACGCACGGCATCAATCCGTTCAAGCGAGCGGCTTGCATAAGCGTCCAAAACTTCCTTGAGCTGATTAAGTGTCAATGTCGCGAATGATTGCAGGCCATGATATAAGCTTGCCGGTTGCCGGCTTTCGACAATCGCGGCCGCCCTTTTTGCAATGTTTTTCCCCATATCTCCAACGCGCTCCAAATCGGCAGCAATGCGCATTGCACCGATAATTTCGCGCAAATCCACTGCCATTGGCTGGCGTTTGGCGATAATTGCCACCGACTTTTCGTCAATTTCGCGTTCGGTTTCATCAAGAAACATATCATCGGAAATGACTTTTTTAGCGAGCTTCAGATCATTATTCACAACAGCATTGACTGCTTCTTCGATCATCTCGCTAGCAAAAGTTCCCATTTTGGCAATTTTTGCTTCAAGGTAGCCCAACTCCTCATCGAATGAACGGACGGTATGATTGATTGGCATAAGCGTGCTCCCTGAATTTAACCGAAACGACCGGTAATATAATCTTGTGTACGTTGCTCTTTTGGTGAAGTGAACATCATCTCGGTTTCGCCCACTTCAACGAGATCTCCTAAATGGAACATCGCCGTATATTGCGAAACGCGTGCAGCCTGCTGCATTGAATGGGTGACGATAACAATCGTAAAATTCTCGCGCAAATCATCAATCAATTCTTCAATGCGCGCCGTTGCAATCGGGTCGAGTGCAGAACATGGTTCATCCATCAAGATCACTTCCGGACTGACTGCAATGGCGCGTGCAATGCACAAGCGTTGCTGCTGCCCACCTGAAAGACCGGTTCCGGCATCGTTCAACCGGTCTTTTACCTCATCGAACAAACCGGCCTTGATAAGGCTTTGTTCAACGATCATATCAAGTTCCTTGCGTGATTTGGCAAGCCCGTGAATACGCGGCCCATAAGCGACATTCTCGTATATGGACTTCGGGAAAGGATTGGGTTTTTGAAAGACCATACCGACACGGGCGCGCAATTCGACAACGTCGATATCCGGATCATAAATATCCTGCCCGTCAAGAGTGATAAGGCCGGTGACTTTTGCCCCGTCAATTGTATCATTCATACGATTGAGACAGCGCAGGAACGTTGACTTCCCGCAACCGGACGGACCAATCAATGCCATAACCTGATGTTCCGGAATATCAAGGCTGACACCATGCAAAGCTTCTTTGGCGCCATAAAACACTTTGACATCCTGACCACGCATCTTGATTTTCATTATCGACCTAATCCTATTTCGTCTTGAGCCAGAACAGGCTCGCTAAATCAATATGTTCAACTTTTATTCTACCAGCGCCGCTCAAATTTACGGCGCAGCAATACAGCGGCTATATTCATGATAGCGAGAAACGCCATCAAAATGATGATCGCTCCGAATGTGCGTTCATTAAAGGCACGTTCCGGTTCATTTGCCCACATGTAAATTTGTACAGGCAGGGCTGTTGCGGGTTCCATCGGGGTTGCGGGATAATTTGCAACAAAGGCGACCATGCCGATCAGCAAAAGTGGCGCTGTTTCCCCCAAAGCCCTTGCAAGACCAAGGATTGTACCGGTGAGAATTCCAGGCAAAGCAAGCGGCAAAACATGACCAAAAATGGTTTGCGTTTTTGATGCACCAAGTCCCAACGCTGCATCCCGTATTGAAGGTGGAACCGCCCGCAAAGCGGCACGCGTTGCAATAATAATGGTTGGCAGCGTCATGAGCGTTAATACGAGCCCCCCGACAATTGACGAGGCGCGCGGCAGATGCAGAAAATTAATAAAAATGGAAAGCCCCAACAAGCCGAAAACGATAGACGGCACAGCTGCAAGATTATTGATGTTCACCTCTATTATATCATTGAACCTGCTGCGGCGGGCAAATTCTTCAAGATAAATGGCTGTTGCAACTCCAATCGGCAAAGACAATATCAACACGATTGCCATCATATAAGCCGAACCGATAATGGCAACGCCAAGTCCTGACGTTTCCGGCCGGCTCGAAGCCCCGAAAGTAAAAAGCCCTTTATTGAAAGCTTTATGCAATGTGCCGTCGGAAGCGAGTTTTTCCATCCACCCGATCTGGCGATTGGTGACCTTACGATTTTGTTCTGGAACAGAAAGGTCGATCTGCCCTTTGAAAGCAGAATCGATATCGGCAGCGGCTAACACATCAATCGTGCGGGTTTTACCGATATAATCGGGATGTTCAATAAGAAGCTTACGTATTTCAACACGCACACCACCTGAAATCATGCGGTTGAGTTCACGCATTGCGCCATGGTTATTCTTATCGACGCCAAGCTTGTCTGCGAGAGTATTGCGCACAAGCAGCGGATAATTTGCAGTGATGAGAACTTTGGGATTTGTAAGCCTTTCGCCTTTCGGGTCAATAATGTGTTCATCGAAATAGACAGGCAAGGTCATCGTTGTCTGTTGAAACGCACTCACCCCTTGAGCAATAATCGACCACAAAAGAATAACGAGAAATAACAGCCCGACCCCGATTGCTGAAAGCCCATAGGCGCGGAAACGCCGTTCCGCCCGATAACGGCGCTTTAATCCGATGTCGCGTCTTGGCGTTTTAACAACGTTACTCATTCATATTGTTCCCTATATTTACGCACAATATAAAGCGCAAAAACATTCATCAAAAGTGTCAGTACAAAGAGCGTCATACCGAGCGCAAATGCAACCAATGTCTGCGGCGAATTGAATTCAAGGTCGCCTGTGAGCTGATTGACGATTTTTACTGTCATGGTTGTCATGGCCTCGAACGGATTGAGGGTCAGATTTGCAGCAACACCGGCTGCAAGAACGACAATCATCGTCTCGCCGATAGCCCGTGATGCGGTGAGCAACACTGCACCCACAATCCCCGGCAATGCTGCCGGAAGGACAACCTTTTTAATGGTTTCCGACTGCGTGGCTCCAAGCCCGTATGAACCATCACGCAAAGCTTGCGGTACTGCCGATATAATATCGTCGGAAAGCGAGGATACAAAAGGTATTAACATAATTCCCATAACGAGACCGGCAGTCAAAATGCTTTGCGACATAATGAAACCTTGTCCGCCAGCAATGGCAATTGAAAGATCCCGCAAGAACGGCCCGACAGTAACCAGAGCGAAAAACCCGTAAACAATTGTCGGAATACCGGCGAGAACCTCCAATAGCGGTTTGATAATTGCACGCACACGGCGGGAAGCATATTCCGACATGTATATTGCCGCAAAAAGCCCCACCGGAACCGCAAAAATCATTGAAACCAAGGCAATATAAAGTGTACCGGCCAGAAGCGGCAGCAAACCGAACTGCCCGACAGCACCGGCTGAACCGCTTGCGCTGAAACGCGGGTCCCAAACAGTACCGAAAAAGAAATTCGACAACGGCACAACTTTGAAAAAACTGATTGTTTGGAACAGCATTGAAAAGAAAATGCCGATGGTTGCAAGAATGGCCACGATAGAGGCAATAACAAGACCTGCAAACACCATCTTCTCGACTTTGTTGCGGGCGCGTTTTTTCTCGCCCACGCCCAAAATACCACAAAACAGGCCGACGATTGCAATAACCAATGTGACAATCAAACAATAGAAATGGGACTTCGTTGCCCCTTTATACCAGTCTATCGCAACCGGAATAAGGCTATCTGCTCCCTCGCTCGGCAGCATAATACCTTTCTTTGCCATATCACCACTTAATGTTTTATAAGTGAGCGGGGATGCCGGATGATCAAGATCAAGCTCTGCAATGTCGGTTTGGGCGGACGAAAAAGCGCGGGTAAGACTGTCAACCGTGCTTAATGCCAAACTGTGATTTAACGACTCTCCGCTTTTTATAATTTCAGTCAATTCGGTCGAAGCGCGTTCTTCAAGATAGATGGCACTTCCCAATTCCCACAATATAAGAACGAGAAAAGCCGGAACGACCGTCAGCAAAAATGTCCACCAGCCAAAGTAATATGGCCGCGAATGCAATTTTTTACCTTGTTTCTCGATTGAAGCGGCACGCTTTCCCGAAATGACAAACCCGGCTATGCCAAGAGCAAAAATAACCAAGACTAATAGTGATATGGACATTCCATTTTCCGGTTTTATTTCAAAAATAACGCGGGAATTTCCCGCGTTTGCTCACTTCATTTGTCAATTGACATGACAGTTCCACTCTCGAATGCAGCCCTTTGCGCTTCCCGTTCGCTATCAGGAGCGGGAATGAGGCCATAATCTGCAAGCGGTCCATCCGGTCCGATCATCTGGTCAGACAAGAAAAATTCGACATAGTCTCTCATGCCCGGAATAACCCCCAAATGGGCTTTCTTGACATAGAAAAACAGCGGACGGGAAACCAGATACTTTCCGCTCGAAATCGTGTCAACATTGGGAGTAACACCATTAACGGTAGCAACTTTCAGCTTGTCTGCATTATTTTCATAAAATGCCAGTCCGAAAACCCCTATCCCTGTTTTATTCGACATGACACGGGCAAGGGTTTCCGAATAATCGCCATCAATATCAATAGCCCTTCCATCCTTGCGAATGCTTATACAAGCGGCGGTGACTGCCTTGTCATCCATCGAAAGAGTTTTCATGCTTTCGGCTGCACCACTTTTTTTGCAGCCTTCAGCCATCAATTTCTCCTCGAAGACTTCTCTTGTGCCATGTTTTTCACCGGGGATATATGCGTTGATCTCCCAATCGGGTAATTTCGGGTCAATCTCGTTCCATTTTTTAAAAGTGTTAGCAACAAGTTTCCCCTCAACAACGATTTTTGCTGCCAATGCCTTATAAACATCGACAGGCGTCAAATCGATGTTAGGACCGTGAATATCGCTTGCAAATACAATCCCGTCATAGCCGATGCGGACTTCTTCGACTTCGGTGACACCGGCATCAAAACAGGCTTTCAATTCGGTATTTTTCATCGATCGGGAAGCATTGGCAATATCGATTGTATTTTCACTGATACCGCGGCAAAATTCTTTTATACCGGCCCCCGAACCACCCGATTCGATAACAGGTGTACGATAATTGGTAAAAATTTCTCCGAATGTTTCTGCAACTATTTTTGCATAGGGTAAAACTGTCGATGAGCCGGACACTTGGATATAATCGCGAGCCAAGGCAGTACCCGACAAACTGGTTGTGACCAATACCACCCCCACAACCGTTGCAAGCAATCTGTTCATCCATGCACTCCTGGACAACCGGCAGCTTTTTTTAACAAGGCTAACAATGGATTGTTATTTCTCTCATAATGCTTGTTGCAGTGTCTGTTAAAAACCTCATACAGTCTAAAGCCATTTTTGACTATCTTTATCTCGGCTTTTTCAACCTTTTAATTTGTTTTCCACATGATCCCAGAAGATTTTTGCGGCATCGGCACCACCAAAACGTTTCAGTTCGCGCACCCCTGTTGGCGAAGTAACGTTGATTTCGGTCATGTAATTGCCGATGACATCTATTCCGACGAGGAGAAGACCG
Source organism: Bartonella sp. M0192 (assembly GCF_016102305.1). NCBI lineage: Bacteria > Pseudomonadati > Pseudomonadota > Alphaproteobacteria > Hyphomicrobiales > Bartonellaceae > Bartonella > Bartonella sp. M0192. The sequence continues at coordinate 661,888 of NZ_JACFOU010000001.1, read as the reverse complement.
CGTTTTTTCAAGGAAGGTCCAATCCGTTCACAAATTTCTAGGTCACGGCGAGTAAGCTCGGTTTTCTCTGCCCGTCCACCAATATGCATATTGGAACGGGCATCGGTCGAGGCTGCAACGCGATTGATAGCCCCCACGGCCACCCCGTCAATCAATATGATGCGCTTGTCGCCGGCACTCACATCTTTCAGATAACGCTGCACGACAAAAGCTTCCGGATAAAGCTCGTTGAACATTTCAAGGAGCGAGCCGAGATTCTTGTCGTCCTTTTTCAACAGGAAAACCCCTGCTCCGCCATTTCCATAAAGCGGTTTGATAATGATATCACCGAATTCGGAGCGAAAAGCATTGACCTCTTCGGCGTCACGGGTGATGAGCGTTTCCGGCATTAGGTCAGGAAATTCGGTAACAAAGAGTTTTTCAGGACTATTGCGTACCCAATTCGGATCATTCACGACCAAAGTCTTATCCATTATCCGTTCAAGAATATGCGTGGTCGTAATATAATTCATGTCGAATGGTGGATCCTGCCTGAGCAGCACAACATCCATTTGTTGAAGCGGCGTGCGCTTTGCCTCACCCAATTCGTAATAATTGTTTTCTGCGTCCCGCACTTTTAACGCTTCAATGCGGGCGGTCACTTCGCCATTCAACATGGAAAGCCGGTCGGGTGTGTAATGGAACAGCTCGTGTCCCCGCCTTTGCGCCTCCAATGCCAGAGCAAATGTTGTATCTCCCTTGATATGGATGGTCGAGATATGATCCATCTGGATAGCTATTTTCATAAGATTTGCCTCATATAATCAAAGCGGGTAATCAAAGCGGGCTGGTCAATCGTACCATGAGTCACTAGATAGGAATGAAATATGACAAGGGTTAAGGCATGACGCAAGCACCAGACGAAAAATTAAACAAGGAAGAAATAGAGCGCTATGCACGCCACATTCTTTTGCCGGAAATCGGAGGTGCCGGTCAACAGAAACTTAAAGCTGCAAAAGTGCTGGTTGTCGGTGCGGGCGGACTTGGAGCGCCGGTTTTAACCTATCTTGCAGCCGCCGGTGTCGGCACTCTCGGCATTGTCGACGATGATGTGGTTTCGCTTTCAAACCTGCAACGGCAGGTTATCCACAAAACTTCGGCAATCGGTGAAAAAAAGACTAAAAGTGCTGCCGAAACGCTTAAAGCGATCAACCCGCATGTCAAACTCGACCTTTATCCTTTAAGACTAACGGAAGAAAATGCTACCGAAATTATCGGCAAATTCGATCTTGTCATTGATGGTTCGGATAATTTCACCACCCGTTATCTTCTCGCTGATAGTTGCGAAATTTTGAAAAAACCGCTTGTAAGCGGTGCAATCGGTCGTTTTGACGGGTCTTTAACCGTACTCATGCCCTATCTTGGCGGTGAACACCCATCCTATCGCGATCTCTTTCCGACCCCGCCACCCAAAGGCGTTGTACCGACATGTGCAGAAGCAGGCGTCATCGGTGCTCTTCCCGGTGTTATCGGTTCGTTAGAAGCCATGGAAGCCATAAAAATCATTACCGGTTGCGGTGAACCGCTTGTCGGAAGGCTGCTCCTTTACGACGGGTTATCAGCCCGTTTCGAAACAATCCGCTATAAAAAAAGAGCCTCGACACAAAAATAAAAACGCTGTTTGTCTTGTTTAAAACAATGCCTTGTTCTTTTAAAACAACGCCTCTTGAAGCACTATTTTTAGCCGCGTCTTTCCAACTCTGTCGTTCCAGCCCCGTCTTTCCAGTAAAGTCGGGCTATTTTGAATGTCGGGACCAGTTATTCTGAAAGGACTATTTCTGTTTGTCGGTCGATAAATTATCGGAAGCAATGTTCTTTTCCAATAATGGACTGTCGGAATCCGATAATGGACCGTTATAATCTTCAAGATTACCCGCATCGAGAAGCGTTTCATTGGTTTTATAGGCAGTACCATCTGGCATAGTCTCGTGACGGCGCTCATGTCTATTTTCTGGCCTGTTTTTATGTTCGGGTGACTTATGCCCATTTTTATGTGCTTTTGTCATAATGTCTTTCTCCTGAAAGTCTTACAGCTAAAAGACATTGAGCGGATTAAAAACTTTTCAAGACTTCAGGCTTTATTTCGTTGAAAGGCTCTATCGCTCTTTCATAACTTCGGCAAAACACTTCCGACAATTGCCGGTTTTGAAACCCGAAAAATCCTCTCTTATGCGCATTGTTGAACAAAAAAGTAATTTTGAGAATTGTTATTTCACCGGGCTATTTTAGCCATGTGATGCACTTTCGCCTTGATGTTTCTGCTGATGTTTTATTGCTCCGATTTTTATTTCACCCAAAGAAAACACAAGAAAAATTCAAAATATGTGAAAGCAAAAACTCGACCGGCCAGAAAAGTTTGCCGATTAAAAAATGGCCGATCAGTTTTTATAACCAGAAATTGCAGTTTTGCTTTGCTTGTCCACATTCACGCTTGATAAATATCAAGCTTCATCAATGTCATTCTTATCGACACTTAAATCGAAAGCGGCATTCATCAAAGCTCTGGTATATTCGGTTTTCGGTGATGAAAACACTTCTTCCGCCGGTCCATGTTCGACCATTTGACCATTTCTCATGACAATAAGATCATTGGCCAAGGCTTTGACAACTTTCAGATCATGGCTGATGAAGAGATAGGCAAGATTGTGCTTTTGTTGAAGAGTGCGCAACAAATCGACCACTTGTGCCTGAACGCTCATATCAAGAGCCGATGTCGGTTCATCGAGCATCACAAAACGTGGATTGAGAACCATGGCGCGGGCTATCGCGATGCGTTGGCGTTGACCACCGGAAAATTCGTGCGGATAACGATTGCGCGTCTCGGGATCAAGATCGACTTCTTCTAACGCGCGGACAACACGCTCATCGCGTTCTTCGTAATTCAGATTTTTCTCGTGAATGAGCAGCCCCTCGGCGATAATTTCACCGACCGACATTCTTGGCGACAGCGAGCCGAACGGGTCCTGAAAAACAATCTGGATATGACGGCGCAAAGGTCGCATCTGTTTGAAGGAAAAATGTTCAATATCTTTCCCGTTAAAACGAATATGGCCTTGTGAAGAGATCATACGTGTGAGCGCGAGACCCAGCGTGGTTTTTCCCGAACCGGATTCGCCAACAACGCCCAATGTCTGTCCTTCACGTATGGTCACGTCAATATCATTGACCGCCTTGATATAATCGACCGTGCGGCGGAAAAACCCTTTTTTAACAGGAAACCAGACCCTGACCTTTTCCCCTTCCATGACAACAGGAGCGTTTTTATCGGCTTTCGGCGGATTTCCTTTCGGCTCTGCGGCAAGCAGTTTTTTGGTATAGTCATGTTGCGGGTGATTAAAAATATCGGCGGTTTTTCCTGTCTCGACAATTTTGCCCCCAGTCATGACACAAACACGGTCGGCAAATTTACGCACAATACCGAGATTATGGGTAATAAAGAGCATAGACATCGAACGCTCTTGCTTGAGCTTTTCAAGAAGTTCGAGAATTTGCGCCTGTACTGTTACATCAAGTGCGGTTGTCGGTTCGTCGGCAACAAGAAGTTTCGGATTATTGGCAAGTGCCATTGCAATCATAACGCGTTGCCGCTGACCGCCGGATAATTGATGGGGAAATGACGACAAGCGTTTTTCCGGCTCGCGGATCCCCACTTGAGTGAGAAGCTCGATCGTGCGTTGGCGAGCGTCTTTATCCGACATGCCCTCATGAACTTTCATCACCTCGCTTACCTGCCGTTCGACCGTGTGAAGGGGATTGAGCGAGGTCATCGGTTCCTGAAAAATCATTGCAATGTCTTTACCGCGAACTTTCTGCAAAGATTTTTCATCAAGCTTTATCAAATCCTTATTGTCAAAAAAGATTTCGCCTGAAGGGTGGCTTGCCATCGGATAGGATAAAAGCTTCAAAATAGAAAGCGCGGTTACAGACTTTCCCGAACCCGATTCGCCGACAAGCGCGAGTGTTTCACCGGAATTGATGTCAAACGAGACGTGATCGACGGCAAGTGTTTCCTTGCCATCTTGACGAAACATCACTGAAAGGTCGCGAACACTGAGCAAAGCTGTCATTGGAATGTCTTCCTCGGATCGAAAGCATCACGGGCGGCTTCACCGATGAAAGCCAGAAGCGACAACATGACCGCAATAGCAACAAAGCCGGTAATGCCAATCCACGGAGCATTGAGATTGGTTGCTGCCTGCCGCATGAGTTCTCCAAGCGAGGCCGACCCCGGAGGCAAACCGAAACCGAGATAGTCAAGCGCGGTCAAAGTCGAGATACCGGCTGTCAACAAAAACGGCAAATAGGTAAGTGCCGCAACCATGGCATTGGGGAGAAGATGGCGTATCATGATCGTGATATTCGGCACGCCCAGCGCCCTTGCCGCATTGACATATTCAAAATTTCTGGCCCGCAAAAATTCCGCACGCACGACGCCAACCAGCGCCACCCACTGGAACAGCAACATAATTCCTAGCAGAACCCAGAAGCCCTGGGCAAGAACCGCCGCCATAATGATGATGAGATAAAGCGCGGGAACCGAAGACCAGATTTCGATGAAACGCTGGAAAATGAGATCGACCCAACCGCCGAAATATCCCTGCACCGCACCGGCAGCAATGCCGATAATCGAAGAAACCGCCGTCAAAATAACGGTAAACAATATGGAAACACGAAAACCGTAAAGCACACGCGCAAAAACATCACGTGTCTGGTCATCTGTACCAAGCCAGTTCCAGTTTCCGATTGTGCATTCGGGATCCTTTGCGCCGAGAGCATAATTTTTGCAACGCTCGTCTTTACTCTGGAGCCAGAATGGCGGAGCCAGCGCAACAGGCTTGTTGCCGACTGTTGTATCATAGGAATAATGCACCGGCGGCCATATTGCCCAGCCATGTTCGTTGATTTCTTTTTTGATATATTCTTCCCGGAAATCGACCGTTGCAAGGACACCGCCAAACTTGGAATCGGGATAGTCGAAAAGCACCGGAAAAAGCAGTTCGCCTTTATAGGATGCGATAATCGGCCGGTCATTTGCAATGAAATTGGCACCAAAAGAAAACAGGCAAAGAATAAGGAAAATCCACAACGACCACCAGCCGCGACGGTTTTTCTTGAAGTTTCTCCAGCGCCGTTCATTAAGCGGCGACAAAAACGGCCTTTTGTTGCGGCGGGGTTTTACTGGCTTTGCCACGCCGATTGTCTGTCCGGAAGTTTGCTCGCTCATCAAACGTCCCTCTTCTCGAAATCGATACGTGGATCGACAAGCATATAGGTGAGATCGGAAATAAGGCTCACAACAAGACCGATCAACGAGAAAATATAGAGCGAACCGAACACGACCGGATAATCACGATTGACAATGGATGTATAGCTTAAAAGCCCCATTCCGTTTAACGAATATAGCATTTCGATAAGCAGTGAACCGGTGAAGAATGACGCAATGAAAGCTGCCGGAAAACTTGCAATAACAACAAGCATCGCGTTGCGGAAAACATGCCCGTAAAGAACAGCGTGTTCGCTTAAACCTTTTGCCCGTGCCGTCACCACATATTGCTTTCTGATTTCTTCCAGAAAACAATTTTTGGTCAGCAATGTTGTGGTGGCGAAAGCCGAAATAACCATTGCTGTGAGTGGCAAAGCAAGATGGTGGAAATAATCCAGAATTTTGCCGCCAAGCGACAATTCATCAAAATTTTCCGATGTCAAATGGCTCAATGGAAACCAGTCGAAGAATGACCCTCCGGCAAAAAGCACCATTAACAGAATACCGAACAGGAAACTCGGTATTGCATAGCCGATAATGATAACAGCACTTGTCCATATATCGAATGTGGAGTCATCCTTGACGGCCTTGCGGATACCGAGAGGAATGGAAATTGCGTAAGAAATCAACAATTGCCATAGCCCTAAAGAAATCGAAACCGGCAAGGCACCTTTGATAAGATCTACGACAGAACGCCCTTGCGTATAGGAATCCCCGAAATCGAAACGGATATAATTCCACAACATCGTAAAATAACGTTCAAGCGGAGGTTTATCAAAACCGAACTGCTTTTCGAGTTTTGCAATAAACTCCGGATCGAGGCCGCGTGCACCACGATATTTGGCACTCGCGTCGCTACCCTGTAACGTTACCTCTGATGAAAGCCCGAGGTCACCACCACCGCCGGCAACCCGCCCCATGGCATCGCCACCGGTCCCTTGCAATTGTGCAATAATATTCTCGATAGGGCCACCGGGAGTAAATTGCACAATGACAAATGTCACCGTCAAAATGCCGATCAATGTCGGTATAATCAGCAGCAAACGCCGCGCTATATAGGCCGCCATATCTCTCTTTCATCCTTTTGCCGGTATGAGTTTTGTTAGGCTCGCAACATGCGAATCAAACCGGTGCGTTCAATTGAACCCCTATTCTGGAACATTTATGGTAAACAAATGACAAACAGCTGATTTTTCAGCAATTCCGGTTCTTGGCAATTCTAGCCCACCGCAGTTCTAGTTTTTGTCGTTTTTTACCCACCATGAGGGAATATCAACGCCGCTTGCTTCCGGTTGCGGTTCGGGAATGCCGAATTTGTCCCAATAGGCAATATTGAGATGTTCGGCATACCATTGGGGAATAACATAATAATTCCACAACAAAACACGGTCGAGAGCACGGGTTGCAGCAACGAGTTCCTCACGATCTTTTGCATAGATGACACGTTCGATAAGTTTGTCGACGGCCGGATTTTTAATACCCGCAACATTATAGCTACCCGGCCGATCAGCGGCTTTCGAGCCCCAATATTCCAATTGTTCATTGCCGGGTGAATCGCTTTGGCCGATGACCTTGATGACAAGATCGAAATCGAAATTTGCTTCACGATTTTGATATTGTGAAGCATCAACCACACGCATGGATGCATCGATTCCCAAACGTTGAAGATTGGCTATAAAAGGTGCTGTTGCACGCTCGAATGCCATGTCACTCAACATCACTTCCAATGTGAAAACTTCACCCTTTTTATTGACAAGCCGGTTCTGTTCCAGATGCCAACCGGCTTCATTCAACAAACGCATGGCTTCTGTCAGATAGCGCCTTGATGAATCGGGCTTGTCATAAACGGGGTTGGAAAAGGGGGTGGTAAAGACTTCGGCCGGCACCTCATCTTTAACCGTTTCAAGAATTTCAAGTTCCTTTCCCTGCGGCAAACCTTTTGCCGCGAGATCAAGCCCGTCAAAATAGCTTAAGATACGATGATAATCATTAAAAAACAACGATTTATTGAGAGACTCGAAGTCAAAAGCGAGGCTGAGTGCCTGACGCACGCGCCGGTCGGCAAATTGCGGGCGGCGGGTATTGATAAAGAACCCTTGCATACGTCCCGAGCCGTGAAAGGCGAAACTGCGCCGGATAACTTGCCCGTTTTTGACCGCAGGAAAATCATAGCTCTGGTTCCAGCGCTGGATACGGTTTTCCAAATTCCAGTCGACGAGATTACCTTTTTTGAAGGCTTCCCATGCAGCGTTCGGATCAAGAAAATAGCTATAATGCTCTTTATCGAAATTGAACCGCCCACGATTAACGGGAAGATCGGCTGCCCAATAATTTTCAACCCTTTTCCACGTGATCGATTTTCCGGCTATAAAACTTTCAACTTCGTAAGGCCCTGATCCCAAAGGTATTTCGAGAGTTGGCGCAGTAATATCCCTTTTTTTACCCGTTTCATCGGTCCCCTCCCACCAATGTTGAGGTAAAACCGGCATTTGCCCCATCACATAAGGGAGTTCGCGATTGCCTTTTTCTTCAAACACAAACGTGACTTCATTGTCACCGGTTTTTTCGGCTTTTTTGACCGAATGATAATAATTGTTGAAAAATGGCGAATTGCTTTTCAAAACATTGAAGCTCCACACCACATCCTCGGCGGTAATGGGGCGACCGTCATGCCATCGGGCTTTTTTGTTCAAGCGGAATTTTACCCACGAAAAATCGTCGGGATATTGTGCAGCCTCGGCAATAAGGGGATAGTTGACCGACGTTTCTTCGGTCGAAGGTGCCATCAGTGTGTCATATTGTTCCCCACCGCCGCGGGAAGAAAAACCCGCTGCAGGTGTACCCGTGACAATATAAGGGTTGAAACTGTTGAATGTGCCGGTGCGACTATCGTTAAAAGTGCCGCCTTTGGGCGCATTCACATTGACATAATCATAATGGGTAAAATTGGCGCCATATTTGGGTTCAACTCCAAGAGACAGGCTCGTGCGCCACTCGGGATCGGCGATAGCTATACTATTAAGGGCGAAAAAGAGACAAAAAGCCAATCCGAGTTTCATCAAATCCCCAATCGATTTCAATATAGCCAATAGAAAACAGATTTTATTGATTGTTATTCTTAAGGGGTTAAATGTGGCAATTCAACCGGTTCATCGGAAAGACTACGCAAATAAAGAATAAGATCGGCTCTGTCTTTCTCATCCTTCACACCATTGAAAGCCATGGCCGTTCCGGGAATATATTTACGCGGGGAAGCAAGATAGGCGTCAAGCGTTGCGAAGTCCCATCTCTTGCCATTTTCTGCCCGCATAGCGCGCGAATAGGTGTATTCGGAAACGGAAGCAAATGGCCTTCCGACTACTCCATATAAAGGTGGGCCGACACGCGCAGGGCCATTTTTTGCCGGTGTATGGCATAAACCACATTGGCCGAATACTTTGCGGCCATTTTCTATATCAGCCTGTTGAAGCCTTGTCGCCAGTGATATTTGTTGTTTCGGCTCTACCTTTTCGGTAACCGGTGCTTCCTCACCACTAATAGGATAAACGATTTTTGCAGGTTGCTGATGGTCATAAACAAGGTCACTGCCATAAACGATCACAAAAAGAAAAACAGCCCAGAGAAGACAGGCGGCAATAAGGTCGTTGACAGTGGATACCTTCATAAAAAATTCGGTCGCTTAAATTTTATAGATGTTGAAAATTTAAGTCTTTTGCGTCATCAACGCAACATCTATAAATCGATACAATAAACTGGGATAATAATCTTCAGGACGATGATGATGGCTTTTTCTACTCTTATACTTATTCCTGCCCGCATGTCTTCAACACGACTTCCCGGAAAGCCTCTGGCCGATATTGCCGGAAAGCCGATGATTGTTCACGTTGCCGAACGCGCCAATAAGGCAAATCTCGGGAGAGTGGTTGTTGCAACCGACCATGAAGAGGTTGCCAATGCTGTCAAAGCACATGGAATGGAAGCTGTCATGACACGTCCCGACCACCAGTCGGGTTCCGATCGCATCTGTGAGGCATTAACGCTTCTTGATCCTGATAACCGTTTTGATGTCATCGTCAATGTACAAGGTGATTTGCCGACGATTGCGCCGCATGAAATTGCCGCAGCATTGGAACCACTTGAAAACCCTGAAACGGATATTGCCACTTTGGGGGCTGAAATTTCGGTTGAAGAGGAAAAGTTCAATCCGAATGTCGTAAAAATCGTCGGTTCGCCGATCGGAAAAACCAGATTGCGCGCCCTTTATTTCACCCGCGCGACCGCACCCTATGGCAAAGGGCCGCTTTACCACCATATCGGCCTTTATGCCTATAAGCGCAAGGCACTTCAGCGTTTTGTCTCGCTACAGCCTTCCTATCTTGAAAAGCGGGAAAGCCTTGAACAATTGCGTGCGCTTGAAGCAGGCATGCGTATTGATGCCGAAATTATCGAAACCGTGCCTTTAGGGGTTGATACAATTGAAGATCTCGAACACGCAAGAGAAATGATCAGAGCGGGAAAATGACAAAAACCAATAAAATAGCGTTCCAAGGTGATTACGGCGCCAATTCCGATACGGCTTGCCGGAACGTATTTCCGGATATGGAGCCGTTACCCTGCACGACATTTGAAGATGCTTTGCATGCGGTCGAGAGCGGAGAAGCCGACCTTGGCATGATTCCGATTGAAAATACACTTGCCGGACGTGTTGCCGATATTCACCATTTGCTGCCGCAAACAAAACTTTTCATCATTGGCGAATATTTTTTACCGATCCATTTTGAATTGATGGTGCTGCCGGGTGTCAAACGTGAAGAGATAAAATCGGTTCATAGCCACATCCATGCATTGGGACAATGCCGCAAAATTATCCGCGACAATCATTGGCAGGCGGTCGTTTCATCCGACACGGCGGGCGCTGCCAAATTCATCAAACAGGCAGGTGACCGCACACAGGCGGCCCTTGCACCAAAACTTGCTGCTAAACTTTACGGCCTGGATATTATTGAAGAAAATGTTGAAGATTCGGAAAATAATGTAACGCGTTTTGTTATCCTCTCGCGGGAAGAGAAACGCGCACCAAAACCGGAAAACGGCGAAAAGGTCGTGACCAGTTTTCTTTTCCGTGTGCGCAACGTTCCGGCAGCACTTTATAAAGCCATGGGAGGTTTTGCGACCAATGGCGTCAACATGACAAAGCTTGAAAGCTATCAGGTTGGCGGCACATTCAACGCAACTCAATTTTTTGCCGATATTGAAGGCCATCCCGATCAGCCGATGGTGCGCCTTGCTTTGGAAGAACTAGGCTTCTTCTCGACCAAGGTCAGAATAGTCGGTGTCTATCCGGCAAGTCCTGTCCGCGACACGAAAATCTATGGGTGAGGTTCACCGGCTCAGCGGGACGGTGCTCGTAAATCACAGAAATCGGCAGAAATTTGTGGGGTGTTGTTTGTGCGTTTCGAGAATGAATTTTCAGCCGGACTTTTATCCTGCTTTTGGCAAGCCATACTGTTTATAGATTGAAGACAATCGGGTAAGAATTTTTTGGCCATAATGATGAGGGGTAGAGAAATAGCCGCTCTCAAAGCTTGAGATAAACAAAAGTGGTTTTTGTATTTTCCGTTCGGTCAGAGTGTTCGGTTGCGAGCCGTAAAGACAAGCTGTTTCAAACAAAAACCACAAGCGGATAATTTCGAGGCACTCGGCTAAATTATATAGCGGCGATTTTTCAAAGTTCACAAAAACCACCGCCACCAAAAACCATATCCTAGTCGATAAACTTCTTTTCCAGCCATTCCCTTATCAAAAAATTGGCAATTGCTGCGCGGGGTGGCAAATGCAGGCCTTGTTCATGGCGACCGGCCATCATGAGTGCGACTTCCTGACGGGTAAACCAGCGCCCGTCTTCCATCTCGTCATAGCCGATGGTAATCTTGTCGTCGAGCGCTTCGGCATGACAACCGAGCATCAAAGAATGCGGAAACGGCCAAGGTTGGGACGCAATATAGACCACCTTGCCCACCGGTATTCCCATTTCCTCGCGTGTTTCCCGACGCACTGCCATTTCCAATGTCTCGCCCTGTTCGACAAAACCGGCAAGGCAGGAATAACGCCCCTTTTCAAAACTCGGTGTGCGGGCAAGCAGGCACTTGTCCCCAAAATGGACAAGCATGATGGCAACCGGATCTGTTCGTGGAAAATGCTCGGTCCCGCAAGCCGTGCAGATGCGTTTTGCACCACCTGCCGCAATCCGGCTGGGCTTCCCACAACGCGAACAAAAACGGTTATTTTTGTGCCACATGAGCAATGAATAGGCTTGTGCGAGAACGCCCGATTGTGTCTGGCTAAAAAGTGCGCGGCTATAAGCTTCCCTCAACCCCACCTGATTGAATGGTGAAGGGGGTTGACCGGCAAATTCTTCAACCGGCAAAGCAATAACCGGATTTTCATCTTCCCAACCAAGCAGGCAGGCTTCTTCCCATTGCGGCTTGAAGAGCTCTAATGATTTTTCATCAAGATAGAGATCGGCTATCCCGCTAATATTCCGATAGACGATTGAAAAACCGTTGAGCACAATAAAATGCGCATGATGGTTTCTTTGCTCGGCCACGATTGTATCCGTACGCTTCTCAAGCTGACGGTTGATAGGGTTTCCGATAAATGCAATTGCAGAAGATGTCATATTCAATCCAGCCTTAATTCAATCGAGCCTCAGTTGCAGCTTACGAATAAGCTTATGAGCGGCTTCATCGCTATAGGGAACGGGTTCTCCGTATCCCCAGACCGTTTTCGGCCAATTTATATCGCCTTCGTTGCGCGCGATAATATGCACATGGAGTTGTCGCACGACATTGCCGATAGCGGCTGTGTTAACTTTATCGCATCCGGTGATGGCTTCAAGTGCTACGGCAACCTCGTTCATTTCGGCAACAAGGACCTGTTCATCATCAACGGAAAGATGATGTATTTCTTCTGCTCCGGCAATGCGGGGGACGACGACGAGCCATGGCCAGCGGGAATCATTCATGAGCCGGACATCGGATAAGGCAAGCTCGACAATGAAAAAACTGTCTTTTTCCAAACGTGGATCAAGTTTAAATGGCTGTTGCAACGTATTTATCTCCATGTTTTTCGTTTCACGACTTGCTTTTTTGTTTCAAATTAGCGATATGAACGCCGGGAGGTTGGTGGTGGACGAGCCACTCGCCAACCGGGTCAGGTCCGGAAGGAAGCAGCCCTAACGAGCTTCGGCACGGGTCACAGTGCCAGCCTCCCACTCATTATACCAATCACATCTTATTCAGGTCACGTCTTGTTTATTGGAAAATTCGGGCAATGGCATTGTGAAAAATTGCCTGAACTGTCGAAAATTCCCTTCTGAAATCCTATATTCAACACAATTGGTTGACGCAGACGTCGTCAAAGTTCACATTCAGGAAAATTACATTTCGGAAACTGGAAGAACACATGGAAAGCACTGAGGCAGAGACAGGTTATCGCGTCCTCGCCCGAAAATATCGGCCGCAAAATTTTTCCGACCTTATCGGTCAGGAGCCGATGGTGCGCACACTTACAAACGCATTCGATAGTGGACGGATACCGCAAGCATGGATGTTGACAGGCGTTCGTGGCGTTGGAAAAACCACGACAGCCCGCATTCTTGCGCGTGCACTCAACTACAAGACCGACACAATCGATAAACCGACAATCCATATGGACAAGCTCGGCGAACATTGTAAAGCCATTATGGAAGGCCGGCACGTCGACGTAATCGAAATGGATGCGGCATCCCATACCGGTATTGACGATATAAGAGAAATCATCGAACAGGTTCGCTATCGTCCGGTTGCCGCCCGTTTCAAAGTCTATATTATAGACGAAGTCCATATGCTTTCGACACAGGCCTTCAATGGTCTGTTAAAAACATTGGAAGAACCACCGCCGCATGTAAAATTTATTTTTGCCACAACAGAAATCCGCAAAGTTCCGGTGACTGTCTTGTCGCGTTGCCAACGCTATAATTTGCGGCGGGTTGATTCGAATGTTCTGGCAGCTCATTTGAGAAAAATCTCCGATCTTGAAAAAATCGAGGCCGAAGACAGTGCTCTTGCTATGATTGCCCGTGCCGGAGAAGGTTCTGTTCGCGATGCGCTTTCAATTCTTGATCAGGCCATTGCCCATGGTGGCGGCAAAGTCGATGCCGCTTCTGTGCGTACCATGTTGGGGCTTGCCGATCGCACCCGCATTATCGACCTTTTTGAAATGATTATGAAAGGCGATGTTGCCGGCGCTTTGAAAGAATTTCGCGATCAATATGACGGTGGTGCCGACCCGCTTGTCATTTTGAACGAGCTTGCCGATTTCAATCATCTGGTGACGAGACTGCGTTTTACGCCCGAAATTGCTGATGATATTTCGCTTGTCGAGGAAGAGCGGGAACGCGGGCTTGATTTTTCCAAAAAACTGTCCGTGCGCGTTCTCTCGAGCACCTGGCAGATGCTTCTTAAAGGCACACAAGAGGTTGATTCGGCTGCAAGTCCTATTGATGCTGCCGAAATGCTTCTGATCCGCCTCACACATGCTGCCGATTTGCCAACGCTTGACGAGGCGCTGAAAGCCCTTGGCGAGGGAAAGCCTGCCATCAAGCTTCCGCAAAGTTCCGATGTAGGAAAAGCTGCAGATGATTCGCATGGTGTGAATGTTGATTCTGGAAAAAACATTTCTGAACAAAAATCCGCACAAGAAAATACCTTGGCGGATAATTCAACTAGCCATAGCAATGCCAACCAAACCGAAAGTCATGAAACTGCCCGTGCAGAGAGTGACAATAGCGCTCACAATAATACGCGGACGGAACAGGGGAATTTTCAAGGCCCTTCCCCGCAAAAAGCACCAACCATGCAACTGGTGAGCACGTCTTCGGCCGCTTTGGAGCCGGACGAACAGGCTTTGCAAGACACCGCAAAAAATAATGAAACAGCCGAAAAGAACAGCGAGCCGGAAGTAAACAAGGTTATTCTTCATTCCTTGCAGGATGTTGTCGATCTTGCCGACAAACATAATGACATGCAGTTCAAACTGCTGGTCAAGGAATTTGTGCGTCCGGTTTCGTTCCGCCAAGGCCGTATCGAGTTTGAACCTGCCGAAGGTATGCCACGTTTTTTTGCTCATGACATAGCCAAAATGCTCCGAGAATGGACAGGCGAACGCTGGACAGTAACGGTCGTCAACGAAGGCGGCGGATTAACTTTGCGTGAAGAGGACGAGAAAGCCCATCAGGCACTTCTATCCGATGCCGAAGCCGACCCCGATATTGCCAAGATTTTGAGATATTTCCCCGGTTCAAAAATTGTCGATGTGCGTGTCAACAAATCCGACGATGGCCTTGATTTGACCAATAATGACGATATGACTGGTGAAGACGACGAAAATGACCAAGGAGAGTAAATCCCATGCGTGACATGATGGGTATGATGAAAAAAGCCAAAGAAATGCAGGCAAAAATGCAGGCCATGCAAGAAGAAATGGCAAATATTCAGGAAACAGGAACATCCGGCGGTGGTCTGGTCAGCGTGACTTTGACCGGTCAGGGAACCATTTCTGCAATCAAGATTGATCCTTCACTGGTAAAAGCTGATGAGGTTGAAATTCTCGAAGACCTGATTATGGCTGCCCATAATGAAGCCAAAGCAAAAATTGAAAATACAATGGCTGAAAAAACCAAAGAAATTACTGCCGGCCTACCAATCCCTCCCGGTTTCAAACTGCCGTTCTGATATATTTGCGTCGATTCTCGCCGAGAGATGAAGACAAATAGAAGCCATCACAAAAGCTTTGTTTTATTAAAAGAACAACGGCTTTTGTTTTCGGTGAACCAACCACAACCGGTAAACGGCCTGTCAAATAGCTGCCAGACTTCAATTCTTCCGTTACAACCCTGTACTTCATGTCTTGCGGCTTGATATGTGAATGAGTGTATCTTGCATGAAAATGCTTTTGCGTTTTTCACAAAGGGAGAATTAAACTGGATAATCATGCTGTCGAAACGTAATCAAGAAATGGCGTGAAGAAAAATTGCTTGAAGCAATTACTTTAATTAAACGTTCCTTGTTTTACGCCATTCCTTCCCGCTCTTCCTATCAAAAAAGAGCCCGATTTACCGGTTTCACTCAACAACTGGTATTTTCCGGAAGTTTGCATATATATTTTTAAAAGAGTTCATCCATGTCGAAACATCTCGCGGGTCCAGAAATAGAAAAGCTCATCCAACTTCTTGCACGTGTTCCCGGTCTCGGGCCACGTTCGGCAAGACGGGCTGCACTTTTCCTGATCAAGAAAAAAGAAGCTTTATTGAAGCCGCTAGGCCTTGCCATGCAGGATGCTGCCGAAAAGATACGTATCTGTTCTGTCTGCGGTAATGTGGATACATCCGACCCCTGTTCAGTTTGCACCGACCCGAGGCGCGATCAATCCACAATCATTGTTGTCGAAGATGTCTCCGATCTTTGGGCGCTGGAACGGGCGGGCACCATGCAGGTCAAATATCATGTTCTGGGCGGGCACCTTTCGCCTCTTGATGGCATTGGGCCGGATGATCTTAACATTGCAAGTCTTGTGAACCGTGTGGCCGAAGGCAATGTCAAGGAAGTGATACTTGCGGTCAATGCAACGATTGAAGGCCAGACAACAGCCCATTATCTCACTGACCAGCTCCACCCCTATCCGGTGAAAATTACGCGTTTGGCACATGGCGTTCCTGTTGGCGGTGAACTTGATTATCTTGATGATGGTACTTTGGCTGCAGCCCTACGAGCAAGGACGAGTCTTTGAAGAATGTTGAAAACGCTCCGTTTTTTTACAGCATTTATCCTTCTCTTTGCTGCTTTGGTGGCAAATGCCTCCGCCATTGATCGTGATGCGATCAACGGGCAATTTACCGATTGGCTTAACAAGGACTTTTATAAAGAGGCTCTCAAATCAGGAATTTCGGCCGGAACATTTTCTGAAGCCCTCTCCACAGTTGTGCCCAATCTCGCATTACCCGACCTTGTGATTCCGGGAGAAAAACCGAAAGCGCAAAGGCGCCAACATCAGGCGGAATTCAGCGCACCGGCCAATTATTTTTCGGCAAAAACACTTGCTCGCCTTGTTAGTGACGGCAAAACACAATTGTCAGAAAATCGTGGAGCTTTAAAAAAAATAGAAAAACAATATGGCGTTCCGGCCTCGGTTGCACTTGCCATATGGGGACGAGAAACCAATTATGGTAGTGTCAAAATTCCCTATAATGCTTTTGAAGTTCTCGCAACCAAAGCGTTTATGAGCACACGTAAAGACATGTTCAAAACCGAGCTTATCGCTGCGTTGACGATTGTACAGGACCATTACATGGATGCGGCTTCCATGAAAAGTTCATGGGCGGGTGCGTTAGGCCAACCGCAATTCATGCCAACATCCTATTTGAAATACGCTGTCGATTTTGATGGTGATGGCCATCGTAATATCTGGACATCAACACCCGATACTCTCGCTTCTATTGCAAACTACCTCAAGCTTAACGGTTACAAGGCGAATGCCGGTTGGGGCTATGAAGTTAAAGTTCCCGAAACTGTCGGCTGTTTTCTGGAAGGGCCCGATCAGGGGAAAATGTTAAGCGAATGGCAAAAGCTCGGCGTGTTACCGCTGTCCGATAAAAACGTCCCCGCGCTTGATAAAAGTCGTCCGCTCTATCTCCTGATGCCGGAGGGACGTCTAGGGCCAGCCTTTCTTGTAACCGACAATTTCTATGTGTTGAAATCCTATAATATGAGCGACCTTTATGCGCTTTTTATCGCTACAGTCTCTGACGGAATTGAGGGAAAACGTGGCTTTATCGAGCCATGGCAAAAAATTGACGAGCTTTATCAATCGGACGTTTTAAACTTGCAAACAAAATTGCAATCGCAAGGATATGATATCGGCAAAGCCGATGGTTTTGCAGGTTTCAAAACCCGCCGCTCAATTGGCTTATGGCAGCAAAAACACGGACAGAAGCCGACCTGTTTTCCGAGTCGTTCTTTAATTGCGGATATTCGCTAAATGGCATCACATTCCGGTTCCAAAACAGTCATCTATGCGGCACTCGCAGGCAATCTTCTCATTGCGCTTACCAAATTTGTTGCCGCTTCTTTCACCGGTTCTTCGGCTATGTTGTCAGAAGGTGTGCATTCGATTGTCGACACCGGCAATGAATTATTATTATTGCACGGTCTCAAGCGTGCATCCATTCCACCTGATCGTGTGCATCCTTTCGGCCACGGACGGGAGCTTTATTTCTGGAGTTTTATCGTTGCCTTGCTGGTCTTTGCATTGGGCGCCGGCGTATCCTTTTTTGAAGGTGTTTTACACGTTCTCAACCCTGCGGAAATCCATAATGTAACCGTCAACTATATTGTCTTGGGTCTATCGGTGTTTTTTGAAGGAACGTCCTGGCTTTTGGCTTTGCGACATTTCCGCCGCACAAAAGGTAAACTTGGCTATCTTGCTGCTGTTCACCGTTCCAAGGACCCGACTGTTTTTTCCATTCTTTTCGAAGATAGTGCGGCACTTTTAGGTATCGCGATTGCTTTAAGCGGCATTACCGCTTCAATTCTTACCGGCAATTTTATTTTTGATGGTATCGCTTCACTTGGAATTTCCGTCATCCTTGCTGTCACAGCAATTTTTCTTGCACGCGAATGTAAAGGATTGCTGCTTGGCGAGGCTGCCCTTCCCGAGGTGCAAAAAGCAATTTTCAACATTGTATCTGCCGACCCCGACGTGCAAAAAGTCAACGGAATTATTACCCAGCAAATGGGTCCCAATCAGGTGGTTGTCAATGTCAGTCTCGAATTCGAGGACAAACTGACCGCACCAAAGATAGAAGAATGCGTACTGCGTATTGAAAGGAATTTGGCTATTGCAAGACCGGAAGTGGTGGGTTTTTTCGTAAAGCCGCAAACAGCCGGTATCTGGGCGAGAAGACGGAAAAAAATCGAAGCAAACCACGAAGACAATAATGATAGCGATGAAGAGTAGAAAACAGCCCCACCGCCTCTACAAAGCCGATCTTTCCGGTTTTAATCCGACAAAATAAAATTTTAAAAAATTACTATGAACTCAATAATATAATAATCCTCATCTGTCCGACATACTCGGCTATTTTGTCGAACAGGATATGAGCATTCAAAAGAACAGTGAAAACCGCTGCCGTCCGCCTTTAACAAAACCGGCACTTAACAAAACCCGCACTGTTTTATGCCTGCGCGTGCTGCCAGAATATGCTTTTAGCAGTTCGAAAGTTCCGGTTCATGTTACCAGAATTTCTGCAGTAAATATAATTCGAAAAGATAGTCTTTGACCGTCTATCCGGCTTAATCTTTCTGGCGCAATCTTACGATAAGATCGACATGGGAAATCTCCATGCCTTCCGGTGGTTCGGGCAAATTGCCGACAATTGGTTTTCCTTCGGGGCCCGAAGGAATATCCACAATCTCGTTCTCGCCTTCCAGAAAGAAGTGATGGTGATCGGATGTATTGGTGTCGAACCAAGTTTTCGAACCTTCAACGGCGATAATCCGCAAAAGCCCTGCCTCGGTAAATTGATGAAGCGTATTGTAGACTGTTGCCAGAGAAACCGGAATCGAAGCCTTCACCGCTTCCTCATGCAATTCTTCAGCGGCAATATGACGGTTTCCTTTAGAGAATAATAGATCAGCCAAAGCCATGCGTTGCCGTGTTGGCCGCAATCCTATTTCGCGTAAGCGTTTTTCCAATTCTACCGGCGAATGATAAATCACTATTTTTTCCGCGTTGTTTGATGTTTCCCACCAATTCCGACTAAATTATATATACTGAAAAGCATTTGCAATCAAGTATACTTGAATATTGTCATCACCTTTAAAACCGCGTTTTTCCCCACTTCTACCGGCTTATTAACATCAATATCGCAAATAAAATTGACCGAGATCACGATTTGTCATCAAAAACTGTCGAAAAGCGGTTTCAACATTGTTGAATATGCTCTAAGAGTATGTCGTAAAAAAGCGCTAAGAGTTATAAAGTGCTGACGGATGGAGTAACAATGGCTGAACAAAAGTCTAGCTACACGTATGAAGAGCTTTTAAGCTGCGCACGCGGTGAAATGTTCGGAAAAGGCAATGCACAATTGCCGGCTCCGCCAATGTTGATGTTCAACCGTATTACCGAAATCAGTGAAAATGGCGGTGAACACGACAAAGGTCTGATTCGTGCCGAATTCGATATCACACCGGATTTATGGTTTTTTGCCTGCCATTTTATTGGTGATCCGGTCATGCCTGGCTGTTTGGGGCTTGATGCTTTATGGCAACTCACCGGTTTTTTCCTCGGTTGGCTGGGCGAACCCGGCAAGGGACGTGCGATATCAACAGGAGAAGTGAAATTTTCCGGAATGGTTACCCCGAAGACAAAACTTGTCGAATATGGAATTGATTTCAAGCGTGTCATGCGTGGTCGGCTCGTTCTCGGTATTGCCGATGGCTTTGTCAAAGCTGATGGTGAAATAATTTATAAGGCAGCCGATTTGCGTGTAGCCTTATTCAAGGAAGAGTGAGTATTCTTTCAAATAGGAAGGGCGATAGAGGCCAGTTCTATATGAACCCAAGGAGATACTGATGCGTCGAGTAGTTGTAACCGGTATGGGAATTGTCTCATCAATCGGGAATAACCCTGAAGCTGTCCTCAATAGTTTGCGCGAAGCGAAATCCGGTATCAGTTTTTCGCAAGAATATGCAGATCTGGGCTTCCGCAGCCAGGTCTACGGCATGCCGCAGATTGACATTGAGGCACTGGTTGACCGGCGTGCCATGCGTTTTCACGGGCGGGGAACTGCTTGGAACCATATCGCTATGGATCAGGCAATTGCCGATGCAGGGCTTTCATCCGACGAAGTTTCCAATCCGAAAACCGGTATTATTATGGGCTCCGGCGGGCCTTCAACGCGGACAATCGTAGACTCGGCCGACATTGCCCGCCAAAAAGGCCCCAAACGCGTTGGTCCTTTTGCTGTGCCAAAAGCGATGAGTTCGACTGCATCGGCAACATTGGCGACTTTTTTCAAGATCAAAGGCGTGAACTATTCGATTTCATCCGCCTGCGCGACATCCAACCATTGCATTGGTAATGCCTATGAACTTATCCAGTTTGGCAAGCAGGATCGTGTTTTTGCCGGTGGTTGCGAAGATCTTGATTGGACATTGTCGGTGCTCTTTGATGCGATGGGGGCAATGTCGAGTAAACGCAATGCAACGCCTGAAAGTGCTTCACGTGCCTATGATGCCGGCCGTGACGGCTTTGTCATTGCCGGAGGCGCCGGCGTTCTGGTGCTTGAAGAGCTGGAAGTTGCCAAAGCACGTGGTGCAAAAATCTATGCAGAGATCGTCGGATATGGTGCAACATCCGATGGTTACGATATGGTCGCTCCCTCCGGTGAAGGGGCTGAGCGCTGCATGCGCATGGCTTTATCGACTGTCAAAAATAAAATTGACTATATCAATCCCCATGCCACATCCACACCTGTTGGCGATCCACCGGAAATAGAGGCGATCCGCAAGATTTTCGGTTCGGGTGATTCGTGCCCGCCGATCTCGGCAACAAAATCGCTAACCGGACATTCACTTGGAGCTGCCGGTGTGCAGGAAGCAATTTATTCCCTTCTTATGATGAAAAATAATTTCATCTGTGAAAGCGCTCATATTGATGAGCTTGATCCGGCGTTTGCGGATATGCCGATTGTACGCAAACGTCTTGATAACCAAAAACTGAACACAGTCCTGTCAAATACTTTCGGCTTTGGCGGAACCAATGCAACGCTGGTTTTCCAGCGTTACGAATAAACCGGACACTTTCGCTACGAGAGTGCCACAGGCTTACGGAGAATATGATGGAAGGTTTGATGAAGGGCAAGCGCGGCCTCATAATGGGCGTCGCGAACGACCATTCAATCGCCTGGGGAATAGCATGTCAGCTCGCAAAAGCGGGGGCTGAACTGGCTTTTACCTATCAAGGAGATGCATTTGGAAAGCGTGTCCACCCCTTGGCAGAAAAACTCGGATCCAAGCTTTTGCTTGAATGCGATGTTGAAAATATCGATTCGGTCGATGCTGTTTTCAATCGACTGGAAAAAGAATGGGGCACACTCGACTTTGTCGTTCATGCGATCGGTTTCTCGGACAAATCGCAGCTTAAAGGACGCTATGTCGATGTGACAACGCGGGAAAATTTCAGTCGCACAATGGTTATTTCTGCATTTTCCTTTACCGAAATTGCCCAGCGCGCAGGAAGACTGATGCCTAACGGTGGCGCGTTGCTGACATTGACCTATGGTGCATCCCAACATGTTGTACCTAATTACAATGTTATGGGCGTTGCGAAAGCCGCACTTGAAGCCATGGTGCGCTATTTGGCGGCCGATTTCGGGCCGCAGAATATCCGTGTCAATGCAATTTCTGCGGGTCCTGTTCGCACACTTGCCGGCAATGGTATTGGAGCAGCGCGTGCAATTTTCTCTTACCAAAAGCGCAATGCACCTTTGCGTCGCACAGTTGATATTAATGAAATCGGCAAATCGGCACTTTATCTGTTATCCGATTTGGCTTCCGGTGTGACCGGTGACATTCATTATGTCGATTGCGGCTATAATATTATGTCCATGCCGATACTGGAAGAGCTCAAAGACAGTGACGAATCACGCGGCGAATAATTTTCGCCGCGTTTCATTTCAGGTCGATTGGTGGGATTTGCTTTTGCCACTGCCGTTTTCTTGTCGACGCTGGTTCTTGCATTTTATTAATTGGTCTGGCTTTCTGCCCCTCCTTGACAAGATTGATTCCTTGATAGCAGAGAACCGTCACACCAGTGCGGTAAGACACCTTTATACTCGTATTTACCGGCATTGATTGCCGCATTTAACTTCGAGCCCGTTCCCCAATTTATCAAAATACAGCCTTGAAGCTAAAATCGCGTTAGAACGCGATCGCCTATCCTATTGGTTGCCCTCTCTAGCGAAGAATACGATCCGGCTTCATTTTCAAATCTGTCAATGACCGTATGTCTATGATGGCAAATTCGCGTTTTTTGATACGCGTTTCTATTTGCCATTTTGTCTTGCGGCGAAGTGGATTTGCTTTTTCCCGACTTATTACCAAATCGGCACTCCGGATAGTTCCGACAAATAATCAAACACGTTTACGAAGTCTTTTCACCCGCCTCTTTAAACCCTTTTCATAAACGTCATTTGCGCGCTTCAATCACTTTGAAGCCGTTCTGTTCTTCAAGAAGCAGTACTTTCCGGAAACATTTTTGCAAAGTCGTTTCATAAGGCAATTGCCGGTTTGCTACCATGAGAAAGCAACCACCGGGTTTCAACCTTTGCGCTGCAACACTTATGAATTTTTGCCCCAATGAGACATCTGCCGCGCGCCCGTCATGAAATGGAGGGTTCGATAGGATTGTATCATAAATCCGATCTATCGGCTCGCTTGTAATATCCTGCCATAAATAATCGACCTTAAGGGACGTGTGAAGGCTGCCTATATGTGTTTTCGCCGCTTCCAGTGAATTATAATCGGCCTCATAAAGATCAAGCTCAACAAGCTTTTTTGCATGTTTGATCGCTTCATAGGAAAGAAAGCCCCAGCCGGCACCAAAATCGGCCGTTTTGCCAAACACAACTCTCTCCATATGTTTGACCAACATTTGCGAACCTTGGTCAATGCGCCCGTTTGAAAACATGCCTGCCTGTGTTGTGAAGGCATTTTCAAAACTCTGCGGAAGCTGTTGTAGCGTTTCCAGCTCTTTTTCCGGAAGATCCTCCGGCACAGTCAACCAGAAAACAATGCCATGCGCTTTTGAGAGCTTTTGTGTTACGGGAACAATAGACTTTACCCATTTCAAAAAGGATTGGGCGCCGGACAATTTATCGCCACTGACAATAATTGTGCCGCCGGCTTCAACTACACGCAAAAGCGTGAGAAACCGGTTTTGGTTCAGTTTTTTATGCTTGTTAAGCTCCAGAAGACCGCCGGAAAATTTCTTTGCTTGATCGGACAATTCAGGCAAGCATTGAAAGCCCGCCTGTTGAAGCGTTAAAAAATCCGCCCGCCAAGGCTGGATAATTTCGAGTGATTTGGCCCAATCCTGTTCCGGTTTTTCTGTCAAACCGAATGCGCACCACAAACTTTCCGGATGTGGATGTTCTATAACGTTCTGGTAAAAAGGCAAAAAAACCGACATTTTGAACTCGCTTTTTTAAGGAGGCTTTTTAACAAGCCCGCATTGTTGTTCCTTTATCGTTATGCTTAAGAAGGCGCAATTTCAAAATTGAAAACAACAACCGGAACAATGTTCGGCCACCAGGCTTTGCAACAATAGACTTTCGTTTTCTGCCACAAATTCTTTGAAGATATTCGTTATCAAAAAACTTGTTTTAAGAAATAATCAACTTTTGAATGAACCGTTTTTGAAAAAAATAATCGGACTTGCGGGTCAATTTTTTCATTTCAAACTGGTCATCAAAAGAAAAGAAGCCGGTTTGATTTCCCTTGATTTAAATTGTTTTACCTCGTTTTCCTTTGTTTCCTATTGCCAAAAAAAGCCGCTCGTCATGAGCGGCTTTTTCCATAGAACATTGTTTCAAAGACTATTCTTTGTCTTTATCGGCATTCTTTTTACGACGATGTTTCTTTTCGGGCTTATCGGATTTTTCATCCCTCTCGCCCTTTTCAGCATTGTCTTCGTGGTGCTTTTCGCCCTTTTCATGCTTTTCATGTTTTTCAGCATGGTCGGCATCTTCAGACTTTGGAGCTTCTTCGCGCGGAATTTCCTGCCCTGTTTCCTGATCGACAACCTTCATCGACAGGCGGACTTTTCCACGTTCATCAAATCCCATGAGCTTGACCCAAACTTTCTGGCCTTCTTTGACGACATCTGTCGTCTTGTTGACGCGTTCGGGAGCCAATTGGGAAATGTGAACCAGACCGTCACGAGGACCGAAGAAATTGACGAAGGCGCCAAAATCGGCTGTCTTCACAACAGTACCCTGATAGATCTGTCCAACTTCCGGCTCGTCAACGATGGAATGGATCCAGCGTTTGGCAGCTTCAATTGTTTTGGCATCGGAAGATGCAATCTTGATCGTGCCGTCATCTTCGATATTGATCTTGGCACCGGTCTGCTCGGTAATCTCGCGGATAACCTTGCCGCCGGAACCGATAACATCACGGATTTTGTCGACCGGAATATTCATCATCTCGATACGCGGAGCATATTCACCCAATTCGGCACGTGCTCCGGTCAAAGCTTTGGCCATTTCACCCAGAATGTGGATACGGCCTTCTTTGGCCTGTCCGAGAGCCACCTTCATAATGTCTTCGGTAATGCCGTTGATCTTGATATCCATCTGCAAGGCAGTGACACCATTTTCTGTACCGGCAACCTTGAAATCCATATCGCCAAGATGGTCTTCATCACCGAGAATATCGGAAAGGATCGCATAACGGTCACCTTCCTTGATGAGGCCCATAGCAATACCGGCAACAGGATGTTGCAGTGGAACACCGGCATCCATCAATGCCAAGGATGTACCGCAAACGGTTGCCATGGATGACGAGCCGTTAGACTCGGTAATTTCCGAAACAGCTCGGATTGTGTAGGGGAAACTTTCCTGCGATGGAAGCATCGGGTGAATTGCGCGCCATGCGAGCTTTCCATGGCCGATTTCACGGCGTCCCGGAGAACCGATACGGCCGGTTTCACCAACCGAAAATGGCGGGAAGTTGTAATGGAGAAGGAAGGTTTCCTTGTACATTCCGGTGAGCGAATCGATATATTGTTCGTCTTCACCGGTTCCCAAAGTTGCAACAACGACGGCCTGTGTTTCGCCACGGGTAAACAATGCCGAACCGTGCGTGCGCGGCAAAATACCGACTTCTGTGTAAATCGGACGGACTGTTTTCAAATCGCGACCATCAATACGGCTGCCGTTATCAAGAATATTCCAGCGAACGATTTTTGCCTGCAAATGTTTGAAGACAGTTGCGATTTCTTCCGCATTATATTCCGGTTCTTCTTCGCCTTCCGGCATGAATTTCGCGTCAACCTTGGCTTTGACTGCATCAACTGCGGCATAACGCTCCTGTTTGTCAGTAAGCTGATAGGCCTTGCGCAAATCCTTTTCGGCAAATTTGAGCATCTTCTTTTCCAAAGCACTCAAATCTTCCGGAGCAAATTCGCGCGGCTCCTTGGCGGCAACTTCAGCGAGTTTGATAATTGCATCAATGACCGGTTTGAAACCGTTATGACCGAAAATGACAGCGCCGAGCATCACATCTTCGCTAAGTTCCTGTGCTTCCGATTCAACCATCAAAACAGCATCGGATGTGCCAGCAACGACGAGATCAAGCTTTGATTCCGGCATTTCATCAATGTTCGGGTTCAACACATATTTGCCGTTAATATAGCCAACACGTGCGCCACCAATCGGTCCCATGAAAGGAACACCTGAAAGGGTCAAAGCAGCAGAAGCTGCAACCATCGACAAAATGTCGGGGTTGTTTTCAAGGTCATGCTGCAAAACAGTGATGATGACCTGTGTTTCGTTTTTGTAGCCTTCTGCAAAAAGCGGGCGGATCGGACGGTCGATCAAACGTGAAATCAATGTTTCACCTTCGCTCGGACGACCTTCGCGCTTGAAATAGCCTCCCGGTATTTTACCGGCTGCATAAGTCTTTTCCTGATAGTTGACGGTGAGCGGGAAAAAATCCTGTCCGGGCTTGGGTTCCTTTTCGGAAACCACAGTGGCGAGAACGATTGTTTCGCCATAGGTTGCCATAACTGCACCATCAGCCTGACGGGCAATTTTTCCTGTTTCAAGAGTTAACGGGCGACCTGCCCAGTCAATCTCTACTTTGTGAGTGTTAAAAAACATTTCTTGTCCTTGATTAACCGTGAGAGGACAAATTCCTTTCAACGGTCCAGTTCTTTAGTCATGTCGTGGGCAAGACAACGAGGCGCATCCGATGTTTTCCCGATGCGGCTGGCAATCCTGCCCCATGACGGTTCCTCGATTTCTGCGACTTTTTCAAGTTGTAGAAATTGAAAGGCGGGAAACCTTATGATTTCCCGCCTTGATTGTTTAGCGACGCAAGCCGAGCTTGGAAATCAACGATTGGTAACGCTTTTCATCGACACCGTTCAGGTAATCGAGAAGACGACGACGTTGGGAAACAAGTTTCAAAAGACCACGGCGGGAATGGTTATCCTTTTTGTGGGTTTTGAAATGCTCGGTCAAATTGGCAATACGTTCTGACAAAATAGCAACCTGCACTTCCGGCGAACCTGTATCGCCTTCCTTGGTTGCATATTCTTTGATCAAAGCCTGTTTACGTTCAGCAGTAATCGACATCGGTTCATCCTTTCAAAAAAATGGGACATTGTAGACGCCCCGGCCGGGATGTCGTCCAGCTAGGGTCGATGAAACGACAGATGCAAAAACACCTGCACGTCCGCTTCATATATAGGAATTATGCGTTAATTACCAGCCCCGCTATTCGCTTGATAAAGTTTTCGACTATTTTTCTTGAACTTTTCTTTATCAGCAGGTTTTTGTCAATAAACATTAAAAACACAAGAATAGGTAATGAAACTATTTATGAAACGATATTTCTTTCTAATTCTTTTAAAAAATTGCTATCCGTAATGATGGATATACAAAATATAATTCAAATATGTTGATGAAAATCAAACATTTACGTTCTCGGGTTGCTACTTTTCTTTTTAACCGTGCCCATCAACGAATATTATCAAAAACAGATATATTATCTGAAATAGATGTGTGGATTTTCACAGTGCAGTGGTGCAACACCCCTTATCAGGCTTGCGGCTTTTACGGCTGTCGCCTAGATTGAAACGAACAATAGCTTTGTTCCGGAACCCGATGCAACAAAAAAGCTCGACACTTGCGCCATTCAAAAGCCATGCTTTTCGAAGCCTGTGGGCGGCGACACTTGTGTCCAATCTTGGCGGGCTTATCCAGACAGTCGGTGCAGGCTGGATTATGACATTAATCAGCACCTCCCATTCAATGGTGGGACTTGTTCAGGGTGCGAACACCTTACCAGTTGTGATATTTTCGCTTCTCGCCGGTGCCCTTGCCGATAATTTCAACCGTCGACAGATCATGATTACCGCGCAATTGTTGATGATGGCGGTTTCGGTTCTCCTTGCGGTTCTCACCTGTTTCGGTCTTCTGACGCCTTGGCTTTTGCTCGCCTTCACATTTCTGATCGGCTGTGGCTCCGCGCTTTATAATCCCCCTTGGCAAGCGACCGTTGGCGACATCGTGCCACGCGAAGATATTTCCGCAGCAGTGACTTTAAATAGTGTGGGCTTCAATTTGATGCGCAGCGTCGGGCCTGCAACCGGCGGTGCAATTGTTGCCGCCTTTGGCGGAGCGGCCGCTTTTGTCGTCAATGCCTTCAGCTATATTCCGCTTCTTGGCGCCCTGTTTTTCTGGAAACCCGATTACGCAAATAACGGTTTGCCGCGCGAAAGACTCGTTGCAGCAATGTCTGACGGATTACGCTATGTTTTGATGTCGCCGCATCTTCTAAACATCATGACGCGGGCGTTCATGTTCGGCCTTGGTGCCATATCGGTTCTGGCTCTTCTTCCCATTATTGCCCACGAAAAACTTGATGGCGGAGCGCTCATTTACGGGACATTGCTCGGTTCTTTCGGAGTAGGAGCAATTGCTGCCGGCATTATCAATTCCTGGGTCAGACGGCGCTTTTCCTCGGAAGCTATCGTTGCCGGTTCATTTGTCGGTTATGCCTTGTCTTGCCTTCTGCTCGCTTTGAGTGACTCGTCAATCATTGCTCATATTGTGCTTTTTCCGGCCGGTATGTGCTGGGTTCTGGCGCTTTCGCTCTTCAATGTTTCGGTGCAATTATCAACGCCACGCTGGGTTGTTTCACGCGCTTTGGCTCTCTATCAGACATCATCTTTTGGCGGTATGGCCGTCGGAAGCTGGTTATGGGGAAGTCTGGCTGACAGTTATTCACCTGTCATTTCCCTCTATATATGCGCTGCATTCCTTATTGTGGGTGCATTGATGGGACTGAAATTTACCATCTTTGAAATACCGAGCATCAATCTGGATCCACTTGACCAATTTCGCGAACCGGAATTGCATCTTGATCTTCAGGCAAGAAGCGGCCCGATTATGGTTCTGATCGACTACGAGATTAAAGACGAAGATCTAGCAGAATTTCTCAAAACAATGTCGTTGAGGAGGCGTATCCGATTGCGTGACGGCGCCAGACAATGGACACTGTTGCGCGATCTCGAGCATCCTAATCGCTGGGTTGAAACCTATCATATGCCGACATGGGTGGATTATTTGCGGCACAATCGCCGCCGCACCAAAGCCGATGCCGACGTGACAGAAAAATTACGCCAGCTTAGCCAAATTCCCGAAGGCTTGCGAGTGCACCGGATGATTGAACGTCACACAGTGCCGGAAGCTGACCAGATACAAGTCAAACATTCCGCCCACCATCTGCACTAGGCTGATATAGGGTGGAGAATAGGCAATTGCGCTTTCCGATAAACGCTTCAAGCGACATATACCCCAAGCGGCATATAACCTATTCTACCCTCCATATCCGGCTTCATAAAAAGCCGACGCCGGAATGTCGGACTGGGAGACATATTTGCCAATCCCATCCGTCATTTAAAACAACACTCCGTTGACGCCGGAACAAGCCGTCACAGATCGGATTTTTCAAAATAATGTTTTGAATATCGGTGCTAAATTTTTGACTCGCTTGATCATTCCGGTTCAGGTCGTTTGCTGCTCCACTTTCAGAGCAGCTTATTAATTCTTTCAAAATAGAAATTGTTTGAAGGTAAAATCGCGTTTGGCAAGCCAATATATGAGCACAATATCGATTGTGAAATAGAAAGCGGGTGCCGAACTAACTGAAGCTACAACAAACTCGAGTGTGCGACTTGCAACAAGCTGGATAATCGCTGTTCACCGCCCCCCACAAAATCAGGTATTATCGCTAAAAAATTCAGCTTCTCTATAAAACCTCATTGAATGGGAGAAAGGCAAACAGCAATCTTCAGGCTTTTTAGTCCTCAACTCAGCCGGTTGTGAAAACGCGCTTGGGCTTGAACTGGCCTTTTTCGATCATGCCGATTGCCAATAATTTACCCTTATACGTCGCACAAACCTCATCTTCGTCAACGGGGGCACCTCGTCCACGCATTAAAACCGGGTTTCCCATTCGCACACGATAAGCCTGCTCGTCGCTTAACGGATATTGCGGCAGAAATTCGAGCGCCGCACCGGTTTCGATCAGAAGTTCGTCAAGTGCGGAAAAATCGCATGGCGGATAAATGCCATTCTCGTCGGCCTCGCCTCTTTCCGGCGCGGCTTCTTCCAAATCTTCGAGGCTCACAAAATCATCTTCGACAAAAGGCGAAACTTCGATACGACGCAAATTGGCAATATAGCCATAGCATCCCAGTTCTCTTCCCATATCGCGGGCAAGAGCACGGACATAAGTCCCTTTACCACACTCCACCTCGAAAATCGCATGGCCTTCCGGTGTCATATCAATCAACTCGAGGCTATCGATTTCAACTTCACGTGGCGGAATTTCGATTTTTTCACCTTCCCGTGCCAGATCATAAGCACGATTGCCATCAATCTTGATTGCCGAAAATTGCGGCGGGGTTTGCAGAATTGTGCCAATATAATGAGGCAAAATCGCTAATATTTCTTCTTTGCTTGGGCGATTGGTGGACGTTTTTGTCACGACGCCTTCCATATCATCGGTATTGTGTTCTTCACCCCAGGCAACGGTAAAGCGATAAACTTTTGTACCATCGACAACATAGGGAACAGTTTTCGTGGCTTCTCCCAAGGCAATTGGCAACATGCCCGAAGCAAGCGGGTCAAGGGTTCCGGCGTGACCGGCTTTTTCCGCCTGAAACAGCCATTTGATCTTTGAAACAGCCTCGGTCGACCCCATACCCTCCGGCTTATCAAGAATAACCCAGCCCGAAACCGGACGGCCCTTTTTCTTTCGCTGACGCGCCATAAAATTCTATTCCTTTTCCTCGTCATCGTGATGAAGATCGCGGGCCACTTCCGGCGAGTGCAACAAGGCATCGATTTTTGCAAAATTGTCAAAACTCGTATCCACCTTGAAACGGAATTCCGGCATATATCTCAATTGCCGCAACTCGGGCCCCAACTCGCCACGAATAAATCTTGCATGATGATTGAGCGCTTTTACCACCTCTTCCGGATCTGCATCGGCAAGTGGCGCAACAAAACAGGTTGCAACGCGTAAATCCGGCGACATTCTCACCTCGGTTGCACTGAGCACCACACCATCAAGCACCGGATCCAGAATAACTCCCCGCTGGAATATGGAAGCAAGAGCATGGCGAACCTGTTCGCCGACACGCAATTGCCTTTGGGATGGACCAGCATGTTTCATAACGATTACCTTCGATTTTTCAGGCACATATTTGTCAATCGATATCCCGAAATCTTTCAAAACGATCAATTTGCAACAGAATAAAGCGGTCAACCACCGCTTGAAAACCGGCGCGACTTTCGTTCATCAGACGGGATTTTCCGTTTGGCCATATCATTGAATAATATGGCCAAACATGTATTGAATTAGAGCGAGCGTTTAATGGTTTCAACGCGGAACGCTTCGATAATATCTCCAACGCGTATATCATCATAATTCTCGAAGGCCATACCGCATTCCTGACCGGCAGGAACTTCGGCAACCTCGTCTTTGAAGCGTTTCAAGGTCTTGAGCTTGCCTTCATGGACAACAACATGATCACGGATAAGGCGTACACCCTCGCCGCGCTCCATCTTGCCTTCGGTAACACGGCAACCTGCGACCTTTCCAACCTTGGAAATGTGGAAGACTTCGATAATCTCGGCATTGCCAAGGAAAGTTTCGCGGCGTTCCGGCGTCAACATACCCGACATTGCTGCCTTCACATCGTCAACAAGATCATAAATGATATTGTAATAACGAATTTCGATGCCTTGGGCTTCGGCTGCATCACGTGCCTGACTATTGGCACGAACGTTGAAGCCGATAATGGCGGCGTTCGATGCTGCAGCCAATGATACATCGCTTTCCGTAATACCACCGGGAGCGGCATGGACGATATGGGCGCGCACTTCGTCATTGCCGAGTTTTTCAAGTGCTGAGGTAATGGCTTCGACAGAGCCCTGAACATCCCCTTTGATGACCAGCGGAAATTCTTTCATGCCGCTTGTCTGCATCCGGTTCATCATCTGTTCAAGAGAACCGCGCGAGCCTGCCTGCCGCGCGACCGCCTTCTCACGGGCAAGACGTTGACGATATTCGGCAATCTCGCGAGCCTGTGCTTCATTGGCGACGACTGCAAAACGGTCACCGGCCTGCGGAGTGCCTTGCATACCGAGAACTTCGACCGGCATTGACGGAGTTGCCGCTTTGATATGGGCGCCACGGTCATTGATAAGGGCCCGAACTCGACCCCACTCGTTACCGGCAACGATAATATCGGAAGGATGCAATGTTCCTTTCTGGATAAGTACCGTTGCAACAGCACCACGACCGCGATCGAGCTGCGCTTCGATAACAACACCTTCAGCAGTACGATCAGGATCGGCTTTCAAGTCGAGAATTTCCGCCTGCAGCAGAATTGCTTCAAGAAGCTTGTCGATATTCTTGCCGGTTTTTGCCGAAACCTCGACTTCTAGTGTATCACCACCCATGCTTTCGACAAATACTTCATGTTGCAAGAGTTCGGTTCTAACCTTTTGGGGGTCGGCAGCCGGCTTATCAATCTTGTTGATAGCAACAATAATCGGCACACCGGCCGCTTTTGCATGGTGAATGGATTCAATCGTTTGCGGCATGACACTGTCGTCGGCTGCAACAACCAGAACCGCAATGTCGGTCACCTGCGCACCACGGGCACGCATAGCCGTAAAGGCCGCATGTCCCGGTGTATCGATAAAGGTTATCTTCTGTCCCTTTTGTTCAACCTGATAGGCACCGATATGCTGGGTGATACCACCCGCTTCACCGGCAACAACATTGGCATGGCGTATGGCATCAAGAAGCGATGTCTTGCCGTGGTCAACGTGGCCCATAATCGTGACGACCGGTGGACGCGGTTTCAGTTTTGCCGGATCATCCGGAACATTGAAGAGACCTTCTTCAACATCCGATTCTGCAACGCGTTTTACCGTATGGCCGAATTCTTCGGCAATCAATTGCGCCATATCGGCATCAATGACATCACCGGGCTTCAACATCTGACCCTGTTTCATCAGATATTTGATGACGTCGACAGACCGTTCGGTCATACGTTGGGCAAGTTCCTGAATAGTAATGGTTTCAGGAATTGTCACCTCGCGAGAAATCTTTTCACGCGGTTCCTGAATTTGCGAGCGTTTGAATTTTTCCTGACGCCGACGCATGGCAGCCATTGACCGGCCGCGCGAATTGCCTTCCTCGTCAAGTGCACTATTCAATGTCAGTTTGCTGCGGCGACGTTCATCACCACCTTTTACTGCTTTGGGAGCGCGGACTTCGGATTTATTACCACCGCCACGGCGCGAACGACGATCATCCTCGTCATCATCAACAATATTGCGTTTTGTAACAGGGGCGGCTGCGCGTTGTTTGGTAACGGGAGCAATATCAATTTCAATCGGGCGATTGGCTGCCTGTTTATCGGTCTTTGGACGGTAACCTTCTTTGACCTTATGAACTTCGTGCCTTTTAACTTCGGGCTTGTGTCCTCCAGACTTTTCAGCCTCGTGGGCAGCGCGGGCTTTGGCGTCTTCTTCAGCCTGTTTGCGTAAAAGCTCTTCGCGCTCTTTGGCGCGTTTGGCTTCTTCAGCCTGACGACGCTTTGCTTCTTCTGCAGCGCGTTTATGTTCTTCTTCTTCGCGTTTATGTTCTTCTTCAGCGTGAAGCCGTGCTTCCTCTAAAGCCCGCATACGTGCTTCCATTTCAGCCGATGAAAGGTTGCTATGAGGGTGTTGTGCGGAAACTTTCGGCGGCGTCTCAATACGCGGCTTTGTTGTCTGGGCAACGCGTGGCTTGGTCACAACGTGCTTGACTTCCACCTTTTCGTCCGGACGGGTGATTTTTCGCCGTTTCGTTTCGACAACGACCGCCTTTGTGCGACCATGGCTGAAATTTTGCTTGACTGTGCTGGTTTCAACCCCGGGGCGTTTTAAGGTCAGCGTTTTCTTGGCTGTTTTCTTGTCGTTATTGTTTTCCGTCATTCCGTTTCCTTCACGGCTTCTACCGTCTTCTTTTCCGGCCTAGTGCTTACCATCGCGGTAGGCGACAAGTTTTTGCACCGTTTTCATGAATCCCTGTGCAAGCTTCGAATTCAATAATGCAGCATGTACCACAGGATTATCACCAAAAGCCACACCCATTTCATCACTGTTGAATAAAGTTACAACCGGAATGTCTGGCTTATCCGGTCGTCTGACCGAGTAGATTGCCTGATCGATCTTGCGTTTACCATCAAAAGCCGCTTCTTTCGAGTGTAAAACAAGACATGCTTCCCCCGAACGTATTGCCTGTTCGACCTTTGTCGCACCGGTTACAACTGCACCGGCCTTTCGAGCCAAAGCAAGACGACCGAGTGCCGCCTTGACCAGCAGTCTGTCTACAAGTTCGACAAGCCCCTGATCTACGATAATATCAGTCTTCAGGCTATGTGTAAAAGCCTTGCGCCTGATTGCGTCTTCAAGGACAGATCGGGAGGCGGAAATCCATGCTCCCCGCCCCGGCAAGTTGGCTTTTATATCGGGCACAAGATGACCGTCCGGTCCGGCAACAAAGCGGATAAGCTCTTGCGCCTCACCACTTTTTCTTGTCAGGATACATGTACGGTCATTCATCAATCAGCCCATCTTTCCTATTCAGCCGGTGTTTCTGTTTCCGCAGTTTTTTCGGCATCCACCGGTGTTTCTGCCTGTTCTTCTGTCTGTTCCTGATCTTGGTTATGAAGATCTTCTTCAGTTATCCAGCCAGCTTTCAGACGAGCAGCAACAACCATAGCCTCGGCATCGGCACGGCTTATGTCGAACGGCGTAAAAACGCCGGCAAAATTCTGTGTTTCGCCATCTTTACGTTCGCGCCAACCGGCAAGATCATCAACCGCATAACCGGCGAAGTCTTCAATTGTCTTGACACCATCCTCACCGACGGCAACCATCATCGCAGTTGTCATGCCCGGCAATTCACGCAATTCATCGGAAACACCGAGTTTTTTACGTTTCTTGTCGAGTTCGGCTTCCTGCTTGTCGATATAATCTTTTGCACGCTGCTGGATTTCGGAAGCGGTTTCTTCATCAAAGCCTTCAATCGAGCTGATTTCGTCCGGATCGACATAGGCAATTTCTTCGATTGAAGCAAAACCTTCGGACGCAAGAACTTGTGCAACCATCTCGTCAACATCCAGAGCTTCCATGAACAATTTGCTGCGTTTTGCAAATTCCTTCTGCCGATTTTCGGATTCTTCCTGTTCAGTGAGGATATCAATATCCCAGCCAGTGAGTTGCGAAGCAAGACGGACATTTTGACCACGCCTGCCGATTGCAAGGCTGAGCTGGTCATCAGGCACAACAACTTCGATACGCTCTGCATCTTCGTCAAGAACCACTTTGGCCACTTCTGCCGGTTGCAATGCATTGACAATAAATGTTGCCGCATCAGGAGACCACGGAATAATATCGATCTTTTCACCCTGCAGCTCGTTGACAACAGCCTGAACGCGGCTACCACGCATACCAACGCAGGCGCCAACCGGATCAATCGAGCCATCGCGCGAGACGACAGCAATCTTCGCACGTGAACCGGGATCGCGTGCAACCGACTTGATCTCGATAATCCCGTCATAAATTTCCGGAACTTCCATGGTGAAAAGTTTGGCCATAAATTGCGGATGGGTACGTGATAGGAAAATTTGCGGCCCGCGTTGTTCGCGCCGGACATCATAGACATAGGCGCGAATACGATCGCCATAACGGAACGACTCGCGCGGAATGAGTTCGTCTCGACGGACAATTGCCTCACCTCGTCCAAGATCGACAATGACATTGCCATATTCTACGCGCTTGACCGTGCCGGAAACGATCTCGCCAACCTTGTCTTTATATTCTTCATATTGGTGATCGCGCTCGGCCTCGCGCACTTTCTGGACGATGACCTGCTTGGCCGACTGTGCAGCAATGCGCCCGAATTCCATTGGCGGTAGCGGATCCGACAGAAAGTCACCAATCTCTGCATCGGGTTTGCGTTTTTTTGCATCTTCCAGAGAAATCTGTGTTGCATAATCGTCAACCGTGTCGACAACTTCCAGCAAACGCTGCAACTTGATTTCGCCGGTTTTGGAATTGATATCTGCGCGGA
The DNA here is from genome assembly GCF_016102305.1 of Bartonella sp. M0192. Lineage (NCBI taxonomy): Bacteria > Pseudomonadati > Pseudomonadota > Alphaproteobacteria > Hyphomicrobiales > Bartonellaceae > Bartonella > Bartonella sp. M0192. The sequence goes on along the minus strand of NZ_JACFOU010000001.1, from coordinate 626,056 downwards.
TATTGGTTTCCTGACCATAGCGTGACCGGGCAGCCTTCTGGATGGCGTCAGCCATCGCAGAAATAACGATTTCACGGTCAATCGACTTTTCGCGGGCTACGGCATCTGCAATTTGCAGAAGTTCAAGCCTATTAGCGCTTATAGCCATTGATTCTCTCCTTTTTAGTGCCGCTTCACGGCATCGATTAAATTATTTCTTTTCCGGCTTGGACTTTTTTCGACTGTCCCCGCCCTTCAAATTCTTTTGTGTCTTGCCCGAATTATCCGCTTTTTCAGAATCCTTATCGGACCCGAGGTCATCATCGGGAATGAGTTGCTGGCGCAATGCCTTGTCTTTTGCCAGCGCATCACGGATCAGATCGTCGGTCAAAACCAGATGCGCATCGGCAATATCGGTAAACGGAAGTTGCACAGCCAAAGCTTCGCCATAAGCTGCCTTGTCGGTATTGAGAACAAATCCATCGTCATTAACATCGCTAATTGTCCCGCGAAATTTCTTTCGCCCATCAATCATTATCGACGTTTCGATTTTTGCGATATGACCTTGCCAACGTGAAAAATCGGATTTTCTGACCAAGGGACGGTCAATTCCGGGCGAAGAAATTTCAAGATGATATTTCCGTTCGATGATGTCTTCCACATCAAGAATAGGTGAGACAATGCTGCTCACTTCCTCACAATCCTTGATGGTCATTGTACCATCACCCCGCTCGGCCATGATTTGCAAAGTAAGGCCGTTGAGACCTGACAACCGCACCCTGACAATCCGGTAACCAAGAGGTTTTAGCACCGGTGCAACAATTGCAACCACTCGTGCCTCAACGCCTTTTTCTTCAAAAAGGCGCGGTTCATCCAAATCAACTGCCTGTCCGCTCTCGCTCATGCCTATCTATTCCAAATATCAAACAGATCATTTTGGTAACAAAAAAGAGCGGGCTCGGAAAACCCACTCTTCATCAAATGATCAAGAATTTTCTATACTATACACTCGATAATTGTTTTTTTCAAGTACAACATTACGGCATGTCAAAACAATTCCGGAAAAACTTGTCCGATAACAATCCGCTACAGTGACTGCTATTTTCTGACAAATGTGAGATAAGCGGGCGTGCGCCCCTCCCGCAATGCTTTTTCTTCATAGCGCGTTCCCGGCCAAGCTTCAAAAGGCGTTTTCCAATCCTTCGAACCATTGGCTGTCCAATAAAAATCCGGATGGCGCATGCAATAAAACAATGTCCAATTCACATAAGTATCAATATCCGAAGCAAACCGGAATTTCGCCCCCGGTTTTAAAACCCGTGCAAAGCGGTTCAGATTTCTCATATTCACAAAGCGGCGCTTCCAATGTTTTTTCTTGGGCCACGGATCAGGATAAAAAAGATCTATTCCGGCAATTGATGATTCCGGTAACCAGTCGAGCAATCTGGTCGCATCATCATCATAAAGCCGGATGTGTTGCAGCCTCTGCTCATGCCCTTCCAAGGCTGCAAGCATTTTGGCCATTCCATTGATGAATGGTTCGATGCCGATAAAACCTGTTTGTGGAAATCTGTCCATTTCATGAACAAGATGTTCTCCGCCACCAAATCCGATTTCAATGCGTATATTTTCGCAACTGTTTTTTGTGGCACCGGAACTAGCAAATAAGTCGGCAAGTCTTTCAGGTGCAGGCTTGTTCAAATCCACTTTAAGAAGGGGAAGTAAAGTTTCTTCGCGTCTGGTCTGGCCCGCACGCAATGTCTTGCCACGACGACGCCCGAAAAAAGCTTCACTTGCCCTTTCTTTATGTTCACTCATTACGCCTTGATTGCGTCTTTCAGCGCCTTGACGAGATTTGTCCGTTCCCACGAGAAAGAACCATCGCGTCCGGGTTTGCGACCAAAATGCCCATAAGCCGATGTTTTTGCGTAAATTGCCTTGTTAAGTTCGAGATGCTTGCGAATTCCCGAAGGCGACAAATCCATAAGTTGTCGAATAGCTGCCTCGACAGCACTTTCATCAACTTTACCTGTGCCATGCAAATTGACATAGATCGAAAGAGGTTGGGCCACACCGATTGCATATGAAAGCTGGATTGTGCAGCGATCGGCAAGTCCTGCGGCAACAACATTTTTGGCAAGATAGCGGGCTGCATAAGCAGCCGAACGATCTACTTTTGTGGTATCCTTACCGGAGAATGCACCACCACCATGAGGAGCAGCGCCGCCATAAGTATCGACAATAATTTTACGGCCTGTAAGGCCGGCATCTCCGTCAGGCCCGCCAATAACGAATTTTCCCGTCGGATTGATATACCAGTTACAATTATCGGCGATTTTTATATCGCTCAATGCTTGGCGGATGTAAGGCTCGACAACCGAGCGAACCTTCTTTGAATCCCATGTCGGATCAGTGTGCTGGGTTGAAAGAACAATGGAGACCACTTCCACAGGTTTATCGTTTTCATAACGAACTGTAACCTGACTTTTAGCATCCGGTCCAAGCTTGCTTGCTTCGCCTTCATCAAGATGGCGCGCTATCGAAAGCGTCTCGAGAATTTTATGGGCATAATAGATTGGTGCCGGCATCAAATCCGGTGTTTCGCGGCAGGCATAACCGAACATGATACCCTGATCTCCCGCACCTTCTTCGCCCTGACGGTCGGAAGCATTATCCACGCCTTGAGCAATATCGGCAGATTGGGAATGCAACAAAACATCAATCTTCACTGTCTTCCAGTGAAAACCTTCCTGTTCATAACCGATAGCACGGATGGCGCGACGTGCTGCCGAGCGGAAACGTGACGGATTGATAACCGGATTTCCATTTTTGTCATGAACAAGTTTGCCATTTTTATCTTTTTTCAAAAGTGTATCGGGCACACGAACCTCACCGGCGATAACAACGCGGTTGGTCGTAGCCAAAGTTTCACAAGCAACGCGGACAGACCAGGGGTCAACACCCGTTTTGGCTGCTTCTTTGTAGATCATATCAACAATTTCATCTGAAATGCGGTCACAAACTTTGTCGGGATGACCTTCCGATACCGATTCGCTGGTAAAAAGATAATTCTGATGAGACACGGGAAACCCCTCTAGAAAGACGACGTTTACTTTCTCGCCGGACTCTCCGGAAAGAAAAACGACAGTTGCTTTATTTGCCAAGCTTGTTGAATTGCGTCAATGCTGTTTTGGTCAAGAGAACGAAATAAATGTGATAAACGCATTCAACACACAATATCCCGACATCATTCAGTGTCTGATCAAGCTTTAATCCATCACTGTGGACAACAAAGCAGCAAACAAAATCAATAATAAAAATTAAAAAACAAAAACGATTCTGCGTGTCCTAAATCAATTTTCAAAAACATTTAAAGCTGATTAAGAGTTTCGTCTTCGGATAATGCCTTTGCCAAATCGATAATCTTACGACGAACTTTCGGATCTTTTATATTGGTAAACGCACGAAGAAGTTGAATGCCTTCGTTACTTGAACAAAAGTCCATAAAATTATTGTCGTCTTCGCGAAACCCTTCTGCCGAACGGGTACCGGGAGCTTCTTCAAAAAAATAGGATACCGGCACGTCCAGAATTTCGGAAATAGCCTGAAGACGGCTCGCACCAACGCGGTTGGTACCTTTTTCATATTTCTGTATTTGCTGGAAGGTAATCCCCAATTGCTCGCCCAACTTTTCCTGACTGAGCCCAAGCATGTTGCGCCGTAATCTTATACGGCTACCCACATATACGTCTGTCGGGGCGGGTGTTTTTTTGAGTGAGGCCATAATTCAACTTTCTCGCGTCAATATTGATCCATCTTCATAAATTCAAACCGATTTATATGATTATTGTTCATGGGTTTTAATATCGGTCCCCCGCTGGACCACAATTTTTCCTCATATCATCTCATTGGTTCTAACTTGTCAATCGAACGACCGTTTTTTACATAACCGAACATTATACTAAATGTCAGTATAACAAGAAAGGCTACAAAAGCGTGCAAAAAATTTGGACCTTTGTTCCATATCGGAACAATCGCCGCAGGAATTGGCGCATCAATCACACCGACTGCATTCTGGTCCAATGATCTGACGATTCGCCCATAAGGATCAACGACTGCCGATAAGCCATTATTGGCTGCACGAATAAGAGGAATTCCCAATTCAACAGCGCGTAAACGTGCCTGATCGAAATGTTGATAAGGACCGGGAGTAACGCCGAACCATGCATCATTGGTAACATTCAAAATTGCTTGCGGTTTATCGCCTTCATATCCCATACCGTTCGGGAATATGACCTCGTAACAGATCATCGGCAGATAAACAAATCCATCAGGCAGTGTCACAGTTTTTCGTATCGGGCTATTACTATAGCCGCCTGCCATTACCGCCAAAGCGTGGAGGCCTATCCGGTCGAACACTTGTTGGAAAGGCAAATATTCACCAAATGGGACGAGATGCACCTTGTCCGAGGACGCAAGAACATCACCATTACTATCAATGACAGATATGGTATTAAAATATTTATTATTTTCATCATTCGGCCGGCCAGTGCTGCGTACCGCCCCGACAATTGCCCATTGATCCGACCGAAGCAGTGATGCAATACGCATCTTTGCTTCAGGAACATAATTGAGAATATAGGGCACGGCAGTTTCCGGCCATACAATATAAGCGGGTTCATGTGCACCGTCTGCAAGCGGTTGTTCGCTCAGTTGCATATGGGCATCAAACATTCTATAGCGCACTTCGTTATCAAGTTTTTCATCCTGTTTGATGGACGGTTGTACCAATCTTACCCATCGATCGGCGTTCTCATAACTTTCTATAGGAGGCGCATTATGGAGGCGGACAATACCAAATCCTGTGTGGGTACAAAAAAGAACAAGGCCTATGCCAAGTGCAAGCCATTGCCCGCTCTTGTCAAACAGACTGGCTGGCAGCGAATAAAGAAGCACGACAAGTGCGTTCATTGCATATAAACCCACCACTGCATCGGACTGCATAAAAAGTGGTGTCGGCATTATTGTGTAACCGATTGCGTTCCATGGAAAACCGGTAAACATAATGGAGCGCAAAAGCTCTGCCACTCCCAGAGCAAGTGCCAAAACAAATATACGTGACAGTCCTTCACGCCAAAAGACAATAGCAACGCCGCCAGCAAATCCCCAATAAAGTGCAAGATAAAATGGTAGCCCGAATATTGCTAACGGGATAGCCCAGCCGAAGCTTACGGGGTCAATGAGCATAGCGCTCGAAAGCCACCAAAGACCAAAAACAAAATAACCGAAGGCAAAGCTGAAAGACGTGAAAAAGGCAAGCTTGAAACGTTGCTTCCGACACATCTTACAAGCGACATTATCAAGCAATAAGACAAGGACCGGAAAAGTAAAAAAAGCCAGAGGAAAGAGATAAAACGGCGCTAATGCAAAAGCGGTAATTCCACCACACACAAAGCTCAGGAGCTGTCGTTTCGGCCCTCGTAATGTCTTCATATAAGAGATGGCTGTTGCCAAAATACGCATTCCTGCTCCCCTCGTATCTTTCCATCCCTAAAATTTCGACACAAGATAAACAAACCACTTCGAAGTGCTTATTCGTAAACGTCTATTGAATCTTAGCCACTTCCAGAAAAGAAGATTGAAAACAATAGTTGCTTAATCGGATGGAACAGCCGCACCCTCCTGTTTCGGGTGATTTTGTAACGGTTGAATCCTGATCCGTTTAATGCGGCGTTTATCGGCCTCCAGAATACGGAACTGGTAACCGGGTACGGCTTCTATAACTTCACCTTTCGCCGGTATCCGGTCTAGAGTCGAAACGATGAGCCCGCCAATTGTATCAACGTCATCTCCGTGTTCGCCAATTTTGAACCCTGGTCCCAACGCTTTTCCGACCTCATCAAGATCAGCGCTCGCATCCACAAGCCATCTATTTTCTGCTTCTTTGATAATGGACATGTCGACATCGTCGTGTTCGTCTTCGATATCACCTACAACCAGTTCGACAATATCTTCCATAGAAGCGAGACCGTCTGTTCCTCCATATTCATCGATAATCAACGCCATTTGCGTTCGCGTTGCCTGCATACGCGTCAACAATTGTCCGGCCAACATGGATCCCGGAACAAAAAGAACGCTTCGTATCAGTTCAAGATTACCGACAGCTTGTGAAAAATCAATTTTGGAAAAATTGAGAACCCCTTCTTTTTCCCCGTTTTGCGCTTTCCTTGTGATGTAATTCAAGACATCACGGATATGCAGCATCCCGCGAGGATCATCGAGGCTTTCCGAATAGACCGGCATACGCGAATGGCCCGATTTTTCAAATTCTATCAGTGCTTCAGCCAAAGTTGTCGAAATATCAAGTGCTTCGATTTCGGAACGGGGAATCATAACATCTTCGACGCGCGTTTCCCGAAGACGCAAAATATTATTGAGCATAAGGCGCTCTTCAGGCGAAAAAAGAGCGTTTGTTTCGCCTTCTCCCTCGGAAAGGGCATCTGTCAGATCTTCACGCAAAGTCGAATTGTTACGCGAGCGCAAAAAAGAAAAGAGATTGGCAAATAAAGACTTCTTTTCACCTGATTGCGACCGTGAAGAGTTTTGCCCTGTTGATGACCTACCGGACTCTTCGTCAATTGAACTATCTGTTTTTTCCGTCATGGCTTCTTAAAATTACAATATGCGAAGTAAATTGTGTCAGTTTTCTTGTTATTAAACTAGGACATATATTTCTCTAATATATGTATAGACGCATAATAGCAACACTTGGCTTTATTTAATCATAGATAAGGATCCGAAATACCAAGAGAGGCTAAAATTTTTCTCTCCAGCGTTTCCATCTGCTCTGCTTCTTCATCATTCTGGTGATCATACCCCATCAAATGAAGGAGACCGTGAACAACAAGATGGCTCAGATGATCGTCAAAGCTCTTGTGTTCTTCCGCCGCCTCACGTGCAACCGTTTCACGCGCAATGACAATATCACCCAAAATCTCTCCGGGCTCTTGTCCGGGTTGAAGAGCAAAAGCCGGAAATGACAAAACATTGGTGGGCTTGTCAATGTGGCGCCATTTCCCGTTTATTTCGCGGATATCGGCATCATTGGTAAAAACAAGGCTCAGTTCGCTATCAATCTTGTCAAAGCCGAGCTCCTGCAATGTCGCTTGCAATACACTGTCAACGAGCCGTCTTAAAGTCTCCTCGTTTTGCCAGCCTTCAGCATTGATTGCCATGTCATAATGCACTGTCATTTTTCCAGGTTCTTTGCTATATTATTATCTTGAGCACGATTTTTCGAGTGCAGACGGGCGTCCTGATCATAGGCAGTAACAATAGCTGTTACCAATGGATGTCGCACAACATCTGCCTCGGTAAAATGCACCGTCACAATATCGTCAATACTGCCAAGAATGCGCATCGCTTCGGTAAGCCCCGATTTTTGTCCGAAAGGCAAATCGATCTGGCTAGGGTCGCCTGTCACGATCATACGTGACCCTTCCCCAAGACGGGTCAAAAACATTTTCATCTGCATTGATGTTGTATTTTGTGCCTCGTCGAGAATAACGGCAGAGTGGGCAAGTGTCCGACCACGCATAAAAGCAAGCGGAGCGATTTCGATAATATCTGCCGCCATGGCACGTTCGATTTTTTCGGCCGGCATCATGTCATAAAGTGCATCATAAAGAGGACGCAGGTAAGGATCGACTTTTTCCTTCATATCACCGGGCAAAAAGCCCAATCTTTCACCGGCTTCAACGGCAGGACGTGACAAGATGATACGCTCTACAAGTCCACGCTCGAGCAACATTGCCGCGTGTGCCACTGCAAGATAGGTTTTTCCTGTACCCGCCGGACCAACGCCGAAAACAAGCTCGGCACGTTGTAACGCCCGCATATAGGCATCCTGCATTGGTGTGCGTGCATAAATTGTTTTTTTACGCGTTGATATATGGGCTGGCGTCACTTTCCGCGAACTATTTTCAGACTTTTCCCGATCGGCTTTCTCGTTCACAGAAGAGGCGATTGCTATTGCACCATCCACATCCGACAAACCCGGTTGCAAACCGGTTTTTGCAAGTTCATAAAGCTGGTCGAGAGACCGGCGGGCAATTTCGATATCCTGCCTGTCTCCCCGGATTGATACTTCATTTCCCTGTGCACGGATATCCAGACCCAGTTTTTGTTCGATGCGGGCAAGGTTTTCGTCAAATTGGCCAAAAACAATATTTGCCTGCTGGTTATCCTCGAAAACCAGGACAATATGATCTGTATCGGATGCGCCTTTTTTAACAGAAGCATCGTCGACACCACTTTTATCGGGCTCTTTCGCTCGCCCGTTTTTAACTGTCTTGACCGTCTTTTTTGTTTCGGTTGAATTCTTCAACCTTGTCTCCTGAAAAAATATATTTGGGTAAGAATATATAAAATTATAGTGAAAAGGAAACCTGCTTTATTCACGTTACCTCATCCGCCACCGAACCCGCCATGAAATCCCGCCGAACTTGAAAAAAATATTCAATTGACTGCACGGCCAAGGAGACTGTTGGATGATGCGTCTGTTACATCAACCGCGATAATTTCGCCAATTTTTGCATTTGTTGAAACAGCAACAGGCAGCAACCAGGGCGAGCGACCGACCATCTGCCCTTCATGGCGACCAACTTTCTCAACGAGGACTTCAATCCGCTGACCGATTTTCGATTGCAAGAATTGATGTTGTTGATCGAGAATAAGGGCTTGTAAGCGCTGAAGGCGCTCGTCTTTTACTTTCTCCTCTATATGGCCTTTCATTGTTGCCCCGGGTGTTCCCGGACGTGGCGAATATTTGAATGAATAGGCAGAGCTATATCCTACTTCTTGAACAAGCTTCATCGTCGCTTCGAAATCTTCGTCGGTTTCTCCGGGAAAGCCGACAATGAAATCGCCTGAAAATGCAATATCGGGACGTGCTTTACGAATGCGATCAATAAGACGCAGATAATCATCCGCTTTATGTTGACGATTCATCGCTTTGAGGATCCGGTCGGAGCCTGATTGAACCGGAAGGTGAAGATAAGGCATCAACATTCCAAGATTTTTGTGAGCAGCTATAAGACTGTCGTCCATATCCCTCGGGTGGCTTGTTGTATAGCGGAGACGTTTAAGCCCATCAATTTTGGCAAGCTGATAAAGAAGGTCTCCGAGATGCAAAACATCTCCGTCTGCCGAAACGCCGTGCCAGGCGTTGACATTTTGTCCAAGCAAGGTGATTTCTTTTACCCCGGCGTCGACAAGTTCACGTGCCTCGCTCATGATCTGGTCTAGCGGACGAGAAACTTCCGACCCGCGCGTGTAGGGAACCACGCAGAATGTACAAAATTTGTCACAGCCTTCCTGAACCGTCAAAAATGCAGTAACCCCTCGCTTCTGGACAGCCCGCCGATTATGGTGTGGAAGATGGGCAAATTTATCTTCCACTGCATATTCGGTTTCAACAACCTTTTGTCCTTCATGGACCTTGCGCAACAATTCAGGCAACCGGTGGTAAGTTTGCGGCCCTACAACCAGATCGACTGTTGGTGCACGGCGCAAAATTTCGGCCCCTTCGGCTTGAGCAACACAACCTGTTACACCTATTGTTAATGGCCGCGAAGGATCCCTTTCTTCGCGCATAACTCTTAAACGACCGAGATCGGAATAAAGTTTTTCAGCCGCTTTTTCACGGATATGACATGTATTGAGCAATATAAGATCAGCATCGTCGGGAGTTTCTGTTGCCACATACCCCTCACTGTCAAGACTGTCGCCCATGCGTTCACTATCATAAACATTCATCTGACAGCCATAAGTCTTGATAAAGACCTTGCGGCTATTGCCGATTTTTTTGTTTGCTTCGCTCATAGGATATTTTTATCCGGTTTTCTGGTAAATCTCAATCTTTTTGCTGAATGGTTCTACGCATGATCAAGGCATCACTATGACCTTTGTCTGTTTTGTAATAACCGGGTCTACGACCAACTTCATAGAAACCAAAACCTTTATAGAGTGCAAGTGCCGCGCTATTGTTTTCATCAACCTCCAGAAAAAGCACTTTCGCCCGCTGCTGATAGAGATAGCGGAAAACTGCATCCAAAAGCTTTTTTCCCAAGCCTTTTTGGCGAAATCGGGGATGAACGGCAATAGTAATAATTTCTGCCTCGTCGATAACCAACCGGCAGAGGACAAAACCCAAAACCTTTCCGGGCTTGCCCTTGGGGCTCACGATAAAACCTGAAATTTGCGGATCAGCCAAAAATGACGCAAAAACTGTTTCATCCCACGCATGATAAAATGACTGTTTGTGTATATCATGCAAAATATCACTATCATCTGATGTAATCGAAGTGACAATATATTCCGGTTTTGAAAAAAGTCCTGACCTCATTCCTTTTTCCTTGGCACGGAAAAACTCATTTGCGGTTTTGCATCTGCCTCGCGCAAGTAAAGCGGTTTCGGTGAACCGTCGGACGGTTTGTTTTGCGACAATTTTGCAAAGCTTGCCACATCCGGAGCATCAAGAAAATAAACAGAACTTTCTTTGACCCCAGCCAAATGCGCTATAGTTTTGGAAAAGGGGCCTGCAAGAATTGCCTTCTCATCAAGCCCAGCAACAACCTCTTCGCAATTTTGCACTATAGCAGGGGAAAGAGGCTGAAAATTTTCATCAAAATCCTGCCGATACACCATGTTGCGGCCGGCATCTATCAAAGCAATAATATGACTTTTTGGAAAATGTCCATGTGCTTCAAAACCGATTGCTTCAAGTGAACTTACACCAATTGCGGGCTTTACAAGTGCCAGAGCGAGGCCTCTTGCCGTTGCCACACCAATGCGCACGCCTGTGAACGACCCCGGACCGATATTGACGGCAATACGGTCGATAGATGACAACTCTATTTTTGCTAGACTGCACGCCTCGATGATTTGCCCGATCAACTTTTCGGCGTGCCCTTTACCGATTTTTTCGCTTACGCGCGCAACAACCCTGCCGTCTTGCATCAATGCAACGGCGCAATTTAAAGAAGCTGTATCTATGGCAAGCGTAATCATTTTCTGTCTATTAGACCATTGTTCACCGAAACAAAAGAACCGATAACCTTAAATCAATAGGTTTTGAACTTTTCTTGGCTGATAGATCAAAATGATCAAAAATTTTTTTTCAAAACGGGAACGAAATATGGCAAAAATCAACAAAAATTGCCGGGCGATATTTCACAAATTTTATTTTCGAAGAGCTTGTATTTTTGTTTAGAACAAAAGCATCGGACTTGGAACAAAAATGTCAGCCAAAAATATATATGCAATGAACAATTCGAGGTGTGACTTTAGAAAAGGTTATCGTTTTTAGAATGTTATGCATTTTATATAAAATTTCGTATTGATTTTTAATTCTTTATAAAAATAACTTTCAAGTGATTTTAATAATTATAATTTTCAGAATTATATGAATATTATTTATTTATATAAATTGTTTTGTGTTTAAAATTCATCAAAAAATTACGTCCTATTTGGATATTTTAAATGATAAAATTCCAAATTTTTTTACGGATCATCAATGAAACCTTGTTTTTCGGTCAATCAATAATTATATATCATTCATAATAATTTTCTATATTAGATATAATATATCTTATATATAATAGCTATTTCCCATTTTATCAATCGGCAAAATTTTTTAGAATTAAAATAATTAAAAAATATAAGTTCATTATAATTTTTTATGAAACATCCATAAGTTTAGGTTATACGATTTATAATGGTAAAATATTTCAAAAATTAACTTATTTATTGTATATATTTTCTGTTGGATTATTTTTTATAAGGTGTATTCTATAAAGGCATCACCGCACTACCACTGGAACAGCTTGACACTGGTAGAAATTCCAAGCGGAACTTTCAGGCGTTTGGTGCGTTATATAGATACGCGAATTAATTCAAGCGGAGATTATTATGGTTAAAACACACAAAACTCGTAACGATATGCCTTCAAATACAAAAACAACAGCCATTGCGTTGTTGAACAAGAACCTCGCAACGCTTATCGATTTGGCACTCGTTACAAAACAGGCCCACTGGAATTTGAAGGGGTCCAACTTTATTGGTGTCCACGAAATGTTGGACGGCTTTAGAGATGCAATTGACGAACATGTCGATATTATTGCCGAACGCGTTGCCCAATTGGGTGGAACTGCTTTGGGTACCGTTCAAGCAGTTGCCGGTACGTCCAAGCTCAAAGCTTACCCGACAGATATTTATAAAGTGCATGATCATCTCTTGGCCTTGATCGAACGTTATGGCGATGCTGCCAACGATATGCGCAAAGCAATTGACGAAGCAGATGACGCAGGGGATGCAGACACTGCCGATATCTTTACCGCAGCATCACGTGAACTTGATAAGAGCTTGTGGTTCCTTGAATCACATGTTCAGGAAGCTTAATTTCATTCTGCCAAAAGAATGGAAATTCAGGATTCAAAGGAAGCAACCGCTGTTGCTTCCTTTTTATATCCTCGACTGATAACTATTTATTCAAGGCCTTGACTGATAACCTCCCTTTTCCTACAATTTGGATCAGAACCGCATATTAAAATTGTTGTGTTTTTGCTAAACCAATAGTCATTCATTACGCGGAAAACTAAACTTGTCAGGCTTGAGACCGTCTCATTCTGACAAATACTCATGAACCTTAATTGATAACGCGTCCGTTTATTTTGAGATATTTTCGGAAGACCGAAAATTGTTTATCTCAATTCAACATTAAAAATTAGAGGGTTAAGTGGTTCGAGAAATCGACGCGCGACCGATATTTTTAATTATCCCGCGCGGCTGCACAAAAAATCCTTTAGCAAAAAGTTCAAAAATCCATATTGCTTTAAAATGATATTTTTCGGCATTGGTAACATCAAGGAGAAAACCGATGCGAAGGCAAAGGTGCTGCTCTTGCCCGTTCGTGAATAATATTGCTCTCTTATCAGCCGCTTGAAACAGCTTGAAAAAAATATAGTCGGTTTGGCGATTGTAAATTCCGTCTCCCCAAAAACCGATGTCTGTTATCTTAGAAGACGATAGTTTTTGCTGTTGTTTTTCATAAGAATGAACAGGTCCTAGCCATGCCAAACCTATTTTCCGCTGTTGATCTTAAGCTCGAAATCATCTTCGCCCTCGAAAGAAATACCTTTTTCATCAATAGCGTGCTACCTCTCGGTCAAGTCAGGCTCGTGGTGGGCTGAAGATTGTCCGGTCTTATTTTATTAACAGCCATTTCTTAAACATTTGGGTAGGGGTGGCCGGTGAGCACATTTTTGAAAAGCCCTCATGTTCGGGCCGATCATTTTCCTTCTCTGATGGGATGGGCAAGTTTATTGGCACAAAGCCCCCACATTTCCGGATAGTCGATGCATGGCGGACTTTTCCGGACACTCTGTGATGGTGGTCTTTTCCGGACAGTCTGTGCAATAGCCACCCTCTTCAAACATCGTTGTGCATTACGTTCCGACATCTCATTAAACGTCAATTGGTCTATTTGCAGTGGATTTTCGCATTGGTGTTAGGTGCGCGGGCGGACAGCTACACGGTCTTATGGCGACTCTTTATCCGGAATTATAATAGCGTGCGAAAATCGGGTTTATGGCGATGTTTAAAATAGGCTTTAGCTAAACGTCCGGCCATTGAGCGCAGTTTACTAAAAACACGAAAAAAGCCCCGCTTGGTAGCGGGGCTTTCAACTGCTTTATATTACAAAATCGTATTATTGTGCAGGTGCTGCCGGTGTAGCAGGAGCAGCTTCTTCTGTCGCAGGTGCAGCTTCTGTTGAAGGTGCAACCGGACTACCACCCGGAACCTGATCAATAATATCAGGCTGAACAATACGGCCCGAACCGCCCATCATATTGTAGTTCAGGTGAGAAATCGCCCACCATGTACCACCGAGAACGATGAATACGCAGAGCGCACCAAACCACATTGAGCCGACCATCCACTTCGCATCCGGACCTTCGTTGAGGTGGAGGAAGAAAACGATCTGGACGAATATCTGAATGAGAGCCATGCCAATGAGGTATATAACCTTGGTGCTGACTGCCCAGTTATCAAGCATTCCTTGCATAACAGGAATGAATGAAGCGAGGGTCAATATAACAGCCAGAATGAATCCGACCATGTATTTGCCGGTTGTTACACCGTGTGCTTCTTCATGTTCGCTCATTATAGTGCTCCCAAAAGATAGACGGCTGTGAAGACACCAACCCAGATAATGTCAAGGAAGTGCCAGAAGATAGAAAGACACGACAAACGAGTCTTGTTATCTTTATCCAAACCGTGACGGCCAAGATGCAAGAACATCAATACCATCCAGATCAAGCCGGTCGTAACGTGAATACCGTGTGTGCCAACCAGCATGAAGAATGACGACCAATAAGCCGACAGAACTTCTTTACCGAATGTGCGAACACCGGTTTCAGGATCAACACCCGCATAAGCATTCGGATCAAAGAAGAAAACATTTTCCTTCCCGAAGAGAAGCTCATGGAATTCATTCAATTCCATTCCAATGAATGCGAGGCCAAGAATGAAAGTAATAGCAAGCCAGGTTTTTACCCCGCCGATATTACCATTACGAACCTGCACCATTGCCATGCCATAAGTGATTGACGAGAACAACAGCAAAGCTGTTTCGCAAAGCACGTAATTGAGGCTGATGAAATCCTTACCGGCAGGTCCGCCGCCGTAAGCGGAGGCGAACACTGCAAATGTAGCGAACAGAGTTGCGAAGATGATCAGGTCGGAAAGGATATAAACCCAGAACCCGAAGACCATTGTCGAACTACCGTCGTGGTGGTTTTCCGCGTGAGCGGTTGTTACTGCTGTAGCGCTCATGCTTTTACTCCTTGTGCTTTAAGAACAGCGCTGAATTCGTCTTCAGTCTTCTGTACTTCTTCAGCCGAGATGTAATAGCCTGCATGGTTTCCATTAAGCGAATGAAGCAGAATGGTCAAAATGAAGCCAACGAACGTAATTACAGCCAGCCACCAGATGTGCCATACGAGAGAGAAGCCAAGTACCAACATCAACATGCCGGAAATAAAGCCTGCAATCGTGTTGGAAGGCATATGGATCTTCTCGAAGCCCGAAGTTTTACGATGCTCACCGCGTTGTTTCATATCCCAATAGGCATCGTCTGCTTGAACGACCGGGACTGTAGCAAAGTTGTAAGCAGGAGGCGGGCAAGAGATTGACCATTCCAGAGTACGGGCATCGCCCCACGGATCGTTCTGTGTGATCGGCAATTTGCCTCTATGCTTGATGCCATACCAGATGGCAATCAATACCTGCAGAACAAAGCACAGGATACCAAGAAGGATGATAAATGCGCCGATCGCTGCTGTGATGAACAAAGGCTGCCAGCTTGGTTCGACATAGTGCTGCAAACGACGTGTTGCCCCCATCAAACCAACTGCGTAGATCGGGAAGAATGCTACGTAGAAGCCGATGAACCAGCACCAGAACGAAGCAATACCCAATGCGCGGTTCGGCTTGACACCGAAAGCTTTCGGGAACCAGAACGCCAATGCACCGAGGTAAGCAAACACAACACCACCAAGAATTGTGTGGTGGAAGTGGGCAACCAGGAACAAGGAGTTGTGGAACTGCCAGTCCGAAGGAACGATCGAAAGCAGAACACCAGTAAGACCACCACCAACAAAGGTGAACATCATACCCATGCACCACAACATCGGAGGTTCGAAACGGATGCGTCCCTTATACATTGTGAAGAGCCAGTTGAAGACCTTAACACCGGTCGGAATAGCAATAATCATGGTTGCAGTACCGAAGAAGGTATTAACGGCTTCGCCGCCACCCATTGTGAAGAAGTGGTGTCCCCAGACGATGATCGACAGGATCAAGATAACAAGGACGGCCCAAACCATCGAGGTGTAACCGAAAAGGCGTTTTGACGAGAATGTCGGAACGATTTCGGAAATGATACCGAACGCAGGAACAACCAGAACGTAAACTTCCGGGTGACCGAAAATCCAAACGTAGTTGATCCAAACCATCGGGTTACCGCCGGCTGTATTGGTGAAGAAGTTCATATCAAGGTAACGATCACCGGCGAGCAGTGCATAAGCAACTGTTAACGGCGGATAAATGATAAGGATAAGAACGTTCGAAACCAATGCGCACCAGCAGAATACCGGCATCTTCCACATTGTCATTCCGGGAGCGCGACATTTGACGATAGTGGCAACAAAGTTGACAGCACCCATTGTTGTCGCAATACCGGATAGCTGTAGTGACCACAGATAATAGTCAACACCTGTGTCAGGGCTATTCAACAATTCCGAGAAAGGTGGATACATCAACCAACCACCACGGCCAAAGTTACCGATACCGAGTGAAATGTTGATCAGAATCGCACCGGCGCATGTAATCCAGAAGCCAAGGTTGTTGGCAAATGGAAAGGCCACATCGCGAGCACCAAGTTGCAGCGGCAGAACATAGTTCAAAATACCGAACAATAGCGGCGTTGCCATGAAGAAAATCATGATTGTGCCGTGTGCCGAGAAAATCTGGTCAAAGTGATCAGGCGGTAAATAACCCGCAGTCTCTGATCCAAGCGCGAACGCTTGGTGTGTACGCATCATGATAGCATCTGCAAAGCCACGGACAAGCATGACAATTGCGAGGACAATATACATAATGCCGACGCGCTTGTGATCAACAGATGTGATCCAATTGCGCCACAATATTCCCCACCAGCCGAGCAGCGTAATAGCGGCAAGAATAACGACGGCCAATGCAACTACAACAAGGCAGGTGTAAAGGACGATCGGCTCATTCGTTAGCGCGTGAAACGCTCCGGCTACAGGGTCTGTAAGTCTTCCAAACATTTTTCAACCCATATTAAATGAATTTCGGTTTGGAGGGGACGTTACCTTTCGAGAAGGTAGATGCCCCTTCCTCGATAATTTTATTTCTTCTGAACCACACCGGGATCAAATACGGAGCAGAGTTCACCCCACAGAGATTTCGCTGCAGCAAGTTTCATCTGATCTTCGTTACAAGTCGTGTCTTTATCTACGCAGCGGTTCACGATGCGATAGTATAGACCTTTTTCGACTTGCGAGAAATAGCGAACCTCAGCGTCTTTTTGCTTACCGGCAGTATCGCCCATTTTCGGCGAATAGGAAAGCTGACGATATCCAGCACGATCAAGCGTTTCTTTGCTTTCACGAGCTTTGGCAATCCAGTTATCAAAACTTGCTTGGTCAACAGAATTCCATTTGAAGTGCATCTCCGAGAAACCGTCGCCACTGTAATTGGCGGAAGAACCTTTGAATACACCTTGACGGTCAGCAATAAGATGCAACTTCGCATTCATTTGTGGCATTGCATACAACACTGTACCAAGACGCGGGACCCAGAAAGCGTTAACCGAATTTTCCGAAGTCAACTGCACGAGAACCTGACGGTTCTCGGGAGCATAGATCTCGTTGATCGAAGCTACGCCATATTGCGGATAGATAAACAACCATTTCCAATCAAGTGCGACTGCATCGATCTGGAGTGGTTCTTGCGCTCCAGCAACAGCTTTATCAATCGGCTTTGAGGGTTCCAGCTTATAAGTGAAATAAGCTGTCAAGCTACCCAAAATAATAATAACAAGAATCGGAATCCCCCACATGAAGGTTTCCACTTTTTTGGAGTGCCCCCAATCCGGCAGATATTCTGCTTGGGTGTTGGTAGCACGATATTTAATTGCGAAAGCGACAACGGCGATCATCACGGGAATGACAATACAAGCCATTACGATAACGCATGTAGTAATCAATATTAGCTCGTGGCGCGCCACATAGCCCGCCGGGTAAAGAACATCAAATTCACAACCCGACAAGAGCAAAGCGGATGTTAAGACGCCCAGCAGCCCTGTTAGTTTACCAAAGTTCTTCATTCCTACCTGCCTCTTTATATGCATTGCATATTATTGCACGAGGGTATTTCTATTCATTCGTCACGAAAAAGCGGACTTTTCCGCTTCTCCAACTTTCCCCGTCAGGCAGAATATTTGTCCCAAAAAGACATAGAAGCCCGACTTGGACTGACGTTGCCACAAAGACAATTGTGGCATCATCTAGGCAACGTCTTACTCTTTGGGTAAAAATTCGCAAGTATTTTGTCCCCCCCTGCGTCAATATTGCGCGGTTTTTCCGACGATTTTTGATTCACAAATCGTGCTGAACGATATATTCAACAGCAAACCGGTAACCATCACTTCCGCAGCCTGCAATAACAGCATCGGCTCTTTCCGATACAAAAGAATGGTGACGATAGGTTTCTCTTTTGTGGATGTTCGACAAATGAACTTCTACAACCACCCCTTCAAACATTTTCAATGCGTCGAGTATGGCAATTGAAGTATGGCTATAGGCCGCCGGATTAATGATTATTGCGACGCTTTCGCCGATTGCTGCCTGAATAAAGCCAACCAATTCGCCTTCGCAATTGCTCTGTAAAAAATCGACATCAAACCCGTGGGAACGAGCGCATTCCCGCGTCATATTTTCAATGTCTTTCAATGTTTCACGACCGTAGATTGCCGGTTCACGTCGTCCTAAAAAGTTCAGATTTGGTCCGTTGAGTACTGTAATCTTTTTTGCCATGGTCAGTATCCCCTCTATATTCGAACGAGTTTACTTAACGTCGGTGATATTTTCTTAAATTTTGGTAAACTGTCCACCGGATATCTCGAAAAATTCCGCACGCCCCTTCAATGCCGAAAAAAGCTCGCTATCGGTGCCGGTCATAAAAGTTTGGCCACCGAGCTTATCAAGGCTATCGAATAATATTGCCCGCCTTTTCTGGTCAAGATGGGCGGCCATCTCGTCAAGCAGAAGAATCGGTGTCATACCCGAAATTTCTGCTGTCAATCGGGCGTGTGAAAGAACGAGTCCGGTTAACAAGGCTTTTTGTTCTCCTGTGGAGCACAGCGCCGCCGGCATATTCTTTTTGGCATAAAAGACCAGGAGATCGCTTCTATGCGGCCCTTCAAGCGTTCGTCCGGCCGTGCGATCAAGCTCCCGCTTATCGCGGAGGCGTTGTTTATAGTCTTCTTCGACATCTACAGCCGATTGCCTCATCAATGAATGTTCAATAGTTCCCTCAAGATCAAGCAGTGGTACCGGAAATGTGTTTTCTGCATCGAAATTATCAATATTTGTAATGAGTCTCACGACATCCATACGCGCTGCCGCAATGGCAACAGCAAGTTCTGCCATTTGCGTTTCCAATGCATTGAACCAGTATTCGTCGCGATTTCCATCCACTAAAAGCCGGTTTCTGGCTCTCATTGCTTTTTCAAAATCCGACACGCGGCGAGCGTGCGCGGGATCAATTGCCAGAACCATGCGATCGAGAAAACGCCTTCGGTCACTTGCAGGACCGGTAAACAAACCGTCCATGGATGGAACAAGCCAGCTCACCCTGCAATATTCGGTGAGTCTCTCAGAAGCAGCACTTTCCCCATTAATTCGCACTTTGCGACCATTCGAGGCAGTGTCACTTGCCGTACCGATATTGACATTTCCATAAAGCGCCGAATGCAATTGGGCAAAAATGACAAATCCGTCCGCTCCCTTTTGGACAGGAGTTGCATCATCACCGGTTGGTGCATTTCCCAATCCGGTAGCATCGTTTTGAAGCCTCTGTTCAGCCTGCAATGAGCCGGTCGAATCCCGATCTTCCGACGCTATTTGTTCGACTGCACCGGATGGCTGACCGGCACGAATGACACTATCGTAAGTTGCCCGGCGCAAGCCTCGCCCTGGCGAAAGAAACGACAGGGCTTCCAGCAAATTGGTTTTACCGGCACCGTTATGTCCGGTGAAGATCACAATCCGGTCGGAAAAATCGGCAGAAAAATTTTGATAATTACGATAATTGGTCAGCTTGAGCTGCCGGATAAAAACTTTTGCAGCGCTTCTGCCTGGTTCATCTACCATTCGTTCTCTAAACACGCATTGGCATTAAAACGTAAAGTGCGTCAGCATCGTCACTATCGCGAATAAGCGTTGGTGCGCCCGCGTCAGCGAGCATGAATACCGCGTTTTCACCGTTGAGTTGAGCCATAATATCAAGAAGATATTTTGAATTGAAACCGATTTCCAACGGTTCACCTTCATAATCGGCAACAATCTGGTCTTCCGCACTTCCCGAATCCGGATTATTAACCGTGAGTGTCAATTGCCCATTTTCGATTGTCAATTTAACAGCACGCCCGCGATCACTGGAAATGGTCGATACACGGTCGACTGCCGCAGCAAAACTTTGACGGTTGATCGTCAGCTTTTTGTCATTGCCCAAGGGGATGACACGCTGATAATCGGGAAATGTCCCGTCTATCAATTTCGACGTCAGCACAACAGAAGCAATTGTGAAACGTATTTTTGTTTCGGAAACCTCTATCTTTATTTCGCTTTCGGCTTCCTCTCCCAACAATTTCTGCAATTCACCAACGGCTTTACGAGGAATAATAACACCGGGCATTCCTTCAGAACCTGACGGTGCGTCGGTTTCCGCTTCGGCCAGACGGTGACCATCGGTCGCAACTGTACGTATTTTCAGGCCTTTATCGTCAATGACGTGAAAATAGATACCATTGAGATAATAACGCGTTTCCTCTGTGGAAATAGCAAATTGTGTGCAGTCGATTAATCGTTTTAAAGCCGCAGCCGATAAACTAAAACTATGGCTGAAATCTCCGGCATTAAGTTCCGGAAAGTCCTCTTTGGGCAAACATTGCAAACGGAAGTTCGAGCGTCCGGAAACGACCTGCATAGCGTTGCCGTCATCGGAAACCGAAAGCATAATCTCGCCACCTTCGGGAAGCTTGCGCACGATCTCGTAAAGAAGGTGGGCAGGAACAGTTGTCGAACCTGCTTGTTCGATATTTGCAGATGTTGTTTCAGTGACCTCAAGATCAAGGTCGGTTGCCTGCAATTCGACACCGGAATTAACTGTATTGATAAGCACATTGGACAGAATAGGAATCGTATTGCGCCGTTCGACAACACGATGAACACGGCCGAGAGATTTTAACAGATGGCTACGATCGACTGTAATGCGCATATTGGACACTCTCTAAATTATTCTGCCAATTAAAAAGGGTTCTAACTGAATAAAACAAGATGTAGTGATTCCTTTTAAGCCAAGGAATCACCCGACAAGAAAAACAGATAAAAACCAGATTGGCAATATTCTTGCATAAAATACAAGATACTACTCTCTGACAGAGTCTATTGAGACTTGTTCTCTCAAAGGCCTGTTCAAGCCGATTGCTCGTCAATCAGGCGCTTCAAGAGCTCCAATTCTTTGGCCAATTGCTGATCGGCACCGACCATATCTTCAATCTTGCGCACTGCATGAAGGACAGTTGTGTGATCCCGTCCGCCAAAGCGACGGCCAATTTCCGGAAGCGAGCGTGGTGTCATCATTTTTGCAAGATACATCGCAACCTGACGCGGTTTAACAATTGTCCGCGTACGGCGATTCGACAACAAATCCTGCTTGGAAACATTATAATGACGAGCCACAACACGCTGGATTTCTTCGATACGAATCCGCTTCGGCTCACCCGAGCGCGTCAAATGGTCCAACAATTCGTCAATACGATTGAGCGATAGATCCGGCTCAAAAGATTGACGGAACAGAAGCTGGTTAAATGCCCCTTCAAGATCGCGCCCCGAACCGGAAACAGTTCTTGCAATATGGGATAGAACCTCGTCGGGAATCGAAATAGACGGATCATCATGTTGGGCTGCTTTCAAGCGCTTGCGCAACATTTCGAGCCGCATGTCATAATCAGGCGACTCAATTTCGAGCGAAACACCACCCTGCAAACGTGAGCGCACCCTGACATCCAATGATTCAAGCTCGGCTGGCGCCCTATCAGCTGCCACGACAACCTGTTTTGCACTATCAAGCAACATATTGAGCAAATGACAGAATTCATGCTGAATCGATTTGCCCTGTAAAAATTGCATATCGTCAATAATAAGCAGGTCGATATCTCGCAATTGTTCTTTAAATGACAAAGCGTTGTTATCGCGGATCGCCGTTGCAAAACGCCACATAAAATATTCGGCGGTCAAATAGATGACGCGAACAGGCGTTGGACGCTGCAAAGCGGCAGCAGCAATTGCTTGCAAAAGATGGGTTTTTCCCAAGCCTACGGCCGCATGAATAAAAAGCGGGTTGAAGCGCAAAGCACTTTTATGGCTTTCGGCAATCGAACGGGCTGCAGCAAGAGCCACGCGATTGGACGGACCTTCAACAAAGGTATCAAAGGTATAGCGCGAATCAAGTGGAGAGCCAAAAACACTCTGTTGGGCTTCTCCGGAAAAACGCTCTATGCGGCCATGAGAAGACGACACAACCATGTTTTCCTGATGGTTTTGAACATGCGTCTCTTCTTCTTTTCGCGGAGTATGATGTTTAACCACACGATTCATTCCGCGCACAACAACGTCAACCCGCAACAGCGTCGGACATTCTTGGCGCCATAGCTCGGTCAGAATCGTCGCATAATGGTTGGTAATCCATGAACGTAAAAAAGCTGTCGGAACAGAAAGTCGTACTTGGCTACGGCTGAATTCATCGAGTTGCAGACGACCGAACCAGCTCGTATAAGCCTCATTACCGACATGAACTTTCAACTGTGCCATAACACGTGCAAAAAGTTCGTCCCCTTCATCTTGTGCAACCAAATGATGAACATCATCATTTACTTTGGTTTCACCAGAAACAATCCCATTCAAATTTGACATCTTACGCAACATTCTCTCTGACAAAGACAAATGAAAACCGAACGGTTACAACACGCTCGCGGTCCAAACATCCTTGCCTTGAATAACCAAAAATAAAACTACTCCGCGAAAAACAGACCGACACGTTTGTTAACCCTCTTAACAAACCAAAAACACATCCATTCAACACGAAAAACTCAACTCACCCCAAGAACTTCCCCTTAACAACAAGCGCCACCTCGATGCCAAACCACATAAGGCAACCAAGATCGCTCTGTTTCGTAATTCCCTTTCCATCTACTTGTACCAAACCTGGTGGTGACAAAAACATGTTCTGTTCCATCAAGTTTCACGACTTCAACCCCTTAGAAAAAACAAAGAGCATTTTCATTTGATAGCGTTACTACCTTTGTTATCCGCTTATCGTCAACCGATCAGAGAAGACTCAAAGGCAGCAGGCTGGAAAGTTATTAATTGCAGTTAGACCATACAAAAACGCCGTCCATAAATGCAAGGGGTAAAACTCAACTGGAAATTGCGTTCCTATTCTATTTTTCCGATATTCGTTAACAGGAACAGCGCGTAATTACTTTGAATCAATAAGCTTTTTCGAAACGGCTATGGCGCTTGCCGGTCGACAAAATCCCTTAAAAAAAAATTAAAAAAAAAAGCTTGACAAAATATGAGCGTTCCAAGGCTTTTTTGTCATTGTGGATAAGGCTGTTAGGTAATTGTTTTTAAAGGTTTTTTTACAAAAAAATAAAATGATATTTCTTTCTAAAATTAATCATTTTTACGGTTAATTATTCCACCGCCCTAAAAAAAATAAAAACGAAAAAAACCGGCACCCGAAAGGCACCGGTTTTTGAAAATCTACAAACCCGCTCAACCGAGAAAAAACTCCTCGGAAGCGTTCTTTCAAACAATCAGGCAGAAAGTGATTTCAACTTTTTGGCTAAACGTGAAACTTTGCGCGAAGCCGTATTCTTATGCAGAACACCTTTTGTGACAGCACGCATCAATTCCGGTTCAACCGTCTTGAAAGCAACTTCGGCAGCCGCCTTATTGCCGGCAGCAACTGCATCATCAAATTTGCGTACAAATGAACGAACACGTGTACGACGGGATTTACTAACCTCTGTGCGTGCTGCAATCTTACGCACTGCTTTTCTGGACGAAGGTGTATTCGCCATAAGTCTATCTCTCTCTTCTTATTGACCGGCTTTTAAGCCTAGAAACACAAACTGCGGCCGAGAGCCGCTTAATCTTGGCGGGCTTATAGCGTAATTTCGCTGGGTACGTCAATGAGATTCTCTGAAATTGTCGGTTAAAAATAAACGGGCCGTAATTTTACGACCCGTTTATGTGTTTTATAACCCATTTATCGTTTTATGAGTTGCCAATCAGCCTTCTTTGGCAAGGTTGCGTAAAACATATTGCAAAATGCCGCCATTATGGAGGTAATCAAGTTCATCAACAGTATCGACCCGGCAAAGAAGCGGAACTTCCTTGACGCTGCCGTCACCGAATTTGACCTTGGCAACAGTTTTTTGCCGTGGCTTCAGATCGTTGATGCCATCGATCGTGATGACTTCATCGCCTTTCAGCCCCAATGAACGCCAGCTCTGTCCATCCTCAAAGACAAACGGTACAATTCCCATACCAACAAGATTGGACCGGTGAATACGCTCGAAAGATTGAGCAATCACCGCACGCACGCCCAAAAGATTGGTTCCTTTGGCCGCCCAGTCACGTGATGACCCGTTACCATATTCGATGCCGGCGAAGACAACGAGTGGCACATGCTCGCTCTTATACTGCATAGCAGCATCATAGATCGATTCTTCTTCCTTGGATGGATAGTGAATGGTGTAGCCACCTTCGCGTCCATTCTCGCCAAGCATAAAGTTACGGATACGGATATTGGCAAATGTGCCACGCATCATCACTTCATGGTTACCACGACGGGTACCATACTGGTTGAAATCGGCAGGTTTTACACCATGTTCGATCAGATATTTACCGGCCGGAGAATCAACCTTGATAGAACCGGCAGGCGAAATATGGTCTGTCGTGATCTTGTCCCCGAAAAGTCCGAGGATACGAGCTCCGTCAATATTCTTGAGCGGTGCAGGTACTTTCGGCATGTTTTCAAAATAGGGAGGATTGCGAACATAGGTCGAGTCTTTGTCCCAAGCATAGGTTTCACCTGCAGGAACCTTGACTTTCTGCCAGTTTTCATCGCCCTTGAAGACATCCGCATATTTTGATTCAAAAATCTTGCGGGTAACATTCTTTTCGATGAATTCCTGAACTTCCTGCGAAGTTGGCCAGATATCCTTCAGATAAACCGGTTTGCCATCCTTGCCGGTTCCAAGAGGTTCTTTTGTGAGATCCTTGGTGATGGTTCCAGCCAAAGCATGGGCAACAACAAGTGGCGGTGAAGCAAGGTAGTTTGCCTGAACATCAGGAGAAACACGTCCCTCGAAGTTACGGTTTCCTGAAAGAACCGCTGCAACAATCAATCCCTTGTCATTGATGGTTTTCGAAATCGCCGGCGGCAGAGGACCCGAGTTACCGATACAGGTTGTGCAACCGAAACCGACGAGATTGAAGCCCAAAGCATCAAGATCTTTTTGCAGTCCGGAATTGACCAGATAGGCTTCAACAACCTGCGAGCCCGGAGCCAGTGAAGTTTTAACCCACGGCTTGGATTTCAAGCCTTTGGCAACCGCGTTTCGGGCAAGTAGACCTGCCGCAATCAGAACACTCGGATTGGATGTGTTGGTGCAAGAGGTGATCGCTGCAATAGCAACATCTCCGTGACCAATGTCGAAATCCTCGCCTTCAACCGGATAACGAGTTTTTTCACCGGTTGTTTTCTTATATTCGTTGTGAAGCGCTGTCGAAAAACTTTTGCCGACTTCTTCAAGCGGCAAGCGCCCTTCCGGACGTTTCGGCCCTGCCATAGACGGCACAACCGTTCCCATATCAAGTTCGATTGTATCGGTAAATACCGGATCGGCTGTATGGGAATCATGCCACATGCCTTGAGCTTTTGTATAAGCTTCGACAAGTGCAATCCGTTCTTCTTTACGACCTGTCATATTGAGGTAACGGATGGTTTCCTGATCAATCGGGAAAAAGCCGCATGTCGCGCCATATTCAGGGCTCATATTGCCAATTGTCGCACGATCGGCCAAAGTCATATGTTCAAGACCCGGACCAAAGAATTCGACAAATTTGCCGACCACGCCTTTTTTACGCAACATCTGTGTTACGGTCAAAACAAGATCGGTGGCTGTAATGCCTTCCTTGAGTTTGCCTGTCAGGCGGAAGCCGATAACCTCCGGCAACAACATCGAAACCGGTTGGCCAAGCATGGCAGCTTCAGCTTCAATACCACCAACGCCCCAGCCGAGAACACCAAGACCGTTGACCATTGTGGTGTGGGAATCGGTACCAACGCAGGTATCGGGATAAGCTATTGTGTGGCCATTTTCTTCTCTCGTCCAAACACATTGGGCAAGATATTCAAGATTGACCTGATGGCAAATACCTGTCCCCGGAGGAACAACCCGGAAATTCCGAAAGGCTTGTTGCCCCCATTTCAGGAAACGATAACGTTCGCCATTACGTTTATATTCGAGTTCCTTATTATGCTCGAAAGCGAGCGGATTACCAAAATCGTCAACGATTACCGAGTGGTCAATGACGAGGTCAACCGGAACCAACGGATTGATTTTTTCCGGATTTTCACCAAGTTTCACCATTGCGTCACGCATCGCGGCAAGATCGACAACCGCTGGAACGCCGGTAAAATCCTGCATCAAAACGCGTGAAGGGCGATAGGCGATTTCAGCACCTGCTTTTCCCTTGTCGTCTAGCCATTTGGCGATATTTAAAATGTCGTCTTTCTTGACCGTGCGACCGTCTTCAAACCGCAACAGGTTCTCTAGCAGAACCTTCATTGAAAATGGCAAGCGGGAAATGTCAGGCAGACCGTTCTTTTCGGCTTCTGTCAGACTGTAATAAATATAGTCCTTGCCATTTACATGGAGTGTTTTGCGGCACTTAAAACTATCTATTTGAGACACGACTGTTCGTCCTTATATTTGTGCGAGCCTTAGCTCCTGGAACGAACGCCACAAACTGCGGGTCAAGATCGCAGCTACGGTGCGGGTGCAGTCATTTCCGCTGTCCGTTCCTCAACCGCCAGAACAAGCAGATTTGGAGACCGGCCCAAAAATTGTCCCACACCGACCGCTGGTATGGTAAATCTGATATAAGTCCTTTTCTGGAACTGTTCCAGACGTAATCCATTAAAAAAAATGTGTTTACTTGTTTAAAGGCTCCGGCCATCTTAAGAAAGGTTAAGCAAAATCCGGTGGTTACATGGAAATAACAGCAATTGATCTGAGTGCAAAACGTGGTGAAGAAGTGTTGTTTCAACACTTGCACTTTACAATCCACGATAGAGAATTGCTCACAATCACCGGTCCAAATGGTATCGGCAAGTCGACTTTGCTGCGAATCATTGCAGGCTTCTTGCCCGCCAATGAAGGAGAAGTCGCAGCACAAGAAGGTGATCAACGCTTTCCCGTTGCTCTTGTCAGCCATTATCTTGGCAGTCAAAACGCCATGAAAACGCATTTGACCGTTTTGCAAAATCTCGAATTCTGGTCGAATTTCGATTCAGCGCAATTGTTGTCGCCGATGGAAGCACTCGATCAAGTCGAACTTTCAGGAATCGAGCATCTTCCCTTCGGTGTCCTTTCAACCGGACAGAAAAGGCGCGTTGCCATTGCGCGATTGTTATTATCCCATCAGCCTTTATGGCTCCTGGACGAGCCGACATCAGGACTCGACAAACATGCAAGTGCAATTTTTGCAAAGATTATGGAAGAGCATAGAAACCGTTCGGGCATGATTATTGCTGCAACCCATTTACCGCTTGGCATAGAAGAAAATCGTCATATTCTCCTTGACGATTACCTTCCCGATTTCGAGGACAGTTGATGAAAGCTCTTTTCTTGCGCGATTTGCGAATTGCTTTTGGTCCGGGAAGTTCTTTATTGACGGGACTTCTGTTTTTTGCAGCAATTATTATCATAACTCCGTTTGCTGTCGGACCTGATCAGGAAATTTTGTCACGCATTGGTCCGGGAATGCTGTGGGTTGGAGCGCTTCTTTCAATTTTGCTCGGTTTAGACCGCATGTTCCAGACCGACCGTGATGATGGCAGCCTTGATCAACTGATATTGTCCCGACACAGAAAAAGCTTGAGTCTGATCGTTTTTACAAAATGCTTGGCGCATTGGTGTGGAACTATTCTGCCTCTCATTCTTTTTACTCCTGTGCTTGGATTGATGCTCGGTCTTGGTGGAACAGCAATAGGCGGTCTTATGCTCACACTTTTATGTGGTACACCTGCGATTACCCTGATTGGTGCAGTCGGTGCGGCGCTAGCAACCTCGCTACCGCGTGGCGGCGTATTAATATCGGTTATTGTTTTGCCGCTTGCTGTGCCGGTTATGATTTTCGGGGTATCCGCAGCCTATGCAACCACCGCTCCGGGCATTTCGTTTATAAACCCGTTACTGTTTTTGATCGCTCTGTCACTGTTCTTTTCGATTCTTGGTCCATTGGCAGCAGCTTTGACACTTGCTTCATTATCGGACTAGACATCACATCTTTGTCAGATTGGTGTCATATGTTGGTCTCTATGAAGAAAGATAATTGCGACAAAAGCAAAACCCGATAATAAGGGATATCATGGAATTGATACAAAAGAAGACAAACTGGTTGCAATCATTGGCCAACCCGACCCGTTTCATGGGGCTGAGCGGTAAAGTTCTGCCGTGGCTTAGCCTTGTTGCTGTTATTGTTCTCGCCTGTGGCCTTTTCATGGTCATGCGCTCGCCCGACGATTATCAGCAAGGCATGACAGTACGCATCATGTATCTTCATGTGCCTTTTGCATGGCTTTCCATGTGCTGCTACACGCTGATGAGCGTTTCGGCACTGGGAACTTTGGTCTGGCGCCATCCGCTTGCCGACGTATCGCTTAAAAGTGCTGCTCCGATTGGTGCCACTTTTACTGCTCTTGCCCTTATAACCGGCTCTCTCTGGGGGCGGCCAACATGGGGCACATGGTGGGAATGGGATGCCCGACTTACTTCCGTGCTCGTATTGTTTTTGATTTATCTTGCGATTATCGCGCTTTCACGCGCGTTCGACGATGCAACAAAAGGCGCAAAAGCTGCGGCTATCCTGACACTTGTCGGCTTCATTAACATACCGATTATCAAATTCTCCGTTGAATGGTGGAACACACTTCATCAACCCGCCTCTATTCTCCGTAAAGGCGGCTCGGCTATTGATAGCGCCATGTTATGGCCGCTCTTTACTATGGCTATCGGTTTCACATTGGCCTTTTTTGCCCTTTATCTTGCGAGCATGCGTACCGAAATTACTCGTCGGCGTGTGGAAACAATGCAAAGAATGGCTGCTCGACGCCTGCGTCAGAAGGAAAACGTAAAATGACCACTGAAAATGCAACCGGCATTTCCGATCGTATTGACATATTTCTGGGCCATTTCGACCATAGCCAGATTGTCACCATGAGCTATGTTGTCTCGGCCGTTGTCCTGTTATTGCTGGTTTTATACATTGTTCTTAATGGTCGTCATCAAAAAGCCCGGCTTCAAAAACTTGAACAGTCAAATGCCATCCGTGCCAACAAAGTGAAATCGTGAAGATCATGGACGCGCCCAAGAAAAAAATGAGTGTTCCGGTGATGATCGCCCTTTTTGGGCCGTTCATCCTGTTTGTTGTTCTGGTTGTTATCATGTTTAACCATATGGAAACAACCAATCCGGACACGGCCAATCTTGTTCCCAATGCACTTGCCGGCAAACCTGCGCCTGCAACAGTTTTGCCCCTACTTGGTCAAACCGGCTCCTTCAACCCTGAAGATTTCAAGGGGCGCGTCACACTTGTCAATTTCTGGGGGTCATGGTGTCCACCATGTCGTGACGAACATCCCACCCTTATCGAAATCTCGAAAGACAATCGCTTTGACCTTGTCGGCATCAATTACAAAGATAAAGAAGAAAACGCGATACGCTTCCTTGATAATTTCAGAAGTCCGTTCAAGCTTGTCGGCTTTGATCCGAGCGGCCGCGCAGCAATTGATTGGGGGGTATACGGACCACCGGAAACTTTTCTTTTAAACCGTGAAGGCATAATTATATATAAACATATCGGGCCATTAACACCGCAAATCTATAAAGATGAAACATTGCCACAAATTGAAAAGGCACTGAATAGCAAGCTTTCTTCGTCCGATAATTCTGCACCCTGACGACGGGCCTGAAAACGGACAGAGCGTCATTTGCGCCAAAACAGCGATGTTATCATATCGGCCTTTGTGATTTTCAATTTTTGTTTTTGTGATCGAAGGGGAACGGGAATTCACTCATAGTTCCACTCAAAAACGATGTTTTAAGGAAACGGAAGAAGCCCCCGTTTTTGCTTGGCAATGAGATAAACGGAATTCTGACGAGATATGAAAAAACCGGCAACACATTGCCGGTTTTTCTCTTCAGGTCTTCAAATCAACGTTCAAGGCGCTCGATAAACCAGCGTGTGAGATTGATCCAGACATCGTCTTTTTCGGCCAGATCTTCGACCCCGTGTTCGATATTGGGGTTGTCGTTGACTTCAATGACCACAATACCTTCATCGGTTTCTTTAATATCAACACCATAAAGGCCATCGCCAATGCAACGGGCCGCCTTCAAACCGATTTCGACAACTGCCGGCGGTGCATCCGGAATAGAATAGGTTTTAAAACCACCTTCCAGCGGTTCACCACCATTCGGATCATGTTTAATAATTTGCCAATGGTGGGGCGCCATTTCATACTGGCAAACAAAAAGCGGCTTGCCACCCAACACACCGACACGCCAATCGAATTTGGTCGGTAAATATTTTTGTGCCAGCAAAAGATCACTATCTTTGAGCCACTCATGGGCAAGGCGGCGTAATTCTCCCATCGAGCCAACGCGTTTCACCCCGCGTGAAAACGAAGAATCCGGAATTTTCAACACCATCGGGAAGCCGAGCGTATCTGCCGCTCTTACCAGATCATCATTGCCACCGATCATCACTGTGGGGGGAACCGGCACACCATTCGCGCGCATCAACTCGTCAAGATAGACTTTGTTTGTACAGCGGA
Source organism: Bartonella sp. M0192 (assembly GCF_016102305.1). Lineage (NCBI taxonomy): Bacteria > Pseudomonadati > Pseudomonadota > Alphaproteobacteria > Hyphomicrobiales > Bartonellaceae > Bartonella > Bartonella sp. M0192. The sequence continues at coordinate 595,015 of NZ_JACFOU010000001.1, read as the reverse complement.
TCATCGACATCGGGTCGTCGATAACCGGCATATTTTCCTGTTCCGCGCGACGGGCAAAACGATAGGTATGATTGGATATATTGGTTGTTTCACGAATAAACAGCGCATCGAAATTGGCAAGACGGGCAAGATCTCTTGCCCCGATCGGTTCGACTTCCACACCAAGGCGGGCGGCAATTTTTGCCCAATGCTTCAAATCGGCAACGTTTGTTGGTGGCAATTCTTCTTCCGGATTGCATAAAACCGCGAAAGTCCAACGTGGCGGCACTTTGTGACGGGCTTCTTTCCAGGCCCGTGTCGTATAAGTTTCCATCGCATTATAGAAAGCGTCGCGACTTTCGCCTTCAAGTTTTTGCCAATTGGCAAAACCAATTTTGTGAATGCGTGCCCATTCACCCGGTATAACGTGAACTTCCAATGCCGGAGCCCGATACCAGTCAAACAAAAGGTGGCCGAATTTCTCAAATCGGTCACCTTTAATATCATTTGAACTATCGGTAATGCCAAAAAATACCCTGATAATTTCCGGTGCGCGTGTACCGTCTCCTTTCAGGGCTTTGTTGAGACAATCTTCAAGCTCGGGAATAGATTTTTTATATAACCGTCGTTCCGACAGGTCGATCATGGTTTCCACAGACGGTAACACACGATGGCCGCGAGCTTCGGCAAGCAGCGAACAATAATAAGCGCGGCTTTGATAACGGTAGGAACGTGACAGGTTGATAATACGGGGACGCTGACCGGCAAATAATGCCGGATTGGCCAAATAATCACGATGGGTCATGACCTTGTGGGTCGTTGCACCATTATCTACGTCAGACACTCGTCCAGCAAGAATTACACAAATAGTCATAGAAAACTAGCTTTTCTCCAATATGACGGCTGCGCGCAAACCGTCTTTTCCAAAGCGCGCAATATGATCAAACACTTGATAGTTCAAAGGCAAATTTGCAGAATCAGCAATTGTCTCGCCTGCATCTTCCTCCACCCATGGATCATGGATATGGATATGGCTTCCATCATCTCCATGAACCAGCACCCAATGAGGAATTTTTTCACCAAACATGTGATAGAAACTGATGAGCACAAGAACCAGAGCGCCTCGTGCCAAAGCAGCACGAATATCATCCAGCGTAAAAGCAGCAATCCGCACCGGAATGTGTGCTGCATCAGCCTGCTCGCGAAAATCGGTCTGGGCAATTTCCATAATTTCGCGTTTTTTGGGATCGCGCACCGAATTGATAAATAGAAATTCGTAACTTGTGACGATGATTTCAGCTTTCAAACCATAATTATGGGCAAGAACAGCAAGCCCGAAAGGCTCGCACCCCCCCGGCCCCGAAAGCATGAAAACCGTTGTTGCACCCCGCCACAGTCTAAGCTCGAACACAGGATCAAGGCGCGATTGCGGATTGAAATATTTGAGCGCCATCATCAGACAGGCAGCGCCACAGGTAAATTCCGAAGTCTGTTGATAATAGGGAACTGATGTTTCAACCGGCGTATCACCACGCAAGGTTTTTTCATAACGCAAAGCCGGCGTATGATCGGCATAATAATCAAGATAACGGCCGATCGGCCGGTAATGAAAACGTTCATAAAGCTTGATTGCGCGTTCATTGTCTTCGCGAACTTCGAGGCGCATATAAACGCGCCCTTCATCAAAAGCCGCCTGCTCTGCCGACTCTAATAACCCGGAGCCGACACCTTTTATTTTGCCACCGGGTTTGACAGCAAGTGAATAAAGGCGCGCAAGTGCTGTGCCTTTACGAAACAAAATCATTGCATAGCCGATAATTGTTCCATCAATTTCGGCAACAATCGTTCTTGCTGTCGGACGATCAATTAATGTACGAAAAGAACGACGCGATATTCTGTCGCTGTCAAAGCAGGCTTCTTCGATAGCTACAAGTGCATCTATATCGTCTATAGTTGCTTTTCGTTTAATCAAATTGCCCATTCACACACTCTCAGTTCCCGAATGCCTTTGCCTTCAAGGCTTAACACCATCCATATAAGTGATTTTTTACGCATGAATAGGCTATATTTCAGCTTTTTCAAGAAAACACTAAAAACTATCACACGCTTTTTATGAACCATCCTGTAATAACGTTTTTTTCGACATAAAAAACTATATTAACCATATCAATAGGCTAACTCATTGAAAATAAACAATTCACAAATTTAACCATAATTTAAATCTTAATAAAGTGTTGCATTCCGGTCATTGACTAGCAAGCAAGTTTGGACTTTAACCTTTTGTTAACGATCTTTATCGTGCAAAGTTAAATTGAGTACAAAAATGGTGTTTGCGTTCAGATTATTCGGAGTGGCGTTTTTAACGTTTGTCGGACTGACATCCGCAGCAAAAGCGGCTGGTGAATTTATGACCGTAAGTGGCCAAACGTCGCAGCCCATAGGGCACTACGAATTTTGTGAACGCTTGCCGCAAGAATGCAAAATACGCAACACCATTCTCCAACCGGTAAAGTTAACTCAAAATGTCTGGGATATGATGCTGGATGTCAATCATAGTGTTAATGCCCGTATTACTCCCGCAACAGACATGGAACTTTACGGCAGGGAAGAATATTGGACCTATCCGGTGAACGCCGGCGATTGCGAAGACTATGTTCTTGAAAAGCAGAAAGAATTACATGACAAAGGTATACCGCTTGCCAGTCTGCTTATCACCGTTGTGCGTAAACCTGACGGCGAAGGCCATGCTGTTTTAACTGTACGGACAGATCGCGGTGATTTTGTACTCGACAATTTGCGTGATGAAGTCTTCAACTGGAAAGACACCGAATATACATATCTCAAACGTCAATCGACACAATCTCCCGGAAAGTGGGTCAGCATCGAACAACGTGACGATATTGTTGTGAGCTCGGTCAACAATACCGGAAATTGAAAAAACAATTCACTGCCATTCGCTGCCATTGCTAATTTCGACAGTTGAACTCGCGCCTCTTCGGCTATTTGTTTTTAAAACTTTTTGTGCTGAAAAGGTGCCAGAACAGACTGCCAATCATGCACTATATGTGTTCGTGCTCATCGCCATTGTCAAACTTGTCTTGTCCCTTGCAAGATGTTTACCGGATAAAATAGAACGACCGAAAAGTTAAAAACTTGTCGCCCATCCAAGAAATTGTCATTTTTCAAGCGGAATAAAATTTCATTGTGATCAATCACCATCATTGATCGGGTGGTGGTAAAGTACTCAACACCATTATTTTGTCGGTCAAAATTTTGTCCCGGCAAAATTTTTCAAACTGATGGGGGCTTTACTCTTAGAGCATCCGCTGGGCACCCCGAAGCACACTCAAATTGCTTCAGCCTGAAAAATGACTTCCGGCAAACCGGCTTCCTGCAAAATGGGTTCAACCGGCTTGCGCCATCAAAACCGGCTAAAGGCAAAAGCAACAATCAGAAGGGTTTCCCTTCTACAAACAGTTGTTCCAGACGTTTCATATCACCGGAAATATCAAAACCTTTTTTAGCAAGCCACTGATCGTCAAGATAGGTCGACCGATAACGTTCCCCACTGTCACAAATCAATGTTACGAGCGAGCCACGCTGATGATTTTTAATCATATCGGAAATGAGTTCTGCGGCTGCATAGACATTGGTTCCGGTTGACCCGCCGCAACTGCGACCGATAAGGCGGCTTATCACACGCATGGCTGCAAGGCTTGCCTGATCGGGAACCGAAATCATCCGGTCTATCACATCCGGCATGAATGACGGCTCGACACGGGCGCGCCCGATACCTTCAATCACCGAACGACATGACTCTATTTCCTTTATCGACCGGTCGGCATAATGGAGGTGAAAAACCGAAGCTTCCGGATCAGCCACACAAAGTCTCGTTGAAAATTTGCGATACCTTATATATCGCCCCAATGTTGCCGATGTTCCGCCAGTGCCTGCACTTGCAACAATCCATTGCGGAACGGGATGCGGTTCTTTGGACATCTGGCAGAAAATTGAATCGGCAATATTGTTGTTGCCACGCCAATCTGTTGCCCGTTCGGCAAAGGTAAACTGGTCTATATAATAGCCCCCCAATTCATCAGCGAGGTTTTGAGCTGTTACATAAACCGATTTCGGATCATCTATAAAATGAACATTGCCGCCATATGCTTCTATGGCTGCGACTTTTTGCGGTGACGTTGTCCTCGGAATAACCGTCACAAAAGGAACGCCGATCAATTTTGCAAAATAGGCTTCCGACACGGCTGTCGAACCGCTCGAAGCTTCGACAATAGTCGTCTTGGGCCCAATTTTTCCATTACAAAGAGAATAGAGAAAAAGCGAACGCGCCAAACGATGTTTCAAACTTCCTGTCGGATGGCAGGATTCATCTTTCAAATAGAGCGTTATCCCGCATGAAGCCGGTAAATCATAACGGATGAGATGGGTATCGGCCGAACGGTTTATTTCCGCTTCGATAATTTCAATTGCTTTTTTAAGCCATTCCTGACTGCAAGAATGCGGCGCGTCATAGCTTACGATTGAATCAACTTTATTCACTTTAAATCTTCCTTTTGGAGAGATTTAAATTATAGAATTGAATATTAAATTTGAAGAAAATACAGTTCGTTTTTTCTAATAAATAAAAAAACCTTGGAATAAACATTCCAAGGTTTTGCTTATTATTAGTATTTTATGCTCTTCTAGTTCGGCATTCAAGCTCTTACGCGACGGCGTTCCGAAACCGGCTGGAAAGCAAGTTTTGCATGGAAAGCGCAATAGGGACCTGACTCTCCCGCATCGGCACCGCAGAAATAGAAGTCATCCGACAGCGGGTCGCCAACAGGCCATTTGCATGTATTTTCACTCAATTGCAAAAGGCTCAAATGTCGTGACATCGGCACAACAACATCCGTTGAAGGCTGTTCTTCCACTTCGGAAACCGCATCGGCAACAAAATCCAGTTTCAAAGCTGTGGCGCCGATCGTTGAAGGCTGTGGTTTTTTGGCTGAAGCCGCAACAGCAGCGGCAACCGGTGCTACCGGCGTATTGCGGGGAGCACGTGGTGCCTGTGTTCCATTATTGACAACTGTTTCGACCGGCTTCTTTGTGCGTGGCGTTGCTTTTGTTGTTTTGCCACGTCCTGACAATTTCAATCGATGAACCTTACCGATAACGGCATTACGGCTAACTCCGCCAAGCTGGGCAGCAATCTGGCTGGCACTCAACCCGTCACTCCAAAGCTTTTTCAAAAGTTCAACACGTTCATCTGTCCAGTTCATACCGGCACTCCGTTTCTTAATTTCTATCAACGCCCCTTCACTTTCAGGTGGCATGACCATTCACTTTGTCATCTCGATTTTTGCCGGAATCCATCAATGCGCTAAAAAGCGCAAAAACAGTCATACTTGTTATGATATTTACCCGACAGAACCGAAATGTTCCAGTTTTACCCAAAGTACTACTATACGCGATGACTCCCTGACAAGAGTCTACCTATGCTTATATAGGTGTTTTGCGATGTTTTCCCCAACTTGCGAATCACTTTTTTCAAAAAAGGAAAATTTGCAGGCGCAAAAATCAATTTTTGCAAGATAAATTTTGATTATGGTGTTTCAAAGGCATCAATTGACTTTTTTCCAGACAGGCAGGATAGTAAAAATGAATAACTTCGACAGCGTCGTGATGAAACACGGCGCTGTTGATGTTTTATCTTGCATAAAAGCGCTGTTTTTCAAAAACCTAACGTTTCGTTCAGAAAAACAGCGATATGATCGTTTATGCTATCGCCAAAATCGGTTTATCCGGTTTTTGGTATCCGGCATAAATTATATAATGGATAGGAGACCAGGCAATGACCCAAAACAATGCGCAACCACTTTATGATACTTTTGCACGTATCGGTTTGCGCTTCACACGAGGAAACGGTGCCTGGCTTATCTCGGATAACGGCGAGCGCTATCTCGATTTTACGTCCGGTATTGCGGTCAATGCTCTTGGTCATAACCACCCCAAGCTTGTCAAAGCCATTGAAGAACAGGCCAACAAGCTCTGGCATGTATCAAATCTGTTCGAGTCCCCTGAACAGGAAAAAGTTGCTGAAAGACTTTGTGCAAACAGCTTTGCCGATAAAGTTTTTTTCTGTAATTCGGGGGCGGAAGCGATAGAATGCGCCATCAAAACCGCAAGACGCTATCAATATGTAAGTGGACATCCCGAACGCTATGAAATCATCACTTTCGAGGGTGCTTTTCATGGCCGCACACTGGCGACACTTGCCGCCGGAGGGCAGGAAAAATATCTTGAAGGTTTTGGCCCGAAAGCTCAAGGTTTTATTCAAGTTCCGTTCGACGATGAAAAAGCATTGCGGGCTGCAATCGGTGAAAAGACTGCTGCACTGCTCATCGAGCCTATTCAGGGCGAAAGCGGGTTGCGTCCGGTGCCAAAGGAATTCATGCAATTATTGCGCCGCATCTGCGATGAAAACGGATTGTTGTTCATTGTAGACGAAGTCCAAACCGGCATGGGGCGGACAGGCAAACTTTTTGCCTATCAGTGGTCGGGCATAGAACCGGATATCATGGCGCTTGCCAAGGGTCTTGGCGGCGGTTTTCCAATTGGTGCTTGTCTCGCAACAAAAGAGGCAGCCAAAGGCATGACACCGGGGACCCATGGTTCGACATTTGGTGGAAATCTTCTTGCAATGGCAGCGGCCAATGCGGTGCTTGATGTCATGTTGGCCGACGGTTTTCTCGACCATGTCAATGCCATGGCCAATCTGTTCAAACAAGGATTGGCTTCCATTATTGACCGTTTTCCCGATGTCGTAGAGTCAATTCGTGGAGTAGGGCTTTTAACCGGGCTTAAATGTGTTGTTAAAAACACTGAAGTTATTGCTGCTATGCGTGATGAAAAACTTTTAGGCGTTGGTGCAGGAAACAATGTTATTCGTCTTTTACCGCCATTGACTGTCACCGAAGATGAAATTCGCGATGGCCTTCACCGGATTGAAAAAGCAATCCAACTCGTTTCTAATGCTCACAAACAAAAATAGGCTTGATATTATGACGAAGAATATTCGCCACTTTACTGATTTGTCCATTCTCTCGCCGGAAACTGCCCGCAACATCATCGAGCACGCCAAAAAGGTCAAGGCACTTCTTAAAAAAGGCCAATCGGAAAAACCTTTTACTGGCAAAACACTCGCCATGATTTTCGAGAAACCGTCAACACGTACACGCGTATCATTCGATGTCGGGATGCATCAATTGGGCGGCGAGACGATCATGCTCACCGGCTCGGAAATGCAACTCGGACATAGTGAAACGATTGCCGATACAGCTCGCGTACTTTCCCGCTTCGTTGACATTATCATGATACGGACAACGGCTCACACCAGAATGCTGGAACTTGCAGAATATGCCGGTGTTCCTGTCATTAATGGCCTGACAGATGATACCCATCCTTGTCAGATTTTGGCTGACATTATGACCTATGAAGAACATCGCGGACCAATCACCGGCAAAACTTTTGCGTGGATGGGTGACGGGAACAATGTTTTGCATTCATTCATTGAAGCATCCGCACTTTTCAAATTCAATTTGAGAATTGCAACCCCCAAAGGCAGCGAACCGCAGCAAAAATATATTGATTGGGCTCGTCAAAATGGTGCGGACATTGTTCTCACCAATAATGCCGAAGAGGCCGCCAGAAATTCTGATTGCATTGTTACCGATACATGGGTTTCAATGGGGCAAGAATTCCGGGCCCGCGGACACAGTGTATTCCAGCCTTATCAGGTTAACGAAGCGTTGATGGATTTGGCCAAACCGGATGCCTTGTTTATGCATTGTCTTCCGGCCCACCGTGGCGAAGAAGTTGTCGACGCGGTCATTGACGGACCACATTCTGTTGTCTTTGACGAAGCTGAAAACCGCTTGCACGCCCAAAAGGCTGTTCTGGAGTGGTGCTTGCAGGCGTTAAAATAATACCTATCTATAAGGCTACTTGCAAAAGGTTCTACTGTTTTATCAGCTTCAGGCATTATGAAGTATTCATCTGAACAATGTTCAGAGACTTCATTGTGCCGGAGCATCTTTGCTTTTTAAAGTAAAATCAATCAGAACCATTTTGGCAAGAACGCTCTGGCAGTCTTTAAGGAAACGCGGTTTTGACAAAAGAAACGAATGTAAACGACCAACCGGCTCAAGGTAAAAAGAGCCCTTCCCTTGGTGATTTCAATTTTGCTGGCGATGATGCAGTTGTGCCTTTCGAGGTGGAAGACCTTGATGCACGTGGGCGCGCGGTGCAGTTGGGAACTGCCGTCAACAGCATTTTGTCGCGCCACCATTATCCCGAGCCGGTAGCGCGGTTATTGGCTGAAGCAATGGTTTTAACCGTTTTACTCGGTACATCATTGAAATTTGATGGAAAATTCATTTTGCAGACCAGCTCCGACGGGCCGGTCAATCTCCTGGTATGCGATTTTAAAACTCCATCCAGTTTGCGCGCTTATGCAAGATTTGATGACAAGAAACTCGAAGAGGCTGTTGCTTCCGGCCATGATGCCCCTGAAGAACTTCTTGGCAAAGGTACTTTGGCACTCACAATCGATCAGGGCGAACATATGCAACGCTATCAGGGTATTGTTGCACTTGACGGTTCGAGCCTTGAAGAAATAGCGCGTAACTATTTCAAACAATCCGAGCAGATTCCAACCGAAGTCAAGCTTGGCGTTGCGACACTTTTCGACCGTGATGAAAATGGCCATTCAAGAGAGAGCTGGCGCGCCGGCGGCGTGCTTGTCCAACATCTTCCGAAGTCTTCCATCGAAAGCCAAACGAACAAAAAAATAGATAAGAAGACCGATCTTGATCATTGGAGAGAAGTCAAGGCACTTGTTGACACGATTGAAAGTTCCGAGATGACGGATCCTCAGGTGGGCGCGGAAAGACTTTTGTTCCGATTGTTCCATGAACACGGCGCCAGGGTGTTCAACGCAAGAGCTATTCTTGATCAATGTTCATGCTCGCGTGAAAAAATAGAAAATGTCTTGAATACCTTCACGGCGGAGGAGATCAACTCCAGCGTTGAAAACGGCAGAATTACTGTAAAATGTGAATTCTGTTCGACAGTTTATAATTTCAATCCGGAAGAATTTCGCAAAACCGGACAAGATAATGTTGCCGATCTGAAGGCAAAACAAAATTGAAAATTCAATGCAGCCGATTGGCTAAAACGCCATTCGGCTCCATTGCCATTTTAAACTTCATTGACCGTAAGCAACCGGACAATCCCTTGAAGCTGATTTATCGTATTTTAACGGAAATCAGGAGCCGATCTATTACCGGACTTTTCGATAAAATCACTTCTAGAGAAAAATATAACAGATCATAAATAATAGTGAGGAAGTGCTTGAAGCTTTTGAAATGATTGGATAGTGCAATCGATCTTACTTAAAATTGCCGGAATCATTCTTCTATGCTAGCAAAACAGCGAAATGTTCAATCCGGTTTCCGGTTTAACGCTCAGGTTCTTGAAATTTTTTAAAAGTCTTTCCATGTCGGCAATATTCAATAAAAATGCTAGTCTTGAAAAAATCGGAGCGTTTCTGATATGCGCTTGACTGATGAAGACCGTGCATTGCCGCCGCAAGGCGGTTCCGGCGCAAAAAGGGGCAAGTCGCGGGAAAAACGAAAAAAGCATGGGCTCATGTTCCGTCTGATCAAATGGTGTTTCATTCTTGCTATCTGGGGCGCGATAGCTGTCGCTGCTTATGTCGGCTATGTCGCACTTAAAATGCCGCAAGCTTCAACATGGAATATCCCTCAACGGCCGCCAAATGTGCGCATTATTGATCGCAATGGATTTCTGATTGCCAACCGCGGAACAACAGGTGGTGAAGCACTTTCATTGAAAGAAATGAGCCCGTGGATACCGAAGGCCGTGGTAGCAATTGAAGACCGCCGCTTTTACGACCACTATGGCGTTGACCCGATCGGAATTGCGCGCGCAATGGTAACCAATATCATCCATAGCCGCAGCAAACAGGGAGGCTCGACACTTACCCAACAATTGGCCAAGAATCTGTTTCTTTCTCCCGATAGAACATTGGAAAGAAAGGTGCAGGAAGCGCTGCTGGCGCTCTGGCTCGAGCATAAATATACCAAAGATCAAATTCTGGAAATCTATTTGAACCGTGTTTATCTTGGGTCAGGTGCTTATGGTGTCGAAGCAGCCTCAAGGCGGTATTTCGGAAAATCGGCTAAAGATATTGATTTGATGGAAGCAGCAACTCTGGCAGGATTATTAAAAGCACCCTCACGCCTTTCGCCTGCACGTGATCCGAAAGCTGCCAATGACCGTGCCAAACTTGTTCTTGCTGCCATGAAAGAAGAAGGCATGGTGAGTGACACACAAGTAGCTATGGCAGAAGCCGAACCGATGGCAAGGGCTCAATCCTATTGGACCGGCTCGGAAAACTATGTTGCCGATCAGGTTGTTCAACAATTACCGTTTCTCATCGGCGAGACAGATAAGGATATTGTGGTCGAAACCACGCTTGATATGACACTTGAAAGGGCTGCCGAAGAAGCAATCCGCACACAAATTTCCGAAAATGGAGAAAAACGCGACGTGAGCCAGGGCGCACTTGTATCGATTGATAAAAGCGGTGCAATCCGCGCCATGGTGGGCGGTGTCGACTACGCGCAAAGCCAGTTCAACCGCGCGACCGATGCAAAAAGACAACCCGGTTCAACCTTCAAACCCTTTGTCTATCTTGCTGCACTTGAAGCCGGTCGGACCCCCAATACAATCCGTAATGATGCACCGGTCAGAATTGGCAACTGGACGCCAAAAAATTATGGCGGCAAATATATGGGTGAAGTCACATTGACCACCGCTTTATCCCATTCGCTGAACTCTGTTGCCGCCCAATTGATTATGGAGGTCGGTACCGACAAGGTTATCGAAGTGGCTCACCGTCTCGGTATCCATTCGGCACTTTCGGACAATGCCTCTATCGCACTTGGCACGTCGGAAGTGAGCTTGCTTGAATTGACCGGCGCATTTGTGCCTTTTGCCAATGGTGGTTATAAGCCGCAATTAAGACTTATCTCGAAAGTAGAAGATACAAACGGTAAAACCATATATGATTTTGGTGAAATTACGGCCAATCGCGTCGTTCAATCAGATATTGTCGGCATGATGAATGCGATGCTTGAACAGACTGTCGAGAACGGTACTGCACGAAAAGCCGCGATCGACCGTCCGTCTGCCGGAAAAACCGGCACGAGTCAGGATTTTCGCGACGCATGGTTTATCGGCTATACAACAGATTATGTGACAGGCATATGGTTCGGAAATGACGATGGTCATCCGATGAAAACAATTTCCGGCGGTTCGCTTCCCGTGCGCGCTTGGAAATCCTATATGACGGTTGCCGAAAAATCCTTGCCGGTTTTGCCACTTCCGGGCAATTATAACCTGCAAAATGCGGTTCCCGGAGGCAATGATATTTTGCCGGAAAGCGAACAACCGTCGACAACGCCTTATCCGGCTCCGCCGCCTGAACCGGGAAGTAGTGACGATTATTGGGCGCCCCGCCCGCCTGCAGATGTGAGTGAGGCACAACCTGTTCCACAAAAAAAACGTTCATTTTTTGACTTTTTACGTGGGCGGTAGTGCGTAACGCGCTAAAAATATCCGATATCTCTAGCAATTTACTATCGACTCTATAAAAATGCTCTTGTAACGACTAGACCTTTAACGAACAAACCTTTGCAATCTTAGATAGGGTAAGCACATGCCAATATTCATGAAGAAGCTGTGTTTGATTATCCCGTTGATTTTATCATTGCTCACCGATGCCGAGGCCGTCACACTCGTTCCTCCCGGTAATCGTAATGCGGTGCAACCGCCCGTTCCCGGCGCTTCGGCAAAACGCACGCGCGAACTTTCAACAAGCTATGCCGCAAAATATACGAAAATCTATAATCTCCTGAAAAATGACACAAAACTAAGGGCACGCATTATCGCAACTGCAAAAGATTATGGCATTGCCCCTATTCATATCGCTGGCGCAATCATCGGCGAACACACTTATAATGTTGATGTCTATGACCGCTTGCAGACCTATTATGTGAAAGGCATGTCCTATCTTAATCAGGGCGTACAATTTGCCTATAATGGCGAAGACGTAACCGATTTTGTTAAACGCCCGCAATTTTCTTCATGCAATGGTCTCCCGGATAGCTATAGATTGTGGACATGCCGTGAAAATATCTGGAATAAGGATTTTCGTGGCAAAACGGTTGACGGCAAAAAATATCCCGATAACCGTTTTAGCGCGGTTTTTTTCCAACCGTTTTTTGCCGGACAGACCTTCGGACTGGGACAGGTTAACCCGCTCACAGCTTTGATGATGTCCGACCGTGTCAACCGGATTTCCGGTTTGCCCAAGCTTTCTGCAGAAAATGGCGGACAAGTCTATAAAACTATTATGGATCCCGACCAGACAATTCCCTATATTGCCGCAACAATCCGCCAATCCATCGACGCTTACCGCCAGATTGCCGGTTTTGATATTTCGGATAATCCGGGTTTGACTGCAACACTTTATAATACCGGAGGTGCGGAAGCACGGGCACGCGCATTGGCAGAAGATAACAAGCAAGCCATTGCACATGGGGAACAACCCAAATTGCCGCAAGAAAATTATTACGGCTGGTTTGTAAACAGCAAAATCGGCGATCTTGAAAAGCTGTTTTAAAAACCTCCTCATTATTGCTCTCTCTGCTATTTTCTCTATATCTTCACTGTTACATAATCCGGCGATCTGATAATTCTTTTCATGATCCAATTTCGGCAGATCTTATTTCATATTGCCTGTTTCAAAAGCTTTCCGGTTATTTTCTCTTTCCTACCAGAAATTGAAAACGATAATTTTTTCAAAGCTCGGATAGGTTCATCAGCCAATCAAAACTATCTGTTTTGAAATCACCGCATCTGCTTGAACGTCAATTATATCCGCTACCAAGGAAATTATGAGAGACAGAAAATAATTCCTGACAATCAAGAAAATAGGCAAAACAGTTTTATCAAATCAGTTTTTTGATTGCCGCCGCAAGCGCACATAAAGCGCACCTTTACCACCGTGATTTCGCGGAGCATCTTCAAAGGAAGATATAATCTGGCGGAAAGGTGCAGTCTCCAGCCAATGGGGAACGGCTTGCCGCAAAACACCTTCGCTGCCCTGTGACAACCCTTTACCGGTTATAACAAGGACATGTCGTAAACCACGATGGCGCGCTGATTGTAGAAAATTAAGGAGCAACGAATAGGCTTCATCGCGATAGAGGCCGTGGAGGTCGACACGTCCTTCGATATTGACACGCCCGCGCGATATTTTACGGTAAGTCGGTTTATCAAAAGGAAAAAGCTTCGGCAGAGCTGCTTTCCGATCACTCTTATCATCGGTTATAGTGTTCAGTCTGGTCTGCCGTAAAAGCTCCATTGAGAAAACGGCCGGCATATCCTTGATCTCAAGAGTGAAACGCTCCGATTTTGCCAAGGGAATTGCAGTACTTCTCACTTTATCCCATAAAATGCGGTCTTCAAGTTTCAGCCGATCAAACTCATCCCGATTATTGTCACGAGCCATGGTCATTCAACCTTCAAATTATACGCCCAATGTGATCGGCTGAACCTAGCGTTTCTAGAGAAAATTACTCACCATCTTCTGTGCCGATAATTTTCCAGTTCGGATCGCGCGATTTGACATTGCGTGCAAACGTCCAGATATCCTTGATTTCAGCTATTGTTTGCGGGTCACCATCTATAAGTTTCTGGCTATCATCGTAAGTTGCCGAGATAATCTCGCTCTCGACCCTGACGGTCAGTTGCGCAATATCTGCCTCACACGACGCATCAATAATTTCAATTTTATCAATGCCGACAAATGTAAATTTGACAGTTTCACCTTTTTTATCACGCTCATCAATGGCGGAGGAAAATCCAGCAAAGACATCATCGGATAAAAGTGATTTCAAGGTATTTTTATCCGCTTTTGCAAAGGCTGTTACAACCATTTCATATGCGACCCTTGCCCCATCCAGAAATGAATTTGGCGAAAATGTTGCGTCTTCTTTACGGATAGCGCGCAAGCCTTTATTAAGGTCGCTGTCTTCAGGTGCGATTTTATCAATATCGGAAAAATCGTCGGCTGCTTTTGCTTCCGGTTTCGGCAATGCAACAACCGTATCGTTTTCCTTTTCTTCCGCATTTTCCGGCTGGCGTGAATAAGGGTCGAAAGGCGGTCTTTCAAAGCCCGTACGTTTTCCCAACACACTGCGTAGCTGCAAAAACACCACTACGGCAATAACCAGGGCAATAACCAGTACAATGTCGAAATCCATCTTTGCGGCCAATCTCCAAAATTAAAGGGGCACCACTACGAAGAGTGTGGCAATAATCATTGACATAAACATATAGAACAGCAAAAGCCATCATTCAAATATGGCTTTTTAATCCCTATTTAAAGAAGGAATTGTACTATAGAGCGCATTAAACTCATAAAAAACCGTCGAAAGGATAGCGTTGGTGGGAAATATCTACCGTAACACACCCAATATTGCCGGTGTGATTTTGCTCATCGCAATTTTTATCGAGATTGCCGGTTTCATCATTGTCGGAAAACAGATCGGCGTTCTCGCAACTTTAGGTCTTATCATTTTATCAATGGTTGCGGGATTTGTTCTTTTGCGCGTTCAGGGAATTACGCTTCTTACCAAAATGCAAAGCGAGCTTGCCGCCGGTCATATGCCTGATCGTGAACTTGCCCACGGAGCGTTGGTTATTATAGCCGCTATCCTGTTGATCATTCCGGGTTTTGTAACCGATATTATCGGCCTTTTGCTTTTTATCCCGCAAATACGCGATCTCTTATGGAAATGGGTGTCGAAAAAGATGATAGTCCGCACCTCTTTTTCATCCGGTTTTACAAAAAACAATTACGATAACAACCATTCGCAAACAATCGATCTTGATGCCGAGGATTATCATTCATCCGACCCGGAACATTCGCCATGGCGAAAAGATGACGATAACAAGCGTTTAAATTGATCATTGAGTGAAAAATGGTGAAAGGCTAGCCCCATTTATTGCAACAATGCGCGTGACATGCTAGCCCATATTATCTCTAACCACACAAGGCGCGTTTTGGCGCTAATCACAGAAGGTTTTCATTATGGCCGAAGGCGATGCAAATAAAAATGGCGAAGCTCCCGTATTTACGGTCCTCACCCAATATCTGAAAGACTTTTCATTTGAAAGCCCGAATGCCCCGCAGGCATTACGACCAAGAGACAAAGCTCCCGAAATCAATATTGGAATCAATGTCAACGCCAATCCTATGGAAGATGGTAACTATGATGTTGTCCTTTCGCTTACCGCCAAAGCCGGTGAAGGCAAGGATATGCTCTTCAACGTCGAACTCGTTTATGGTGGTGTCTTCCGCGTAAAGAACATCCCGCAAGAACACATCATGCCGTTGGTTTTCATTGAATGTCCGCGTTTGCTCTTTCCTTTCGCACGCCAGATTGTTGCCGATGCAACACGTAATGGCGGCTTCCCTCCTTTGATGATCGACCCGATCGACTTTGCAGGACTATTCCAGAAGCGCATTGCCGAAGAACAGGCAAAAGCACAAAAGTCCAATCCTTCGTAAGAATTTAAAGTTTCTTCGATCATTCCATTATTCCCGCGAAATTCGCGGGAATTTTTTATGGCTTTAGATTTCCTACCGGATATTGCCGAACAGTCGACGAGCTTCCCTAAAAAATTTTATAACGAGATTTCTGAAAAATATATATTTGTGCCGGTTCTACCGGCCGGTTTTCCTGTTTTTCTGTCTGATATCTATTGCATTCTTCAAATGGGTTATATTTTCAAGACAGATCGGTCCGGATTCCGGCTAATCCCTTAGATTCCGGCTAATCCCTTTTTGAGAATACAGCTCTATTCTTTGGCCCAAGCATGAACACCGGTTCAACCGTGCTTTAGCATAGCAACCGGAGTAACAAATGTGGCCTTGCCATCTCGGCTGAGCCTCTATTGTTCCCGTAAATTACCCTCTATTTCTCGCATAAATTAAGTGGCGGCATTGCTTATCAAAAAATCTGAAATACCGGTGTTACAATTGCGGCAAATTTATTTTGTTTTTCTCCTCATTATATTTTTCATGAATATTTTTGAAGCTAATCCTGTTTTTTAACCTGATATTCCAATGTTTCATTTTCCATCCGTTTCATCAAATTACGGACGACATTTCCTGCTTCAAAACCGGAAATTATTGTTCAATCGGGAAACATCAATCAAATCCGAAGCCAATAAAAAACCCGCCTCAAAAGGCGGGTTTCCTGATTTTGACTCAAAGCCATCGCAGTCACCTACGATAACAGGATCGGAAGGATTATTCCTGTTCCTGCTTCTTCAATGCGGCACCCAGAATGTCACCGAGTGAAGCACCGGCATCTGATGAACCATATTGTGCAACAGCTTCTTTTTCTTCGGCAATTTCCAAAGCTTTGATTGAAACTGTGATTTTGCGGGTCTTTTTGTCGAATGCGGTAACGCGTGCATCAACCTTCTGGCCGACTGTAAAGCGTTCCGGACGTTGTTCATCACGATCAAGCGACAGATCCGAACGACGGATCGTTGTTTCGAGATCATGGTCGACCAGTTTTACATCAATGCCATTGTCGTGGATTGCAGTCACTTCGCAAGTCACAACAGCACCTTTGCGCAATTCACCGGAAGCAACGGCTTCACCGACCTTGTCGCCGGAAAGCTGCTTGATACCAAGTGAAATACGTTCTTTATCAACATCAACATCAAGAACAACAGCCTTGACGACATCGCCCTTGTTGTATTCCTCGATAACCTGCTCGCCAGGACGGTTCCAGTCGAGATCGGAAAGGTGAACCATACCGTCAACATCGCCTTCAAGGCCGATAAAGAGGCCGAATTCGGTTTTGTTCTTGACTTCACCTTCAACAACAGAACCAACTGGGAATTTGTTGGCAAAAGCTGTCCACGGGTTTTCGAATGTCTGCTTGAGACCCAAAGAAATGCGGCGTTTTGCCGGATCCACTTCCAGAACAACAACTTCGACTTCCTGAGAGGTCGAAAGAATCTTTCCGGGGTGAACATTCTTCTTGGTCCAGCTCATTTCTGAAACGTGGATAAGACCTTCGATACCCGGCTCGATTTCGACAAAAGCACCATAATCGGTAATGTTGGTAACAGTACCTTTGATCTTCTTGCCAACCGGATATTTATCGCTAATGCCTTCCCACGGGTCACTTTCAAGCTGTTTCATGCCCAAGGAAATACGATGCGTTTCCTGATTGATACGGATGATCTGTACTTTTACAGTCTGACCGATCGACAGGATTTCAGACGGATGGTTGACACGGCGCCATGCCATATCGGTAACGTGCAAGAGGCCGTCAATACCGCCAAGGTCAACGAATGCACCGTAATCGGTGATGTTCTTGACGACACCTTCAACAACCTGACCTTCTTCAAGGTTCTGTACGATTTCAGAACGCTGTTCGGCGCGGCTTTCTTCAAGAACTGTACGGCGTGAAACAACAATATTGCCACGACGACGGTCCATTTTCAAAATTTCAAAAGGCTGCGGATTGTGCATCAACGGCGTTACATCGCGAATCGGACGAATATCGACCTGACTGCGCGGCAAGAAAGCAACTGCTCCGTCAAGATCAACCGTGAAACCACCTTTGACCTGACTGAAGATAACACCTTCAACGCGTTCACCGGCGTTGAATTTTTCTTCCAGACGAACCCAGCTCTCTTCACGGCGGGCTTTTTCACGTGAAAGAACAGCTTCACCCATAGCGTTTTCGATACGCTCAACATAAACCTCGACTTCATCGCCGGGCTTGAGCGAACCGTCTTTACCCTTGGCACCGAATTCCTTTAACGGAACGCGGCCTTCTACTTTAAGACCGGCATCAATGATTGCCATATCTTTTTCAATTGCAATGATGCGGCCTTTGACAACCGAACCCTCGACGAGATCATGGGTCTGGAGGGATTCAGCCAAAAGGGCTTCGAAATCCGCTTTTGTGGGATTGTATTGTGACATAGAAACTCCTGAAGAAGTGCCTTTTGATAGAATTATGAAATAAGGCACGAGCGCGCCGGGTTAGTGTTAAAACGATGTTATTTTCCTGCCGCCCGCTCTTTGCGGGGTAGTTTGGCGCATGGCCGGAAATAACATTTCTCTTAAAGTCTTTTACCGTTTTGCCAAAATTGGATCAATCATAGCACAAGCGGCAGTAAACGCGCCTTCTATACTCAATTTTGTTGTATCAAGCAAGTGCGCATCTTTTGCAGGTTTCAACGGGCTTTCGGCACGATTCATATCGCGTTCGTCACGCCGTTTGAGATCGGCAAGAATGGCATTATAATCGGCTTTCTCGCCTTTCTCCATCATTTCTTTATAGCGCCGTTCGGCGCGAACTTCAGGTGTCGCAATAATATAGAGCTTGACATCGGCATCGGGACAGACGACTGTTCCAATATCGCGCCCGTCAAGAACCGCCCCTTTACTTTGTTTTGCAAAAGCTTTTTGCATGTCGACCAATGTCTTGCGCAAACGCCCCATTACCGCCACTTTCGAAGCCGCTTCACCGATTTCATGTTCGGATAAATGCGCCCGATCAAGTGAAGAAAAGTCAATCAACGAAGCGGTTTTTACAGCAATATCCTCGTCATCAAGTGGCAAATGACGTTTTAAGAGCTCATCGGCAACCGCACGATAAGTCAAACCTGTATCAAGATAGGAAAACCCGTAATGGGAGGCAAGTTTTCGCGCCAATGTGCCCTTTCCCGAAGCGGCCGGCCCATCAATTGCAATAATAAACGGCTTTTTCAGGTTCATTCGATATGCGCTCCCAATTTCGCCATCAGTCCCATAAATTCCGGAAAACTTGTTGCAATCATGCGTTTGTCGTCAATTGTTACCGGTTTTCCGGCTCCAAGACCAAGCACCAGAAAGCTCATGGCGATACGGTGATCAAGATGTGTTGTGACTGTTCCACCGCCAATATTTTTTGCCGAAGGCTCGCCAGTCACGATCAGGAAATCTTTTCCCTCTTCACAATCAACACCATTTATCTTCAAACCATTGGCGACGGCTGAAAGCCGGTCCGATTCCTTGACTCTCAGTTCTGCAAGCCCTTCCATAACTGTTTTTCCCTCGGCAAAAGCGGCAGCAACTGCCAGAACAGGATATTCATCAATCATTGACGGTGCGCGCTCTTTTGGCACTTTTACGCCCTTTAATCGGGAGGAACGCACGCGAATATCGGCCACCTCTTCCCCGCCGGTCTGGCGTTTGTTTTCAAAGCTTATATCGGCTCCCATTTCTAAAAGCGTGGTGATTAATCCGGTACGGGTGGGATTTAACAATACATTTTCTATTGTTATATCCGAACCTTCGGTAATTAAGGCCGCCACAATCGGAAATGCTGCCGAAGACGGATCGCCAGGTACGGTAATATCCTGCCCGTGCAATTCCCCCTGCCCCTCTAAATGGATATAGCGCACACCGTCATTATCAGTCTCAACCTCAAGATCGGCACCAAAGCCCACAAGCATTTTTTCGGTGTGGTCACGTGTCATGACCGGCTCGATGACGGTGGTAATGCCGGGAGTGTTGAGACCGGCAAGCAAAACGGCCGATTTCACCTGTGCCGATGCCATAGGAACACGATAGGTAATCGGGTTGGGCGTTACTGCGCCCCATAATGTCAACGGCAACCGATCGCCTTCCGAGGCTTCAACCTGCACGCCCATCAGCCGTAACGGATCAAGGATGCGCCCCATAGGCCGTTTTGACAAAGATGCGTCACCTATAAATCGCGTCTTCATCGCATAAGTGCCGACAAGCCCCATCGTCAATCTTGCTCCGGTTCCGGCATTGCCGAAATCAAGCGGTTGTTCAGGTTCCAAGAGGCAACCGTTTCCGGTTCCGTGGATAACATAAACATCATTATCCTTAGTTATTTTTGCTCCCATTGCCCGCATGGCATTGGCAGTGTGAATAACATCGTCACCTTCCAAAAGGCCGGAAATGCGGGTTTCTCCACTTGCCAGAGCACCGAACATCAATGAACGGTGGGAAATGGATTTATCGCCCGGTATCCGGATATGTCCGGAAAGATCGGCAGATTTTTTCGAGGTAGCGGGAAGCGGTTCAGACATGGCAAACGTATTTCTTCTTTATATACAGGAAAAGCATGCTTCTAACATAACGAGTTTCATACGTCATGAAAAAATACATCGCTTCAAGGAAATTGAACATGGTTCTTATTGTTTATCTTTGACAAAAGCATATTTTTGCGCTTAAGCACCGTGAACGGATTTTTTGATTAATCTCAACGGCATTTTTATGGACGCGTAAATGCTCGTGTCCGGTTAAAATGCTTTCAAACAAAGGCGCGTGTCTATTTTTATAAGCATATAGCAAATAGAAACAGCACGACCAACCAAAAGAGGCTCGGTCCATGGCAAAACCTGAACTTGGAACCAAAAGAATAGACCCGGAAACGGGAAAGAAATTCTATGATCTCAATCGTGACCCGATTATTTCGCCTTATACTGGGATCTCCTACCCCAGATCCTATTTCGACGCCACAGCCGATGCTAAGGGCGAAGATGAGGAAGAGGAGACAGAGACGGAAGACCTTGAGACGGCATTAGAAAAGCCCGAGTTCATCTCGCTTGAAGATGCCGATGATGAAAACAAAGGCGGCGAAGATATACCCGATATCGGCGACGATGAAGATGTCGACCTTGGTGACGATGATGACGACGCATTCTTGCCGGATGATGAAGACGACGAGGATGACGACGTGAGCGGCATTATCACCGGCGGCAATAAAGTTCATAAAGACGACGACATCTGACGAGAATTAAAGGGAAATTGTTTTCTTTTATAAAGATTGCAATTTCCCTCTTGATCTTTGGCGCCACTCAATTTAAGAAGCCGCCAGACAGTTTGTCTTTATCCCTGAGGGTCACAACGTGACCTTCTCATCCTGAATGGGGCTATAGCTCAGCTGGGAGAGCGCTTGCATGGCATGCAAGAGGTCAGCGGTTCGATCCCGCTTAGCTCCACCAATCTTCAAAATTTACCCGCTTCAAAAAATAGGGACTCATCCCGCTACATTCCCGAAATTTTGCTGTTTAATTTTTTTGCCCGCTAACTTTTTTGCTAGTTAACTTCTTTGCCAGTTAACTTCCTTGAATGAAGACCGGTTTCTTCAAAGCGGCTTTATCTTTCCATTCCCAACCGGTCTTGTTCATTGCTTTTTCTATCCCGCTAATTCCCGTTTAAAAAAATCACCGTTTTTTTCCTTGAGAGACAGTTTGACACTATTGGCAAACGATTGTTGATTTTTTAAAATCTTGCCTGCCCCAATCATGACCGAAAACATGTTCGACTATTTTTGTGCTTTCAAATTGGCTCACGAGAGCGGCGATAAACTTGATTGGTTCACATTATTAATTATAAGGCATTTGTTAGACGGCTAATAAATTTCGGAAAGCGTTCTTACGCCGCCAAGAGAACGATTTTCATTCAACCATCGGAACGATCAATAAGGAGTTCGGCACAGAATTTATGTTGGAAGATATCTATAAAGTTATTCATGAACGGCGCGATGTGCGCGACGAATTTTTGCCTCAACCACTCGAAGAGGCTGTTATTAAAAGGCTCCTTGAAGCGGCTCATTCAGCGCCTTCGGTAGGCTTCCAGCAACCATGGAATTTCCTTCTTATCCGCGACAAAAAGCGAAAAAACCAAGTCAAAGAAATTTTTGACCGGGCGGCAGCCGAAGAGGCAAAAATTTTTAATGACGAAAGGCGAGAACTTTATAACCGTCTGAAATTACAGGGTATCGTCAAAGCACCTCTTAATCTGGTTGTCACATGTGACCGCTCGCGTGATGGCCGCACCGGTCTTGGCCGTTTTCATAATCCGCAAATGTCGGCTTATAGTTGCGTATGTGCTGTCGAAAATTTATGGCTTGCAGCACGGGCTGAAAACATCGGCGTCGGCTGGGTTTCGATCTATCATGATGACGAGCTGAAGGAATTGTTAAAGATTCCCGCCGAAATAGACATTATCGCCTATCTGTGTATCGGCTATGTCAGCCACTTTTACGATAGCCCCGAACTCGAACAAAAAGGCTGGCGCAAACGCGTACCGCTCGAAAGCCTTGTTTACCAAGAAGAGTGGCCCCAGAATGCGAAATAATATTGCGTAAATTTTTCCAATTGTTTTTGATTCTAATCTAAATGTGATTAAGCATTGAACGAAAAAACGTTTAAAATCCTTGCGTTTATATGATCTGTGCGGCAAAACCGTTGCTACATTGGAATTATTCAAGGAAATTCAAAATGCCTCCCTATCGCTCAAGAACTTCTACTCATGGCCGGAATATGGCCGGTGCCCGTGGCTTATGGCGTGCCACAGGAATGAAAGACGGAGATTTTGGTAAGCCGATTATTGCGATTGCCAATTCCTTTACGCAATTTGTTCCGGGCCATGTCCATCTTAAAGATTTAGGCCAACTTGTCGCGCGTGAAGTGGAAAAAGCTGGCGGCGTTGCCAAAGAGTTCAATACAATTGCTGTCGATGACGGTATCGCAATGGGGCATGACGGTATGCTCTATTCTCTTCCCTCCCGCGAGATCATTGCCGATTCGGTCGAATATATGGTCAATGCCCATTGTGCAGATGCTCTGGTCTGTATTTCCAATTGCGATAAAATTACTCCAGGAATGCTAATGGCGGCTTTGCGGCTCAATATTCCAACGATTTTTGTGTCCGGCGGCCCTATGGAAGCAGGAAAGATCAAATGGAAAGGCAAAGACCTTGCGGTTGATCTTATTGATGCCATGGTTGCGGCAGCCGATGACCATAACAGCGACTCGGAAGTTGCCAATATGGAACGGGCAGCTTGCCCGACATGCGGTTCATGTTCGGGCATGTTTACAGCAAACTCGATGAATTGCCTGACCGAAGCCCTTGGCCTATCGCTTCCCGGTAACGGTTCTATGCTCGCAACCCATGCCGACCGCAAACATCTTTTTGAAAAAGCCGGCCACCGGATTGTTGAACTCGCCAAGCGTTATTATGAACAGAATGATGACAGTGTTCTTCCCCGCTCGATTGCAACATTCAAATCTTTTGAAAATGCAATGACGCTTGATATTTCAATGGGCGGTTCAACCAATACGGTTCTTCACTTACTAGCCGCTGCGCAAGAAGGCGAAGTTGATTTTACCATGTCGGACATCGACCGGCTTTCGCGCCATGTTCCGGTTATTTGTAAAGTCGCTCCGGCCGTTGCCAATGTGCATATGGAAGATGTCCACCGTGCCGGCGGCGTGATGGCAATTCTGGGTGAGCTTGACCGTGCAGGTCTTATTCACAGCGAAGTTGCAACCGTTCATGAAGCAACCTTGAAGGATGCTTTGCGTAAATGGGATGTCAAACAGACAAATAATCCCGAAGTTCATGAATTTTATCGTGCAGCTCCGGGTGGTATTCCCACACAAATACCATTCAGCCAGTCACGGCGTTATGAAACAGTCGACCTTGACCGCGAAAAAGGCGTTATCCGCGATGTCGACCACGCCTATTCGAAGGATGGCGGCCTGGCCGTTCTTTACGGCAATCTTGCCAAGGATGGGTGCATCGTCAAAACTGCCGGTGTTGACGACTCGATTTTGAAATTCAAAGGTCCTGCACGGATTTTTGAAAGTCAGGACTCCGCAGTGGTGGCTATTTTGAACGGCAAAATCAAACCGGGGGACATTGTGCTTATCCGTTACGAAGGTCCACGCGGTGGCCCCGGAATGCAGGAAATGCTTTATCCGACAAGCTATCTGAAATCGAAAGGTTTGGGAAAAGCCTGTGCCCTCATTACCGATGGTCGTTTTTCCGGTGGTTCGTCAGGGCTTTCCATCGGCCATGTTTCACCGGAAGCTGCTGAAGGCGGCACAATCGGCCTTGTCGAAGAAGGCGATACAATCGAAATCGACATACCAAATCGCAAAATCCATCTTGCTGTCGATGACGCTACACTTGCCAAACGTCGCAAGGAAATGGAACAGAAAGGCGACAAAGCCTGGAAGCCGGAAGAGGTTCGCAAACGCAAAGTCTCCAAGGCATTACGCGCTTATGCAGCCATGACAACATCGGCAGCCAAAGGTGCTGTTCGTCAAATCTGATTTTAAAATTTTCTCTCCCGTTATGACCGTTGAATTGTAACGGGAGAGTTTTATGATCATTTTAAAAAATATAGTGTCATTTTAAAATATGCCGCGACGTTCAAACGCGGAATCGGCCTCAAATTATTCCCGAACAGCTAGGGGAGCGAATGCCCGTTATTGATATATTGGCAAAACATGCCAGTTTGACACCCGACAGAATTGCGATTTCGATCGCCGGAAATGAAATCACCTATAAAACACTCTGCCAACGCGCCGAAACTTTCAGGCGCAAGCTTTTCAATCTGGAAAAACGCCACCCTGACCGTTTCGGTTTACCGGATGATGGTCGGCTGGTTCTGCTCGCACTCCCGAACCATTTCCGCTTTGGTGAAATTTTTGTCGGCGGTTCGGCAAGCCCGCATTGCGTTGCTGTTCTTTCTGTTGCCACACCATCGAACCAGATTGAAGAAATCATGCGTCGGCTTAGTCCCGACATTGTCATTTGCGAGAATAAAGACTGCGTCATTGCAGAAATTGCCCGCAACCTTGATCTACCAGCGCTTTATGTTGAAAAAGGTGCTGACACCCCATCAACTTATGACCGTTTTCTGGAAGGAATCGTTCCTGATCGGGCAATAGCCGATTTACCGCTCGGGCCGTTTTTCATCGGTTTTACATCCGGCACAACAGGGCTTCCCAAAGCATTTATCAGAAACCGTCAAAGTTGGCGAAACTCGCTTGTTACCGGACGTGAGTTCTTCGGCCTTGGAAAACTACATAAAGCGGTTGCCCCCGGTCCCATGGCGCATGGCGTGAGCCTTTACGCGCTCATTGAAACGCTGGATAGCGGCCAGACATTTGAAAGCGTCAGGAAATTCAATGTCGATGAAGTATTGGAGCTTCTGAAGACTGCCAACCGTTTTGTCGGCGTTCCAACCATGCTCAACGAATTGAAACAACGGGCGGGTGAGCGTAAGTTGGTTTTTAAAGAAGTAAAGCAACTTGTGACCGGAGCTTCAAAATTCGATCGTCAGCATTATGACGATGCCCGCGCGCTTTTCCCGAATGCGGAGATTTTACAATATTATGGCGCCTCCGAATTAAGTTTTGTTGCAGTCAACAAAATGACGCCCCGAACGCTTTCGCATGAAACTTCCATGTCGCCGGTAGGAAAACCGTTTCCCGGTGTCAAAGTCACAATACGCGATGAAAATTTGTCACCGCTCGCGCCTAATAAAATCGGCACGATTTTTGTCGAAAGCGATTTGATCTCGGACGGATATTTATGGGGTGACAATGGCAAGTCATTTGTCCGTAACCAATATGGTGCAACGGTTGGCGACCTCGGCATGATGGATAAAAATGGCGAGCTTTATGTGATGGGTCGTGCCGGTGGCATGATTATTTCGGGCGGCAACAATATTTATCTTGCCGAAATAGAAACCGCATTGAAAACTATTCCTCAAATCAGTGAAGCGATTGCGTTCGGCATTGCCAATAACGTTTATGGCGAACGTCTTGTCAGCGTTGTTTCATTCAAAGATGCTGCTTTAACTGAAAATGAATTGCGCGAGTTTTGCCGCCCGTTAATGGAAAAATTCAAAATTCCGAAAGATTTCTATTTAATCAATCATTGGCCGATGACATGGAGCGGAAAAATCGCGCGTGTCATCGTGAAAAAAATGGTTGAAGAGGGCAACCCCGAAATCACAAGGCTTTAAAAATGGATGAAAGCAGAACACCAGTTATTATTGCGGTCGCAAGAACAGCTATAGCGCGCGCATATGGTGCGCTTTCATCTGTTGACGTGGAATATCTTCTAAGCCCGCTCATTCAGGCACTCGTCGAAAGCACAAAGATCGAAAAAACCGGAATTGACGATGTTATGATCGGTAATGCTGCGGGCGGCGGGGGAAATCTCGCGCGCCTTGCCGCTTTAACCGCCGGACTGCCTGTCGAAATTCCGGGTGTAACAATAGATCGACAATGCGGCTCAGGTCTTGAAGCGGTGGTTATGGCGTGCCGACTTATTGAAGCGGGAGCGGGTGACATTTATCTTGCCGGTGGTGCAGAAAGTGTATCAACTGCGCCTTGGCGCATAAAACGCCCGAAAACGCCGCGCGAATTGCCGCAATTTTTCTCCCGTGCACGGTTTTCACCGGATAGCGTCGGTGACCCCGATATGGGAAACATGGCTGAAAATATTGCCCGACATTTTGGTGTATCGAGACAAAGACAAGATCGTTTTGCGCTTCAAAGCCATCGACGAGCTTTGAAAGCTCAGGCAGACCATCGTTTTGATGATGAAATCATAGCACTTCAAACAGCAAAAGGCTTATTTTCCGCTGACGATTGCCCGAGAGCCGGTTTGAAACTTGAAACTTTGGAGCATTTGCGACCGGTATTTGAAACAGATGGAACAGTCACGGCCGGAAATTCCTGCCCTTTGAATGACGGAGCGGCACTTGTTCTGGTGACATCTCTCGAAAAAGCCAAACAATTGGGTATTCAATACGGGATTGTGTTCGTTGACAGTGCTGTAAGCGGTGTTGATCCCAATCTTGCCGGTATGGGAGCGGTTCCTTCGACAAAAAAGTTGTTACAAAGAATGAAGCTCGACAATTGTTCGGATTTTAAAGTCATTGAATTCAATGAAGCTTTTGCAGCACAAGTGCTTGCCGCCATTGACGAATTGGATATATCGGAAGAACAAATCAACCGTGATGGTGGCGCAATCGCCCTTGGGCATCCTTTCGGCGCGTCGGGCACTTTTTTGACGATACGGCTTTTTTCCCAGATGAAAAATCAGGCTGACGATGCCCTTGGCCTTGCAACAATGGGAATCGGTGGAGGAATGGGAATAAGTGCAGCATTCAGGCCATATCACAACGCTTAAAAATCACTTCGCTTGAGCGGAAGCACTATCTTGATATTTTAAGCCGAAACCGGATTTTTTAAATACCGGCTTTTTTCGGCGGTCAGGCAAACAATTCAAGACCAATGCGATCAATAACCATTGGTTCATGTGAATTGAGAGCCTCCGGATGATTGTTTGATATATCCCCGTTTAACATCACCCCGTTCTTGTTGAACCATCCGATCTTATTAAAAAATGTGAAAAAGCGGGCTTTGCCCGCTCTTCAAGCGCTTTAAAAAACACACATGGTTTTGACGATTCAGAACGTTAATTTCTGACCCTTCCCGTTAATTTTCAGCCAATGAAAGTTGTTTCAGGCGATAGAGTTCTTCCAAGGCTTCCCTTGGCGAAAGCTCATCCGGATTGATTGCCTTCAAGGCTTCTTCAATTTTTGAAGTTTGACGGCTGTTTTCTGCTTCGCGTGCCAAAGCAACGGAAAAAAGTGGAAGATCATCTATCAATTTTGTGGCTTTACCGGCGACTTCGCCTTTTTCCAATTGGTGGAGAACATCTTTTGCCCGCGACAAAACAGCGGCCGGAAGGCCTGCAAGTTTTGCCACCTGCACACCGTAAGAACGATCTGCCGCGCCGTTTCCCACCTCGTGAAGAAAAACAACATCGCCATTCCATTCTTTGACTTTCATCGTCACATTATGAAGACGATCAAGTTTTTCGGTGAGCGCTGTCATTTCATGGAAATGGGTCGCAAAAATTGCACGGCAATGATTGACTTCATGAAGATATTCAATGGCTGCCCAGGCAATTGAAAGCCCGTCAAATGTCGACGTTCCGCGGCCGATTTCGTCGAGAATGACCAATGAACGCTCGCCTGCCTGATTGAGAATTGTTGCTGTTTCCACCATTTCAACCATAAAAGTTGACCGCCCATGGGCAAGATCATCGGCTGCACCAACGCGGCTAAAAAGCCTGTCGACAACACCGATATGGGCAGAACCAGCAGGAACGAACGACCCCATTTGCGCCATTATCGCAATCAAGGCATTTTGACGCAAAAACGTTGATTTACCACCCATATTGGGGCCGGTGAGAAGCCAAATGGCGCCGTATTTCGCACCATTTTTGGGAGAAAGATCACAATTATTGGCCACAAACGGTTCCTTGGCCTGCTTTCTCAATGCCTGTTCGACCACCGGATGGCGTCCGGCGACAATCTCGAAATCGAGCGACTGGTCGACAATCGGGCGGCAATAGCCCTGTTCTTCGGCAAGAGAAGCATTGGAGGCGGAAACATCAAAAACAGCAAGTGCCATAGCGGCTTGCCGGATAAAATCGGCTTGATCTGCAATTTCTGCGACAAGCTTCTCGAACAATTCAAGTTCGATTGTCAAAGCACGATCGGCTGCATTGGCAATGCGGCTTTCAAGATCGGCAAGTTCGGTTGTGGTAAAACGCATGGCATTCGCCATTGTCTGGCGATGGATAAAACGGCTTTTTGCTTCAGCCGTTTCTGTCAGTGCGGGTGCCTGAAGCGCGGTGACTTCGATATAATAACCGAGAATATTGTTATGGCGGATTTTAAGCGCTTTAACGCCCGTCTCTTCCGCATAACGGCCTTGCAATTCGGCAATGAACCGGCGCGATTGATCCCTCAAGGTTCTTAATTCATCAAGCTCTTTGTTATAATTCTCGCGAACAAATCCCCCGTCCCGTTTCAACAAGGGCAAATCATCGGCCAGTATGCGATCAAGGTGACTGTGTAAATCAACCGGCAATTTTTCAAGAGTTGCAAAAGCATCACTTAATTCTTGCGGTAGAAGTTTACCCGCAAACAGATGTCTCACATCGCAAATAACAGCAAAGCCGCGCTGGATTGCAGCCATATCGCGCGGGCCGCCGCGACCAAGAACAAGGCGTGAAAGTGCTCGCGGCATATCCGGCGCGCTCTTCAAAATAGCCTGCAAATTTTCGGCAAACCGCATATCATTGAGAAAATAGGCAACCGAATCAAGCCTTTCATTGATTGTTACCGGTGAAATCAACGGCGCCATCAAGCGTTCGCTCAAAAGCCTTGCACCGCCGCCGGTGACGGTCCGGTCAATCGCTTTCATCAAGCTGCCATCGCGCTGGCCTGAAAGTGTTCGTGTCAATTCCAGATTGTTGCGGGTTGCCGGATCAATAAACAAAGAGGCATTTTCGTCTTCCCTTAAAGGACGCATAAGGGGGGGACGTTCATTGATCTGTGTTTTTTCAACATAACCGATTGCCGCCGAAATGGCCGAAAGTTCGGCACGATCATAGTGTCCGAGCCCCTCCAGTGTTGCCAGTTTGAAATAGTCGCAAATATTGCGTTCGGCCATATTGCTATCAAAGAGGCTTGCTGCTTGCGGTGTGACGATACGGCCAAGAATGTTGAATAACGGTTTCAATGCCTCGTCATGGAAAACACTATCGGCAACAATCAGTTCTTGCGGGTCAATGCGCATAATATCGGCAAGCAACCGGTCGGCATGGGCACGGCTTACTTTGAAAATTCCGGTCGAAATATCAATCCATGCAAGCGCAAATTCCTGATCTTTTCCCGACTTTATGCGTGAAAGCGCCATAAGATAATTGGAGCGTGCCGGATCAAGCAGTTTGTCTTCTGTCAAAGTCCCCGGTGTGACAAGGCGGATAACATTGCGTCGCACAACCGATTTGGCACCCCGTTTTCTCGCTTCAGCGGGATCTTCCATCTGCTCGCAGACGGCCACGCGGTAACCGCAGGCAATAAGTTTTTGCAAATAATCATCAGCAGCATGAACAGGAACGCCACACATTGGCACATCTTCACCAAGATGTTTGCCACGTTTGGTAAGCGCGATCCCCAATGCTTTGGAAGCTTCAACGGCATCATCAAAAAAAAGCTCGTAAAAATCACCCATGCGATAAAACAGCAAATAATCGCTATTTGCCGCCTTTATCTCGATATATTGCTCCATCATCGGCGTGATACGATCATCAGAGCGATTATGTTTTCTTTCCGGCTTTTCTGCCGCCATTTCCCGGGTTACTTCTTCTGCCATGCCTTTTTTAACCTTTGCTTTCGGCTTGTCACCAAAGAGCTTTTTTAAACCGCAATGCTTTGTCGGAATATTTCAAGCTATAGCATCCAAACTATGTGTCATGCCATTCAATATGTGTTTTAATACCCAACTCTTGTCGATTGAAATGTCATCAGAATTTGTTGTTCGAAACGTCCGGACAATATATGCAAAAGCAATAAAAAAACTTGGACTATTTTTTAAATATAATCCATAATTTCCGTTTATTATCACATATATACCGGCTTAAATGGAGCGAACAAACTCGCTACCTCAGAAAATGATAGAAAAATGAGCAAAAAGAATCAAAAAAACAACGACAAATCAACAAGTTACAGTTCTCTCGATCAGGAAGCGCTGGATTTTCACAGTCGCGGGCGTCCGGGAAAGCTCGAAATTATTGCGACAAAGCCCATGGCAACCCAACATGATTTGGCTTTAGCTTATTCACCGGGTGTTGCAGTTCCGGTGAAAGCCATTGCGCAAAATCCGGCTCTTGCCTATGATTATACAGCCAAAGGCAACCTCGTTGCTGTTATTTCCAACGGCACAGCCATTTTGGGCCTTGGTCATCTTGGTGCTCTCGCCTCCAAGCCGGTGATGGAAGGCAAAGCCGTATTGTTCAAACGTTTTGCCGATGTCGATTCAATTGACCTCGAAATCGATACGACCGATGTTGATGCTTTCATCAATTCGGTCCGTTATCTCGGCCCGTCTTTCGGCGGCATAAATCTGGAAGATATCAAGGCTCCGGACTGTTTCATCATTGAAAGCCGTTTAAGAGAGTTAATGAATATTCCGGTTTTCCATGACGACCAACATGGTACGGCTATTATTGCTACAGCCGGTCTCATCAATGCGCTTTACCTCACCGGTCGGGACATGAAACATACACGTCTCGTCTGTAATGGTGCCGGTTCTGCAGGAATTGCCTGCATTGAACTCATAAAGGCCATGGGGTTCAAGTCGGAAAATGTCATATTGTGCGACACCAAAGGCGTTGTTTATGAAGGTCGGCAAGAAAATATGAACCAATGGAAAGCGGCCCATGCCGTCAAGACCGACAAACGTACACTCGCCGAAGCACTTGATGGGGCAGATGTTTTCTTTGGCGTTTCGGCCAAGGGTGTTCTGACGCCCGAAATGGTCAAATCCATGGCTCCAAAACCGATCATTTTTGCTATGGCTAATCCTGATCCTGAAATTACGCCGGAAGAAGTTGCCAAGGTGCGTGATGATGCCATTATGGCAACAGGCCGCTCGGATTATCCGAACCAGATCAACAACGTCTTATGCTTTCCTTATATTTTCCGCGGAGCTTTGGATGTCCGCGCCAGCACGATCAATGAAACAATGAAAATTGCGGCGGCAAAAGCCATAGCCCAACTTGCCCGTGAAGAAGTGCCTGACGATGTCGCCGAAGCCTATCGGGGCACCCGACTGAAATTCGGTCCGAATTATATCATTCCGGTACCGTTTGATTCACGCCTGTTATCTGCCATTCCGACTGCAGTTGCCAAGGCGGCAATGGAAAGCGGCGTTGCCGGTAAGCCTATTGCTGATCTCGAAGCTTATGCACGGGATTTGGCTGCGCGGCGTGACCCGATAGCCGCAACAATGCGCGGTGTTTATAATCGCGTACGGCAAAATCCCAAACGGATTGTCTTTGCCGAAGGTGAAGAAGAACAGGTCATGCGGGCAGCCGTTTCTTACGTCAACCAGAACCTCGGTAGTGCCATTCTGGTTGGTCATGAAGATATTATTGAAAAAAGAGCACATATAGCCGGTATCGACCTTAACAGATCCGGAATAAAAATTGCCAATGCCCGCCTGTCCGATCGGAAAGATGCTTATGCCGATTATCTCTATAGCAAAATGCAACGAAGAGGTTGGCTATTGAGAGATTGCCACCGCTATATCAATAATGATCGCAACCATTTTGCCGCATGCATGTTGGCAATGGGCGATGCCGATGCGATGATTACCGGTGTTACCCGAAATTATGAAACCGGACTTGCCGATGTCCGCCGCGTTATCGACATGAAAGCCGGCGAACGGGTTGTCGGTATTTCTATGGCAATTTGCCGCGGGCGCACCGTTTTTATTGCCGACACGGCAATTTCCGAACACCCGAATCCGGAAGAATTAGCCGATATTGCCGAGCAAGCTGCAAATTTTGCCCGTGATATGAGCTATAAGCCACGCGTTGCACTTCTGGCATATTCTACTTTCGGTCACATGAAGGGTGAAGGCGCCCAACGTATTCAGGAAGCGGTCAAATTGCTTCGCGCACGCAATGTCAATT
The DNA here is from genome assembly GCF_016102305.1 of Bartonella sp. M0192. Lineage (NCBI taxonomy): Bacteria > Pseudomonadati > Pseudomonadota > Alphaproteobacteria > Hyphomicrobiales > Bartonellaceae > Bartonella > Bartonella sp. M0192. The sequence goes on along the minus strand of NZ_JACFOU010000001.1, from coordinate 562,461 downwards.
TCGAAGTTGATGGCGAAATGAGTGCCGACGTTGCGCTCAATCCGAAAATGATGGAGCAATATCCATTCATGGGATTGAGCGAACCGGCCAATGTTCTGGTTATGCCGGGCTACCATTCTGCTTCAATTGCCAGCAAAATGTTGCAGGAACTCGGCGGGGCAACCTTGATCGGACCTATTCTCGTCGGTCTCGAAAAATCGGCCCAGATTGTTCCCTTGGGCGCACGTGATTCCGACATAGTGACGATGGCAGCATTGGCAGCCTATAACACAACAAAATAGATCTATCCGGATTTTAAAGCCCCGTTTTCTCTAACGGGGCTTTTATTAATTGCTTTATAAATAAATTCTTGAACTTTATAGCTGACTCACAGATATGGCGGGGAAGCGTTTTATTAAACAAATGCCTTGGCTTGCTGATTTTTCCCCCGTAGCAGCGCAATTTAATTCAATTTTTAACACTATGTCTTATTTTTATCGGCATGTAATATAAAGTGTTTGGCGTTTACCAAAAAAATTGAAAATTGGGCTTAATAAAAAAGATATAGTTTATCGGTAAAAAAACAGGCTAAATTCTGTCGCGTGAGCTTTTTAAAGCAAGGATCAAATAATATGGCGGAAACTGCATCATCAATCAAATGGCTTCTTTCTCAGCAAACGGAAGTACGCTACCTTCCTGATACAGCTTTTCCAATCCGTTCGACATTCAAGTCGGAAGACGAGCTACAGCAACTGGCCCATGAAATGGCCGAGGGCAAAAAAATTGTTTTGCCGGAATATACGCCATTCGATTTCAGAGAACGGCTCACCGAAAATTCCAAGCTCATTCTTCACACCTTCCGCTCGACCGATGCCGCAGCTCGCAATAACGAGGCCATCACACCGGCAGCACAATGGCTGCTCGACAACCATTATACGATTGATAAGACCATCCAGCAGGCGCGGCGTGATTTTCCGCGTGCATTCGTCAAACAGCTTCCCCCTTATAAAGGCGAAAATGAACTGCCAAGAATTTTCGCACTGGCTTGGCTTTATGTCGCCCATACCGACAGCAGTTTTTCGCTTAAAACTTTAACGGCCATGGTCAATGGTTACCAACAGGTTGCCGATTTCCAGATTGGCGAATTATGGGCTTTGCCGTCGGCTGTCCGTATGGTTCTCATTGAAAATGCGCGGCGACTTTCCATGCGCATTGAAAAAGCCCGCCGGATGCGGCGATTTGCAAACCAGGCCGCTGACCTAATGGCTCTAGCTGAAAATGACAATGCACTTCAGAACATTTTTTCAACTTACGAAGCGCTTGTTGCCGACCCGACTTTTGCCGCCCATCTTCTTTATCGTTTGCGTGGCGCTTCTGTTGATTCAACGATAGCCTTGAACTGGCTTGAAGAGCAGTTACATCGTCATGGCAGCGACCCTGAATCGGCAACTGCCGAAGAACATTCGCGCCAATCAACCGGCGGTGTAACCATGGGCAATATCATCCGTGCCCTGAAAGCGATTGATGACGTTGATTGGACATATTGGTTCGAAACGGTCAGCCATGTCGATTTCATGTTGCGTGAAAACAGCGATTTCGGAGAAATCGACTTTCCATCGCGCAATACCTATCGCGTCATCATCGAAAAAATTGCCCGTCGTTCGCCATTAAGCGAACTCGAGGTGACAAAAAAAGCACTCGACATGGTGGAGAATGCAAAAAAAGACGGTGTCACGACTGGAGCATCGGTTGCATGGTACCTCGTGGGGCCCGGACGAGAAGCTTTTGAACAGGCTTGCAATTATGATTGCCCGTTCTCGACCCGTTTCATGCGTGCCTTCCGCGCGATGAAAATTTTCAGCATTGCCATTCCGGTTTCAGTTCTCACCATTCTCATTCTCATTGCAGTTTATGCATTACTGAGGGAAACCGGCTTGAGCCATGCATTGTCGCTCACTTTCACAGCGCTTGCGCTTTTCCCGACAATGGATACCGCTTTTGCGCTCTTCAATACTCTTGTTGCCTGGACTGTCGAACCACGGCGATTGATCGGATATGAATATAAAGACGGCATTCCGGAAGAAGCCAAAACGCTCGTCGTTGTTCCGACAATGATAACCTCGCGCGATTCTATTGACGAGCAGATAAGAAATCTCGAAGTTCACTATCTTTCAAACCCGCAAGGGGCCATTTATTTTGCATTGGTGACAGACTGGGCCGACTCGAAAAAGGAAGAAACAGCCGACGATCGTGATCTTCTCGAATATGCACAAAAAGGTATTGCTGATCTTAACTGGTATTATCGCGGTGACGGACAGCCACTATTTTTCATTTTACATCGTCATCGTTTGTATAATCCTAGCGAAGATTGCTATATGGGCTGGGAGCGTAAACGCGGCAAGCTGCATGAGTTGAATCTGCTTTTGCGCGGTGACCGTGACACCAGTTTCTTCCCGACAGACCCACGTCTGCCCATGGATTGTCGCTTTGTCATGACGCTTGATTCCGACACAAGGCTCACCACCGAGGCGGTCACCCGTCTTGTCGGAAAGCTCAATCATCCATTGAATCGTCCGGTCATTGACCCGAAAACACATACTGTCAAAAGTGGTTATGGCATTCTTCAGCCGCGGGTGACGCCCTCGCTTACCACCGGTGATGATGCCTCATTCCTCCAGCGTGTCTTTTCGGTCAATCGCGGCATAGACCCTTATGTTTTCGCCGTATCCGATACCTATCAGGATCTTTTGGGCGAAGGTACCTATACCGGCAAAGGCCTTTATGACATTGATGCATTCGAAATAGCACTTGCTGACAAAGTGCGCGAAAATAGTGTGTTGAGCCACGATCTTCTTGAAGGCGGTTATGCACGCGTCGGCTTTGTGAGCGATGTCGAGGTGGTTGAAGATTATCCGACGGCCTATAATGTCGATGTTGCCCGTCATCATCGCTGGATCCGTGGTGACTGGCAATTGCTGCCCTATCTCTTCACCCGTCACAATATCAACCTTATTACCCGCTGGAAAATGCAGGATAATTTGCGGCGTTCGCTGACACCGCTCATGTGGATTATTGCCTCGCTTTTCGGTTGGTGCATATTGCCGCTTCATACGGCGGTTTTCTGGCAATTATTTCTGCTTTTGGGCATGTTTATTGCCCCCACACTCGGCGTTCTGCGCAACATTATGCCGACAAGTATGGACAATTCGTTACGTGGCCACTTCCAATCGGTGTTGACAAATATTGCAACCAGCACAGCAGATGTTGCGCTTCGCACGACCTTCCTTGCCTATTCGGCATTTTATATGGTTGATGCGATTATCCGTACCCTCTATCGCATGTTTGTTTCACACAAACATCTGCTTGAATGGAAAACATCGGCAGCAACGCGTTCTTCGCCCAATACGCTCTCCTATTATGTCACCACCATGTGGCCGGCGACATTAATTGGTGTGGTTTCGATTACGCTTCCGGCAGCACTTCATAATTCTGCTGTCTTTGTAGCCCTGCCCTTTGGTCTTGCCTGGTTCTTTTCACCGCTTATCGCCTGGATTGTAAGCCGTTCGGCTGCCTTTCAGGATTCGCTTGAAATCCGGCCATCCGATAAAAATGAATTGCGTCGCATTGCACGCCGCACCTGGCATTATTACGAAACATTTGCCAATGCCGATAACAATTTTCTTCCCCCCGACAATTATCAGGAAGATCCGGTACCGGTTCTGGCACGCAGAACCTCGCCAACCAATATCGGCGTCTATCTGCTCTCGACAGTCGCTGCACGTGATTTCGGCTGGGTCAGTTTCGATGATGCCATCCAGCGTATCGAACGCACACTCGATACAATGGATAAAATGGAAAGATTCCGCGGGCATTTCTTCAACTGGTATGAAACCGACACTTTGCGGCCCCTTGTACCAAGCTATGTCTCGACTGTCGACTCGGGCAATCTTGCCGGCCATCTCGTAACACTGGCTGCAGCCTTGAAAGAATGGTCTGAAGCACCATCCGTATTCCTACAAGGCGATCTTGCAGGCCTCCTTGATGTTAATGACATTTTGCAGGAAACATTAAACCTCATCCCCGATGACCGTCGCATCCTGCGCCCGCTTCGCAGAAGAATTGATGAACGCATGGCCAATTTCCGCAGGGCTGTCCGCTCGATTATGGATGAACCGGAAACGGCAACATTCCGCACGGCAAATCTCACAATTGCGGCAAACGATATAGGCCGTCTCACAAGCGAGCTTGATGGTGAAATCGGAAGCGATGAATCCCGTCATGCTGTTTCATGGGCCGAATGTTTGATCGAAACATGCGAAGCTCACACACATGACGCGACCGCCGATCATGATACGGAGGCTTTACGCAAGACTTTAAGTGATCTTTCTGCAAGAGCACGGCAGTTTGCCTTTGATATGAAATTCGATTTCCTTGAACGAAAGGAACGTCGTCTCATGTCCATCGGCTATCGTGTTCAGGAAAACGAGCTTGACGAAAGCTGTTACGATCTGCTTGCTTCGGAAGCCCGTCTTTCGAGCCTCTTTGCCATTGCCAAAGGCGATGTCAAGGTTGAACATTGGTTCCGCCTTGGTCGTATGCTGGTACCGGTCGGCTGGAAAGGTGCTCTGCTTTCCTGGTCGGGTTCGATGTTCGAATATTTAATGCCACCGCTTGTCATGCGCGAGCCTCTGGGATCGCTCCTTGACCAGACAAACCGGCTTGTTGTTCGTAGACAAATCCAATATGCCAATGAACGCGGGTTGCCATGGGGCATTTCGGAAGCAGCGTTTAATGCCCGTGACCAACAGATGAACTACCAATATTCCAACTTTGGTGTTCCCAGTCTCGGTCTTCAACGTGGCCTTTCGCGCAATGCTGTTATTGCGCCTTATGCAAGCATTCTCGCTTCCCAATATATGCCGACAGAAGCAGTCGCCAATCTTGCACGTTTGCGCAAGCTCGGTGCGCTCGGCGAATACGGTTTCCATGACTCGGTTGATTTCACACCGGCGCGTGTGCGTGAAGGCGAAAAATATGCCGTCGTCAAGAATTATTATGCGCACCACCACGGCATGTCTATTCTCGCAATTGACAATGTCATTTTCGATGGCCGCATGAGAAACCGTTTCCATAGCGATCCGGTGATTGAAGCGGCACAGCTTCTGTTACAGGAAAAAGCGCCGCGTGAAATTCCTATGGTTCATGCAAAAACGGCTAATCCGATGCGCAGTGATGCTGGCGGTTTTGAAGACGCACCGGTTCGCGTTATCAAAGCCCCGCTCACCAAACCACGTTCGACAGTGCTTTTGTCAAATGGCAATTATTCGGTCATGTTGACCGGCAAAGGTTCCGGCTATAGCCGCTGGAACAATATTGCTGTTACCCGTTTCATGCCCGATGCAGCCGAAGACCAGCAAGGCACTTTCATCTTTTTGCGTGACCCTGCTTCCGGCCGCTGGTGGTCGGCAACGGGTGAACCAACGCGCGTTGCCGATGAAGAAGCTTCAGCGGTTTTCACCGACGAAAAGGCCGAATATACAAAAACGGTCGATGGTATAAAATCGACTGTGGAATGTATTGTTGCATCCGAAGGTGATGGTGAAGGTCGACGTATCGAGCTTATCAACACCACTTCCAAAGATCGCATTCTTGAAATTACGTCCTATGCCGAACTGGTATTGACAACACCCGAGACAGATGCGGCCCATACGGTCTTCGCACGCATGTTTGTGGAAACCGAAATTGCCGATCAAGGCGGAACAATTTATGCCAAAAGGCGTAAACGCGACCCGAAAGATCCGGAAATCCATGTTGCCCATTTTGTCACCGATACATCCGGTTCTGTTCGTGATGCGAAAGCCGAGACCGACAGGCGTGTTTTCATCGGCCGCGGGCGCTCTATCCGTCGTCCGGCTGCTTTCGACCGTGGTGCCACTCTCACCGGAACAGAGGGTTGTGTGCTTGATCCAATTGCAGCAATAAGATGTCGTGTTCGGGTTCCGGCACATAAAAAAGCCGCACTTATCTTCTGGACATTTGCAGCAAATTCGAAAGAAAAGCTTGCATCCCAAGTTGAATATTACCGTCAACCGAATGTATTCCAGCGCGAATTCTCGCTTGCCTGGACCCGGTCGCAAGTGTCGCTTTACCAGCTTGGTATCAAGCCAAAGGAATCCGTCATTTACCAGAAATACGCGACTTCCCTTATTTATCCGGATCGCACGTGGCGTTTGCCTTCGGAGGCGCTCGCTGAAAACCTTGGCAAACAATCCGATTTGTGGCCGATGTCAATATCCGGCGATTTTCCGATCTTCCTGCTCAGGCTTGATAATGAAGCCGATCTCGAAGTCTTGCGCGGACTTTTAAAAGCGCATGAATATTGGCGGATGCGCGGATTGACTGTCGATATTGTCATTTTGAACGAACGGGCTTTTTCTTATGCGCAAGATACCCAGCGCGCCATTGAATGGATGTGCGAAGGTTATCGCAACCGCACCGCCGAAGCAGACGGACGCCAGCATATTTTCACTGTCCGCCGTGACCAGATGAACGAGCAGAGTTTCAAGACTTTGCTTGCCAGTGCCCGCATTGTTTTACAAGCCCAGAATGGCTCCTTGTCCGAACAGATGCAGCGCATGGAAAATATCGATTCCGACCTTTCCCATCGCAATAAAGATGAGGAAACTGCTCAATCTGCCAAGACGCATAACAATGGCAAAGCTGCGCAACGAAAAAGCGGCAAACACGAAGAGATTGTTATGCCGCTTGAACAGGGCCAATTTACATCAATCGGTATCATCGGCGACCAGCATAAATCCTGCCCGCTTCCGGATGGCAAAGACCTTGCCTATTGGAACGGCTATGGCGGCTTCGACAAGGACAACAGCTATGTCATTCGTCTTTCAGGAAGAAATGCAACGCCAAATCCATGGATTAACGTTATTTCCAACGAGCATTTCGGTTTCCACGTTTCGGCAGAAGGGTCGAGTTTTACCTGGTCGGGCAATAGCCGCGATTATCAATTGACACCATGGGCGAACGATCCTGTTGTCAACCGTCCGGGCGAAGCTCTCTACATTGTTGACCGTCACTCGTTAAAACGTTTCTCGCCGGTTTCGGTTGTCGAATGTGATGATAGCGCACTCTATGAAGCGCGCCACGGCCTTGGCTATTCGACATTCACATCGAAACACGGAACGATAAGTCTGGAATTGACCCACACTGTCGATAATAAACGCCCGATAAGGCTATCGCGTCTTGTCATCAAAAACGAAGACAAGAGCCCGAGAAGCCTGAGACTTTACGATTATGTCGAATGGGTATTGGGCACAGTCAGGGCAAAAGCTGCTCCCTTCATCATTCCCGATTATGACGAAAAACGCGGTGCGCTTTTTGTTCGCAATCCTTATCATACGGAGAAGTCCGAAGAAGTAAGCTTCATTGCGGCAAGCAGCACGCCTTCAAGCTATACGGCCGACAGAACGGAGTTCATCGGCTCGATCGGAACTGTCAAACATCCGCAAGCGATCCGTCAAGGCGAGCCGCTGTCCAACACGGTTGAAGCCGGACGTGATCCGTGCTCCGCACTTGCTTTTGACATCGAATTGAAAGCCGGTGAAAAGAAAGAGATTATCTTCTATCTCGGTAATGCCAAAAATCGTCTGGAAGCAGAAAAACTCCTTGATAGCGTCCGGAAAGAAACATTTACCTCTGTTCTTGAAAAAGAGAAAAAACAATGGACAGATTTTGTTTCCGGCCTACAGGTCAAAACAAATGACCGTTCATTCGACCTCATGGTCAATAACTGGCTTCCCTATCAAACCTATGCCTGCCGCATCATGGCAAGAGCCGCATTTTATCAGGCAAGCGGAGCATTCGGTTTCCGTGACCAGTTGCAGGACACATTGTCACTCTTGCTGCTCAAGCCGGAACTTGCCCGTGAACAGGTTATCAATGCCGCATCACGCCAGTTTCCTGAAGGCGATGTGCAACACTGGTGGCTGCCCGATAGCGGCGCCGGTGTCAGAACATTGATTTCCGATGATGTGGCCTGGCTCGGCTATGGTGCTGCGCTTTATGTCAATACCACAGGCGATCGTGAGTTTCTCAATACAGATATTGCCTTTATCGATGGCGACAAACTCAAGGAAGGCCAACATGACAGCTATTTCCAGCCAGCCATTTCGCCAAAAACTGCCACACTCTACGAGCATTGCGCACTCGCCCTTGATCTTGCAATCAAACGCACCGGCAAACACGGCCTACCGTTAATGCTGGGCGGCGACTGGAACGACGGGATGAACCTCGTCGGTATCGGCGGCAAAGGTGAAAGTATCTGGCTCGGCTGGTTCCTCGGAACAGCTCTCAAGGCTTTCATTCCGATTGCCGAAGAACGCAAGGATGAAAAACGCGTCAAAAAATGGACGCATCATCTGGAGAAGCTCACCAAAGCGCTTGAGGTGAGCGGATGGGACGGAAAATGGTACCGTCGTGGTTATTTCGATAATGGAGAGCCTTTGGGGTCACACACCAACGACGAATGCCAGATTGATACGATCGCCCAATCGTGGAGTGTTATTTCCGGCATGGGAACGGAAGAACATCAAAAACAGGCCATGCAGTCCATGCTTGAGCACTTGCTGGACGAGAAAGGAGAGCTCATCCGTCTGTTCTGGCCTCCCTTTGACAAGACCGAACTTGAACCGGGGTATATCAAGGGTTATCCGGCTGGCATTCGCGAAAATGGCGGCCAATATACCCATGGTGCAATCTGGAGCATTCTGGCACTTGCCAAACTCGGAGACAAAGACAAGGCCTATCAGGTCTTTTCGATGATCAACCCGATTTCGCACGGGAAAAAACCTCACATCTATCGCGTCGAACCTTATGTGATTTCTGCCGATATATATTCGGTCGAGCCACGGCGTGGCCAAGGCGGCTGGACATGGTATACAGGTTCTGCCGGATGGCTTTACCGTGCTGCTACAGAATCTATTCTGGGCATCAACCGCAATGGTTCCAAACTTTATCTCAAACCATGTCTGCCAAAAGATTGGCCGGGTTACGAAGCAACCGTAAAATTTGACGGCGCAACCTATGTTATCAAAGTTAATCGCGGTAAAAATCTTGGCTTGACAGTTGATGACAAGAAGGTCGACAAACCTGAAAACGGCATCGGTCTGAAAAAGACAGGACATCATGAAATTAATCTGACGATCGATAAATAACTTCAAGGGGTTTAAAAACTCCTTGAAGTTCCTCGCGAAGGCTTTACTTCCTTTTGTTCTTTTATCAAGGTAACGTTCTTCCCATTGGGTAGAGGCAACAAACAGATTGAAAGTGCTATGGCGCAAACTGATATCGCAGAACGTGTATATAATCACACCTGGAAGCTTGATCCGATTATAAGATCACTGCTTGATACCGATTTCTATAAGTTCCTGATGTTGCAAATGATTTGGGGACTTTATTCGGATGTCGATGTTACTTTTTCACTGATCAACCGGACAAAAACGGTGCGGCTTGCCGATGAAATTGATGAGGGAGAATTGCGGGCGCAGCTTGACCATGCCCGCACTTTGAAATTTACCAAAAAGGAAATGATCTGGCTTGCCGGTAATACATTTTATGGTCGCAAACAGATTTTCACACCCGATTTTCTCCATTGGCTTCAAGGTTTCCAATTGCCTGAATACGAGCTGACACGTAAAGACGGGCAATATATTTTGAATTTCGAGGGGCCATGGACCCACACCACAATGTGGGAAATACCTGCGCTTTCGATCATCAATGAATTGCGTTCGCGTGCAGCCATGCGCAATCTCGGACGATTTGAACTCGACATTCTCTATGCGCGGGCAAAAGCCAAAATGTGGAGCAAGGTCGAGCGGTTAAAAAAATATCCTGATATTCGTATATCCGATTTTGGTACGCGCCGCCGCCATTCGTTTTTATGGCAACGCTGGTGTGTCGAAGCTTTGAAAGAAGGGATCGGGCGGTCATTTACCGGTACTTCCAATGTGCTTCTGGCCATGAACAATGATTTGGAAGCAATCGGCACCAATGCCCATGAACTGCCGATGGTTGTTGCAGCCCTTGCCAATAATGATGAGGAACTGCGCACAGCTCCTTATCGGGTTATGCAGGATTGGAACCGTTATTATGGCGGCAATCTTCTGGTTGCACTGCCTGACGCTTTCGGCACAGCGGCGTTCTTACGCAATGCGCCTCAATGGGTGGCAGACTGGACCGGCTTCCGTCCGGATAGTGCACCGCCAATCGAGGGGGGTGAGCGCATTATCAAGTGGTGGAAAGACCACGGCAAAGACCCTCGTGAAAAACTTATTGTTTTTTCCGATGCATTGGATGTCGATACAATCGAAGAAACCTACAAACATTTTCAAGGGCGCGTTCGCATGAGCTTCGGCTGGGGAACCAATCTGACCAATGATTTTGCCGGTTGTGCTCCCGATGACATCAAGGAACTTGATGCAATTTCACTTGTTTGCAAGGTTACCCATGCGAACGGTCGACCGGCTGTCAAACTTTCGGATAATCCTGAAAAAGCCATTGGTGAGCCAAGTGAAATTCGCCGTTATTTGCAGTTCTTTGGCAATGAAGAACGTGTGTCGAAACCGGTAAGGGTTTAAAAAGCTCTTTTCCGTTCATTTTCATTGCTGCTGATTTTATCCCTCCCGTCACTTTCATATGGCGGGAGGGTTTTTGTACCCATATAAGCGACGATGAGGAGATGGCGTAGCGGGGGTACTAACATGACACCCGATTTTTGTTTCCGGTCTGTTGCAACTCTTATTTTCCGTTTTACATCAAGCCATCAAGGCGCGTAAGAGCCAAAAGCTTGAGTAAAAGTTTAGCGAAAAACTGTTTTTCAATGGTGATATCTCATCAATAACCATTAGATTTTCACCTGCCTTTTTCGTTTCACTTTCAGGATTTCAAAATCTCAGCCGCCCCTTGTCTATGTTCGCTAAAGCTAACGAGACTTTCTGCTTGCTTGCCAAGAATAAGTTCTCCGGATCACTCATCATTGGTAGAAAAGAGGTTTCGCTACCCTACCCAAGACTTTTACCTCTTGCCCACCGCGCCCCCTGCCTATTTCTGCCATTTATGCCTGTCACGCATTTTGCCTTCTATCGGGCTATATGTTGGCCGAAAAATTGATTAGGTAGGAAACAATGGCCGAGTAGTATGTTTCACCTAACGCGGCTTTTATATTTTGACATTGTTAACCAGTAAAAAAATTCCGGACAAAACTAAATCGAAAAAGAATAATTTCATCATAATAATTGAAACATTCTGTTCAGCTCATTAGATCAAAGACGCCGGTTATTTCAGTTATCCGGAACGATAGAGTGAAGTAAGCTAATTAGTATCTTGTGCCTTTTAAATGAATTGTTAGAAACGGGATTGCGTCATAACGGGTGGTGCAATCATCATTTGAAATAACGTTATTTTTTAACCACACCACTTTTTGCCGTTTCATAAATTACACCCCATGGCGTTTTGACAATTGTCATTTTGGCAATTGTCATTCAAAATCCAATGACTGGCTGCAAAAAGACTTTTAGGTCTCATAGCTCAAAGCGCTTTTTTTCTTTAAAAAAGCTTCCCCGTTTCGCGGGCATGAATTTGTGCTGTTTTGAAGACAATAAAAAACCGGCCCTGAAAAGGCCGGCTTTTGAAAAAAATTTTATACGAGAAATGCGATTTAATCCGAATTTGAAAATTGCCGTTTATGTACTGGTAACTTTCATCAACTGTTGTTCATTTCCGGCATCATAAGCTTTTCAGGCCTGTTTCACACCGATCAAACATCAAGATTCGAGACGTTCAGAGCGTTGTCCTGAATGAATTCACGGCGTGGTTCCACTTCATCGCCCATCAATTTTGCAAAAACTGCATCGGCGTCCTGTGCATCGCCAATTTTGACCTGCAAAAGTGACCGTGCATTGGGATCAAGTGTGGTTTCCCAAAGCTGCTCGGCATTCATTTCACCCAAGCCTTTATAACGTTGCATTGTGAGCCCCTTCTTGCCATTGGCAAAAATGGTGTCGAGAAGAGCAATCGGACCCGAAATCGTTTCTGTCGTGTCTTTACGACGCAAAACCGGAAGTTTTCCGTAAATTTCGTCAAGATGATGGGACATATTATCAATCCGCTTGGCATCGGTCGAAGCAATCAACCCCATATCGAGAACGACAACATCTTTTACACCGCGCAGAACCCGCTCGAAACGCAAGCCGCCATCGTCATTAACATGTCCCGTCCAGCCACGTTCCATGTCTTCGGCAATCAAATCAAGGCGGGCGGCCACATGATCAGCCGTTGCTTGCGCTTTTTCCTTTGTCGACAAAGCTTCCGGATTAAGTGCACCGGCAATTGCCGCCTGTTCGACAACAGTACGGTTGTATCTGGTATTTAAACCATGAAGCATATTTCTTATCACACGTGCATCTTCTACCAATTGGTGCAAATCGGCACCGGCGCGCATCTCGCCATTGGCAAGTTCCAGCACACTGCCTTCAAGGCCAGCCTCAATCAACGATTCCTCAAAAGCGCTTTCATTCTTGATATATTGGGAAGATTTGCCACGCGTTACTTTGTAAAGCGGTGGCTGGGCGATATAGACATAGCCCCGTTCGATCAATTCCGGCATTTGACGGAAAAAGAACGTCAACAACAGCGTACGAATATGGGCGCCGTCGACATCGGCATCCGTCATGATAATGATTTTATGGTAACGCAATTTATCGGGATTGAATTCATCCTTGCCGATTGATGTACCAAGTGCGGTAATCAAAGTACCAATCATATCCGACGATAACATACGGTCAAAACGGGCGCGTTCAACATTCAAAATTTTGCCACGCAAAGGCAAAATAGCCTGATTTTGGCGTGCTCTTCCGCTTTTTGCAGAGCCTCCGGCTGAATCACCTTCGACGATAAAAATTTCCGATTTTTCCGGATCGCGTTCCTGACAATCGGCGAGTTTACCCGGAAGTGATGATATATCCAGAGCACCTTTACGGCGTGTCAATTCACGAGCTTTACGCGCGGCTTCACGGGCTGCGGCTGCTTCTACAACCTTGCCGATCAGAATTTTTGCCTCGGTGGGATGTTCTTCAAGCCAATTGGAAAGCCCTTCATTGACGAGGTTTTCAACCACCGGCCGCACTTCGGAAGAAACAAGCTTATCCTTGGTTTGTGAAGAAAATTTCGGATCCGGTACTTTTACCGACAATATTGCCGTTAAACCTTCACGACAATCATCCCCTGTCAAAGTAACCTTTTCTTTTTTGGCAATACCGGATGTTTCTGCATAACCGTTGACCTGACGCGTCAATGCACCACGGAAACCGGCCAGATGTGTGCCGCCATCACGTTGGGGAATATTGTTGGTAAAGCACAAAACTTTTTCATGGTAGGAATCATTCCACCACATGGCCACTTCGACAGTCATGCCGTCTTTTTCGCCGTTAATATAGATAGGTTCGGCAATGAGCGGCTTTTTGGACTGATCGATATATTTCACAAATTCGACAAGTCCGCCTTCATAATGCAATGTTTCTTCACGCACATCGGCGTGTCTGCGATCTGTCAAACGGATACGAACACCCGAATTTAAAAAAGCGAGCTCGCGAAGGCGCCGTTCCAACGTATCGAAATCGAATTCGACCATTGTAAATGTTTCGGTACTGGGAAGAAAAGTAACTTCTGTACCGGTTTCATCGCCACATTCGCCAACAACTTTCAACGGAGCATCCGGTTCGCCATGGGTGAAACTCATTTCATGAATTTTACCCTTGCGTTTGATGCGCAATTTCAACCAGACCGACAGCGCGTTGACGACCGAAACGCCAACCCCGTGAAGACCACCGGAAACTTTATAGGAATTCTGGTCGAATTTACCGCCAGCGTGAAGCTGCGTCATAATGACTTCAGCAGCCGAAACACCCTCTGTCGGGTGAATTTCTGTCGGAATCCCGCGCCCGTTATCAGTCACTGTACAAGAGCCATCCCCATTCAGTGTGACTGTGATAAGGGTTGCATAGCCGGCCAATGCCTCGTCAATCGCATTGTCAACAACTTCATAGACCATATGGTGCAAACCTGAACCGTCGTCAGTATCGCCAATATACATACCCGGACGTTTGCGCACGGCATCAAGGCCTTTAAGTACCTTAATGGATTCGGCATCATAATCGCCTTCGTGATGCTGCGTTGTTTGATCACTCATAAGTCAGTCCATTTCTGCTTTAAAAACAAGATGTTAAGCCGCCTTACGAATCAAGGCGGATAAGCTCCTTATTTATACGCCATGAGCCTTGATTTACCAAGTTTTTTCAGCATTTTTCCCGTGGATAGACGGTTCAACCGGTCTCTACAGGAAGAGCTTTATAGTCTATGTGGCTTAATTTTAGAAAAGCACCAAAACTTATCAAAATCATCTCTGCAAGAATGACTCGAATAAATATAATTTCTTTCATGTCGGCTCGTGACGAATTGCTTTTTATCGTGATGTAAAACGATCGTTTCACGCTTAAAAATTTTCGGCCATAATTATTTCATCTTAAAACATATAAAATCAACGTAATGACGCTTGCTGTTAGATTTCTTTGTTTCGGACACGTTTGAAAAAATTGTTTTCCTAGGGTGTTCTTTCAAGTTCGGCAAAAGCGCCCCTTTCCGGATTTTCCGGAAAGAAGCCTATTATTGCCGAGAAAAAACAAGATTGCGCCACCATCACTCTTTCCGCCAATATCGGAAAAAAGCGTTCGCGTTTGTCTGCCCTGAATATTTGTCTTCAAGGCTTTAAAACTCAATCATTCCATTAATTTTTTTCCAATGCAGCCGTGACGATTATTTCCACCCGATAGAGAGGAGAAGCAAGTTGCGCTTCACAAGTTGCTCTTGTCGGAGCCGCACCTTTTTCCAACCATGCTTCCCAAACCTCGTTCATAATGTCGAAATCCACCATATCGGCAAGCCAGATTGTTGCAGATAATAAACGGGATTTATCGGTTCCTGCCTTTGCTAACAATTGATCGATTGACGCGAGCGCCTCGATTGTTTGTTCTTTGGTGGTTTTTCCGGGACTGCCGACCTGCCCTGAAAGAAAAACCATACCGTTATAGATGACGGCTTCGCTCATCCTCTTATTCGCATCAATCCGTTTTATAGTCATATCGTCTCCTCTCGAATATTTTTCTCACCCCGACGGCGTTCAGACAATGTTTCAAAAGCAAGTTTTGCCGCATAAAGATCTGTAAGAGCGGACCCTACTGCCTTGAACAGGGTGATATCGTCATCACCTCGTTCCGGCGGTTCTTTTGATAAAGCAAGGTCGCTTAGTGTCGCTAGAATATCGCCCTTTTTTATTGTGCCATTGCCGATCGGAATACATAAATCGCCTGCCTCTTCAAGGGCTTCAACTGTATCAATATAAAGTTTGGCGTGGCGTATCAGATCATCATCCGCTTCTCGCATCTGCGGCGTAAAAGCACCGATAAGATCAACATGGGCGCCCTTCTTTACCCAATTTTTGTGAATAACCGGTTCATTTGAAAGTGTGGCTGCCGAGATAATATCCGCCCCGTTGACAGCCTCTTCGGCAGTACCCGCTATGGTTACAGAAAAGCCTGCATCTTCAAGCTGTTTTCCCAATTTTTCAGCGGATTTTTTCGTCCGGTTCCAAATGCTTATTTTCTTGATAGGCCGGACAGCAGAAAATGCATCAGCCAATAATTGTGCAACTTCACCGGCACCGATAATAGCCAATTTTTCCGATCGTGGCGAGGATAGATAACGCGCGGCCAAAGCCGATGTTGCTGCCGTTCGTCTGGCTGTCAATGTATTGCCGTCAAATATTGCCAGCTCTTCGCCTGTATCGCCATCATAAAGAATATAAGTCGACGTGAGACCGGGTAAATTTTTCAAACGGTTGTCAGGAAAAACATTGACAATTTTCACGCCCAGAAATTGTTGTCCGACTTCGGAGTTTGTCCAAGCCGGCATCAACAACATGATCGGCGGGTTGTTTTGTTGTTTTCCCAATTTCAGATGTTGGCGCTCGGGCTTGGCACACCCCATAGCAAAACCTTTGTCCAATGCATCAATCAGGTCTTTGAATGGCAAAGCGTCTGCTGTTTCGTTTCTGTTGGCGTTCACCCTATCCATAATATTTTTTAAAACTCCCCGACCGTTTTTTAAGCGCCTCCAACGTTTTAACTATCGGCACTGTTTTATTTATTGGCATTTCATATGCGAAAGTCTATTTCTTTTATTCACATTCAAGATCAGCCAACAATTATCCACAAACACCTTATGACCGCAGACAACACAAGCCTTTTAGTTACCGAAGCACTTCCCGAGCTCGACAAAGCTCTCGGTTCGCATGGTAAAGCTGTTCTCGTTGCCCCGCCGGGTGCTGGAAAAACCACACTCGTGCCACTTCATCTGTTAAAACAGGACTGGTGCAAAAACAAAAAACTCATCCTGCTTGAGCCCAGGCGCTTGGCGGCGCGCGCTGCAGCACGACAAATGGCATCCCGCCTTGGTGAAAAAGTCGGTGAGACTGTCGGCTATCTCATGCGCTTTGATAAAAAAATCTCCAAAAGCACACGCATTGTTGTGGTGACCGAGGGCGTATATTCACGCATGGTTCTCGACGATCCCGAACTATCGTCAGTGGCAGCCGTTTTGTTTGACGAATTTCATGAACGCAGTCTTGATGCCGATTTCGGTTTGGCATTGACGCTTGATATCATGGAGGGGTTGCGCCCCGATTTAAAAATTCTTGTCATGTCGGCAACACTTGATGGAGCAAGAATTGCAAAAGTCCTTCGGGGAGCACCTCTCATTGAATCAAAAGGGCGAAGCTTTCCCGTCGATATTGTCTATCAACCACGAAAGGCCACAGACTCTATCGAAGAAGCTATGGCAAAAGCCATCCGCCACTGGTTGTCGTCACAGCCTGAAAGTATTCTCGCCTTTCTTCCCGGACAAAGAGAAATAAAAAAAACCGCACAATTGCTTGCCGACACGGTTGATAAAAATACTATTATTGCGCCTCTTTACGGAGCAATGGACATCAAAGAACAGGATATAGCAATCAAACCCGCTGATCAGGGGCACCGTAAAGTTGTTCTTGCAACCTCCATTGCCGAAACGTCGCTTACTATTGACGGTATCGGCGTTGTTATTGATAGCGGGCTTTCGCGTGTGCCGGTTTTTGAACCGTCAACAGGCGTTACAAGACTTGAAACAGTGAGAGCTTCACGCGCTTCGGTCGACCAGCGCGCCGGCCGTGCGGGGAGAACAGCGCGTGGCATTGCTGTGCGCCTTTGGCACGAAGGACAAACCTCATCGCTTCAGGATTTCCAGACCCCTGAAATATTTTCAGCCGATCTTTCCAACCTTGTGCTTGATAGTGCTGCCTTCGGAATTACCGATTTATCAAAGCTTGTCTTTCTTGACCCGCCGCCAAAACCTCAAATTGTTGAAGCGCGCGAACTTTTAAAAAAACTTGATGCAATTGATGAAACCGGCCGCATCACACCAATCGGCAAAAAGATGCGTGAAACGGCTTTGCCGGTGCGTCTTTCTGCCATGCTTATCAAAACAAAAACCATAGAAGAGACCCGTTTGGCAAGCGAGATTGCCGTTATATTGACCGAACGGGGACTTGGCGGAAACGACAACGATATCGGGCGCAGAATTGAAAAATTCCGCACTGACAAATCCGACAGGGCGAAAAAAGCGCGCTTGCTCGTTCAACGCCTTGTTAACAGACAATCACTCGATAGCCGGCCCGTAAGCAAAGTCGGGTTTGAAAATTCGGCCGCACTTTCTGTCGATCAAGCAGGGCGGCTCCTTCTTTTTGCTTGGCCTGACCGCGTTGCAAAAGCAAGGGGCAATAAGGGACGTTTTTTGCTTGCCAATGGAAGAGGTGTTGCCGTTGATGAATTTTCACGCTTTTTCAAAGCAGATTATCTGGTGGTTGCCGATATGATGGGAAAAGCCGAAGAAGCGCGTGTTCTTGCCGCCGCAGAAATCGACGAAGAAACAATCCGCAATGTTCTGGCTGATAAAATAGAACGCCACAGAGATCTTGCTTTCGATGTGCAATCGCGTTCTTTCCGAGCACGAGAAATTCAAAAACTTGGAGCAATCAATTTTAGCGAAAAACCGCTTCCCCTCCCCTCCGGTGAAGAAGCCGATCATGTTGTGATCAAGGCTATAAGGCATTACGGGCTTGATCTCCTCCCATGGACAAAAGAAACCGTTGCATTAAGACACCGTCTTCAATGGTTACACCGCGGTTTGGGCGAACCATGGCCTGATATGTCGGATGAAGAACTTTTGAAAAAGCTCGACAACTGGCTGTTGCCGTTTCTTCACGGAGAAGCACGGATTGATACAATAAGCGGGAAAGTCATTTATAATGGGCTTATATCTCTTGTTCCTTATCAGCTTCAAAACGAAATAGACAAAAAAGCCCCGACCCATTTTACCGTACCGACAGGGTCTCACATTCCGATCAATTATGAAGGGGAAGCACCACTCATTTCTGTTCGCGTTCAGGAATTATTCGGGTTAAGTCAACATCCTTCCATTGCCGATGGGCATATACCGCTTGTTCTCGAACTTCTTTCCCCTTCCCACCGGCCAATACAAATCACGCGTGATCTTCCGGGCTTCTGGCGCGGTTCATGGGCGGATGTAAGAGCTGAAATGCGCGGGCGCTATCCGAAACACCCGTGGCCGGAAGATCCGCTTTCTGCACTCCCGACGCGGCGTGCAAAACCGCGCGGCAGTTGAAATGAAGCCGAATATCGGCTTTAAACATGATGAAAGAACATTGTTTCGTTTAACCGGTTTTCCGAATAAAGAGACAAGCTCACTTCGCAAAGGCAAAATTGGCAAGGGCAAAATTGATGGAAAAGGAATTTTTTCGACGCACATCCACCTATTCGCGCCGCTTGCGTTCGACAACGCTTATTCGCATCCGCTGGCTTGCAATTTTCAGCCAGACGATAACGATTGCTTTTGTTTCCGTCTATCTCGGATTCAAATTCCCGATTGTCCCCTGCGCAATATTGATCGGTGCATCCATCTGGCTCAATATTTTTCTGACATTCTTTTATTCGATCAATGACCGGCTATCTTCCAATGTTGCTACGGCCATTCTGGGGGTCGATATTTTGCAATATGCCGCTTTGCTTTATCTGACAGGCGGTTTGCAAAACCCCTTCTCGGTTTTATTGATTGCTCCGGCGGTCATATCTGCAACATCTCTACCCGGAAAACACATTATCTTTCTCAATCTGCTCGTTATCATTCTGGCAAGTTTTCTCTCGACTTATTCGGAACCTTTACCCTGGTATTCCGGACGAACAATTGAAACGCCAAGGCTTCTTGTTGACGGTATCTGGACGGCAATTGTTTCCTCTCTCATATTTACGACGACCTATGGCTATAGGGTTGCAGAAGAAACCCGAAGTCTCGCCGATGCATTGAGCGCAACCGAACTCATTATGCAGCACGAAAAACATCTATCCGAACTGGATGGCCTTGCTGCGGCTGCGGCCCACGAACTCGGTACTCCGCTTGCAACAATCCAGCTTGTCGTCAAGGAAATGTATAACGGATTAAAGGATGATCCGGAAATCGGCGATGATTTGAGCCTTCTGTTAAGCCAGACAGAGCGGTGCCGGAATATATTGAAACGTTTGACAACACTTTCCAGCGAAGGTGAAGAACATCTTTCACATCTCACTCTTCTGGAACTTCTAGAAGAAGTTTCGGAACCGCTTCGCGAATTCGGCATCGATATTGTTATCGAAAAGGGTGAGACGATTGGCAAAGAACCGGTTTTTCCACGAAACCCCGGCATACTTTATGGCCTTGGCAATCTATTGGAAAATGCCGTTGATTTTGCGCGCAGCAAAGTCATCATCCAATATAAATGGAATGAAAAATATGTAGCCTTCACCATTATTGACGATGGCCATGGTTACGACCCGTCTATTCTCGATCGTATCGGCGAACCCTATACCACGAGCCGTCATACAGATAGTCAGGGCGGAGGATTGGGGCTTGGATTGTTTATTGCCAAAACGCTTCTCGAAAGATCGGGAGCAGTCTTGCGTTTCAGAAATAGTCCGAAAAAACAGTTCGGTGCAGAGGTTTATCTGGCGTGGAGCAGAAAGGGCTTAACCAAGTCCTAGATGATTTGACATTTTGTCGCAGTCAAGGCTAATGTTGACAACCAGAAGGTACATTTTCAAAACGACCGGATAAAGGACATTGCATGACTGATACTGCACATGATCAGGACGCAATCGGAGCTGACGCTTCATTGCTTCTGGTTGACGACGACAAGCCGTTTCTTCATCGTTTGGCGCGCGCTATGGAAGCACGTGGCTTCACCGTGACGACGGCCGAATCAGTGCAGGACGGGATTGCCAATGTACGCCATAGTCCACCGGCTTATGCTGTGGTCGATCTGAAATTGGGCGATGGCAATGGTCTTGATGTCATTGAAGAAATTCGCAAAATCCGCCCCGACACCCATATGATTGTATTGACCGGCTATGGCAATATTGCCTCTGCTGTCAATGCTGTGAAACTCGGGGCAATCGACTATCTCTCGAAGCCTGCCGATGCCGATGACATATTCGGAGCCCTCACCCGCCATGCCGGTGAAAAAGCTCCCGTTCCCGAAAATCCGATGTCGGCAGATCGGGTACGCTGGGAGCACATTCAACGCGTCTACGAAATGTGTGACCGCAATGTTTCTGAAACGGCACGCAGGCTCAACATGCATCGGCGCACCTTGCAACGCATTCTGGCAAAGCGTGCACCGCGCTGAAATTAAATTATCGTGACGAAAAACCGGAATGCCGCTTGGCACTTTTGCGCCGGTGCTGCTCTGATACCGGTGCCGCTCTGATACCGGTGCCGCTCTGATAAATGCCGTTTATTCCGACACCCAATCTTTTGCCGAAAACTTGTCACCAAGAATGTCCGGAATTGTCCGAGAATCCTATAGAATTACTATGAGGTGTAAACGGCCGGATTTCAGATTTCCCGTGAATTCATCCGGCCTTTTCGTCATCATCGCCCGCAAGATCAAACCCTTCGAGTTCGGCCCGGGTAAGTCTTCGCGCTGCAACCCTTGAAAAGCGCAACATAACGGCTTTGCGTGTTGCTGCCGACATACGGTGTTCCGGCGCCTCCCGCATAATATAGCCGTCAAAACCATCTGCCAGAATAAACCCGCAATCTTCAGGAAAAAGTTCCATCGGGACTTCGTTGTGGCTGGCGAAATAGAGGCGGTCGCAATGGCTACGATAATCCGGCCATTTATGATCGGCTTTCAAATCGCCTATCGAAGATTTGATCTCGACAATAATCACCTCGCCTTTACGTGTGATTCCTACAAGGTCGGCCCGCCTTCCGTCGGCAAGTGGCAACTCGCTTAAAACGGGAATACCCAGTCGCAAAAAAAGTCTTTGAACGCCGTGGCGAACCATCAGGGCTTTTTCTGATTGGCGCCCGTCGTCCAATGGATGTTCTTTATGAAGATTGATAATCGGCATAACGAGAAAGTTTACTTGTTCCTTTTTGAATTCCTACCCGCCAGTTCCTGTTTTGCTCTTATCTTTTGATTGATACGAGCCTTGAATAACACAATTTACAAACACACTTACCGGTAATTCACTTGTTTGTCCTAATGCTAGAGACCAGATTTTATCGATGCCTGTTTACTCATGCCAAATTATTGGTGATGAACGCCCAATTCATTCAATGTCTTTTCAATCATCGGCAACATTTTTTCGACAATGATAGCAACGCCTTTTTCATTGGGATGTTTGCCATCATCCAATTGAAGATCCGGATGCCCTGCTACGCCATCCAGAAAGAAAGGATAGAAGGTGACATGATATTTATCGGCAAGACGTTGATAGATCGACTCGAATTGCTGCGCTTTTTCCTTGCCATAATTGGGAGCGCTTTTCATACCGACAAATATGACCGGAATTTTGCGCTCTTTCAATCGTGACAACATGAAATCGAGATTTTCTTCCGTAACTTTCGGGTCTATGCCGCGCAACATGTCATTGGCACCAAGCTCCAGAATGACAAGACCCGTTTGTTCGGGTACCGACCAGTCAAGACGTTCACGCCCGCCTGTCGTTGTATCGCCGGAAACGCCCGCATTGATGACTGAAACATTATAATTTTTTGCCTGCAAGGCCGCTTCAAGGGCGGCGGTAAAAGATTTGTCGACGGGGAGCCTATAGCCGGCCATGAGACTATCGCCAAAGCCGACAATCTGGAACGGACGTGGCGGCGTCAAATCATCATCAAGAACTGTTGTTTCAGTGTCTTCCCGTGCCGGTTCCTGTATTTGCCCGCTTTCTTCAGCAAATAGAGGTAAACTCGCAATGCAGCCAAAAGAAAGGCCGATAAATGCGCAAATGAATGATCGCAACATTATTTCTCAATTCCTTTACGAGAAGTATAGTTATATTTTAAATCAGCTTATGGCATAAGAACAGGAGTTATTTGTGGCAAGTTCACTCGTTAAACTGAAAAATATCGATCTTACTCTTGGTGAAGGAAGCTCGCGCGTTCACGTTTTAAAGGAATTGTCACTTACGATAAATCAAGGTGAAACCGTGGGTATAGTCGGCCCCTCCGGCTCCGGCAAATCGACATTGCTTATGGTGCTTGCCGGACTTGAAAAAATCGATAGCGGTGAAATAACCATTGCGGATACGCGCATCGACAAGATGAGCGAAGATGAAGCAGCGATTTTTCGCGGGCAAAATATCGGCATTGTTTTCCAATCCTTCCAACTTATCCCCAATATGACGGCTTGGGAAAACGCGGCCGTTCCGCTCGAACTTGCGGGAAACAAGGAAGCTTTCGTTATTGCAAAAAAAGAACTTGAGAGCGTCGGACTTGGCGGGCGGCTTCATCATTATCCGGCAACATTATCAGGTGGCGAACAACAGCGCGTTGCCATTGCCCGCGCACTCGCCCCCAATCCCCGTATATTGGTTGCCGACGAACCGACAGGTAATCTTGATGCCGACACCGGTAAAACAATTGCCGACCTCATATTCAAACGCGCAAAAGAACATGGATTGACGACCGTGCTTGTTACTCACGACCTTGGCCTTGCAGCACGTTGTCAACGTCAAATTCACGTAAAAAACGGTCGCATCGAAAATGAAAGCGTGATGCCGGCATGAAAAGATTTCAAGAACTTTGTCTGGCATGGCGTTTCTGTTTGAGAGAAATGCGTAGCGGCCTTAAAGGATTTTATATTTTCCTTTGCCTGATTGCATTGGGGGTTGCCGCCATTGGCGGGGTGGATGGCGTTTCAAAAAATATCAGCAATGAAATTAAAAATCAGGGGCAGGTAATTCTTGCCGCAGATATTCGTTTCAGCCATACACAGCGCGAAGCAAATGACAAAGAATTGGCGTTTTTCAAAGCGCAGGGAAAAATTTCCGAAAATATTCTCATGCGCTCTATGGCACGACGTGTGGATACCAATGATGGCACATTGGTCGAAATTAAGGCTGTCGACAGCTTCTACCCGCTTTATGGAAAATTGAAAACCGCGCCTCAAGCCACAAACGACGAATTGTTCGGAAAAGATGATAAACGCTCTAGGGGTTCTGGTGGCCCTGGTGATTTTGGTGTCGTTATCCAGAAACTTTTGCTTGACCGGCTCCAGCTTCACATTGGTGAAAAAATTAGAATTGGCGATCGTGACTTTACGATTCGCGCAGTCGTCGAGGATGAACCCGACCTCTTGTCGGAAGGCTTTCAGCTTGGGCCCCGCGTTTTTATGTCGATTGATGCTTTACGCGAAACGGGTCTTATCATTCCCGGAAGTTTGCATAATTTTGTCTATCGAATAAAACTCGATAATCCGTCTGACAGCAGCTTAGAAAACCTTCGGAATAACCAGGAAAAAGACTATTCGGAAAATGGTTGGGCAATCCGCAGCCGTGTTGATGCTGCTCCTGTTTTACAAAAAAATATCGAACGTTTTACCAGTTTTCTTACTCTTATCGGGCTTACTGCGCTCGTCGTCGGAGGCGTTGGCATTGCCAATTCTGTCAGTGCCTATATGGATAAAAAACGCAAGGTAATCGCCATATTCAAAGCACTTGGTGCGCGTTCGCGTTTCATTGAAGAAATTTATTTTTCACAAATCATGCTCATCGCATTGATTGGAATTGTGATCGGGCTCGTTTTCGCGGCAATCATTCCTTTTGTGGCAAGTTTTGTCATCAGTCACTATTTGCCATTTTTCGGGCATGCGCATTTTTCACCAACCAGTCTCATCCTTGCAGTCATTTTTGCATTATTGACAGTTTCTGCCTTTGCGATACTGCCTTTATCGCGAGCCGGCTTTATTTCGGTAACCACACTTCTTCGTCCCTTCGACATTTCGACAGTCAAAAAACCGAATAAATCTGCGCTGCTCATTTCAGCAATATTGCTTCTCGTAACCGCAATTCTTGCAATCGCTACAGCCTCCGACAAAAAACTTGCTTTTATATTTATCATCGCGGTCATTATTGTCTTTCTGGTTTTAAGAGCGATTTCCTCGTCCATTATTTTTGTCGCGCGCAAATGCGCCCATGTCCATTCAACCATTTTGCGCGTTGCTATAGCCAATATTTATCGGCCGCAATCCATTACCCCTTCGGTTGTTCTAGCACTCGGGCTCGGTTTGACACTGCTTGTCACGCTTTCCACAATCGACAGCAATTTGAGATCGGAATTGTCCGGTTCGGTTCCCGAAAAGGCTCCCGATTTCTTCTTTATGGATATTCTGAAAAGTGATGCAGACGATTTTTCAAACTTTTTGCATCATCAGGATCCGTCAGGAAGTTTCAAGATCATGCCGACATTGCGCGCCCGTATCACAAAAATAAACGGTGAACCGGTGAAGAACAGAAAGGTAAAAGAAGACAGTGAATGGGTGTTGCGCGGTGACCGGAATATTACCTATTCGGCGGCTATGCCGGAAAACACCGTGCTTTCGGAAGGCCAATGGTGGAAAAATGACAGAAGTGATGCAATTGAGGTTTCTGTTTCCAAAAGGGAAGCAAACGGGCTGTTTTTGAAACTTGGTGATACCATCACTGTCAATGTGTCGGGGCGGGAAATAACAGCCCGCATTACCAGTTTCCGTGATGTCGATTGGGATTCATTCAATATGAATTTCGTGATGATTTTTTCGCCACAAGCTTTGCAAGCTGCACCACATGTTTACCTTGCAACTTTCAAAGCGGGGAAAAACCATAGCATCAATGAAGCGGGATTGATGCGCGACATTGCAAATCGTTTCCCTTCAATTACGGTCGTACCGGTTCATCAGGTTCTTGATGACGCAAGAAAAATCGTTGATGAAATCGGTATTGCAATCCGTGCATCATCCGCAATCGCAATTCTTGCCGCAATTCTTGTCCTTGTCGGCACACTTTCGTCGACCAACAGGTCACGTATCCATGATGCAGTGGTCTTGAAAACCTTGGGCGCAACCCGCAAAATGCTCCTCAAGGCCTACCTTGCCGAATATACAATTCTCGGACTTGCAACGGCGGTTTTTGCATTTGTTGCCGGAACAATAGCCGGCACAATGATTGGCCGCTATAAAATGGAGATAACCAATACCCATTTTTTCTTCAGCTCGGGTGTCATGGTCGTCCTTGCCGCAGTTATTCTCACAATCGGGTTTGGTCTCATTGGAACCTGGCACATTTTGAGTGAAAAGCCATCCCGTTTTCTTAAAGAATTGTAATGTGCTGAAAATAATGAAAGACTTGTAATTTATCATATTAATGCCCATAATATCGGTTAGGCATGCTGGGGTTCCGCCAGCGGCGCCCGGGATTGAAATGGGGGAAGACAGTTTTTCCAGCCATTTTCCGACACCGTCCGGAACACAAGCTAAAGGATTATTTATATGGCTGATTTCAGAAACTTTCGCCCGACGACAGTCACTCAGGCCGATGCTTCCATTGACCAGGGACTGCGCAGTTATATGCTCGGCGTTTACAACGCGATGGCAATCGGGCTTGTTATAACAGGTATTGCAGCGTTTGTTATTGCTTCACTTGCAACAACAAGCGATCCGACACCTTATATGTTACCCAATGGCGTCCATCTCACATCATTCGGTGTTACTTTCTATAATTCACCGTTTGCTTATGTTGTGATGTTTGCTCCGCTCATTGCAGTTTTCTTTCTAAGCTTCAAAATCGGGTCGTTGAGCACAAGTTCGGCGCGCGCATTGTTTTTCGTCTATGCAGCCCTTGTCGGTTTGTCGCTTTCGTCAATCGTTTTGCGTTATACACCTGCAAGCATTACGCAGACATTCTTTATCACTGCGGCTTCTTTTGGTGCCCTCTCGCTCTATGGTTACACAACAAAGCGCGATCTGACAGGCATGGGGTCTTTCCTGTTTATGGGATTGATTGGCCTTTTACTTGCCATGGTCGTCAATTTGTTCCTTGGCTCGAACGCATTGCAATTTGCAATCTCGATTATCGGTGTTCTTATTTTTGCCGGTCTTACCGCTTATGACACACAGACAATCAAGGTTATGTATTATGAAGGCGATGCAGAAGAAACACGCGGCCGCAAGGTTGTTATGGGTGCTTTGACACTCTATCTCGACTTCATCAATATGTTCGTTTTCTTGTTGCAATTCCTCGGTCAGAATCGCAACTCCTGATAATTGAACTATAAAACGATTTTTAAACCCCGCCTTTTTCGAGACGGGGTTTTCTTTTGGCAAATTTAAAAGTGCCGGAATTTGCTTATCCGATAACGCGTGCGGCTTCCGATAGAATTTAAACGGTAAATGCAACGATTTTCCGATGCTCTTCAAAAGAAGATAAATCCAATAAAAAAGCTCAAACAATTTTGAAAAGTTTTTTGTCAAACACTTTCAGAACATTGCGAAGTTCTTTGCCACGTTTCAAAATCAAACCGCTTGCCGCAATGACGCTGTAAGCACCCTGTCGGTTCGCCAATTTCGGATTTTTCTCGACACGATAAAGCGGTACCTCGGCAGTACGGCGAAATATAGAAAAAACGGCTCTGTCATCAAGATGGTCAATCGCATAATCGCGCCATTCACCGGCGGCAACCATCTGACCATAAACACGCAATATCGCATTCAGTTCAATTCGGTTGAAAGCAACAGGTCCTGAATGTTTTCTGTGAGTATTCTGTGAAAAAGCTTCGATTATTATTGCTTCATCGTCGCTCATATCAGCCATAGTTTTGTCTTTCACCGTTTACGGAAGATATTGTCCCATTTTAAATGGTTACGCAATTTTTCTCGCAACAATTAAATCTTTTATCATAGTTTAATGAAAAAATAGATGGTATTAGTTTTCAACTTCAAGCGACCTAACTTGTAGTTTCAAAGCTGTCACTTCATATTATGGTTAAAGCTTTCGAGCGGGGCAACTCTGCTTTCAGAAAAAAATGATGGATATCCTTAAAAATAAAAAATTCCATTGGCCAAGCCAATTAAATCAAAAAGCGCTCCAGACCAGATTGTTACAGGCTGTCCGCAACCGCCATGGACATCGTCCAAAAGATGCCGATCGCGACACTTATGATATGGTTGTAGGATCCTACAATATTCATAAATGTGTCGGCGTTGACAATGTGTTTGATCCCGCACGAATTGTACATGTCGTTGCCGAGCTCAATGCCGATATTATGGCTTTTCAAGAGGCCGACAAGCGTTTTGGCGAAAGAATAGGCTTGCTTGATCCGGAACTTTTAAAATCGGAAACCGGATTGGAACGTGTGCCGATCAATACCATGTCTCCACGAGGGCTTGGTTGGCATGGCAATGCGCTTTTCATGCGCAATGGTAAGGTAAAAGATATTGTCCAACTGAAACTGCCCGGCGTTGAACCGCGTGGTGCACTGATTGTTGAACTTGACATGCCTCTCGGGCTTATCCGTATTGTTGCAGCCCATTTCGGGCTATTACATCATTCTAGAATTCAACAGGCAAAACTCATTTTGTCCATTCTGGAAAAACGCGAAATCATGCCGACAATTATGATTGGCGATTTAAATGAATGGCGATTGGGCAGAACATCCTCGCTTAAAAGCCTTGCGCCGTTCTTTGATTTACGGCTCGGCACATTGCCAAGCTTTCCCTCCCGTTTTCCGGTTCTGGCGCTAGACCGTGTTTTTGCTTATCCACACGAGCTTGTTTCCAACATAGAAATCCATAATTCGCCATTGGCAAGGCTCGCTTCCGACCATTTGCCTATCAAGGCGGAAATCGACCTTGAAGGGGCAACAAAACTCCTCAAAGAGCGGACAGCACAGACCACGAGATAGATTTTGCCAAGAAACCGACGGCTGGTTTGAAAGACAATCGAATTTTTCCGCTGTTTTTACCGTGCTCCGGTTTTTGTCCTTTGGCCGAATGTTTTCGCCTGATGCAAGGTGTGGCAGAGACCCGCAAATTGATCGCCTCGGGCTCTTTGTTTTATATATTCGATAAAATATGCGGGCGCTCTCGTGCTAAAGATAGGGTGAGCCCAACCAGATAATTTTGTCAATGAGACGCAACAAAAAGGGACGATTGACGAGATTTTCCAATTTTACCTCGCGGGCGTCTTCTCTTTCGCGAATGATTTTTTCTGACAAATAACGTGCAAGCGACTCATCGAATATTTCCATATCGATTTCGAAATTGAGTCTTAAAGAACGAGAATCCAGATTTGACGAGCCGACATAACTCCACTGATTGTCGATAGCCATGAGTTTGGAATGATTAAAAGGGCCGTTCGCACGCCAAATACGACACCCGTCACGCAACAGCTGGTCGAACTGCGCACGCATCGCCCGATCAACGAGTTTCAAATTATTATTTCCGGGAACAACAATATCCACTTCCACGCCACGACGGGCGGCCGTGACCAATGCGCTGATCAATTCCCTATCCGGCAAAAGATAGGGTGTCATGATATGGATATGCTTTTCAGCGAGTGAAAATGCCCCGATCAACATATGCTGGTTGGTTTCGATCAAGCGATCAGGACCTGTCGGGACCATGCGAATACAGACATCTTCATCGGAAACCTTTTGAACAGGCTGGATAGCCCAGATTTTTGTATCCAGATTTTCTTTTGTTGCAAAAGCCCAGTCATTGGCTGCAACTGAAAAAATATCGGCAACAGCAGGACCTTCTACACGAAAATGGGTATCATCTGCTGTCTTTTCGCCGCTGAATGTCTGGGAAAAACCGGCCCGTATATTCATTCCTCCGGTAAAAGCAACGCTCCCGTCAACAACAAGAATTTTTCGGTGCGTGCGCAAATTGGCGTAAGGCAGCCGCAAACCGATAATGATATTTCCGTTGAAGACTGCAACCGGAACTTTTTCGCGCCGCAAATCGCGCACGATAGACGGTATTGAATAACGGGCGCCAACAGCATCAATAAGAACGCGCACTTCGACGCCACGACGCACCGCTGCCGACAAGGCTTTAACGAAAAGCTCTCCCATACTATCGCGATCAAAAATATAACATTCAAGGATTAGGGAATGTTTTGCTGCACCGATTGCGTCGAGCATTGCACTATAAGCTTCGTCGCCATTATCAAGAACTGTCAGGTGATTTCCATAAGTCATTCGCCCGGGAGTTACATGATCGCCCAGTCTTTTCATCGGCATGGCAAGGCGTCCGAACCGGTTTAGAATATAAATATCCGAACAATCGAAATTACCGGAACGCAGGCGGCCTTTTCCCCAAGCGTGACGATGCCGTTTATAAACGACGTTATTATGCATCCGGTTGATACCGAAAATACCGTAAATGACAGCACCTAAAATGGGAGAGAGCATGATAACACCGACCCATCCGATCGCGGTGCGGACTTCCTGTTTGGTCATAGTTGCATGGATTGCGGCACCAAGCCCCAGCAAAAAAGATAATATGGCAAGGATATGCGGCCAATAATTTTCAATAAACACATGCATATGTTACGTACTTTCACCGGTCTTTATACAGGTTGATAACCGCAAAGATGATTAACCGTCTTTATTTCTATGTTATTTCTTTTTTATATTCTATGCTAAAGGTGACGCGAAAATGGTATTGCCGGAATTAAAGAGCAATGCCATAAAAAGCATTCTTCTGAAACAGTCATTTTTGAAAAGGAAATACCGTCGTGAGTTCAAATAATTGGAATCCGCTGGAAGGCGCGCGAGAGCTATCGGCGAAATGGGGCTGGTTTTTGGTTCTTGGAATCATTCTTCTACTGGTCGGTATTGTAGCAGCATTTACATTATCTGTTGCCACAGAAGCTGTTGCAATTTATATCGGCATTATGATGCTTGTAGGCGGCATTGTGCAAGTCATTCACGCTTTCAGCGTTAAAAGTTGGGGGCGTTTTTTCTACTGGCTACTGGCTGGACTGCTTTATACATTTGGCGGCATTGTCTGCCTCGTGCAACCGATTTTGGCTGCGGCTGTGTTTACTTTTCTACTTGGCTTTTTGCTTGTTGTTGCCGGTGTCATCCGTGTGATTATCGGCTTTCAGAGCCGGGAATTGAAGGGGCACGGATGGATTATTGCTGCCGGTATCATTACAGCTGTTGCCGGTCTTATCATCACCACCGGCTGGCCGGCTAATACGCTATGGGTTTTGGGATTGTTCCTGTCAATCGATCTGATCTTTCAGGGATGGGGCTGGATCGGTTTTGCGATCGGTTTACATTCGCTCAAAAATTCGGGTCTATAAAGATCGAATAAAAAAGGGGAAGATTGCTCTTCCCCTTTTTTACGTTTATCTCAGCTTAACCGTTCATAACAGACATTTGTTAGTCCATGTTGTACAAAACCAAGCTCGGCGGCTGCACCCTTGGACAAATCCAGAATACGTCCGGCAATGAACGGGCCTCGGTCATTAATACGGACGATAATGGATTTTCCATTGAACTTATTGGTGACACGAATTTTGCTTCCGAGCGGTAATGTTTTGTGCGCGGCTGTCATTCCGAACGGATTCATCTTTTCACCTGAAGCCGTTTTCGAGTGCAATGCATACCACGATGCACCACCACATTGACTACCATGACTGATATGGCCATGACTTAAGCTCGCATGTCCTTGATTGAAAAAACAGACAACAAAAATTGCTGTCAGGAACGGAAGAAGTCTTTTTTTATCGGTTAAAAAACACATATCCTGCTAACTGGTTAGAGTTTCGGGTCATTAAACGAGAAACTGATATAACCTGTGGTTGTGTTGTTCACATGGCCATGAAAAGGCATTTTTGCCATTTTTATCAATTAGTTGACCTAATTTGGGGCAATTTGTTATACAACTATGAGTTTTCAACAAGCGTAGATAAAAGATGAAAGAATTCAACACACCGGGCCCGTTACGGATTGTCTATCTGGTGATCGGTTGCCTGATGATTGTTCTGGGACTTATCGGAGCTGTTCTTCCGATCATGCCGACGGTGCCATTTTTGCTCGTCGCGTCATGGTGTTTTGCCCGCTCATCTCCGCGTTTTCATAATTGGCTTCACAGTCATAAGGTTTTTGGCCCCCCGATCAAGCAATGGGAAGAACAGGGGGTCATATCACCGTTTATCAAATTCCTCGCGGTTGGCGGAATGGCTGTGGGCTTTTGTTCGTTTATGCTCATTGCCCAACCGGTTCTTTGGTTGGCTGTGGCGACTATTGTCGTATTGGTGTTGATTTCAATTTATATCTTAACTCGTCCGTCAAGATAAATCGTTCATTGCGACTGATGACTTGCCCCTTCTCACTCGCGATAAAACTGTTATACCAACTATGGGTTTCGGCTTCTGCGAATTTTGTCCGCCTGATTTCTATTGCCACATTCTCCGAATGATCCAGAACTTTTCCATTACGAAAATTTTCACAAATCCGGTTTTTCAATGACCCTTTACCAAAGTCACCATAAAAATAAAAAAGCGCGGGAAACCCCGCGCTTCTATTCAAAAAAAATTTGTCAATCCTTATTTAACAATAACCTTGGCACCTATTTCGGCCCGATTATAGAGATCGATTATATCCTGATTGATGAGGCGAATGCATCCCGACGAAACATTTGTGCCTATAGTCCACCATTCAGGCGTACCATGTAGTCTGAACATGCTGTCTTTACCATCCTTATAGAGATAAAGTGCGCGTGCACCGAGCGGATTTTTCAATCCCGGCCCCATACCGCCAGCAAATTCCTTCAATTCGGGTTGACGCACCAGCATACGCTGTGGCGGTACCCAGTAAGGCCATTTGGCTTTGCGACCGATTGTTGCATTTCCCGACCAGCGGAATCCGTCACGCCCGACCCCGATGCCATAACGCATGGCTTTCCCATCCGGCATTATGTAATAAAGAAACTTGGCTTCCGTATCGATGATAATCGTACCGGGTTTCTCATCCGTCGGATAAGCAACGATCTGGCGACGAAATTCCGGCTTGATCTCGTTTGCCTTGAGCGCGGGTATAATAAACCCACCATCATTTACTTGTGAATAGGCCGAAAGGGGCGATGTCGATCCCCCTGTAGTCGTACAACCGGCTAGTGTTGCACTTGCCAGCAGGCTTGCGGCAAGCAAAATAGATTTCACGCGCATATTCCCTCTCAACTCAACAGGTTCAAGCAGCAAGCACGAATCACATTCGTGTCACTCAATTAAATCTCCGATTATTAACAGGATGTTAACCATATACAGTTTGCATTATTTTGATAGACAAAACTTTTGGACATTAAATTTTTTGCCCACTTTTTTGTTTCAATTACCTTGACAAAAAAATCTCGGACCATATCCGGATAAATCAAATATTTTATTTTAAATTCAATATAAATAAAAAACCCATTTTGGATTATATGATTCAAATCTTTTCCGGTATTGATCGCCTGATTGTGAATTCGAAATAACAATTTTACTGGATCAGAATACTCTTTCTTCGTAGCATTTATTGGAGATTGCGTATTAGCCGTATCGATTGTGAGAATCGGAGCCTTATAGATTGACGGAACTCTCAATTGGAAAACAGCAATTGCGCGAAATCTTTTTGAACGTGAAGTGATAAAGGAAAGATCTGATCAACGCCCCAAAAGCGGGGGACCGAACAGAATTATATCGGAAAAGAAAAAGGCCGCGCGGGAGGAGATGCGCAGCCTTTGATTCCGAATGCAGCTATGGGAGGAGGAGGTGCTGCATTCAACTTGCTGGATTTGGGAGGAGGAGTAATCCAGCGAGAGGTAAAATATTTCAACGCTCCCCGAACAACAATAGACAATATTGCATAGCTGTTATGCATATAGAAAAGTCTGTGTTTTCAAATGGTTATCTTTAACGAAAGGGAACGATGCCCCAGAAACAGCCACGGAACGTCTTCAAAGCCCAAGGAACGAGATAGCGTTTTTTAAACCGTTTTAATTCGCGCCTTATTTTTTCCGGTATTGTTCTTCGCGAATGTTTGGGACCTTTTATTGTCTTTCTTTCAGACAAAATCGTACTGGAAAGGCCGATTTGAATAACAACAGCCGGAAACATTTGTTCAATGCTCAGGGTGGGGAAAATACCGCATTCCGGATTATACATGATTTCATCGACGGGTGCTTTGATCTGTGTATTCACGTCATAAAGTCGTTTGGCGCAACTTTTGGAAATGATATACCCCCCAGAACAATAATGTTTTGTGATGAGCGGCGCCAACTTATATCCATCAAGCAATTCTTTATTGAATTTTCCCAATACGCATGTGATTTCAGCTGTATCGAGTTTAACGATATCGCAACCTTCCGGAATCCAATCGAATTTTGTCAAAAACAGATATGCATGAGGAGACAGTTTCACATCATCCTCGAACACTGCTCCATAAGGGTCATCACCTTCGGCAATTAAACGCCAGCATTCACGATGACTGAGAAAGCAGGCCACCTCTGCTTTGGTCAATGGTTTGGGCCAGATAGACGTTTGTGTTAACCGTTCATAGTCTTCTTGCGACAAATTGCGCCCATCAACAGCCTTAACGCGTGTAAAATCGAGACCTTCTTTGGTAAAGACGCTTTTTATATGTGTTAAGCGCTCCTCTGAACGGTCAAGATTAATCACATATCGTTTCATAGAGTTTAGAGCTCCGGTGACAAGATTCACCTTTGCTTCTATCACTAAATGTCGGCGATACTCAAGCAGTAGGTGCTTTTTTACGTATGGCAAATGATATGACAGAGAATACCACTATGAATAGTATTGTCATGATCAATACAATCGTTGACGCTGCATCCGAACCAATAAAAGCACTTGAATAAACGCCCAGAAAACTGCTTGCCACGGCAATCAGTATCGCAATCAACAACATATATGAAAACCGTTTGGTTAAAAGATAGGCAATTGCACCCGGAGCTATCAACAGCGAGATTGCCAGAATAATTCCGACAGCTTTGAGCGCGGCAACGATCGTAAGGGAAATCATCGTGAGTAAAGCATAATGAAGAAAGCCGACATTAAGGCCAACCGCTTTTGACTGAACCGGATCGAAGCAAAACAGCAAAAAATCGCGCCATTTGGCTCCAAGCACTGCTGTGACCAAAAAGGAGATGATCAATGTTTGCAAAATGTCCAACCAATTGACACCCAACAAATGGCCGAACAGGATATGATTCAAATGAAGTTCGCTTTCTATACTGGTTGCCAAGACGAGCCCCAAACCGAACATTGAGGAAAACACCACCCCCATCACTGTGTCTTGCTTGATACGGCTGTTTGCTCCCAAAAAACCGGTGAGAACAGCACAAACCATGCCTGCAAGAAAGGCACCGAAGGCCATCATTGCCATAGTAACATCGGACCGGTCGACAGCCTCGATTGCGACAAAGGGCAAAAGTCCCAGAACAAACATAGCGGCAGGCGTCATCATATAACCGACAACAACGCCGGGAAAAACGGCATGTGAAATGGCGTCGCCCAATAGCGACCAGCCTTTCAGAATCAAAAAACTTGAGAGCATCGCCATGGGGATGGCAACAATCATCGTGATCAGCATCCCCCTGATCATAAAAGGAAATTGGAAGGGAAATAAAAGTGCGTCCATCATTGTTGAACTTTCCTTGCGCGCAAGCGTGCAGCGATAAAACCGTGTTTGGGTGCGAAAATGAAAGCGAGCGCGAAAAGCGTCGCCTGCAACAATACTATGACGCCACCGGTCTGCGCATGAATAAGATAACTTGCATATACACCGATGATACTTGTGAGAATTCCGATAATAACCGAAAGAACAATCAAGCGCTCGAAACGGTCGGTTATCAGATAAGCAGTTGCCCCGGGGGTGACCACAAGACTAATGACCAGAAAGGCTCCAACTGTTTGCATGGCGGCAACTGTTGAAGCTGCAAGCAATGCAAAAAACAAAATTTTCAGCCCCTTGGTATTTATACCGATTGAACGGGCATGATTTTCGTCAAAGAAAGTCACCATCATATCTTTCCATTTGATGGAGAGAATAATGAGTGAAATAACGCCGATCATTGCTAGCTGAAAAATATCTGTCGGGCTCACCGCCAGAATATTGCCGAGTACGATTGTATCAATGCTCACCGCCATCGGCTTT
Organism: Bartonella sp. M0192; assembly: GCF_016102305.1. Taxonomy (NCBI): domain Bacteria; kingdom Pseudomonadati; phylum Pseudomonadota; class Alphaproteobacteria; order Hyphomicrobiales; family Bartonellaceae; genus Bartonella; species Bartonella sp. M0192. The sequence goes on along the minus strand of NZ_JACFOU010000001.1, from coordinate 526,785 downwards.
AACGATTTCATAAACAGCCCGAGCGCGAAAAAGGATGAAAAAATAAGACCTATGATCGTGTCTTCTTTCAATTTTGTTCGCTCGTTGAAGAACAGCATGGCAGCGGCAGCAAGCCCACCTGAAAAAAACGCACCCAGAGAAAATGGCAAGCCCAACATATAGGCTCCGGCAACACCGGGAACGATCGAATGGGAAAGTGCATCACCGATTAGCGACCAGCCTTTGAGCATCAAAAAAGCGGAAAGAAAAGCACAAACGCAGCCCACCAATGCGGAAACCCACATGGCGTTTATCATAAAATCATATGAAAAAGGTTCCAAAAACTGGTCTATCATTGTGGTTACATTTTTTGCTGATAAGGAGAAAGCACAAGAGGATCTTCGTCATCGCTGACAATATCCACTCCGGCGGATGTTTGTTGAGGGGTGACCACCTGATGTCGTAATGCGCCACCAAAGGTTTTTGTGAGATTTTCTTCGGTAAAAATTTCCGACGTCGGGCCATACCCCAAAACCGTGCCCTTTATCAAAACCGTGCGGTCACAAAATTCCGGCACCGAGCCAAGATTATGCGTGGAAACAAGCATAACAGCGCCGCTTTTGCGCATTTCTTTAAGCAATGCGATGATTTGATCTTCGGTTTTGACATCAACGCCGGTAAAAGGTTCGTCGAGTAAAATGACCTTTGCTTCCTGCGCTATAGCGCGGGCAAGAAAAACGCGTTTCTTTTGCCCGCCGGACAATTCCCCGATCTGGCGTTTGCGGAAGGGCAGCATATTTACCCGCTGCAAAGCGTCTGTCACAGCGGCATAATCGACATCTTTGGGCTGGCGCAAAAAATTCATGTGACCATAACGGCCCATCATAACGACATCTTCAACCAGCACCGGAAAATTCCAATCGACATCTTCCGCTTGAGGGACATAAGCAACAAGATTTTTCTTCAGTGCATTACGCACCGGCATATCGAAAATAGTGATGTTGCCGCGCGATAAACGGACAAACCCCATGATGGCTTTGAAAAGCGTCGACTTGCCGGAACCGTTGATACCAACCAATGCCGTAATAGAACCGGTCGGCGTTTCAAAACTTGAATCGCGAAGCGCCGTATGACCATTACGGTAGGTTACCGTAATATGTGATGCCGAAATCCCCACTGTATTCATCTGGGTGTTCATTTGGCTAGTCCTTTGGCAATGGTGGAACTCGTGACTTTCAGAAGATCAATGTAAGTGGGGACAATGCCGTCAGCTTCGGACAGCGAGTCGACATAGAGCACACCACCATATTTGGCACCGGTTTCACGGGCTACCTGTTTTGCCGGTGCATCCGAAATTGTGCTTTCCGAGAAAACGACCGGAATATTGTGTTTCTTCACAGCATCAATGACATGTTTGACCTGTTGGGGCGTGCCTTGCTGGTCTGCATTGATCGGCCATAGATAAAGTTCTTTCAAATTGAAATCGCGGGCGAGATAACTGAAAGCACCTTCACTTGTAACCAACCAGCGCCGTTCTTCCGGCAAACTTGACAGTTCTTGCTTGATCGGATCAATTGTTGCCCTGATCTTGGCTTTGTAAATTTCTGCATTTTGCTTATAGGTTTCGGCATTTTCCGGATCATATTTGACAAATGCATCACGTATATTGTCAACATAGATCAAAGCGGACGTAGGCGACATCCATGCATGAGGATTGGGTTTGCCATTATATGGCCCCTCATTGATGCTCATAGGTTCAACACCGGTTGAAACGACAACACCCGGCACATCGTGAATATTGTCAAAAAATTTCTCGAACCATAATTCCAGATTCAATCCGTTCCACAAAATAAGATTGGCACCTTGTGCCCGCATCAAGTCTTGCGGTGTCGGCTGATATTCGTGAATTTCCGCACCGGGTTTGGTTATGGATTGAACCTCGGCTGCATCTCCTGCAACATTTTTTGCCATATCGGCGATAACGGTAAATGTTGTCACAGCTTTGAATTTCTGGGCTGCATAACTACTCGCTGTCGAAAAAGCGCTGATAGATATCGCTATGAGCGCAAATATGATTGTTTTGAGACCAACCTGTTGCAAAAAAGCAGGTTTCATTTTCAAAATTCCTCTCGCTGATTTTTCTTATTGCAAATCATTTGCAATTACTTTACTGCGTATCAGACCATTGTTATAATTGCAACTGCAAATCATTAGCAGTTAAACAAAATGATTTGGCCGGCATTTTGGCCAATCATTGCACTTTCAGGGGAGAATTTATGACGGGTGAGGTACAGCACATTCAATCCGACGCCGGACAAATAAAAAATGAAAAACAATTGTCGGCTTTACTGGGAAAATATGGGCTTCGTGTAACGCATCAAAGATTAATTGTGGCAACACATATCTTCGGGAGAAATAACCGGTTGATTGATGCAAGCAAACTTTATGAAGACATTGCTTTCTCGGGTGAAGATATTTCTCTTGCAACAATATATAATACCCTGCACCACTTCACAAAAGCAGGGCTGGTTCGACCCGTTGCATCTTCGGGACAAAAATCGTTCTTTATCGTCAATTGTCGTAACAGCAGTTTTTTCTACTATCAGAACGGAGAGGTAATTGCGCTTTACGGACATGAGCCGGTCGTCCAGAAACTTCCGCTTCCACCTGAAGGCTTTGAAATAAGCCATATTGACGTTGCTATTCATCTTGTCAAAAAAACCGGCTTCCCGAATGTTTCAGGAAAACCGGTTACAAAATTAGACGCCGTTTACGCCCGATAATCAATCATCGACTTTTTGGCGGGTTATATTCCCCTGACGATCAATATAAAGCTTGAGACGTTGGTTGTTTTTGTCGGTAACTTCGGCTTTCCAGCCTTCGTGCTTTTCATCAAGCTCGTGAATTTTAAAACCGCTTTGCTCCAGTTTTGTGGTTAAAGCCGACCAGCTGATACGCCCGTTTTCTGCTGCAAAAGACGAGCTTGAAAAACCGGCAAAACCAATAGTCGCAGTGGCAGCAGCAAGTGCAATCATGCGAATTTTGTTCATTGTCATATTTTAATCCTCCATTCGTATTGTTCACCCGTTGTACCACCAGAAATTGCATAAAACTTTTGGTACCCGCTTATTGCATATGGTTTTTATTCCACGCGATGCAAGGGTAGTGCCTCACCACAACCCCACTACCAATAGTCCCGCTCACTGATTAAAAATCGCAAAAAGAATTGTTAACCGATCAGAACTTTTGCATCCGAGCCAAGTTGCCTGGAACAATTTTCGCGTAGCTATAAAAATCCTTGAATAATCTTATCCGCGTTTTAAAAAAGAAAACTCTTGGTCCCGTCTGGCATATCACCGCCCGAATTCTGACAGCCGGACCGAACAATCAAGGCTTTTATTAATGATATGTATGAAAAAGCATTTTCATAGATGTAACGGCTTTTTACCTGATAATGCTTGGCGGGACTGCAAACAAAATTTGTATTTTAATTCGGGCTATTACTTTAAAAAGCGGGTTTCATTGTTTTTGCAAAAGATTGAAGCCTTGTCTCAGAGATTATAAGACAAAACCCGAAAGAACCGAAATTAGCATATTAAAAGACGCGATGGCAGAACATGAAACAAGCATTTGTTGTGCTTTTTTATATTCTGCAGACAAAGTTTGTTACACTCTCTATTGCCTTAAATAGTGCTATTTTGTCCCGAACATACGGTCACCCGCATCGCCCAAACCGGGAAGAATATAAGAAGCGGGATTAAGTGCCCGATCAACCGATGCGGTAAAAATATCGACATCGGGATGGGCCTTTTGCAACTGTTTGATTCCCTGTTCAACACTTAATATGCACACAAACCTTATTTCTTTAGCACCATGTTTTTTCAGTTGTTCAATGGCTTTGACTGCGGAATTTCCCGTTGCAAGCATAGGGTCGACCACAATAACCAGACGCTCGGAAATATCTTCGGGGGCTTTGAAATAATATTCGACTGCTTCAAGTGTATTATGATCACGGTAAAGGCCGATATGACAAACACGTGCAGACGGTAAAAGATCGAGCATACCGAAAAGCAGCCCCTCACCCGCTCTCAAAATCGAGGCAAGAACGAGTTTCTTACCCTTGAGCATCGGCGCTTCCATTTCTTCCATCGGTGTTTCGATGTGAACAGTTTCAAGCTCCAGATCACGCGTGACTTCATAGCCGAGCAAGAATGCTGTTTCCCGCACAAGCTGGCGAAATTCGGCAGTTGATGTTTCTTTGCGACGCATCATCGTCAATTTGTGTTGGACAAGAGGGTGGGAAACAATTGTTAAACCCATGGGCTTTTCTCCTCATTACAGCATTCTATATGTCGTATAAAACCATTAAAGTGGAATGAAAAGGGCGAAGCGTCTGCAGCGCTACTTTTTCATCAGAGCCCATTCCCTAAACGGGCAAGTTAGGCTAGAAAAAAGACGGTATAAATTTGAAAGGTCACAAATATGACTGCTGAAACAGAGCGCGTCGGCGCAAAAGGCGGGATGGAAGAAACATTCGGTTTCAAGAAGGTCGACGAATCGGAAAAACAGTCGATGGTTAACGGGGTTTTCCATTCTGTGGCCAAAAAATATGACATCATGAATGATGTCATGTCGGTTGGCATGCACCGCTTGTGGAAAGATGCATTTGTTGCATGGCTTCACCCCTCGCATCTTAACGGGTATAAAGTTCTCGATGTGGCTGGTGGTACGGGTGACATTGCTTTCCGTATTGTTGAAGCGTCCGGTCGCCACGCCTATGCAACGGTTCTTGACATTAACAGTTCCATGCTGGAAGTGGGGCGCGAAAGAGCAAAGAAAAACGGCCTCCTGCCCTATCTTGATTTTGTCGAGGCGAATGCAGAAAAACTGCCCTTTGAAGACAATACATTCGATGCTTATACGATTGCATTCGGCATCCGTAACGTTCCCCACATTGCCAAAGCCTTGTCGGAAGCCTATCGCGTTTTGAAGCCGGGTGGCCGATTTATGTGTCTGGAATTTTCGGAAGTTCAAATGCCGATTCTTGATAAACTCTATGACATCTGGTCGTTTCAGGGCATACCGCGCGTTGGCCAAATGATTGCCGGTGACAAAGAATCTTACCGCTACCTTATTGAATCAATCCGCAAATTTCCCAAGCAGGAAGATTTTGCCGCAATGATACGGGAAGCCGGTTTTTCCCATGTAAGCTACCGTAACCTTACCGGTGGCATTGCTGCCATGCACTCTGGCTGGAAGGTTTGAATGTCGAAACTTGCCGCATCCTTACGTCTTTTACGTGTCGGTTTTGTTCTGGCACGAGAGGGTGTGCTGAGCGCACTTCCAAGCGATGGCTTACCTGCTTCAATGGCGTTTTTCCATCGTATCGCTGGCTGGTTTGCCAGAAAAAGAAGTAAACAAACCAATCGCTCCGAAAATATGTCACGGGCAATAAACAAACTCGGGCCTTCCTATATCAAGCTCGGCCAGTTTCTTGCAACACGTCCTGATATTGTCGGCTCGGAAGTTGCAAAAGATCTGTCGCGACTACAAGATCATGTCGATACCTTTCCTCATGAACAGGCTGTTGCCCAAATTGAAGGGTCGCTCGGCCGCAAAATAGATGATCTTTTTGTCGAGTTCGGTCCGGCAATTGCAGCCGCCTCGATGGCGCAAGTTCACCCCGCAACGGTGAGGAACCCCGACGGGAGTCTGCGTAAAGTGGCCGTCAAGGTTATCCGCCCCGGTGTAAGACGGCGGTTTGCCAAAGATCTTGAGGGGTTTTATCTTGCAGCCGAAATGCAGGAACGCTATGTGCCGGCTTCCCGACGGCTAAAGCCGGTAAGCGTTGTTGACACATTGGCACAAACCACAAAAATCGAGATGGATTTGCGCCTTGAAGCGGCGGCACTTTCCGAAATTGCCGAGAACACACAAAATGACAAAGGTTTTCGTGTTCCCGCAGTCGATTGGGAGCGGACAGGGCGTGATGTTCTGACCATGGAATGGATTGACGGCATCAAAATGTCGGATATCGAGGGGCTTAAAGCTGCCGGTTTCGACCTTGATGCTCTTGCCGTTACGCTCATGCAATCCTTCCTGAAACACACATTGCGCGACGGCTTTTTCCACGCGGATATGCATCCGGGAAATCTCTTTGTAGATAAAGACGGTTGTATTGTCGCTGTCGATTTGGGCATTACCGGAAGGCTTGGCAAACAGGAAAAACGTTTTCTTGCCGAAATTTTATATGGCTTTATTACCCGTGATTATCGGCGTGTTGCCAATGTGCACTTTGAAGCGGGCTATGTGCCTCCCCATCAAAATATGGAAAGCTTTGCACAGGCGAACCGCGCCATCGGCGAACCGATCCACGGTCAATCGGCCGAAACAATTTCCATGGCAAAACTGCTGACCCTGCTGTTTGAAGTGACCGAACTTTTCGACATGCAAACACGGCCGGAACTTTTGCTGTTACAAAAAACCATGGTGGTTGTGGAAGGTGTTTCCCGTTCGCTTAATCCGCATTTCAATATGTGGAAAGCGGCCGAACCTGTTGTAAAAGAGTGGATTACAAAAAATCTTGGGCCCATCGGCATGGCAAAAGATTTGACCGAAGGTGCGCAATCGCTCCTTACTTTTGCCCGTAGAACACCGGAACTTGTCCGAAGCGTCGAACGCATCCAGAAGGGTGCTGATAAAATGGCGCAGGAAGGCCTTCATCTTGATGATGATACGCTGAAAAGATTTGCCCTGATGCAGGGAAAACAAAATCGATTTGGCCGCTATGCTGTCATCCTAATCGCCGTTTGCATGGTGATCATCACTTATAAGCTTGTCATATAACCTGCCGGACTAATCTAATAGACTGCAAAATCATCATTTGACGGGAGAAGTTTTTCTCTCCTCCGGAATGTGTCAACGCTTATGTCAGCGCCATTAAAATGGCGCATATATTTGGCACATATTCAGAGCTTCTATTCGGCTCGATTATTTCTGCGTCACGCTGCCGCGAACGCTATTCTAATATCGGGTCATATGCCTTTGACTTGTTTTACCGGCCTTAACAGACAATGTGCGAGGTTAAAAAACGCAGTTGAGATTAATATTTTCGGATTGCGGAAAAGGATAATATTTTCACCGTCATTTTCGTGTTCAAGAGGAAAAGACCAAAAAACAAAGTTCGGAGCGGCCAACCGGAAGCTCGTTATTTCTGTTCTTTTCCATCACTGCGAACGGCGTCATCCGTCCCGCTATTTTTTTCGCCATAACACAAAATTTTATAAACCGAAGGAGATGTTGATTCAGCAATGTCGGCTGTTGAACGAAATGATCCGCCCTTATCTTCGTCGGCATAGGAAACAGCAATGCCTTCGGTTTCCAAAAATAGCTCGGCTACTCTGGCTCTGATTGCAAAATTGACATTCTGTGCGATAAAACCCGACTCATCGGCAAAAGTTTTCGACAAACCGGATGTGGTGATGCCTATGACATGACCTTGCCGGTCGATAACAGGGCCACCGGAGCTTCCGGGCTGTATCGGGGTTGAAATCTGGAGATAGCGGATGTCATTTTCAACGCCTGAAAGCGAATTGACATTACCGGTCGTCATTTTTATCGAGTCCGACAATAGACCATCAAGAGGAAATCCGAGTGCGATGATATCTTCGCCAAGCCTGATAACATTCCGCCTGAGATAGAGGGGCTTTGTTTTCACTCCGTCAGGTAACTTTATGAGAGCAAGATCATCATGAGAATCGATACGGATGTCCTTTCCGGTTCCAAAATCACCGATTTTCACATATTGGCAATTTTTTACCACATGGGCATTTGTTAAAACCCACCCGTTATTCGTCACAGCAAAACCGCTCCCTGTAGAAGCTGGCGGTTGCGCGTAAGCAGGATTGAACACTATGAACGAAAAAACTGTAAGGCATGAAAAAAAGGAAAATGAATAACGCATAATTTTTTCCTCAATATATAAATTTATTCTTTATAAATATGACACATGTCCAGATTTATCGCGGAAAAACTATTTTTCCAGAAAACTATTGATAAAAAACCGGTTCCACAAATAATATCTATTAAAAGCCCGGCGGACTCTTCATTCGAAAAATGAACCGAAAAAACGCCTCCCGCTTGCCGACAGTTCAAAAACGCATTAAAAGACTGATTAAATTTTGATTGCATTGATTGCATAAGAGGTTTTTATGGCGAGCATCACAATTCGCAATTTACCGGATGAAGCAAAGGAAAAACTTCGTCTCAACGCTGCAAAAAATAAGCGTTCTATGGAAGAAGAAGCGCGACATTTATTGATGTCCGGCAATAATTCAGAAATATTTCCGGAAAAACCCAGCGCCAAAGATGTGCAATCACTGCAATCAAAAACAATAGTCCTCATTATAACGGGAGGCATTGCGGCTTATAAAGCGCTTGATCTCATTCGCCGATTACAAGAGCGGGGAGCAAATGTTACTGTTGTGATGACCAAAGCGGCAACAGAATTTGTGACGCCTCTTGCCGCAGGTAGCCTTTCGCGCGGCCATGTCTTTACCGATCTTTTTTCCCGCCATGAAGAACATGATATTGGCCATATCAGGCTTGCCCGTTCTGCCGACCTGATTGTCGTAGCTCCTGCAACGGCAGACCGGATTGCAAAAATGGCAAATGGTATTGCCGATGATCTTGCGGGAGCTATTCTTCTTGCCGCCAATTCCCCGATTCTTATTGCGCCAGCGATGAATCCGGCAATGTGGAAACATCCGGCAACACAACGCAATGTTGACCGGTTGCTTGCAGACGGAATCAAAATGATCGGGCCAGAGAGCGGCGAAATGGCCGAACGGGGTGAAGCCGGACGGGGGCGTATGAGCGAACCGCTCGAAATTGTTGCCGCTGTCGAATCCATTATCGGTTTTTCGGAAAAGCCGCTTTCGGGCAAACATATCATTGTTACATCAGGCCCTACCCACGAGCCGATAGATCCGGTGCGCTATCTTGCCAACCGCTCTTCCGGTAAACAGGGGCACGCAATTGCCACAGCTCTCCAACATCTTGGAGCCCGTGTCACACTCGTTTCCGGCCCCGTCAGCATTCCCGACCCGTATGGCGTTGAAACAATTCATGTTGAAACGGCAATAGAAATGCTTGATGCAGTCAAACGCGCTTTGCCTGCCGATGGTGCCATATTTGTTGCTGCCGTTGCTGATTGGCGCAGTGCCGAAAGTGCTACGCAAAAAATCAAAAAACAATCAGGCCAATCTGCTCCCACATTAACAATGGTTGAAAATCCGGATATTCTTGCCACAATCGGCCATGCTGCAAACCGGCCGAAACTCGTTATCGGTTTTGCCGCAGAAACCAATAATCTTATCGAAAATGCGAAAAAGAAGCTCGATAAAAAAGGTGCCGATTTCATTCTGGCCAACGATGTTTCTGTCGATAAAGATGGAAACAGCGTTATGGGTGGCGATTATAACCGAATTTCATGTGTGAGCCGTAACGCTGTCGAAGCGTGGCCGAAAATGAACAAAGAAGAAGTTGCTAAAAAACTTGGCGAAAAAATAGCAACATTTTTTTCGTGAATGAAGAATTTTTGCGGTAATAATTCTATTCTGATAAATTTACATTTCGCAATTTTTATCAAAATTGTCTTTTTACAATGTGTTGGAAATTGGAAGCGTACTACCAAAACACAATTGAAAACTTACATAATTTAAAAGTTGTTAAAAAGGATATTGGAAAGAATGAAAACGAAATTATTTGGATTAAGCGTCATATTGGCGGGGCTTGGCTTATTTCCGAATGCTTATGCGAGCTCCCCTTGCGGAGTTCCGGAACTTACAGAATGCCCCACACCGGTGGATGAAAAATTGCCCGATGTCAAAAATATGTTGAAATGGAACATGGAAGACCGGATGATCGGCTTTCGCAATGATTATCGCGCTTATCCCGGTGATGTCTTCAAACACGCAACCCCTCGTCCATTGATGCGACAAATTCGTGATATGTCGAGTGTTTCCTACACTGTTGACGGCCATTCCTATAATCTTCAGGAATATGTAGCGCGCAACAAGATTGCCGGATTAATGGTGATAAAAAACGGCGTTGTAGTGTTGGAATTTTATGGCCGCGGCAATACACCCCAAACTTTGTGGACATCCCGATCTGTCGGTAAATCCGTCGTTTCAACCCTTGTCGGCGTGGCTCTCAAAGAAGGGAAGATCAAATCCCTCGACGATAAGGTCGTTCGCTATAATCCCGACGTAAAAGGCACTGTGTGGGCAAATGTCACCATAAGAGAATTGTTGCAACATACATCCGGTGTCAAATGGGATGAAAATTATGAAGATGACAATTCCGATTTTGCCAAACTTACTCAATGTGAAGCTTTGGACAATGCCTATTCTTGCGTCCATGACCTTGTGATCAACAAAAAACGCGTTAAACAGGCTGCTCCGGGGAAAGTGTGGTCATATTCATCAGGTGGTGCTTGGCTTTTAGGCGACACTTTGGAAAAAGCTGTGAAGATGCCCCTTGCCCAATATTTACAGGAAAAAATCTGGAAACCTTACGGTATGGTCAGTGACGGTGTATGGCACAGCTATCAAAAAGGAAAGCATGATACCGGCGCTCACGGTTTCAATGCGACGCTGGAAGATTGGGGAAAATTCGGACAATTTGTACTTTATAACGGGTTCCTTCCTGAAGGCAAAACGATACTGCCTGATCATTGGGTTGTTGACGCACGCACATGGAACAAAGCAACAAATTCCGTTACTGAAAATCATCCGGAAGGAAGTTACGGATTTGAATGGTGGAACAATGCCGTGCCTCAAGCAGCAGAAAATGTTTCGCCGAAACTTGGTCTGAGCAATTCCGAAACAATGTGGGGCTTGGGAATTTACGGGCAGATGCTGGTTGTCAACCAGCAGGAGAATATGGTGATTGTCCAATGGTCAACATGGGAAAAAGCCGAACCATCTTTTTCTGCCGAGCCACTTGAAGCTTCATTGATGTTCAATGCAATTTCGAACAGTCTCAACCAATAAGTGTTCATAGAAAACCCAAGCTTTCATAGAAAACTAAGTGTTCATGGAAAACGGCAAAAGCGGGCAAAGCTGATTTATTCCCAAATCTGTTTTATTCCCGCACTTGTTTTACCCCCCCACACTTGTTTTATTCTTTGCCAGAATCGCTATTTTGCATTGGTGAACAAAAATTCAAAGGGGGGCCTTCCTGTCGACCAGAAGGACCCCTTGTTTTTGAGAGTGTTCTTTCACTCACCCAATTATTGTCGGGTATATTACGCGCGTAAAAAGCTTAAGCTCCAACGCTATTGCTACGCACGGAAGACAAGGTAAAAACCCACCGTCCGAATAAGTGTCACCCGACTTATCCGGCCTGGATAAGCCCCGCTTGCGTTGCAACATCTCTTAATGAAAACTGTGCACGTGGTCCGGTTTGCTGAATAATGGTACTGGCACACAGAGCGCCAAGCCGTGCGCTATCTATAAACGACATATCATTGGTATAGCCGTAGAGAAAACCGGCCGCATAAACATCACCGGCACCGGTCTGGTCAACAACCCGTTCAACCGGATAAATACCGGCCGTGAATGTTTCTTGCCGCGATGTAATGATGGAGCCTTTGGCATTGCGCGTGACGCAGGCAAAGCCGCGAACGTCGTTACGAATAGCGGTAATGGCCATATCGAATGATGAAGTTTCATAAAGCGAAAGCAGTTCCGATTCGTTTGAAAACACAATATCGACCGTGCCTGTGCGGATGAGTTCAAGAAATTCGCCACGATAACGATCTACACAGAAGGAATCAGAAAGGGTAATTGCCATCTGGTTTCCATTTTCATGGGCTATTTTTGCAGCCAATCGCATAGCCTGTTTTGCGCGTGGCGGATCCCACAGATAACCTTCAAAATAAACAACTTTGGAATTGGCAACTTTCGTTGCTTCGACATCTTCCGGCCCGAATTCGACACAAGCTCCAAGATAGGTATTCATGGAGCGTTCGCCGTCGGGTGTATTGAAAATCATGCAACGAGCAGTCGGCGCACGACCTTCCAGAGGCCGCGTATCATAAACAACGCCTTGACCACGAAGATCATGGGCAAAAACCTGCCCCAAATGATCGGCTGCCACTTTGCCCATAAAAGCAGCTTTGCCACCAAGATTGGCAAGTGCTGCAGCAGTGTTGCTTGCACTGCCGCCCGATGTCTCGACTGCCTGCCCCATACGCGAATAGAGAAGTTCGGCACGTTTCGCATCAATCAAATTCATTGCCCCTTTGATGATACCGTTATTGACCAGAAAATCTTCGTCCGTACGGGCAATCACGTCGACAATTGCATTGCCGATTGCCAAAACATCATAATGTGCCATCTCGCTCTCTCCGTATTTTATTCTCCCTCGCTCATTACTCGTTCAGAACACAAAAAACCAGTGCGCTAAAGCCCCTCTTGTTTCTTTTTGTCTGCTTTCTATCTATATCCCCATGATTTTTGACGCAGCCTATCGCGCTTTCTCGCGCCTTTTTACCCCGCCCTTCCGCTCAATGCTATGGAAAGCGTTGAGCGCAACATTGCTTTTATTGGCAATTTTATGGTTCAGCTTGCGCGAATTATTCCTTTATTATGTTTGGCCGTTCCTACAACAATATATGCCTGATTTTCCCGATTGGGCGGGCTGGCTCGGATTTGTTGCCGTGATCGTCTTTTCGGTGGGGCTCGCTCTGCTTATGGCACTCTTAATTGCCCCGATTGCATCCTTGATCGGCGGTTATTTTATGGATGATGCAGCCGAAATCATTGAGAAAACAGATTATCCCAACGATCCGGTCGGCGTTGCAATGCCGCTTGGCCGTTCGCTTGTCATCTCGCTGAAATTTCTGGCTTTAAGCATTGTCGGTAATATCATTGCGCTGATTCTCTATTTCTTCCCCGGCGTAAATCTCTTCGCTTTCTATGTGATCAATGGCTATCTTCTCGGCCGCGAATATTTCGAATTTGCCGCTTGCCGACACCGTACAGAGGCTGACACCCGCCAATTCTATAAACAGAATGCAATTTATGTATTTTGTGGCGGTGTTATCATTGCACTTTTTGTTTCTGTGCCGGTGCTAAACTTGCTGACGCCGCTTTTTGCTGCGGCAATGATGACCTATCTCCACAAAAGTCTGTCTAAAAAAATCAGTCAATAACGAGATAGATTACCGACATTTTCAACATCTTCTCGACTTTATCCGACTTTTGTGACAACAAGAGATCATGAAGCCTCTTGTAAAAATATGCGGATTGAAAACACCTGAAGCAATTAAAGCTGCCATCGACAACGGTGCGCAATATATCGGCTTTATCTTTTTTGCCAAAAGCCCGCGTCATCTTTCAATTGAAGAGGCAGAGCTATTGCGCCCGCTTGTCAAAAAGCCGGTCAAGCTTGTTGCTGTTACTGTCGATGCTGATGATGAATTGCTTTCAGACATTGTTACTCATGTCAAACCCGACATTCTTCAGCTTCACGGACATGAATCACCCGAACGCGTGAAACAGCTTGCCAAAACTTTTGGCTTGCCGGTTATCAAAGCTTTTTCCATCCGTGAGCAATCGGATTTCGATCATGTTTCTGCCTATCGTGGTATAGCCGATATGTTTTTATTTGACGCCAAAGCTCCAAAAGGCTCACAATTGCCGGGAGGAAATGGCGTCTCTTTTGACTGGTCGCTGTTAAAGTCGCTTGACGAAGATAGTCAAACCGTGCTTTCCGGTGGATTGAATGCGCAAAATGTGGAAGAAGCGATAAGGATTGCCGCTCCCGACATTCTTGATGTTTCAAGTGGCGTTGAAAGTGCCCCCGGTGTTAAGGACACAAAATTGATTGAAGGTTTTTTTGATTCTGTCAAAAAAGCCGTTGAAAATTAAGGAGACTGACGTGGAAAAGTCGGCTGAAATCAATTCCTTTAAAACAGGCCCTGATGAAGCGGGGATGTTCGGTATATATGGCGGGCGTTTTGTTGCCGAAACTTTGATGCCGCTTATTCTGGAATTGGAGAAAGCATATAACGAGGCCAAGGATGACCCGGCTTTCAATATCGAACTGAAAAATCTTTCCACCAATTATGCAGGCCGTCCGTCGAAACTTTATTATGCCGAACGTTTGACCAAACATCTTGGTGGAGCAAAAATCTATTTGAAGCGGGAAGATCTGAACCACACCGGTAGCCATAAAATCAATAATTGTCTGGGACAAATTCTGCTTGCGCGGCGCATGGGCAAAACCCGTATCATTGCCGAAACCGGCGCCGGACAACATGGTGTTGCAGCAGCCACCGTATGCGCGCGCTTTGGCCTGCCTTGTGTTGTCTATATGGGCTCGACCGATGTCGAACGGCAAAAACCCAATGTGTTCCGCATGGAACTTCTCGGCGCCAAGGTCAATGCGGTCAAAGCCGGTAACGGCACATTGAAAGACGCTATGAATGAAGCTTTGCGCGATTGGGTAAGCAATGTACGCGATACCTATTATCTGATCGGCACGGCTGCAGGCCCGCATCCCTATCCGGAAATGGTTCGGGATTTCCAATCCGTCATCGGCAAAGAAGCAAGAGAGCAAATCCTCGAGCGCGAAGGTCGCCTTCCCGATCTGCTAATTGCTGCTGTTGGTGGCGGGTCGAATTCAATCGGCCTGTTTTACCCCTTTTTGGACGATAAAACTGTCAGAATTATCGGCGTTGAAGCAGGTGGCCGTGGCCTTAAAGGGAACGAACATTGCGCTTCGATGACTGCCGGAAGTCCGGGGGTTTTACATGGCAATCGCACTTATCTTATCCAGAATGACGACGGCCAGATTCTGGAAGGCCATTCGATTTCTGCAGGTCTTGATTATCCCGGTGTGGGGCCCGAACATTCGTGGCTAAAAGACAAAGGGCGCGTTGAATATGTGCCAATTCTTGACACAGAAGCATTGGAAGCCTTCCAGCTTTTGACACGCCTTGAAGGCATCATACCGGCACTCGAATCCTCGCATGCGGTTGCGCAAGCCATCAAGGAAGCGCCGAAGATGGATAAAGAACAGATTATTATTGTCAATCTTTCCGGTCGTGGTGACAAGGATGTGCACACTGTCGGAACACTTCTTGGCATGAATATGTGAGTTTGAGAGAGCGGCTATGACAACACGTATCAAAGAAACATTTCAAAAAGCCAAGAATAACAATCGTCCGGCTCTTGTAACCTATATGATGGCAGGGGATCCGGATTTTGACACCTCACTTGAAATTATGAAAGCACTTCCGAAAGCCGGTAGCGATGTTATCGAGCTTGGAATGCCGTTTTCCGACCCGATGGCGGACGGCCCGACCATTCAGGCTGCAGGTCTGCGCGCGCTAAAAGCAGGCCAGACACTCAACAAAACTTTAAAACTCGTTAGTGAATTCCGCAAAACCGACCAGACCACACCAATTGTGCTGATGGGATATTATAATCCGATCTATGTCCATGGCGTCGACCAATTTTTGATCGATGCCAAAAAAGCCGATATCGACGGTTTGATTGTTGTTGATTTGCCGCCGGAAATGGATAACGAACTTTGCTTGCCCGCAGTCAAAGCGGATATCAATTTCATTCGTCTGGCGACACCGACAACCGATGATAAGCGGCTGCCGAAAGTACTGGCAAACACTTCCGGTTTTGTCTATTATGTCTCGATGACCGGCATTACAGGTCAAGCCCTGCCCGACACCGATATTGTTGCCAAAGCCGTGAAAAATATTAAAAAACACACATCTTTGCCAATTGCTGTCGGTTTCGGTATCAAAACCGGAGAACAAGCTGCAAAAATCGGTCGTGCTGCCGATGGTGTTGTGGTTGGAAGTGCAATTGTCAACGCCATTGCTTCTACTCTTGATGAAAATGGCCACCCGAAAGGTGATGCGGCAAAAGCGGCAAGTGACCTTGTAAAGCAATTGAGTGCAGGTGTATTGGAAGCCAGAAAAGGCTGAATTGAAGCTTTGCCAACAAACAGGATAAGGTGACATAGATGAACTGGATTACCAATTATGTTCGTCCGAAGATCAACTCGATGTTTGGTCGTCGTGAGATGCCAGAAAATTTATGGGTCAAAGACCCTGCCAGCGGTGAAATGGTATTTCACAAGGATCTGGAAAAAAACCAATATGTCGTTCCAAACTCAGGCTATCACATGCGCATACCTGCAAAAGCCCGTCTGGAAAGCTTTTTTGACGATGGTGCCTATGAACTTTTAGAAAATCCGAAAGTTGTCATCGACCCCCTGAAATTCCGCGATGAAAAGCGCTATATCGACCGTTTGAAAGATTATCGTTCAAAACTCGGTGTTGACGACGATATTATGAATGCACGCGGTACTATTGAAGGCCTTCCTATTATAGCGACCGTGCAGGATTTCGCCTTTATGGGTGGCTCGCTTGGCATGGCGGCAGGTGAAGCCATTATCAAGGCTTTCGAAACAGCCATTCAGGAAAAACGGCCTTTGGTGCTGTTTGTAGCCTCTGGCGGTGCCCGTATGCAGGAAGGCACACTTTCTCTCATGCAAATGCCACGCACGACTGTAGCGGTCGAGATGATGAAGGATGCAAAGCTTCCTTATATTGTTGTTCTGACCAATCCGACGACAGGTGGTGTTACCGCTTCTTATGCCATGCTGGGTGATGTCCATATCGCAGAACCCGGTGCGATGATCGGTTTTGCCGGTCCCCGCGTGATCGAGCAAACCATTCGCGAAAAGCTGCCGGAAGGTTTCCAGAGCGCCGAATATCTCCTCAAACATGGTATGGTCGATATGGTGGTCTCACGGCTTGAGTTGAAATCGACCATTGCCAAGCTTTTGCGCCTAATGATGAAATTG
This sequence comes from Bartonella sp. M0192, assembly GCF_016102305.1. Taxonomy (NCBI): domain Bacteria; kingdom Pseudomonadati; phylum Pseudomonadota; class Alphaproteobacteria; order Hyphomicrobiales; family Bartonellaceae; genus Bartonella; species Bartonella sp. M0192. The sequence goes on along the minus strand of NZ_JACFOU010000001.1, from coordinate 509,907 downwards.
CCGGCACCTGAACATCATTCTGGCAAACATCACGGTAGTAAAGCTGCTTGAAATGAAATGACCGAAAATCGGGTAGACACGCTTATCAATAGCCTTCTCAAGCGCTATCCGAAAGGGTTTGACCTTTCGCTCGACCGTATCTCGCGGCTTTTGGAAAATCTCGGCAATCCGCATTTGAAATTGCCGCCAATTATCCATATTGCGGGCACCAATGGAAAAGGGTCAGCGGCGGCGGTTTGCCGTGCGCTTCTTGAAAGTGCCGGATATAGCGTTCATGTCCATACCTCTCCCCATCTTGTTCATTGGAACGAGCGCTACCGGTTGGGTGAACAAGGTGGTGGCAAATTTGTTGATGACGACACTCTCGCCGATGCAATAGAGCGGGTAACAAAAGCCAATCGGAACCAACCGATTACAGTTTTCGAATTGTTAACGGCCGTTGCCTTTTTGCTTTTTTCCGAACATCCGGCAGATGCTGTCATTCTTGAAGTGGGGCTGGGTGGGCGTTTCGACGCAACCAACGTCATTCAAAAGCCGGCCGTTTCTCTTATTATGCCCATATCGCTCGATCACGTTGCTTTGCTCGGTAATACGGTTGAAAAAATTGCTTTCGAAAAAGGCGGCATTATCAAAGAAGGTGTCCCGCTTGTTATTGGCAAGCAGGAAAGCGATGGTGCTGTCGACGTTTTGACAAACATTGCGCAAAAACGCCATGCTCCTTTCGTCATTTATGGTCAGGATTTTGAGGCCTATAATGATCATGGGCATATGGTTTTTCAAAACGAAGAGGGCCTTAAAGAACTTCCGCTTCCGTCACTTCGTGGCGACCATCAAATCAGTAATGCAGCGAGCGCGATTGAAGCTCTAATCCATGCCGGTTTCAAATTGACCGATCAGGATATTGCCAAAGCTATGGAAAATATTGTCTGGCCTGCGCGAATGCAGCGCATCAAAGTCGGCAAGCTCATTGATTCTTTGCCAAAAACGATGACAGTTTTTCTTGACGGCGGGCATAATCCGGCAGGTGCGAAGGTCATTGCGCAAGAAATTAGGCATTGGAAAGAAAAAAGAATGGGACCGGTAACCATGGTTGCCGGTATGATCAACACAAAAGATTCCTTCCATTATTTCAAAGAACTCAAAGGTCTTGTCGATAAGGTCTACACCGTACCGGTCTTGTCAAGCGATAGTGGTGTAGCGCCTCAAGAATTGGCTAAAGTTGTCGGTTCGGCCGGTTTGGAGGCGGAAACTACGACATCAATTGAAGACGCTTTCCAAAAAATTTCAGCACTTGCACCTCAAAGAACCATTCTTGTTGCAGGTTCGCTTTATATGGCCGGTGACTTTTTGAAGAAAAATGGGACACCACCGGAATAAAACGATTGTTAATCTCTTCAACATTTAATGAGAATAGTTCAAAAGACTTGCGTTCGGGCCAAAACAAGCTAAACCATATAAAGGCAAAGATTGAAGATTTTTGAGGAGTGCACCCTATGACGCTCAGTACCGAACTTTATCAATACCCGAAACTCATTACCGTTTTTGGTGGTTCAGGTTTTGTCGGTCGCCATGTGGTCGAAACATTGACAAAACGTGGCTATCGGGTTCGCATTGCTGTGCGTCGGCCTGAAGTTGCCTATTATATGTTGCAAATCGGTGAAGTCGGTCAAACGCAAATGATGAAGACCAATGTGCGTAACCGTGAATCTGTCGGACGTGCACTGATTGACGCTGATGCAGCCGTTTTTCTACCCGGCCTTCTTTATTCGCAAGGCAAAAACAATTACAAAAATGTGCAGGTTGAAGGTGCAAAAAATGTTGCCGAACTTGCAGCAAGTGCCGGTATTCCTCTCATTCATATGTCGGCCTTGAATGCCGATATCAATTCCAACCTTTCCTATCCGAAAACCAAAGCACTTGGTGAACAAGCCGTTCAAAAAGCCCATAAAGGTGCCATTATCATGCGGCCATCGGTGATTTTTGGTCAGGAAGATTCGTTCTTCAACAAACTCGCCGATATGTCGCGCTTCACATGGATGTTGCCAATGTTCGGCGGTGGCGAGACAAAACTGCAACCGGTTTATGTGGGTGATATTGCCAATTTCGTTGTTGCGGCAATTGAAGGAAATGTTCCGGCAGGCAAGATTTATGAACTGGGTGGCAAAGAAGTCATAACCTATCGGCATGCTATTGAAGAAATGCTCAAAGTTATCATGCGGAAAAAAGCTCTGGTTTCCGTGCCCTTCGGAATTGGAAGCCTTATCGGCGGAATTTTTGGGCTCCTTGGAAAAATTCCGATGATCCCGACAGTGACAACCTCCGAACAGATCAAAATGCTCAAAAAAGATTGCATTGTTTCGGAAGAAGCAAAGCTTGAAGGACGCACATTGGAAGGTGTCGGCATTACACCAAGAGCAATGGAAGCTGTTTTGCCTTCCTATTTGTGGCGCTTCCGTCCTCATGGTCAATTTGCCAAGAATACGAAGAATTACAGAAAAGATGTAAAAATCTGAAGATCTGAATTTTTCGGTTTGGAATGCACAAATAGAACGGGCGCTGATAAAACAGCGCCCTTTATTTTTCATCGTCTATTCATCTAGACTTTGCAAATTGCTCGCAATCTATCATTCTGATTTATTTCATTTCAATGGTAGGATTTCTGTCGTTTTAATAATATGCTTTCTACCGTTTTAATAATAAGGGTTCTGTTGTTTCAATAAGTCGCTTTTCTTATCGGATATTTTGACGCTGTTCATTGAACCGTTAAGCTATAAAGCATGACATTATTCTTAAAACTTCCGCACAAATGAAATGTCTTTTTCTAAACGTAAGGTTGTTTTATTGTCATATTGAAAAATTTCTTTGCCAATTTTTTTGTATTTCTCTCCTCGTTACTCTCCTAATGTCGCATCTGTTGCATATCTGCAATTTCAATAATGATTTTTAATAGAACATTAACTATTTTTAGAGCCGCGCGATTTGGACTGTGCTATATAGACACACATTGAGGGTTCTGGAGTTAAACCATGAAAAAATTGTGTTCATTATTTATCGTTTTGATGTTCGCATTCTCGACAGTTGCTTGTACGCAGAATGAAAAAACAGTTGCCAAGTGGGGTGCCGGTGGTGCTGCTCTTGGTGCTTTGGGTGGTGCTGCATTCGGTCACGGTGGCAAAGCTGTTGCCGCTGGTGCTGCTGTCGGTGCCGTTGCTGGTGGCCTGATCGGCTATTCACGCACCAAGAATCACGTTCGTTACTGCCATTATCGCGATCGTAACGGCAAAGTATTCGAAGCACGTTGCAAATAATTTCAATTTTGTTTGATTTGGAAAGGCACGTAAAATTTTACGTGCCTTTCTTTTTTTCAAATTTTCCGATTCTTTAAACAGCTTAGTAAACTATCCGTTCTTAGTGCCTGCGGCTTTCATTCAAGAACCGAATCCCATGAACATGCCCGCTCGACAGCTTTTCGCCAGCCGGCATAACGTTTTTCCTGTTTTGCCACATCTTTGGAAGGCTTGAAGACACGCTCTATTGTTGCAACCTTCCGCAATTCATCCAAACTCGACCAATAGCCGACCGCAAGACCGGCAAGATAAGCCGAGCCGAATGCTGTCACTTCCAATATTTGCGGGCGTTCGACCGGTTTTTGCAAAATATCGGATTGGAACTGCATAAGAAAATTATTGGCAACAGCGCCGCCATCAACACGCAATGTCTTCAGATCTGTCTGTGCATCTGCCAACATAGCGGTGAGAACATCTTTTGTCTGATAGGCAATCGATTCGAGCGTTGCACGGGTGATATGGTTGCGGTTGACACCCCTTGTCAGGCCCAAAATGGCACCACGGGCAAACGGGTCCCAATAAGGCGCGCCAAGGCCGGTAAATGCGGGCACCACATAAACGCCATTCGAAGTTCCCACTTTTTCGGCAAAATATTCCGAATCTTCAGAATCAGTGAAAAACTTCAATTCGTCGCGAAGCCACTGGATGGCAGCGCCTGCCACAAAGATCGAGCCTTCCAGAGCATAAGCAGGTTTTCCTTGTGCATCACAGCAAAGCGTTGTGACCAGACCATGGGTTGATTTGACCGCCTTTTTGCCGGTGTTCATCAACATGAAACAACCGGTACCGTATGTGTTTTTGGCCTGCCCCTCTTCAACACAGATATGACCGAACAATGCGGCCTGCTGGTCACCGGCGGCTCCGGCAATCGGAATACGTGTACCACCGCGCCCGCCAATATTGGTTTGACCGTAGATTTCGGACGATGCTTTGACTTCCGGCAGCATGGAACGGGGAATATTCAATGCTTTGAGCATTGTTTCGTCCCAATCCAGTTTATGGATATTGAAGAGCATAGTGCGCGAAGCATTGGTATATTCGGTAACATGAACGCGCCCTTGCGTCATATTCCAGATGAGCCAGGTATCAATCGTGCCAAAGAGCAGTTCGCCATTATCGGCTTTCTGCCTTGCACCTTCTACATTTTCCAATATCCAGGCGATTTTTGTTCCGGAGAAATAAGGGTCGATAACCAGACCGGTATTTTCTCTGATGTAATCCTCAAGCCCTTCTTTTTTCAGTCTCGCACAAATATCTGTGGTACGCCGACACTGCCAGACAATGGCATTATAAACCGGTTTGCCGGTTGCTTTTTCCCAAACAACAGTCGTTTCACGCTGATTGGTAATTCCGATTGCTGCTATTTCATCCGAGCTAATGCCGGCTTTTGCCAGAGCTTCTGTCAAAGTTGAACTTTGTGTCGCCCATATTTCGCGCGCATCATGTTCGACCCAGCCGGGATGGGGATAGATCTGGGTAAATTCGCGTTGTGCGACACTGACGATGTTGGCATCGTGATCAAGCACCAAAGTGCGTGAACTGGTCGTACCTTGATCGAATGCGACTATATATTTCTTTTCGGCCATGAAAGCCTCCCTGTCCTATAGAAAAATGACCAATTATCTTGCTAATTATCTTGCCAATGATTTCGATTGTCTGCGGGCAAGAGGCTCGCCGATCAGTTTCGTATAGAAGGCTGCACCCACACATCCTCCGATGGCGGGAGCAATAAGCGGCACGAGAAAATATGGAATTTCCCTATTGCCTGTCATAACGCCATTGCCCCAACCGGCGAAATAAGCAAAGAGGCGGGGCCCAAAATCACGTGCGGCATTCATTGCAAATCCTGTCAGCGGACCAAAAGCACCGCCAAGCACAGCAACCAGTATACCGACAAGAAATGCAACCAAGGCACCACGCGGCAAACCGTTGCCATCATCACTCAAACCTAAAATCACTGCTACCAAAACAGCCGTGATAAAAAATTCTGTCATAAAGGCTTGTGAGAGAGTGATGTGGGGATTTGGAAAAGTGGTAAAAACACCGGCTGTATCAAGTGTTTTTGCTGTAAAGAGATTATAGTAAAGTCCATAGACAACGGCGGCTGCGACAAACGCACCCAAAAATTGCGAAATGACATAAGGTAAAATTTTTTGTTTTGGAAAATTTCCAAAGAAAGCCAATGCAAAAGTGACTGAAGGATTGAGGTGAGCCCCCGAGACGCCTCCGGTCAGATAGGCTGCAAGTGCAACAGCCAACCCCCAGATAATGCTGATTTCCCATTGTCCGTAAGCGGCGCCGGCCAATTTCAATCCTGCAACGCACCCCATACCGAGGGCCAGAAATAAAAATGTGCCGGCAAATTCCGCAACGCATTCATCACGTAAAGTATTCACATCAGACATGTTTTCTCCCCTGGTTTGCAGTCTGACCAGCTTTACTTCAGTAGACGGCGAACCTTTTAACTGCTTTTATGTTTTTCAAGGTATTGTCTTAAAGCTTCTTTTTCTTCGTCATTAAAATAGAGGCCAAGTTTCGAGCGACGCCACAAGACATCGTCGACATCCTTCGCCCATTCTTCACGCATCATCCATTGAACCTCGGCCTCATAAAGGCCGTGGCCAAAATGTTGTCCCTTGTCTTTTTTGCCATTGTCAAAAATTTCCAGGGCTTCGGTGCCATAATTTCTTGCCAGACGGCGATGGGTTTTTGCATCAAGGTCCGGTAAAATACTGGCAACTCTCGCTTCCATGACTGAAAGCGAATCATGCGGGAAATCGCCACCCGGAAGGCTGACTTCGGCAGTCCATGCAGGTTTGCGTTTCCCCAAAGCTTTTTCGATAAAGACCAGAGCGTCTTCCGACAATTTACGGAAAGTGGTGATTTTGCCGCCAAACGCATTCAGCATGACAGCACCATCATTTTCCCGCATTTCTTTCAAAACATAATCGCGCGTTGCTTCCTGTGCTTTTGAAGCACCGTCGTCATAAAGCGGGCGAACACCCGAATAAGCCCAGACGATAGAATCGCGCAAAACCGGTTTGGTGAAATATTCGCTTGCAGCCGAACAGATATAATCAATCTCTTCGTCACTAATATGAACCTTCGCCGGATCACCTTTATAATCGCAGTCGGTTGTTCCAATCAGCGTAAAATCTTCCTGATAAGGAATGGCGAAAACAATTCTTCCATCCTTGTTCTGGAAAATAAAAGCGCGGTCATGTTGATAAAGTTTTGGCACAACAATGTGGGACCCTTTAACCAGACGAACCGGCGGATGGCCTTTAAAGCCCAAAGCATCCTGCAAGACGTGATTAATCCATGGGCCCGCCATATTTGCAAGATAATCGGCAGAGACTGTCCACTCTTCACCATTCAATTTGTTTTTAAGGCCGATTTTCCATTTCTTGCCATCGGCTTTAAGCGAGACAACTTCGGTGCGCACCATAATGTCTGCGCCCAGTCTTGCCGCATGACGGGCATTGGCAACAACCAGACGCGCATCATCAACACGGGCATCGGAATATTCGAACCCTTTAACGAAACCCGGTTTCAGAGATTCACTATATTCTTTGGTAAGATCAAGAACCTTGGTCCGCCACAATTCCTGATGACGGCTTCCCAGATGATCGTAAATGAATAAACCCAAACGCAGCATCCATGCAGGACGCAATCCTTTGTTATAAGGCAGTATAAAGCGCAAAGGACGAACGAGATGAGGTGCCATGTGCCAGATCACCTCACGTTCCATCAATGCTTCTCTGACCAGACGGAAGGCATATTGTTCGAGATAGCGCAAACCACCATGAATAAGCTTGGTAGAGGCACTGGACGTACCTGACGCAAGATCATTCATTTCCGCCAGACCGACGGAATAGCCACGGCCAACAGCATCGCGGGCGACACCACAACCGTTGACGCCACCACCTATAACAAAAAGATCATAGTGTTTTTCTTTTTTCATTTAATCGACTTTCGACAAGGATGGTTTTTGTTTTTTAAAAGATAGAATATGGAAGAAAACAAATGTCAACTGTAAAGCGAAAAAATCACCACATGCGCCAGGTCAGAAGAAATCCATCGTTGATCGGGATCAAAAAACGAAAATTTAATGTCGTGAAAATGCTTTTTATCAACTTCCGGTTTTATACGGTTTTGTAATTTCTTCCATAAGGGTCAACAAATTCGGGAGAAACCTCCTCTTCTATCGAATAAAAATTATGAGCCTTAAAGAATTAAAGGAAGCGCATTTCCCTTTCTATCGAACGGAAAAATCCCTCCCAACAAATAAGGGCCCAAAAACTGTAATGACGGTTTAACGGCTTTTTCAAATCGACCCAAAAAAGTCCGGTGCCAAAATTTATAGTGCCAAAAAATTCCAGAGCCAAAAATTCCAGAGAATCGTATTTTAATTCGGAATATGGATGACCATCCCCGATAGAAAAGCCTCGATTTTTTAGTGACGCAAGAAACACATATTGATCAGGAACAATTATGAGCCGTGTCTCAGCCATTTCTAGCTCCGATCACCTGAAGCGCAGAAAACGTCTATTCGCTTTCAACCGGCGACATCAAGACAAAGCGTTCCGTTTTTTAAAGTACTCGTTATTTTTATGAAAAAGACAAAATCTGTTTTCGGTCGGGAGGGGCATATTTGGCTCGAAAATATTTCAAAAATAACAGTATTAAAGGCTATTTTTATATTCGAATATCAAAAATTCGAAAGAGAATAGCCGGTTTTATACGACTAGTTTCTTTCGACATCGACCGATAAAATGAAGGGGCAAATAAGCTTCGCCCCTCACTTTTTTTATAGAAATTCTTCTCTCGACCCTTAAGATCAAGAAAAATTACTGGCGCAATGTCGCTCCGGTCGATTTCGCAACATTATCGATAATTTTTTTCGCCAGAGCTTCAATATCTTCATCTGTCAAAGTGCGTTCATGCGGCTGGATTGCCACTTCGATCGCAATCGATTTCTTGTCTTCACCAAGGCTCGCCCCCTCGAAGACATCAAATATCTCGACAGACTGGATAAGCTTTTTATCGGCACCGCTTGCCGCACGAATGACCGTAGCAGCATTCACAGATTTATCCATAACAAAAGCAAAATCGCGCCGTATCATCTGATATGGCGACAGCACCAAAGGCGGGCGTGTTTTGGTTGCCTTCTTGCGCGGTTCGGGAATACGGTCAATATAGACTTCAAAACCGCACAATGGTCCTGTTACATCGAGTTCCTCAAGCGTATCGGGGTGGAATTCGCCAAACGTACCAAGAATAATCTTCGGCCCCAATTTGATAACGCCCGAACGCCCCGGATGATACCATTCAGGCGCACCCGCTTCTATCTGCACCTTTGAAGCATCAAGCCCGCAAGCGTCGAGCACACAAAGTGCATCGGCCTTGGCATCAAAAACATCGACCGGTTTGGCAGAACCGGCCCAAAAACGACCCGAACCATCAAGCTTATAGGTACCACGGCGGATACCGCCAGCAACGCGTCTTTGTGTCTCGGGCGTATTGCCCTCGAATGTTGCCGAGATTTCAAATAGGCCGAGATCGGGAATGCCACGATCGGCATTGCGCTGGGCAGCCGCAATCAATCCCGGAAGCAGTGAAGGACGCATATCCGACATATCGGCAGCAATCGGGTTCAATAGCTTCAATTCGGGCTTGCCGCCGCCAAATGCCTTGGCCTGTTTTTCCGAAATAAACGACCAGGTGATTGCTTCCATCAAACCGCGACATGCCAGAGCACGACGTGCGGAACGCTGCCTGATCTGTATTGTGGTGAGAATTTGCCCGCTTACAGAAGACGGCCGTTCCAACGGTTCCGGCTTGATATTGTTAAGCCCATGGATACGCATAACCTCTTCGACGAGATCGGCCTTGCCATCAATATCGGGTCGCCATGTTGGTACGGTTACCGTGACAACGTCGCCTTTGCCTTCCACAACAAAGCCGAGGTGCTGTAATATGGTTGTTGCCGCTTCGTGACTTAGTTCCAGACCGGTCAAACGCTTGATTTCGGCAAACGGGAAGTTAATTACTTTTTGTTCAACGCTCTTTTCCCCGATTGTATGGGCTTTTGAAGGCCTGCCACCACAAAGTTTCATGGCCATCTCGGTAGCAAAGGCAAGTCCCGGTTCCATAAATTTTGGATCGACACCGCGTTCAAAACGGTAACGTGCATCCGAAACAATGCCGAAAGCGCGCCCCGTTGCTGCAACATTGCGCGGATACCACAAAGCCGATTCAATGATAACATTTTTCGTGTTTTCATCGCATCCTGTTGCTTCGCCGCCCATTATGCCACCTATGGACTGGGCGCCATTATCATCGGCAATAACGCAATTATCCGGCCCCAAATCATATTCCTTGCCGTTAAGGGAAAGGAGTTTATCACCCTTCTGCCCACGACGGACAACAAGTTTTCCTTTTACCTTATCGGCATCGAAAACATGGAGCGGACGCCCGAGATCGACCGTGATGTAATTGGTCATGTCGACAAGTGCATTGATCGGGCGCAACCCGATAGCAGTGAGACGGCGTTGCATCCATTTGGGTGACTGGACATTGTTAACATCGCGAATTTCACGCCATGAAAAGCCGAGACACAAAGGTGCGGCGTCACCAAAATCGAGCGACACTGTGACCGATGGCTCTCCTTCACCGGAAATAGAAGGAACTTGAAGCGGCTTCAATTTGCCGATGCCACTTGCTGCAAGATCGCGGGCAATGCCATAAACACCTGTACAATCCGGCCGGTTCGGCGTGAGGCCGACATCAATAAGCGGGTCGTTCAGACCATAAAAGGCTGCAAATGATTTGCCGACAGGTGCATCGGAGCCGAGTTCGATAATGCCGTTATGTTCATTTGAAAGTTCAAGCTCGCGTTCGGAACACATCATGCCGAAACTTTCGACACCACGGATTTTTCCGACCGACAATGTGACATCAAGCCCCGGAATATAAGCTCCCGGAGGAGCGAAAACCCCGATCAACCCCGCTTTAGCATTAGGAGCACCACAAACCACCTGAAGTGGCTTATTCTCCCCCGTATCGACAGTCAAAATCTGCAAATGATCGGAATCGGGATGTTTTTTGGCTGTCAAAACTTTGGCAATTACAAAAACTTCAAAGCTTTTGCGGTCATCGACGCTATCAACCTCAAGGCCTATATCGGTAAGCCGGTCACAAATCTCGCCGAGCGATGCGTCTGTCTCCAGATGATCTTTCAACCAGGACAAAGTAAATTTCATTGTTCAAAACCTCTTTTCAAAACGCAAGACGCGGGTGTGAGTTTATGAATTGCTGAGACCGCCAAAAAGCGTCGGCACATCAAGCGGACGGAAACCGTAATGTTGGATCCAGCGTATATCGGCATCAAAAAATGCCCGCAAATCCGGCATGCCATATTTCAACATAGCGATACGGTCGATTCCCATGCCCCAGGCAAAGCCCTGATATTCATCCGGATCGAAACCGACATTTTTCAACACATTCGGGTGCACCATGCCGCAGCCCAATATTTCGAGCCAGTCATTGCCCTCGCCGAATTTTACTTCTGTACCGGAGCGGTCACATTGAATATCGACTTCCATAGACGGTTCGGTGAAAGGAAAGAACGAAGGGCGAAAACGCATCTTCAACGAAGGTACTTCAAAAAACGCCTTACAGAATTCTTCATGCACCCACATAATATTGGCAATGGTCGACTTTTTATCCACAACCAGCCCTTCTACCTGATGGAACATCGGCGAATGGGTGGCATCCGAATCCATACGATAGGTTTTTCCCGGAATGATAATGCGAATTGGGGGTTTTTGTTTTTCCATCGTACGAACCTGAACAGGCGATGTATGCGTGCGCAAAAGCCGCTTTTCACCTTTCTCGTCGGGATTGAAAAAGAAGGTATCATGCATTTCGCGGGCAGGATGGCCTTCCGGAAAATTGAGTGCGGTAAAGTTATAATAATCGGTCTCGATATCCGGCCCTTCGGCAATGGAAAAGCCCATATCGGCGTAAATGGCGGTAATCTCGTCAATCACCTGAGAAATAGGGTGGATACGACCACGCGCTTCAGGGGAAAGGCGAACCGGCAATGTAACATCGACTGTTTCGTTTTTGAGCCGCGCTTCCGTTGCTGCCCGCTTCAATGCCGTACGTTTTTCGCCCAAAAGCTCTAAAACCCGATTTTTCAAACCGTTTATCACCGGTCCGGCTTTCTGGCGCTCCTCGGCACTCATACCACCGAGGCTTTTAAGTTTTTCCGAAACACTGCCCTTTTTCCCGAGGGCGCTGACACGCACTGCTTCCAGTGCCTGCTCGTCTTGTGCAGCGTCGATTGCCGCACAGATTTCTTTTTCCAGACTATCAATGTCGTTCATGTCTTTGCCTGTTCTTTAAAGTGGATGTCTGTTTTTCAAATTGGAAGAAAGAAACTCCGTAGCGCTTAACATACGTTTGCCATCACCACCAAGATAAATAAACCTTGCCAACTTCAACGGAGTAATAAAAATAGAAAAAAACCGGACAATTTTTTCAAGTTGTTTCAAGGTTTCAGGGGAAACCTGCTTTTTCCACGCCTCGAAAGCCACATGATCGGTTTTATTTTTTTCAAGCGATTGTGCCGACACTTGAAAAAATAACAACCACGCGTCACGCGCCTGCGCTGTGGGAATTGGCATCACGGCTTCCGGCTCTTCCTCGAAATCGAAAAAACCCAGCTCATTTCCTGCCATAAACATATCACGCGGATGCGGCCTGCCGTGGACCAGTCCTGCGTGATGCACTTTTCCTAAAGCTTCACCGCATTGAATCAATAATTTCTCGTGTGCCTCGCCATCGTTCTTTTTTAAAAAATCAAGGCGTTTTTGCACCGTTTGGCCAACATCGGAAATCATCAAAGCCGGTCCATCGACAGCAAGAACTTCGGGAACTGCTATACCTGCCTTCCTGAATTTTTCGATTTTACGTATTTCCTGTCCGTTCATGGCGAGAGCGTCACGCAATGGCGAAGATTTCATAAAAGCTGCCGGTAATAAAAACGATAAACTGCCATGAAGCCGCTTGCCCCACGGACGCTTTTCGATTCCCTGCCGCTTGATCCAGACCTTTTTGCCATCGCGCATGACGCTGGCAATGCGCTTGCCCTCACAAGATTGAAAAAGCTTCTTGTCAGTATCGCTCAGTGGCTTGGATATGAAAGGATTTATCTCGCTCATAACGCCTCAAAAACAAAAACCCGCAACCGGCTTAAACCAGTGCGGGTTCCGAAAGAATGTTCTGTTTTTTAAAGGAACGCGACCGGCTTACTTGACGGCGCCTTCAAAAGCATTCGGTGTGGTTTTCTTCAAATATTCCAATGCCTTTTTTGCCGAAGCAACAAGCTTGGAGAATGTTGCGGGCTCATGAATAGCAATATCTGAAAGAACCTTGCGGTCGATCTCGATTCCTGCCTTGGCAAGACCGTCAATAAAACGGCCATAGGTCAAGCCCTCAAGACGGACAGCAGCATTGATACGCTGGATCCACAATGCGCGGAAACTGCGCTTGCGATTCTTGCGATCGCGATAGGCATATTGCCGTGAACGGTCGACAGCAGCTTTGGCTGTACGGATCGTATTTTTACGACGTCCGTAGAAACCTTCAGCAAGTTTAATAACTTTTTTGTGTTTGGCGTGTGCAGTTACGCCGCGTTTTACGCGTGCCATGTCATAATCTCCTTAAGAGCTAACTTTTAAAGGCCGTTCGGCAAATAGTTTTTGATGATTTTCTTGGCGTCGGGTGCACCAAGAACCATGGTGCCACGTGCATCACGCAAAAACTGGTTGGAACGTTTGATCATGCCATGCTGCTTGCCTGCGGCAGCTGCCTTGATTTTGCCTGTAGCAGTAATTTTGAACCGCTTTTTGGCAGCCGATTTGGTCTTCATTTTGGGCATTTTGCTTCTCCATTGTTGTGATTGATGTTCGTACTGACCAAAGTACGAACAAGCATAAAAGTCGTCACGGCATGCCCTGCCGGACGGCTTGAACTGGGTTCTCATAAAACAGAGCCTAAAAAATAGCAAGCAGACTTTTATGTAAAATACTTTTTTTCATGGCGCAAAAGCCAGTCTTTACGCCATAAACCGCCAGCATAACCGGTAAGCGTCCCATCTGCACCGATCACCCTATGACAGGGGATGATAATTGCAATCTGGTTTTGCCCGTTTGCCCGCGCCACAGCCCGCATAGCTGTCGGTCTATCCAAAGCGCGCGCCAATTCACTGTAAGAGCGTGTTTCTCCCGCCGGTATTTTGCGCAAAGCCTCCCAGACAAGAGGTGCAAAGCCACCAGAAACTTTGGCAAGCGGTGTTTCAAAACGGCAGCTTTTTCCTTGATAATAATCGGCCAACTCGGCTTCTACCTTGTCGATGACACTGGTTCGTTCAAAACTGATGGAAGAGCGCGTGACTGCTTGCAATTTTTTCAGTTCTGTCAACAGCCCCTTGCGGTCGAAAAACTCCAAGAGATGCAAGACATGTTGGTCACTGACAGCAAGCATTTCGCCTATCGGCGTTTCAATCCACGTCGCTTTTAAAAGAGTGCGGTTTCGTATGGCTTTTGGTGGATGACCGATGAGCTTGAGGATTGCCTCGCGAAAGCCACTACCCGAATCGTAACCGGCGGAAAGTTGTGCTTCAATCACCGGCTGACCATGGGAAAGCAGCGCTGCACCACGGCTTGCTCTTTTCAAGCGCGCAAATTCGAGAAATGTCATGCCTATCTGGCGCTTGAAAATGCGCCGCACCGTGGAAGGATCAAATCCCATCCGTACAATATCGTCTTCCGACCATATGTGATCGGGATTTTCATCAAGTCTTGCCATCAAATGACGAAAAAGCGGATCAACGTGACCACCTGCTTCGAGCGGATGGCATTTTAGACATGGCCGATAGCCCTGTTCGAGACATGCAGCCGCACTATCACAAAAAAAGACGTTTTCCCGCTTGGGCTTTCGCGCCGGACATGACAGACGACAAAAAATACCTGTCGTTGTCACGCAAACAAAGACATGCCCGTCATAGGAGCGATCACGGTTGATCAGAGCTTCATAAAGCTGATCTGTATTATTGGTTAGAAGTGTCATGGCCATTTGTATAAGCCTAAAAAAAGCAATTGTGCGCCGAAAAACGGGCAATCATTTTATGAGATTTAAAAACCGAGCCAGCCAAACCCATCTTTTATTTTACTGGCATTTCAAACGATCAAGATTAACTATGGAAATAATGTATAATTTTTGTCTTTTCATCGGCTATCCGGATTGCCGCAAACAGGATTAATCTTTTTTGCCATTAAACCGGAACCGGAGCGCCATTGCCTTTCACTTCAACAAGCGGTGCGGGAATAGAATTTGTTTTAATGGCTGCCTTGCAAATATCGGCGATAATACAATGCACACAATCCGGTTTACGGGCTTTACAGATGTAACGCCCATGTAAAATCAACCAATGATGGGCGTGGGCCATATATTTTTCGGGTATTATTTTGACAAGTTTCTTTTCTACCTCTTCAGGCGTTTTTCCCGGTGCCAGTTCTGTCCGGTTACAAAACCGGAAAATATGGGTGTCAACGGCCATTGTCGGCTGGTTGAAAGCAACATTGAGCACAACATTTGCAGTTTTGCGCCCGACACCTGGGAGTGCCATCAACGCTTCTCTCATATCAGGCACTTTGCCGGCATATTTTTCGTTCAATATTTTTGAAAGCGCATAGACGTTTTTGGCTTTTGCCCGCCACAGGCCGATCGTGCGAATATAACCGGCAATGCCGTCTTCTCCGAGAGCAGCCATTTTTTCGGGCGTATCGGCAACAGCAAAAAGCGGCTTTGTTGCTTTATTCACGCTTGCGTCTGTCGCTTGTGCCGACAAAACCACCGCCACAAGCAAAGTGAACGGACTTTCATAGACAAGATCGCTTCTCGGATTTGGTCGCTGAACCGAAAACCGGCGAAAAATTTCTTCGATTTCCTCGGCTTTATAGGCAGTTCCCGCTATTTTCCTAACTTTTGACCTTTCAGCCTTCACACCCGTCATTCGCTTTTAAAAACCTGTCTTGAACTTCGATCTTGAAATTTCCATATAACAGCTAAAGGCAGAAAATGCCAAAACGGGTTTTCTGTTCAATAGTCGCTTCGAAGAGGACTACCTTATGACACGCATGACACCTTTTTCCAACCCGTTGCTGTTAGGCTTCGAAACAATGGAAAAGACGCTCGACCGTTTGAATAAATCGGGCGATGGCTATCCTCCTTATAACATTGTGCGTTTGTCCGGTGAGGAACCAAATGAACGACTGCGAATTACATTGGCAGTCGCCGGTTTCACTCCGGAAGACCTTGATGTTACGGTAGAGGATAATCAGCTTATTATCCGCGGTCGGCAAACTGACGATGAGGAGTTCGAATATCTCCACAGAGGTATTGCCTCTCGCCAATTCCAGCGGGCTTTTGTGCTGGCAGATGGAATAAAGGTAGGGGCTGCGGAGCTCAAAAACGGCTTACTTTCAATAGATCTTGAAAGACCGGCTCCCGAGAAGCGCGTCAAACGCATTACGATCAGTGCCATAGACGACGAGTAATGCGACAGGAGAAGAAAATGAAAAACGAAAAATCTTTGTCCATGCAGGAATTTGCTTTGCTCGGTGAGGGCGAAATCGCCTATCTGCGCAAAATTCGTACCGATGAATTAAGTAAGAAATTTCCGAATATGCCACCAATGACACCAGGCATTTCTTTATGGGCCTTATTCGGAGCCGGTGGCGAACCGATTATTCTTTCCGATGTCCGTGCCAAGGCTCTGGAAGGTGCAAATGATCAGGAATTAAGGACAGTAACCTTACAATAATCTACAAAAGGACGTTTGCTTGAATTGAACTTGTTTTTCAGGTGAACTCCTTCGTCATAAAAATCGGGTATTATTGATCATCAACATTTTTCCTTCAGAAATAGATGAGGGAACAAGGCGCGACAGATAATACCCGAAGATCTGTAATCAAAACCTACCCGTTTTCAAATTCCCAACTTTTAAAAATCCAAAAAGAAAACCAGTTATCTTGTAAAAATATATTTAATATTATCATCGTGACGATTTTTCGCTTTGTTGATTATCATTCACATGATTGGATAACAGGACAATTCTAATCTGATAAAAAAATTTACAATTGTCAACAATATCTTTTTATAGACTTTACTAAACTATATTTTCTATATTTTTCATAAAAATATAGAAAATATGTTTTATTAATATTATCATATTAGAAATTTTCAGTATATTATTATTGATAATTTTATTGCTAATAACGAATTTTTACAAATTTTTCATCGTTCATATAATTTTATTTAAATTACGTTTTTTAAACAATTGTTCGATAAGCTCGTATTAAATCAGAACAATCAGCATTCTTGAGAATTTTATTGAATTGAATGAAACAAGTTTTATAATTTGTCTTGTGAATGTTAGTGCAACGGGGATAATTTTGCGAAAGCAGGCAGTCATAGTTTTTGTTATTTTTTCATTTTTCGGGGGACTTGCGCTATTTGTGTGTCGTTGCCTGACGAACTATTTTCTATATTCCCGTTTTTTCAATGACCGTTTCATTTTAGCGATAATGGAAAATTTCAACAGTTTTGTGGCATTCGGTCTGTTTCTTGCTGAAAATCTTTTGTTTGCCGCAATCTTTTCAATTTTTCCGACAGTCTATCTCTACCAGTTGAAAAAGCTGCCGCTCGTTTTTGTTATTACCTATGCAGGTGTCATCTATCTCGTTGCAGCAACCGGTATAGCTTTCTATCTTAACCTCGCTCGCGTTACGCTGCCTCTCGGCTCTATTCTGGTTTATGTTTTGCTCACACCGTTCCTTTATGTCATTGTACCGATCGGTTTTGTCTATCTCGTCTATTGTATTTATTGGCTTGCACAGACCGAAACGAAAACCTAAAGTCATCTAACAATTCGATGACTTGTGAGCGTTATGACAAATCATAATAAAACACCCCTTTATAGCTACCCCATGCGGGGCTTCGGTATTATTACAATTTTTCTGTTGCTTGGGCCGGCCGTGCAGACAATTGCCGGAGTTTATCTTCTTCATCATTGGGTTGGCGGCACAAATCTGCTCGTAGAGATTTTTGATGTTTTCGGTAACGAAGTGCGTCCGAGATTTTTATCGGGTTATTCCTATTACATGCCTTCGGTATTTTTAAGCGGTGTATTTTGTTCTCTTCCCCCCTCACGAGGACTGGGGCTGTCACTTTCAGCATCCATTTGGCGCACCATTCTTGTCAGTTTATGCGTGGAAATATTCTATATTGTTATGTCGCAGATTGTTATTTCTGAGCCAAATATAGAGCCTATAACAAGTGAAGATATTCTTCGCAGGCTCTCTTATGGTTTCATCCAATGGATATTTGTCGGCTGGGTTTGCTGGATTCTTGCAACCGGTTTCAGACTAGATAAACCGGTCGAGCAATAATATTGCAGGCTTTAACCGCTTTATCTAAAAAACGGCATGAATCCCAGTCAATGCAGCAGACAAATTCAATTGAACAGACAAGGCCGAATTCAGGAAAAACCTGAAAAGAGCGTAGAGTTTCGTAAACATTAAAACCGCTGCACTGTTTTTTATAACCAAGTGATTTTAATTCTAAAATAACGTTATATTATTCCTGCTTTGCCGGAACAGAGAAAAGGATATTTATCTTGCTACGCGAAAAAACCGACAAAAAATTCAGGCCGGTCGGTTTTCTGCAGGCCCGTTTTCTCCAAGCTATACTTGTCGTTCTTGCAGCTCTCGTCATTTTGCCCACGGCATGGTCATTTTTTTTCCTGCTTCTTGGCGGGTGGTTCAAGACATTCGGTTTTTCCCTGACCATAGCCTTTTTCAGGCCTTATCAAATCTACTTGCCAAGTTTTATCACCGCATGTCTGATTGCATTTATTTTGGGATTGAGAAGCGCAAGCTGGGGAAGTATTTCACTCAAATTTTCGTTAATTACCTCGGTTTTGATGGCACTTTTTTTCGATGGTGCCATTCGCATTATGAAGCTGTCTTTTCCTCAGTTACTTTCGTCTGTCGGCATTTCCAATGAATCGTTTCCCTATTGGATGGCCGCCTGGTTTTTTGCCGGAGGATTGTTCTGGATAATACTGAACATGAGTGGCCTTACCAGACGCTACAAAGAGGAAGAACGTGCGCGGCTTGTTGATGCCATGAAGCTCACCGTTATTTATGCAATTTATGGACCAGTGCTTTATATCATCGTCACATTATGGGTCATGGTGGGGGATGATTTGAGTTATCTTGGAGCTCGCGGGATGATATCCGGAAAAATAAACACTGCAGGACTTATGCTTGTAAGCCTTACCATCTTTTGTGGTGTCCGGAAATTACGTCTCTATGGTACGCTCACCTGGCGTTGGCTCTTTGCTGTAACAATCGCAATTTCATTAAGTTTCTGGATTGTCGACAGTATATTTGTCTCCAAATCCGATTGGCAGCAAACCGGTCTTTATATTTTGGCCGTTTATCTTTTAACTGCTATCAGCCTCACTGTGATCGGTGGAGGATTGTTATGTTTATCGGGTGTTCCTTTTAACGGCAAAAGTCTTAAAACTACAATTCGGCCAAATCCGCGTTATCATCTTGGAAGCAGAGTTTATTTCGCTTTATTCGTTTTTTTCATCTTTTTTATTTCTGCCCCACCTCTTTGGCAATCAGGAACAATTTTATGGCGGGCATTGCTTTTTTCTTTTCCACCTGCCTCTTTTTTTACTGCAAATCTTTCCTTTGCTTATCTCGATGCCGGTATTGTTTTTGCCGGATGCGTCGCAATCATCGCATTTATCAAACGTGAAATCGATTTCAATTCGATATTTTTGTCCGCGCTTATTTGCGCTTTCTGTAGCCTATTTCTACCGGTGAGCTATCTCGGCGTGAATTTCGGCATTTTCTTCGACTTTGTCGGTTGGTCAATGCTGCTTCTGGCCCCTTGTTCGGCTTTCGGCTATTATATTCTAAGCCTTTGTAAACAGGTTGTCCGGTCGTCAAATTTCCCTCGTAAATTGCCGTAATCAGGATGCCCTCAAAAACGGTTGACGACGTGTTTCCACATTCAATCCTGTTTATCAATTGCCAAAGTCATGTCTATTCCGGCTAAGGACTAGAGATATTTCCCGAAATTGACCGTTTAAGGTACAAATTTTCGGGCAAAACTATGTATAGTTGTAAACTTGACCGCATTTTTGTTTATCAAAGCCCAATTCACACGACTCATATGCCCGACACATTGCAGAACACCGGTACCAGTGGTACAAATTAACCGAAAATTAATATTTCCGGGTGGAGTGTTCTTTATGAAACCTGTCGTGGCTGCGGTTTTTATGTGTCTTACTTTGTGCTCTCTCGCCTTTGGTCAGGAGAACCAAAATAACGACAAGGCAACCGATACTCCTTCCGGATCAACACCGGTTGAAAATAATCAGGCATCCGAAAATCTGTCGCCAACAAAAAACACAATGAGCGAACCGCCGGGCAGACCGATGGTCTTTACACTTCGAAAAGTCGATGACGGTCAGTGCCCGACATGCAGATGGATTAGTGCGGAAGGTAATATTGTTTCCGATACGCCATCCCAATTCACCCATTTTCTCGAAGAAAACAAGCTTGATGACCCCCTCTCGACAAAAAACGGATTGTTGGTTTCATTTCACTCTGATGGAGGAGATATTCTTGCTGCAATTGCACTGGGACGGGAAATCAGAAAACACAATTTCGATACAACCATTGCCGAGACGATTGATAAACCGGTCAATGTTATAAAGGTCGAAAACCAGAATCCGGAGAAATCTCCCGATCAAAATTCCGAAAAAGAAGGAGATGAAAACAATAATTCCGGTTTAGCGGCTAACACCATTAAAAGCACGTCTGAACGAATCGAAGGAATATGTCGGGAAGCCTGTCTATGGGCTTTTCTGGGAGGGAGAGCGCGTAATGTCGGAAATGGAAAACTGGAATTGCGGACCTACCGGCCGCCACTCGACGGGGCTGGAACAAGTTCCGGTCAAGAGGTCAGTGTACGTCAGCAACAACTGGCCGATATTGCTTATATAGCAGATTATTCACAAGAGATGGGTTTTGATCCCCTCATTGCCTTTTTAAACTGGGATAATGCCAATTCTCATGTTTTTTCTGCCGAGGAAATCCGGATTTATAACATCGATTTTTCTCCCGATGTTATCGGAAAATGGCAACTTGCTCCGACAGCAGATGCACTTGTTGCAATAGCAATAAGCAATGATAAAAAAACATCAGCGCGGCTTTATTGTGATAGCCATAAAACAACATTTCTGGAAATAAGCGGACCAACGCGGTTTACTGCTGAAAACTTCCAGAATTACCAGCAGACTGTCTCGACTTTAACAATTTGGGGAATGCCTGTTGATATTAACCGGATGCAGGTCAACCTTTCGGAAGGGCGTGTGGTCTATACGATCGAACTCCCTAAAACGTCATTGCAAGACTGGCATGTCGATGTACCTTATCTAAAAGGCGAAAATGTTCCTGAAACTCTGGATGGAATTGCCAATGTCGAGTTTTCCGATATGCCGGGTCTTAAACAAGCTGCACGATTTGTTATGGCCAACTGTCCTTCTTCATTGCGCTGATCAGACATTCATTTTTCCAGTTTGAAAAAGACTTCCAAAATAGCGAAGGGTACAAAAATACCGAGCAGAAAAAATACAATGCAAACAGGTAGAGAATTCAGAATTTCGCCTAGCCAGCTTGTCTCGCTAACCGTGCCTTGCGAAAGCATAAACATTTCTGCCAAGGTTGTCAGATGTCCGACACCGGTTTTTACATAAACAATAAAATCCGACAAACCATATAACCCCGCAATAATAAAGAGCGGAACACAAACGAAGAGTGCAGTCAGGCAAATAGCGTTTTCTTTTTTGTCACGGCGGCCATTTTCCTGATCCGGGTCATCATAAATGACCGGATGACCAAAATTATCATTATCATAGATATCAAGTTTGACCATTTCCATTCACCTCGCAACATCGATAATATCTTTTTAAACGACCAAACTTGCGCGAAGGTGGAGACATGAAAAAGCGGCCGGTAATTTTACCGGCCGCTTGGAAATAAATAGGCGAATTTTAATTCTATAAATATGTGGTCATTGACAACTCTTTTCTTTGTCGATGATCACATTTTACCGTCTGCCAGTTCGATAACAACTGAACAGCAGCTTCTCTAAAACACTAATTTTTTAGTGCTTTTTATGTTGAGAAACGGCTTTTTTGTGATGAGCATTAACTTTCTTATGATGGACTACCGCTTTTTTATGATGGTAGACAACATGTTGCTGTGTATAGGCTGGTGCCAAAGACATCTTGGATACACCAAGAGCGAGGTTCAAACCTTCATGGGCATCAACGCTCAATGGTTGAAGTGTAAGTCCGTTTGCCGGACCAAATCCGAGAAGCTGGCTGCCAGCGCCGGCCGCAAGACTGATGCTCGAACCGACACCACCATAATTACCGGCAAGAGAACCGTTTGAGTGGGCATTCGGGGAGGTTGCAAGAACCCACCATGTCATTTTTGTGCGTCCCGTTACACCCAAATCAAGACCATAATTTTCGATACGACCGACATAATGATCATTGATCGAATGTCCACTTATCGGAATAAACTCGCAATTGAGTTCTTTTGAAGAACTTACAAACTGCCCGATTCCGCCCTTGCTATCGCAAGTGAGCGTACCCGAAACCAGACCGGTTGCACCGGCTTGTGTTTGTAGAGACAATAATGCAGTGGCCGCAAAGGCCAGCGATGTTAAAACTGTTCTTTGATATTTCATCTTTCACGTTCCTTCCTAAAACGCTTAACTCGTTCAAAACCAAAAAGTTCCAAAACGGAGTTCCGATGCAAATATAGGGTATTAAGCGCAGAAACTGAAATAGTTTAATAAATTATTACATATCTGTGAAGTCGCAGCTATTTTGATTATAAAATCACATTTTCGGATAAAAAAACCCGGTCTTTCGACCGGGCGTAAATTTAGTGCTTTAATAAAGTTTCATCACTGAGAATGCAGCGATGTCTGACATACCGCTTACGGATGTGGTTCTGCCGGAGGTTCCGGAGCATCCGAACCTTTCGGACCTTCAGGCCCGTCTTTTGGTCCCGGATGTGGCAACGCATAGCGTTCCAACTTGTTCAATTGATCAGCGTCCAATACTTTGCGTAGTTCTTCGGCTGCTGTTTTGAATTTTTTGGCTTTTTCCGCCCGATCAATGGCTCTATCGGCAATGGGTTCACCAAAAATAGGTTTCACAGCATCGGGAGCAGGTTTTGCATCGGGAGCGGGCGGCGGCGGCGGAGTAACATCAACCAAATCGACAAGACTGGACGTATATTTGCGCCAGGCATCCAACTGGTTCGAGCGAATTCCCAAAGCCGTTTCCATTGCCGAAAGTTTCTCGGCCATGTGCAATCCTGCGTGTGGTCCTTTGAAATGTTCCGGCCCTCTTGGCCCCTTCGGGCCTTCGGCTTCCGGCCCCTTGTGATGAGGCGGCTTTGGCTGATGTTCACCATGAGCTGGCGGCGGTGTTGGAGCAGCCAGGGCAGAAGAAATAAAAGCCGGTGCAAGCATTGACGAAGCAAACACTGACGCAAGCAGTATTTTTTTCAATTTAATACTCCCTTTACAAATGAATAAAATAACATGTCCTTATGACAAGTTTGTACAAGTAACTAAATGAACTTATAATAAGGCAAAATTTCGATAAAAAAAGAGCCTTTAGTCTGAACTTTATTAAATCTTAGTAATGTTCCGGTGAAAACCACTTTTCTAAAACAAATAATATGCCTTTCACTGTTTGATTCTGGCGATATCCTCTTTGGGGATTTTGTGGTCGACCACCTGTTTGCGGTGGAAAATAAAAAGTCCCGCAAAAATGATGATTGCTGCCCCGATAATAATGTAGCGATCGGGATAATTGTCGAAAAATACAATTCCGAAAATAATGCCCCAGAGTAGAAGTGTATACTGCAAAGGAGCAAGCACAGATGCAGGCGAAAGTTTTAATGAGCGGGCGATTAAAAGATGGCCACAGCAAGACACAATGCCCAAAAGCGCCATAGCACCCCACTGCAACATTGTCGGTTCAACCCAATGATTGATTGTTAAAACCAGTCCGACAAGAAGTGCACCGATTGTTTGCCACGTAACAAGGACAGTATCGGTGACATCTTTTAAAACACGGCTCAAAACGATAACCATCGAAAATCCGAAACTGCCGAGAAGCGCAAAGATCGATGGCCATGAAAGCATAGCCGACGAAGGACGAAGCGCAATGATAACGCCGATAAAGCCCACAAAGATTGCAAGCCAACGACGCCAGCCAATACGTTCGTTCAGGAAAAAGTGCGAAACGGCTGCGACATAGATCGGTCCTGCCATATAAAATGTCACGACATCTGCAAGAGGCAAATAAGCGACCGCAGCATAAAACAGCCCCGTGTCCATTGTAGCGAAAATCACTCGCAGCAAAATAAGAAACGGTTTTTTGGGCTTGAACAAATTTTGTGTGGTGACGGTGGTAAGCATCGGCCCCAGAATGAGGAATGCACCAATTGAACGCAACATCAAAACCTGACCAACCGAAAATGTTGCAACCAGCCATTTACCCATGGCGTCATTGGCCGCGAACATGAAGTCACCCAACAGCATTAACAACATGCCGATGAGGACAATATGATCAGACATTTTTACCGCTTTAAACCAGTTCATAGAACAGTCTCACGAAGCCAAATTATTTAAAGAATCGCAGTTCAGAAACTGAGGATTGACAGATAAGTCAAATTTTGTCCATTGCAATCTCTTTCACTATAAAAAGTAGCCCACCGTTAACCGGATAAAACGGCCAAGCCTTTTAAAAAACCATCCCTTTTAAAAATCTTTGCCAAGTGGGTTAAGCCGCTTGCGTTGCCCCTATCGGGTTGTGTTTCACCATAAAGCCCGAAGATGGCAAAGACGTAAAATACTTTCGAGCTTTATATAGTGATACAAACGTCAATTGTTACTATTTGTCCCCGGTTGCAATAAAAATGACGATAGCGTTTTAGAATTGCACCCGCGCGTATAACAAAATTATAGTAAATATGAAGAGACCGCTTTATAACAATTTTATGACTGTCAGAAATATGGCTAACGCGTCGTTTTAAAATCGAAAACTACGGCGCAGATTCCGGCTTTAAAAATTGGGAGAAAAAATTGGCCGATAAAAAACTCGAAGAAACCCATTTAATCAATGATGTCAAACTTCCCAATGATGAAAAAAGCCTTAAATCTATCATCAGTGAGGCGAATGGCCGAATTACAGTTTGGGAAGGTGGGGTATTTATTCCTCTTGCCTTTCTTGTATTGGGAATTGCGCTTACTGGCACTGCCTATCAGAATTTTCAAATAGGAAAGATGATGACAACGGTCATTCTTGGTGCCTTGGCTCTTTTGTTATTTGTCATTCTGATCCGCACAATGATGCGTCGCCGTATCCCCTATATGGTATTGGCGCCGGAAGGATTGGAAACCACCGTATTCAAAACGCCTGTGCCATGGCGCGGAATAACAGATTTCCAGATCAATTCTTCAAAAAGCAATTCGATGAACATCGCCGTCGGTATGGAATTTGTTATAGACGACAGATTTTTACCTGAAGAAAATGCAAAATGTCGTGGCGGCTCCTATTATGACAAGGCAAAAAAGAAATTGATGATTTCCGGTTTCAATTTCCGGCTTGAAACCAATCGGGATAAATTGATCAACGAGCTTGATACATATCGCAATGCTGCTCTTGCCCGTCATAAACTTGAAATGAAAAAATATAAATGATTCCGGGAAAGTTTTTCCCGCGTTAAGCACAAAGAAAAGGCGCATGATCCTGTTTGGTCATGCGCCCATTTTTTACCCGATTTTATATCAATAGGCCAAATCCCGTTTTTAAGGATAACAGCACAGTATTTCTTATCTAACGGCGCCCGCAACGGCGCAATTGCTGGTCATAACGGCGAGCCATCTGGTCTGTTCTTTCTGCGGCTGACAAAATAGCACTGCTTGCTCTTCCGCCTGTACGGGCATAAGCGCTATGGCCCATATAATAATTGAGATAAAGAGCATAGGCGTTATTCGGGTTGATGCCATTAAGCCTTACGCTTTGACTATGATACCAGCCAATAAAATCGGCTGCATCGGCAAAATTGGTACGCTTTGCTCCACGGTTGCCTGTCGCACGGATATAATGTTCCCAGGTCCCGTCGAGAGCCTGCGAATAGCCATAGGCGGAAGAACGCCGCTTCCATGGAATAAATCCGAACAACTTTTTTCTGGGAGGGCGTGCATTATGCTTATAGCCTGATTCGGTATTCATCGTTGCCATGATAATCGGCATCGGAATGCCATAACGGCTTTCAGCTTTCTTGGCCGATTTCTCCCAGTTATTGAAGAAACCATCCTTTTGGTCAAAGACGGCGCAAACATTATTTGTATGTGTGGGGGCCCGTGATGCACAACCGGCCAGCACCGCTACAAGCGCCACGAGAAACACTATGCGCTTCATGATCAATACCTCTTTTTAATTGGTAAAGATATAATGCTCCTCTTAACAGATTATTAAGATGTTCATTAACCATGATTTCAAGTTTTCTCCCGTTTACGTGTTAACGAGCGGCGATTGCAACCTTTTGTTTAGACTTGAAAAAGAGAATTGAACTCAATTTTATTCATTCCGAGGTCATTTCTCATGTACTGCTTAAGTCGAAAATTTCGTTCCAATTGGTTGGGAGCCACGGCACTCGCAGGAAGTTTAGGAATTAGCATTTTTTCCCTGACAGCTATCCAACCGGTTATGGCACAATCGATTTATCTGTCCGGTGGCGGCGGCGGTGGCGGGTCGCTGACTGGACTTGGCGGCAATGGTGCGGGTGGTCTTATCACTTCTACTAAACCTGAAGTTCCAAATTATGGTGATTCCGGAAAAGAACCAACCGGCGGCAAAGGCGGATTAGGTGGTTCTGACAGCATGTCTGGAAAAAATGATCTGACTTCGGAAGAGGCGAACACACTCGGCGTTACAGTATCCTCTGCTATAACGGGTTTTGAGGATGAAAAACGTGATGGTTCAGGTGGACAAGGCGGCAAAGTCAGCGCCGAGTTAACGCAAGATATAACAGTTGAAAGTATTATCCTTGAAGCCGGTAACGGTGGTGAACCAGGTCAAGATCGAGAAAACACAACGGGTGCTTTGGGCATCGGCGGGGACGGCGGCGATGCGACGCTAACCGGTGACAATAGAAAGATTACTTTCAATGATACTATAAGTCTGACGAGTGGCCGTGCCGGGGGTTCCGGTAATCAGAAAAGTAAGGGGGGAATGTTAGTTTTACGACGGATAAAATTATCGTAGGAGCGGACAAAGAAGCGAAGATAAATCTTGAACGCAATGATGGACAACTCTTATTCAGAACCGGGGAATTTGACGCGACAGAAGGCGATGTTACTATCAATCTCGTTAATACCAAAACTTGGACCAGCAATAATAACGATGGTGTCAAATTAGGCAATATGAAAATCGGCATGGGCCGCAAAGTCACAATCACAGGAAATGGCGAATATTATATTTCGTCACTGACAATCGGAAATAAAGTAACTGATCTCAATAGCGAGAGTATCACCGGTGGCGATTTTATAAATCCTGCAAAATTTTCGATTACAAACGATCTGACTTTAGGTTCAAATTCGAACTTAATTTTCTATCTCCCTGAAAACGTTCAAAATGGCGATTCCTTATTGAGGATGACAGGTAATGGCAAAGTTGCAATCAATAATGCCGCAGTCGAGCTGAAACTTGCCGGCGCCGATTTGCGCCGTTTAAGCCCGGGTGATCAGATCAGATTGATTGAAGGCGATGTTGTAGGAATTTCCAAAACTACAGAAGCGAGCGTCTCGAATGGCGCTAAAAATTGGAACTTTGATATTTCGACAGAGAGAGAAAATCTGGTTGCTTCGCTCAGAGGAAACAAGGCGCCCGAAAATAACGGCGAGGGAACCGATAAAGCCGATAATTCCGGAAACAACCAGAACAACACCGGTGACGACAATTCAGGAAACAATGCCGGTAGTGAAAATGACAGCAATAATAATCAGGATAAAGCCAATAATAATGGTGATAACAATAAGCCCGACCTTATCGGAAAAGATGACGGAAAAGGCAACATCTATACCGACAACCATGGTGCAGTAACCATTAACCGTGCCAAAGCCAATGCTTATTTCCAAAGCAATGCTGCCGCACTTAATGCCCTTAATTATGGTGCTGACCAGATTGCATCAATTGATGACTATGTTTTGCCGATGGATGTCAAAAAATTTGGCGAAACTGTTGAAGGGGTAGCTTTTTTACAAGGTAGCGGTTTCAGACAAAAAGTAGAAACCGGAAGCCACATCAAGAATGACGGTTATCATTTGATGGGCGGCGCCGGTATCCGTTACCATGAAGATCAAGGCAATCTTCTTGCGACTGTCTTTGTCGAGCATGGAGACGGCGACTATGATACCTATCATCAAAGCATTCATGGAAAAGGTGACTTCAGCTACACGGGTGCCGGTCTTTACGCGAAACAAACCTGGGATAATGGCTGGTTTATCGACGGGTCGGGACGCGGTGGACGTGTCAAACGGGATTTCAAGAGCAGCGACATTGTGAATGGCCGCTTCGACGATAAAAGCTCGAACTATTACGGTTTCCATATTGGCGGTGGTAAAGAACTCGAAATTTCGCCTGACAACAAACTTACTTTGAACGGCCGTTTATTGTGGACACGAATTGAAGATTTTAGCACCGTAACAAAAGCTGACGAACATTTAGGCTTCGACAGTGCGAACTCCGTGCGCACACATTTGGGAGCACGTGTCGACCATAAAGTAACGCAAGAAGCAAAGCTTTATGCAGGTGCAGCCTGGGAACAGGAACTTGATGGCGAGATCGAAGGCAAACTCGACAGCTATCGCGTTGACAAGCCTGACTTCAGCGGGGCAAGTGCCGTCTTTGAAATTGGCGGCAAATACGAGCAAAATCAGGGTATGCAAGGCTGGGTTGCCAATGCCGGTGTTAAAGGCGTTGCCGGTAAACGTGACGAAATTTCCGGTAAAGTCGGTATTGGTTACCGCTGGTAACACTTTCATCCGGCGTTCGTGAATAAAACACAAGGTTGCGGCAGAGATTTCGCTGTCTATGCCGCAACCTTTTCATGCAACCTTCTAATGCAGCCTGTCCATGTGGCCTTTTAATATCGCCGCAATACGCGTCACTGTTAATATGTCAGTGGCGAACGGGGCGAAATATCTCTCTATATTGATTTTTGAACTCTGGCAGTTCTCTTGATGAAATTCTGGCAGCTTGCTTGGCTCTCAGCTATTTTTGAATATCGAGCCCCAATTGCTGCGCAGGCTCTGTTGATGGCCTATTGGTCTTTTCCGGCTCTTTCAAATCGAGTTGTTCAATACGGTCTCCACGGTTTTTGATTTTTCCGGTGGTCGTAAGAATTTCGTCCACATCTTTGGAAGCGTTTTTAAAGTGACCTTGCAATTTGGTTACCCGATCATCAAGCCGCACAACCTCTTCCATCAAGCGCCCGACTTCGGTTTGTATCAAATGTGCCTGTTCGCGCATTCGGGCATCTTTCATAATGGCTTGCACCACCTGAATCGATAACATCAGAAGAGACGGTGAAACAATGATGACACGCGCACGATTGGCTTTTTGAACGATTCCTTCGAAATCTTCGTGGATTGTAGCGAAGATTGACTCCGAAGGCACAAACATGAAAGCTGTATCCTGCGTTTCTCCGGGAATGATATATTTTCCGGAAATCGCTTTTATATGCGTATCCATATCGGTCTGGAACTGGCGTTCGGCAGCCTGTTTTTCCTGAGGCGTCGGTGCCTCGCGCATATTATTCCAGGCTTCCAGAGGGAATTTTGCATCAATGACCAATGACGGGGCATGATTTGGCATAAAGACCAGACAATCCGGCCGTGTGCCATTGGAAAGCGTTGCTTGAAAAGCATAAGCATTGGGTGGCAACGCATCGGAAATAATGGCTTCCATTCTACCCTGCCCGAATGCACCGCGGGTTTGCTTGTTGCTCAAAATCGCTTGTAACTGGACAACTTGGCCAGCAAGCGACTGGATATTGTTTTGCGCCGTATCAATAATTGCCAGTCTTTCCTGTAATCTGGCAAGATTTTCGTGAGTCGATTTTGTCTGTGCATTGATTGTCTGGCCAAGATTATTGCTCATGCCGGTCAATTGTTCACGAATCGACTGGTTGAGTTCGGCCTGCCGACGACCGAATATCTCGGCCATTGTTTGCATGCGCCCTTGCATTTCGGCTTGTGTTTTCAAAAGCTCGTTCATGTGGATTTCGGCGTCTCTTGCCCGTTCTGCAACCTGGGTTGCAAGAATCGAACGACGCCTGTTACCGCCAATAATCGTAACAACCAAAATAACGAGAATGGCAGCAAGGATCAGAAGCATGCAATCCATCAGATTAAAATCGAAACCCGCAATTGTGATTAAAGAATGTGAAGACGAATCAAACATTTTTCAAGATTAGCGGTTTTCCGGTCACAAAGCGATCAAAAGGCTGCGAAAATCAACATTATCACATTGACGTATGAAATGTGATTGATTACCTCTTCTTTATGTCAATAAAACCATTAGTTATTCTTCCCGATCCTATTCTGCGCAAGGTTTCAAAACCGATCGAGCGCGTTGATCAACCGTTGCAAAAACTGGCCGATGATATGCTGGAGACAATGTATGAAGCCCCCGGCATCGGACTGGCAGCAATCCAGATCGGAGAACCGTTACGCCTGTTGGTGGTTGATGTTGCCGGTAAAGACGAGCCCAAAGAACCTCGGGTTTTTATCAATCCACAAATTTTGTGGCGCTCCGACGAACCGAATGTTTATGAAGAAGGGTGCCTTTCCATTCCCGACTATTACGCAGAAGTCGAACGGCCGAAACGTGTACGCGTAAGCTATCTTGATCGCGAGGGTAAAGAGAGTGAAATCGAGGCGGACGGATTGCTCGCAACCTGTTTGCAACACGAAATTGACCACCTCAACGGCGTTCTGTTTATCGACCATATATCCAGACTGAAACGTGATATGGTCATTCGCAAATTTAAAAAACTGGCCAAAGAAAAAGCACAAAGCGGAGCACGATTATAATGCCGTTGCGGCTTGCCTTTATGGGAACGCCGGAATTTTCGGTTCCCGTCCTTGAAGCACTTCATCAGGCAGGCCACGATATTGTGGCTGTCTATAGCCAGCCACCACGACCGGCAGGCCGGCGCGGATTGGAGCTTACCCCCACACCGGTTGCCTCGGCAGCCGAAAAATTGGGAATTCCGGTTTTTACTCCGAAAAGCTTGAAAGACCGGCATGAGCAGGAACGTTTTTCATCATTCAATCTGGATGCGGCAATTGTCGTGGCTTACGGGCTTTTATTGCCAAAAGCCATTCTTGAAGCGCCGCGTTTTGGCTGTTTTAATGGTCACGCTTCACTGTTGCCACGTTGGCGTGGTGCGGCTCCCATCCAGCGGGCAATTATGGCCGGTGATAAAACAACCGGTATGATGATTATGAAAATGGATGAAGGCCTTGATACCGGCCCTATCGCACTTTCAAAATCAATCGACATTGCCCCCGATATGACCGCAGGCGAACTTTATGACGAATTGGAAAAAATTGCCGCACCTCTCATGGTTGAAGCCATGGAAAAACTGGAACAAGGTGATCTGACACTGACCCCCCAGAAATCGGAAGGGGCAACTTATGCAAAAAAAATCACCAAGGATGAAACCCGCATTGACTGGTCGAAACCGGCAAAAGAGCTACAAAAACGTATATGCGGGCTATCGCCTTTTCCGGGAAGCTGGTGCGAGATGGAAATTTCCGGCAAACAGGAACGCGTCAAGTTATTAAAAGCAAAACTTGTTGAAGGTCCCTCCATTGGTGCTGGTCATGTCGACTCTGAAACTTTGACAATCCATTGTGGCGAAGGTCGTTTGCAAATTACACGGCTTCAAAAAGCCGGTGGCAAGGCCATGGATGCTGAAACTTTCTTGCATGGTTTTCATGTAACAAAAGTCTATTGATATGGCGCGTTTCAAATTAACAATTGAATATGACGGGACAAATTATTGCGGTTGGCAAAGACAGGATGGCTTAAGAACCGTTCAAGCTGCCATTGAAGAAGCCGTTTTTGCGTTTTCAGGTGAAAAAGTGACAATTTTCGGTGCAGGTCGTACCGATGCCGGTGTCCATGCGACAGGTCAGGTTGCTCATGTCGACCTTGAAAAAAATATTCGAGCCGACCGTTTACGGGATGCCATTAACGCGCATTTGACCCTTAACAAAGAAAATGTCGCTATCTTGCAATCGGAAGAAGCAGATGCCGATTTCGATGCGCGTTTTTCTGCACGAAAGCGCCACTATCACTTCATTATTTTGAATAGACGGGCGCCAGCGGTCCTCAAAGCAAACCGCGTCTGGTGGGTGCCCAAAAAACTTGATGCCGAAAAAATGGACGAAGCGGCAAAACGACTTTTGGGACTTCATGACTTCACCACTTTCCGCTCCAGCGAATGTCAAGCCAAAAGCCCGGTAAAAACCCTTGACCAGCTTGATGTTGAACGTATCGGCGAAGAAATTCATATTTATGCAAGCGCCCGTTCTTTTCTTCATAACCAGATACGCTCTTTTGCCGGAAGCTTGATGGAAGTGGGTATTGGTCGCTGGAGTGCAGATGATCTTGAAGATGCATTGAATGCCAAAGATCGCCAGCGTTGCGGTATGGTTGCGCCTCCATCCGGACTTTATCTGACAAAAGTAGATTATTAGGAACGGTCGAAGGCAAAGTTCGAAAGCCCGATTAAAATTTAAAGCAGTGCTCAAAAAAAATCGATTGATGCGGTGTGTTTATCGTCGCCTCTCACATTGCAAGCTTGAGCAAAGCTATAAAACTTTCATAAATATGTTCTTGCCTTTCGAGCTACAGTGAAACATCCATAAAACGCATCCGAACAGCCACATTTGACGATACAAATTCCCGACAGATGCGGTTGTGATAAGGGCAAAAACCGCGTCTCCAATCTATTCCTATCAAAAAATCAATCCGACCTTCCAAATCCGTTTTTTTGAGCGCGCCGTTTTAAGATTCAAGTATGACAAGTTAAAGAATTCTGAAAAACCGGAAACAGAAGGGAAAGGTCATTGGCCTCTTCATCCGGTTTGAATTTTTAATTTTTCCCCATGTCATTTGATGATTTGAAAAAACCGTCTTAACTTTTTCAACAAAAGAACCGAAAAGCCATTTTCTTTTTTGAAGATGAAGTTTTATAGTCATTTTATTGGGTAGTATTTTTGTGCCTGGCACATTGCACTCAGAGGGATTTTATTTTGAACATAGCTTCCAACCGGTTTCAATAATTGGCTTTTTGACTGTGTTTATGAAAACGGTTGTTTTATTGATAAGGGAATTATTGTGGCTCAAAAATCAAAAAAATCAGACCAAACAAAACATGACAAAGATGATGTCGGTATCAAACTTACGGTTGCGGGGAAAAAACGCGTTTTTGATATTAACGAACCGAAACTTCCCGAATGGATCCAGAAAAATGCTTTGACATCGGGAAACTATCCTTACGACAAAAAAATGCCGCGTAAGGAATATGAAGAAACATTGCAGGACCTGCAAATCGAGCTTGTCAAACTTCAATCCTGGCTCCTCGAAACCGGCGAAAGAGTTGTTGCTTTGTTCGAAGGACGTGATGCCGCCGGTAAAGGTGGTACAATTTTCACACTTCGCCAATATATGAACCCTCGTACTGCGCGCAATGTCGCTTTGCCGAAACCTGATGAAACCGAAAGCGGTCAGTGGTACTTCCAGCGCTATGTGCGTCATTTTCCGACCCATGGTGAATTCGTCACATTCGACCGTTCGTGGTATAACCGCGCAGGTGTTGAATCGGTGATGAAATTTGCAACACCTGCACAAGTTGAAACATTTCTTGCCGAAGCTCCGACTTTTGAAAAATTGATTGTTTCTGATGGCATAAGATTTTTCAAAATCTGGCTCGATATCGGGCAGGAAATGCAATTGAAACGTTTCCATGAACGCCGCCATAGCCCGCTGAAACACTGGAAATTTTCCAAAATGGATGAAGCCGGAATTACCCTTTGGGATGATTATGGCAAGGCTGCCGACCGCATGATCGAGCGCACCCATTCGGCCATGGCACCTTGGACTATTGTTAAATCCAACGATAAAAGACGGGCACGACTTGCGGTAATCCGCCGTGTACTTTTGTCTATTCCCTATGCCGACCGTAATATTTCGGCAATCGGTCCGGAAGACGAAAAAATTATTGGCACAGGACCGGAATTTTTGCGTCATGCCAGCGAAAATCTTATCTGAATAAATAAACCGGACAGGCATGAATAGAACACGTGCCTGTTCTTTTTATTGTCGATTTCATACCATTTGTGTTAAGCGGATAAATGTTATGCTTTTTCGTAAAATATCGTTTACCGCGTGGATTTTCTTTTCGCTCTGCACCCTTTGGCCGGCAACGGGTAAGGCGGACGAAACAGCCGTTCTACCGCATTTTTTCGATGCACAGGAACGATTGAACCACCCCAATCTCGGCACTCTTTCGAGACTTCGATTCCTGACCACTGTCGATTTTCCTCCGTTCAATTTTGTTGATCGTACCGGAAGGCTTTCAGGATATAATATCGATCTATTACGAGCTATCTGTACGGAATTGAAGCTGCAACAGGTTTGTGAGGTAGAAGCTCTACCGTGGGACGAACTTGTTTCACATATAAATAATCATCAGGGTGAAGCGATTATTGCCGGTATGAACGAAACACCGGAGACCACCAAAAGCCTGATTTTTACGCAGAGTTATCTGAGGTTTCCGGCACGATTTGTAAGTTCGGGAAATATTGCGCTCACCGAGCCTGTCGAAAAAGACTTGAAGAAATACAAAATAGGCATTGTCCATAAAAGTGCTCATGAAGCCCTTTTTGCCGCCTATTTCCCTGATGTCAAATGGCAGCCGTTCGAGAATGATGAAAGCTTGCGGGCGGCGTTAAAAGCCAAAACCATTGATCTTGCATTCGGCGATGGAATGGGATTTTCGCAATGGTTGAACGATCCCCGATCGGAAAATTGTTGTCGCTTCGTAGGAGATGCCTATATTGCTCCACAATTCTTACAAAGTGGCCTTAGAATTGCGGTTCAGAAAGATAATCCGCAACTGGTTGACGCGCTAAATTACGCATTGAAATCGCTGGAACGCAAAGGAAAACTCACGGAACTCTATCTACGTTATTTTCCGATAGGTTTTTATTGAGAACTCTTCGAAAAGCCTTTGAAAAGTCCTCGAATAATGGTGCTGTTTGCCAGCACCATTATCAAGCTTAGAGTACCACTATAAGCGGATGATGACTTTACCGAAATTTTTACCCTGAAGAAGGCCGATAAAAGCTTCAGGTGCATTTTCCAAACCTTCGGTAATATCTTCACGATATTTAAGGTTCCCCTTTTTCAACCATTCTTGTGCCTGAACAATGAATTCGGGTCTTTGCTGTTCGAATTCCCGTTCGATAAAACCGCGAACAAGCAAACTTTTTATAAGGATCGCTCTCATCAATTGCGGTACGCGATCAATATCGTGGCCCGTATTCTTGACGCCGTTATATTGGGCAATCAAACCACAAACAGGTATACGGGCAAAAGGATTTAAAAGGGGAAACACTGCGTCCCACACCTTGCCGCCGACATTTTCATAATAAACGTCAATACCTTCCGGACAGGCCTTGGCGAGGCGTTCAGCAAAATCGGTGTTTCTATGGTCAAGCATGACATCAAATCCCAGCACATCACGACCAAAGGAACATTTTTCCGGCCCGCCAGCAATGCCGACTGCCTTGGCACCTGCGATTTTTGCGAGTTGCCCAACCATGGACCCGACAGTTCCGGTTGCTGCTGCGACAACTACTGTCTCGCCCTTTTTCGGTTTACCGATATTGCGCATTCCGGCATAGGCAGTAAAACCCGGCATACCAAGAATACCCAAAGCGGTTGATAATGGCGCGTCAAAATTGTCGAGTTTTTTCAGCTTTTCACCTTTTTCAATGCTGTAACTTTGCCAGCCACTTGCCGATAAAACCTTATCGCCTTTCTTGAAATCTTTGTGATTCGAGCTGACAACTTCCCCCACAGTGCCACCGATCATAACATCACCGATCGCAACCGGCTCATCATAGGAAGGCTCATCCGACATACGCTGACGCATGTAAGGATCCAGAGAAAGATAAAGAATCTTTATCAACACTTCGCCACTCTTCGGCTCCGGAAGCTTCACTGTTTCGAATGCAAAATTTTCTTTGACAGGCACTCCATGCGGGCGGGACGCGAGTACAACTTGTGTTGAACGGATTTCTTCCATTACTGTTTTTCCTTTCATATTTTCTAATCAAAAGATGAACTGAAGAAAGCCGGCTGTCAACAAACGTTAAGTAGCGATATCCTCAAGCGTTACCGCACTATTTCGGACGATTTGGCGTTTTCAGTGTAATGGGAGGAAGATTGATCTGATAATGGATAGAGATGATGCGGATAAAGGTGCAAACCGCAATTGCGGTCCAGATTGCAATAACCGGAGAGATAAGCCGCGCCGAGCCCAAAAGAACGATGGCAGAACCGACAATAGAGGCGCTTGCATAAATTTCTTTACTGAAGATGATCGGCGTGCGACCGGTCAGAATATCTCGCACGCATCCACCACCAACAGCGCTTGCACAGCCGAGAATGATCGCTATCTGGATGTTACCTGTTACCTGATAAGCTTTATCCGAACCGAAGGCCGCAAAAAAACCAAGCCCCAAGGCATCAAGCCAAAGGGTCGGTTTTTCCATCCTGATAATCAATCCCTGACAAAAAATGCCGAGCAAGACTGCACCTATTATTGCAATAAAATATTCGATATTGGTGAGACCTACCGGTGGTGTTGCTCCCAAACACAGGTCACGCATGATACCGCCACCGCAGGCGGTGGCCATTGCAACCACAAATACGCCAAAGAAATCAAAACCGCGCCTTATACCGGCACTGGTACCGCTTAATGCAAACACAAAAGTCCCGATAACGTCAATCGAATGAAGAAGCATATGTCTACCTTCTCAAATTCCGCAACTATTGGCAGCTTTTTAAACCTTGTCATTTTAGTGCAAGCACTTCGAAAGTGGCAACCAAACACCGGCGAGCACTCGTAAGCCTTGTGGTCATTTAATCTTTTTAAAGTCGAATTGAATGATCGGTCTTTAAAAAATTATCTCTGTTGGCTCCGAGCCGGATTATATTTATTGACGTTCTTCAAACTTCACAACCGGACTTTCTTAACCCGCCTTACAAAACGGTGTAACTTGTTGATGAAAGACACGTTTTCAAACGGAACAAGATTGCCAACAAGGCCATACAAAAAAACCGGAATATTTTTAAAAAATAAACGTGTTCGCCGGTAAAAATAATTTCTGGTGCGGATAACGGGAGAGATGGAACTAAGCTCTGATAAAAAGCTGTTTTTAATGCGTTATACTGCGTCAAAACGTCGAGAACTGTAATGAATTGTCAGGGCAGAAGTGATCCATAACAAAAGTTAAAAGGATTTCAGCTTTCTTCGCCAAACTTGTCGTTTACAAGTTTTTCCAAGGCATCAAGCACTTCTTCTGCCTGTTGCCCATGTGTTGTCACGTCTATGGTGCTCCCTTGCGAGGCGGCCAACATCATCAATCCCATAATCGAATTGCCACCAACGGTCTGGCCATCTTTTTCCACTTCGACTACAGCGTCAAAACCGTCGACAGTTTGTACAAACTTTGCCGATGCACGAGCATGGAGACCACGTTTGTTAGAAATAACCAATTGTCGTTTAAAGGAGCTGTCCATTTTCCCGCACACAACTCATTATCTATTCATCTGATAACAACATACTGGGAACATTGATATATTTGCGTCCGGCATCCTGCGCGGCTTTCAAAGCGTCAACCAATTTGATATCGTTCGACTGACGCACCGAGGTGAGTTTGATAAGCATTGGCAAATTGACACCGGCGATCACCTCGATCTTACCTTCCTGCATAATTGAAATGGCGAGATTGGAGGGTGTGCCCCCGAACATATCGGTAAGGATAATGACGCCCTGTCCATCATCGACCGAACCGACGGCTGCAACAATATCCTTACGACGTTGATCCATATCATCTTCAGGGCCAATACACACAGTGGCAAATTTCTCCTGAGAACCTACAACATGCTCTACCGCATGCAAAAACTCTTCAGCCAATCTGCCGTGCGTTACAAGCACGAGTCCGATCATTCACAATGCTCCTGTCACCAGCGTCCCACCGGTCTTGTTCCTTGGCACTCAACAGTGGGTTTTATATTCTGGCAGGGGTTTTCTTCTGTGCCAAGAAAAATTTTCGCACTATATAAAAAAATATTGTTTTTCAACATGATTTGACAGGCGAATCCGGTCTTTGCCAAGGTTCTTTGAAAGCAAATGCTTCAATGGCCTGACAAATTGTCAAGCTGTCAGCAGTATTCAAATCAGGAAGAATATAAAGTGGTACTTCAATGCCACAATAAGTTATTTTATCATCCTCGGGATAACGTTTTGCCTCTTTCGATAAGCTCACTACAAAGTTGATTACCACTTCAGGCTCGAACGCCATGCGATATAAGCCTGCTCCCCTGATCTCGATACCGCCGCGGAGTTTCTCCGGTGCCCGCCCATAGAGTTTTTTCTGTTTTAAAAATAATTCCGTATAGTCATCACTGACGAGGCAAGCATAATTTCCTGACCATGACGCACGTTCGACGAGTGCCAAAGTCAGTGCCGATTTACCGGAAGCCGATTCACCTTTAAGCAAAACACCTTTATTACCGAGGATTAAACAGTTTGCGTGAAGTGTGAGGGAGTGTTCAACGCTTTCAGACACAGCTTCTTCCTTGTTTTAAAAGCAAATTGCTATTTTTCGAGCGGTAAAACAATGATGAAACGGGCACCCAGCTTTTTATCCGGTTTCTTGTCGGAATAGATATTCTCTGCTGTCAAAGTACCATTATGGGCTTCGATAATCTGGCGGCTGATCGAAAGCCCGAGGCCTGAATTTTTCCCGAAGGATTCAGCACCTGGCCGATCAGTATAAAAACGTTCAAAAATCCGGTCTATCTTTTCGGCACGGATTCCGGGTCCGTTATCTTCAACCGTCAATACGAGTTTAGAACCTTCCGCATGCATCGCAAGTTTTATCTTCCCGTTTTCATGCGGAATAAACGAGCGGGCATTTTCAATCAAATTGGAAACGACTTGTCCGAGCCGCAGATCATGACCGGCAACAATATATTTTTTACCACCGCTACGCGGCTTTATATCAAGTTCGATTGTTGCCGAAACTTTGTTGCGACGAACCTCTCGCGCGGCTCTCACAATATTTTCAAGCATAGCAACCATGTCCACCTTGTCGGATGTCTCACGCGCAAGTTCCGCGTCAAGGCGTGATGCGTCCGAAATATCGGTAATGAGACGATCAAGGCGGCGCACATCCTGCTGGATAATATCAAAAAGCCGTTCGCGCGCTTCATGCGTTTTGGCAAGCGGCAAGGTTTCCACCGCACTTCTGAGCGACGTTAGCGGATTTTTCAATTCATGGCTGACGTCGGCTGCAAATTGTTCAATCGCCTCGATACGTGTATAGAGCGCATCGGTCATATCGCGGATTGATGTTGACAAATGCCCGACTTCATCTTGCCTGTCCGAAAAATCCGGAATTTCAACGCGCTTGTTGGTGCCATGACGGACACGATCGGCTGCTGCCGACAATTTGCGCAAAGGATTGGCGATCGTATAAGCAAGAAACAGCGAGAGGACCAGAAGCACAGCCGCAACCACCGCAAAAACTTTAAAAATTGCCAGCCGCTCCGCCGTGACAATATTGTCAATATCGGATCCGGCTGTTGACAATAATAAAACGCCAACCACAGAATGATAACGCTGCACCGGAACAGCAACAGAAACAACCAGTTCGCCTTGCGAATTACGCCTTTGTGCTGTTGCCAGAATTCCGTTCATGGCTTTGACAACTTCCGGATAGACAGCACCGTTTCCGCCCAGTTGGTCTTTGTCAACAGCAATATCATTGCCGTAAATCGTGTTGGTAAGCCAGTTTCTGAACCGTTCGATAAGACCGGGCTTATCTTCGGCAATTGGAGGAAGGTTATAACTTAAAACCTGACCACTCGAATAAAGTACCATTGAATCAAGAAGCAGGTTGGCATCCCGATCATAAATACGGGCACGTGTTGTCTCCGGCGAAATGACATTGCGCAAAAGCGGCGCGACACGTTCCGGATTAATCGGAAAATCCCAATTATCTGTCGATTCCGCTTTCGGAGTGATACTCTGTCCGGCTTGCAACTCCATGAGTTTTTCCGGATCAATCAGAATTGAATTGGTGTCAACCGTTGCCGAAGCGGCAATGGCACCCGCAATAATCTTGCCTTGCGTGCGCAATGATTCGATCTTGGCATCGATCAAACCATCCCGAAACTGGTTGAGATACATAATGCCGGCAACGAGCACACAAAGAGCTGCAAGGTTGAGAATAACGATACGGCGTGTCAGACTCGAAAAAAGAAGCTGCTCGAACAGATAGTGGCCACGCCTGCGCAAGCGCCCGAAACGGGTTGTCTTGCGGGAATGTTGCCCCTTTTTCGTCTTTTCCTCTGTGCCCGCTGTTGCTTCCTCGGAAACCATCCGGTCGCCCGCACCTTTCAGAACAAAACCATATGCCAGAACATATGGTTTTGCCGACTGTTAAAAAACTGACCTATCCCGCTATTCACCAAATAACCGGCTTTGATGAGCGGGATAATCGTTACACTTTATTACCTGTTTTATACCTCGCGAAACCGGTAGCCAACTCCGTAAAGAGTTTCAATCATTTCAAACTCGTTATCAACCTGCTTGAACTTTTTACGCAGCCTTTTGATATGGCTGTCAATGGTGCGGTCATCAACATAGACCTGATCATCATAAGCAGCGTCCATCAGCGAATCACGACTTTTGACAACGCCGGGGCGCTGGGCAAGTGCTTGCAAAATAAGAAACTCGGTCACTGTCAGAATGACCGGTTCACCTTTCCATGTGCAGGTGTGGCGCTCCTGATCCATAACAAGATCGCCCCGTTCGATAGAGGTTGCGGCCTGCGCATTGGCTTTCACAGGTTCACCGCGTGCTGCTGCACGCCTTAGAACCGCCTTGACACGTTCAACAAGAAGGCGTTGTGAAAATGGCTTGGTAATAAAATCGTCAGCACCCATTTTCAAACCGAAAAGCTCGTCGATCTCGTCGTCTTTCGAGGTAAGAAAGATCACCGGCAAATCCGATTTCTGACGTAAGCGCCGCAACAACTCCATGCCATCCATACGCGGCATCTTGATATCGAAGATAGCAAGATTGGGTGGACGCGCCATCAAGCCTTCAAGGGCAGAAGCGCCATCCGTATAGGTCTCGACACGGTAGCCTTCCGATTCCAGGGCTATCGACACTGATGTCAGAATGTTGCGATCGTCATCGACAAGTGCAATTGTCTGTGTCGTGGTTGCAATATCTTTCATAGTTTTCCGACTCTTTCTTGCGGTTTTTATTTTTAGAACGTTTCTTTGAGAAGCTTCGAAACATCCACATTGCTTATTAAACATACATTTTCTTTATATGGTTGTTGAAAACGCTTTTGCAAAACAAATGTGGTACAAATTGTGGCAAAGCTCACGAAAGTCTTTGATTTACCGAGGAAAAACACCCTTTCCGTTTTTAATTTTGTAAACGCCAAACAGCGCTTGAAGTTTCATTAACCCAGTTTTTAAAAAAATTAAATTTTTTTAAATCGATTAAATATTTGATATTTAATGCGTTTTCTGATTTTTGGAGGGCACACTCACAATCGTGTGGGGCATTTTTGCTTCGAAAGGCAATAGCGGAGGTACTATGAAAGAGACTGGTATATTCAATCCAAAGGCTTCACTCAAAAGCTTCGGTTTTAAAGATCTGGGCAATGTTTATTATAATTTTAAACCGCCTTTTCTTTATGAAGAAGCAATTCGTCGCAATGAAGCGAAATTGACAGCCGAAGGAGCGCTTGTTGCCTATACAGGCCAATTTACGGGCCGATCAGCAAAAGACAAGTTCATCGTTCGCACAAAAGAGACCGAACCCAATATCTGGTGGGACAACAACAAGCCGATGAGTCAGGAACATTTCGACCAGTTGTTTGCCGATTTTGTCGAACATGCAAAAGGGCGCGATTTATTTGTCGAAGATCTTATTGGTGGTGCAGATCATGAAAACTCCATCAGGGCGCGCGTTGCCTCAGAATATGCATGGCATGCCGTTTTCATCCGCAACCTCCTCATCCGTCCGGATGACAAAGCTCTGGAATCCTATGTTCCGCAGATGACAATTATCAATCTGCCGTCTTTCCGTGCCGATCCGAAGCGCCATGGAACACGCTCCGAGACAGTGATTGCCTGCGATCTAACCCGTCTTATCGTTCTGATTGGCGGTACATCCTATGCCGGTGAAATGAAAAAATCGGTCTTCACCGCATTGAACTATATTCTGCCTGAAAAAGGCGTTATGCCGATGCACTCTTCAGCCAATGAAGGGCCAAAAGGCGATACCGCTGTGTTCTTCGGCCTTTCGGGAACCGGCAAGACAACACTTTCGGCCGATGCAAGCCGCACATTGATCGGCGATGACGAACATGGTTGGGGCAATGACGGCGTCTTCAATTTTGAAGGCGGTTGCTATGCCAAGGTCATCCGGCTCTCTGCCGAAGCGGAACCGGTTATCTATTCCACAACCCAGCGTTTCGGTACTATTCTTGAAAACGTCGTCCTCGACAAAGACCGCGAGCCCGATTTCAATGACGGTTCTCTGACTGAAAATACACGTGCCGCCTATCCGATCTATTTTGTTGATAACGCAAGTAAAACGGGTAAGGGTGGACAGCCTAAAAACATCATCATGCTGACCGCCGATGCTTTTGGCGTTATCCCGCCGATTGCCAAACTCACACCGGCACAAGCCATGTACCACTTCCTTTCCGGCTATACCGCCAAGGTTGCTGGTACCGAAAAAGGCGTAACCGAACCGGAAGCAACGTTCTCGACATGCTTCGGTGCGCCATTCATGCCGCGTCATCCTTCCGTTTACGGCAATCTGTTACGCAAGAAAATTGCCGAACACCATGTTGATTGCTGGCTCATCAATACCGGTTGGACCGGTGGTCCTTACGGTGTTGGCAGCCGTATGCCGATCAAGGCAACGCGCGCATTGCTGAACGCTGCGTTGGATGGTTCGCTCAAAAATGTCGAATTCCGCAAAGACGAGAATTTCGGCTTTATGGTACCGAAGGCCGTTGCCGGAGTGGATTCGAAAATTCTTGACCCGCGTTCGACCTGGAAAGACAAAGCTGCCTATGACGAACAGGTTAAGAAACTTGCTGGCATGTTCATCAAAAACTTCGAGAAATTCATTCCGCATGTTGATGATGAAGTGAAAAACGCAGCCCCTAAGGCCTGAGTTAAAAAAATAAATTAAATGAAAGCCCGGTTCTTGTAGCCGGGCTTTTTTATTGGCGCATCCACGTTATAATTGCAAAAATGGATAGCGAAAAAGGCGAACTTTTTATCAATGCGAAAATCCGCATACGCGAAAGCGATATAGCGGAAAATTTTATTCGTGCTTCGGGACCGGGAGGGCAGAACGTCAACAAGGTTGCTACGGCTGTACAATTGCGCTTTTTCGCTTATCGGGCAGG
Organism: Bartonella sp. M0192; assembly: GCF_016102305.1. Classification (NCBI taxonomy): domain Bacteria; kingdom Pseudomonadati; phylum Pseudomonadota; class Alphaproteobacteria; order Hyphomicrobiales; family Bartonellaceae; genus Bartonella; species Bartonella sp. M0192. The sequence goes on along the minus strand of NZ_JACFOU010000001.1, from coordinate 466,486 downwards.
CCTTCCCCACGATATATTCATCCGCCTCATAAAATTGGCCGGTCAAAAAGCGACGAAAGATGGAGAAATTCTCATCGAAGCATCGCGTTTCCGCTTACAGGAAAAAAACCGGCAAGATGCGCGTGCAAGACTCGTTTCACTCGTCAAAAAAGCCGCTGAACCACCGCCGCCAAAGCGACGGAAAACCAAACCGACCAAAGGCTCGATTGAACGAAGATTGAAAGCCAAAAACATTCGTTCAGAGGTGAAAAAGGCTCGTTCAAAAGTAACTCCTGATTGAAATTTAAATTCCTGCTCTATGTCTTTCATTGAAAGACGGAACACGGGTTTCCGCTCTAACAATGTGCCGCTCCCTCTTCAAAAGGGCAAGACGCGCATTTTCTTGAAAGGAGAATGCAATGGGACTTTTTAATTTCGTAAAATCGGTTGGTGAAAAACTTGGGATCGGGGAACAAGCCCCTGACGCACAAAGCATTAAAACAGCTTTGGATGGCCTTAATCTCGGGACAGAAAACGTTAAAGTCGCTGTCGAGAACGGCAAAGCAATTCTGACCGGCGCTGTCAAAGATCAGGCAACACTGGAAAAAGCAATTCTTGCGGTTGGCAACCTTCACAGCATTGAATCGGTCAATACCGATAATCTCAAAGTAGAGAATGGCCAAAAATCGGCAAGCAACCAAACGGCACAAGCGAGCACTGCGCAAACCTCTTCGGCCTCTCAACCGTCAGGTTCACAACCGGCAGAACCACATTTTTACGAAGTGAAAAAGGGCGATACTTTGTGGAAGATTGCCGAAGAAGTTTATGGCAAAGGTCATGGCGATAAAAACAAGATTATTTTCGAAGCAAACAAGCCTATGTTGAAATCACCTGAAAAAATCTTCCCCGGTCAAAAGCTTCGCATTCCCGACCTTAATCAGGCCTGATTATTTTTTCTTATTTTTACACCACACCCTACACCCCCACGCATCCCGAAAAGTGTGAAACGGTTTTCGGACAAGATGCGTGGGCACTCAAAAACCTATCCCGAAAAGTGTGAAACGGTTTTCGGCCAAGATGCGTGGGCACTCAAAAACCCATCCCGAAAAGTGTGAAACGGTTTTCGGATAAGATGCGTGGGAACTCAAAAACGCATCCCGAAAAGTGTGAAACGGTTTTCGGATAAGATGCGTGGGCATTCAAAAACCTATCCCGAAAAGTGTGAAACGGTTTTCGGACAAGATGCGTGGGTATTTTTCTCCTCCCCGACAACTGCGTAAATCTTGTCGGTGAGGATAGCGGAAGGCTGCAGCGGAAGACCTGAAGCAATTTTCGAAAAAGCTATTGGGAAATGAAACAGCTCCTAAAAATTGACCAATGCAGGCTTTTAAAAACAGGAACCAATTCGTCTTGAAGATCGGGCAAGGCGAATGTTGCTCGGCATCTTGAAGAGCGGTCACAGTCTGTTTATTTTCAAAGAATGGATTTTTATGGCTTTGATTATTTCCCGAACTATTTCAATCGCACCGATCAGGAAAAACTGGTTGACGAGGTGAGAGAAATCGTCCGGCAAGCGCCATTATTTGTTCCCAGAATGCCAAAAACCGGAAAGCCGATGAGTGTCCGGCAAACCAATTGCGGAAAACTGGGTTGGGTCACCGATAAAGATCGCGGCTATCGTTATCAGGAAACGCATCCTCAAACGCAAAAACCTTGGCCGGAAATTCCCCGACAACTTCGGGAATTATGGCAAAAATTATCCGGATTTGGCGCTCCGCCGGAAGCCTGCCTCATTAATTTTTATGCGCCGGATGCACGCATGGGAATGCATCAGGACAAGGATGAGGGAGAACTTGCCGCTCCGGTCATTTCAGTATCCTTGGGCGATACATGTCTCTTTCGTATCGGAACGCCAGTCAAAGGCGGGAAAACCCATTCCTTACGGCTGAATAGCGGCGATGTTATTCTATTTGGCGGTGATATGCGTCTTGCATTTCATGGGGTTGACCGGATTTATCCTGAAACTTCTACACTTTTGAAAGTCCCCGGCCGTATCAACCTGACTTTGCGACGTATTACGCCTGTCGGGTGAATTGGAAATATTGCCCGCAAAGCTTGCTTCCTGAAAGAAGCCCCTTGCCTATCATGGAATAGCGTTTCACGTGAAAACTTCTCCTGATAACGTCTTAAATTAGCGATTTTTTTTTAAAACGCCTGCATAAAAATCTTGATCAACAAAAATACGTGACAGAAATCCGTCACGCATTTTATTTTTTCGTGAAAACTTTAATTCGAAAAGTAGTCTTTTAATGATGTTTATGTTCTTCATGATTGGCAGGCATTGAATCGGGTGCTTGTGCACCAATGCCCGAAACAGTAAAGACCACATCGACAGTGCCGGCTTTTTCAAAAACCATTTTTGCCTTGAATTCGTCACCCTTGTTCAAGGTTTTGTCGAGATCCATAAACATGACGTGGAAACTGCCCGGTTTGAATTCGACTGTTCCACCGGCCGGAATGACCACACCATCCGCCTGATGACGCATTTTCATGACACCGTCAGCCATTTCCATTGAATGGATTTGTGCTTTATCGGATAATTCCGATGAGAGAGACACCAGCCTGTCAGCATCTTTACTATGGTTGACAATGGTAAAGAAACCACCGGCAACTTTTGCCCCGTTTGGCGTAGCACGTGCCCAAACATTGGTAATTTCAATATCACCAATTTTATAATCGTTGGCAAAAGCACTACCGAGCGACAAGGATAGAAACAAACAGGCAAAAGCTGCCAGAACAGCAAAGCTTGTCCTGATCAAAATCGAGCATTTTTGAAAAGCGTAAGACATATATAACTCCTGATATTTAAAATATGAATTCGTGTTGAAGATGTTTATGACCATTTGCCAAAGATCTTTTCTCAGTCCGATGAACGGAATTGAAAATTGGCAAATGATAGTAAATCGGCTCAGGAAATTATATGGGGCGGCGAGCGTGCATCATAAACAAATGATGGCCGCTCGCAGGGAAGCAACAAAACCCGAATGACAGCCATTGCCTCGCTTGAACACTTGGATATTTCAAGAACGACATTAACCGGTCCGGATATTTGAAGAGCGGCAGAAAGGATACACCCGCCGATGCAACAAGCAGGGACAGGGAAATGATCTTGGGATGAACGACCTTTTCCGGCTGCGGACGCGCAAATAATGCCGCCGTAAGCATCGCGAACAGCATATTCACCAAGCGCACCGGCTTTTGCCATGACAACTGATTGAATTGTCATAACAGCAACGAGCACAAATATAAAAAATTGATGCTTATGCTTTACCAACTGCATCAGCTGACCCGGTGTTTTCTCGCTATTTTCATGGTTAAGAGGTCTAGAATGCAGTAAAAGTGAGCGTTGTCAAAGACCGTGTGATACCGGGTATATCAAGAATATTGTCATTGATGAATTTACCGATATCCTTGCCTTCTTCGATGTAGATTTTTGCCAGAAGCTCGAATTCACCACTTGTGGAATAGAGTTCCGAAACGATCTCGCGCTCATAAAGTATGTCGGCCACATCGTAAGCTGTACCCGGTGCACACTGCAACTGGATAAATATTGGCTTCATGTTCATTCTCCTTTAGCCAAACAAACACATGAAATCGAGAAGAAATCAACACAGTTTCTTCATTCAGGGGATGAAAACATGTTCATCGAGGGTCTCGCGCTGGAAAATACGTCTGTAGGCACGTCAATTTACGATAGGATAATTTATTAAACGATTTCGTCCGGCTTTTATTGGGTTAGATTAAAAAAATAAATATTTTACCCTTAAAACTTAACACAAATTCCGATATTCAATTTAAAGTTTAAAATTTTATTTTAATAGTGAGATCAAGCCCAATGAATTAATAATTCACGACTAAACATATTTTATATAAATATTATTATGTTAACGGATTTTGAATTCCCTATTCGTAATTTATATTGAATATTAATATTTAAAAGCAATTGCACCTATTCCCACAATCGTTTATTCTTCGGCTTTCCAATGCCGGATAGGGAATTGCCATGATACCACCCATTCCTGTGCAACTTTATGTCACGGTAGCAGCCGCCACAGAGCTGACCAACCGTCGTGCAAAAAATCTTGATGGTGATTCAAGTTCCGACACTCTTGCAGAAACATTCAATGCTGTAACACCGAGTACCTCTTCACAGGCCGAAAATGGCGCACGTCAAGTTGCCAATCGCTTCAAACCTCTGGATAACCAGAAAAGTGCCGAAGAGATCGAGGATGAAGAAGAAAAGCTTCTCTATGTGCTTTCGGAAAAATTCGGCCTTGAAAAACCGCATGGTTTGCCAATTCAGGAAGCCGCAGCCTATTTGAAAGAAATTTTATATTCTCCGCGAAATAGTTATGATCTTCGGGCTGTTGAAAAAGACCTCGGATTTGACCTTATCGGTATTTCATTGAAAGATTTTCTTGATGCTATGATTGATAGCGACAGCGATGCGGCTGCACGTGTAAGCACTGCTCTTAAAGCTTTTCTCAACTCGCAAGAAAAAGAGTTCAAGCAAATGCGTTTGAGCGATGACCTTACTGGCAATCCGGAAGATGATCAGGATCCGGGGATATATTCGCCATTCGTGAAATAATGTTTAGTGATTGAGTGAAATAAACAAATTGAAAAGCCCATTTCGCGATTCCAAATTAAAATTAGGTCAGTCTTGGCCGGAATGAATTTTAGGGGATCAGTTCTCTTTTTTCTTCGACTATGTATCTTCAAGCTTTTCTGAAACGGATTCTCGCTGAACGCTCGATTGCCGCGACAGTCAAATCCTCAAGCTCGAATTGCTGGCGTAAAATTTGCAAAAACACCAATTCTTCCTGCCTGACATCAAGATCGCTTGCCGCAACTTCAACAGCGAGAGCATAAGCAGTATCACGAAGCTTTGGAGAAAGTGCCTTGCCGGTCACTTCAAGTATTTGTTCAATTCCATCTTCAAGAGCAAGATAAGAACAACATTTTGCAGCCAATTGATCAAGACGCTTCCGGTCGAACCCTTTAAAAACCGGAAAACGCGCAACAATTTCGCTCATCAATTCCAGTTCATCGTCGCTCACCGCCGCATCAGCGGCAGAGGTTGTGACCATGATATATATTAACGCTTCGTGTGCTGTCAGTTTTTCCATAAGTTCCTCCCTTTTACTCTCTTCGTCTATAGTTTTTTCCGCTTTTTTTCTTACAATGATTGACGAAAAGCTGTTTGAGCCATAGAGCTTTCTTAAACGATTCAAATTCAGGATAAAACCCCATGGCAACAGACAATTTCGTGGCAGAAAATCTTAATCAGGATGTCATTGATGCGGCAGCCGAATCCAGAGCATGGCCGTTCGAAGAAGCGCGCAAGATTGTCAAACGTTACGAGAAAAAGGGCTACCCTGATACAGTGATGTTCGAAACCGGTTACGGTCCCTCCGGTTTGCCGCATATCGGAACTTTTGGTGAAGTTGCGCGCACAACAATGGTGCGCCACGCTTTTCATGTGTTGACGGAAAATAAAGTCAAAACCAAATTGTTATGTTTTTCCGACGACATGGACGGATTGCGTAAAGTGCCGGAAAATGTCCCCAACCGTGCACTGATGGAGACTTATCTTGGTAAACCGTTAACGCGAGTACCCGACCCGTTTACGAAAGATTATCCCTCTTTCGGTGCCGCCAATAATGCGCGGCTTCGCGCTTTTCTTGACCGTTTCGGCTTCAATTACGAATTTGCCAGCGCAACCGATTATTATACTTCGGGGCGTTTCGATGAAACGCTCCTTAAAATGCTTGCCAATTACGATAAAATCATGGCTGTCATTGTTCCTACATTGGGTGAAGAACGGCGCGCGACCTATTCGCCATTTTTGCCGATTTCTCCTGTTTCAGGAAAAGTTTTGCAAGTTGCGATGATTGCCCATGATGCCAAAAAGGGTACGATCACCTATATCGAGCCGGAAACCGGTGAAAAAATTGAAACTGAAGTTACCGGTGGCAAGGTCAAATGCCAATGGAAAGCCGATTGGGCTATGCGCTGGACGGCTTTAGGCATCGACTATGAAATGGCTGGCAAAGATCTGATTGATTCAGTGGCTTTGTCTTCAAAAATTTGTCGTATCCTTGGCGGGACACCGCCGGAAGGTTTCAATTACGAGCTATTTCTGGATGACAAAGGACAAAAAATTTCAAAATCGAAAGGTAATGGCCTGACAATTGACGAATGGCTTACCTATGCGCCCACCTCAAGCCTCGGCCTTTACATGTATCAGAAACCCAAAACTGCCAAGCGGCTTTATTTCGATGTGATACCGAAGGCTGTTGACGAATATTACAGTTTTCTTTCAGCCTATCCGAAGCAAAGCTGGAAAGACCGGCTTAACAATCCTGTCTGGCATATGCATAATGGCAATCCGCCCAAAGTGGATTTACCGGTGCCTTTTGCCATGTTGCTCAATCTCGTGAGTGCATCGAATGCCGAGAATGCCGATGTCTTATGGGGCTTTATTTCGCGTTATGCCAAGGGTGCTACACCTGAAAACCAGCCCGAACTTGACAGTCTTGTCGGTTTTGCAATCCGCTATTTCAATGATTTTGTCAAACCGACCAAAAAATTCCGTGCACCCGATGCTGTCGAGCGTGAAACTTTGGAAAAAATCGACCAAACGCTTGCAAACTTGCCGGCAGATGCCGATGCCCACACCATCCAGAATGCACTTCTCGACATTGGTCGTGTGACAGAGCGCTATCAGGACCACAACAAAAAAAGCCCTGACGGGGGGCCTGGCGTTTCTGTTTCATTTTTCCAAATGCTTTATGAAGTTTTGATCGGTCAGGAACGGGGACCGCGTTTTGGCTCCTTCATTGCCCTTTATGGCATTGATGAAACGCGGAGCTTGATTGCCGACGCGCTCGCCGGAAAACTTGTCAACGAATAAAAGAGGTCGAAACTCACCATGAAAGGGGCTTTTCACCCCTTTCATTATGATTTTGAAACAATCCGGTACAGTTCTCGAAGACAAACTTCAAGCTTGCCGCCAATTTGTTGAAAATTTTTAGATAAAGGACACAAATTCCTCACTCTTTTTTAAAAAAAGAGGTAAAAGAAGCGGAATTTTATTATCGACCGGCCGGTTATAAAAACAATCGGGTCGCTTGGATAACGAAGCAACAGGAGTGAGTTATGAACGAGGCACAAGAGGTCGCGCGGCGCCGCACATTTGCTATTATCGCGCACCCTGATGCCGGTAAGACAACCTTGACCGAAAAATTGTTATTGTTCGGCGGCGCCATCCAGCTTGCAGGTGAGGTCAAGGCCAAGAAAGACCGCATCCAGACCCGTTCCGACTGGATGAAAATCGAACGCGAACGCGGTATTTCGGTTGTCACCTCGGTTATGACGTTCGAATATGAAGATCATATATTCAATTTGCTTGATACACCCGGCCACGAAGACTTTGCCGATGATACCTACCGCACATTGACGGCTGTCGATAGCGCTGTCATGGTTCTTGACGGAGCCCGCGGCATCGAACCCAGAACATTGAAACTGTTCGAAGTCTGCCGCATGCGCGACATTCCGATTGTGACATTCGTCAACAAAATGGATAGAGAAGCACTCGACCCATTAGAGATATTGGACGAGATTGAAGACAAGCTCGCACTTGATACAGCCCCTGTGACATGGCCAATCGGATCGGGCAAAAATTTTGCAGGAAGTTTTGACCTTCATAACAATCTTGTACGCCAGAAAGACGAGGAAAAAACTCCGCGCCCTGTCAAAGGCCCCGAAGAAGCAGCCCTGTTGCTGCCGGAAAATGACCGTGCGGCTTTTGTTGAAGGCGTTGTTCTTGCACGTGACGCATGTAAAAAATTTGACCTGAAATCGTTCCGTGAAGGCCAAATGACTCCGGTCTATTTTGGTTCGGCACTGAAGAATTACGGTGTGCGTGATCTTATCGACGCTCTTGTTGCCTATGGGCCAAGTCCGAGGGCGCAAGTTGCCGATACACGCATTGTCGAGGCGACAGAGCCGAAAATGACAGGTTTTGTTTTTAAAATACAAGCCAATATGGACCCCAACCACCGCGACCGCATCGCGTTTTTGCGCGTTTGTTCGGGGATTTTATCCCGCGGCATGAAAGCAAAACTGGTGCGCACCGGTAAACCCATGACATTATCAACGCCGCAATTTTTCTTTGCCCGCTCCCGCCAGATTGCCGACGAAGCCTATGCCGGCGATGTTGTGGGAATTCCGAACCACGGAACATTACGCATTGGCGATACGCTGACGGAAGGTGAAGACATTCTTTTCAAAGGCGTTCCGAATTTTGCTCCGGAAATTTTGCGCCGTGTTCGTCTGGGTGACCCGATGAAGGCAAAGAAACTTAAAGAAGCTTTGCAGCAAATGGCCGAAGAAGGCGTTGTTCAGCTCTTTATGCCTGACGATGGTTCGCCGTCGATTGTCGGTGTGATCGGTGCTTTGCAAATTGATGTTCTGACCGAGCGTCTCAAAGTCGAATATTCTCTTCCTGTCGGTTTTGAACCGGCACGCTTTACTGTATGCCGCTGGATTTCGGCCGATAACAAAGAGGATCTCGAGAAATTTGTTTCGACACACCGCGATGCAATTGCATCCGATCTCGACGGCGATCCGGTATTTCTCGCAGAAAACAACTTTTCGCTCAATTATGAAGCGGAACGATCACCAAAAATCAAGTTTGCAACAATCAAAGATTATCAGATACGGAGCGCCTGATCTAAATGGTCAAAATTTAAAGAACTGCCGCTTCCGATTTTTCGGGCACTCGCATAGCTCGCATTTCGGAATGTGCAAGCTTGCTTCAAGCTGCCCGATAATAATTTCGATAAATTTCTATTTCTTCATAATGTTCAACGAAGAAAATCAACGACAAAGGGGAAAAGCAACCGGACGTCGTTGATTATTTTGATCAAGATTGTTTAAGATTCTTCATCGCTTTGAAAAATTCTTCAAAATTGATATCCAAAAAATCGAGAAGCGTTATCAATCTTGACACTGCAATCCTGTCAGCCCCTTTTTCATATTTCTGTATTTGTTGGGGACTAATACCCGCAATTGATGCCAATTGCATTTGGGTAATGCCATTTTTCTTACGAAAATGACGCAACAAGCTTCCGATTTTCAGATCACTTTGTATTTCATTCTGCTTTAATGTTTGAATGTTATCTGAGGAAACGTTAAAGGCAATTTCCATATCAGTCATCATTAACTCATCCCGCAAAAATTGGGATTATGTAATTTTGATAAATCCATCGGATTATCACATACATAAGTGCCCAAGTTTGTTTAAATTCGAAATTCTATTAAAAGGAATTTACACGACCGCCCCCCAATTCGATCGTTCCGTATAATCCAGGCTCACCGGGCAAAGCTCATAATGCACCTGAAGTCTCTATCCTCATGGCAGAATAACTCCAGCCATAGAAGTAAGAGATATACTAAAAACGAGAAATAATACAATAATGAAAGAAAATAAACCTAAAATTCATGAATTTTCTTATTGAACCGCTTTCTTGCCCTCGCCTTTCTATCTCCGGTTGATTCACTTTCTTGATTTTTCTGAAATTGCGAGGGGTTTAACGATTAAAAGTGAGCCGGATTATGGTTTTATACGGTGGTTTTTATAAAATTTGTCTCAAAAAACAGGATTGGATAATGGCCAATCCTATTTTACGCTCTCTGCTTTATAAGTCGGGATACCGCAATTTTTTTGCTCCAAATCATTTGCATCGGAACAGTTTTTGCCGACAAGCCAACACGAAAATTGACAAGCCAAATATGTGAACGGGAAACGGATAACACAAATACAAAAACGGCACCAAATGAATTGGATGCCGTTTTTATTAAAATAAATTCTACGGACTTATTTTACGCCGTCTTTAATCCAGTCTGCCAAACGGCTTTTGGGAGCAGCACCCACCATATTGGAGACGATTTCACCATTATTGAACAACAATAATGTGGGGATTGAACGGACACCGAACTGCGTTGCAAGTTCGGGATTTTCATCAATATTGATTTTTGCAACTTTGACCTTACCCTGTAACTCGGTAGCAATTTCTTCAAGCGAGGGGGCTATCATTTTACATGGACCGCACCATTCTGCCCAGAAGTCTACAACAACAGGTTCTGCCGACTTTAGCACGTCATTTTCAAAATTGCTGGTATCGACTTTTACAGTGCTCATTGATCTTTCCTTTGTGATTCCAATTTGCCTAAATTTGGCGTGCCAGACCGATTCCGTCAAGAGCAAGCTTTTTCAACCATTATCCTACCGGTAAATTACTTTTTTCTTTATTGATTATAAAATCAAGTTTTTTGCCGTCGAGTTCAAAAACTTTCGGTCCATCACTGTAGATCAGCAATGTTCTGACGGTCTTATTCGGGTGAATACTCATCAATAGCGTTCGGTAAAGTGCCATTTGCAACATGTAGCTGTCGGGAATTTGCTGTTCGCGTTTGGGCGCACGACCGGTTTTGAAGTCACCCAGAACAATTGTGTCATCGCCATCATTGAGACGGTCTATCTGCCCGGAAACGACGTATTTTTTGCCCCTTATTGTGACAGTTCCCATCAATGTCACTTCGGCGCGCGCTTCTTTGGCAAATAAGGGGCGCAATGCTTCATCATCCATAACCTTGAAGGTCTGGGTGAAAGCATCCTCTCTTTGTTCCTCGCTCCATTCAGGTGCAGCTTTTTCAAGATAGGCACGGGCAAGCCTTTGCCGGTCTTCTTCCCGAATTTGCGGCAAATACTGCAAAAGCCGGTGAATGATTGTCCCGCGTTCGATAGCAAATGAAGAATTTGCCGGTTTTTCTCCCAGAACCGGCGAAATCGTAACATTATTTTTTGCCGCCGGTGCATTCTCGTCAATGTCAAGTGAAGCACCTGAAGGGGTAAGCGGCTTAGGTAAATCGGTTTCCGGTTCCATGCGTTTATGGAAATAGGAAGGGAGAGGAAAAGCGGGAACGACTGCTTCATCTTCCGCAGTTTTTGTTTCGACACTTGCGCGGTTGTCATCCACGCAATAACGCCATGCCTTGATGTCGGGTGAAGGTCCGGCAATTTCTTCCGAAACCGGCTTCAATGCTTCACCGACAAGTTCACTCCATGTCCCGCCAACAGCATTCTTTCCCCGATAACCACAAACGATAAGGCGGTCTTCTGCCCGTGTCATGCCAACATAAAGAAGGCGCCTATATTCTTCTTCGGCTTTCAATTTTAACGTATTGATATAATTGTCACCGAATGATGTTTTGAACTCTTTTGCGGGCTGCCACAAAAAGCTCTTCTTGCCATGATCATCAATTTCGATGAATTTCGGTTCATGTTGCGCGTTCCAGATACGCGAACCGGAATCGACCAGAAAGACAATCGCACTTTCCAGCCCCTTTGCCGCATGAACAGTCATAATACGGACTTCTTCACGATTCTGGTCGAGTTCACGTTTGATTTCCGGATCGGAAAGCTTGATTGTTTCCAGAAAAGCCTGCAAACCGGGCAAACCGGTTTTCTGGATGGATAAAGTATAATCCATGAACGCATCAAGGACATCGCTTGCTTCCGAACCCAATCGGGCGAGGATTTTTGCTCGTCCCTGATCCTCGCTCAATATATGACTATAAAATTCATAGACAGGGGTTTTATCGGCAAGGTTTCTATATTTTTTGAGTAAAGCCAGAACAGTTGCAAATTCCGGCTTCTCTTCACTATGGGCTTCAAGGCTACTAAACAGGCTTCCTTCACGGTTTATAGCAATATGATAGAGATCATCTTCATCAAGTCCGAAGAGCGGGCTTTTCAAAACAGATGCGAGAGAAAGGTCATCCTGCGGTTGCAGGACAAATCTGGCGAGCGCCGTTAAATCACGCACGGCAATATGGCTTGCCAGACGCAAGCGGTCGGCACCGGCAACCGGAACATTGCGGTTTTTCAAAGCGCGCGCCAAAGCGGGAACAAACTGGTCCCGTTTTCTCACCAGCACCATAATATCACTGGCTTTAACTTCTCTTCCCTGACCCGGAAGCATTTCATGATGATGAAGCCAATGGCTGATCGTCGTTGCTATTTCTTCGGCAAGGCGAACAGCCGGTGCATGAAGCTGGTCGACAGGTTTGCGCCAGTCTTCCGGCTCTTCCACATCGGTCGGCGCAATATTGTCCCAGATCACAACTTCACCGGGGTCGTTGCGGCGAACCGGCTCATGCACGGTTTTGATATTTTCGGCTGAAAGACCTTTATAATTTTCAGGCTTTTCGAATACCCGATCAACACTTTTTAAAACATCGGCTGTCGAACGAAAGGAATAATTCAAACGTATGTGGCCGAAAGATTTGCCGACGGCTTCGGCTTTTCTTTCGATAATGCGACCATTCGTTGCAAAATCTTCCGGCACTGCCCCTTGGAAGGAATAGATCGACTGTTTTTCGTCACCAACAGCAAAGACAGTGCGGTTAACCTCTCTTTGTCCTTCCCCGACAAAAAATTCCTGTGCAAGAAGCTGGATTATCTTCCACTGGGAAGGGCTTGTATCCTGCGCTTCGTCAACCAGAATATGGTCAATGCCCCTATCCAGTTTATATTGTACCCATTGGCCTGCACCGTCGCGTTTTAACAGATTAAGCGCCCGCTCGATCAAATCATCGAAATCAAGCAAACCTTCTGCCTTCTTCAAACTTTCATAACGCGCCAAAAGCCGGTAACAGAGCTTGAAGGCTGCCAAATTGAGCCGTACCAGTCGTACACGTCGCAACTTGTCGAGATAGGAAGCGAGCTTTTCCTGACGCTTTAACAAATCGTCTGCAAGCCATGGCAAAGCTGCAAGAAGTTTTTTTGATGCCAAATTGCTTATTTTTCGCGGATTTCCACGGGTAAAATAGGCAAGTTCGATAAATTTTATGCTCTCGCTATTATCCGCCTTTTCTACAAGCTCCAATCTTTCAACAAAATCTTGGGCGAAAGAGTGGCCGAGACTTTTGAATGCCTCAATAGTCTCCTCCGAATGAAGCGCCGTTTTACGGATTTCATCAGTGAGATTTTCTTCCGTATCTTCCGGAGATATTTGTAATGCTTTTTCCAGAATATGCTTGCCATCCGGTCCACTCACACGCGTGAGAAACGCCCTTAAAGCCTGCCGTTTTTCAATTGCTTCGTCTAACAGCGTAACAAGTCCATTTTCTCCTGCTGTTTTCAAAACCAGCATCAATGCGTCATGAAGAGAACTATTTTTTTGCAAATAAGCTTTTTCAAGCAAGTCACGGCGCGCATTTTTGAAAAACTCGTCACGCTTGAGATCGTCCATCATCTCGAAATGGCCGGCGATATTGGCTTCCAAAGGAAATTGGTGAAGCAGGCCTTCACAAAAAGCATGGATCGTCTGGATTTTTAACCCACCCGGTGTTTCAAGAGCACGGGCAAAAAGTCTGCGCGCTTCATCAAGCCTTTTTGTATCGGGTTTTTTACCCTCAAGCGCGATCAACACCTCTGTCAATTTGTCATCATCAAGCTCTGTCCAGCCGGAAAGAGTCTGGAAAATGCGCGTTTGCATGACAGCAGCGGCTGCTTTGGTATAAGTGAGGCACAAAATCCGCGCCGGTTCGGTGCCATTCAATAAAAGCCTTATAACCCGAAACGTCAAAACATGGGTTTTGCCGGAGCCGGCATTAGCAGATACCCACGCACTGCTTTGCGGATTGGAAGCGGCCGTCTGATTTTTAATGGCATCTTCAGGAATTTCGCGTTTGGTCATTCGTCACCTGCCGTATCAGAACCGGCCGACCATTCAAGAACCCGTGCCAAATGGTCATAATCGCCTTCATAAGTGGTCAAAGGTGGCATTGCTCGCGACAAATAGCCATGGGCGGGATTTTGATAATATTCTACAAGTTCACCCAATCTTGCCCATGCTTCTTCGGAAAGTTCGATTGCGGTTTTTTTGGCCGTGAAAGATATACGCTCTTCTTTTACTTCGCCGTGGGCATTCAAACGGATATAGGCAAGTTCGGTCGGTTTGATATTTTTAAGTGGAACAAAAGCATTGCGCGACAAAAGCGCTGCTTCCAACGCCAATTGCGGTGCCATGAGTGTTGCTGCCTGCTTCACGGAAGGAGTCGAGCCGGTTTTGAAATCAAGAATTTCGGCAAAATGCCCGTCCAACACATCAATGCGGTCGGCACGTCCTGAAAGGGTTGCTCCTTCCGGCACAATATGAACCGGACGGGCTGAAATTTCGACACATCTTTCACGCGGAGAAAGGCCTTTTTCCCAGGCGATGATTGATGGCGCAAGAATTTCGAAACGCGGCCACCATATAGCTTCAACATCAAGTGGAAGTTGCATCCGGTCAAATTCGGCACGGGCAATTTCAAGAAATTTTTGCAGTGCATCCGGTTTTTCCGGATCAATTTTCAGCATTGAAAAGCCCGCAACAATTGCATGATAAAGTGTGCCACGCTCGGCAACCGACGGATCATGGATTAGGTCATCAAGCGGCTTCAGGTGCAAAACCTTTTTGGCATAAATTGCATAAGGGTCGCGGCGTAATGTTTCGATTTCGGTAACAGAAAAATGTTTCGGACGTTGTTTCAATGGCGGTGTGGGGCATGGGCGCGCAATAAAATCGACATTTTTGCGACGATCGAGTTCCCGCGCCCAGTGGACAAAAACCCCGCCATGAGCACGCATATTAGCGCTCGCTTTGGCGCCCACAACGGTTTCCAGCCTTTGTAACCAGCGCGACGGCACAGAAGGGGCATTATCAACTCTCAATGCCCTGCTCATAATGACTTTATCCATGCCCATAGCCATCTGGAAATCATGGGCAGCCAAACCGATCCGGCGCTCGGGAGGGTCAAGTGTCAAAGTCATCTTCATTGGCCGCGACATGAACGGGTCATTGCGAGCTGTTGCTGGCCACGAGCCTTCATTCAACCCCCCGATGACCATTGTATCAACCGTTTGCAAACGCGATTCCAGTGCACCCCAGATAAAAAGACGGGGATGACCACCGGCAGAGGGGCTCACCGAGCGTGCAGCCATTAAAGCTTCAAGAATCGCCGGCAATTCGGAAATATCGAATGTGAGGCCGGATTGATCGGCAACAAGATCACGCAGCAAAGATATAATGGCTTTTCCCGCTTCTCCTGCATAAAGCGCGTGAAACGAGCCTTGCTCGTTAGCCCCGAAATTTTCCAGAACTTCAGTCGTAGCACGGGCAACTTCGTTCACCGACTGCGGTTCGCTTTTTGCCATCAATGCCACCAATGGCTGAACGGCTTTCACCAGTGAAGACGCAAGATTTCTTGCTTCTTCGATCATATCGGTATCAATATCGCTCGTTTCGTTTTCATCTGTTGTGAGAGCAAGAAGACGCTCTTCAACAAACTGCTCACAGGTTGCAATATTGATTCTTCCGGTTCCCCCCCTTAATGCAAAGAGCTCGAAACGCTCGGCAATTTTTCGTAAAGCTCCGCGTTCATATCCAAGCGATGTCAAAGGGTGTTTCAAAAGCGACAGAAAAGCCACCGGATCACCAGGTTGAAACAAAGTTTGCAAAATAAGCCGCAACAAAGTTGCCGGTAACACTTCGCTTAAAGGAACGCCGCCGGAATCATTGGCCTCGATGCCGAAACGTTTGAGTTCGGCAACAACACGTCGGGCAAGATTTCTGTCCCCCGTCACAAGTGCGGCCGTTTTCTTTTTGTCTTCAATTGCTTGCCTTAGCGCAACTGCAATTGCCAAAGCCTCTTCACGCTCATTGGCGGCCTCGATCAAAGAGACATCGGCAAAAATTTCATCAAAACCATCACGTTTCAATTGTGACCATGTGTCGGTAGTGACAGCCGGTCGCAATGCTTCAGATAATATTGCAGCGCGTTTTTTCTTGTTTTCCGAAGGCGCTCCGATCTCGTCAACGACATTTCTTGTCAGTTTCATGCGGTCGAACAATTTTTTGAAGCTATATTGCGGATGGCCGAAAATAGAGGGGTCATCATGCGTTTCATCAAGTGCTGCCCACTGGGCATCATCCATGGCAAGGTCAAGACCGGGCAGGACAACCGCACCATTTTCCAATCCGCTAACTACTTTCAGCAAATCGGCAATAGCCGGAATCGAGCCATTGGAACCGGCCACAATAACCGGATCACGCGGTTTGTTACGCAAAAGTCTTTCAGTTTCCGCCCGAATAGCCTGATTGCGCCATTCTGCCGGATTTATTTTTTGCCGTTCGGCAAGAATATCAGGCCAGGTTTTTGTTACAATTTCAAGAAAATCAAGTGTCACCTGCCACCATTCGGCGACCATATCGGGGGCAATATCTTTAAGCTTTGCCCAGTCGGCGGACTCTGTCTCGACCTCGTCCATCAAACGGGCGAGATCTTCGGCAAGCCAGATCGCATCGGCTGTATTGGCCGGTATGATAATATCTTCACTCCCGAAGAGCGAGCGCACATGGGCGGGCAAATTCTCCCGCCACGGACGAATGAGACGCGCTAATAACAAGAGCCGCTCGACATCGCCAATTTTCGGATTGAGCGATAAAGCTGCCGCTCCATTATCAAGGAAGAAAGCCGTGTCTTCATCAACATCGCCCAAAGGGCGAATTGTCGGCAAGAAACTTGAATGTGTCTTGCTCATCTCTACAAAACAGGAGCGCAGTGCGCGCGCGGCGCGACGAGTGGGAACATAGATAAGGGTATCTGCCAAAGCTTTCTGGATATTGCCGCCTTTGCCGAAATCTTTAATCAGGCGTCCTGAAAGAAGTGCATCAACAAAAGTCGGCAAAAACGGCGCACCGCTCGAAATCGAAAACAGCTTGGGCTTGTCTTTCACGCGATTTCCCCCCTTTGGCGCATCAGCTCCTCAACCTTGCTAATCATTGCAATTGTCCCGACAGTATACCAGTTGCCATCCAAAGGAAAACCATAAAGACGACCACGGGCTATCGCCTCGTCAAAATAGAGATTGAGCGATTGCGGCTCAATTTTTGCAAATGCAAATATTTTCGGATTTACAATAAGTGCACCACCATAAATAACCGCTTCCGGTGCATTTGCAGGTGCACGAACAAGTTTTTGACCTTCACCAATCAGGAAATCACCTTTTTCCGGACCCGCTGCCTGCACGCGTTTGACCGTCATAAGCAACATATCCATTTTTTCGGGGTCAAAACGATTTGCCATTGCTTCAAGAGTTGGCGTGCCATGGTCGACCCAGAATGTATCGGCGTTAAGAACAAAAAACGGATTTTCTCCCAAAAGCGGCAAAGCTTTCACCACGCCTCCGGCAGAATCGAGAAGTTCCGCACGCTCGTCCGAAATGGTTACATGAGGTTTTTTACGGCTTTCGACATGACTTTCGATGGAATCGGCAAGATAATGGACATTAACCACCGCTTCCTCGACGCCAGCTTTTTCCAGGGCGTCAAGAGCGCGGTTCAAAAGACTTCGACCGGCAATTTTTACCAGTGGTTTCGGTGTTTTGAAAGTCAATGGCCGCATGCGGGTGCCAAGCCCCGCAGCAAGCACCATGGCATGTGTTATTTTCATTTTTTCACTCTTCAACCAGTTTCGAGGCAATATAGAATTGACGCAATGATGAAAGGGCCGGATGTTCAAGATTGCGCTTCAGATAATCGCGGCAATGCGGCAAATGTTTCAAATAAGCGGGCTTGCCATCACGCTTGTCAAGACGAACAAAAATACCGAGAATTTTGGAAACGCGTTGCGCACCGGCAATAGCATAGATGAGTTTGAACTGTTCTTCATCAAAGATACGCGCGCCCTTTTTGCGTTCATTGCAATAAGCCTTGATAATACGCTCCTCAAGCGGGCGGTTAATAGCAACACGCGCATCCTGGGCGAGTGATACAACATCATAGGCTGTCGGACCAATTTGCCCGTCCTGAAAATCAATGAGACCTATTTTTTTCAAACCCTGTTCATTCTCCCGCCAGATAATATTGGGCGAATGATAATCGCGCATGACAAAACTTTGTTCTGCCTGTTCAAAAATTTCAAAAAACGGCTCCCATTGCCGATAGAATTCTTCCTTTAAGGAATGACTTATCTCTGTTCCGGTAGAGTAAGGGAAATACCAGTCAAGAAGAAGAGAAACTTCGGCCTGCAAAACACTCCGATCATAAGCCGGTATATCAAGTGTCAAATCATCGAATTTTTGATGTTTTGGCCACTCTTTCTGATGAAATGAAGAAAGCAATTTTCCCGATTCGATATAGCGGTTTTCAATCGGCTTCCGTTCTTCATCCAATATGCCGTCCCGCCCGAGATCGTCGGTAATGAGCAAACCGTTTTCCAAATCTTGTGCTAGAATTTCTGGCGCTACAAAACCATTTTTTAAAATCAGCCGGTCAATGCCGACAAATTGGCTGACCGATGTCGCAAGATGGGCAATTTGTCCATAAGACTGGCCACTTTGTTCCGGCATTTCCATTGCCGGCGCATTCATCAAAATCTCATGACCATCCTTGCCATAAATAATCTCGTAGGAACGCGCCGAAGCATCACCGGTAAAATAACGGCGTTTGAAATTGCCACGATTATTGGATTTTAAAAACTCTCTTATTTCAAGTGAACGCTTGAGCCGGTCGGCAGCACGGCCTTCCGCCTCAACCGTTATTTTTCGACCATTTCCCTGATGTTCAAGAAAAATGGCAAAATCTGCTTTTCCCAATTCTCCTTGAGCTTTTTCCGGCCATTCGACAAGAACAACCCCGGCCTCTCGTGCCTCTCCAAAACCAAGTTCGTCAATTTCTTCCGGTTCGTTAATGCGATAAAGATCGGCATGAGTGAGGCTAAATTTGGGCATGTCATAGACTTGAACAAGTGTGAAGGTTGGACTTGGAACATCCATCCCGTCATCATCTGCTAATGTGCGAACAATAGAACGGGAAAGCGATGTTTTCCCTGTTCCAAGGTCTCCTTCAAGCGTAACGAGATTACCTTTTTCAAGAGCTAGCGCAAAATCCTCGCCGAAGCGTTCGGTTGCTTTTTCATCTTCAAGAAATAAACTGAAAATCATTCTGTTTCCTCTGATTGAAGCAACGTTGCAGGTGAAGAGCGTTTGGCTGGAAAGCGGCAAAAAACGGTTGTTCCTTTAGCATTTCCGGTCTCTATCGTGACGCTGCCACCGTGAAGCTCGACAAAGCTTTTGACAATCGAAAGACCAAGTCCTGCTCCGGCACGTGAACCATGATGGGCATGGGATGAAAACCGCTTGAAAACAGTATCAAGAATTTCTTCCGGAATTCCCGCTCCGTCATCATGGACAGAAAAGACAATGTCATTTCCGTCCTTTTTGGCAGAAAAGGTAATGACACTATTGTCGGGAGCAAAATTGGCCGCATTGCTCAATACATTGACAAAAATTTGCCGTAACCTTGCCTGATCTGCCGGAATCGTCGTGAGGCCGTCTTCAATTTTTTCTTCAATTTGTACCGGACGGGCGCCGAGGCGCTCTTTCGTTCGTTCTGTTGCAAAAGCCATTGAAGCGGCAATATCGACATCTTTAATATCAAGTTCCATAATGCCGGCATCAAGTTTGGCAAGATCGAGAATATCATTGACGATATCAAGAAGTGCACCGGATTCGGAAGCGATGTGCTTGAGATATTCCTGTTGGCGGGAATTAAGAGTGCCGAAAAGTCCGCTCTGTAAAATATCCGAAAAGCCGATAATATTGGTAAGAGGGGTGCGCAATTCATAAGATACATGGCGAACAAACTCGCTGCGCAACGCGTCGGCACTGCGCAATGCATCATTCTTTTCTTGCAATGCACGGGTGATATTGACCGTATCCGTCACATTGACAAAGGTCATCATGGTCTGTGCGTTTGGTAAAGGAACCAACGCATAATCAAGAATAACGTCGTTCGTTAAATCCATACGCCCCGAAATGGCATCCCGATTTTCACTAAAACCGGTTATAAATGCGCCAAATGTATCCCACGCATTGCTTGTTGTCTTTTTCGCGCAATTCTCCTGAAGTTTTGAAATATGCGTTCCTTCAACGGTCAATTCGGTGGGTAAAGACCATAATTTGGCGAGTGCCGGATTGGAAAGACGCATACGCCCGTCCGGACCAAACAAAGCGACACCTTCAGAAAGATGGTCCAGCGTTTCACCTTGCATTTCAATGAGGCTGTTATAACGCCTTTCAAGATCTATTTTTTCAGTGAGATTTTCAAAAAGCCATGTCACGCCGCCTTGCGGATGAGGACTTGCGAGAACCCTGAGCGTGCGACCATCCGGCAAATTCCAGATTTGCTGGCTTGGTTCACCCGAACGATAAGCAGAAAAAAGCTCTTCCTTCCACCCTCTCCAATCCGGCTTTTCAGCAATAATGCCTTCTTCCCGCAAACGATCAAGAAGAAGAGTATGACTGGGTTCGCTTTCCAGAAAAACCGTATCCAACGGCCAGAGCGTTGCGAAGGCCTGATTGGCAAATTTCAGTTTTTGATCGGGACCGAAAATGGCAACTGCCGTTGAAATCTGGTCAAGTGTTTCGGAATGTCCGCGCGCCATGCGCTTCATTTCTTCCGACATTTCTTCCATGGCGCTGATATCGTGAGCAAATGTTGCAACACCATCTTCGGACGTCACTTGTGTGACTTCAAGGAGCCTCCGATCCCCTTCGACAATGGCATAGGCCGGCCCTTTGAAAAGCGGCTTATTTTCTAAGAGTTTCTGACGTGTTGCTTCATTAAACAGAGAGGTTTCTTGCGCTTTTTCGGGGTCGTAACCGCTTGCCTTCTGAAACGCACGATTGGCATAGATAATTCTGTTATCGCGATTGACGAGCCAGACAGGTTCATCAAGCGCCTCAAGAAGAACATTACGCATTGCAAGCATCGTCTTTATAAAAGCGGCATGTTTTTCAAGCTTGGCAAGCTGTTCTTGTTGGCCGGAAAGATCCTGAAAACGCAAAATTGCAGATGTTCCTGCAATAAGGCCGGTTGCTTCAACCAATGTTTTTTGTTTGGTATTCAAATAAAGATCAAAAGATTGCCCGTCATGTCGCAAATGATTGAGAGCTTCATCAAGGACACGGACTTCATTATCATCAAGCCACTGCCCAAAACGCAGTATATCTTTCGGCTTTACTTGCAGCCGATCTAAAGTACCCATATGACCGATTATCTTAGGAAGAGCAGCCGGTGTTTTCCAGATAAGCGCACATTGTCCCGTATGCATCAGAAATCGCTCGTAATTGTCGATATCCTGAAATTTATCGGAATTGTTATCTCCCTGATCAGAAGAAGTTTTTGAAAAATGGCGGAAAAATATGGCGAGGCAAATCATCAATGCCGCAACAATAATCCCGCCGATAATTGCGATCTGGAGTGCATGACTTCCGAAATCGGAAAGCACATCAGGGACTGCAGCATCGCTCTTCAAGGGAGTTACAGAAAAACAGGCAAAAGCAGCCAGGCTCGAGAAAATCCCCGACAATAATTTGCTCTTATATCCACCTCTAGCCTGCAAAGTTGATTTCTCGATCATATTTAGCCGAATCAGGCTTAACCATACATGTCTATGCTTTTCAGGTGAAGTATCTTCAAAAAAACAAAGGTCGGGCATTTCTGCCCGACCTTTAAAAACAATATGGATTAGCTTCTTTCAGCCAAACCGGTTTTAGTAGCGATAGCGATCAGGCTTGAACGGACCTTCGACCGAAACACCGATATAGGCAGCCTGCTCTTCCGACAGCGTTGTCAGTTTGACGCCAAGACGATCAAGATGCAGACGGGCAACTTTTTCATCAAGATGTTTCGGCAAAACATAGACCTGATTTTTATAATTCTCGCCACGTGTGAACAATTCGATCTGGGCTAATGTCTGGTTGGTGAAAGACGCCGACATAACAAAAGAAGGATGCCCTGTTGCATTGCCAAGATTAAGCAGACGTCCTTCCGAAAGAAGAATAATGCGTTTTCCATCCGGAAATGTAATCATGTCGACTTGCGGCTTGATATTTGTCCATTTCAGGTTTTTCAGTGAAGCAACCTGAATTTCATTATCAAAATGTCCGATATTGCCGATAATGCACATATCCTTGACTGCGCGCATATGTTCAAGGCGGACAATGTCACGGTTTCCCGTTGCCGTAATGATGATATCGGCGGTCGGTGCAGCATCCTCGAGTGTTACAACCTCATAGCCATCCATAGCTGCCTGCAAGGCACAAATCGGGTCAACTTCGGTAACCTTGACGCGCGCACCGGCACCAGAAAGAGAAGCGGCACAGCCTTTACCGACATCGCCATAGCCGCAAACAATAGCAACTTTACCGGCCATCATCACGTCGGTACCGCGACGGATACCGTCAACCAGCGATTCTTTACAGCCATAACGGTTGTCGAATTTGGATTTTGTTACACTGTCATTGACGTTGATTGCGGGGAACGGAAGCAACCCTTGTTCCTGTAAATGATAGAGACGATGAACACCTGTCGTTGTCTCTTCGGTCACGCCTTTGATGGCATCACGTTGACGGGTAAAGAAACCGGGGGTTTCTTTCATGCGTTTTTTGATTTGGGCAAAGAAAATTGCCTCTTCTTCGGATTCCGGCTTGGAAAGAACATCTTCTCCATCTTCGGCACGGGCACCGGTCAGAATATAAGCTGTTGCATCACCGCCATCATCAAGAATCATATTTGAAGGCTTACCGTCCGGCCATTGGAAAATGGCATCGGTATAGCTCCAATATTGTTCAAGCGTTTCGCCCTTGACTGCAAAAACAGGTGTACCACCTGCAGCAATTGCTGCGGCAGCATGGTCCTGCGTTGAAAAAATATTACATGAGGCCCAGCGCAAATCTGCACCGATCATTTTCAATGTTTCGATAAGAACGGCTGTCTGGATTGTCATGTGCAGCGAACCGGAAATGCGTGCGCCACGCAACGGTTGAGAGGAGCCGAATTCCTCACGGCAGGCCATTAGCCCCGGCATTTCAGTTTCGGCAATATCGAGTTCTCTGCGACCATAGTCGGCAAGGCCGATATCCTTGATAATATATTCTTTGGCAGCCATTATGCACTCCTTGAAGATTTTTAGCTTCCGGTGATTTAACAGATGTCGCACAATGGCGCAACAGGGATATAAAGAGATCTTTATGCCAAATGTAATTTTGACAGGTGACTAAAAAACAGACATAAGCGGCCAAAATTACGCCTATGTTTTGGTTATATAGATGCGCCTTTATTGGTTTTATGATAAACACTGTTATATAGATATCGGAATTTATGACTCAAATTTTTCTCGAATTCTTTGTGGATATATCACGTGAAACACTTAAATAACATTTTACTTGTTTTCAAAAAAGCTATTCAAGTGAGGTTAAGCGTATGAAGGGGATTATTCTTGCTGGCGGGAGCGGAACGAGACTATATCCGGCAACTTTGGGAATTTCAAAGCAACTTTTGCCAATTTATGATAAACCGATGATTTATTATCCGCTGGGTGTTCTTATGTTGGCAGGAATCCGTGATATTCTTATTATATCGACGCCGCGTGATCTCCCGCTGTTTCATCATTTACTGGGTGATGGCAGCGCTTACGGAATTAATTTTTCCTATGCCGAACAAGCCCATCCGAATGGCCTTGCCGAAGCCTTTAAAATTGGCAAAAACTTCATTGGCGATAACCATGTGTCACTTGTACTTGGCGATAATATTTTTTTCGGTCACGGCCTTGCGAACCAGCTTGAAAAAGCGAAATCACTCAAAAATGGCGCAACCGTATTTGCCTATCGTGTCGATGACCCTGAACGATATGGGGTTGTAAGTTTCGATAAGCAAACAGGCATGGCAGAATCACTCGTTGAAAAGCCGGAAAAACCACGATCCAATTGGGCTGTTACCGGACTTTATTTTTATGACAATGATGTCGTTTCATTTGCACAAGATTTAAAACCTTCTGCTCGTGGAGAACTCGAGATAACCGATATCAATAGCTTATATCTTGCTGAAAAGCGTTTACAAGTTATCCGACTTGGGCGTGGATATGCATGGCTTGACACGGGCACTCATGATAGCCTTCACGACGCATCGTCTTATGTTAGAGCGATTGAAAAACGACAAGGCATCAAGGTGATGTGTCCAGAAGAAATCGCTTATAATAACGGCTATCTGACAGCTGATCAGGTTTTAAAACGGGCTGATCAGCTAGGGAAAACCGGCTATGCAAAATATTTAAAACGTCTTGTTACGGAGATCGGTAATGATTGAAGTCAATAAAACGCCTATTTCCGATGTTTTTATAATTCAGCCTAAAAAATTCGGAGATAATCGCGGTTTTTTTTCTGAAACTTATAATGCCAAAGATTTTTCAGCTCACGGTATCAACGACATTTTCGTTCAAGACAACCAATCTTATTCTGCTAAAGCCGGTACTTTAAGAGGATTGCATTACCAACTTACTCCACACGCGCAAACAAAACTCGTTCGCGTAACACGGGGACGTGTATTTGACGTTGCAGTTGATATAAGACGCGGTTCGTCAACTTTTCTCAAATGGACAAGTGTTGAACTTTCACCCGACAAATGGAACGAGTTCTATATTCCTGCGGGTTTTGCACACGGTTTTCTAACGCTTGAGGACAATTGTGAATTTGTCTATAAAGTAACAGACTATTATGCTCCTGAATGCGATCGTTCTATTCGTTTTGATGATCCTGACATAGCGATCAAATGGCCGATCGACCTTGCCCATGTCGAGCTTTCGGAAAAAGACAAAAATGCACCATTTTTGAAAGATGCGGAGCTCTTCGATTTTGCGGAGATGACAAAGTGAAAATTCTTGTGACTGGCGGTGCAGGTTTTATCGGGTCGGCATTGTGCCGACATCTTGTTAATAAGGGATATGATGTTTTTAATGTTGATAAGCTGACCTATGCAGGAAATCTTCAATCTTTAAAAACATTGGCTGGTAAACAAAACTATCATTTCTATCAATTGGATATCTGTGACAGTGATGCTGTTTTTAAAATTTTGGAAAACGAACAAATCGACGCCATTATGCATCTTGCAGCTGAAAGTCATGTAGATCGATCAATTCTTGGGCCATCAGCGTTTATTGAGACAAATATTGTAGGCACTTTTCGTTTATTGGAAGCAGCGCGCCGTTATTTTGAAAAATTGGACCATAGCAAACAAAAGACATTCCGCTTTCACCATATCTCTACCGATGAAGTGTTCGGAGATCTGCCTTTCGACAGCGGTATTTTTACCGAACAAACACCGTATAACCCGTCTTCTCCCTATTCTGCCTCGAAAGCCTCGTCGGATCATCTGGTGCGCGCTTGGCATCATACTTATGGGTTGCCAACTGTTATTTCCAATTGTTCAAATAATTATGGTCCATACCATTTTCCCGAGAAACTTATTCCGCTTGTTATTCTCTCCGCGCTTGATGAAAAGCCACTGCCTATTTATGGAGAGGGAAAAAATATTCGCGACTGGCTTTATGTCGAGGACCACGCACGGGCTTTGGAAACAATCGTACGTCATGGCAAAATAGGCGAGAGCTATAATGTTGGCGGGCATAATGAACGAACCAACCTTCAGGTCGTCGAATCTATCTGTGACATTCTTGATGGACTCAAGCCCCGTGCGAATGGAAAATCCTATCGGGAACTCATTACATTTGTTAAAGACCGAGCCGGACATGACAGGCGTTATGCGATTGATCCAACGAAAATCATGACAGAACTTCATTGGAAACCGCAGGAGACCTTTGACACAGGTTTGAAGAAAACCGTCCAGTGGTATCTTGACAATAAATGGTGGTGGCAGCCGTTAAAAGAACGCGCAAAAATCGCTTGAAAAGGGGGAACAACTGTGAAAATTCTGGTTACCGGAAGAAACGGTCAAGTTGCGCAATCTATGCTGCATTCAACACAAGATGGCGTTGAAATTGTTGCACTTGGTCGACCCGAACTTGATATCACTGATAAGATTTCAATTGCAAAGGCTGTTCAAGTTTATAAGCCTGACATCGTTGTCAACGCCGCTGCCTATACTGCTGTCGATAAGGCCGAAACCGAGATTCAGGAAGCATTTGCTGTCAACAGAGACGGTGCCAAAAATGTTGCGGAAGTTGGGCAAGACAATGGTTTGCCGATCATTCATATTTCGACAGACTATGTCTTTAACGGACAAAATGAAAATGGTTATAAGGAAGATGATGCTCCAGGACCACTGAATGTTTATGGCCTTTCCAAGCTGGAAGGCGAATGGGCTATAATAGAAGCCAATCCAGACCACATCATTTTGCGCACTGCCTGGGTTTATAGCCGATTTGGAAATAATTTTGTTAAAACGATGATCCGGCTGGCGCAAACGCATGATGAAATAAACGTCGTGTGCGACCAGTGGGGAACTCCGACAAGTGCCGATTTTATTGTTAACAATATTATTGCTATCAGCAAGCAAGTAACAGGTAAAATTCCACCACAAAACTGGCGTGGTATTTTTCATCTTGTGCCTAACGGAAAAACGAATTGGGCCGATTTTGCTCGTGAAGTGTTTAGCCTGTCAAAGAAAACAGGCGAAAAACTATGCAATATTCGTTCTATCAGCTCTTTAGAATACAGGACCTCTGCTACGAGACCAAAAAATTCATTGCTGAATAATGAGAAAATACGTTCTACATTCAAATTACAGATTATTGGATGGAAGACATATTTTACAATGTAATATGGCATGCCGCTGGAACATAGGGAAAAAATATGCAGGATTTAAAGAAGATTTTTTGGGATCATGACAATAAATCGTCTGATAAATGGGAAAACTATATTGACGTATATACTCAGTTTTTTGATGTTTTTTTGAAGCAGAACAGCCCCATAAGTTTACTTGAAATCGGCGTACAGAACGGCGGATCGCTGGAAATTTGGAAAAAATATTTTCCTGACGGCTCAACATTTGTCGGGCTTGATATAAATCCTGAATGTGCCAAATTGGATTTCGAAAGCGGCATTAACGTTTTCTGCTGCGATGCATCGAATGAAAAACAGCTTAATGACAAATTGAAGGATGATCAGTTTGACATTGTCATTGATGACGGGTCACACAAATCTAAGGATATTATTGCTGCTTTCAAAAATTGTTTTCTTCGTATGAAACCAGGGGGATTATTCATAATAGAAGATCTCCATTGCAGTTACGATGCAGCGTATCAAGGTGGTTTTCGTGCAAAAGGTGCAGCACAGGAATTTTTAAAAAACCTGACTGACGCATTAAATTATCAATATATACCGGCAAATGAAATCGCTACATTGAAAGATGGAAAAACATTTCATTTATACAGTCAACGTATCGAATCTATACATTTTTATGATTCAATTGTTGTAATAAAATTTCATAAGGTTTTTGCTGACCACAATTATAAACGATATTTGACCGGACATCATCAAAGTATTTATAATAATTTAAAGGATCTTGAACGCAACCTAAATGATACAAAACATCCGCTTGTTGTTTCACGTTCCATGTTTTTTGAAGTTAATCCGGATTATCGGTCTAAAGTTCTTGTAGAACCTCCAATGTTCACCTTGTTAAAAGATAATAATTCATATCTGTTTAAATATACCAAGCTCTGGCAAGCTTCCAAGCCAATCGGTCAAGGAAAAAACGAAGCTTGCTTATTTATGCAGCAGAAAACGTCGAATAAAGAAACAAAAAGCAAGTTTAAACGCTTCTGCAAAAAATGGAAAAAGAGCATCAAAAAGCGCTTACACTATGTGGGATTAGGGCCAAGGCCACTGAAAAATTCCACCGGATCAGATAAGTTATCAACTCGTTTCATTGATATTCCGGTTGAAAAAAATTTTTCTATTGCTGCAAAAAATGTACGCGATAGGTTTGACTATACAAATAATTATAATTTCATCCGTAATGGCGACATAAAATTCACTATACTTATAAGTGTATTCGACACTCCTCCCCAATTTCTGGAACGTCTTTTTCAAACTTTACTTTTGCAAAGTTATCAAAATTTTGAAATTGTAGTGGTCGATGATTTTTCAAAACCACCTTATATACGGGAAATTCTAACGAGATTTTCTGATATCGATAATCGCATAAAAGTTATCTATAACGATGAAAATTTAGGAATTGCCGGATCCAGTAATATGGGATTGCAGATCGCCTCGGGCGATTACATCGCATTTGTCGATCACGACGATGAATTGACTTGGGATGCACTACAATCCGTCGCCGAGTGTATAAAGGAGCATCCTCAGGCTGATGTCGTCTATTCGGATGAGTGCATCATTGATGAGAATGGCTGTCCGTTGCAAATTTTCGCAAAGCCGGATTGGAGCCCTGTGCTTCTAACCAATAACATGTATATCGGGCATCTGACAGTTTGCCGCACTTCTCTCGTAAAAGAGATCGGTGGTTTTCGTAGCCGATATGATTTTTCACAGGACTATGATCTTGCTTTACGTATGACAGAGAAAACCGATAACATCTATCATATAGCAAAACCGCTATATGGCTGGCGCGCGATTGCTACTTCCGGGGCGGCAGGGGGTAAGGATTATGCCAGGGTTACCAACATTCTGGCTTTGCAATCTGCAGCTGATCGAAGAAATTGGAATGGTAAAGCAAAGCCGTTATCTTTTGGCAATCGTATCGAGTGGGATGAAGCCGGTAAAGAACCAATGGTATCGATTATTATACCATCGGATAACATTGAAAATATTCGTGCTTCACTCAATTCTATCCTAACTCATACAGATTATACCAATTATGAAATCTTGGTCGTTACAAACTCGAAAATTATCGACCAGTTAAAGAGTGAAAATAAGACTATAAGTTTTGTGAGCTACGATAAGCCCTTCAACTTTTCTGATAAGTGTAATCAAGGGGCAATGCAAGCGAAAGGCCAATTTCTGGCATTTTTCAATGACGATGTTAGAATCATAAATGATGATTGGTTGAAACAGCTCGTTCACGTGGCTCTGATCAAGGGAGTTGGCGCCGTAGCTCCCAAAATGCTTTATTCAAATGGCACTATTCAACACGCCGGCATGGTCACCGGGGTGCGTCGTTTGGTTGGTACTGCATTTCATGCAGTTCCAGACATTCAACATCCGTACTTCAATATGGCAGATCAAATACGGGAAGTTTCGCTTCTTTGCGGAGCGTGTTTACTTGTTTCTGCAAAAACATTTTCACAAGTCGGTGGATTTGACAGCAAACACACACCAATTGCTCATTCCGACGTGGATTTATGCTTTAAAATACGTGAATTAGGGCAAACATGCATATATCAACCAGATTCAAAATTAACTCATTTAGGGCATCTATCAATCGGTAAATCTGAAACGAATGTTTCTCCAAAAATTGATAAATCGGATATTTATCTTTTGAAACGTTGGCCCGAACAAGTCGCAAATGACCCATATTTCACTCCGTTAATGCGATCATTATTATATCATGACTCGCCCGAAGATTTCTCCATCTATCCAGGAAGACGATATGACAAAAAATCGAAGGGCGATATATTGATCGTGAGTCATGATCTGACAAATAGCGGTGCACCGCGAGTTGTTGTCGAAATGGCAAAGACGTTGGAAAAAGAGGGGTATTTTGTTGTTATAACCAGTCCCGAGGACGGTCCTTTAGCAAAAGAACTACAATCATTAGGCTTCAACGTTATCATAGATAGTTTGTTGCTAAAAATGCACGAAAGTGTACTATCTCTCGCACGCAATTTTGATCTCGTGATTGCAAACACAGTTGTAACATGGCCAATTGTTAAACAGCTTGATCCCGTTGTTCCGGTTTTATGGTACATCCATGAAGTGGAGCTTGTCTCGGATTTGGCTGATAAATTTCCGGATTGTGCAAAAATATTACATGATGCAGAAAATATTGTTGGTGTAAGCGACTATGCAATTGAGCATATAAAAAAATATCGAAGTAATAAGATTGGACGATTGGAAACCGGTTTTCCTCAACTTCAACGCAAAAACCATAAGGGAGATCAACTCCTATTGTCTACTTTCGGATCATATGAATATCGGAAAGGTCAAGATCTTCTTTTGGCAGCAATGCAATATCTCGCACCGGAATATCGCAAAAAATTCAAACTTCGTTTTTTTGGTCGAACATTATCAAAAGAACTCAAAGCAAAGTTGGAAGTTGATGCAAAAAGCTATGAGAATGTCTCGGTCAATGGTGAACTATCTCACGAAGATTGTGTCATCGAAACCGAAACCTCCGATCTTGTAATTGTTCCATCTCGAAGCGATACACTGCCAATAGTTTCGATAGATGCTTTAGGTGCCGGTGTGCCTATTATGTGCACAAAGGAAACCGGAACAAGTCAATATTTAGAAAACGACAAATCCGGATTTATAATTGAGCAATCGACTCCCGAAGGTATCGCAAAGGCGTTACAACACGCATTAGAATTAAGCGATAAATGGCATAACATCGGGCTTGAGGGGCAGAAAATCTTTAAAAAATATTTTTCATTGAATGTTTTTGAAAAGAATCTGTCTACTGCTGTAGAAAACCTTTTGGCTCAGAAACGCCCTTGAGGTCAGTTCAACAATAATTCAGTTAACATGCTTTATTTTTCATAACCACATAATTTATTTGTGAATATGTGGTTATGTTGTGTTATATGACGTCGTTTTAAATTTATTTATAAATAATATAATTATTTATAATTTTATTTAAAATTTAAAACAGAATTATTATATTTTTACCTTTCCTCGGCAAACAATTTTGTACGGCGCTAACACAGACTTGAAAATAGTTAGTTGCGTCAAATGACAACGATTAGGGCGAAAAAGCTACCTATCGGAAGAAAAACAGAACAAACGGTGTAACTAAAAGACAAAAGAACGAGGCGTGCAGGTGGAAAATTTCCCATCTTCAGGCAAATGAAACGCAATAAAAACATCCACGCTTTTCACCTCTCGAAGGTGGCATTGTAGCTTCAGATCATTATATGACAATCAATCAAACCTGTTTCTATTGTCTGAAAGCGTTTTGATGTTTAAAATATTTTATCCTCAACAGAGGAACAGTTCAGAAGCTTTTGCCAGAAAACGTCATCGCCTCTATGTGGTTGAGAAATTAGCTTAACAGCAAAACGGCATATTGTATTGTGCCACTCCAATTATAACCCTGAAGAGTCGTTCCATCTCCATCTCAAAGAATATGAATAGTGCGGCAATAACCGACCACGAAACAATCTCAAAAAAGAATTATCACAAGGATAGAGAAATTTTACCCGTTAACCACGTAACCTCTTTCTTTTCAAGGTTTACTTTTGGAAATAATCACTTATTAATAAAATATATATTAATTAAATATTTTTCTTTATTGTTATTATTAATTAATTTTAATATATATAAATATCGAATATATGTTTATATTTTGTGATTAAAAATATATTTATTTATTCATTTGCATGATATAACAAACGACCACTTTTGATTGTATCGCCGATACAAGAATTTCAATTTCCAAACAAATTTATATATTTTATTTCTGCTCAGATCGCGTTTTTGATTTTTTAATAACAATACATATATATTGTAAATATAAAACTATGAAATTACTTTATTGAAAAATAAATTTTTTATTTTTTATGTATATTACGAAACAATAAACATGTTTTATGGAAAATCGATTAACTAAATTAATATTTCAAAAATATCTTTTTAATAGTTCTTTCTATTTTAATCTTTAATACAGCGCGTTTCAGCTTACGTCGGACAGGCCCTCTTAATCTTGTTTTTTGTGAAATAACGTCAATGAATTGGTCTAATAATGAAATAATTTCATCGCGGTGTTCAAACATCTTGATTTGTTGAGGTGTCTTTGGCTTTTTTACGGCCTGTCTCGCCTCTTTAATGAAAGTACCCATAAAACGTGGTACGAGACAATCCCTTATATAACGATGCCCGTAGCCGGAAACTTCGTCAAAATTATCACATATCTTCTTTACATAACGCAAACGACTACGACTCATTTTGATACTAAAAGATGTACTATTATTATTGATACACCACACTGTCACAGCTTTCGGTAAATAATAATTAGTCCATCCTTTGCGGAATAACCTGAGAAAAAAATCATCGTCCTCATAGCCTGTAAACTGTGGATCGAACCCACCGACATCTTCAAAAGCCCGGCGACTAATTAAAGAGGCTGATGGGAGAACATACATATCGTATCTTAGCATGGTCAATATACTTGTTTTAGGATGAGAATCTTTTGTACTCCGGACGACAACATTCGTTTGAACGATATTCCCTTCCTCATCCGCTTCACATAAATCGCCGTAGACCCAACCAAATTTCGGATCTTGCCATTCGACCGCATCCATTAATTGCTTTATATGATTTGGCAAAAAGAAATCATCTTGATCAAGAAAACAGATAAATTTAGATTTTGTATGTGCAACACCGAAATTTCGCGCTGACCCCTGCCCACCGTTTTCTTTACGAAGAACAGCAAATCCCATTTTCTTTGCAATAATATTTAAGAAATCTGACTCTTCTTGAATTGATCCATCATCGATGACTAACAATTCATTCGGTTTAACAGTTTGATCAAGTACGCTTTGTACACTTCGTTCTATATATTTTGATCCATTGTAATATGGAATAATAACAGAAACAGTGCGATCATGTTCGTTTAACGAGGATTTAATCAACTCTCACTCACTTTGAAACAAATAATATATTGCCCACTCAAACTCATCATGAAAAACCGGTAAAATTGATTCAATTAATATGAAAAATATCCCGATAGATCAATGACTCGTAGCTATATTGCGTTAGACCTCCTTTTTGACGTGATATCATAACTCCAAATACCTAGACGAAGATTATTAACACACGCGGTAGTTAGCATTGCAATCACGTTCAGCTTTAAATTGTACCCGGACAATCCTCTATGGTTCGCTTACGGAAATATTGATAGTTTCCAAAACAATTCATTAATATCTATAATATGCAGGACATATCCGAAATTATTTTATTTTTAGTGCCCATTTGTCTTCAATAATATATGGACCACCACCAATTGACTCGTGCGATGACATCAATACAAAGCGGTTAACCGGAAAATATCCCGTTTCAAAATGGCCATGTGAAGAAAGATAGGGCAATAGATCATCAAGCTTCACCTGTTTCAGGCGAGCAACTGTCACATGTGGAATATATTTCCCTTTGTCCGATTTGAGGCCAAGTCTTTTGGCAATACGATCAATGTCGCTTTGCAAAAACAATAATTCCTCACATGGTTCTACACTTGCATAAATCGAATGCGGCGTTTTTGAACCGAAGACATCAATGCCTTTCAGACGCAAATTGAAAGGCTTTCTTTCAATGTGATCAAGTGTGTGAACGAGTTCATCAGCCATCTCGTTGTTCATGTCACCGAAAAAACGCAGGGTGATATGATAATCCTCCACTTCGATGAAACGTGCACCAGGTAAACCGCCACGCAACAATGACAAGGACAACGCGGCATCATGCGGCACTTCCAATGCGGCAAAAAGTCGGGGCATTATGATTCCTTACGCGCTGACATTGACGATGAAATGAACGCCGGAAGACCATTTCCGGCAAAAGCAATATTCCTCGTTTTAATAATCTTTTTCATAGAAAACACCAACACTTGAATCACCTTGTGCGCCAAGTGCGCCTTTGGCTTTCAAGTTTTTGGAAATATCCAGATTAACAGTGCCTTTCGTGTTGCCACCGGAGCCGGCTTCGACACCGAGATAGATATTATCGCGAATATAGCGCCCCGCTTTAACACCGGTATTTCCCTGTTTATCTGTTACAACATCAAGATCATCAAGACCGGTGGTCGACCGTAAGGAACCGAGAAGCGACGTGTTGGTAACACCGGCAAGTTCGGCAGCAGCAGACGCAAGCTGGGCAATCTGGAAGGGCGAGAGTTCGCTGATCGAACGATTGAAAATCAAACGGGCGAGAACTTCATCCTGAGGCAGAACAGGTACCGAAGTGAAGGAAACACTCAATGCATTGATCGTACCGCTTACAGTTACCGTCACCGTAATATCGCTTCCTTGCGTGGTTGCAACAAAATTGACTTCAGGATTGAGATTGCCGACGAGTGTCACCGTTCCTTCGGTGAAGGTAAGGCGTTGAGAAAGAATTTCAAACCGGCCCCGCAACATCTGGAACCCGCCGACAGGATGAATTTCATTCACCGGACCGAACAAACCGATTTCGCCACCCAATTCGACATCAAGCCCCATGCCGCGAACAAAAATCTGGTTCGGTGCACGAATATGCAATTTCAACTGGACGACGGATGGTTTTGCCGGAGCCGTTGCAACTTTTTGTCTGCCAGTATCTATTTTCGCCCGCTCAAGCGTTGTTTCAATATCTTTTGTAAGATTCTTGTGTTTGACATCTATAAGAGCAGCCCCGCCGAAACGATCCGGAACGGTAATTTCTGCCTTTTCGATTGTAAGATCACCGCCAATCACCGGATTATTCAACAGACCGCCTGTCACTGTTAAAGTGCCATCAACGGTCGCAACAACCATTTCGCCATCGCTATAGCGTGTATGATTGAGACGAACAGTCATATCGGCGGGCATTCCGGCAGCAAAATCTGTCGAGATAGAACCATTGGCAGAAATTGTACCTCCAGCAGATGATGAAGCGCTGGCACGATTGAGCACAATGCGCTCACCACTCAAACCGGCATCAACGACAATATTGTTCAGGCGCAAATTGCTTTGCGGATCAATAAAAGTACCATTTGCAAGAGCAAAATGACCATTCAATTCCGGTTTTGTAAAGGAGCCTCTAACGGTCGCATCAATATTTGCCGAGCCGGAAATTTGCGTTCCACGTTCGGCAAGGAATTGATTGGCAATTGCCATAGGAGACGAACCTTTGACATGAAGATCAATGCCATCACCTTTTACCGGAATGCGGCCATTTGCCGACATATTAAGCCCTTGCGCACCATTTGCATTGAATTGTTCAAGATTAAGAACATTATTGTCATAATGGCCCTCAGCATTCAAACTGATTGGCGTAAGACCATTTTTTGCCAATAAATCGGCTCTCAAGCCCTGGCCTGAAAGATTGAATGTTGCCGTCGGTGCTTTCAATTGTCCACCGATGTGGGCGTGACCGGAGATGGTGCCGCCAAGATTCTGATTGGCCACAAAACCGTTTGCGAGAGTAACGGGCAAATTTTTCAAGCTTATGTCAAGATCGAGATTTCCTGCATCCAGCGGTACTTTGCCATTGGCTTCAACATCAAGACCGGAACCGGAAATCCTTGTATCAATATTGACCGATTTGCCATTGGTTCTCCCCTTTGCATCAAGTGCAAATGGTGCGATTTTCTTGTCTTTGAGAATGCCGATCGACAGACCTTCGCCTTTCATATCAAAGGCAACATCAGGCGTGTCCGGCGTTCCTTTTATATCGGCTTGACCGGTTAAAGTACCGGTTGCACGAAGATCCGGTTTTATCAGATTGGCAAGTGAAACGGGCAAGCGGTCCATTTGCAACTCCAAATCGAGTTTTGACCCGCCATCGCCTTTAACCGAAAATTTCCCGCCATTCACATCCAATATCAAAGGTGAAATGTGATAGCTATTATCAAACAAAATCACAGAAGCCGGATTTAATAGTTTCGCATGAACCGCATCCTGCGAAACGTTCATAGAATCAAACTCGACGGTTAGCCGCCGATTATCTTCTTGCCCATCTTGCGATTCATCCCCGTTTGTTGCAGGGTAGATCAAGCGACCAGCAAGATCGGCCTTGATATTATTCTGGACATCCGCAGAAACCTGAAAAGCGGTTTTTCCATCCATATCTTTTGCTGTTGCTTTTATGGTATTGACGACAAAATTCGCAACGCGAATATCGGAAGCATTGACAAAGCCATTGACACGGAAAGCACCTTTCGGGTCATCGAGCGTCAAATTCATATCAAGGCTTTCAACATGATTTTCGCCAAAAACCAGTTTGTCGATATGGGCTTTCAGACGACCGCTCTGCTTTCCTTCACTTTCGCTTAAATTAAAGTCACCTGTCATAGTGCCATGACCGTCGGTGAGCAAAAGCGCACTCAATGTTGAAATATCACGTGCATCAATATGGATATTGCCGTCAATCAGCCCTTCCAGATTTTGTTTCAGATTGCCGTTCACATGCGTTTCGCCGACGAGAATGTCGAGATTGTTCAGACTTTTAAACTGGTCATTATCGGAAAAACTTCCGCTTAGTTTCAGTTTTTCACCCCCGAACAGGCCGCTACCGTCTACATAACCACTCAAATAGGTCGCAATCGGTGACGTATTGTCGAGAATGGCATTGGCAAAAATTGCCGTATCCTGCATTTTCTGACCCGACAAAGTTGCATCTTTTATCTTTGCTCCAAGACTTAAAGCAACAAGACGGTTATGGCCACGGGCGGCACCCTGCAATTGGACTGCACCATGCATACGGGAATTGACGAGATTAAGGTCGGAAAGATCAAGCTGATAGTCCATATCGGCTTCATCACTCGAGAAGCTGCCATTCGCTTCAAGCTTGATATGGTCGTTACCAAGCAGGAATTGGCGTGTTGTAATTCCGGTTTCGTCGCGTTTTATTCCACCCGATAATTTTACATTGCCAGCCAGCAAACGATCCAGCGTTTCATTACCGGTTTTCAAAGCCACGGTTTTTCCGGAAAGATCAAGATCGAAAGAACCACCGACAAGGCCGATTGAGCCATTTGCCTCAATATCGGCTGCACCCGAAAGCGGTTTTCCGCTCAACATTGCCAAAGGTTCCAATGTATCGGCTTGAATGCCGAGATTTCCTTTGAATTGAAACTTCTCGATCTGCCCCTTCAGCCATAAAGTGAGCCCGTTAGCGGAAAGATTGACAGTGCGTAGTGTAACCGGCTGATGGGCGAGAATATCGGCATCGACTTTCAAATTGACCGATTTTCCCAAGGCATCCGAAATCTTGCTCTTAGGCGTTGCCATGCCGTTTATTGCGCCGGTAATCTGCAAACCGACATGACGATTATTGACGTCATCCAGATTTTCCGAGTCGCCCCCCATATCGACAGTTATATCGTGGGCAATGAAATTTTCGTTTGAAAAGTTATTGACGATAAATTGGCCACTCCACATCGACCTCTCATTCCGCCCATAATCTATATTAAGAGCAATATTATCAGCACGTGTTTTGCCTCCGGCGACAGGCAAAATAATCGATTGACCGGTTTGCGCTTTAACCGACGCTTTTACTGCCAAACGGCGTAAAAAGCCGTCTGACAATGTTTCTGCATTTGCTGCTATATGAACGCCTTCACCATTGATCGAAAATTTGTCAAGACGAAAGCCGCCGTCCTTTTTCAGCAAGGCTGCCAGTTCAAGCGCCGTTCTTGCCCCGAAAAATGCCCGATATTCGTCCGGCATCAAAAGAACAATCGGCCCTGACAGGTTAACATTTATCGATTTTCCGCTTTCTGTGCCCTGAAGCTTGAATTTGCCATTCAGTACCGGATCGGCACCGGCTTTCATCGCAAGACCGAGCTCGAAATTATCAAGCGGTCCTTCGCCTTTTGCAATCAAAGCAACGGCGGGGCGATTCTTTATTTTTAAAAGATTGGCAACAATGCCGTTTTCCGGCTCCGACACTTCAATATCGATTTTTGCCTTGTTGGTGCTGTTTGAAATATTGGCCAACACATCGAAATTGCCGGCTTTATCCAGACGTTTCATGACGAGTTGAGCCGCGAGATCACCATCGGCAAGAGTTATACCGCCTTGCAACGAAACTTCGGAAGGAAGATTAAATAGCGGCTCTCCGAATGCAACTTTCTTTGCGTCAAGCGATTTGATGCTTATCGCAACTGGCAGGTCCGGTATAGAAAAGCCCTTGGACTGGGGACTTGGTGCCGAAGAATCAGGCAAAGGTTTCCTGAAAATATCAATCTTCTCGGCAGACAATTCATTAATAGACACTTGTCCGCGCAATAGTGCCAAACGACTCCAGTCAAGTTTGGCATTGGTGATTTTGAGCCAAACACCTTGTCGATCGGCAATCGTAATCGAGCCGATTGTAGCGTTCGACGATAAAGCCCCTTCAATGCCGGCAAAACGGATTTGCCGGTTAGGTGAGGAAATTTTGCTTTCAATGAATGACAAAACCCATGACTTTTCCGCCGCAGCCGTATCGTGACCGGCGGGTGAAGAAGTGTCGGCAAAACTCGCTGTCAAACCTGTAAAAATCAGGAACAATGCGGTCATAAAAGCTGAAAGTGAAAATTTTTTC
This sequence comes from Bartonella sp. M0192, assembly GCF_016102305.1. Lineage (NCBI taxonomy): Bacteria > Pseudomonadati > Pseudomonadota > Alphaproteobacteria > Hyphomicrobiales > Bartonellaceae > Bartonella > Bartonella sp. M0192. The sequence continues at coordinate 428,097 of NZ_JACFOU010000001.1, read as the reverse complement.
ATCATCAGAACGCCTGCCCTATGCCGATATAGAAACCTAAATCAGGGTCGCCCACTGCACCATCGAGAGGTGCTGCCACATCAAAACGCAATGGTCCAAGCCCTGTCATATAACGGACACCGATACCGGCACCGACTTTTGTGTTTTCCGAAAAATCCGGAGTGGAATCAGCCCCCACAACACCGGCATCGACAAAACCGACGAGACCGATTGTATCGGTCACCATTGTGCGCAACTCCGCCGACCCTTCGACAAGCGAACGACCACCAATTGTATCGCCGGTATCGGTTCTGATACCGATATTGCGATAGCCATAACCGCGCACAGAACCACCGCCACCGGCAAAGAAGAGCATATCGGAAGGAATTTCGCGCGCTTCCGGACCGGTAATCGAACCGATCTTTGCACGTGTTGCAATAACATAGCGATCTTTCGCATCAAGCGAAAAATAGGAACGGCCTTCCAATGTCATCTTGCCGATAAAGTTTCCATAATGAATTTCGTAAATCGGCTCCAGAACCGCTTCGCCATAAAGGCCGTGTTTAGGATTGGACTTGTTGTCACGACTATCATAAAGCAATCCTCCCAAAAAACCGACCGGTGTAAAATCGCGATTGCCGAAATAGTCGTCTTCCGATTTGGTTTGGGCGGCATTGAAATAAATCCGCCCTGAAAGCTCATCGGTGAATATATGTGTCAAACCGAGCTGTCCGGTAATGCCTGTGGTTGTATAATTATCAAGAACCTCACGCTGCCCTTTAAGGCTTGCAACAAAATCGGTGTCGGGCGTAATGACACCGGGACGGGTGAAAGTTGTTCCCAAAAGATAACCGAAGTTTTTCGGATTATAGGAGTCATCCTGACTGCCACCAATGCCGCTTATCTTTGCATCAAAACGCAAACGTTCCGCATGGCCGAAAAGGTCGCGATGCATCCAGTAAGCTTCAAGACCGGCACCATCAAGTGTCGAATAGCTGCCACCAACGCCAAACCGGTGAAGCGGACGTTCCTGTACTGTAAGATTGAGCGGCAAACTGCCATCAGCCTTTATCTTGTCTGCCTCCCTCACATTGGCCGCACGAAATACATCAAGCCGTGCGAGGCGCTTGTTGGCTTTGGCAATATCATCGGGGTCATATTCCTGCCCCTCTTTTAATCCTGTCATCCAGGCGACATAGGCTGAATCCATGCGGGGCTTGTCGCTGACGTTTTTAACTGTCAAGGGACCATAACTGGCTTTTCGACCGGGCTGAACCTCTATATTGGAATCGATAGTGCGGCTGGCATGATCGGCAACAACATCACGGTTTTTTACGCTTGCCTTGGCATAACCTTGTTGCCGCCACCCTTCGATGGCAAGTTGTTCCGCCTTGAAAACAGAACCGGATTTTGCAACATCCCCTGACGCATATCCAGAATCGGCCGGAAGAGGAACTTTGTCTTTCTTGTCGTCGGTTTTTGGAGCGAGATCATGAACGCTTGCAACACCGAAATGATATTGCGGTCCGGTATCGATTGTAATGAGGATATCGGATTGGTCGGGCAATTCTGTATCGGGACGGATATTGGCTGCCTCCGCACCGTTCACCTGAATACTGATTGTGCCGCCGTAATAACCTTCGGCATAAAGGGCAGCCAGAATTTTCCTGTAATCACCGCGTGCTTTGGCCAAAAGTCCTGCAGAACCGGAGGCCGGCTTATCATCATCTTCAACGAGAGATGACGCTGCCTTGACAATTTTTACGCCCCCTTCCGGTGCATTCGGAGCATTGATAACTTTGACCTTATAATGTTTTGGAACACCGATAACATCGGCATTTTTATCGTTCTGGTCTTTTTTACCCCATAAATGGATACCAAAAAGATCGAAAGCATTTGCTTCTTGTGGTTGATAAAAAGTCAGCGCAACGCAGGTCATGAGAGCGACAAGAGCACTCTCTGCCTTCAACCTCGATTTTGTAACTGACATTACCAAAACACTTAACTCTTAACCTTCAAACTCTTTGTTTACCTGCTTATTTACCAAATATAACGCTCCAAAATTCCAAACCCACAATTTACTTCGCACTTTAACTTCGCGCTCATTAAAATTGCTGCTTGTTCATGCGTTAGCATAGGCCAGCGTTTAATCATATACTGACGAACATGATTTTGCTTCATTTTCGTCAATGAAGTGTTAACCGGCAATTTGTGCCTTATCGTGGCGAACACCATAAAAATACTTGATGTTCATGAAATGTTCTTGATTTTCAGTAAAAATAATGATTGTCTCATTTTGATACAACTCACATGAGAACAAGACAAATGGTTGCACGTATTACGACTGTTGCCTTTTCGGGCATTGACGCTTTACCTGTGGATGTACAGGTTATGATTGCCAATGGCAAAATGGGAATGTCCATTGTAGGCCTTGCCGATAAGGCGGTTGCAGAAAGCCGTGAACGTGTGCAGGCAGCACTTCACGCCTGTGGATTGTCCATGCCGATCAAACGGATTACGGTCAATCTAGCACCGGCCGATCTACCCAAGGAAGGTTCCCATTATGATCTACCGATCGCTGTCGGGCTTATGGTCGGAATGGGGCTTTTACCCCCTGAAATTGGGCAAAAATACGTTGTTATGGGGGAATTGGGACTGGATGGTTCTATCGCACCGGTGAGCGGTGTTCTACCGGCTGCAATGTCCGCTGTTGCTTCCGATAAAGGGCTGATTTGTCCGGAACAATGTGGTCCTGAAGCCGCGTGGGCTGGCTCCGACATTGACATTTTGGCCCCTTCAAGTTTGCTTGCTCTGGTCAACCATTTCAAAGGTTCGCAATTTTTGTCGCCGCCACAGCCACGCCAATATATTGTTCAGGATAATTTGCCCGATCTTGCCGACATAAAGGGGCAAAGTGCCGCCAAACGGGCACTTGAAGTGGCAGCCGCGGGTCGTCATAATTTGTTGTTTGTCGGCCCTCCCGGAGCTGGCAAATCCATGCTGGCCGAGCGGTTACCTTCCATTCTGCCGCCGCTTGATGCCCGCGAACTTCTTGATGTTTCGCTCATTGCCTCGATTGCCGGAGAAACAACGAACGGATCTGTTTCCATTCATCGACCTTTCCGTGCACCCCATCATTCGGCATCCATGGCAGCTATGGTCGGCGGCGGCATTAAAGCACGCCCCGGCGAAGTTTCACTTGCCCATAATGGGGTATTGTTTCTCGACGAGTTTCCAGAATTTTCACCGCAAGTTCTCGATTCTTTGCGTCAACCGCTTGAAAGCGGGGAATGCGTTGTTGCGCGTGCCAACCGGCATGTCAGTTATCCCGCACGTATCCAGCTTGTTGCCGCCATGAACCCTTGTCGCTGCGGCATGGCAGGTGAACCCGGACATGTTTGTGCCAAAGGCCCGAAATGCCAGCTTGATTATCAGGCACGTATTTCCGGCCCCCTGCTTGACCGCATAGATTTACGAATTGATGTGCCGGCCTTATCGGCACTTGATCTCATCAAACCGGCAGAAGCAGAACCAAGCCGCGTTGTCGCCGAACGCGTTAGAAAAGCACGAGATATACAGGTTAAAAGATATGCAGAACTGGGAATGCCCCAAATCCGCACCAATGGTGATTGTCCTGCAAATCTGATCGAAAAAGTTGCCGTTCTTGATGGTGCTGCCACAATATTATTACAAACGATAAGCGAAAAAATGCGCCTTTCAGCACGCGCTTACCATCGTGTCCTGAAAGTTGCTCGTACGATTGCCGATCTTGAGGGGGAGACGCATCTTACCAGACACCATCTTGCCGAAGCGGTTTCCTATCGTCTGGGCAATGAACGCCTGAAAGCCGTAGCTTGAATGGTAGTGCTCAAAGCGTGAAAAATGACGTTCTATGCGCGTTTTTTTGCGCCATTCGAAATTTCCACAACAAGGCTCGCATAATTCATAGTTACCTCACACAATTTATAATAACTCGCGAAAATGAAATATGGAGTTTGTTGTCGGAACGAAATGAACTTCCGAATGGTCTTCAAGCTTTTTCAAAACCGGTTGATCGAACATAATGCGGTTTTATCCGCGGCCTCACACCTTTACCTGCGGGTGAATGTTATGAAAGTCAGGCTTCCGGATTTTATTGCCGCTGTTTATTTTCAAAAAACAACCGACAATCGATGCATTCAAATGCTTTTTTAAAACACGAATATTTTTCAAATTGCTAATTTGACTAAGATGAATAGAGCAAATGGATTCATGGACTTTTAGATCACCCTGACACAGGGGGCAAGCTTCGGCTTTCAGACCCGTTCTTTTGCTTGATCAACCCTCTATTTCCTTATTCATTTTTGACAGGATTTTGTTTTTCTTAAAAGATTGAAACAACAGTTTTAAAAATACTGAACAACTGCCGACCACGTGATGAAGCTTTCACAGGCTCCTACATTTTTCAGCTTGTCATCAAACGGCTTGAGACATGCAAAATAAAAAGTTGAAAGGCATAAAAGTCTTCATTCATGGCAAATATTTCAATGAAAATCGCGAGATTTCGGCAGAGCACGGAACTGACGGGGATGGCGGGCAACAGGTTCGCTTTCAATTGCTGCAAAATGTTCGGGAATTTCGCTCAAATTGATAATGTCCATACTTCTATCTTCAATATAAGAGGCAACAAGATGGGTAACACCGGAAGAATCCCGTTGTATTTTACCTGTTATCAATAGGAGTTTACCCCCCATGACCTCGCGGCGAAAGCGCGCCATTATTTTTGGCCAAACAACAATATTGGCAATGCCGCTTTCATCTTCCATTGTCAAAAAAACCACTCCCTTGGCACTACCGGGCTTTTGCCGGACTGTAACAATACCGGCAATTGTTGCAGAAGATCCACCGGCAATTTCCATTGCTTCATGACAGGTAAGCACTCCCTTTTTTGCCAGATCTTTTCGCAAAAAACTGACCGGATGGGCTTTGAGCGACAAGCGCGTTGTTTCATAATCGGTAATGACATGTTCGCTCAATTTCATTGGCGTAAAAATAAGCGGGTCTTCTTCACCGAGATCGGATTGTTGTGCTGCCGCAAATAATGGCAAGTTTCCATGATCGGGCAAACGGCGCACCGCCCATAAAGCCGAACGCCGCTCTTTATCGATACTTAAGAAACAATCGGCATCGGCAAGAAGCTCGAAGGCGCGTTTTGGTAACATCACCCGACGATGCAATTCTTCAATCGAAGAAAACGGCCCTTCGGCTTGTTGAAGTTCGATTCTTTTTCCCCATTCAATCGCAAAACCGTTGATTTGGCGAAATCCCAATCGCAAGGAAAAACCATTGCCATTTTTTTCCAGACAATGGTCATAATGGCTATAATTGACATCGACCGGCAAAACCTCGACACCATGATTGCGGGCATCCCGAATAATCTGGGCGGGGGCATAAAATCCCATAGGTTGGGAGTTAAGAAGAGCGGTCGCAAAAATTTCCGGATGATGACATTTGAGCCAAGCCGAAACATAGACAAGGTGGGCAAAGCTTGCCGCATGGCTTTCAGGAAAACCATATTCGCCGAAACCTTCAATCTGCTTGAAACAATTTTCGGCAAAATCGCGCTTGTAACCTCGCCTCACCATTCCCTCGACCATTTTTGTCTGCATGGTATGAATGGTTCCCACCCGCCGGAATGTTGCCATGGCACGGCGCAAAAGATTGGCTTCATCGGGAGTAAATTTGGCAGCTTCTATGGCAATGCGCATTGCCTGTTCCTGAAAAAGCGGCACGCCCAATGTTTTTCCCAGAACACGCTGCAATTCGTCAGGCGGGCCGAATTGTGGTGACGGTGAGGGATAAACCACTTTTTCCATATGGTTGCGACGGCGTAAATACGGGTGCACCATATCGCCCTGTATCGGGCCGGGGCGGACAATAGCCACTTCAATGACCAGATCGTAGAATTGTTTCGGTTTCAATCGCGGCAACATGTTCATTTGTGCCCGGCTTTCAACCTGAAAAACTCCGATCGAATCACCTTTCGACAACATTTTATAGACGTGCTCGTCTTCCCGCGGAACATCATGCAAGCCATGGCTGATATTTTTATGACGTTTCAAAAGATCAAAAGCTTTGCGGATCAAGGTCAGCATCCCCAAAGACAAAATATCGACCTTCATCAATTTGACAGTGTCGATGTCATCTTTATCCCACTCGATGAAGCTGCGGTCTTTCATGGCAGCAGGGCCGATCGGCACGGTTTCATCAAGCCTTTGCTCGGTCAAAACAAAACCGCCGACATGCTGTGACAAATGCCTTGGAAAGCCGACCAATTCATGAGCAAGACGTACCGTCAGACCAATCATCCGGTTTGTCGGGTCGAGTCCTCTTTGAGCAATCTCCTCATCGCTTACTTTTTTGCCGGATGTGCCCCATACAGTCGAGGCAATCGCTCCTATAATATCTTCGCTCAAGCCCAAAGCTTTGCCGACATCGCGAATGGCACTGCGACTGCGATAACAGATGACCGTTGCAACAATGGCAGCTCTATGGCGACCATAACGGCGATAGATATATTGCATCACTTCTTCGCGCCGCTCATGCTCGAAATCGACATCAATATCGGGTGGTTCATTACGTTCTTCGGAAATAAAACGCTCGAACAACAGATCAATCTGTTGTGGATTGACATTGGTAATGCCCAAACAGAAACATACTGCCGAATTGGCAGCCGAACCGCGCCCCTGACAAAGAATGCCTTGTGATTTTGCAAAACTGACAATGTCATAAACAGTCAGAAAATAGGGAGCATAGCGAAGCTTTTTGATAAGCTTCAATTCTTTTTCCAGAAGTGGTTTTACGCTGTCATAAGCTGTTTTTGGAAACCTTTCAGCCATGCCTTTCCAGGTCAATTCTTCCAGATAGGATTGGGGCGTTTTACCGGCAGGAACCGGCTCGTCCGGATAGGAATAGGAAAGATCATCAAGTGAAAAGGAAATGGGGGCTACAAAATCCTGTTGCGCCTTGATTGCACCGGAAAAATTCCGATAAAGCCGTTCTATTTCTTTCACCGGCTTCAGATATTTCTCGCTATTGGCTTGAAGTGCAAAGCCGGCTTCGTCAATTGTTTTATGAAGGCGGATTGCTGTTAAAATATCTTGTAAAATGCGCCTTTCTTCACTGTGATAGAGAATATCGGCAGCAGCAATGAGGCCGGCGTTAAAGTTTTTGGCCATTGTTGCCAGATATTCGCCATAGCGGGCATCCTTGCCGGTAAAATTCATCGGCAAACCAAGAAAGACTTGCCCCTTTGCCACCTGTTGCAAGTTTTTCAACGTGTCTTCCAGTTTTTCGCCATCTGTGACAATGATCTGGAAACCGCGCGCACGAAATAAAAAATCTTCAAACTTTAATTGGCAGGCTCCTTTTTCGCCGGATTTTGCTTTTCCTTCGCTTAGCATCCGGCACAACATGCCATAAGCTTTTCTGTCACGTGGATAGACAACAAGATCCGGCGTTTTATCCGAAAACACCAGCCGGCAACCGACAAGATAGCGGAAAGAAGGGGCAAGTTTTAAAACTTCCCGTGCCATGGCAAAGCCGCGAACCACACCCGCCAATGTGTTTTCATCGGCAATACCGATGCCTGCATAGTGAAGGCGCGCCGCCTCGCCAACCAACTCTTCGGGATGGGAAGCGCCTTTTAAAAAGGAAAAATTGCTTCTTACAGACAATGCAAACATGTTGTCGCCTTATTTTGTCTGGTCGTTTCCTTGCTGGTAGATTCTTCAACCGGACGAAAAGACATGTTTTTCAAAAAACCGGACTTTCTGGTAGAGAACAAAAACCAACGCATAATGCGTAAACTTGCCTTTAGAGCTTCTGGAAACTGAAAGATTTCAGGCAAATAAGCCATGTAGAAACCATTTTGTTTTCGGATATTCGCCATAACGGAATATCCAGAAACGTTCGCCATTTTCATCTTCCACGCGATAATAATCACGATCAGGACCCGAATGTTTCCACCATTCCGCACTGATCCGTTCAGGCCCTTCGGCAAGGCGAATTTTATGGATAATCCGTCGCCAGCGAAAAGAAGCTGGCGGATCATCCGGCAAAGCAGCAATGACATCAATGGGCTGTGGCGGGCAAAAAAGCCTGATAGGCCGTTCGGGCGGATTGGGATGAAGAGAGGAAAATCCTTGTGCCTTCAATTGTGCATCCAAAGCTTTCAAAGCTTCAGTATGCGGTTTATGGTGCTGCGCTACCCCCCAAAAAGCTGCGTATTCGGGAATATGACTTTCTTTTGTACCGGCAACCAGAACATGATCTGCCCCTAAACGGGTTGACAGCCGATCAACCAGTTGCCCGATTTCTGCCGGTTCCAGATCATCATTGACAAGCTCTGCCTGAAGGGGACGAAGGGGAGCGGAACGGCTTACCGAAAGTGCCAATGTATCATAGCCATATCCCGCATCGAGCGGTGTTTTCAAGCTTTTCAGCCGTTCCTCGAGAAGCGACATGAATTGTACGGGGTCGCTCAAAGGGCGACCGGTCTCAATGCCTATCCGGTCAATATGTCCATCAACCCGATAAAGGATGATATTTATCATCAGACATCCCAGACCGAGTTTCGTTAAACGCTTGAAAAATTCTTTTGCCAGAACAAAAAACTGTTTTTCAACCATTGTTACATCAATCAATGGCTCTTCCAAACGTAATGACAAATAAAGGGACGGGGGCGGGTTTATGAATGAAAGCGGCTCCTGTCTTTTTCCATAAAGCGCATCAAGTCGGGCAGGCAAAACTTCGCCGAAGCGCGCAGCCAGTGCTTTTGGCGAAACCGCCTGAATATCTTTGAGACAATGGAATCCGGCACGGCGAAGTGCCATTTGGACATCCGGCTTTGCTTCAAGTGCCGGTAATTTCAACCTATCCAATGTTAAAACAAAATCTTCTTTTGTGACAAAACGGTTGACACCAAAACGGGCAAAAGCCCGCGCGGCTGCCGGTGTTATTGTCAGTGCCGAGAGTGTTTCAAGCCCCAGCCCCTTATAATAAGCGGTCACTTTTTCGAGCATTTTTTGTGGCCCCCCGAAAAGATGATCGCAGCCTGTCACATCAAGTATCAAACCAAAGGGAAGGCTATAGGCTACAAGTGGGGTAAACCGGCCGGCATTTCGGGCGAGATATTGAAGATAATCCTTGTCGGCCTCTTCTGCTTCATTGACTGTTTCTATTCTTTCACAAAGGCTGCGTGCATGAACCAGAGAAAGCCCCGGATAAAGGCCGGCATGTGTCGCCGCCTCATTGACATGAGCGAGCCTCAGTCCGTGGACAGAACGGCCAACCACTGCAAAAGGTTTTGTGAAATCCGGTGCTTTTTCAGGCGGCAAAACCGTCTTCAGACGGTCTATCGGCAGGCGAGGAAAAGCGAGTGCCAGATAGAGCCGGTCGTTTAAGCCGTATTTCTTGGGGTTTTGTAAAAATCTGGTCATGGCTGTTCCATTGCATCAACCAATGTCCGGTATATCCGGCCCTATTTCGCAAAAGTGTGACATCGTAATTTGTTAGCCCCGGTGCTTTTGCACCCGAACTTTCAGAAGGCGCTGCTTTGACTTGCCAACGTGTAGCAGCATTGCTGTTTTTCAAAGCTTCTTTGCCAAGCACCAGAACAACCGGTGAATGTGCTTTTTCTGCTGCCAGATGCAAACGTCGGGTGGCTGTAAAATCAAGCGCCCGACAGGCACCCGAAAGGCTCAATAATAAACCGCCCACTCTGGACGTTGCCAATGCATCATCAGCCGCTTTCAAAACATCTTCGGCCTTTTGACAACGCACCAGAATAAATCGCGCCGGATCAAGCCCGAAAGCAGAAATTCCGACAGGATAAGGAATGCCATATTCTATTTCTGTACTTTCTTCTTCCAGCCAGATGAATGGGCAGTTTGCCTTTTCATTGCGCTTGAGAAGACCGAGAGAAAAACCGGTTGCACTATTCATGGCGGCAGGACCGGAAATAACTTCATGCAAGGCATAAGAGGGAAATGGACCAGCCGCAAAATCCACCTCTTCGTGACCGAGATAGAAATAGCCTTCAGGAAGGGAATGTTTTTCCTTGCCCTTTCTATTGTCATCCATAGAAAAAGCGACAGGTTTTCCTTCCATGCGGGCAACAAGGCGACGTAATTGGGCTATATCCGGCATAAAAGACTCACAACAATGTTCTTGTTTTGTTCCATTATGGAATCGAATATAAATCAGAGTCAAGTGGGAGATTTTATAAAAGAAACTGCCTCTTCAATTCTGAAATATCCTTTAAAAAATCAATTTCAGGATGCACATGAAAAGGATTCCTGAAACCGGAAACTTGTAAAATTATCACGACTTCCTACTTCTATCATTGTTAAAAAGCGTAGTTTGAGGACATTTCTGCGGACGGAATTTTAAGATGGATAAAACAACAATCGAAAAAATTTTGAAGCCCGAATCAGAAGAAACGCAAAAAAGTCGTGCTGCAAAAGTACGGGCGGCTTTCTGGAAAACAGTTCGTAAAGCGGCAGGACACATTCCCTTTATGGAAGATGTCGTTGCCAGTTATTACTGCGCATTTGACCCTCAAACACCGACACGTGTACGCGGCATTCTTCTTGCGGCACTCGCCTATTTTGTAATGCCTTTCGATCTTATCCCCGATATGTTGGCTGTAATCGGTTTCACCGACGATATCGCAGTTCTTACAATTGCGATCTCGGCAGTGCGCGCCCACATCACCGACGCACATTATCAGGCTGCACGAAAAGCTCTGGAAAAGGCCCCGATTGAAACGCCAAAAAAATAGTTTTTCATTAAAATTGTAATTTCCGGACAAAACTTCACTTTTTGGTAACCATAAACTAGTCAAAATTGCATGTAACACTGAAAGCATGTTGTGAGAATGATATGCTGATTTTTGAAAAATCGCCGGTTTGAAGCCATCCGGCTTTGCCAATAGAAAACAAAAAGTGAGCTGAGTATACGATGTTTGGAAAAATTTTTGTTGCTGCGTCTGTCTTGATTATGGGAGTTGCCGGAACTGCTTCGGCACAGACACCTACACGCATCAACCAATTTGATGCATGGGGTGCCTATTCCTATAAATCAGGAAACAGTACAGTATGTTATGTGCTTTCCGCCCCGATTACTGCAGAACCCAAATCGGTCAACCATGGCGATAATTATTTCCTCGTCAGCAAACGTGCAGGCAATCCGGTTACTTATGAGCCGCAATTCATGGCAGGTTATGCCCTGAAGGACAAAGTTACGGTTTCTGTCGATGGCAAAAATTTCGAATTCTTTACCAAGGATTCCTCTGCCTGGGCAGCATCACCGGCAGCAGAGAACCAACTTGTTGCAGCCATGAAAAGCGGTTCCAATCTTTCTGTCAAAGCTGTTTCCCAGCGCGGAACAAATACAAGCTATACCTATTCCTTGAAGGGAATTACCGCAGCACTCAACGCTGCACAGAAATGCAAATAATACGAATTTTTCAATTTTTACCCGTTTCGGCACTGCATCATGATATTGTCATGGTGCAGTGCTCGTTTTATGGCACATAAGTGTGGTGACGTTGGCTTGCTTTTATGCTAAATCCGCCAAGACAGAACTTTATTCAGAGCTTTGGAAACTATGAGCGTATCCTACGATCTTAGACCTATTCGCGCGACTTCGCTTTTGCGCCCTGCCAGAATGGATGAAACAAAAGCATCCCTGATCGGCTTGTCGCGCGCCGAAATGGCAAGCGCGCTACAGGAGATAGGCGTACCGGAACGTCAGACACGTATGCGTGTTAGCCAGCTTTGGCATTGGCTTTATGTACGCGGTGTTTCAAACTTCGACGACATGTTCAATATTTCCAAGGACATGCGTGAAAAAATGAAAAAGCATTTTTCCATTGCCCGTCCGGAAATTGTCGAAGAACAGATTTCTAACGATGGTACGCGTAAATGGTTGTTGCGCTTTCCTTCGCGTGGCGCCGGAAAACCTGTCGAAGTTGAAATGGTTTACATTCCCGAAGAGGGGCGTGGCACTTTGTGCATGTCCTCACAAGTGGGATGCACTTTGACATGTTCGTTCTGCCATACCGGCACCCAAAAACTGGTTCGTAACCTCACGGCTGAAGAAATCCTCGGCCAATTGCTGATAGCGCGCGACCGGCTCGGTGATTTTCCGGATAAAGACACGCCAGATGGTGCCATTGTACCGGCAGAGGGGCGCAAAATTACCAATATCGTTATGATGGGAATGGGCGAACCGCTCTATAATTTCGAGGCCGTCAAAAAGGCACTGCTTATTGCTTCGGATGGTGAAGGGTTGTCGCTTTCAAAACGCCGTATCACTTTGTCGACATCCGGCGTTGTACCGGGGATTTTCAAAACCGGTGAAGAAATCGGCGTGATGCTTGCCATATCGCTTCACGCAGTTCGCGACGAATTGCGCGATATATTGGTTCCCATCAATAAAAAATATCCTTTGGCGGAATTGCTTGACGCATGCCGTGCTTATCCGGGACTATCAAATGCAAAGCGGATAACATTTGAATATGTCATGCTCAAGGATGTGAATGACAGCCTTGACGATGCCAGAGGTTTGATCAAACTTCTGAAAGGCATACCTGCAAAAATCAACCTTATTCCTTTCAATCCCTGGCCGGGAAGCAATTACCAGTGCTCCGATTGGGAACAAATTGAACGGTTTGCCGATTTGATTAATCAGGCCGGTTATGCTTCACCGATAAGGACGCCGCGCGGACGGGACATTCTTGCCGCTTGCGGGCAACTCAAATCACAATCGGAACGTTTAAGAAAATCGGAACGGTTAAAACTTGAAGCCATGATGATTGCCGGACATGGCGACTGAAAATGGTGGCTCGAATAGGAAGTGACATGAAAAGTATTACTGCATTTCACATTACATGGATTTTAGTCGGTTGTATCTTTGCCGAAGCCGCATTTATGATTGTGCAAATCGGATTAACGGTATTACTCCTCGAACATGACATAACATTACATGATTTAGTGTCACCGAATAATCCGCTTTACGATGTTCCGCCGCATTTCATGATTGTGGGCGTTGTCTTTATTCTGGCGATTATTTATGGCGAACACCGGCATTTCTATAAGATGCATTATTATCTATTGGCTGCCGTTATCGCTGCTATCCTTTATTTCATTTCCCTGTGGGCAACTGGAACGGCGCTCTCTTTCGGTGAAACTGTCATCAATCTCATCGCTGCTCTTGTTTCCGGCGGGGTTTACTGGTGCATCACACCGCGTCGCTATAATCGCCGCTCATTGGCAAGCCTCAAAAACAACTAGGCTTCGCAAATACACTTATGTGACCGGGTTTGCAAAATATGCATACCCGGTTTTTTAGTCTTGATTGTCCTGCTTTATAGCGCCGGAATTTTTATTTTTCCGATTGGCAAATTTATTTTTTGTGAAACACGCTCGATATATTTTTCCAAGAATGGACTTTTTTAAACCTGAAAACTACCCTTTGAGCCTGAGGATTACCCGACACAATGCCAACCGATACCATGTTTTGTTGCGTCCTGATGTTCCGGGCATATCCCCCAAGCGGCTAAAACTTTTTAGCTTTAAAAATTGAAACATATCTCTTCGTGATACCATTTCAAAAAATTTTTAAGCGGCTTTTTTTTAAGCTCTGTTATTTGGAGCTAAGCGAAAAACGTAAGACCTGCCAAAAGCCTTGAAACTGGAGGCAAGTTTTGAAACCGGATCACGAAAATTGATATCCGCGAGCCAATAGCCGCTGATGGCGTTCGGCCAGCCGGTCTTTCATCTTTCCGTCTCTGACCATCTGGCGCAGCTTTTCAATGCGTTTATGCCGTAATTTTGGCGAAGCACGACGCACCATTGGCCATAAAATCCAAGGCAAAGCAAAGATATGGAACATTGCAAAAACAATGATTGTTGCGACTTTCGAGGCCATAAGATAGTGCCCGCGCGAGCGCAGAATATGATAGGGAATAGAGGCACAGATGCCAACAATAACTGCCCACAGGGCGGGTATAAGAATGGCCAGAAGAAATACGCCGAAATTTCCGAGATTAATGAAAAATGTCAGGTTCCACGCATGAATAATCCAGTTTGATAAACCGAGGAGACCGACCAATAATGCGCCATAAATGAAAAAAACAAACATAATGAGGAAAGTAAGCGGAGCGGCGATGCCCGGCTCACGAAAGCGATCATCATTCTGATGGGCCAAAGAGGTCATTATTTTATCCTGCCATTGAAATTGCCTGACAACAAAACACAAATCCGGCGATGTGAGCCTATCAGCCACTTCTTTACCGGTCAACTCACGATAATTGGCAAAAGCTTTGCATATAAAATTTTCAGACAAAAAGAATAAAATGCCCGCATGAAAAGTTCATGCGGGCGCAAGCCGTTATATTACGCGGCGTTCGAGGCGGCCGGATGCTGTGTCAAAAAAGTATGGATGGCAACCGCATCACGCGTATTGCGTAATTTTTGTACCATATCATTATCACGCAAAACGCGGGCAATTCTCGAAAGTGCCTTCAAATGATCGGCACCCGCGCTTTCAGGAACCAGAAGCAAGAAAACCAGATCAACCGGTTCATCGTCAAGCGCTTCGAAATCGACCGGCGTTTCAAGGCGGGCAAAAACACCGACAATGTGGTCGATATTGGCAAGCTTGCTATGAGGAATGGCAATACCATTGCCAACGCCGGTCGAACCGAGTTTTTCACGTTGAAGTACCGTATCAAGCACTGTTCGCTCGTCAAGGCCTGTCAGAGAGGCTGCTTTTTCCGCCATAATTTGCAAAACCTGTTTTTTGGAATTTGCCTTAAGGGCAGGAATAACCGCTTCCGGTGCAATCAAATCACTAAGATCCATGTGGTTTCCTTTTTTCCATCCCGAATTCTTTCTCAAGCTCGCGACATCGAGCCAAGAACATCGAGGGTCTGGATAATCCCTTTTCCTCATAATTTGAAAAAACGGGGAAAAGGAATTTCCTTATTCAGGCTTTATTAGTAATGGATGAGGGGTCGATCCAGCCGATATTTCCATCAGCCCGCCGGTAGACAATATTGATTTTTCCATCAACCGCATTGCGGAACACCAACACCGGATTATCCATCAAATCAAGTTCGACAACAGCATTGGCGACAGACATATCGCGCAATGTCATCGACGTTTCTGCAACGATTGTCGGGGCATAATCTTCCGGCAAGCCTTCATCTTCATCGGGCACCGGCTCCATAATGTGATAGGCATATTCGGCAAAAGCGGTATTATCATTCTGCTTGTTGCTGCGTGATTTCAAACGCCGTTTATAACGACGAAGGCGCGTCTCCAGACGTTCTGCTGCAGCATCGAAAGCGCCTTGAGGATCTTGCGCCTGACCCGTTGTCTGTAACACCGCGCCAGAACTCAAATGCAATACGCATTCAGCTGAAAAACGCGAACCGGATTTGACAACAGTAACATGTCCTGTGACACCACCGGCAAAATATTTTGAAATCGCATCATTGATACGGTCTTCAATCCGCGTACGGAAAGCTTCACCAATATCCATATGCTTTCCTGAAATGCGCAAGCTCATTATAAACCTCGTTCATAATTCGTGATCTCCGCAGTTTAACGACATCTTCAAGCGGAAGCAACTCAAAGCGTGTCTTTTCCTGAAAAGACCGGATTACTGACTTTTTAAAGCCGGCTTCTAGTCATTTATCAACAATAAGTCAATCGGCAAAAATCAATCTGTAGTTGTGTAAATCTGGCGTTTCTTTTCTCTACGCCGCAATACTGAAGATGAAATATTCATCATTTCTCTATATTTGGCTACGGTGCGACGAGCTATATCGATATTCTCTTTTTTGAGCAATTGGACAAGTGTATCATCGGAAAGCACATGATCGGCAGTTTCGCTGTCGATCAATTTGCGAATACGCTGACGTACCGCTTCGGTTGCATACTGTTCCCCGCCATCTGTGGATTGCAGAGCCGCTGAAAAAAAGCTGCGCATTTCGAAAGTGCCTCGCGGAGTTGCCACATATTTATTGGCAGTTACCCGACTTATAGTCGATTCATGCATGTGAACCGCTTCGGCTACTGTTGCCAGCGTGAGAGGTTTCAAAAAAGAAATGCCCCGACGCAAAAATTCTTGCTGGTGGCGGGCAATTTCTGCACTGACTGTGATGAGTGTGCGTTCACGCTGATCGAGTGCTTTGAGCAACCAGTTGGCATTCTGGTAGCAATTACTGATGAAACTGCGATCAACATTGTCCTTGCCGATTTTGACGACATAATCGCGATGAATAACAAGTTTTGGCAATACCTCGCGATTGAGTTCAACGGTAAATTCTCCATTCGGATTCTCGGAAATAATCACATCAGGCACGACAGGGATTGGTGTCGATGCGCTATAAGCTGTCCCCGGTTTGGGATCGAGGCTGCGAATCTCGTTCAATATATCGACTACTTCGCTTTCTTCGAGACCGGAAAGTCTGGAAAGCGTGACAAAATCACGTTTGGCCAAAAGCGGGAGATTATCAAGTATGACACTGATTGCCGGATCAAGCCGGTTTTGCCGTTCAAGTTGCAATGACAAACATTCGCAAAGTGAGGTGGCAAATATGCCCGGCGGGTCGAGCTGCTGTAAACGTTTCAGAATATTGTGAACCAATGTTTTTGAAACTGACAATTCATCTGCGACTTTATCAACCGAACCGGTAAAATACCCCGCTTCATCAAGTTCGGAAGAAAGGTAGCAAGCAATATCGTGCTCCTCTTTATTTTTGAACGCAAAACCAATTTGCTCGGCAACAAAATCCTGCAAGCCAGGTTTATATGCAACCGTTTCAACAACATTCACATCTTCGATTGGCGAAGATCCTATGAAAGATGTCGTCCAATCGGACGAATATTCTTTTTTACCAAAATATTCGGACGAAGATTTTTGCGAAAAGACAGCCTCGTCGCCTCCGTCGAACATATTGGATAATGTTTCCGGATCAGGTGTCTCATAGAGATTTTGATTGCTATCGATATTTTGCTCGAAATTTTCAGACGCGCCTGAGGAATTGTCGAGCACATTATTGGTTAGAGCGTCACTATTGGTATCGGTTTCGTTATCGATTTTTCCTGTAATCTCTTGTCCATTTTGACGCTCAAGCAAAGGATTTTTTTCCAACGCCTCCTCGATAAAATGTTCAAGTTCTGCAGCAGTCATCTGAAGAAGCTTGATCGACTGCATCAACTGGGGAGTCATCACCAGTGATTGTGACTGACGAAGCTCAAAAGATGGTGACAGTGCCATAAACCTTATTCCTCCCCAATGGACCCCACGCGAAACGGCCAATGAACATCACACAAAACGAACCGGTTTTTGTAACCTCGGTCGTTTAATTTGTTAAAATTCTTCTGTTCAACGAAAATGGTATGATCCTTGCTTGTCAACTAAAAAATGAGAAAAATAACAAGCTTCAATCCTTGTCCGCGATTTCAGACTATCCAAGTCGGCGCAGAAAACTAAAATTATATGGCTTTCCCGAACCGCTTCCTGATGATCTAGTTTTCCAATTTTTCAGGAAAAAACAGCCCGATAAAGAGGTTTTCGGGACGCTTGTTTTTCTGTTATATGGCGATCTTTAAAAAGCTATCCAAACACTTACACAGCGCGTTATGATAAAGCTAATAAGCGGTTTTTAAAAAAATTCCACGGCAATTCTTTTCCTCCCGACTTTTAACCTTTATCGGCAACAAAACGCTTTTCATTGTTTTACTTAGGAAGAACCGGCAAAAAGCCCTCTATATCCGGATCATCAATTCAGATAAATTCTTGGCCGATATCATTTTATCCAAATGCCGGAAGCAACCGCCTATATCTTCATGTTTCTCCAATATGCGGTCGCCTCGTTTCAAAAGCTCTATATTGGAAAATCGCCCCCCGGAATTCGTCAACCTTCCAGAAAATGCGCTTTTTACGATAGTCTTTGAAATAACAAAAACCGGCCACCCCATTTATATTGTGTTGCAGGCTTAATATCCGTGTTTCTCTGCTCACAATTTTTATTTTCGCAAAATAACGTACCACAGACCGACAATAGCTTTACCCAATCGTGAGCCGGTCCGGTCAATCTGTCAAAAAGCACGAAATTTTATATCGGGTTGAGGTTGCACGCGATATAAAGATTATAGCGAGAATTGGTCGCCTAGATAAAGGCGGCGTACATCCGCGTTGGTGACAATATCATCCGGCTGCCCGTGGGTTAAAACCTGACCATCGTGGATAATATAGGCGCGGTCGACAAGCCCCAATGTTTCACGAACATTATGATCGGTTACCAAGACCCCGATACCACGACTTTTCAAATGGCGTACCAATTGCTGAATGTCGGCAATAGCAATCGGATCAATACCGGCAAAAGGTTCGTCAAGCAGCATAAAATTGGGACGTGAAGCAAGTGCACGGGCAATTTCCAAACGCCGTCTTTCGCCGCCTGAAAGCGCTAAAGACGGACTTTTGCGCAAATGCGCAATCTTGAATTCATCAAGAAGCGCGTCAAGCTCTTCTGCACGTTTCTTTCGGTCTTTTTCGACCACTTCCAAAACCGCTTTAATGTTGTCTTCCACCGAAAGCCCCCGAAAAATGGAAGCTTCTTGCGGCAAATAACCGATGCCCAAACGTGAACGGCGATACATTGGCATATCCGTCACATCAAAACCGTCAATCTCGATGCTACCGCTATCAACCTCGACGAGTCCGGTCACCATATAGAAACATGTCGTTTTACCGGCCCCGTTCGGACCGAGAATACCGACAATCTCTCCTGCACGCACCCCGAAAGACACACCCTTGACAACTTTGCGCCCACGATATGTTTTCGTTAAATCGCGAGCAGCCAGTGTCCCTTTGAGGCGTTCCTTCAGATTGTTGCCCGAACTTTCTCCATAGGCGATCTGTTCAAAAGCCACTTGCGAATCACTTTGTGACATAAAACGCTCATTTTCCGTTTTGTTCGTTACGATTCATAATGATCGAAACACGACCATTCTGTCCCGCTGATTTACAGCTTTCAAGGAAAGCTTTCCCAGTATCCATATGGGCGGTCAATTTACAACCGGTCGCCACATTGTCACCATCTGCCAAAATGACGCGTTTTCCCGTCAAAACCATCAGCTTCGATTTACCATCGAAAACACCTTCATCACCGGTTGCAACCTGTGTTGCTGTTTTGATGTAAACCTTTCCCGAGGCTTCCATTTTTTCGACACCTGTCGAGCCGAGACCTCCAGCACCTGCTGCTGCCGGTTTTGCCGAAGCATTTTGGTTGGCGTCGGTTTCTTTATCTTTCCCCTCGTTGGTTTTATCTTTCTTGCCATCTTCAGGGGCCTTGGCATAATGCACGATCAGTTTTGAGGTTCGCAAAATACGGTCGCCCTGAACAACAGAAACATTGCCGCTGAAAATAGCGACACCTTCTTTATCGCGCATTTCAAGATTATCGGCATTGAGTTCGACAGGCTCTTTTCCACCTGAAAGATTGACACCGAAATTTGTTTGTTGTGCCAATGACGGCGTCTGTCCGAGGCTCATGAAAGCCAATCCCGTTGCCATGACTGCACCAAGGTGAGAAAAGTACTGCTTTAAAGGCTTCATTTTAAAATCCTCAAATAAACCGACACCGCTTTTTTAAAAGACAAGCATTTTATTCCTTATTGCGCATTTGCATTGTCGATGACAAGACTGACACCGCGATTAAAGAATAACACTTGTCCATTATCACGTATTTGTAAACCGTTTGCCTTCAAATGTTGTCCACCGCGAACAATATCAACCGGCTGGTCGGTACTCAATTGGCTTGTCGACAAATTCACGTCGGCTGAATCGAGTTTGGCAACCATCCCGTCATTTGTTTTGATTTCGAACGGCTTATCAAATTGCAAGCGTCCGTTAACATTATCATAAAACGCGCCGATTGCATTGACGGCAGCTTCGCCACGTTGCCCGAGAGGAAGAGTGGCAATAATCTGTTGCAATTCTATCATGCCCGGATGACGGGGATCTTGAATGGCCTTGTTGGCTTTTAATGAATAAGGCTTGTTGTCCGATGTATAGCCTTCAAGCTTGGGGTCTGTCATTGTCAACTGCCCGTTGCTTCCCTGATCATTGTTTAAAATAACCAAATCAGTTGTGCCGGGGGTTGCAAAAAATGTGAACCATGAGAAAACCAGCGCAATAACAATTGCAATGACGGGCAGCAGAAATTTCAATATATGAACACGTACCGAATGACGCCGAGCAGCATCGAAAACAGCATCGGATTTATAACTCGCTGAAAAAATTTCCGAACTGTCGTCCATTATACCCCTAAAAATTTTTGCCCATTTTCGCGACAATAACCGCCATGGGGAAGTTCCATATACCAGTTCAATATTTAGAGCAATTCTCAACGCTATTCAACATTTGCCGGATTTGATCGATTTTGTATGATTAACCGGAGGAAAAAGCTGGTAACACACTTATTTCTATGATTTTTATATGATTACGCTTATTTTTTAACTAAAGAGCGTTGACGAAATGCGATAGACAGACAATAAACTATCACGTCAATTATATTTTGTAATGTTTAAGGACAACTGGCAGAATTTTTAAACGGGAAGTTAAAATACCTGCCAGTCATGGGACTATCGATCGGCGAATCGTCATTGGCCTTGGATTTTAAAAAGGGGCGATCGTCACTGCGCCGATCAAAATTGGAGGCTGTCTTGATTAAGTCGGAACTTGTACAGATTATCGCTAACCGCAATCCTCACCTTTTCCAACGGGATATCGAGAATATTGTCAGTGCTGTATTTGACGAAATATCCACGGCTCTGGCCGAAGGAAACAGGGTAGAGCTGCGCGGATTTGGTGCGTTTTCTGTTAAAAATCGGCCGGCACGTTCCGGTCGCAATCCGCGCACGGGGGAATCTGTTTCGGTTGAAGAAAAATGGGTTCCGTTTTTCAAAACCGGCAAAGAATTAAGGGACCGCTTGAACAACGAGTGACATCATGACCCTAAAGCAGATCGTTAGTCTGATTATATTGATTCCGGTTGGCATTATCCTGATTGCTTTTATCATTGCCAATCGGGCGAGCGTTGCTTTAAGCCTCAATCCTTTTGATACAGCCGATACCAGCCTTGTCTACCATGCTCCGCTGTTTGTCTGGCTGTTTCTGGCACTTATAATCGGCATCATTATTGGCGGAATAACTGTCTGGTTTACCCAACATCGCTTTCGTAAAGCCCTGAAAGACACACAAACCGAACTGCAAGGGCTAAAAATGGATATGTCGAAAACACCGGATTTGACGAAAACAGATCTCACCGTTGTCGATCATTCCTGAATATCAAGCCCGCTGGCCAAGCAGAATTTTTTCACGCATCTTTCTTTTCTATTCATAGACTTTTTTTGAAAATTTTAACCAGCGCCCTTGAACAAAAATACGGCGATTAAAAGCCTTTGGCGGTTCAATAAGTTTATGCGCATATTTTATTGTTTTTTTCCTTGCTTTTTTGGGTCACCGTTATCTGTCGTTTTTGAATATTTGCGACACAAAAAATTTGCTTTTGCCGTTTTAATTTCAGCAAATTTTTGGAATTAACAGCTTATCTCCCGCATCTTGCAAGACTGCATAAACGAAAATTAAAAATAATGATCATGCTAAAATTTTATGCTCGTCGTGATAGTGGAACGCGTTGTCCATGAGCTAAATCCTTCTTTCGAAATGTGCAAGAAAACTATACCTTTTTGAAAAAGATGTTTTATAAACAAAGAACATCCTGAAACTTATTGGAAAACGCCCGATTGTGAAAGCACAACACCCAAAAGAAAAAAAACGCGGATTAAAAATATCGCGCAAAGGTGCTCCCTATAGTCCGAAAAAGGCCCTCGAAACAGGAGATAAGCCTGAAAGACGGAAAGCCGTGCGCGCCAATCATTCAGGAAAATTTTATAAAGCGCACACACCGGATAACGCGGTGCGATCAGTTAAAGAATTGCCGCGCGACGACAAGGGTGAAAACACAGTAGAAGTGAAAAGCCGCTTTTTACCTCGCCCGTCAGGAAAACGCCCCGAAGAAAAATTGCCAGTCATTCTCGAGACGGCAGCAAGCGAGAATTACGCATTGATTGACAGCGGTAACGGTCTGAAACTCGAGCGTTACGGAAATTTGCGTATTATCCGGCCTGAAGGGCAAGCTTTGTGGCAACCCGCATTAAGTGAAAAAGACTGGCAGGATGTCGATGCGATTTTCACCGGAAATACCGATGAAGAAGGCATGGGGCGCTGGAATTTTCCGAAACTTCCCCTTGGAGAGACATGGCCGCTTTCATGGGATGGAATGTCATTTCTCGGCCGCTTTACGTCATTTCGCCATGTCGGGGTCTTTCCCGAACAAGATGCCCATTGGCGTTTTATGGAAGAACTTATTAAAAAAGCAAACCGTCCGGTTAAGGTATTGAACCTTTTCGGCTATACCGGTCTTGCCTCGCTTATTGCGGCAAGAGCAGGAGCAGAAGTCACCCATGTCGACGCTTCCAAAAAAGCTATTTTATGGGCTAAAGAAAATCAGGAAGTTGCACATTTGACAGATCGCCCCATTCGCTGGATTTGTGACGATGCGATGAAATTTGTCGAACGTGAAGGGCGTCGCGGCAAACATTACGATATTGTTTTACTTGATCCGCCGGCTTATGGGCGCGGCCCCCATGGCGAGGTTTGGCAACTTTTCGATCATTTGCCCGAAATGGTCAAACGATGTCGCGCTATTTTATCTGATAATCCGATTGCCGTGATATTGACTGCCTATTCTATTCGTGCCTCATTTTTTGCAATCCACGAATTGATGCGTGACGAATTTACCGGTCTTGGCGGACTTATCGAATCGGGTGAACTTATTTTGCGTGAAGAAAAGGCAAAAAGGGCGCTTTCCACTTCTCTTTTTAGCCGCTGGATTTTTTAATATGACAACACAAAGACAACACGGTCAGGTTAAAGAAATTACTTCGCTTGCCAATCCGATCATCAAGGATATGAAATCCTTGTCGCTTAAAAAAAACCGTGATCGTGAAGGCGTTTTCATGGCCGAAGGGTTGAAGCTTATTATTGATGCTCTTGATCTTGGCTGGACAATACGCACACTTCTGTTTTCAAAAGCCGGTCTTGGCAATCCGTTGATTGAAAAAACGGCTGCCCGCACGAAAGCCGCTGGTGGTCTCATCATCGAAGCAAACCAGAAGGTCATGGAATCCGTAACACGGCGCGACAATCCGCAAATGGTGGTTGGTGTTTTCGAACAACGCTGGCATGACATGTCGACCTTTAACGCCAAGGGAGAGGATGTCTATGTTGCACTCGACCGCATTCGTGACCCCGGCAATCTCGGAACCATTATCCGCACAGCCGATGCGGTCGGGGCGAAGGGGCTGATACTCGTTGGCGATACAACCGACCCCTATTCCCTTGAAACGGTACGCGCAACCATGGGCTCGATTTTTGCGCTTCCGCTTTTTAAAATGAGCGCTGACGAGTTTTTAAAATGGCGCACCGGATTTCACGGTCAAATCATTGGTACACACTTGAAAGGTTCCGTTGACTACCGCACAATCGACTATAAAAAGGGACCTATCATTCTTTTTATGGGCAACGAGCAACAAGGCCTTCCGGATAATCTTGCCGATAGTTGCGATCAACTTGCCCGCATTCCGCAAGCGGGACGTGCTGATTCACTCAATCTTGCTGTGGCAACCGGTGTCATGCTTTATGAAATCCGCCGTCATAACTTGACACTTGATCCGCGCGAGGCTCGTTCATGAAGGCAAAATCCCTCTTCACACTTTTAGCGGGACTTGTTATCACAGTTGGTCTTGACCAATTGATCAAATATTGGGTGGTCAATACATTGGAAGTCGGGGAAGAGATCGACCTTTTGCCATTTCTTTCACTTTATCATGCCCGCAACCCCGGAATTGCGTTTTCCATGTTGTCATCAGTCTCCGATTGGGGCCTGATTGCATTGACGTTATGCATTATCTGTTTCGTTATCTGGTTATGGAAAAATGCAGGACCGGAAAAATCACTCTCGCGATTTGGCTTTCTTCTGGTGATCGGTGGAGCCATCGGCAATCTGATTGACCGCATACGTTTTCACTATGTCATAGATTACATTTCTTTCCATATCGACGGTGTTTTCTCCTTTGCCATTTTCAACCTTGCTGACAGTTTCATAACGGTCGGCGCTGTCCTGATCGTGCTCGATGAATTGCTGCACTGGAAACGGGAAAAGCAAAAAGCAAACTAGAATAACCGCAAGCCACTTGAAACATTCCCCGTTTATAAGCTCAAAAATTTAAAAGCCCGTCAGCATCTTTTCATCCATATTGTCTAAAGCTGAAAAATATTTTTGATTGCGCGTTTATCAAAATCATCCGCTCTCTTGTTTCAACTTCAACGAATAATTCTATATCGAGTCTATATTACGAGCGTCCTTGATCTGCCCGGATGTCTCGCGAAAGACAAAAATAGGTCGAAACGGGTGAGCGCTCTTTTCTCTAAAGCTTGTTGAAAAACTTCCGGTTCGTTAAACCCGTCTTTCCCAAATTCACTAATCCTGTCTTTCTAGAAAACGGTTACGACAAAACGATTTTGATCGGTCAACAGCCCCTATGAGAGACGAAAAAGGACAAAAAATCATATCCATTTTTGGCACATCCGCTCTCCGACATCTGTCTTTGCCTTTTTTTTGACAGAAATAAAATTGCGGTTCTTAACCGGCTAACCAATCTCAAGCTCTTATAAACATAGAAAAAAACCTATATTTACCAATTGTTAATCCTGTTTCAGGCCGATTGTGAATTGCCTTGAAAAAATCACTTTCCCGTCATTGTCATGCAATAAGAAAGTTCTAAATCGACAGCAGGACATGATGTTGGTTGCTTTTAAATCAACAACGCTTCAATGAGGAGCATTGAAATGACAGCTTGTGCAAGGACAGTTCTGAAAACATCGGGTAATGAAAATTGCGATAAGAGCGATTCTCTCTTGCTTGCAACATTCGGTTCTCTGGAAGCCCGCTTGCAGAGAATATCCGACAGCCTTGAAAAAACGGTTCCGGCAAAAGAAAATGTGCCGGATGACCGTGACGAATGGGTTATGGTTGTCAATGATAAAGCTGATCCGCAAAATCCTGTTGCACGTTGCTATATGACACTTACGAATGTTCTCGGTGCCAATCAAAATCTTGACGGAACAAGTCTCGGCGAAAGTTTTGAAGTCGAAGGCGGCCAGAATGCACCGGTATTTTTGACAATTGCTCCTTTTGAATGTTTTGACAAATCGAAGGCCCATCGTGCCCAAGGGCTTTTATGGCAGGCGATTTCGAACTTTTGCCTTCTCCGGAATGTCGATTACGTCATTGGAAGTCTGGCATTCGACAGCCGCTATCCTGCCGCTCATGCTTTGGAACTTTCCTATCTTTATCATTTTTGTCGCGCGCAATCAGGCGTTCATTTGCGTGCTGCCCATGGTGTGACCATGGATATTATGCCGGAAGAGGCCATCAAGCCCGATGAAGCATTTTCTTCGCTTCCGCCCATGCTGCGCTATTGCTTGCGTGTTGGAGCAAAAGTTGCCGATAATGCTGTGGTTGACCGTGCAAGCAATGAAACACGCGTATTTTTATTATTTCCAGCCAAAAAAATTGTTGGTTGAAACAACACCTATAAAAGACAGAAATGTTTTTTGCCCATAAACTAAAGTTCAAGAAACGGAGGCCGTAAAATGCTTCCGTTTTTTGACATTTTAGAGCTATTTAATATTCTTCTGTTTGCAGCAACTGCAACCGGCTAACTCTGTTGATTTATCGAGAAATTTAAAAAACACGTCAGACAACATGAGACCGTTTTGGTGAATGAACGGGATATCGTTCTTCGTCAGTTTACACCAATCTTATTCCGGCGAGCTATATTTAGTGGCTATGTTTGGTTGTGGCATGTTTTTTATCATGATGTCCAACATCATCTACCTTCAGCCAATGGGCGGAAATTGCATTATATTCGCCATTTTTCTGCATCAAATGCAACCATTGGTCGACATAAAGCTTCCAACTGATATCGCCCTTCGGAAGCATGTAGCCCTTCTCGAAAAATTCCAAAGGTTTATCCGGATTGACAGCACATAAAGTCGGATAATACCGTTTTTGATAAAGAGCTTCGGATGCATCGGTAATCATGACATCGGCTTTTTTGTCGACGAGATTTTTAAAAATCGTCGTATTGTCATGAAAAAGTTCGAGTTTTGCATTCGGCATATATTTTCTGACAAATGCCTCATTGGTTCCGCCGGCCGGTTCGATCGCACGAACAGTCTTGTGGTTGAGTGCACTTAACGTATTATATTTTTTAGCATCTTCACAGCGTACAAACGGAATTTTGCCATCCACTCCAAGTGGTTCCGACATATAAACCTGTTGTTGGCGGGCAAGCGAAATGGAAATTCCGCCCATTGCTATATCGCATTTGTCATCAAGGAAATCCGCCATCAGCGTTTTCCAGCTTGTTTGCACAAATTCTACCTCGGCACCAAGCGATTTGGCCAGAGAATGTGCCATGGAAATGTCGATGCCTTCGTAAGTGCCATCCGTTTTCAAAAAGCTATAAGGTTTATAGTCACCGGTGGTGCAAACGCGTAATGTTTTAATGTCAAGGACATCATTGAGTTTCGACGCATCGGCATGTGTCAGTGTTAAGAAAGAGCACCCCCAAAAAAGCATCATAAGAGTTTTCTTCATCATCGGTCCCATCCGGCAGTTCATTATTCGTCTGACTGTTTTCTTTCCCACATTGTTTTAACCTTATTGCTTGTCGGTTTAACCAAATCAGCCATCAAGCAAATCAATAAAAGCACCAACCGCTTTGGTTTTGAAGCGTTGCGGATTGAGTAACAGTAAAAAATCACGTTTTACCGATAAAAAATTCAACCTTTCAACAAGTCCTGCGGCAAGCGAAGCCGAAACCGCACGTTTTGAAATGGCAGTCAGAGCATTTGATGCCGCTACTGCCGAGAGCACCGCTTCATTCGATGGGAAAGTCTGCATCACTTCAAGATCTGCCAGGTCATAACCATGGTTTGAAAGTGCCTGCTCGAAAATGGCTCGTGTTCCCGAGCCCTTTTCACGCAAAATCCACGGAAACGCCGAAATATCTTTAAACTTCACCGACGGTTTATTCGTAAGAGGATGGTTTTTTGCGACAATAATGAACAATTCGTCATCAGCCACTTTTTGACGATGAAGACTTTCATTTTTTATAGTCCCTTCGGCAAAACCGATGTCTGTTACCCCCGATAGAACAGCATTTTCGACCTGTTCGGTGTTACCGATCGACATTTTGACAGTAATTGCCGGATATAAATTGCGAAATTTTGCAATGACCGGTGGCAAAAAATAATTGGCGATTGTCTGGCTCGCAAATAAACCGAGCGCTCCACGTTTAAGACCGCTAAATTCACGCAAAGTTGTTTCGGCAAGTTTGACTTGCGCCAATGTGTGGCGGCAATCTTCAACGAAGACAGAACCCGCATCGCTTAATTGGATACGTCGGCCAATGCGATTGAAAAGACGCACCTGATAATGTTCTTCAATCATATGGATGGCACTGGAAACGGCGGAAGGTGTCAATAAAAGGGCTTTGGCCGCTTCAGTCAAATGCTCGCGTTCGGCGACAGCCAGAAATATCCGCATCTGTTCAAATGTAATCATTGCCGTGCCAATGTTCGATTAAATCGAACAATTCATAACATATTTGAAAATTGATTACATGATTAAACCGCGCTAGCAGATTTTAAAAAAAAGGATATTTCAACATGGCTAGCCGAGTTCAGGCAATTTTCTTTCGTTTTGCACCGGGCATTATATTATGCGCGGTTATTTCGGCTGTTTCCATTGTTCTGGAAAAGATTGAAAAACTCATCTTCGGCGAGGCCTGGCTTGAAAGTCTGGTTCTTGCCATACTGATTGGCGCCATCATCCGGACAGTCAAAGGCATTCCATCCCAATATGCGGAAGGGGTGGGATTTTCAGCAAAAATTCTTCTTGAATGCGCGGTTCTATTATTGGGTGCAAGTATCAGTGTGAGCGCGGTCGTCGCTGCCGGTTTCGGATTACTTGTCGGTATTATCGTCATTGTGGCCTGTGTGATTGCCATAACCTATGCAATTGGCAGGTTTTTGGGCCTTGGCCCCCGTCTCGCCTTGCTCGTTGCCTGTGGCAATTCGATTTGTGGAAATTCGGCGATTGCCGCTGTCGCACCTGTTATCAAAGCCGAGGGGTCGGATGTGGCTTCATCAATCGCGTTTACAGCCGCACTCGGTATTGTTGTTATTCTGGTCTTGCCACTTGCAGTCCCGTTAGCGGGTTTAAGCTTTACGCAATACGGGGTTCTTGCCGGTATGACTGTTTATGCTGTGCCGCAAGTTTTGGCTGCGGCAGCACCTGTATCGCTTATCAGTGTACAGACAGCCACGCTTGTCAAACTTGTTCGTGTGTTGATGCTTGGGCCGGTGATATTCGTGATCGGCCTCATTTACGGGCTCGGTGCCAACACCAAACTCAAATTCAGCAAAATGGTGCCATGGTTCATTATCGGCTTCGTCATTCTTTTGCTTGCCAATTCCTGCGCTATCATTCCGCAATTGGCACTCGACGCCATGGCTTTTGTGGCAAAAATCCTGACCGTTATTTCAATGGCAGCTTTAGGGCTGGGTGTTGATATAAAGGCTTTGAAAAAATCCGGACCACGGGTTGTCCTGACAGCTTTCATATCCATCATCATTCTGGCGACCGCAAGTCTGACAATGATCTCGCTCCTTCAATTGTCATAAATGGCCGGTAGTGTCATACACAACGATATAGACAAAATAAAACAGCCCCGAAGGGCTGTTTCTGACAAAATATATGCAATCTGTTTATTTTGAAATTACAGAATAAACCGCGACAAATCGGCATTGGCTGCAAGGTCACCCACTGCTTTTTTGACATAAGCCGCATCAACCTTGAAGGTTGTGCCCGATTTATCAGGAGCTGTGAAGGAAATTTCGTCAAGAACGCGTTCCATCACTGTTTGCAGACGGCGGGCACCGATATTTTCTACAGTAGAGTTCAAATCCACTGCTATATCGGCCAGAGCATCAATGGCATCATCGGTAATTTCGAGCGTCACATTTTCAGTCGCCATCAAAGCGATATATTGCTTGATAAGACTGACTTCCGTTTCGGTAAGAATGCGGCGGAAATCTTCCCGTGTGAGCGCATTAAGTTCGACCCTGATTGGCAAACGCCCCTGAAGCTCAGGCAAGAGATCGGAAGGTTTCGAAACATGAAACGCACCGGAAGCGATAAACAGAATATGATCGGTTTTGATTTGACCATATTTGGTGGCAACGGTTGTTCCTTCAATCAAAGGTAACAGATCGCGCTGCACACCTTCACGCGAAACACCGGCACCGAGCCCGCCTTCACGCGCTGCGATCTTGTCGATCTCGTCGATAAAGACAATACCGTCATTTTCAGTGGAACGAAGCGCTTCCTGAATGATCTGATCCTGATCGAGAAGCTTGTCAGACTCATCTTCGATCAATGGTTTGAATGCATTTTTGACTGTGGTTTTCCGCGTCTTGGTGCGTCCACCCATCTTACCGAAAATATCGGACAAATTCATAATGCCCATTTGCGCGCCCGGCATACCGGGAATGTCGAAGGTGGGGGCACTATTCGGGCTGTTATCGGCAACCTCTATTTCAATTTCATTGTCATCAAGCTCGCCCTCACGCAATTTTTTGCGGAAACTGTCGCGCGTTGCAGGACTTGCGGTTTTGCCAACCAGCGCATCCAGAACACGTTCTTCTGCGTTGATATGGGCTTTGGCTTTCACCGCTTCACGTTTTTTTTCACGGACAAGATTGATGGCCACTTCAACAAGATCACGAATAATCTGTTCGACATCACGGCCGACATAGCCGACCTCTGTAAACTTGGTGGCTTCAACCTTGACAAAAGGTGAGCCGGCAAGTTTTGCAAGGCGGCGGGCAATTTCGGTCTTGCCGACACCGGTCGGCCCGATCATCAGAATATTTTTCGGCATCACTTCTTCGCGCATTTCGCCTTGAAGCTGCTGACGACGCCAGCGGTTACGCAATGCTATAGCAACGGCACGCTTGGCATCTTTTTGTCCGATAATAAAGCGATCAAGCTCGGAAACTATTTCGCGTGGGGAAAATACAGAACTCATCTAAAAGTGCTCTCTCTTTCGCACTTCCTGTCAGGTTTAATGCTCTTTCGACAGGAAGCGACATGGAAACATTCAATCATTATTCGGCATCAAGCGTTTCAACAATAAAGTTGCTATTGGTGTAAACGCAAATATCGGAAGCAATCTTCATGGCTTTGCGGGCAATTGTTTCGGCATCCATATCGGTGTCGATCAGTGCACGCGCTGCCGAAAGAGCAAAGTTGCCGCCCGAACCGATTGCCATAATGCCATCTTCAGGTTCAAGCACATCGCCGAGCCCTGTCAAAGCCAATGTTACATTTTTATCGGCCACCAGCATCATCGCTTCCAATTTACGCAAATAACGATCGGTGCGCCAATCCTTGGCAAGTTCAACACAGGCACGCATCAATTGGTCAGGATATTGCTCGAGCTTGGTTTCAAGCCGTTCAAGCAAGGTAAATGCGTCGGCTGTTGCACCGGCAAAACCGGCAATAACCGATCCGTTCTTGCCAATGCGGCGTACTTTTCTTGCATTACCCTTCATGATTGTCTGCCCCAATGTCACCTGTCCATCGCCGGCAATGACAACCTTATTGCCTTTACGAACTGTAATGATGGTCGTGCCATACATTGTATCGGGCTTATGTTCTGTCACAAGTAAACTCCTTTTATCCACACGCTCCATCCTCGTTAAAAGCAATGAAAAGCGGCTATACAGAGTGCATATTTAGGAATTCGCACATTAAAACTCAACCATATTGACCAAGACATTTTAAAAACCGTCCCGATTTTTAAAAAAACATTCATTTTTGAACAGAACCGCTCGATTATAACTTGTTATCAAAGCGCATTGTTGACTTGATCAAATGCTGCTAATGCTTGGCAAATTCGAACTCTCAAAGGAAAACAGAAAATGCCATTGCCGACAGTTGCTATTGGTGCATTGGGTGGCACAATTGCCATGGTTGCCGGAAAGTCCGGCGGAGTGGAGCCTGAACTTTCGGCCGACCAGCTCGCAAAATCAGTTCCCGGTATTTCCGAACTTGCTACAATACATGCCGAAACATTGGCAAAACTTCCAAGCGGTTCGCTTTCCTTCAAAGTGTTGTTTGAAGCTCTTGATTGGGCAAATAACCAGATTGATGAAGGTGCAAAAGCTGTCATTCTGACGCAAGGAACCGACACGCTTGAAGAATCAGCATTTCTCCTTTCACTTTATTGGCAAAAACCACAGCCGCTTGTTATTACCGGTGCTATGCGCGCACCAATGGCAGCCGGTGCTGACGGGCCAGCCAATCTTTTATCCTCTTTGCTCGTGGCAATAGATGAACAAAGCATTGGCCGCGGCGCTTTGGTGGTGATGAATGACGAAATCCATTCCCCCTATTTTGTAAGAAAAAGTCATTCGCTCAAAGTTGAAACTTTCAAATCAGGTTTAGTCGGCCCGCTTGGTGTGATTGTCGAGGAAAAACCGGTTTTCTTCCACTCTATCGATAAACGACCAAAACCGCTAAGCCGGCCGAAAACGCTTGATAAAAAAGTTGCGCTTGTCGAAGCCTGCCTTTCTTCAGGAGGAGATCATCTTGAACTCTTATTTTCAAGCGGCATTTATCAGGGCGTTGTGATTGCCGGTTTCGGCTCAGGCCATGTCAGTTTCGAGGAAGCCGATATTATTAAAAATTATGCGGGCACTCTGCCGGTTATTGTGGCAACACGGGCCTATAGCGGGCCAACGAGTGAGAGAACCTATGGCTATAAAGGTTCGGAAATTGATCTGATGAAAAACGGCGTGCTGATGGGCGGGTGGCTTTCGCCCTTAAAAGCGCGGCTGTTATTATGGGCTCTCCTTTCAGCCGGTTATGATAAAGAGGCAATTGAAAAAGAATGGGGTCACTGGCAAATCGGCGAGATAGTCAAAACTGTTTAAAGTCACAAAACCGATTGATTGATGAAAAAGACGTGAAAGCAATTGGATATTTTGCACGAATGATTTAACATATTTTACTTCAAAAGTGACGCTGGCAAAGCTTATAAATAACACTGCTTCGTTAAGCCTTGTGCTCATCGTCAGGCTTTGAAAATGACAACAAGTGGAGCTTCTTTCAAGCTTCTTGGAACGGGAACAAAATGACGCGCTCAGCAACGATAAAACGCAAAACCAACGAGACAGATATTTCGGTTTCGGTCAACCTAGACGGAACAGGAACATTCGAGATTGATACCGGTGTAGGATTTTTCAATCATATGTTGGAACAACTTTCCCGCCATTCATTGATTGATATGAAAATCAAGGCTGTCGGTGACACCTATATTGACGATCATCACACGGTTGAAGACTGCGGAATTGCGTTGGGTGAAGCTATCAAACAGGCTTTGGGCGAGCGGCGCGGCATTCGCCGTTATGCTTCGCTTGATCTTGCTATGGATGAAACCTGCACGAGAGCGGCCATTGATGTATCGGGGCGCCCGTTTCTTATTTTCAAGGTTGAATTTCCGACACAAAAAATCGGCTCTTTCGATACCGAATTGGTCAGAGAGTTTTTTCAAGCCTTTTCCCAGCACGCCGGAATTACGCTTCATATCGTCAATCATTACGGTTTGAATAGTCACCATATTGCCGAGACCGCATTCAAATCGGTAGCCCGCGTTTTACGTGCTGCAATTGAGGAAGACCCGCGCCAGAAAAACGCTGTGCCCTCGACCAAAGGCACTTTGAAAGGCTGATAAAATGCAAGTCGCAATTATCGACTACGGCTCCGGCAATTTACGCTCGGCCACAAAAGCTTTCGAGCGCGCAAGCCATGACCATGGCATAAATGCAAATATTGTCCTCACCAATCGGGCAGAAGATGTTATGAAAGCCGACCGCGTGGTTTTGCCAGGCGTCGGTGCCTATGCCGATTGTCGGGCGGGACTTGATGCCGTTCAGGGAATGGTTGAAGCTTTGAATGAAAGGGTGCTCAAAGGCGGCTATCCCTTTATGGGGATTTGCGTTGGCATGCAGCTCATGGCGTCCCGTGGAATGGAAAAAACAGTCACCAACGGACTTAACTGGATTAAGGGTGATGTCACTTTGATAAAGCCTCAAGACGCTGCTTTGAAAGTGCCCCAGATCGGCTGGAACACGCTCGAATTGAAACGGAGCCATCCGCTATTTTCCGGCATCCTCACCGGTGAACAGGGGCTTCATGCCTATTTTGTCCATTCCTACCAACTTGATTGCCAAAATCCTGATGAATTATTGGCAGTCACCGATTATGGCGGGCCGGTCACAGCAGCAGTTATCCGCGACAATATGTTCGGGACGCAGTTTCATCCGGAAAAAAGCCAGCGTCTCGGCCTTCAACTCATTGCCAATTTTCTGGAATGGAAACCATGATTCTTTACCCTGCAATCGATCTCAAAGACGGGTTTTGCGTTCGTTTAAAACTCGGCGATATGAATAAGGCAACAGTTTATAGTGCCGATCCTGCCGCACAAGCCCACCACTTCCAGTCGGAAGGTTTCAAATGGCTTCACGTTGTTGATCTCAATGGCGCATTTGAAGGTGTTACAGTCAATGGTTCGGCCGTTGATGCAATATTGCGCGCAACAACCAATCCCGTCCAGCTTGGCGGCGGTATCAGAACCCTTGCCCATATCGAAAACTGGCTGAAAAAGGGTCTCGCCCGCGTAATTCTCGGCACTGTTGCCGTTAGAAATCCGCAACTGGTTCGTGAAGCTTGCAAACTTTTTCCGGGAAAGATTGCCGTCGGTATTGATGCTCGCGGTGGCAAAGTTGCCGTTGAAGGATGGGCTGAAGAGTCCGAACTTTCCGCCCTTGAACTGGCAAAGCGTTTTGAAGGTGCGGGCGTTGCCGCCATTATCTATACCGATATTGATCGCGATGGAATCCTCACCGGTATTAACTGGAATTCGACCCTTGATCTTGCCCGCTCTGTTTCAATACCGGTTATTGCTTCCGGTGGTCTTGCTTCAATGGAGGATATCAAACGGCTTTGTTCGCCCGATGCTGCCATATTGAACGGTGCAATTTCGGGACGCGCTCTTTATGACGGGCATATTGATGCAAAAGAAGCATTGGCATTGATTGACGAGGCAAATAAAAAAGCCGGAAAGAGCGGGCAATCATGACACTCAAAGCGCGTATTATTCCTTGTCTTGATGTCAAAGACGGCCGTGTGGTCAAAGGGGTCAACTTTGTTGATCTTATTGATGCGGGTGATCCGGTTGAAGCCGCAAAAGCCTATGATAGCGCCGGCGCCGATGAATTGTGTTTTCTCGATATTACCGCAAGTAGCGACAATCGCGAAACATTATTCGATGTTGTTGCCCGCACAGCCGACCAATGTTTCATGCCTGTCACTGTTGGCGGAGGTGTGCGCACTGTAAACGACATTCGCAAACTTCTGCTTGCCGGTGCCGACAAGGTGTCGATAAACACCGCCGCTGTCAAAAACCCCGATTTTGTAGCTGAAGCTGCCGATAAATTCGGCAACCAATGTATTGTGGTTGCCATTGATGCCAAAGAGGTGGCAGGCGATGGTAAAAACCGGCATTGGGAAATTTTTACCCACGGTGGCAGAAACCCGACCGGCATTGATGCAATCGAATTTGCCCGTCTTGTTGAAAAAAAAGGTGCCGGTGAAATTCTGCTCACCTCTATGGATCGTGACGGGACAAAAGAAGGCTATGACATTGCTTTGACCCGCACCCTTGCCGACGCGGTGGACGTTCCCGTGATTGCTTCGGGCGGGGTCGGAACACTCGACCATCTTGTGGCCGGTATCCGTGACGGACATGCAACAGCCGTGCTTGCCGCGTCGATTTTCCATTTCGGAACCTATAGCATTGGTGAAGCAAAACACTATATGGCAAAAGCCGGCATTCCGGTACGCATGGATGAATTTGGAGAAGGTGAATGACTGATTTTAGCTTGCATAGCCTTGAAGATATTATTGCAAAACGTGCAATGGTTGACGATGGCAGTTCCTATACGGCAAGCCTCGTACAAAAGGGAATGGGGCGTGCGGCCAAAAAAATGGGGGAGGAAGCTGTTGAAACTGTTATCGCTGCACTTAATGAAGACGACAAACATTTCATCAGCGAGAGTGCCGATCTCATCTATCATTTGCTGGTTATGTGGCATATTCGCGGAATAAAGCTTGATGACGTGGTTAAAGAATTGGCAAGACGCACCGCTCAATCAGGACTAGAGGAAAAGGCATCCCGCAAGAATGGTTGACGCGCTAAAGCCCACCAATCAGACCGCCGATCTCGGTGATTTTGTTTTCGGCCGTTATTCGCCCTATAGCATTTTCACGGCCTATGAATGGTCTGTCTTTCGTGCGGATACTCCATTGACCCTGACCTTCGACGAGGTCAAACGGTTACGCTCTATTGGTGATCCGATTGATCTTCACGAAGTGCAACGCATTTATCTTTCTCTATCCCGTCTGCTTTCGACCCATGTCGAAGCAATCCAGATGCTTTTTCAAAAACGCAAACGTTTCTTGCGCACGCAAAACACCGCAAAAACACCGTTCATTATCGGAATTGCGGGTTCGGTTGCCGTTGGCAAATCAACCACCGCCCGCATTTTGCAAGAACTCCTTAAACGCTGGCCCTCCAGCCCCAAGGTGGACCTGATAACAACAGACGGTTTTCTCTATCCCAATGCTGTCCTGAAAGCTGAAAACAGAATGGATAGAAAAGGCTTTCCCGATTCTTATGATGTCGGCAAACTTTTACGTTTCCTTTCTGCTATCAAGGCAGGTATGGGCGATGTTGTAGCACCCCTTTATTCCCATCAGGCCTATGATGTTTTGCCAAATGAGCAAATTGTTGTCGACCGGCCGGATATTCTGATTGTTGAGGGTATCAACGTGCTTCAGGTCAGGGATTTACCGCGTGATGGAAAAGCCGTGCCATTCGTTTCCGACTTTTTCGATTTTTCTATCTATATCGATGCAAAAACCGAAATTATCTATCATTGGTATATGGAGCGGTTCCGCCGTTTCCGCCTCACAGCATTCCAGAATCCCGATTCGTATTTTCATCGTTATTCAAAAATGACAGAAAAAGAAGCTATGGATGTCGCGGAAAATCTGTGGAACACAATCAATTTGAAAAATCTTGAAGAAAATATTTTGCCAACAAGACCACGCGCCGATCTCATTTTGCGAAAGGGCAGCGATCATCTGGTGGAATATGTCGCACTTAGAAAATTATAGGTGAAATATGTCACGAATTTTGGCCCCGATAACGCCTTGTCCGATTGAATTTATGACCGAACGATCGGGGCAAAGCCACCCGATCATTCTGGTCGGCGAAAATGATCAATCTTTTTTTTCCGAAGACACTGTTGCAGCCACGTGGGCAAAAGCCAACCACTTCACTGGAAAATGCGGTGACATATTGATCGTTCCTGATAATGACGGAACGGTTTCCAAAGTCTATTTGGGCTTCGGCGACGGGAATGATGTTTTTGCTATCGGAAATCTGTTTAAACAATTGCCCGAAGGTGACTGGCATTTTGAACATTTACCGGAAAATGCCCTCAACCTCTTTTTGGGACTTGCTCTGGGAAGCTATAAATTCGCGCGTTATCTTGAAATAACCGGAAACAAGAAAATCAGAATTACCCTTCCTGCCGATATTGATAAAACTGAACTGAAACGTCTTATTGAAACAACATTTTTCGTTCGCGATCTCATCAATACGCCGACCAATGACATGCAGCCCGACACAATCGAGGAGGCTATACGTGAATTGGGAAGAACTTACAGCGCGACTGTTACCAGTATCTGGGGTGATGATCTTCTCAAACAGAATTTTCCGATGGTTCATGCAGTCGGCCGCGCCGGCTCGGTAGCCCCGCGCGTTATTGATCTTCGTTGGGGAGACGTGAACCACCCTAAAGTGACATTGGTGGGAAAAGGCGTTGCTTTCGATAGCGGCGGGCTTGATATAAAATCCGCAAACGGCATGTTGCTGATGAAAAAAGATATGGGGGGAGCTGCCAATGTTATGGGGCTTGCCAAACTCATCATGGATGCAAAACTTCCGATCCGGTTGCGACTTATTGTTCCTGCAGTCGAAAACTCGATTTCGGGAAATGCTTTTCGCCCCGGAGATGTTTTAAAAAGCAGAAAAGGATTGACTGTCGAAATCGGCAATACCGATGCTGAAGGGCGGCTTATTCTGGCTGATGCACTTGCCTATGGTGACGAGGAAAAACCGGACTATCTTTTCGACATGGCGACCTTGACCGGTGCAGCACGTGTCGCATTGGGACCGGATGTTCCGCCCTTTTATTGTAACAACAATGAATTGGGCCAAATAATCTCCCGTATATCGCTGGAAATTCAGGATCCGTTATGGCAATTGCCACTTTGGAAACCTTACCAGAAAAAACTTTCCTCCCGCATCGCCGATCTCAATAATGTAACGACAGACGGATTTGCCGGCTCTATTACGGCTGCCTTGTTTTTACAAAAATTCGTCGATCAGGCGGTAAACTGGGCGCATTTTGATATTTATGGCTGGACACCGACCGAGAAACCGGCCTTCCCGGTTGGTGGTGAAGCGCAAGGGATTCGCGCTCTTTATACAATTCTGAAAGGCCTTTGATGGATAAACTTGATCCCCGTCTTCATGCCTATCGCCCTGATCTTGCAGACGAAGCTTTGCGTGGGCAGGTAGAAGCGTCCCGATTTGTGCGCGGCTCTTTGAAGCGCATTGTAGCGCCTGTTGCTGCTCTTTACAAAATTCCGGACACGCTCTCTGAACGGCAAAGCGAATGTCTCTTCGGCGAAGATGTAAAAGTCTTTGAAGAAAAAAACGGGTTTTGCTGGGTTCAAGCCCAACAAGATGGCTATGTCGGTTACATCGAGCAGTCAAAAATCGGTTCTATTGGTAATCACCCCACCCATCGGGTGAACGTGCCGCGCACCTTTCAATATCGTGACGCGGACTTGCGCAGCCCCATGATAAGCCCTTTATCCATGGGAAGTCGCATCAGCGTGGTTTCAGAGGCCGAAACACGCGACACACATTATGCGAGGCTTGATAATGGAAGCTTTGTTGTTTTCAACCATATTACGCCTGTCAGCACGGTGGAAGATGATTATGTGACGATAGCCGAGTCTTTCATTCACACGCCCTATCTTTGGGGTGGCAAAAGTGGTTTGGGAATTGATTGCTCGGGCCTTGTTCAACTTGCACTGATGATGACGGGGCGTACAGTTTTGCGCGATACCGATATGCAGCAAGCGACAATCGGGAAAGATATTGCACCTGAAAATGGTCTCCAACGCGGTGATCTCGTCTTCTGGAAAGGGCATGTAGCCATTATGGTTGATTCCGGAACACTTATTCATGCCAATGGTGCGTCAATGGATGTGAGAAAAGAAAATCTTGATCACGCTATCGAACGTATTGCAAAGAACCATTCAACACCAACCGGTTATCGCCGGCTATAATGCAGGATTTTCTGAAACTTCATCAAAGGCTCTACTTTTCTGGAATAACCGCTTTTGCCGGAATAACCACTTCTTGTAAAACGTTTCCATCATCATTCTTATTTTATCCGATAAAACAGAAATAACAGGCTTCAATAACAATCATTAATGCCATTGAAGCCCGAAATATTCTGTGAGCTTTTCCGAATAGAATCAGAATCCCTCGACAACGAGCTTGCCAACCGACCGCTGCGTTTCGATCAAACGATGCGCTTCACGTAAAGTGGCTGCATTGATTGGTGAAAGAACTTTTGACAGTGTAGGCAAAATTTTCTTTTCGTCGATTAAACGCGCAACATGAGAGAGTATTTCTCCCTGGCGCGCTATATCGTCTGTTACGAACATAGAACGGGTAAACATGGATTCCCAATGAACCGACACGCTTTTCATCTTTAGCGGGTTAATATCAAATGTTTTCGGTCCATCAATCAGACCAAGTCGCCCTTCGGGTGCAATAATATCGACAAATTGCGGCAAGTAACCATCAGAATTTGCTGTCGAGAAAATGAAAGACGGATGAGGAAAACCGATCTTCTCAAGCTGTGGGGCAAAATCTTTTGTATGATCAATGACGTGATGAGCACCCATTTTCAAGGCCCATTCCTGCGATTGCGGACGCGATGCTGTTGCAATGATTTCCACATCGGAGAGGTGGCGCGCCAATTGAATGGCAATCGAACCGACGCCGCCTGCCCCGGCGATCATCAATAGAGCATTTTTCCCTTCATGAACCGGCTTCAAAATATCAATACGATCAAACAACATTTCGTAAGCGGTGAGCGAGGTAAGCGGCATAGCAGCGGCTGTCTTGAAATCCAGACTTTTCGGCTTTAGCGCTACCAGACGGCTATCTATCGCTTGAAATTCACTGTTTGAGCCTTGCCGGTTGATAGCACCGGCGTAAAAAACTTCATCTCCCTCGTGAAAACCGGTAACATTTTTACCGAGTTTTTGCACGATGCCGGAAGCATCAAAGCCCAAAATTCTCGGCCCATCGGAAAAAGCTTTGCCGGTTTGACGTGTTTTCACGTCAATCGGATTGACCGAAACAGCCTTCACGGCAACCAACAGGTCATAATCACCGATTTTTGGCACATCAACAGTTAAATCCTGCAAGGAGCGATCGTCATTGATTGGCAAATTCTCGAAATATCCGACGGCTTTCATAATGGTTTTCCTTTGGTAAGAAACATATAAAACATCTATAAAATGGCATGGATGAGGGGGCAATTGCCTCCTCATCCACCAATTTAGAGTATTTTTGAAAGAAAGCCAATTGAACCGGACAAATCTGTGATCGCATTATTTTGCGTCTGCCAGAGAAGCCCATGCAAAGTGGAACCGGAATTACAAAGAACCCGAATTATTTGGCAATTTTTTTCTGATTTTTCGACGAGGTTTCTACATGATCAATATCGTCAAAATCAGGATCCTTGAATTGTAAATCATGGAGATGCTTATAAAGGCCACCTTCAATCTGCAACAATTGATGTTGGGTTCCTTGTTCGACAATCTTGCCATTTTTCATAACGACAATTTTATCAGCACGCGAAATTGTCGAAAGCCTGTGGGCAATAACAATAGTTGTACGGTTGGTTGTCAACCGTGCCAAAGCTTCCTTGATCAGGGATTCGGATTCTGAATCAAGAGCACTGGTTGCTTCATCCAGAATCAGAATTTCGCTATTGCGCAACATGGCGCGTGCAATGGCAATACGTTGTTTTTGACCACCCGAAAGATTGCCACCATTATCACCGACATCGGTATCGTAGCCATTCGGCAAATCCATAATAAAGTCATGCGCATTGGCAAGCTTGGCGACCTGTTCGATCTCTTCTTCGGTTGCCCCTTCACGCCCGAGCCCGATATTATAGCGGACAGAGCCTTGAAAGAGGAACGTATCTTGCCCGACATAAGACATCAATTCGCGCAACGATTTGAAGCTTACATCACGGATATCTTGTCCATCAATAAGAATACGTCCTTCTTGTGGATCGTAAAGGCGCATGATCAGATTGATCATTGTCGATTTACCTGATCCGGAAGGTCCGACCAAGGCCGTCATTTTTCCTGCCGGAATATCGAGATTGATATCATGCAGAACCATGTGGTCCTTCACATAGGAAAAGCCGACATGTTCAAGCCGGACATCACCCTTCGAGCGGTCAAGATCAACAGGATTTTCCTTTTCCATAAGGGTGAGCGGATGATCAAGAATTTCGAACATCATACGAACACCGATCATGCCTGATTCAATTTTGACACGCACATTGGCAACTCGTTTTGCTGGTTCATAGGCCAGAAGAAGCGCGACAATAAATGACATCAGCTCGCCTTGAACGCCAACTCTTTGGGTTGCCATGTAACCGGAAAAACAAATAACCACGGCTATAGCAACACCGGCAAGCGTTTCCATAATCGGATTAGTTGCCGATTCAAGCATCGCTATACCATTCGAGCGCATTTCCACATCGGTAATAGCCTTGTCCATGCGCCGCTTCATCAACTCTTCCAATGAAAAGGCCTTAATGACGCGAATGCCGATTGTGGTTTCCTGCATAACTTTAATAATTTCGGCAATAGAGGAAAGTTCTTTTTCCATCAGTCCCCGAACGCGTTTCAGAACCTGACGAACGCCGATAAAAGCAAGAGGGCCGACTGCCAGAGCAACAATGCTCAGCAGAAAATTCTGATAAAGCATAACCGCAAGAAGACTGATAACCGAAAAAAGATCACGCACAAATGTGGTTACGATCGTATCGATAATGCTGCGAGCG
The DNA here is from genome assembly GCF_016102305.1 of Bartonella sp. M0192. Classification (NCBI taxonomy): domain Bacteria; kingdom Pseudomonadati; phylum Pseudomonadota; class Alphaproteobacteria; order Hyphomicrobiales; family Bartonellaceae; genus Bartonella; species Bartonella sp. M0192. The sequence continues at coordinate 386,490 of NZ_JACFOU010000001.1, read as the reverse complement.
GCATTCGCATTTTGCGTGACACGCACAAGCAAATCGGAGGAAGAATTATTCTGATAAAAAGCAACGCCCTGCTGCATCAATCGTGAATAAATACGGCGCTGTTGTTCTGCAACAATACTGTTTCCTGCTTTACTTAAAAAATAGGTCTGGGCAAAAGTGGAAAAACCCTTCAGAATAAAAATTCCCGCAACCGCTGCAGAAACCAATGCAATGATTTTAAAGTCCTTGGCTTCTATGATGTGATTAACCACATCACGCATAATCCACGCGCTTGCACCGGTTGTCGCCGAGATAACCAGCATGGATATGATGGCACAAATATACCAGAATGCATGTTTGCGAAAATTATCATGTAGCAAACGCATAATGAGTTTTTTATCAAATGATGATATCTGCTTTTTTTTGGCCATAAACAGCTTAACCTTTAAAAACCACTGCTTTTAGTGAAGGATAACTCTCAACCTCACCAACAATCACTCCCGTTCCTACCCTCTTCAATGGGGGGATGCAAGAAGCCCGTCTACTTTGTAATACGATTTGAGAGCAATTATGCAGTATAAATGTTATTATCTCATTGATAATATGGCGTTTAGGAAAATATGATATCCCAAAAGCGTACAGACGGGAAACAGGCGCTCGAATTAGCCGCCAAACGTCCATGGAAAGGCGAATTTTCGTAAATAATTCTTTCAACTATCGGAAATAATGGAATGGGCTTTTTAAACAAAGGAAAACTAAACACTTTTTTCTGGAAAACTTTCGGTTTCTTTGTTGCAAAGGCAAAAAGACACGTCGGTTATGCGCCTTTTAACAAAAGGCTCCCTTCTGTTGCCATTATTTATGACCCTTCACATGACCCGAATTTCCACCTTTCCGATTATCTCGGCTATTTGACAGATAATTTTAATATTATTCTTTTTCTACCGGAAAGTTATCGATCTTCTCCGGAAATAAACATCGAAAAATGCTGGCGGGTTTATTATTTCGGTCCCCGTGAACTTCAAAACCCTATCAAATTTTATTTTTCCTGGTTTTTGCTATCTGCCCACCCCATTCGTTTTGTCCTGATTAACGCCAATGTCGGCCGGTTTCTGATGCATTACCTATGGCAAAAACATATTGCCAGCCTATTGCTTATTGGAGAAAATCATCCGCTTGAAGGAAAGACTTTAAACAGAGTCATCGCTTATGCCACAAGGGTCATTTATGATCGTTATGAAACATTTATGAAAACCCTTACAAACGCTTTGTGGGCCTTTCCTGACAGTGTCGATTATCTTGTTCCTCCAGATAGCAAAAATGCCGAAGAGTTGCAAAACTACATTTCCAGGATCACTAACATTGGTTATAAAGCTCAAAAACAACTTATTCAGGAAAACAAGGATGCTGGGTTTTTAAGCCATTCCCCTGAATTTGATATTCCTTATTGGAGCGGAAAAAATAAACCTAGGTTCAACCGCTTCCGTTACGCCCGCCATTACATTCGTAACTATAAAAGCGGAGCAAGTGCAGCACGCCCGAGAGCCGGTTTTCACCCCGGCATTTACGCCGAAAATCACGATCTTGGCGAGGAACGCGTCGATCCTTTTGTTCATTACCTAAAATCTGACAAACCCGATGGAAAATGGAACTGGAATGTACTGACTTCTCCTGACATTGTTTCCTCGCCCGATATTGGATTGAAAATCGCGCTCCATATCCACGCTTATTACCCACATATGTTAGAGGCAATACTTGAAAAATTGAGGGCAAATAAAATACGTCCCGACCTGTTTATTAGTGTTAAAAACGAAAGCGATAAATTATCTGTTCAACTTCTTGTCGACAAATATGAAGGGAAAACCGTTATAGAAGTGGTTCCCAATCGCGGACGGGATATTGGACCATTGTTCACCGAATTCGGAAAAGAGCTTGTTCAGCACTATGAGATTATCGGTCATATACACACGAAACAAAGTCTTCACGAAACCGACCGGAAGATGGTTGCGAATTGGAACACCTTTCTTATGACCAATCTTTTGGGCGATGGCAAAACGATTAAGATGGCAGATGTGATTTTGCATTATATGCAAACGCATGAAAAAACAGCGCTGATTTTCCCTGATGATAAATATGCGGTCGGTTGGGCAGGTAATTATCAAGCAGGCCTTGAGCTCGCCAAACGCCTGAAAATAGAAACATTGCCAAAATATATAGTATTTCCCACAGGGACGATGTTCTGGGCCAAGGCAGACGTGCTCAAACCGTTTGTCAATCTCGACTTGCAGTGGAACGACTATCCTCAAGAGCCCTTGGCGCTTGATGGAACTTTCTTACATGCGATCGAACGCATGTTTACTTTGACATGCTATCAAAAGGGCTATGACATCGTGACCACCTATTTGCCCCATAAGACACGATAAGCTCTTTGAATTTCCACTCTATCTTGAAAAACGGGTAAAAATTCATCGGAACTGTTTTTGATGAATGTTATAGCAGCTCCGATTGTTTTATGGACAGAAAACCCGAACAGATTTTTATTTATCTATTTTGTTCGACATTTCTATTTTTGTACGTCATTGCGTAATTTGATGCTTTCAGCTGTTTTTTCAATTTCTGTGTTATATGCTGCCAATGTACCTTTTTCTCCGGTGGCATGCATAAAAATAGGACGCCCATCATTTCCAATGGCTGCGTAAATAACGAGATCAACAGGATCACCCTTCATAAGAGCGGTTGCCTGAAGCTTCAGCCCCGAGTGGCCGGCAAATTTTGTCGTTGATGTTTTGCGATCTTCAACATTATCCACTGTACCTTTGATCGATTGGAGATAGTTATCTACGACTTTATCAAGTGGCGCCCCTTTGGTATTTTCGAGCCCCTTGGTCACGATAATATCAGGACGCTCGGCGTCTTCCTTAATATAGGCCGGAATCGTCAACATTGCGGAGCTGTTCATAATAGATCCGACAAACTCGAACGGAGGTTGAGCACCAAAAGTGAAAGGAAGTGCACTTAGCTGATCGGATTCATCATTATGACTGGCAAGTGAAACCGACCCAAAAATCGTCATGGCATCATTATTGGAGAATTTTGCTTTCTCCGGTGCCTGAACAGTAATGATATAGGAAGCATTGGGCGCAAATAACATGGACGACCATTTGTCAAAAATACCATTGGCTGCCGTCTGTTTGCCCTGATAAATTTTCAATGCATAACCATCGCGCGATTTTTTGTCTGACTGCGAAACAATATCATAATGCTGGGCTGCCATAGCAGGCTTGAACTTGCTCTCGTCACTGAAAAGCTGTTTTATATGATCACTGGCCGGAGGCATTGTCGCCACAACAATCGCAGCACCGGTTTTTTTATCAATAAATCCGCTAAAATCGGTCGTTAAAGTAAAACTATCAGGTACACTAATATAAACTGCTGTGCCGGGAACTTTCTGGTAAACTGCTGCACGAGCCCCCATTGGAGCCGAGCATAAAGCAATAATAAGGGAAATGAGTTTCATCGACTTAAACACTGAACTAACCTCCGGTATCATAAACTCGCAAAACATACCAAACTACTTCAACATTATTATTATAATACCTGCAACGCTTTGTAGGTAGGGATTGTTCATCATAACTTGCCATCAAGACTGCTTGCTCACGGTAATGTGATCCGCCAGCTTGCTCTTGCGGTACCCGTAACAAAAATAGAATACGATGCCAATAAGGTTCCATAATAGAAAATAATATTGGGTTTTTGACGGCAGGCTGAAGAACAGGTAGATGCAACCGATGGCACTTAACGGTCCGACAATAAAGACCAGAGGTGTTTTGAATTTTCTTGGAACGTCGGGTGCTGTTTTGCGTAAAACAATGAGACATATGCCAACAGAAGTAAAGGCAACCAATGTACCTGCATTGGCGAGAGCTGCTATTTCATCAAGCCGGAAAAGTCCGGCAATAGCAGCAATGATCACGGCAGTGAAAAGTGTTGTCGCAACAGGTGTACCTGTTTTTGCGTTCACGTGGGAAAGAAAAGAAGGAAGGGTTCCATCCCGCCCCATGACAAAGAATATACGGGTTTGACCGTAAAAAAAGGCCAATAAAACAGTGGGTAGAGCAACGACCGCTGCTATACCGATGAGACCTGCAATATGATTGGAACCGAGACTACGCAAAATATGGGCAAGAGGTTCCTCGCTATGAGCAAATTCCGTGTAATGCAAGGAGCCGACAGCACCGAGGCCAACCAGAACATAAATAATGATACAGGCAATCAATGAACCGACAATACCGATTGAAAGATCGCGCCGCGGCTCTTTGGTTTCTTCGGCGGCCGTCGCGATTGTATCAAAACCATAAAAAGCGAAGAAAATAATAGCCGCGGCTGCCATGACACCGCGCTCCACACCATCCGGAGACATAACTTTTGAAAATCCGTTCGGCATGAATGGATGCAGATTTTCTAGATCAAAATGGGGAAGTGTAACAATAATAAATAAAACCAGCGCAGTTATTTTGATAACCACCAGAAAAAGATTCAATGTTGCGCTCGCTTTGGTGCCGATCATCAACATCGCAGCGATAACAAAGACGATGAAAACTGCAGGAAGATTGACAAGACCGTGAACACTCGTGGCAGGATCAATCGCATTATAACCGGCAGTCAGCCAGAATGGCAGATGAATGCCGATGCCGTGCAAAAATCCGGTTGCATAAGCCGACCAGCCGACTGCAACGGTGCTGACCACCAGAGAATATTCGAGAATGAGACTCCAACCAACGATCCAGGCTATAAGCTCGCCCAATGCCGCATAAGAATATGTGTAGGCGCCTCCCGCGAGCGGAATAAGAGTCGCAAGTTCCGCATAAGCAAAAGCAGCACAAGCACAAACTATTCCGGCGATAACAAATGCAAAAAGTACAGCCGGTCCAGCCCTGTCAGCTCCGATACCAATCAGTGTATAAATGCCTGTGCCGACAATTCCACCCACACCCAAAGCGACAAGATGGGGCCACCCCAATGTAGGGACGAGTTTCCTTTCCCGTTGAACATTTTGTTGAAGAACGGGTTTCCGTCTGAGCCATCCCGACATTTTACATTCCTTACTCTTCCGCCTGGTAAGGTTTTTTAAATTTAAAAAAAAGCCTTAACCGAACGGCACAAATTCAAACTTTCCGTATTTTAAGTCTTACAAGACTAAATACGTGACACGATGCGCCCAGTATTTCATGTATTGTTTTGCGATTGCAACCAGAAGTTAACAAAAAAGCACCGTTTATAACGGTGCTTTTTAAAATGATCTTAAGTGTTATTTTGGAGCGACCACCATCATCATCTGTCGGCCTTCCAGTTTTGGTTCAGCCTCGACTTTCGCGATAGATGAAGTATCTATCTTTACCCGTTCTAGAAGCTGCATACCCAACTCCTGATGGGCCATCTCGCGACCACGGAATCGAAGGGTTATTTTGACCTTGTCACCGCCCTCAAGAAATTTGCTGATCGCCTTCATTTTGACCCCGTAATCATGGGTATCAATATTTGGCCGCATCTTGATCTCTTTAATTTCCACGGTCTTCTGCTTTTTGCGAGCCTCGGATGCTTTTTTCTGATTCTGATATTTCAGCTTACCAAGATCAATTATTTTGCAAACAGGCGGTTCGGCATTTGGAACAATTTCGACAAGATCAAGACCCGCTTCTTCAGCCATAGCCAAAGCATCATGTGTCGGTATTATTCCGTGATTATGCCCCTCATGATCAATAAGCTGTATACGAGGAATGCGAATATCCTGATTGGAACGCGGCCCATCTTTCGGGTTTGGCGTTGTTTTAAACGGTCGGCGAATGGTCGATTCTCCCTATAATAGTTTCAATTATTCAGTTCTGAAATAAATTACCCAATCAAAAACCGGCGTGATGATTTGCGTCATTCAAAAAAACTCGTCAGATGTTTGTTCGAGATCAGGATAAACTTATCTCTTTTTTTCGTCATATACAAATTAACGTGCAAAAACAACCGAATTAACGTGCAAAAACAACCGAAATGCCTAGCTTTTAATGAATATTGGCTTGAAATTGGCATAAAGGGTTTAAGTCACGATTTTCTATGATTAGAATAAGTATGTTGTGATCAAGTTTAAAGATATGAGCTGAATAAGGAGTTTTTTCATGGAAAATGGTGCTCTCGAATTTTTAACTATAGGCCATCAAAAACTCGCTATACGCGCTCTGAAAGGTGACAAACATCCCGGTCTCATGTGGCTACCGGGTTATCGTTCACATATGATGGGTGGTAAAGCCGTCGCATTGAACGAATTTGCCCAAAAAAACAATTATCCATTTTTGCGTTTCGATTATTCAGGGACCGGCGAATCGGAAGGCGATTTCTATCAAGGCAGTATTTCGTTGTGGCTGGAAGAAAGCCTGACACTTTTTGAAAAATTTTGCCGAGGTCCTCAAATTATCGCCGGATCATCAATGGGGGGCTGGATTGCACTCCGCATGGCACAAGAATTGGCCAAGAAAGACATACCGCTTGCCGGTCTGTTACTTCTCGCCCCTGCACCGGATTTCACCCGTGACCTTGTTCGCCCGCAAATGAGCAGCAAACAAAAACGGGAACTGGAGGAACGCGGCTTTTTTGAAGTTCCTTATGAAAACGAGCAGGAACCTGTTCCTTTTACCAAAATTTTTCTTGATGACGGCGATAAAAATCTGGTTATGGAAGGCCTCATCGATATTCATTGTCCCGTTCATATTATTCAGGGAATGGCCGATAATGAGGTGCCTTATCAGCATACGCTCGAACTTGTTGAACATCTGCCTTTCGATAATGTTACTCTAACGCTGATCAAGGACGGCGAACATCATCTTTCTCGCCCTCAAGATATTGCAACGATTATCAATGGGGCGGAAACTCTTATTGCAAACAGCAATCGTTGATCGTTACGCTAATCTCTAGAGAACGAGAGGTGAGGGTCGGATTTGTATTTTCTCGAAATTTCGTTGCCGTCGGATAAAATCGGAATTAACACTTTGAAAAAATATAACTATCCGACGGGGCTATCGTGCAAAATAACGAATTAAAACCGGATAATAGTTCGGGAATTCATCTCAAAAGCTGATTTTATCATGTTTTTCCGTTTATCTTCGCCATCTCTTCAAAAACGATTTTTATTACCTAAATAACCGACATGTTTTTTGCGTCAAACAGCTCTGACAAATCCCTCCTTAAAAAGTTGCAACTGACACTTCAATTGTCGGATCGTTCTTTGCCGCTTACAATTGTGCGAAGTGCACGGGCAAGCCGGTTGACATTACGGATAGAAACAGGTGGCAAAGGTGTTCGCGTGACCGTACCACCAACAACAGCGGAAACCGAAGTAACAAATTTTATCGAGCGCTATAGGGGGTGGATAGAAAGCCGGATTTCGCGTTTTCCTCCTCCGCAGGATACCCCGATGTTGAAACCCGGTGCCGCGATTCCTATTCTCGGTCACCCTTATCGCATTATTCATCAAGAAGGACGTGGTAACGTCACTATTATACCGGATGATGATGGTAAAGGCGGAAAAATCATTGTTTATGGCGATAGCCGCTATCTTCCAAGACACATTCGCGAAGCCTTAAAAAAACAGGCTGCGCTGATTATTGCCCCTCTTGTTAAAAAACACTGTGCCGTGGTCGGCAGAACGCCCGTTTCAATCCGCTATAAAGATACCAAAAGCCGATGGGGATCCTGTTCGGCCGACGGCCATTTGTCGTTTTCCTGGCGAATTGTCATGGCTCCAATTGGAGTGATCGATTATCTTGTTGCACATGAGACCGCCCATCTTATCGAAATGAATCACAGTTCGAAATTCTGGTCTTTATGTGAAAAACTGTGCCCGCGCACAAAAGAGTACAGAGCATGGTTGAAACGGAATGGCCAAACTCTTCATGCTATTGACTTCGAATAATGGTGTTTTGGATAATCGAACCTTCGCTCATTCACTTGATTTTAGCAAAATGATCGCCTGATATTCGATTATTTTAAACAATAATGACAGACTTTATAACAAGCCAGAAATGCCGCAAAAGGCTTGTTATTTTAGCAAGAGTCTATCCTGTTTTCTCTAAACGCAGAAAAGCAATTAGCGGGCTTCCAGTCCCATCTTCCAGAATTCTGTTTCAAGCCGGGTAGCCGTGTTAAAAATTTTACTCAAGTGCTTGAAATGCACTTCATCATGACTTTGTTCGGCCAGTTTATTGAAGCTATCAAGAAATGTTTTCACGCCTTTAACGTAATCATCACTTTGGTAATTTTTGATCCATTGTGAATAGGGATTTCCTTCAAACACAGTGTCTGGTGATTCGATAAGGCGCAGACCGATTTCTGCATAGCCCGCAACACATGGAATCAAGGCTGTCATCAAGTCGAGCCGGTCACCTGAATATCCAACGTCCAGAACAAAACGGGTATAGGCAATGGTTTCGATAGCTTCTTCTGCCCCGCTCATTTCCTGTTCCGAAATTCCCCACATTTTTGCATAGGCTACATGAAGCGGCATTTCTGCTGCAATATCATTTAGGCCGTCAAGCGCTTCCCGAATATCTTCGATATTCGTTGATTTTGCCGCAAGAAGTGCATAAGCACGGGAAAAATGAACGAGGAACAGATAATCCTGCGTCAAAAACTTTTTGAAACATTTTTCTTTCAATGTTCCAGCGGCCAATTGATTGACAAAAGAATGTTCAACATAAGCTTGCCACAAACCACCGGCATTTTTTCGCAAATGTCCAAAAGTGCCTTTGTCGAAATCGGGCTTTTCCATCAATCCTCCGCTATATCTGCCTGACAGGCTTGTAAAACGACTTTTTCCGCTTTAGACGGATCGCTATCCTTATAGGTCAGGAATGCATCATTCCCTTTTATATGAAGACGGTAATTATCCTGATCGTCAACAGCGATGAAAAGCTTTTCCGCAGTTTTAACATCCTCACGCAATGCCACCAGTTTTCCGTCGACAGATATGACTGCATAAGAACCATCTTTGGCCTTTATAAAAACTGCCTGCAATGCCACGCCCCGTTCACAGATATAGGTTTGGTTATGCACTGAAGGCTCTTCGGCATTGGCCGCAAAGCCATGAAGAGCAGCAAAAGCAAGCGTTGCAAGGAAAGTCTTTTTCAACATTTTTCAAGGCCTTTACCAAAAGACAAAAAATTTTTTGGAACTTTATATTCAACCACCCGTTAAGTGAGCACCAGGACAAAACCTGGTACCCCTAGGTGCCCGATGGAGTTGCCCCCGCTTGTCTAATCGGGCACCCCTTTCTTCTCATTATACGCCTCCTCCCATATAATGAGGACTAACCTACTACGATCGGTGTTCCAACCGGAACCCGATTGTAGAGGTCGATAATATCCTGATTCATCAATCTGATACAACCGGATGACATTGATTGGCCGATGGACCACCATTCCGGTGAACCATGGATACGATATCCTGTATCGCGACCGTTTTGATAGATATAAAGCGCGCGTGCACCAAGCGGATTGGTGGGGCCGGGCTCCATGCCGTTCTTATATTCAACAAGTTCAGGTTTTCTTCCGATCATTTCTGCCGGTGGTGTCCAACGGGGCCATTCGCGTTTGAATTGAACATTGGCTCGCCCCGACCACTGGAAACCGGCTGCACCAATACCTACGCCATAGCGTAATGCATCACCATCAGGCTGGATGAAATAAAGAAAATGGTCTTTGAGGCTAACAACAATTGTTCCCGGAGCTTCGCCTGTCGGGTTGGGTACGATCTGGCGTAAAAATTGTTTTGGCACTTTGTCGTAAGGAATTGCTGCAAGCGTGTATGGTCCTTCATGGACGGCCGCATACATTTTATCAGGCGAGGTAAAACCTTTATCAATGCCGATGAGCGGGCGCGGGATCGAACCGGTTGTCATATTATTGTAACCGCTTCCCAAAATGCCGTCACTCGTGCAACCGCTCAATAACCCGACAAACGTTGTTCCACTTCCGATTAAAAAACTGCGGCGGGTAAAAGAGAGGCGTGATTTTTTCATAAAGCACCTGAACTCGTGTTCAAACAATTGCAACCAATTTTGGTTCGAAACGAATTCGGCTTATCAATCCGTTTCCGATTCTTGCCATTATTGAATGCATGCTATTTGTTATGAATGATGCCTAATGATGGTTTCCGAATGGTTAATTCCGGTTGTTTAAACTTGCCTCGACCAAGGCACACCAGAAAACCGCGCCGTCGATAATATTTTGATCATTAAAATTATAATGGGGACTATGAAGGCTTGCACTGTCGCCATTGCCGAGGAAAAAAAACGCACCCGGACGAGCTTCCAGCATAAATGCAAAATCCTCGGTTACAGTGGTTGGTATCTCGGTCTCGACGACTCTGTCCGCTCCCAAAACACGTTTAGCAACATCAAGAGCAAAATCACTATGCTCGGGGTGATTGACCACCGCAGGAACAAGCCTCTCATAATTCACCGATGCGGTTGCACCGAAACTTTGCGCCTGATCTTCAACGATTTGTTTGATGCGTTCTTCAACAAGATTTTGAACATCTGCAGAAAAGCTACGCACAGTCAGAGAGATCGTTACGCTATCAGGGATGATATTAAAGGCTTCGCCGCCATGAATAGAGCCGGTCGATATAATGGCGGATTGAAGTGGCGGAACATTGCGTGATACAATTGTCTGCAGCGCCATCACGATAGAAGAGGCAACAATAACAGGATCAATTGCAGATTCCGGTCGGGCTCCATGCCCCCCTTTACCGCGAATGACAATTGTTGCCTTATCGACAGAGGCCATCATCGCCTTTTTGGTGAATTGTATATTTCCTTGTGCGAGTCCTGGCCAGTTATGGAGTCCATAGATGGCATCACAAGGAAATCGTTCAAACAATCCGTCATTGATCATTGCTTTTGCGCCGGCACCAACTTCTTCGGCCGGTTGAAAAATAAGATGCACTGTTCCGTCAAAATTTTTCGTGGCCGCCAAAGCACGCGCGGCTGCAAGGAGTGTTGTTGTGTGGCCGTCGTGACCGCAAGCATGCATCACACCTTCATTTTTGCTGGCATATTCCAGATCTGTTTCTTCCCTTATCGGTAAAGCATCCATATCAGCTCTGATGCCAATCGATTTTGGTCCATTGCCATTTTTTAAACTCGCAACAATACCATTGCCACCAATGTGGCGGGTTACTTCATATCCATACTGTTCCAGAAGTGTCGCTATCCGAGCCGAAGTGGCCGTTTCTTTTCCGGATAATTCGGGATTATTATGCATGGCATGCCGGAATTCGGTCATTTCCGGCAAATAGGAGAGGATCAAATTTTTGATTGCTTCTGTTGCCATCTTTCCCGTTTCCATTGTTGATCATGTCAATTATGGATTTCGCAAGAGGTGGTTATCAAGAAATATCCGTCTATTTTTTCTTCGCAAGCAGCTATTTTTTACCTTCTGCGAATTGGCTCGTGTGTGTTGCCTCCAAAGCCCCGGTCAATTGCCAGCGAGCACAAAGTCGCTTCACAAAGTGTGAAAAATCGCCTGTTTCAAAAAAAACGGCAGTCATTTTTTATCGGTGAAACCGACAAGCCGTATCACAATTTTCAAATTTTTTTCGTCGCATTTCGAAAGCCGATGAAATTACTGGAGGTTACCTGCACTGACGATTGCCCACACTGGCGGTTGCCTATGTTTCGATTAAAGAAAAAATCAATTTTCAAGCTCTCGCCAGATATTTTTCAACCAGCGCACCCCACAGGGTTGCACCAACAGCAATACCATCATCGTTGAAATTATAATGCGGCGTATGAAGACCTGTGCTGTCACCATTGCCCATAATGATATAGGCACCCGGTACTTTTTCCAGCATGTAGGAAAAATCCTCACTCGGGGTCAAAGGTTCGGCATTTTCGACGACATTTTTATCGCCAACAACTTGTTTGGCAACTCCTAAAGCAAAGTCGATCGATTCGGCATCATTTACCGTAACAGGATAACCGCGTTCATAATTGATGATGGCCTTTGCTCCATAGCTTTCGGCTTGCGATTTCACCAATTTAGAAATTCTTTCCTGCAAAAGGTCCCGTACTTTTGCCGAAAACGCCCGAATCGTCAGCTCCATCTTGACTTCTTCCGGTATGACATTGGAAACACTGCCACCTTTGAACATACCGACAGTGATAAGTGCAGCCTCGAGCGGTGGGACATTACGGGAAACAATGGTTTGCAAGGCCATAACGATAGATGACGCTGCAACAATCGGATCAATTGTTGTTTCCGGACGTGCACCATGACCGCCTTTGCCGCGAACTGTAATATAAGCGGTGTCAACCGATGCCATCATCGGCCCTTTCGTAAAACGCAATGTTCCTGAAGGAAAGCCCGGCCAATTATGCAATCCATAAATCCGGTCGCACGGAAATCTTTCAAACAATCCGTCATCAATCATTTTCTTGCCACCGCCATAGCTTTCCTCGGCAGGCTGGAAGATAACGCGGACTGTGCCATCAAAATTCTTGGTTTCGGCAAGATAACGGGCGGCAGTCAGAAGAATTGTTGTATGCCCGTCATGCCCGCAAGCATGCATGACCCCTTTATTCTTGCTGGAATAATCGAGATTGGTTTCTTCTTCGATCGGCAAAGCATCCATATCGGCACGTATACCGATTACCTTTTTGCCATTACCGACTTTCAATGTGCCAACAATACCGGTTTTACCGACACCCCGTACAACGTCGAAGCCCCAACTTTTAAGTAGGCTTGCTACTTTGTCGCCGGTTTTATGCTCGTTAAAGCCCAATTCGGGGTTTTGGTGAATTTGGTGGCGGATCGCCACCATTTCATCAATCGTTTTATCAATATGCTCGCGAATATGTTTCATAGATAAAAGTCCTATATCCTACGTTTTTCGGGAATGTAGCTTTTAAAAGTCATTTCAAATATGTTTCAGCCAATGAAACCCAATAACACCCGCCAAGAGGGAGCAATTCATCGTTGAAGTTATAATGGGGACTATGCAAGGGCGCACTGTCACCATTTCCAATGCCAACATAGGATCCTGGTACTTTTTCCAACATAAAGGCAAAGTCTTCACTTCCCGATCGTTTCGGCGTATTATCATCAACATGATCGGACCCGAAAATTTTTGCCGCAACATCAATAGCAAATGCCGTCTCTGTTTTGTGGTTGACCAGCACCGGATATGAACGCTGATAATCAACTTCGGCCGTTGCACCAAAGCTTTCAGCCTGTAACTTTGCGAGTTTTTCGATACGCGATTGCAGCAAATCCCTTACGTCCGGATTAAAGCAACGGACCGTGAGCAACATTTCCGCACTATCGGGAATAACATTTGGAGCAACTCCTGCATGAAAGCTACCAACAGTTACAACAGCCGTTTCAAGCGGTGGCACATTGCGCGAGACAATTGTTTGCAGGCTTGAAATGATCGCCGCACTTGCCGCTATCGGATCAATTGCCTGATCCGGAACAGCACCATGGCCGCCCTTGCCAATCACTTTGATTTTGACAAAGTCGCTTGAAGGCATGAATGCCCCGGTATTCGCGGAAATTTTTCCGGTCGGAAACCCCGGCCAGTTGTGCATACCAAACACGGCATCACACGGGAATTTTTCAAAAAGGCCGTCATCAATCATTGCTTTTGCACCGGCAAAACCTTCTTCTGCCGGCTGGAAAATGAGGTTGAGTGTCCCGTTGAAATTCTTTGTTTCGGCAAAGTAGCGTGCGGCCGTTAACAACATGGTTGTGTGGCCGTCATGCCCACAAGCATGCATTTTGCCTTCATGACAACTCGAATATTCAAGATTTGTCATTTCTGTAATTGGTAAAGCATCAAAATCGGCACGCAAACCAATGGATTTTTTGCCATTGCCTACTTTTAAACGTCCTACAACGCCGGTCTTGCCAAGGCCTATTGTAACTTCATAACCCCATTTTTTCAAAAAGTCGGCAATAATTTTTGCTGTTCTATGCTCTTCATAAGCGGTCTCTGGATGCGCATGCAAATCGTGGCGCACTGCTTCCATTTCCGGCACATAGGCTTTCATGGTTTGAAGAATTTTTTTCGCTTCTGGCGAAAGGTTTTCATTACTCATCGGAATTCCCCAATTTTCTATAATTAAATTTCATAATTAAATCTCATGGCGCTTTTCGTCGAAAGCCAGATATGCCACCCCACCAAGGACGAGAGAAACACCAAGATACCAGAATGGCGCCATAATATTGCTGTCGGATATTTTAAGAAGGAATGTTACAATCATTTGTGCTGTACCACCAAATATTGAAACACTGAAAGCATAAATAACCGACGTTGCAGTTGCGCGAATTCTTTTCTCGAATGCTTCGATAATGAAAAGAACACATAAGGTAAACACAATCGACATACCAATCACTGCCACAGTGTAAAAAGCCAGAAAAACGCGAATATTTTGTACAAAGTGGAATGCAAAATAGGATGAGATAAAGATGATGATCAGCGTGTTAATAGCTGTGCGTTTACGCCGTTCCAACCGGTCACATAAAAAGCCTGAAAAAACAGTCACAACGATAACAATGACACTTGCATAGCTTGATACAAGGAACGCTTCGGAGCTTCCGATGTCCGTGACCGTCTTCAGGTAACTCGGCATAAAGAACACCAGAACATACATCATGACAGTTCCCGGAAAAATCACAAAAATACCGGCAATCATCTGTTTCGTATGTTGGCTGATAAGCTCTTTGAACGGATGTATTGTGTGTGCTTCAACTGTTGGTGCCTTATGTGTTTCGTTGATATGGGCGCGGATATAAAGCCCGACAGGAATAATGAGGAGTGACAAGATAAATGGTACGCGCCAGCCCCAGCTTTCCATGGCTTCATTGGAAAGGCGCGACATTAATAAGGCGGCAAGAAGTGAACCGCATAAAGTACTCAAGCCTTGTCCGAAAAACTGCCAGCTTACGAAAAATCCGCGCTTGTTACGTTCGGCCGATTCCATAAGAAGCGTCGTTGCCGCGCCAATTTCTCCACCGGCTGAAAATCCTTGACAGAGACGCCCCATAACAATCAACAGGGGCGCAAAAATACCAATTGCTTTATAAGGCGGTGCAAATGCTATCAAGGCACTGCCAATGGCCATTAATATAATTGTCAGTAGCATTGCGTCTTTACGCCCATGGCGGTCGGCATAGGCACCGATAACAATACTGCCTAATGGACGCATGACAAAGCCGACCCCAAAAACCGATACCGATATCAGCAATGAAATCAGCTTGTCTTCAGAATTGAAAAAGACATGTCCGATAATTCCGGCAAAAAAACTATAAACCGTAAAATCGAAAATTTCGAGAAAATTGCCGACACCTGCTGCGACAATCAATTTCGTCTTGCTACCGACAGGTGTCAGGGTAACATTCCCTGTATCATTGTCAGGAGTATTTACCAATTCAGTCATAACGGCTATCCCTTGATAATTTTCCTGCTAATTTAACCCGAGCGAGGAAATTCAGGCACGCAATTTCATTGGCAATCTGACAAAAATATTAACAATATATTTTCTTAATTATTATCATATTGGTGAATAATAACTGTCGACCGTTTCAGACAAAGGACAATAGCTATGTTGACACTCAAAGATCCTGTAGTTTTGGCGCAGGCACTTATCCGTTGTCCATCTGTTACGCCGGATGAAAACGGCGTATTAACGCAAGTTCAAACATGGGCAAAAAGCCTCGGTTTTTCTGTTGAACGACCAGTTTTTACAGATAAAAACACACCCGATATTGAAAATCTTTATGCACGTGTCGGTAAAAATGGACCGCATCTTGCTTTTGCCGGTCATACCGATGTTGTACCGGTTGGTGAGGAAAAAGCTTGGAACTTTCCGCCATTTGAAGGTACGATCAAAGACGATAAACTTTACGGCCGTGGCGCTGTTGATATGAAAGGCGGAATTGCCTGTTTTATTGCAGCCGTTGCCCGTTATTTAGAAAAAAATCCGCTTAAAGGCTCGCTCAGCCTATTGATAACAAATGACGAAGAGGGCCCCGGTATTAATGGCACGATAAAGCTTTTGAAATGGGCAGCCGACAAAGGCGAAAAATGGGACGCCACAATTGTCGGAGAACCAACAAACCCGAACAATTTAGGCGACATGATCAAAATTGGCCGGCGCGGTTCGCTTTCAGGTGTGATCACTGTCACGGGACATCAGGGTCATGTGGCCTATCCCAAAAGAGCGGCCAATCCGATCGATCTCGTTATAAAATTATGCGAAGCGCTTAAAAATCCGGTTCTTGACAAAGGGAGCGAAAATTTCGAGCCCAGCAACCTTGAAATAACGACCATAGATACCGGCAATACAGCCACCAATGTTATTCCGCAACAAAGCGTTATCCGGTTCAATGTCCGCTATAATGACAATTGGACTGCCGAAACTTTAAAGCAGGAAATAAAAAAGCGGCTCGACTCGGTAAAACTTGAAACAAAGGGTTCGCTTGTTCCGACGTTCAAAATCGACTGGGTTATAAGTCCCGGTGGTGTATTCCTGACAAAAAACGAAAGGCTGGTCAGTCATTTGAGTGCCGCCATTGAAGCTGTGACAGGTCGCACGCCGGAATTATCGACCTCGGGCGGAACATCCGACGCACGGTTCATCAAAGATTATTGCCCTGTTGTAGAGTTCGGACTTGTCGGGCAAACCATGCATATGATCGACGAATGTGTTTCCATTAACGATCTTGGACAACTCACGCAAATATATGAAAAATTTCTGGAACTGTTCTTTGCTGATGACAGCAATCAATGAATAACGGTCTTGCCCGATATTCAATATCCGGCTTTCTTTATTGAAAATAAAACTCGCGCCAATAACCAAAAAGGCTGAACAAATAATCAAATAACAGAACACAAGCCCAAAAAGGCGGACTATGTTTCCGCCTTTCTTCTTTTCTAACAAGTTACGTATAACATGACGTTTGTGTGGAGAGCTTGTCAGTTTTTGCTGTTATCTGTGTTATTGCCGCCAATACCTTCAAAAAATTCTTTCATACGGGCAAAAAAACCATGTGACTGCGGCGAGTTTTCATCAACAGAGAGCTTTTCGAACTCTTCCAGCAACTCACGCTGTCTTTTGCTCAATTTTTGCGGCGTTTCGATTGCAACCTGAATATAAAGATCACCCATTGCCTGTTGGCGCAAAACCGGCATTCCCTTGCCCTTCAAGCGAAACTGGCGGCCATTTTGTGTGCCTTCCGGTACTTTGACCCGTGTTTTCAAGCCGTCAAGCGTTGAAACTTCAAACTCTCCGCCAAGTGCGGCAGTTGTCATGGAAATAGGTACACGGCAGTAAAGATCGGCACCATCACGCTGGAAGAATTCATGTGGTTTGATGGATAGGAAAATATAAAGATCGCCAGCCGGTCCACCATGGCTTCCGGCATCCCCCTCTCCCGCGAGACGAATACGTGTACCATCTTCAATGCCTGCGGGAATATTGACAGTCAATGTACGCTCTTCTTCGATGCGCCCCTGTCCATGACATTTCGGGCAAGGATCCTTGATAGTTTCGCCGCGTCCCTGACATGTCGGGCAAGTTCTTTCAATCGAAAAGAAACCTTGAGCGCTACGGACTCTTCCGGTCCCGCCACAAGTTGCACAGGGCTGCGGCTTCGAGCCTTTCTTGGCACCCGTTCCCGAACAAAGATCACAGGTGATGGAACCCGGCACCCTGATTTGTGCGGTTTTGCCGTGATAAGCTTCTTCCAGAGTGACTTCCATATTGTAGCTGAGATCGGCACCACGCTCGCGCCCATCGGCACGTTTGCGTCGTGCACCGCCCATCATCTCGCCAAAGAAATCTTCAAAAATATCGGAAAAACCGCCCGCAGCAAAACCACCACGCCCAAACGGATTTCCACCACCGCCACCATTTTCAAAAGCAGCATGGCCGAAACGGTCATAAGCGGCACGCTTTTGAGGATCTTTTAAAACCTCATAGGCTTCGCCTATTTCTTTGAATTTTTGTTCCGCCTCTTTATCACCGGGATTTCTGTCCGGATGATATCGCATGGCAAGTTTCCGAAATGCAGATTTGAGCGTTTTTTCATCGCATTCTCGTGAAACGCCCAATGTTTCATAATAATCAACTTTCATCGCTTATTCCTGCAGTTCCTCTGCCATTTATTGACGAGACGACATTTACCATATTCAAAATTCGCTCGAACAATTGTCGCTGGTTTTAAAAAACCGTTGTCATTTTGGCTTTTATTGCGAGCATATTGGCTGTTTTATAACAAAGCCCGCCCTTTTGATAAAAGGTCGGGCTTTTTCAATTTTACAAGGACATCAGAGCAATTATTTCTTATTGTTCTTGTCGTTGTCGTCGACTTCTTCAAAATCGGCATCAACAACATCGTCGTCTTTGTGCTCTTCTTTTGCTGCATCATGGGCAGCATCAGCTTCTGCCTGAGCTTTTGAAGCGGCATACATTGCTTCACCAAGTTTCATGCTGACTTCAGACAATTTCTTGGTTTTCTCAGGAAGACTATCAACATCATCCGATTCAATGGCCTTCTTGACATCTGCAATTGCAGCTTCAATGGCCGACTTGTCTTCAGCCGAAACTTTGTCGCCATAATCGGCAAGCGATTTCTCGGTTGTATGAACAAGAGCCTCTGCCTGATTCTTGGCCTCAACGCCTTCACGCCGCTTCTTGTCATCGGCAGCATGGGCTTCAGCATCCTTGACCATCTTGTCGATATCGGCATCGCTCAAACCGCCAGAAGCCTGAATGCGGATCTGGTGTTCTTTACCGGTGCCTTTATCTTTTGCCGAAACACTGACAATACCGTTGGCGTCAATATCGAATGTAACTTCGATCTGCGGAACGCCACGTGGTGCCGGCGGAATGCCTACAAGGTCAAACTGGGCAAGCAACTTGTTGTCGGCTGCCATCTCGCGTTCACCCTGAAAGACACGAATTGTCACAGCGTTCTGATTATCTTCAGCCGTCGAGAAGGTCTGCGACTTCTTGGTCGGAATTGTTGTATTACGTTCGATCAAGCGTGTGAACACACCACCCAATGTCTCGATACCGAGAGAAAGCGGTGTAACATCAAGCAACAGAACGTCTTTGACGTCGCCCTGCAAAACGCCGCCCTGAATGGCAGCACCCATGGCAACAACCTCATCCGGGTTAACGCCCTTATGCGGATCTTTGCCAAAGAAGGTTTTTACAATTTCCTGAATCTTCGGCATACGGGTCATACCGCCAACGAGAACGACTTCATCAATATCGCCAGCGCTCAAACCGGCATCCTTCAAAGCAGCCTTACAAGGATTGATTGTGCGTTGAACCAGATCTTCAACCAATGACTCGAATTTTGCACGGGTCAATTTCATGGTCAGGTGTTTAGGACCGGTTGCATCAGCTGTAATGAACGGCAAATTGATTTCTGTTTGCTGCGAAGATGACAGTTCGATCTTGGCTTTTTCGGACGCTTCTTTCAAACGCTGCAAAGCAAGCTT
Organism: Bartonella sp. M0192; assembly: GCF_016102305.1. NCBI lineage: Bacteria > Pseudomonadati > Pseudomonadota > Alphaproteobacteria > Hyphomicrobiales > Bartonellaceae > Bartonella > Bartonella sp. M0192. The sequence continues at coordinate 366,957 of NZ_JACFOU010000001.1, read as the reverse complement.
GTCTTTTCTCAGATCAATGCCGTTTTCTTTTTCAAATTCTTCGGCAAGATAGGTAACCAGACGCATATCAAAGTCTTCACCGCCAAGGAATGTATCACCATTGGTCGATTTAACCTCGAAAACACCATCACCAATTTCGAGAACCGAAATATCGAATGTACCACCGCCCAAGTCATAAACAGCAATTGTCTTACCGTCTTTCTTGTCAAGACCATAAGCCAAAGCAGCAGCCGTAGGCTCGTTAATGATACGCAAAACATCAAGACCGGCAATCTTACCGGCATCTTTTGTTGCCTGACGCTGGGCATCATTAAAATAGGCAGGAACTGTAATAACGGCCTGCTCGACTTTTTCGCCCAAATAGGACTCTGCCGTTTCCTTCATTTTCTGCAAGACCATTGCAGAAACCTGGGAAGGTGAATATTTCTTGCCTTCTACTTCAACCCAGGCGTCACCATTTTCCCCTTTGACGATTTTATAAGGAACAAGTTCTTTGTCCTTGGTAACCATCGGGTCGTCAAAACGACGGCCAATCAAACGCTTGACCGCAAAAATAGTGCCTTCAGGATTGGTAACAGCCTGACGTTTCGCCGGCTGGCCTACAAGACGCTCGCCACCCTCTGCAAATGCTACAATAGAAGGTGTTGTGCGGGCACCTTCCGAATTTTCAATAACTTTCGCGTTTTTGCCATCCATGACAGCCACGCAAGAGTTTGTCGTACCTAAGTCAATACCGATTACTTTTGCCATATATCTACTCTCCATTCAGCAAGCTGTCGGGACCTCTACCGAGCATTCCAATCAGACAGCTCCTTATCATATGAAAAGCCCGTAATGGCCACTCAAAAATCGGCAACCATAACGAACCTCGTTGACGCGTATATAAGGGCACCCCTGTAGAGGTGCAAGAGATGTTGAAAAGATTCATATGAGAAAGCGGTTTTTTGCCAATATTTTCGTCTTTCTAACTGTTTCCGGTTCGAGTAACAATCCGCCAAGCCCCTGTTTTCATTGGAGCCAAAGTTATTTTCAGAACCCACAAAACTTATAAAGCTAAAAACCGGCTGGCACCTGCGACGAGGTATCTAAAAAATCCGGTTTGCAAATAAAATCCGATTATGTTTCTATGCCATTGTCACAAACTAAATGACCCGGAACAGCTTTGTGACTTGAATAAAACACTGTCTGGAACATTTCTTTATTGTTTATTCAATTCAGGATAGTTTAACCAAGCAGTGTGATGACATGGAGCATCAACGCTTCAAAACAGGAGAAGTTAAAATGAAAAAGGTTCTTGCAGTCTCTTTGGCTGGCCTTTTGGCAGCAGGATCGATGATATTGGCAGCTGAAGCCCGCAATGGCTCAGGTGACGGTTCGGTTGAAGATAGCTACGTAGAAGGCCAAAAGGCAAAAGCCCCCGAGGGCGAGGTTCATCATGATCGTGGTGGCAACGCCGGTCGCCACTTTGGTGATGGTTCACGTGAAGACAGTTATGTTCCTGGTGAAAAGAAAGATTCGCCATTGGACAAGACTGTTATTCAGGATGATGAAAAAGGCGAATCTGACGACGGTACACCGCGTAAGTAATTCGGTTTTATGAATAAGCGAGGCGGGTTTTACCCGCCTTTTATTTTAATCTATTCTTGGTTCACGTTTATTCTTCTGACAGAAAAATACCAATAAACCCGCTAACCGCTTTTTAAAAGAACCGGCCATTCAATGGCATTCAATATAATTTAAATTCATTTAAAGTCATTCAAAATAAAATTTGCTATAAATTTTCTCTTAAAGAAACAATATTTTTTATAAGAAATATCATTAAACTCATTCAATTCAGATTAAATATAAACCCAATTTAGATTAAACATAACGCGAAGAACACTGTTCAAAACAATACTTAGTCGATGAGTTTAACGGGCAGGGATATTCATCGGCGACGATCATCCCGATCTGCCAAGCTGAACCGGCAATGACAGACAAATCCATTGGCAACAATCTTCCATTTTCCGGATGTCGGTTGATTGGAAAATCAGGATTTTTGTCGATTACACCAATTGGTAAAACTGGCGTATGATCGACCAGCCCTCGTCAGCACTTTCGACATAATTGACGAGTTTTGCATCATCAGGTGAAATCGTCCCTTGTTCGGCAAGATAATCGAGATTGATAACATTTTGCCAGAATTCACGGCCGAACATTAATATCGGCACACGTTTCATACGACCTGTCTGGATGAGGGTGAGTGATTCGAAAAATTCATCCAATGTACCAAAGCCACCCGGAAAAATAGCAATAACTTTAGCCCGCATGAGAAAATGCATTTTGCGCATCGCAAAATAATGGAAGTCAAAACAAAGATCGGGTGTTACATAAGGATTTGGTGCCTGTTCATGCGGCAATACGATATTAAGCCCGATACTGGGAGCACCGACATCGGCTGCACCGCGGTTGCCCGCCTCCATCACACCGGGACCGCCACCGGTTATAATGACAAATTCATGATGACCGGTCGACGCAGAATATTGTGAACAAAGTTGGGAAAATTTTCGCGCTTCGTCGTAATAACGGGAGGCATTTTCAAGATTTTTCTTCTGTTCGGGGGTTTTTGCGGCACGCGGTTCTTTACCCGGTTCCGGAATGCGCGCTCCACCAAACAATACAACGGTTGACTTGATGCCGTGTTCAACAAAACTGAATTCGGGCTTCATCAATTCCAGACCGATTCGGACAGCACGCAACTCGCGCCGCATCATGAAATCTTCGTCTACATAGGCAAGGCGATAGGCAGGTGAACGCGTTTGGGCAGTATCGGGAACTTCATGAACCTTACGGGCATCCTCTTTCGAGTGCCGAAAAGGTGTCCAACCGTTTTTTTCGCCATTAGCCATTCAGGATCTTCCTTTTCATTGACCACAATTGTTTCTTGCATTAGGCCGGATAGAATAAATGCTGATGCTTTCGACTTACTTAACGGAGACCTAATGCCATGACCAATCTGTCCCAACTGGAATCCATCATTGAAAAGGCGTTTGATGAACGCGAAAAAGTAAATATCCTGACAAAGGGAGAAATACGTGACGCAGTTGACCATGTGCTTGATCAGCTCGACAAAGGAGAACTGCGCGTTGCCGAACGCGAAACCAATGGCAACTGGAAAGTTCATCAATGGTTGAAAAAAGCGGTTCTCCTGTCATTTCGCCTCAATGCTATGGGACTTATTTCGGGCGGGCCTGACAAATCATCATGGTGGGATAAAGTGCCATCGAAATTTGACGGCTGGAATGCCGATAATTTCGAAAAAGCGGGCTTCCGCGCGGTCCCCAATGCCATTGTGCGTCGTTCAGCCTATATTGCGCCGAGTGTTGTCTTGATGCCCTCATTCGTCAATATCGGTGCTTATGTCGGTGAAGGCACAATGGTTGATACATGGGCGACAGTCGGCTCTTGTGCACAAATTGGCAAACATGTCCACCTGTCGGGTGGTGCGGGTATCGGTGGCGTTCTTGAACCTTTACAGGCAGGTCCCACAATTATTGAAGACAATTGCTTTATCGGTGCACGTTCCGAAGTGGTAGAAGGATGCATCGTCCGTGAAGGGGCAGTGCTTGGTATGGGCGTTTTCATCGGCAAATCAACTAAAATTGTCGACCGTGCAACCGGTGAAATCACTTATGGCGAAGTACCACCCTATTCAGTCGTTGTGGCGGGAACTATGCCAGGAAAACCTTTTCCGAATGGAGAAGCCGGTCCTAATCTTTATTGTGCAGTCATTGTCAAACGGGTCGATGAAAAAACCCGCTCGAAAACATCCGTCAATGACTTGTTGCGCGACTAGGAAATCCGGTTAAAAAATCGCTCATGTTTATAAAATCCGGATAAATGGAAATGGAATAAAAATTCCAAGTCTATCCGTTTATCCGGTAATCATAAACCAGCGGGGGAGAACCGGATTAGCCGCGAACCAGACTATTCGAGATGATCGAAAATTCTCAAAAAAAGAAAGGCGAAGAAGTTTTAAACTTCTCCACCTTATCTTGGCAAATAGAGTGCAGCAGAGTATGCGGGGGTGTAACTCTGCTGCGCCGGGCCAAGGTCATTAAAATGACCAAAGCCCAACCGGTTTTCGGCCCATGAAAAGCCGGAAAACGAGTAGCTTCTGAAAATTTAAATCGATTATTAGTCGGCTTATTAATAAGCGTCAACACCCAAAGACGCTAACAAATGCGAATAACTTACAAATTAACACCTTATGATTGAAGTTTTGAATTTCGATAAAAGAAAAATTGTATTTTTGGAAATATTAAAAAATTTTCTTGGCCTGGATCGGGCAATTCCTGATCAAATTGAATGCTTTTCAAATTATGCCGAATCACTCCGGTTTTCAAACGAAAATAGATTTCGGACTTGTGTTTTTTTCCTTTGAAGAAAATAGCCCTCTGACATTGAATGGCAAAAGAGCGTCGTTCAAGCCGACGTCGTTATTCTGCACAAAACCGGTTTCGGCTTTTTCGACCGATTTTTAAAAAAATCGATGGTTGAGAATCGAATCACTGCAAAATCATTTCTTATGTAAGCAGATCACATTGAATGCACAGATAGTGATAGACACGTAAGATTGTCGCCCCACCATCGCCCGACGTTCAGAATGAACACTGTCACAAGTGCTATTCATTCATTTTTAAAGCCTGGATAAACGCTTCTTGTGGGATTTCCACCTTACCGAATTGGCGCATACGCTTCTTGCCTTCTTTTTGTTTTTCAAGAAGTTTGCGTTTACGGCTCACGTCGCCGCCATAACATTTGGCTGTGACGTCTTTACGCAAGGCGCGGATATTTTCACGCGCAATAATCTTGCCGCCAATAGCTGCCTGAATCGGAATCTGGAACATGTGTTGAGGAATAAGTTCCTTCAATTTTTCACACATTGAACGACCGCGTTTTTCGGCTCCCGACCGGTGCACGAGAATCGAAAGTGCGTCAACCGGTTCACCATTGACCAGAATACTCATTTTAACGAGATCACCTTCCCGATAATCGGTTACGTGATAATCGAAAGACGCATAGCCTTTGGAAATCGATTTCAAACGATCATAGAAATCGAAAACAACCTCGTTGAGCGGAAGGTCATAGGTAACCATCGCACGTGTACCGACATAGGAAAGATCAACCTGAATCCCGCGACGATCCTGACAGAGTTTTAAAATTGCACCGAGATATTCATCCGGTGACATAATTGTGGCGCGTATCCACGGCTCTTCAATGGAGGCAATTTTAACAACATCAGGCATATCGGCCGGATTATGCAGCTCTTTTACGGACCCGTCCGTCATATTGATGCGATAGACAACAGAAGGAGCCGTGGCAATGAGGTTGAGATTGAACTCGCGTTCAAGCCGTTCTTCGATAATTTCAAGGTGCAAAAGACCCAAAAAACCGCAGCGGAAACCGAAGCCCAGAGCAGCGGAGGTTTCCATTTCATAAGAAAAACTGGCATCATTCAAACGAAGCTTGCCCATTGCCGCTCGAAGATCGGCAAAATCATCCGCATCAACCGGAAAGAGCCCGCAGAAAACCACCGGTTGCGCGGGCTTGAACCCCGGCAAAGCATGGTCACACGGACGATGATCTTCCGTAATTGTATCGCCAACGCGGGTATCGGCCACTTCCTTGATAGAAGCTGTAATGAAGCCTAATTCCCCCGGCCCCAGGTCTTCAATCGTTGCCATTTTGGGAGTGAAAACACCAACCCGTTCGACCGGATATTTTGCACCGGTGCCCATCATGCGGATGGTCTGGCCTTTTTTCAAAACCCCGTCGATTACACGCACAAGAACAATCACGCCCAGATAGGCATCATACCAGCTATCGACCAGCATTGCTTTGAGCGGCTTGTTAATATCCCCTTCGCGGGGTGCTGGCAGTTTGTGGACAATAGCCTCGAGAACCTTGTCGACGCCCATACCGGTTTTTGCCGAAATCTCTATTGCATCGCTCGCATCAATGCCGATCACTTCCTCGATTTGCTCTTTGACACGTTCGGGCTCGGCCGCAGGCAGATCAACCTTGTTGAGAACAACAACGATTTCATGATTATTATCAATTGCCTGATAGACATTGGCGAGCGTTTGCGCTTCCACGCCTTGCGAAGCGTCGACAACAAGAAGTGACCCTTCACAGGCAGCAAGAGAACGCGAGACCTCATAGGCAAAGTCGACATGCCCCGGTGTGTCGATCAAATTCAAAATATAGGTTTCACCATTTTTTGCCTTATAATGAAGCCGCACTGTTTGCGCTTTGATGGTGATGCCGCGTTCGCGCTCGATATCCATCGAATCAAGCACTTGCTCTTTCATTTCCCGCTGCGCAAGGCCACCCGTCATCTGGATGAGCCGGTCAGCCAAAGTTGATTTTCCGTGGTCAATATGGGCCACGATGGAAAAATTCCGAATATGGTCGCGATCTACTGTCATGAAAAGCGATTTAGCAAGGAACGCAAAGAAACGCAAAGCCGAAATGAATGTTGGGAAGCAAGTTTGCAGAAATCTTCTTCATTCCACAGATGAGCTTATTGAAATTGCCCGATTTTTACCTGAAATTCCGACTGTTTTTTTCGTTTTGAGAAAACGTCTTTAAACAACACTTCAAACCGTCAATAGCACGGTTTCAGGTTTTTTATAAAAAGTCATAGCTTTTCAAGCGAGCTGCTTTCATTCCATAGTCCGGATGTGTTTTTAAAAAGAAATTTTTTGGCGCTTTTTATCATTCTTGCGCCATTGCCCGCCTTTTCGGCTTCAATTCGGAAACAAGAATACCAATAATAATACAAAATGCTCCAAGAATTGCAAGATGCGGCAGGCGCTCTCCGGCAATCCACCCGACGAGACCCGCCCAAACCGGTTCACCGGTATAGATGATTGTTGCACGCGTTGGTGAAACCGAGCGTTGCGCCCAATTCATTGTAAGCTGAATGAGAGCACTCATCGCAGCCAACCCCAATCCTGCCGACACCCACACCCAAGAAAATGCCGGAATAGTTTCGCCATTAACCGGCATTGCCACAAAGGAAAGGAAGCCCGCAACAAAAAGCTGTACAACGGTGACACGTCGGCTATCGACCCGACCGGCAAAAAAGCTGATAAAGACAATTTCCGAGGCAATTGCAAAAGCCGATAAAAGTGTGAGAATTTCGCCCTTTGAAAAATCTATTGCATGAATTCCTTGCCCTGAAACCAGAAGTAAACCGATAAACGCAAAGCTTATTCCAATGAAACTCGTCAAACGCGGTTTTTTACGTAAAATTATCCATTGCAAGAGCGGTACGAGCGGAACATAAACAGCGGTAATAAAGGCCGACTGGCTGCTTGCAATGGTCTTTAATCCGGCAGTTTGCAAACTATACCCCAGAAAAATAGGAATGCCGATAACTGCACCGGCAAAAATATCATGCATACTGATATTTTTGAGGCTTCGCCAAAAAATGATGCCGGCAAAAATACCGGCAAGAATGAAGCGGAAACCGACAAAGAATAATGGCCCGCAGGAGCGCATTGCCAGATGGATGATAAGAAAGGTTGCGCCCCATAGAAAAGTTATGCCGATCAGAGCGAGTTCTTGTCTCGACAAGAGATAAAACGCGTTTCCCTTCGCTCCCGCCATTCAGCTTGCCCTGTTCAGGTAATCCGAAAGGCTATGGAGAAAACTTTCAAGTTCCGGTGCTTCAATATCAACGAAAGCCGGAATTTCTTTATCCTCTTTGTGACCAACCAGTATCGTGGTCATGCCAAGTTCTTTGCAGGTTGAAAGATTGGCAAGATTATCTTCAAACATTGCCGTTTTTTCCGGATCGATTGAAAAATGTCCTAAAAATCTGTGATAGGCTTGCCGGTAAGGTTTGGGCAAAAAATCGGTAAATGTGACATCATAAATGCCGTCAAAACATCCGGTTAAGCCACGGTGGGTAAGAACACGTTCCGCGTGAGCACGGTCGCCGTTGGTAAATATGAATTTGCGGCCGGGCAAGCTTTTAATATCTTCGGCAAGCTGCGGATCTTTTTTTAACGGCGAATAGTCGATATTATGAACATCCCTCAAATAGTCTTTTACATCGACAAAATATTCTTCGATCATACCGCGTAGAGCGCCACCATAAGTTTGCCTGAAATATTGCCGAAATTTTTTGACCTCTTCATCATCGTCGAGTTCGAGCTGTTTTTTGACATAGGCACTGATACGTTTGTCGATCTGTGCCCAAAGCCCGCTTTCTCTCGGATAAAGTGTATCATCAAGATCGAATACCCAAACATTCACGGTTGTGAGCTTAGACAAAATTTTTTCGTTTATCATGGCACAATCAACGTACCTGCACCGCGTTCAGTAAAAAGTTCAAGCAAAACCGAATGGGCAGTTTTACCATTCAGAATAACAACGCCTTCAACACCGCGATTGATTGCCTGAATACACGTTTCGACTTTTGGTATCATACCGCCGGATATGGTCCCGTCACGCATAAGCTCTTCACATTGCTTGACTGTCAGTTCTTTGTAAAGTTTTCCGGCTTTATCGAGAACACCGGGCACATCTGTTAAAAATAGCAAGCGCTTGGCTTTTAGCGCTCCGGCAATGGCACCGGCAAAAACATCGGCATTGATATTATAGGTATTGCCATCCCTTCCCGGTGCAACCGGCGCAATGACCGGTATCATTTCGGAACGGGCAAGCAAATCAAGAAGTGTACGGTCAACTTCAACCGGTTCGCCGACAAATCCCAAGTCCAGAATGCGCTCGATATTGGAATCGGGATCGATAACCGTCTTCCTGGCTTTTTCGGCAAAAACCATATTGCCATCTTTGCCGCAAAGACCGATTGCCCATTCACCTTCGGCATTGATCATCGCAACAATTTCCTTGTTGATCGAACCGGCGAGCACCATTTCGACAACTTCGACAGTTTTTGAATCTGTTACCCGAAGTCCCCCTTCGAACTTCGATTCAATTCCCATTTTAGCCAGCAGTTTTGCAATTTGCGGACCACCGCCATGAACGACAATCGGGTTGATGCCTGATTGTTTGAGAAGCGCAATATCGCGCGCAAAAGCATGTCCGAGTTCAGGATCTCCCATTGCATGGCCACCATATTTCACCACAACGGTCTTATTCTCGTATTTCTGCATATAAGGCAAAGCTGCGGAAAGCAGTGCAGCCTGTCTTTCTGCAATATCGGCAGCGTTGGTAGTCGGTTCATCCATTAAAATCGCCCTCCTCGGAAGTACAGCAAAATAGGTACTTCCAATTTTCATAACAAGAAATCTTATGCTCTGGAACCGTTAAAACACAACATAACCTTATCGTAATGCAAGATATTTTTCTATTGGTACAATTTAGCACTAGACAAGAATTTTTTACTCGCTAGATTCCGCGGCTGAGGAATTTGCAAACTGGGAGGGTTGCATAATGTCGTCTTACAAACAGATTTATGACAAGTGTTTAAAACACCCGAACAAGTTTTGGGGTGAGGCTGCCCGTCTGATCGACTGGTTCAAACCATATGACAAAGTGTTTGATAAAGATGCCGGAGTTTATGGCCGTTGGTTCACAGGGGGTAAAACAAACGCTTGCTATAATGCTGTCGACAGGCACGTCAAAGAGGGACGTGGCGCGCAAGTGGCTATCTATTATGATAGTCCGGTGAGCAATGCTAAAAGAGCAATCACTTATCAGCAACTTTACGAAGAAGTGCAGGCACTCGCAGCCTTTATGCAGGATATCGGCATAAAAAAGGGAGACCGCGTTCTCATCTATATGCCGATGATTCCGCAGGTTTTTACTTCGGTTTTTGCCTGTACGCGTATTGGAGCCGTGCATTCGGTTGTATTCGGGGGATTTTCTGCCAAAGAACTTGCGATCCGGATTGACGATTGCAAGCCGAAACTTATCATTGCTGCCTCTTGCGGAATTGAACCGAACCGTATTGTTCCCTATCAGGCAATGGTTAATCAAGCGATAGACATGGCTAAACATGAAGTCGACCATTGCATTGTTCATGAACGGCCGATTACCCAAAAAGCCCCCGAGGGACTTTTTACCTTAAAAGAAGGGCGTGATTTCGATTACGCCAAAGTGCTCAAAGAAAATATGGGGCGCAAAGTCCCGTGTGCAGAGCTTTCCGCAACCGACCCGCTTTATATTCTTTATACCTCCGGTACGACCGGAAAACCCAAGGGGGTTATGCGCGACATTGGCGGTTATATTGTAGCACTGGCATGGACAATGGGGGCTGTATTCAACGTCAAACCTGGCGAGGTTATGTTTACCGCTTCCGATGTCGGCTGGGTGGTGGGGCATTCCTATATCCTTTACGCACCGCTCATCGTCGGTGCAACAACCGTACTTTTTGAAGGAAAACCGATCGGTACACCGAATCCGGGAACATTTTGGCGTATATGTGAAGAATATAATGTGCGCTCGTTTTTTTCTGCTCCGACCGCGTTTCGCTCGATCAAACGCGAAGACCCTGACGGGAATTATGCAAAACCTTATAAATTACCCAATTTGCAAGCCATGTTTGTTGCCGGAGAACGGGCAGATCCCGATACTTTGCAATGGGTAACCAACCTTTTTCACGTACCGGTTATCGACAATTGGTGGCAAACCGAAACCGGTTGGCCAATTGCAGCCAATCCGCTGGGATTGGAGCTTTTGCCTATTAAACCCGGTTCCCCAACCCTCCCGATGCCGGGCTTTATCATTGAAGTTCTTGATGATGACGGCAACAAGGTCGCGCCTGGAACATTCGGCAATCTGGCATTTCGCCTGCCGCTCCCGCCCGGTTGTTTACCAACTTTGTGGAACGCTGACGAACAATTCAAAAAAACCTATCTTGAGCGTTTCCCCGGGTTTTATAATTCGTCGGACGCGGGCTATATTGATGAAGATGGTTATGTGTTTGTCATGAGCCGTACCGATGATATCATCAATGTCGCCGGTCACAGACTTTCAACCGGCGGCATGGAAGAAGCACTGGCAGGACATCAGGATATTGCCGAATGTGCGGTTATTGGCATTAAAGACAATTTGAAAGGGCAGGTTCCCTGTGGTTTTATTGTCCTCAAACATAATGTCGAACGGGAAGACGCCATCATTGAAAAGGAATGCATTGCCCGCATCCGCGAGATTATCGGACCGGTTGCAGCATTCAAACTTGTCATGACAGTACGTAAATTACCCAAAACCCGTTCGGGTAAAATTCTGCGCGCTGTCATACGAAAAATTGTTGACGGTGATGAATGGTCAATACCAAGCACGATTGAAGACCCTTCAACACTTGAAGAAATTCAAGAACTGGTGAAAACCCGCCATTTTGGATGATTAAACGTCAATTATACGGGCTTCATTAAAATAAAAAACGAGAAGGTAATCCCGACGGTTACCTTCTCTTTAACCTCTTTGAACGGCAAACACCGGTAGATTTTACCAGAAATTCCGGAATGGAATTTTTGTAAAAAGTTTTTGGACAAGCGAACTTTAATTGATCAAAACCGATGAGCGGTTTGCCATTTCATTATCGTCATGAACAAAAAATTTCCGATTATAAATGACCGGCAAATAGCAATACTTGATTGAAAGAATTTTTTTGAACAAACTTTCTGATGTTGGTGGGCATCATGTTTCAATCAAGACTGTTGCCCATGACTTTTAAATCACCACAGAACATTGTCATCAGAACGTCTATAACTTTTAAATTTTTAATTGCTCAGAGTTTTATGACATGTCGTATCAACGATTATGCGCGATAAAAAAATCGATAAAAGCACGCAGCGCTGCACGCATTTTTTGTTGCGGATAATAAATATAAAATCCTGGAAAAAACGGCGTCCAATCTTCCATCACTTTGATAAGCTTACCTTCCTTGATTGCGTCCTTCACGTAATTTTCGAAAACATAGGCAAGTCCGGTATTCTGTAGCACCGCATCAACCACCAATTGATGGTTGTTGAGGATAAGTTGTTCAGGTGGCGTAACTGTATATTTTTTCCGCCCCTTTTCGAATTCCCAAACATAAGTCCGTTTTTCGTTAAACCGGTATAAAATTGCTTTATGATTTTTCAAATCGGTAGGATCATGGGGAGCCGGATGTGTTTCGAAATATTTTGGCGTTGCCACAAGAACACTTCGCAAATCTCCTCCTATTTTTGCTGCCACCATATCCTTTTCGACTTGTTCATGGATACGGATGCCAGCATCATAACCCGATTTGACAATATCGACGAAACGATTGTCGATGACGAGATCAAGTGTAATATCGGGATAAGCTTCGCTGAACGCCCCCAAATAAGGCGCGATCACAAATTTGGCTGCCGAATAGCCGGTATTTATGCGCAACAAACCCGATATCTTGTTATGGGTTGCTTTGGCGGCATTAAAGCCATCCTCGATCACTCTTAGAGCAGAAGCGGTTTCATGCATAAGAACCTTGCCTGCTTCGCTCAAGCCAAGACTGCGCGTTGTACGGTTGAAAAGCTGGACACCCAGACTTTCTTCCAGTTTTCCAACTGCATAAGATACCGCTGACGGCGCAATATTCAGCCTTTTAGCCGCTGTCCGGAAACTGCCTTCTTCCACCACTGTCTCGAAAATGAGCAAATGGGAGAGTTGCTGCCTGTCCATAAATCCCGTGCCCTTCAATTGTTCTAATTTTTAGATCATATTTAGCGAATTAAATAGTATAAACAAACAATAAATATTCCTCTAGAATTTTAACAAATAGACAAACAGACAAAAATAAAGAGGAATTGAAGCATGGAAAAACGCAAACTCGGTGTATTGAGTGTCTCGGAAATCGGACTTGGATGCATGGGCTTTACACATGCTTATGGCGGTGATGACGAACAATCGGCGATCAAAACATTGCACCGCGCAGTCGAACTGGGTGTTACCCTTTTTGATACAGCCGAAATGTATGGCCCTTTCAATAATGAAATTCTAGTCGGCAAAGCATTAAAACCTTTTCGTGATAAAGTGGTGATTGCCACAAAATTCGGTTTTAAACTCGAACGTCAACCTGATGGTCACATTGACGCCACCGGCGTTGACGGACGGCCGGAACATGTGCGTGAAGTTGCTGAAGCCTCGCTCAAGCGTTTGGGCATTGAAGTGATTGACCTACTTTATCAGCATCGGGTTGATCCGAATGTTCCGATTGAAGATACAGTCGGGGCTATGGCCGATCTCGTTAAAGAAGGTAAAGTGCGGGCGCTTGGCCTTTCGGAAGCAAACAGCGAAACAATAAGACGCGCTTACAAGGTTCATCCGATCAGTGCACTTCAAAGTGAATATTCGCTCTGGACACGTGATCCCGAAAAGGAAATTCTGGCAACCTGCCGCGAGCTTGGCATTGGCTTTGTCCCATATAGTCCTTTAGGACGCGGTTTTTTCGCCAGCGATTTTACAACCAAAAGCCTGGGCGCTAACGATTTCCGTCGGTTATTGCCACGTTTTCAGGAAGGAGCTTTTGAAAAAAATCGGCAAATCATTAGCGAAATGGAAAAAATGGCAAAAGAGAAAAATGCCACTGTTGCCCAGCTTGCATTGGCATGGGTTCTAAGCCGTGGTGATTTTATCGTACCGATACCGGGGGCAAGAAAAATCCGCCATCTGGAAGACAATGTCGCTGCCACAGAAATTCATCTTACAAAAGATGATTGCAAGCGGCTCGAAAATATTGTCAGCCCTGATAAAGTTGCCGGAAAACGTTATGATGACAGCCGGTTGAAACTGGTTGATAAATAATCAATTTTCGGTTTTTAAAAGCCGGTTAAGCGGGCTTTTTAAAATTTCATCGGTAGACGACTGAATAGAAAATGATCGAGGGTGTGAATGACCATTCAAATTATGGGATTCGCACTCTCGCTTTATAAATTTGAAGACCGGTTTTAACAGTTCACTATGCTGTTTCCGGCTATACACTCATAAAATGTCAACAAGCAGCAACACCGGTTTCATGTGTCGTTTTAAAAATCGGAAATGCGAAATACGGTGGGAAACGAAATACCGAGTACGGTACAGAAAAAGAAATGTCTTGCGCATAATATAAGCTAACAATACGAGGAGAAATATATCTCTCCCTTCATAATCTTTCCATCGACCAGCTTATTGCCGCAACCGTCATCCATATTGATCAAAAACCGCTCGAATGCCTGAGTTATTTATTCTTGAATTTCTAATTATGGGCGACCTCGAAAACTTCATTTAAGCCGTCCGGATTTTTAATCTTTTCAAAACAATTTTTCTGGAACGACTAACGCTATCAAAAAAGGTTCAGTCGTTCCTGCATTTATGAGCTGAACCTTTCCAGAGCATCATTAATTGGCAAACAGGTTTAACCGATTTGTTCCAATGTATAAGGTAATACATCGCGCTCATTATAATTGACCGACAGTTTATGTTTGAGCGGTGGAGCTGCCCGACTTGGGCAAGCCGTCCGCGAACAAATCCGGCATGAAATACCGATCGGTTCGTAAGCGGCGTTATTTTCGAGGTTGAGACCATCGGCATAAACAAATTGTGAAGCATTCGATATTTCGCAACCGAAAGCCAGAGCATAATGGGGATGCGGGCTGTGATAGCCACCGTTCCGTTTTACCACCTGTACGGCCAGACAAAGATAACGCACGCCATCGGGCGTTTCGGCAAGTTGCCTTATAATATTTCCGGGGGTTTCAAAAGCCTGATGGGCATTCCAGACGGGACAAGCCGCACCATAGCGGCCAAATTGCAATTTCACGGCGCTGTGCCGTTTGGTTATATTGCCTGCGCGGTCAATGCGGGCGAAGAAAATCGGAACGCCTTTTTCACCGGGACGTTGCAAGGTCGAAAGCCGGTGGCAAACCTGTTCCAATGACACACTGAAACGGGCAGCGAGCAGTTCGATGTCATGCCGCAACAAATTGGCAGTGCGCAGAAAAGGTTTATAGGGCAAAACCAGTGCACCCGCGAAATAGTTATAAAGTCCGATGCGGCAAATCTGATTGGCTTCTTCCGATTTAAAAGAGGCTTTTTTGATAATCTCGTCGCAAAGCGAATCCGCTTCAAATTGTGCAAGCTGGACCGCCAGTTGGAACGTGCGTTGCTGTGGCGCAACATAGGGATTTAGCGTCAAAACGCGGCTCTTGGGATCAAATTGGCGAACCATGCCATTATCGTCTGTGCCCCAGCGTATAAGAACCTGATGGCGTTCTTCGAGGCGTTGGATAATGGCGGAATGATTATCACTCTCACCGATACCGATCTCGGCGGCGAGCCGTTCGGCGCTCCGGTCGAGATCGTCGATATAATTATCAACAAAATGGAAAAAGTCGCGCACCTCTTCATAAGGTAAAACTTCCGTGAGGCCGCTTGCCTGTAACCGGCCATCGGTACTTGCCAATTGTTCGGAAGCCAGTCGATAGGCCTGATGACACGTAATAAGTGCACGCGCAAGACCCGGCGCATTTTGCGTAATAAGCCTTAATTCCTGCATTCCTGCCCGATTATTTCTAAATAGCGGATCGCTCAGAGTTTCGCTCAAAGCAGACAGCAAACGGTCATCCTCGCCGGAAGAAAGACTGGAAATATCAATATGGAATTTTTCAGCCAAAGATAGAAGAACCGCTGCCGAAACCGGCCGCTGGTTATTTTCAATCTGATTGAGATAAGAGGTAGAAATGCCGATACGCTCGGCAAAATGGGCTTGCGTCAATTGCTGGTCTTCCCGCAATTTGCGCACTTTCCGCCCGATATAGAGTTTCCCGATAGCCATTTTTCACAATTTCGCAATTTACAATTTGCATTTTTATAACTTATGCATTCGCACACGATCAAGCTTTATTATTTTTTTCGCTGTGATAGCTTTGAATTGTGGAGGAAAAAGGCTTCGCCTTTATTGATCGAATACATGTGGGAGGAAAAGAAAAGGCTGCGGTAAGAGAAAACGCGCCTTTTCTTTTTTTTTCGCTATCTATTCCTCGCATAACAGCATCACAAAAAACCATAAAGGGATGCGCTTTAGCGGTTTTTAAAAACCGAGGGAGAAACAATGCTTGCAACATTGCAACAATTGGAAGAACGGCGCCAGAGTGCCCGCCTTGGCGGCGGCGAGCGTCGTATAGAAGCTCAACATAAAAAAGGTAAACTCACAGCGCGCGAACGCATAGACGTTCTTCTTGATGCTGGTTCTTTTGAAGAATATGACATGTTCGTCAATCACCGGTGTACCGACTTCGGCATGGAAGAGCAAAAATACGCAGGCGACGGCGTGGTTACCGGCTGGGGAACAATCAACGGCCGACAGGTTTACGTTTTTTCTCAGGATTTTACCGTCCTCGGCGGTTCGCTCTCTGAAACGCATGCACAAAAAATTTGCAAAATCATGGATATGGCCGCGCGCAATGGTGCACCGGTTATCGGCCTTAATGATTCTGGTGGTGCACGTATTCAGGAAGGTGTTGCCTCGCTTGCAGGTTATGCCGAAGTTTTCCGTCGCAATGTCGAAGCTTCAGGCGTGATACCACAAATTTCCGTTATCATGGGACCTTGTGCCGGTGGAGCCGTCTATTCACCGGCAATGACCGATTTTATTTTTATGGTTCGTGACTCATCCTATATGTTTGTCACCGGCCCCGATGTGGTCAAAACTGTCACCAATGAAATTGTTACTGCTGAAGAATTGGGTGGCGCAACAACCCACACGAAAAAGTCTTCTGTTGCTGACGGGGCTTTTGAAAATGATATCGAAGCATTGGAAAATATCCGGCTGCTTTTCGACTATCTGCCGTTAAACAGCAAAGAAAAGCCGCCTGTGCGGCCTTTTTACGATGATACCGAACGGCTCGATATGAAGCTTGATACGCTCATTCCCGATTCATCCACAAAGCCCTACGACATGAAAGAGCTTATTTTAAGTGTTGCCGATGAGGGCTCGTTTTTCGAGATCAAAGAGAATTTTGCAAAAAATCTGATAACCGGTTTTATCCGTATTGAAGGACGCACGATCGGCGTTGTTGCAAACCAGCCAATGGTGCTTGCAGGCTGTCTTGATATTGACACTGCCCGCAAAGGTGCACGCTTTGTACGCTTCTGTGACGCTTTCAATATTCCGATCCTGACACTTGTCGATGTTCCCGGATTCCTGCCCGGCACTTCGCAGGAATATAACGGCGTTATCATTCACGGCTCGAAATTGCTCTTTGCCTATAGCGAGGCAACCGTTCCGATGGTGACGGTCATCACCCGGAAAGCCTATGGCGGCGCCTATGATGTGATGGCATCAAAACACATTGGTGCCGATATCAACTATGCATGGCCAACGGCGGAAATTGCTGTCATGGGGGCAAAAGGGGCCACTGAAATTCTCCACCGGTCACATCTTGATGACAAAGAGGAGATTGCCCGCCTGACGCAAGAATATGAAAAACGTTTTGCCAATCCTTTTATTGCTGCCGAGCGCGGTTTTATTGACGAAGTGATCATGCCTCATTCCACCCGCAAAAGAGTGGCACGGGCATTTGCTGCCCTTCGCAATAAAAAAGTCGAAAATCGTGATCGCAAACATGACACTATCCCGCTTTGAGGCTTCAAATGATTAAAAAAATCCTGATTGCCAATCGTGGCGAAATCGCTTGTCGCGTCATTCGTACGGCAAAAAAAATGGGCATCAAAACGGTCGCTGTCTATTCGGATGCCGATGCCAATGCTCTTCATGTACGCCAAGCCGATGAGGCCATTCATATTGGCGCCTCGCCTTCATCCCAATCCTATCTCGACATTGAAAAAATCATTGCTGCGGTCAAACAGAGCAATGCCGATGCAGTTCATCCGGGCTATGGTTTTTTGTCGGAAAATCCTGCTTTTGCCGATCGTCTGGAACAGGAAGGGATTATATTGATCGGGCCGCCGGCAAATGCCATGCGCGCTATGGGTGACAAGATTACTTCCAAAAAATTGGCCGCGGGAGCCGGCGTTTCAACTGTTCCCGGACACATGGGACTGATTGATAACGCAGATCATGCTGTAAAAATCGCGCGTGAAATCGGCTATCCGGTCATGATTAAAGCCTCTGCCGGTGGCGGTGGTAAAGGTATGCGCATTGCATGGAATGATGAAGAAGCAAGAGAAGGATTTCAGGCGTCGAAAAATGAAGCCAAATCATCCTTCGGAGACGACCGCATTTTTATCGAAAAATTTGTGAGTGAACCGCGCCATATCGAAATCCAGATCATGGGCGATAAGCATGGCGACATTATCTATCTCAATGAAAGAGAATGTTCCATCCAGCGGCGCAACCAGAAGGTGATTGAAGAAGCTCCCTCACCTTTTCTTGACGAAAAAACCCGCAAAGCCATGGGTGAACAAGCGGTTGCGCTCGCCCGTGCTGTCAATTATCACTCCGCCGGTACGGTGGAATTTATCGTTGATGGCAAACGGAATTTCTATTTTCTGGAAATGAACACCCGCTTGCAGGTTGAACATCCGGTCACCGAAATGATTACCGGACTTGATCTAGTCGAACTGATGATCCGTATTGCCGACGGTGAAGCTTTGCCGCTTTCCCAAAATGATGTCAAACGGAATGGTTGGGCATTGGAATGCCGGCTCTATGCCGAGGATCCCTATCGCAATTTCCTCCCCTCGACCGGAAGACTGACACGTTATAATCCCCCTGTTGCAACCGACGACAACGATGAAGTGAAAATCCGTAACGATGGCGGCGTTTATGAAGGGGGAGAAATCTCGATCTATTATGACCCGATGATTTCGAAACTCGTTACATGGGGGAAAAATCGCCAAATGGCGATTCAAGCCATGCAAGAAGCCCTCGACAGTTTCGAACTTGAAGGCATCGGAAACAATTTGCCATTTCTTTCGGCTGTCATGCGTCAAAAACGCTTTCAGCAAGGCAAATTAACCACCGCCTATATTGCGGAAGAATTTCCGGATGGCTTTCATGGTGTCTCGCCGACGCCGGATGAAGCGCGTTCCTTTGCAGCTATTGCTGCATTTATCAATTTTAAATTGCAAGAACGGGCGGCGATGATTTCCGGCACACTCGACAACCACCGGCGTATTGTAAAAAATGAATGGGTCGTGTCGATCTTCGACCAGTCTTTTCCTTTGGTTATTGAGGTTGATCACGCCGGAGCCAAATTGGAATTTGCCGATGGAGAACAGATTACCCTTGAAAGCTATTGGCTACCAGGCATGACTATTTGCCAATTTTCTGTTTCCGACCGGTCGAACATGGTTGTGAAGGTCGACGTCAAAGGAACATCCATAAGGTTGCGCCACGGTGGTATTGACGCAATTGCCCATGTCAGGGAACCCAATATTGCTACCCTTGCAGCACTTATGCCGAAAAAATTGCCGCCTGATACATCCAAAATGTTGTTATGCCCGATGCCCGGCGTCATTACCGCGATTTTTGTCAAAAAAGGCGATGAAGTCGAAATCGGCCAACCTCTTGCGATCGTTGAAGCGATGAAAATGGAAAATATGCTGAGGTCGGAAAAGAAAAGCAAAATTGGCGAGATTTCGGTGAAAGTCGGACAAAGTCTCGGTGTTGACGAAACCATTATGGAGTTCGAATAGACATGACCGGAAAAGGAGACATAAGCGAGTGGAAAAAACTTGCTGAAAAGGAGCTTAAAGCTTCTCCCGACACACTTGTCTGGCACACCGCCGAGGGCATTGATGTCAAACCACTTTATACAAAAGACGATCTCGCTCACGACGATCTTTTGGACACATTACCGGGGCTGGACCCGTTTTTGCGTGGCCCCAGAGCGACAATGTATACCGGAAGGCCGTGGACAATCCGCCAATATGCCGGTTTCTCTACCGCCGAAGAATCGAATATCTTTTATAAAAAAGCCCTTGCGAGCGGGCAAAAAGGCCTTTCGGTCGCTTTTGATCTTGCCACACACCGCGGATATGACTCCGATCACCCCCGTGTTGTGGGAGACGTAGGAAAAGCCGGTGTTGCGATCGATTCAGTCGAAGATATGAAAATCCTCTTTGACGGTATTCCGCTTGATAAAATGTCTGTCTCGATGACGATGAATGGTGCTGTCATACCCATTCTTGCGAATTTTATTGTTGCTGGCGAAGAGCAGGGCGTTGCAAGGCGCGATCTTTCAGGAACAATCCAGAATGATATTCTCAAAGAATTTATGGTACGCAATACCTATATCTATCCGCCCGAAGCATCTATGCGCATCATTGCCGATATTATCGAATATACCGCCAATGAAATGCCGCGCTTCAATTCGATTTCCATTTCCGGTTATCATATGCAGGAAGCGGGAGCCACGCTTGTACAGGAACTGGCCTTCACTCTTGCAGACGGGCGAGAATATGTGCGTGCGGCTCTTAAAAAAGGGCTTGATGTTGACCAATTTGCCGGCCGACTTTCATTTTTCTTTGCCATCGGCATGAATTTTTTCATGGAAGCGGCAAAATTACGCGCGGCACGTTTTTTATGGTCGCGCATTATGCATGAATTTTCACCTAAAAAAGCATCTTCCCTGATGCTGCGCACCCATTGTCAGACGTCCGGTGTTTCTCTTCAAGAACAGGACCCCTATAATAATATTGTGCGCACCGCTTATGAAGCATTGGCTGCTGTTTTGGGTGGAACACAATCGCTTCATACCAATTCTTTTGACGAGGCGATTGCATTACCTACCGAATTTTCGGCACGCATTGCCCGCAATACACAATTGATTTTGCAAAATGAAATGGGCCTTACCAAGGTCATCGACCCGCTCGCCGGTTCCTATTATGTCGAAACGCTCACCAAAGAACTCGTCGACAAAGCATCCGCTCTCATTGACAAGATTGAAGCCATGGGCGGCATGACCAAAGCGGTGATTGACGGCTTGCCGAAACGCCTCATCGAAGAAGCGGCAACCGCCCGTCAGGCGGCCGTTGACAAGGGAGAAGAGATTATCGTCGGGGTTAATAAATTCCGCTCCGATGAAGAAAAGAAAATCGATATCCTTGAAATTGACAATACAAAAGTCCGCGCCCAACAAATTGCCCGACTGGAAAAGATCAAACAAACCCGCAATAGCCGGAAAGTCACTGACACATTGAAGAATCTGGAAAATATTGCCAGAAGCGGAAAGGGTAATCTGCTTGAAGCCGCAGTGGAAGCTGCACGGGCACGCGCAACCGTCGGTGAAATATCGGACACAATGCGCAAAGTTTTCGGTGACCATTCGGCAAAACCTGTTGTGGTCAAAAACATCTATGGCAAAGCATTTGCGAGCGAACCCGAATATAAAACATTAAAACAGCGCTTGAGCGATATAATTAATACAACAGACCAGCGCCCGCGCATCATGATTGCCAAACTCGGACAAGATGGTCACGATCGCGGAGCAAAAGTCATTGCTTCGGCATTCGGCGATATGGGATTCGAAATCATTGCCGGGCCACTTTTCCAGACACCGGAAGAAGCAGCCGAAATGGCTATTGAAAACAAGGTTCAACTCATCGGTGTTTCTTCGTTGGCAGCCGGCCATAAAACCCTGTTGCCGCAGCTTGTCAAAGCGTTGCAAAACCGCAATTCCAAGATTATCGTGGTCTGTGGCGGCGTTGTGCCCCGACAGGATTACGAATTTTTGAAAGAAAATGGTGTTGCTGCTGTTTTTGGCCCCGGAACCAATGTGGTCGAAGCAGCCAGCAAAATCCTTGATCTTTTACAAGGGAAATTACGTAATATTTGATGAGACCAATTTATATTGCATGGCTATATAGGGAGTTTTTCCAGTGTACCACTTTGGCCGACTGAATCATGTCGCAATCGCCGTACCGGATATCGAACAGGCTGCCGAACTTTATCGTTCCGTGAACAATGATGTGTCGCCTGTTCAGGACCTGCCTGAACATGGTGTCAGAATTGTTTTCGTCGAACTGCCCAACACAAAACTCGAATTGATGAGCCCATTGGGAAATAATTCACCAATCGCAAAATTTCTTGAAAAAAATCCGAATGGTGGCCTCCATCACATCTGTTTTGAAGTTGATGATATTCTAAAAATGCGCGACCAACTTGTTACCGAAGGCATTCGAATTCTTGGCGACGGGAATCCTAAAACCGGCGCACATGGGAAACCCGTTCTGTTCATCCATCCGAAAGACTTCGATGGAACATTGGTAGAGCTTGAAGAAGTTTAAGGCCAAGGACGCTTCCAAAACGTCTTTTTATGAATTCAAAAGCAATTTTTATAGAAGTGATATTTTCTATTTTCTTTGAATAGAAACCGATCGAATCCGGAAAACCGGATAGAATTTCTCACGCGAGTTCGCTGATAATATGGTTTAAAACCACGCGGCCTTTTTTGGTTGCACGGATGCGGCTATTGCCCACCATTTCTACAAGACCTTGTTGTTGAAGATCGGCAACTTTACTTTGGTTCAATCCGCGATTCGCCAGTTTCTCGTAGCGGGCAAGATCAAGCCCCTCGGCAAGCCGCAGGCCCATCAAGACCATTTCTTCCGCCTGCTCACTTTTTGTCAAATGTTCTTCTTCAACAATACCGTGACCTTGTTTTTCAACGAGCTCCAACCAGCGCTCGGGAATTTTTGCGGTTATCGTTACCAATCGCTTATCCGGAAAATCGCCATTTGAAACAGGAAGGAACCTGCCATGCGCCCCCGGTCCAATACCGACATATTGCTGGTAGCGCCAGTAAATGAGATTATGTTGCGACTGTGCATTGGCGGCTGCATGATTGGATATTTCATAAGCCGGAAGGCCGTGACTTTCGGTTATGTCCTGAGTGAGATCATAAAGATCGGCGCTCAAATCCGCCTCCGGCAATTTAAGTTTTCCGGCTTTATAGAGCCTGTCAAACCCCGTGCCTTCCTCAATGGTCAATTGATAAAGTGAAAGATGGTCGGCTGCGAGATCAATTGCTTCTTCCAGCTCTTTTTTCCATGATTGCAATGTCTGGTGGGGCCGCGCATAAATAAGGTCAAAGGAAAGCCGCGGAAAAATCTCGCGTGCAAGACCAATAGCAAAACGTGCCTGTTCGACATTATGAATGCGCCCCAAGCGCTTTAATTCTTCATCGTTTAACGATTGGACACCCAAAGAAAGCCGGTTGACACCGGCTGAACGATAACCATGAAAACGCCCGGCCTCGACGCTCGAAGGATTGGCCTCCATTGTGATTTCGGCATTGTCCACAATCGGCCAATAGCGATCAATACTTTTTAGCAATGATTCAACTGTTTTTGGCGACATCAGCGATGGCGTACCACCGCCGATAAAAACAGTCGTCGCGTTATGGGCTCCTGTCCATTCACGCACTGTTGCCATCTCTCTTGCAAAAGCTTTGGCAAAACGGTCTTCATCCACACCTTTTAACCGGACATAGGAATTGAAGTCGCAATAAGGACATTTGGCGGCACAAAATGGCCAATGGACGTAAATACCGAAAGGCTCGTCCATCAGTTTTCCAGTAACGCTTCGGCAAATTGTTTGAAAGCCCTTGCGCGGTGGGACAAAGCATGTTTATCACCCGGCTTCCAACCATGTTTTTCCTCTGCCGTCATTTCGCCGAATGTTTTGTCATAGCCTTCCGGCTGGAATATAGGATCGAAACCGAAACCCTTTTTGCCGCGCGGCGGCCAAACCAAAGTGCCTTCGATTTCGCCACGGAAATATTCCGCATGACCATCCGGCCAGGCAAGGCAAAGCACCGAGACAAAACGGCCATGCCGTTTATCAGGCGTTGTTGCACCCTTCTTTTCCAATGCATCTTCAACTTTTTTCATCGCTTTGTCGAAATCGCGGTGGCCGTCAGATTGAATAGCCCAATCGGCAGTATAAACGCCGGGTGCCTTGTCAAGAGCATCTGCCTCCAGTCCTGAATCGTCCGACAAGGCCGGCAGCCCTGTCGACTTGGCAGCAAAAAAAGCCTTGATATAGGCGTTTTCTTCAAATTTCGTGCCGGTTTCTTCCGGTTCTTCCAATCCCAATTCGCCCGCCGATGTCGTTTCAAACCCGAACGGGCCAATAAGATCGGCTATTTCCCTGAGTTTGCCGGAATTATGGGTTGCAACAACCAGTTTTTTCCCTTCAAGCTTTCTCATCGATAATCACCTTTCAGGAAGCTATCACTTTCTTCTGCAATTCAATCAAATCGTGAATGCCTCCTTTAGCCAAAGACATCAAAGTTGAAAACTGCTCCTCACTGAACGGGTCACCTTCTGCGGTTCCCTGTATTTCAACAATTCCGCCTTTGCCGGTCATCACAAAATTGGCATCGGTTTCGGCATTGGAATCTTCTGCATAATCAAGATCAAGTACCGGTGTTCCCTGATAAATGCCGCAAGAAATTGCCGCAACATGGTCTTTCAGCACTTTATTGCGCAAGACCATCTGGCGCGTTTCCATAAAGCCCAGACAATCATAAAGGGCAACCCATGCTCCGGTAATCGATGCCGTGCGTGTTCCGCCGTCTGCCTGAATGACATCACAATCAATCGTAATCTGCATTTCGCCCAAGGCTTTCAAATCAACAACCGCGCGCAGTGAACGGCCGATCAAACGCTGGATTTCCATAGTGCGCCCACCCTGTTTGCCGGAAGCAGCCTCGCGGCGCATTCTTTCACCAGTTGAACGGGGCAACATGCCATATTCGGCCGTAACCCAACCTTTACCGGAATTGCGCATCCAGTTGGGGACACGTTCTTCAAGGCTTGCGGTACATAAAACATGGGTATCACCGAACTTGACCAGACATGACCCTTCGGCATGTTTGTTCACATGACGTTCAAATGAAACGGCGCGCATCTCGTTGCTGGCACGATTGGACGGACGCATAAATTTTCCTTTCCGTGAAGTATTGTTTCAAGCATCTTTAGACCATTTGACCCATCTTTGGCAAAACTTATATAGAAGGAAAGAAATTCTATCATTGAAGGAATATGATGAAACACGCCGCCATTCCGGATGAATTGAAAAGTCTCGACGAAAGATCCCGCGATATATTCAGGCGTATTGTCGAAACTTATCTGAACGAGGGAGACCCTGTCGGGTCAGCCAATCTGTCCCGACAATTACCACAAAGCCTCTCGCCGGCAACCATCCGCACGATTATGAGCGATCTGGAACATTTAGGGCTTATCTACTCGCCCCATATTTCTGCCGGTCGTATGCCGACGCAATCGGGTTTGAGATTTTTTGTGGATGCTTTTATCGAAGTTGGCGACCTTCCGGAAGATGAACGCAAAGCCATAGAAACACAGGTTGAAGAAGCAGGGCATAGCCAATCGGTTGAACAATTCTTGACCGGTGCAAGCCAAATTCTATCCGGTTTGTCACGCGGTGCCGGGCTGGTGTTGTCGACAAAAAATGAAGGAACACTCAAACATATCGAATTTGTGCGTCTTGATTCATCGCGCGCCATGGCAGTTCTCGTAACCCAAAACGGTGACGTGGAAAATCGCATTGTCAATTTACCCGAAGGGGTAACATTGTCACAATTGAGCGAAGCCACCAATTTTCTGAACGCGCATATTCAGGGGCGTACTTTAAGTGAAGCCAAAGCCGAAATCTCGAGGCAGAGAGAAGAGACCAAGGCTGCTCTTGATGAATTGTCGCAACATCTCGTCGATCAGGGGCTTGCCGTTTGGGGCGGCGAAGATCAGGGCCGTAAAACCCAGCTTATTGTGCGCGGGCGCGGCAACCTTCTGGAAGATGTGAAAGCCGCAGAAGATATTGAACGTTTGCGCCATCTTTTTGACGATCTTGAAACACGTGAAAGCATGATGCAGCTTCTTGACCTTGCCGAGGAAGGTTCAGGCGTTCGTATTTTTATCGGTTCTGAAAACAAACTGTTTTCGTTATCAGGCTCGTCCCTGATCGTCGCACCATATTGCGATTCAAACCAGCATGTTCTTGGTGCTCTCGGCGTTATTGGACCGACCCGCTTGAATTATGCCCGTATTGTTCCGATGGTCGACTATACTGCCCAACTTGTCTCGCGACTTCTCAAATAGATGTAAATCAAACGCCGCTAAATGTCGTAAAACCTTACCCTCTATTGCACTTATCGGCTAGAGATGGGATACTTTCCGGATAGGCCCTGTCATTGACCGCCCCTTTCCGCAAGTCACATCTGTTTTATGGGCTGCATTTGTTTTACGGAAAGTACAAAGGAGAGCATCCCATGAAAGCAGCTTTCATCCATGCCGTTGTACTACTCAATGCGTTTTTATTTTTCACTCTATCCGGATTTGCCGAACCTGTGCATTTTGTTCTGGCGCTCGCCCGCAGCACTACAACGCCGGCGGAAGAGACATTTACCTATGCCATACCCAAACAACTCGGCTATTTTGAGGAAGAAAATATCAATCCGACATTGCTCTTTACCGATGGCTCCACAGCAGCTCTTCAGGCAGTTGCATCCGGTTCGGCCGATATTGCCTATGCGTCGTCTGCCAATATTGCAGCCGCCGTTGATAAAGGTGTGCCACTCAAGGCATTTGCCGGAATAACGGTCAGATGGCCTTATTTTATCGGTGTCCCGAAAGGCTCCACTATCAAATCCATTGCCGATCTTAAAGGAAAACGGGTGGGCGTAATTAGCCTCGCTTCGGCTTCTTATGCAGATTTACGGGCGAATTTGAAAATTGCCGGCTTGAAAGAAAGTGACGTTACAATTGTCCCTGTTGGTGCAGGTGCGCGCGCGGCAGCCGCGCTCAATGCGAGGGATATCGACGCAGTCGACAGCTATTCGGATAGTTTTACCGTTATGCGTCAAAACGGCGTTGAATTCGATCTTCTGCAACGACCGGAAGAAATGAACCGCCTTTTCAGCGTTACTATGGTCACAAGCCAGAAAATATTCGATGACAAGCCGCATGAACTTTCGGCTTTTGCACGCGCTGCCTATAAAGGCATGATCTACACCAAACTTTATCCCGATAGCGCCTTGAAACTTGCTTTTAAAGAATTCCCCGAACTGGGAGGTTCTGATAATCCAACCGGACAAGATGCCAAAAATACGGCCGAAGCTATGGCCATAGCACTTGCCGATTCGACACCGGCTGACAAACCGGATCCGGCAAGTTGGGGAAAATGGCTTGATATTCCCGATGAACGCTGGCAAGCAGTTTTGTCTTTTGCGCATCAAACAGGTTCAACTGAACGCCTGCTTCATGTAAAGGATGTCTGGAGCAATTCCTTGATGCCGGAAATTTATAATTTCGATATCAAGACAATTGTTAAAAAGGACTAACCCGTTTAAAGCGAAGGCTGTCGTTCTGAAGGATTGAGAAAACGTCTATGCCGTCTATCAAAAAGCCCCTTATCACTATCAAGGGATTGCACAAAAGCTATATAAGCAAAAAAGACGGCACGATTGATGCATTGAAGAATGTCAATCTGGAAATTGCCGAAGGCGCTTTTATTGCACTTGTGGGGCCATCCGGCTGCGGCAAAACAACGTTACTTAAAATCCTTGCCGGTCTTGTGGACAATTTTGTCGGTGATGTGATGCTTAACGGCGTTGCCGTTACCCGTCCTTCGCCGGAAGTGGGATTTGTTTTTCAGGACCCTACACTACTTCCGTGGCGTACAATCCTGCAAAACATCCTCTTGCCGGTCGAATTGATGCATCTTGACAAAAGAGAGTACCATGACCGCGCTTTGATGCTCATGGAAACGGTGGGACTTAAAGGATTTGAAAACAAATTGCCCAACGAGCTTTCAGGCGGAATGCGACAACGTGCGGGAATTTGCCGTGCGCTTATTCGTGACCCGAAAGTTCTGCTTATGGATGAGCCATTCGGAGCGCTTGATGCAATGACCCGCGAAGTTTTAAATGGCGAATTGCAAAATATCTGGCTTGAAAGCAAAAAAACCGTACTTTTTGTAACCCACTCCATTCCCGAAGCGGTATTTCTTGCCGACAAAGTGGTGGTGATGAGCCCGCGTCCCGGTCATATCGAGGAAATTGTCGATGTCAAACTGCCCCGCCCGCGCGAGCTTCAGGAATTAACCGATAAAAAGGTCGGAAAAATTTTAGGTCAAATAAGACAGCATTTTGAAAATTTTAGTATGAATTGTTGAACTGCTGTTGCATATCCATCAAATCCTGTGATTGAGAAATCGGCAAAACCGCAGAAAGGCTGGCAATGTTTAAAAATGAAAAAACACTTCAAGCATTGCTTGTTGTTGTTGTTTTTATTCTTGTTGTCGGCTTCTGGGAAACATCGGTCCGGCTATGGGAGGTTCCTACCTATCTTTTGCCACCGCCCAGTCTCATCTTCTACCAGCTTGTCCGGCTGATAAGGTCGACTCTTTTCTGGGATAATCTCGGTGTTACCATGGCTGAAGTTTTGCTCGGCTATATTTGCGGCATAGTGCTTGCGGCAATTCTTGGCGTTGCTATTTCTCAAGTTCGCGTTTTCCAGCTTGCGTTTTTGCCCTATATTATCGCTTTCCAGACGATACCGACCGTTGCCCTTGCACCGATTTTTCTGCAATGGTTCGGCTACGGCATTACATCAAAAATTGTTATGGCCGCACTTATTTCGTTTTTCCCGATGCTTATCAACGTGATTGCCGGTTTACAATCGGCAGGACGGGAAGAAATCCAGATGCTCAAGGCATTCGGTGCCAACGAAATACAGATTTTGCTGAAAGTAAAATTGCCGGCTTCCCTGCCATTTGTTTTTGCCGGTCTCGGCCTTGGCATTATCTTTGCCCTGATTGGCGCAATTGTTGCCGAATTTGTCGGTGCCCAAAAGGGCTTGGGCAAAATGCTTATGCAATTCAACGAGCAGTTCAATATTGCCGGTCAATTTGCCATTCTTGTCATTCTGGCACTTATTGGCGTTATCATGCATTTGATGGTCGGTTTTGCAAAACACAGAATCATTTTCTGGGATGGACAAAGATAATTCGGAATTTCCGTATTCGCCCTGCAACATATCGCTTCAAAAAAACGTTATAATCAACAGGTAAAGTGAAGAATGATTTGTTCCTTTTCCCGACATTTTAAGGAAAAACTGCCTTAAAATTTGAAAATGGCACTCCGAAACACAATTTAAGCGAAGAGAACTTTCTTTTATGCGCAAGTTGAGTTAGATACTCTTAGAAACGCTCTAAAGAGTGTAGAGTTTGATTATTGGAATTTATGGAATAGGCTTAGAGTTATGCGGATAAGGCTTGGAACACGGAAAAGTGCGTTAGCGCGCGTGCAAGCGGAAAGTGTGGCTAAGCTTTTGCGGGAGCTTGATCCTACATTAACAGTCGAAACTGTTTTGCTTGGCTGTGTAGGTGACAAAGATAAGCACACAAGTTTTCAGGATATTGGCAATGTCGGGGTTTTCACCAAAAGTGGTGAAGAAGCTCTGTTGAACCGTGAAGTCGATGTTGTTGTCCATTCTTTAAAAGACCTACCGACTGTTCAGCCGGAGGGACTTGTTCTTGCCTCTGTGCCAAAGCGCGAAGACCCGCGTGATGTTCTATGCGGCTTGAAATTTGACGATATTCGCGGCAATCATCACAAAATCGGCACCGGTTCCATTCGTCGTGCCGCCCAGCTCAGGTCGTTTTTCCCGGATATCGAAATTGTGCCGGTTCGTGGCAATGTACCGCCGAGATTGCGCCGCGCTGTTGATAAAAACGGCATTGATGCGACAATTCTTGCGGCTGCGGGATTGAAACGGCTTGGTCTTTTTGAAGACAGCATGGAATGTCTCAACCCGCAAATGTTTCCTTATGCCGTTGCCCAAGGGGCGCTCGGCATAGAATGCCGTCAAGGTGACAGAGATATTTTGCGGCTTCTCAAAGCGATTGAATGCAAGAAATCGCGTGCTGAAACCGATGCAGAACGGTCATTGATGAAATATCTCAATGCCGGATGCAACTTGCCTGTGGGTGTTTGCTCGACATGGAAAAACACAATGCTTTACATGAAAGCCACCGTAACCGGCGTTGACGGTTTGAAGCAGATTGTCGATTACGCGACAACTTGTACTTATGGTGTGGAAGAAATGGGCAAAGTTCTGGCTGAACGGTTGCTTGATAAGGGAGCTGGCGAACTGCTTCGAGCCTGCACAGTCAATAGCAATAAAAAAAAGGTTGAAAGCCTGCTAAAAGCTTGAATTGCGTGAAATTTCCATCCGGTTATCATTTATCGGTTAAAAGCAGGGAGGCGAACCTATTTAAGCGTTCCTTTTGCGGTTTGCCTCTTGATTTTTCTCGCTAAAATTTCGATATCGAATTTAACAACTATTATCGAAAAGTAGGAATCCTATGTCTGAGGAAAAAAAGAAATCTGCTGAAAGTGATATCAATAACCGCGACATTAAGAATCCGGCTGACAGAGATGCGTTGAAACGCGCAGCCGATGATTTTTTGAAACAGCGCAAGGAAGAAGCGAAAGCCGAAGTCGAAGATGATCAGGTTGCCGATGAAGGTGCCGATCCGGTTGCAGCCATGCAAGCTGAAAATGACGAGCTGAAAGACCAAGTTCTGCGCCTTGCTGCCGAAATGGAAAATTTACGCCGCCGTACGGCTCGTGATGTTGCCGATGCGAGAGCTTATTCCGTTGCCAATTTTGCACGTGATATGCTTCAGGTTTCGGACAATCTCAACCGCGCTTTGCAGGCGATCCCCGACGGCGCACGCGAGAAGGATACAGGGCTCAATGCTTTGGCAGAAGGCGTGGAAATGACAGAACGCGCCATGATGGCTGCTCTGGAGCGCAATGGCGTCAAAAAAATCGAACCTGAAGGGCAAAAATTCGACCCGAATTTTCATCAGGCAATGTTTGAAATTCCGAATGCCGATGTTCCGAACAACACAGTTCAACAGGTTGTTCAGGCCGGTTATGTTATCGGAGACCGTGTACTACGTCCCGCAATGGTTGGTGTTTCCAAGGGCGGACCAAAAGAAGCAACGGCAAAAACCGAACCGCAGAACGACAAAAAGCCGGAATGAACCGATTTTTGTTCAATCAAAATCGATAATAGAAGTCAAGAATTTCTCCTAATTCACATTTTATTTCTGAAAAGGCGGGCTTTCCCCGCCTTTTTTATAGGTCATTCCGGCTAATCCTTCCGCTTAAAAATCCGGCGACGATTTCAAATGTTGAGGAGAAGTCGCAATATTTAACCCGATAAAATATTGATGTGAAAGTCCGCTTTCCTCTCACCACATCAATTGGTTCGAATCTTCGCGAATTTTGATTGACGACAGAAAAGCCCGAAGTCTTGACGGTTTCAAGGCACATGTGTTCATAGGAGCGCAGTCGCAACCCGTTTTACACGTGAGAAAAACTGCTACAACAATGACAAATGTCATAATAACCGGTGTCATAATAGCCGGTTAGAAGCAGGACACACGCGAACTACAATGCGATTTTGTTTTCTACCCAGCAGGACGGAAGCTGTGTTCAGTTTGCGACAACAAAACAGGAATATGCTTGCGCTGTTATCTTGCCACATGCAGCATTTGCTTCACTTTCGCTACCGAATGAACCAAAGCGCACCCGATAGACTTGTTTGCCATCAATTTTGGCTGGTTCGACATGTCCAAGCGAAGCGACTTTCGAATCTTTCAAAGACTTTTGTATCGTTTTCAAAAATCCGTCGGCAGAAGCTTTATCCGGTAGTGCTGCTACCTGTACAATGTAGCTTAGCTGAATTTCATTTTTCAAAATATCGGTAACAGTCTTTTTGCCTTCATCGGCATAAGCCATGGTTGTCGGAGCGGTTTCCATTTTAACAGTTTTTTTGACCGGAATGGATATAGTAGACCGTGTTTCAGTAACTGTTTTTGCAGGTTCGACCGCCCGATTACCACGTGAAT
The DNA here is from genome assembly GCF_016102305.1 of Bartonella sp. M0192. Lineage (NCBI taxonomy): Bacteria > Pseudomonadati > Pseudomonadota > Alphaproteobacteria > Hyphomicrobiales > Bartonellaceae > Bartonella > Bartonella sp. M0192. Next base: position 335,090 of record NZ_JACFOU010000001.1, on the reverse strand, counting down.
TAACAGAAGCAGTTACGACTTCCGCGTTTCTTTTACCCGATTGCGCAATTGCCGGTTGGGGCTGACCACGCCAGGCTGATTGAGCCACACTCCATTGGGCAAAAATACGTTTTTTGGTCGAGCGGCTTGCACTATCCATATAAGCATTGGCTAACAAGACAACGACATCGTCACGCTGGCGACCCGACGTTCCACCAAGAACAACAATAACCAGTTTTTTGCCGTCCTTGGCAATTGTGGTGGTAATGGTAAAACCGGCAAGACCGGTAAAGCCGGTTTTCAACCCGTCTGCTCCGTCAATCCTGTCAAGAACACGGTTGTGGCCTTTATAGACCTGACCACGGTAAACAAATTCACGTTGGCTGAAGAGATGATAATATTGCGGAAAATGTTCACGCATGGCAATCGACATCAAAGCAATATCACGGGCTGTCGAAACATGCCCCTGTGCAGGGAGCCCGTTCGGATTTTTGAAAGTGGTATTGCGCATACCGAGGCTTCTTGCCTTCAAGGTCATAACACGAGCGAAATTCTCTTCGCTCCCGCCAAGATATTCAGCCACGACAACAGCCGCATCATTGGCTGAAAGAACAATCATGGAATTGACCGCATCACGGACCGAAAGCTTTGAACCGGCAGGCATACCGAGCTTCATCCTCGGTTTGCTGGCTGCATGTCGGGAGACGGGCATTTCGGTATTCCAATTCAGACGGCCGCTTTGTATTGCATCAAAAACGAGATAAAGCGTCATTACTTTGGTGATTGATGCAGGCGGGCGTATTTCATCAGCACGGTTTGCAAACAAGACATTGCCGGTATTCGCATCGACAACAATTGCCGGAAGTTCAACCGCATTGGACTTGGCCTGCACCGGCGCCAGCGCAAAAAACAGAACACTCGCAACTGCAATAAGTACCGCGACCGAAAACCGTAAAACCTTAAAAAAACGCATCAGTCTTCCCTGCCTGAAATGAAGCAATACAAAAATATACGCAAACAACAAAACCGGTTACATCATGCGGCATATGAATGACAACGTTAATAGCTTGCCATGTAACAACGTTAATTTTCAGTAAATAACGTTGAAACGTTCATAACCCCTAAAACCAGTTATACAGGATTCAAGATGATAATCAACCTGAGCGTTCTGTCATTGCGTTACGCGCGTATAACGCAATAACCCTCAAAAATTTATTTTTTATTATTTTAAGAGAATTATATTTATTTATTTTTTATTAATATTCTATTTTTTATGACTATTATCTAAAAATCGTTTTTTTCGTATAGGAAATTATTAAAATTTTACCTTTCCGATCTATGTCATAGTTTCAATTTGATAAAAATTTCCAAAAATAGAGCCTATAAACCTTATTATATGCTTTCAATCCATGATTTCGGAAAACGAACGCCTATAAAAGATATTGAAATTCGATATTGAAACTTCCCGTAGTTCAAAAAAATAGACAATTTGTTTTATGTACATAATGGCAATTAAGGTTTTTGTTGCAGGTGATCAAAAGGAAATATTTTAAAAGATAAAGCGAAGAAGCCTTATTTTCATTTATTCTTCATAAAAGGAACGATTTTCTATCAAACGAGATAATCCTCATAATCGGAACAAAATTTTACCTTCTGTGAAGGAAATGGCCTTCAACAATTTATCCTTGAGATAACTGTATCTTAGTCTCTGCAATAAAGGCGATTGCCGCTATGTGTTCCGGATTTCAAGATGGGAAAAAGAAGGGGGAGCAATTTCCGGATAATTCGTATAAACAATAATTTTATAATATCATGACGATGGTGTCTACGGTGGGATTCGAACCCACGACCCCAGGATTCATACCACTTCGACTTTCGCCGCCGGTCAACACGCTATGACCGTTTGTGGTCTGGACTGTCCCTTCACCATCAGCTTAACCCGTAAGGTGCTGCCCGTCCAGTCTCTACACCTTCCCTTTTTGAGGGCTTGGCTCGGGATTGGCAATGACTTTGAAAAGTCATAAGCGTTCCCCGACTTTGAGCAGATCCGCTTCAAAAGTTTCCTTGAGAGGCGCCCAATTTCAATGATTCAGGAATCCTGTGCTCTATCCTGCTGAGCTACGCAGACTTCATCGCAGTGGAAGCATTAAACAATATAGCCGCTCCGATCAATCATTTTTCGCCAAGTTTCTGTTTAAGAAATGCCAATACTTTTTCTGGCGGCACATTTTTGGCAATGAATGACTGGCCCAACCCGCGTGTTAATATAAAGGTCAGACTGCCGTGTTCGACCTTCTTGTCCTGAGCGATAATTTTCATCAATGTTGCAGCATCCGGCACGCCGCCCGGAACATCCTGCAAAGCCACAGGAAGACCGACAGAACTCAAATGGGTTTCCACCCGTGTCGCAACGTCGGCAGGACAAAGACCGAGATAATTTGAAAACTGGTGTGCGAGAACCATGCCGATAGAGACCCCTTCTCCATGGACAAGACGATTCGAATCATAATTTGTAACCGTTTCCAAGGCATGACCGAAAGTGTGCCCCAAATTCAATAATGCACGTTCTCCCGCCTCATGTTCATCATGGGCGACCACATCGGCTTTTGAACGACAGGAGCGGGCTATCGCCTCGATCCGTTCGTGCCCCCCGAGAAAAATCTTTTGCCAATTTTTTTCGAGCCACGAAAAAAAGTCCGGTTGATTGATCAATCCGTATTTGGCAACTTCGGCATAACCGGCTCTGAATTCCCGTTCGGGAAGAGTGTCGAGAATTTCTGTATCGGCAATGACAAGTTTCGGCTGATAAAATACACCAATCAGATTTTTTCCCTGACGTGTGTCGATACCGGTTTTGCCCCCGACAGACGAATCAACCTGCGCCAGAAGGGACGTTGGAATCTGGATAAAATTCATTCCACGGCGCACTATTCCGGCGGCAAATCCTGCAAGATCACCGACAACACCACCGCCAAATGCAATGACAAAATCGCCGCGCTCCATACGATTATCAAGAATATCATTTGTTACATTTTGCAGTGTTTCGAAACATTTCGATTTTTCACCGGCTTTGACCACTATCGGAACCACATCAATTCCGCCATCACGCAAACTTTGCGTCAACATTCCCAAATGCAGTGCTGCAACATTTTCGTCTGTCACAACAACAACCCGTTTTCCCGGAAAACGGCGGGCAATCTCGTGACCTGCCGAGACAACCAGACCGGGGCCTATCAGAATATCGTAACTACGTTTCCCCAGTGTTACTTGAACTGTCTGATTTTCCATTTTTAGCTGCCTTTTATTGCGGTTTTTCAGGTTTTGAAAGATAACTTTCGACAGAGCGTATAACAGAACGGGCAACCACGTCACGACGCGTCTTCCGACTGCTTACACAAATGTCTGATAAAGCATAGACGGGATAACGCTCCGCCATCAATTTTTCCATAAAGGCACGCGGATCAGGTCTTTGCAATAAGGGGCGATTTTGACGGTGCGATACCCGCTCCATCAATACGTCAAGCTCGGCGTGAAGCCAGATAGAAATACCCTTCTCGGCAATGGCTTTACGTGTCTCCCCGTTCATATAGGCACCGCCACCGGTAGCCAGCACCATGGGCCCCTCTTTCAGCAAACGGAGAATCACCCGCCGTTCGAGATCCCGAAAAGCAGGCTCGCCATAACTTTCGAACAATTCCGGTATTGTCATACGTGCTGCTTGCTCGATCTCGTAATCCGCATCATGAAAAGGAAGCTCCAACATGGTCGCAACGCGTTTACCAATTGTGGATTTGCCCGCTCCCATGAGCCCGACAAGCACAAGCGAGCGACCATCGAGATGAGACAACAGTCGATGCGCGGTTTTTGCCATTGGACCAGTTTTTGAAAATCTGCTTTTCATAATTTCGTTTCGACATTTATCTCGGAATAAGTCAATCCCTGTTAATCTTTATAAGGCATGATAGTGTTTAAAACTTTTTCAATTTTGGATAATTTTGCGCCGGTATGCCCACTCTTACTCGTTTATTCATCGCTTTTGCCATTCTGGTTGCACTCGTTTATGCTGCAATGGTCGGACTTGTTTATATCGTAAAACCGGTAACCACCGATATAACAATCGAAATTCAACCGGAAAATCTGCATTTGCGTGATCGCTCCGCTTTGTCTCCGGTATCAGGGTCTCAAGTTTCAGGCGACGAAAAACCCGCAAATGGCGAGGTAAACCCAAAGGTTCAGGAAAACAAAAGGCAATTGTCCAGTGACCAGAATAGCAAAGAGGCTGACACAAAGCCGAATGATGTGACGGACCACGGTTCAAATAATGTTAATCTCCGGAAAGCTCGACAGACTACCGGAAATTTGCCTTCCCGTCCGGAAACTCCTGACATGTCCGCGCCTTCGAATACAAAGAAGGATAATAAATGAACCTCTCTGCAACAATCGACAATTTTCTTGAAATGATGAGCGCCGAACGCGGCGCCTCGAAAAATACACTCGAAGCCTATCGACGCGATCTTTTATGGGCAAATGAAGAACTGGCAGGAGCGGGAACATCTCTTATTGATACAGGCAGGGATCAACTTACGAAAATATTGGCATCCATGCAAAAAGACGGTTTTGCTGCCACCTCCCAAGCAAGGCGTTTGTCGACGTTGCGTCAGTTTTTCCAGTTTCTTTATGCAGAAGGTTTACGCAATGACGACCCTTCAGGCGACCTTCTATCCCCGCGCAAACACCCGAATTTGCCGAAGATTATCAGCGAAAAACAGGTGGACAATCTGCGTGATCTTGCTGAAAAAAATGCTCAACGTGCCGATTTCACTGCGGCCGAGCATAAAAAAGCGATGCGGCTTCATACCATTGTCGAACTGCTTTACGCGACAGGTTTACGTATCAGCGAGCTTGTCACTATGCCTGTCCGGATTGTTCGCGGTGCGCCGGATTTTATATTGATCCGCGGTAAAGGGTCAAAAGAACGAATGGTGCCCTTGTCCGGAAAAGCCAAGGAAGCAATCAGGAAATGGCTTGAATTGCGGGATAAATCAACGGATAGCAACAGTCCCTATCTTTTTCCTGCCCATAGCGAACAGGGTTATATTGCGCGACAAGTTGTTGCGCGCGAACTTAAAATTCTTGCAATAGATGCCGGAATCAATGCCCATAACATTTCACCACATGTTATCCGCCATGCTTTTGCCAGCCATTTGTTACAGCATGGTGCCGATTTGCGTGTTGTCCAACAATTGCTGGGACATTCGGATATATCTACGACACAAATCTATACCCACGTTCTTGAAGAAAAGCTGCAAAGTCTTGTAAATGAGCATCACCCGCTTGCCGAGCGCTCTCATGCAGAGTAAAGAAAATGTTATGTTATTTATAAGACACCGTTAAAGCTTAAAACAAACCACAAAAATGGTATCATAAAAAGTTGGAGCCGATGTATAATTATCTTGATTTCGAAAAGCCGGTTGCTGATCTGGAAGGGCAAATCTTCGAACTGAAGAAAATAGCCCAGGAAAAAGGTAGCGTCGATATGGGGGATGAAATATCCCGTCTTGAAGAACGCTCACAAGCGGCCTTGCGCGATCTTTATAAAAAACTTACGCCCTGGCAAAAGGCGCAAGTTGCGCGCCATCCGGATAGACCGCATTTTCTGGATTATTCAAAAGAACTCTTTACCGATGTGACACCTCTGGCCGGTGACCGGAAATATGGCGAAGATGAAGCAATTCAAGCAGGTTTTGCCCGTTTCAATGGTCAGGCAATAGCTTATCTCGGACAAGAAAAAGGTTACGACACCCAATCGAGATTGCGCTACAACTTTGGCTCTGCCCGTCCGGAAGGCTACCGCAAGGCTGTGCGCATCATGGAATTGGCCGATCGTTTTTCGCTTCCTGTTATTACCCTTGTCGATACCGCCGGTGCCTATCCGGGAGTAAGTGCAGAAGAACGCGGACAAGCCGAAGCCATTGCCCAATCAACAGCAGAAACCTTGCGGTTAAAAGTGCCTGTCGTTTCTGTTATTATTGGTGAAGGCGGTTCAGGCGGTGCTATTGCAATTGCGGCTGCCAACAAAGTTTATATGCTTGAACACGCAATCTATTCTGTCATCTCTCCCGAAGGAGCGGCTTCCATTTTGTGGCGCGATGCTACACGGGCAAAAGATGCAGCGACATCTATGCACATTACCGCTCAAGATCTCTATAAATTGAAAATTATTGACGGTATTATTCCTGAACCTCTGGGCGGTGCACACCGCAATAAGAAAGAAGCCATTGACGCAGCCGGTCAGGTAATCGAAGCGGCATTGAAGGGCATGGCCGAAAAAGATGGTGACACTCTGAAAAGAGAACGCTGGGATAAATATCTGGAAATTGGCCGCTCGCTTGCCAACAAATAATATTAATTAGCCTGTAATAATCGAAGCGACTATTTCTAAGTCGGATAAGCCGACATCTATCCCTTATAATCCCGATTGAGGATTATTGTTCTTGTGTTTCACGTGAAAACATCGGGTTTGGAAACTTCCCGACCAGCACTTTATCCAGAGGGTGATTTGTTTTCAAAGATATCCGATTACTGAACCGGCAGAGTGTGACTCCAGCATTCTGTTCAATTCTGTTTTCCCGATAGAAAAATTTTCATGTAAAATATCAATTTTATTGATGAATTTTATCTATAAAATATCGATAATTCAACATTAGTATTTTCATAGACTAGTTTTCTCACTCACCTATTTTATACGCGAAAATGCACTAAGAATTTTCAGGAATTTACTCTATTTTGAATATTCATTTATCTTTTGAATTTCCGATTCAAAAATAGACTTATCCAAAATATCTATAATAATCTTGCGAATTGGTCACTCAATCTCACCGACACTATTGCTGCTTTCCAATGGGTATTGCGAAATGAACAGAAAGTGCCGGTCACATCATTCTGGTCAAATATCGCGGCCAATAACGGAGAGGGAGCTCTTGCCCAAATCAAGCAACGAATATTATCGTTTGCGACTTTTCGCGCGTACACTTGCAGGTTTTGATCTCGTTATGGTTCCCAATGTCATTATTTTTGTTTTTCGGGATATAAAAGGCAGGATTCGCTCCATTGTGCGCCGCGAGACAGCAATACACCCCTCTGTCGGAGCAAACCCCGGCCTTGCCAGATGAAAAAAAATGGCACTGCCATTGTTTTGAATTCTGCAACGGATATTCCAATCCGGTATCAATACCATGTCATAAAGCTCATCTCTGCGACAAAGTTTTTCAGCGCTATTTCTGTAAGGCAACTTTACCGGACGATTATAATTGGCATCCCATGGCTGATCGCACCATCCGTCAGTTAATTTTACACGTTGGAGCATTAACGCATGATGTGGTAAACTATGTAAATCATTCTTTTGAAAACCGCCAAGAATTGGCATAACAGCAATGGGTGTTGCGCCGTCACCTTCGCGTTTTCGGGCTGAAAAACCGTTTCTGCCCAAAGCGCACAGAAAACGATATTGGCCGATTGCCAAGATTCCTTTTGTTGTTGTACCGCATTTCTTGCGCACAGCGATAAACGAAACAATTTTTGGTGTTTTTAGCGGATTTCTGATTAAAGGCACTTGCATGATGTTCAGTTTTTCGTGATTGTGACTGCAATTATTACATAACGCCCGATAGCGTTTTTTATAAGGACAGAAAATGACCGATCGCACCCTTTTGATTGTAGATGATGACGAGGATCTGCGCTCTATTCTGGTAGAGCAACTACAAATGCATGAAGAATTCAATGTTCTTCAGGAAAGTACGGCTGCAAAAGGTCTTGAAACCGCCAGAAACGAAAATGTAGATCTTATTATTATGGATATCGGTCTACCCGATCTTGATGGCCGTGAAGCTGTAAAGAAATTGCGTCAGGAGGGATTCCGCGCACCGATCATCATGCTGACGGGTCATGATACCGATTCGGATACGATTCTCGGTCTTGAAGCCGGTGCCAATGACTATGTAACAAAACCGTTCCGATTTGCTGTTTTGCTGGCTCGCATCCGTGCGCAATTGCGCCAACATGAACAGAGCGAAGATGCAACCTTCCAGGTAGGGCCTTATACATTCAAGCCCGGACAAAAATTGCTTATTGACGAAAAGGGCAGCAAGATCCGCTTGACCGAAAAAGAAGCCGCCATCATAAAATTCCTCTATCGTGCAGGAGACAGTGTTGTAAGCCGTGATACTCTGCTGGAGGAAGTTTGGGGTTATAATTCAGGGGTAACCACCCATACTTTGGAAACTCACGTTTATCGCCTCCGCCAAAAAATCGAGAAAGATCCCGCTAATGCGCAAATCTTGATAACCGATAGCGGTGGCTATAGATTGAATCCGTAAACATTGGTGAATACTGTCAAACAGTTTATTCACCTAAGCTTACGCTCCAAAGAAATCTCATGAAATGGATTGGCCACAATAAAAGGCCAGTTTATGAAAGTCGGGAGTTTTCGGTGGCAATTAATGATGACATTATTTTATTGAAAAAGTTCGACTTTTTCAACAAAATGACACCGGAACAACTGCGCTTGTTGATATTCGGAGCCGAGCGACAGGAATTTGCCTCGGGGGAAATGATTTTCAAAGAAGGCGAACTTGCCGAAAGTGCCTATGTCGTTCTTTCAGGAACTGTCAATCTTTACCGGCAAAACAACAATTCCGGACAACCGATCGAAATCATCAATAGAAATGCGCTCATCAACGAGCTTGCTTTGGTAACCGAGATCAATCGTCCGTTTACAGCTATTGCACAATCCAATTCAAAAGTTTTGGAAATCGAACGCACAGTATTCCTCCGGTTAATCAAGGAGTTTCCTGACATTACCCGTTATATTTATGACTATGTGAACGAGCGAATTCACGAGCTTGCCAACAATATCAACCGGATGTCCGAACTCAAATAGGCTAAAACCCGCTTTTCCACACAGAAAATGCCGGATGTACCATGGTTGCGAAACGGGAAATACCGATAAATTCTGAAAAGAAGCGCGTCTTTAAAAAACGAGCCTTCAGGTTAAAAGCCGGTCTTCCCGATAAAACAGGGCAAACCCCTTTGAGAAATAGAGGAATTTCATTGGGCGTTTCCTATCTCGCACCGGCAAAATCAATAAACTAGGTACTGCCTATCGGTGCGACAAATCAAGCAAGGCTTTACCAATCCGAACTCTCGTGGTCGCTTCTGATTTCGACAGCATGAGAAGGTTTACGATTGGTAATCTGGGGCGACAGAGCCGGTATAAATACCCGCCGCGACTGGCGACGATGTACCGGCAATCCCTGAAACAGGCGTTTTTGGGCTTCACAGACGATAATTCCGCCAAAATACGGAAAAAAGTTCCTCGCCAATGGCTCATAAATTGCTGAAAAACCGCGAGCCAACGCACGACCGGATGGGGAAAAATAGAGCGCTTCGCTAATATTGACGACGCTAAAATTGGTTTCGTGTAACAATAATAACAATTGCTGACGGCTATAAGGTTGGCCACTACCAAAGGGTGTATGATCATTTCTGGCCCAAAGACCGCGTCTATTGGGAACAACGATGATAATGCGCCCGTTCGGTGCCAATACACGCCACATTTCACTGAGCATTTCGCGGGCATTTTCGGCAAATTCCAGTGAATGGACGAGCATAATCCGGTCAACAGCAGAATCCGGCAAAGGCAAATCTTCTTCAAATACCAAAGCCGTTGCAACTTTTTCTGCAGAAGGCCACACACAGGCTCCTTGACGCGCCGGCATAAAAGCAAAACACCTCTCTGCCCGTGGTTTAAGCCATTGAAGATAGGGGGTGACATAACCCAGCCCCATCACCCGCTCGCCGGAAACATCACGGTCTTTTAATCCAAGTTTATTGGTAATGGTCGAAAAAACCTTTTCGCCAAGTGGTGTTTCGTAAAATGATCTGAACGTCAATATGTCCAAATAGCAACCCTAAAGCGTTATTGTGCTTGACTTGAAGTCAACGCACCTGACTGGGGCTGAGGGCTTTGTATCAAAGGCTGTGCCGAAGACGATTGTACATTTCTGTCCCAACAGCCCAGATTTTTCCCTCGTAAATTATGCGCATCAATATCGACCAGAGCACGCTGATCTTCTTTCATCATAAAATAGCGCGTCCTTGTCTTTACTTCGATTTTCTGCCAGCCGGCACATTCTGTTGGCAGTTCAACTTTTTGAGTGGTAATTTTCTCGCTCCATGCCGTGGCTTGCGTTGCACAACCGGCAAACATCAAAAGGCACGGAAGAACTAATGTTTTAACAGACATAAAACTATCCAGCCTGCCCATGAAATTTAATCCAATCATTCGACTTTCACGCATTTTACTCGTGTGACCATACCAAACTTTATTCGAAAAAGAAAATAATCGTGAATTTAAGGTTAAATTCTGACAAAACCATGAAAACTATCAAAACACTGTGAAACACTTTCCCTCAAGCCAAAACCGTGACTACTTTTAAAAGACGCCGTTGCTCGCGATTAATTTGCGTTCGGTTAAATCCAACAAACAATGAAAGGACGTTTTATGAAACATCGCGCTTTAGGAAATACAGGTTTTAATATTGTTCCCCTTGTTTTTGGAGGCAATGTCTTTGGTTGGACACTGGATGAGAAGCAATCTTTCACGATGCTTGATGCAATTGCCGAAAGCGGATTGAACGCTATTGATACAGCCGACGCCTATTCGACATGGGTTGAAGGCAATAAAGGCGGTGAATCGGAAACCATCATCGGGAAGTGGTTAAAACAAAATCCGTCCAAGCGAGACAAATTCTATATTTTCACCAAAGTCGGTTCGGATATGGGCGTAGCTGGCCATAAGGGCCTTTCCGCCCGCTGGATAGAACAGGCTGTAGAAGATTCTTTACGCCGTTTGAATATCGATGTCATTGATCTTTATCAGTCACACTGGTTCGATCCTCATACACCATTTGAAGAAACTCTCGAGGCCTATGGCAAGCTTTTGAAAGCAGGAAAAATCCGCGCTATCGGCTGCTCCAATATAACGGCAGAGCAACTTGAAAATGCAATGCAAACAGCCAAGAAGAACAATCTTCCCAGCTATCAAACATTGCAACCCCAATATAACCTTTATGACCGGAACACATTCGAAGGAAAATTGGCCGATACTGCACAAAAATACGGTCTCGGTGTGATCACCTATTATAGTCTTGCTTCCGGATTTCTCTCGGGCAAATATCGTTCAAAAGCCGATCTTGCCGGACATAAACGCGGCTCGAGAGTTGAACAATACATCAATCCACGCGGGATGCGCATTCTGAACGCTCTCGATACGATCAGTGAAAAACATAATGTGACACAAGCCGAGATTGCGTTGGCGTGGCTTATTGCGCAACCCGCCGTAACGGCGCCAATAGCGAGTGCCACAAAGCTTGACCAACTTTATAGCCTCGTCAAAGCAACAATGATAAATTTGAGTAAAGAGGATATTGACGCTCTTAATGAGGCAAGCAGCTATTAAAGCTCTGCCAAACATCAAATCGGAAAGGACGGAGAAAATAATCCGGTAACTTCTCCGTTCTTTTCATCTGGGTTATTTTTCTAGAGTTTTCTAATTTTGTAGGAAAAATTTTTATTTTAATCGCTCCTAAAGTATATAATCGCTATATCATTCTAGGAATTGGTTCTATCCTGATATTTATCAAGACAAGTATTTATCAAAACAAAGGCGACGAGCATTCCTAGCCTATTTGATTAATCCGGATAATTTCACCAGGGAGACCGGTCATGACTGATAAAAATTCATCTCGAAAAGGACGCGGCTTTATTTATAGCTCTGTTTTGGAGACAATTGGTAATACACCACTCGTCCGGATTGACAAATTCGCCAAAAAGAAAGGTGTTAAGGCCAATCTTCTTGCAAAGCTTGAATTTTTTAACCCTTTGGCCAGTGTCAAGGACCGTATTGGCCTTGCTCTGATCGAAGCCCTTGAAAAACAAGGAAAAGCAAAGCCGGGGAAAACCGTATTGATTGAACCGACATCGGGCAATACCGGAATTGCGCTCGCATTTGTGGCGGCAGCAAAAGGTTATAAACTGATTTTGACAATGCCGGAAACCATGTCCGTCGAGCGCCGCAAATTATTGAAGTTTCTCGGTGCCGAACTGGTATTGACCGAAGGTGCAAAAGGCATGAAAGGCGCTATCGCCAAAGCCGAAGAACTGGCCGCCAATAATCCGGATGCAGTCATTCCGCAACAGTTTGAAAATCCGGCAAATCCTGAAATCCATCGCCAGACAACGGCCGAGGAAATCTGGAATGATACGGATGGCAATGTCGATTTTCTCGTAGCCGGATTCGGTACAGGTGGTACTATCACCGGTATCGGGGAAGTCATCAAGCAACGCAAACCCGATTTCAAAGTTGTGGCGGTAGAGCCTAAAGATTCGCCGGTATTGTCGGGTGGGCAACCGGGACCCCATAAAATTCAGGGCATCGGTGCAGGATTTGTTCCAAAGATACTGAATACTAAAATCATTGATGAAATTGTCACAGTTTCAAGTGATGATGCTTTTCAAAATTCCCGCGATCTATCACATATTGAAGGTATTCCTGTCGGAATTTCAGCAGGTGCCGCTTTGACAGCAGCAATCGAAATAGGAAGGCGCCCCGAAAATGCCGGAAAAAACATAGTGATCATCATTCCGGATTTTGCCGAGCGCTATCTTTCAACCCAATTGTTTGAAGGACTCGATTAAAACTTTGCCAGTCAAACCTCGCGGGCGGATTTCAACCGGTTACGCCCGTTGATTCGTCCTGCTTGGCCAACAAAAGACTTTGTCGGAATGGACGAAGCAATACGATTTGTCGAAAACGCACGCCTCGGACGGAAGTGCCTTGCACTTCCCCTCGAGAAAGTGGCCAGATCCTGGCGTAGCGCTTGTTGTTCGGGGCGTAATTGTGAGGAGCGTGTTTTATCGTCCATGAAACGTGGCCTATCATAGTTGGAGAAGCTTGACGCATTGTCATTTTAAAAAGCCTCCCCAGCATGTAGGCTTGTTCAGGAAAATTATTTCTTTTCGTTCGCTTTCAACCAATCCTGCATTTGGGCAATTTCTTTTTGTTGAGCGGCAATAATTGTCTCGGCGAGCTTTCTGGCTTCCGGGTCTTTGCCATATTTCAATTCGACCTCTGCCATATCGACAGCACCTTGGTGGTGAGCCAACATCATCTTTATAAAATCAACATCGGCATTACCGCTCATCTTGATCGACATATTTTTCATCATCGTTTCATTGACTTTATCCAAAGCCGACGAGGAAGCCGATAAAGCCTGAGATGCGGTCGAAGCTGCGCCTTTTGCCATATCCATCATGTTACTGTTCTCACTTTGCGCTGCTGCATAGCTGACTGACGCACAACAAATGCATAAGGTTGCGATAAATTTTTTCATTTTCAAATCCTCTTTTTATTGAAACGCATTAAATAGAATATAGTTCCATGTTTAGAACGGAATAGTGCAATTTATTTGTCCATTAATAGTCATTTCAGATTTGTATTAACGTTTTGAACAAAATCGAATTGAAGATCAATTTTAAAAAATGCCCTTTTTCTTGTGTTTTCTTAGGCTGTTTTCAAGCGCGTCCATATTCGAAACCGCTTAAACTTTTTCTCATGCAGTAGCCAACATGAATCCGTGGTTTCGACAGGTCATCTATTTTTCGTAAGAGCCGCTTCCATTGGGTTTCTAAAAAAACATATCGATTTTACCGGAAATGCCGCACGAATTTTATAATGACTTTTTTACAGTCATTATCGCACGTCTTCTTTGGGTGCGTGAGTATCGGAATCCATTAAAATCACTGTCGAACGGCTATTTCATATATAAGCAAAATACCAGATATAGTCTTTTAATATAATGTTTATCTGTTCTATCTATTTATCAATGCGAATGCCGATAAGTGCTTTAAAAGTCGTCCATTCAAATAAAATTCTTAAAAAAATTTATGTAATTTTGTTTTCTTCTTTAGAACTACGGATAACAAAATGATTTTCTCGTGCGCTCACGCAAACATAACTATTCTTTAAGCACTTTATCCAATCTATCGAAACCGGATTGAAATTGCCGTTTGAATTTTTGTTCCGTTTTGTGTCGACTGATGACAAACACGCGCCTTTGCGCTTTTAGAAAACTGAAATTGCGACAAGAAACTAAACGGCGGGAGTAGATAAAAGCCTGTTTTAAAACAACATGCTGTGGCGACGGGCGGTCAAAAGCTCAATAAAATTTCAGTAATCTTTCAAGATAGTCTTTTTCACTATCAGGCAGCGCGGATTGTCCCAACTTTTTCCGGATTTCATCGAGAATACGCCTTGCCCGTTGCATATCACTTTCTTGAGAAAGTCCATCTTTTTCCGACTGGTGTCCGGCTGAACCAAGATTTCGTCCGAGTGGATCTTTGGACGAGCCGTCTCCGTCTTTTCCTGTTTCGCCATTTTTTTTCATGGCTTCCTGCATTTCTTGCATCAGTTCTTTTGCGCCATCGCGCATCGCATCCAAAGCCTGCGATTGCTGACCTTCGGATCCGGCAGCATCTCCCTGTTGAAGAGCCTCACCGGATTTGTCCATCTTTTTTTCAGCCTCTTTTAATCCATCGCCCGACTTGAACCCTTTATCGGATAAATCCTTGCCGAATTTTTTCAATTCCTGCTGCAGTTCATCTTGTCTCTTTTTCAGGTCATCAAGATCTTTGCGATATTCCTCCGGCGTTTTTTCGCCGCGTTCACGATCAGCTTCAAGCTTATGGGTATCATTGAGGGTTTCTTGCTGTTTCCTCATCAAATTACCAAGCTCATCAAGCTGCTTTTGCATTTCGCTTGTTTGGCTTCCCCCTTCTCCTGATCCGCCACGACTTACCTGAAGATTGTCCATGAGTTGTTCGAGCTCGGACAAAAGCTGCTCGGCACCAGCGCGGTTACCCAATTTGGCCATATCTTCAAGTTGCTTCAGTTTCTCGGCGAGTTCGTTAGGTGAAAGATTTTGTGCCTGTTGAGATGGCTTTTGTCCAAGACCGCCGTTTTGTTGTTGTTCGGCAAGGGCGGCAATATAGTCATTCATCGCCTGACGCAATGCGTCCGTCAGACGTTCGATTTCCTCTGGCGAAGCACCATTTCTCAAAGCATCACGCAAGGCTGCTTGAGCCGCTTTCAAGTTTTTTTCAGCCTGATTGACATTGTCTCCCTCGATACCGATGGCTGTCTGCCACATAAAATCGGCTACATTTTTCAAGTTTTCGTCGGTTTCTGCGAGATGGAGTCGCGTCCATATGCTCCGCAATGCCAGATAATGGGTAAAATTGTCGATCGTTTCTTCCGGCCGCAACGTTAAGGCCGACAACATATCAAGAACCCGATCGCGGGAAAGTGTATCAAGAGCCAGAAGTCGACGTTGTTCAACCACGGCACGGGCAAGCGGATTGCCGAAATTTCTTTGCGGCAATGTCATGGTGCGCGTTTCACTTCTTCCCTGATGACCGGCGCCATCTTCTGCAACCAGTGTCAAACGCACTTCCGAACCTGCCCAAGGATGGATACTGACATCCTGCACGGTACGCGCATCCCCTTTACCACCACGCGGAATCATCAATTTGATTTCCGGTGCATCATAAAGAGGGTGTCCGGTTTCCTTGATAGTGGATGTAGGTGTTATTTCGACGTAAGCTTTCTCGACACCATAATCATCATCAAGAAAATAATTGAGTTCCAGTGACCCATTGAGAATACGTCCCGGTTCCTTGGTCAATTTGATAGTGGGGGCACGGTCGGCAACAACATCAAAATGCCAATTTCTGTCATAATGGCGCGTTCTCAATGTCACATTGCTCGACTTGGCGAGCACAGTCTCGAATGTTTTGCTATTCTGCTTTATAGTGTCAAAGCTACCTTGTGCAGTAATATTGACAGTCTTGCCAGATTGGCTTTCGGTCGACTTCAATGTTGCATCGCCACCCTCGACCACACGAATAGTCAGTTTGCTACCTTCCGGCACTTTGGCGTTCCGGATATTGGCTTCGGTCAAATAAACAGGGGCTTCGCCGGTATAGGTGGGAGGAGTGACCCAAGCATCCACGCGCATTTTTGATAAATCGACCGGTTGCGAAAAATCCAAGAGATCACCCATTTGCCCTCCGGAGGAACCAAATGAATAAGCAAAAGCTGTAACAGCAAAAAGGACAACCAATGCCCGCAGCGCCAACGGGTCGGCACGGGTAATTCCGGTGTCGGGCATGCCTGCTTCCAGATTTTTGAGTTCGGCAGCCATACGCCGCTGATGTTCTTTCCATAGAACTTTTACAAAATCATTCGCCTCGCTATTTGCCGGTGCATCATAAAGCGCTTCGAGTGGCTGATTTTGCAGTCCGCTCGCTTTTTCTATCCGCTGATCGATTTCGCTTAAAGAGGGAAAACGGAAACCGGAAACAAAGAAAAGGGAACCGACAGCGATAAAAAGCAAAATCCATAACAGGATAACATGCGGCCAATAGGAGAGGCGATCGAAAATGCCGAGCCATGCCAAAGAAAACAATATCAACAAGGCAAGAATGCTTGGAAGAATGCGTGGCCACAACCGTTCGAATGTCAGGATACACCACGCCGAAGCCCGTGCTCTTACAAGCGCTGCCATAGTTCCATGAAAAGGGCCTTTATCACTCCGCAAGATATATGTTCTTCCCTTCGCACCGGTTTTGCCACATCATAGCAATGAAACAAACAAAGGCGAGACCCTTTGCGAATATTTTATATCACCTTCACTCGAAAATATCTGTTTCAAACCTCAAGAGTTTTTCACCCATTCCGGTACATGGTCAAACCCTATCAGCTCTTCATATGAAATACGCGGACGAACAATGTCAAAATGGTTATCACTCACCAACACTTCCGGTACCAATAGACGTGTATTATAGGTACTTGCCATATCCGCACCATATGCTCCCGCACTCCAAACAGCCAACAAATCTCCGGCTTTTGGGCGGGGAAGATAGCGCGCAAGCCCCATATAATCGCCGGTTTCGCAAACCGGACCGACAATATCGGCCATCATCGGTTCATCACTCTGCTTTGGCTCTTTTACAGGCACGATGTCGTGCCAGGCATCATATAAAGTCGGGCGGATAAGATCATTCATTGCTGCATCGACAATAACGAAATTTTTTCCGGCTCCGTGTTTTATATAGATGATGGATGTAACCAGAATGCCTGCATTACCGACAATATTACGACCCGGTTCCATGATGATCTGGACATTAAGCGGTGCGAAATGTTTTTTGACAACATTTGCGTATTCGGCCGGCGAGGGCGGGGGCAAGTTATCCTTGCGATAAACAATGCCAAGCCCACCGCCGACATCAACATGACGGATGTCGTGCCCCTCGCCCCGCAGAACATGGACAAAATCCGCAACGAGTGAAAAAGCATCCTCGAACGGCTGCAATTCGCAAATCTGGCTACCGATATGAACATCAACCCCATGAACATCCAGACCGGGGAGTTTTGCTGCCTGCTCATAAACCTCGCGTGCGACCGCAATAGGAATGCCGAACTTGTTTTCGGATTTGCCGGTAGCAATTTTCTTATGTGTTTTTGCGTCAACATTCGGATTTATGCGCAAAGAAACACGTGCTTTTTTCCCAATCGCTACGGCGCGGGCGGACAATTGTTGTAATTCCGGTTCCGATTCGGCATTGAAACAGTGGATATCGTGACCAAGGGCAAAGTCGATTTCTTCAACGGTTTTGCCAACACCGGAATAAACTATCTTGTCAGCAGGAATACCGGCTTGAAGCGCACGACGCATTTCTCCACCAGACACAACATCAGCACCGGCGCCTTGTTTTGCAAGAAGGGTCAGGACAGCCTGATTGGAATTGGCTTTCAGTGCAAAGGCGACAAGCGCATTGGTGTCGGCAAAGGCCTGACGATACTGTTCAAACTGTTGCTGAATGGCTGTAGCCGAATAACAATAAAAAGGCGTTGCCACCTTTTTTGCCAAATCGGCAACAGCAATTTTTTCAGCGTAAAGATGACCGTTACAATATTGAAAAGCCTGCAATTAGTGCCTCTGCTTAATCAATGGATCAAGAATAAACGGTTTTTCTACTTTCGGTTTTTGAACCATTTTGCCGTTAGAGTCCTCAATCATCGTGGACGGTGGCGGTTCAAGCGGACCTTTACGTCCGCAACCGGCCAAAGCCACGCCACAGATTGTGACAACCACCAAACCGGTCAGAGTTTTTTTCATGATCGCGTCTCTTTCAAAAATAGCAAGCTTTACGCTCTATCTGATCTATTCTCTATTTAATCTACTCTTTGTGTAATGGTCAAATTCAAGCTTTGGCAAGGCGTTTTTTCCAATAGTCGATTTGGCGACGTACTTCCTGAGGGGCTGTACCGCCGTAACTCTTGCGGCTCTGAACCGATTTCTCAACGCTCAGAACGTCAAACACATCTGCCGTAATATCGGGATTAATTGTCTTCAGATCTTCAAGGGTGAGGTCAGCAAGATCGCACTTCTTCTTTTCTGCCAAAGCCACAGCGTGACCGGTTATATGATGAGCCTCTCTGAAGGGTATTCCCAATTTCCTAACAAGCCAATCAGCAAGATCGGTTGCCGTCGAATAGCCGGTACCGGCCGCCTTTTTCATTATGTTTTTGTTGATTTCTATATCAGCAATCATACCGGCCATTGCGGCAAGCGAAAGTTCCAACGATTGAGCTGCATCGAAAACCTGTTCTTTATCTTCTTGCATATCTTTCGAATAGGCAAGCGGAAGGCCTTTCATAATGGTCAATAAAGCAATCAGTGACCCATTGATCCGTCCGGTTTTCGCACGGACCAGTTCTGCCGCATCGGGATTTTTCTTTTGCGGCATAATGGACGAACCGGTCGAAAAAGAATCAGGCAAATGTATGAAATTGAACTGTGCTGTCGACCAGATGACAATTTCCTCGGCAAGGCGCGAAAGATGGACTGCGCAAATTGCCGAAGCACTCAGAAATTCCAATGCAAAATCGCGGTCGGAAACACTGTCGATCGAATTTCTGGTAGGTTCTCTGAAACCGAGTGCTTTAGCGGTCATAAAACGGTCTGTCGGGAAACTGGTACCGGCCAGAGCCGCTGCACCCAAAGGTGATTCGTTCATTCTTTCGCGGGCATCATACATGCGGGATAAATCCCGCCCGAACATTTCGACATAGGCCATTAAATGATGGCCCAGAGTTATCGGTTGAGCAACCTGCAAATGGGTAAATCCCGGCATAATCGTCTCAACTTCCTGTTCGGCCCGCTGCAGCAAGGTCTCGATTAAATGCCTGATGGATTGAATGGTCTTGTCTGTTTCATTTCTCACCCAAAGGCGAAAATCCAACGCGACCTGATCGTTTCGCGACCGGGCTGTGTGGAGCCTTCCGGCGGCGGAACCGATAAGTTCGGCAAGGCGCGCTTCGATATTCATATGAATATCTTCAAGCTTTCGGGAAAAAGCAAATTTGCCGCTTTCAATTTCGGAAAGGATCGTTTTCAGACCTTTTTCTATCTCGTCATAATCGGCTGCCGATATAATGCCTTGTGCGGCCAACATAGCCGCATGGGCAGATGAGCCTTTTATGTCTTCTTTATAAAGCTTTTTATCGAAATCGATCGAAGCATTGATCTCTTCCATAATGGCTGCCGGACCCGAGGCAAAACGTCCACCCCACATCTGGTTGCTTGATCCACTGTTATTCATATATGTTAGCCCCCATCGAAAGGACGAAAAAATGGTTGCAAGAATTCCCGAAAACGTAAAATTTTCTAGAAAATTCCGGAAAATAATTTCCAAGATTGCACTTGGCACACTGAGCATATACGCGATAATGACGGCGTCTGACAACCAAGTTTACTCTTTTCCATCACTGATTTCTGTGGCTCAAGCCGAAACCGGTTCGGGGTGCACAGCAAATTCCGGAAAAATCGATAAATTGAAGCAGTCGGCAGACGGGTTTTTCAAGAATATGCGTTTTGCCGAAGAGCCTTATGATGCAACCAAACTCACCTTCAAAGATGAAACCGGCAAAAATCATAGATTGGCAGAATTTTCCGGCAAAACCTTACTTGTGAACCTATGGGCAAGCTGGTGTGTACCCTGCCGCACCGAAATGCCGGAACTTGCAAATCTCAAACGTTCTCTTGGTAATGACTCATTCGATGTCATAGCAATCAATATTGATAAAACAGCAAGCGATGAAAAAGTGAAAGACTTTCTAAAAAGCATCAAAGCCGACAATATTGTTTTCTATCGCGACCAGTCGATGGATGTTTTTAATGAAGTGCGCAAACAGGGTCTCGCTATGGGGCTTCCTGTCACCATGTTGATTGACAAAAATGGCTGCCTGCTCGGATCCTATAACGGTTCGGCTCCATGGAGCAATGCCGATTCGGAAAAACTGATGAAAGCTGCCGTGGAAGCCGATAAAAAAGACTGATCATCGGTTCTCTATCCGGAACGGCACTTTAAAAATAATCAAAATGTAAAATTGACCGGTTGCAAACCGGTCAAAGCCGGTTTTTGCTAAAATCAGGCTCAAAACCTTGACGTTTTTTGCGTTGCACAGCCAAATCGAGTGCCCCCAGAAATGCCGAGCGGTCACGGCCGGAAAACGGGCGCGGTCCACCGGTTACAACACCACTTTCCCTGAGATTTTCAAAGAGATTGCGGGTGGCCAATGCCGCGCCGATTGTGGCCGCATCAAAGAGCCGGCCGGAAGGCGAAATCGCCACTCCACCCTTTTTGACCACACGATCGGCCAATGGCACATCATTGGTAACAACAATACTCGCCTCATTGGCCTTTTCTGCAATCCAGTCGTCTGCTTTGTTCAACCCTTGATCAACAATGACAGCTTCGAGAAAATCCTCGTTCGGGATCTTCATGAAACTGTTCGAGACGATAAAAGTCTTGATATGATAACGTTCGGCTACCCGATAGGCTTCAGCTTTGACAGGACAGGCATCACCATCAAGAAACAACTTTATGATCATTTTGTCCGTCATTATTTTGTTGTCCGTCATTATTTTGCTGTTTTAGCCCTTCTTCTTTTTCCTCTTTTTGTTCAATGGCGCGCACCAATTGGCCAGGCTGTTGCTGACGGTTGCGATAAAACATAATGGCTGCGTTGATTTCGCCACCAAGAATAAAAATGGCACTCAACATATAGAGGAAAATGATTGCCACCATGATCGAAGCGAGCCCTGCATAAGTGGAAACATAATTGGCAAATGTCGCCAGATATTGTGCAAAGAGCATCGAGGCCAAGACCCAAACCACCATGGTTACGCCGATACCGGGCAAAATATCGGCCAATTTCCGTTTTCCGGCAGGAAGCCATTTATGGGCAATCAACAGACTGATTAACAGAACAACCACCGCAATGGCATAACGCCAGAAGCGGATTGTGCCGACATATTGGCCAATAACCGGATAATCATGTTGAAGAATATTGATAACAAGCGGTGCCAGCACCAGAAGAAAGCTGATAACCATCAACCCTATCGTGCCGACGATAACGAAAAACAGACTTTGAAACCGGCAAAAAAACAGGCTGCGTCGATCGACCACGCGATAGGCACGATTAAGTGCAGTTCTCAATGCTTCCACGCCGTTTGAAGCAAAATAGGCCGTCCCGATGACCGAAATGGTCAACAGACCACCGCGCTGAATGGTCATGACATTGACGACTTCCTTGACAATCGGACCGGCAATAGCATCGGGAAGCATTTTCAAAAGCGCATTGACACTTTGCTGGGTATAGGCACGTGCACCAATAAAACTTGCGAGTGATGTTGCAAAAATCAGGAAAGGAAACAGTGCCATCAAACCGGACAAAGCTATATGACTGGCAAAAGCACTGCCAGAATCACGGAAATAGTGGCTGACAGCGTTATATAAAATGCGCCAACAAAAGCGTAAGGGTCTCAGCGTCAAATCAATGTCTTTCCCGTTAATCAACCCGTACTAACGGGCTAAACGCACAGACTACCGTAATAAAATTATTTTAATTGAGAACGCAATCTATACAAGCGTTACAATAGCTAATTCAATGTTTTCCCGTCATTTGATCACATCACACTGCTTTAATGGACTTTGCCACAAGCCAATCTATCTATATTTTTAAATGAGACAGATGATTTTCCGAGGAGTCCAAAATGGTCAAAATCAATAAAATCTACACGCGTACAGGTGATGATGGTACAACCGGCCTCGTTAATGGCCCCAGACGCTCGAAAGCCGATTTGCGCGTTGATGCTTATGGCCTGATTGATGAAACCAATGCGACGATCGGACTTGCCCGTCTCGAGACGGTAAGCGATCTCGACAAAATGCTCGAAGAAATACAAAATGACCTGTTTGATCTTGGGGCCGATCTGGCAACTCCTGAACAGAGCGAAAATAAAACAGATTTACGCGTTCTCTCCACCCAGACAAAACGGCTTGAAGATGAAATCGACAGGTTGAATGAAAAACTCTCGCCACTGAAATCCTTTGTTTTACCGGGCGGGTCCAAAGCATCCGCCTTTCTACACCTTGCCCGCACTGTCGCAAGACGTACCGAACGGACCATTGTTGCGTTGAGTAAACAGGAAAATGTCAGCAAAGATGTTCTGGGCTATATCAACCGGCTTTCGGATTTTCTGTTTGTTGCTGCCCGTTATGCTAATGATTGTGGTAAAAATGATGTATTATGGGTGCCGGGAAAGAATCGCTAGAGGAGGAATCAGCGCATGATAAAGACGGTCGCTATTGTCGGAGCAGGACAAATGGGGGGAGGAATTGCCCAAGCTGTTGCGACTGCCGGTTTCGAGGTTCTTCTTTACGATATTTCGTCCGAACAGATTGAACATGCCATTTCGACGATAAAATCAAACCTTGCCCATCTCGTCAAAGCCGGAAAAATGAGCGAGAAAAGCCGCCTTGATACAATCAAAAGGCTTTCAACCCGACTGACTTTGGATGAGTTGAAAAATGCCGATCTTATCATTGAAGCAGCAAGTGAGGACGAGAATATTAAAAGAGATATTTTCATTAGTCTATGCGAGAATCTTTCACCTTCAACAATTCTTGCGACCAATACCTCTACCATTTCGATTACCCGTCTCGCTGCAACCACAAACCGTCCGGAAAAATTCATTGGCACACATTTTATGAATCCGGTGCCACAAATGAAGCTTGTTGAAGTGGTGCGCGGCATTGCAACCAGCGAAGAGACCTTTTCGACAATTTGCGATTTTGTCACTTCAATCGGAAAAACTTTTACTGTTACCGAAGATTTTCCGGCCTTTATCGTCAATCGTGTCTTGGTGCCGATGATTAACGAGGCGATCTACGCTCTTTATGAAGGCGTGGGTGATGTCAATGCAATTGATACAGCTTTGAAACTCGGTGCCAATCATCCGATGGGTCCATTGGAACTTGCCGATTTTATCGGGCTTGATGTCTGTCTTGCTATTATGCATGTTTTGCATCAAGGATTGTCAGACTCGAAATACCGTCCCTGCCCGTTATTGATAAAATATGTCGAGGCCGGCTGGTTGGGGCGCAAAAGCGGCCGCGGTTTTTACGACTATAGCGGTGAGACACCAGTCCCCACACGTTGAGTTTTCTTGAAAAGCAAGAAGGCATAAAGCGCTATCAAAAACCAAAGACGATAAAATTACGGCTTTGGACTTCAGAAATCTCACGACTCATAATGAAATAAACCATTGCACCTTGGAAAAGAGTTAAGGCAACTCTTTTCCGGTTTCCGGACAAAATCCTTCAATGACCGGTTCATGAAAAACAACAAGACTTGTCGAAAAAGCCTTTTCCAAATGGTCTTTCAACCCTGCATTTTTTTGGAAACTCGAAGATAGTCCACTTCGGGAATTTGATGACATGTAAAGCTGATGGCTTTTGTGAAGTTGGCTTAACGGAAAAAAACAAAACATAATCAGTTTTAAAACCGGTAAGCAACAAAACATAGGTCACCGAACTCAAGTGCTTTCAAGTCATAACGCTTGGTAAGATGTGTCAAACCGCGTGCCTTAAATTTTTAGCTACACCGCTTTTTATAAAGGTCGAACACTCGCTAAAAAACGAATCAGCTACGCAATTTTTCAGGGATAATGCGATCGGGTGGACGATGGTGGTCGATAAAAGCTCTGATATTGATGATGACTTTTTCCCCCATATTGATCCGGCTTTCGACCGTCGCCGATGCCATATGCGGCAAAAGCACCACCTTGCCTTGCTTTGCCAATTTGGCAAGAGACGGACTGAAATTCGGTTCTTTTTCGAAAACATCAAGACCTGCGCCGGCAAGTTTGCCATTTTCTATCTGTCGGGCGAGGGCATTTTCATCAATAATTTCACCACGAGCCGTGTTAACGACGTAGGCTGTTTCCTGCATCAAAGCAAGACGTTCGGCTGAAAGGAGATGATAGGTCTTCTCGGTAAGCGGGCAATTGATTGAAAGAATATCAATCGTCTTCAACATATCATCAAGATCGGCCCAATAGGTCGCTTCAAGCTGTTCTTCGATTTTTTCGCTGACGCGGGTGCGATTATGATAGTGGATCGAAAGCCCGAATGCTTTGGCGCGGCGCGCAACCGCTGTACCAATGCGCCCGAGGCCGATAATGCCGAGTTTTCTTCCGTAGATACGCCGTCCCAACATCCAGTCCGGCGACCAACCCGGCCAGATACCGCTTTCATTCAATACATTGGCACCCTCGACAAGGCGACGCGGCACCGCCAGTATCAGTGCCATTGCCATATCGGCGGTATCTTCTGTTTGAACATTCGGGGTGTTGGTCACAAGGATACTACGACCGGTTGCCGCGTTAATGTCGATATTATCGGTACCATTGCCGAAATTGGCAATCATCCTGAGATTATCTCCCGCCTGATCGATAAGGTCCTTGTCGATAATATCGGAAATTGTCGGCACGAGAACATCTGCGCGTTTTACAGCATCAACCAGTTCCTGTCGTGACATCGGCCGATCTTGATTGACAACCTCGGTATTGAAAAGCTCGCACATGCGTCTTTCAACCTGTTCCGGAAGCTTGCGTGTCAAAATGACCAACGGTAATTTTTTCCCCTGCATAGAAAACCTCGAAATATTTCCAATATTTTTCGCGATTATTGAGACCTCTTTAACCAGCACTATGGCATAGGATCAACAGGCTGTCATGAGTCTGGTCTGCTTATAGCAGAAAAGAATTGATTGAACACAAGAGAAGAGAGGCACATACGGTGGACAGTTTCAGCAAATTCCGTTTTTCGAACCTCGGAAGAATGTTTTGCCTGGCAAGCATTTGTTCGGTTTTGACGGGTTTGTCTTTGTTATTTTTTCCCGCTTCCGGCTTTGCAGAAGAAGAAGCGGCTCAGGAAGCTTCCCAAAATGTGGGGCCTAGCGGTTTGCCATTGCCGCGTTTTGTTTCTATCAAACCGGCGCGTGTCAACGTACGCGTTGGTCCCGGACGTAATTATACGGTTGTGTTCTCTTATCAAAAACAGGGATTGCCTGTGGAAATTACACAGGAATATGACCAATGGCGTAAAATTCGCGACTCGGATGGCGATGAAGGTTGGGTCTATCAGTCCCTTTTATCGGGCCATCGCACAGCAATGATAACGCCTTGGCAAAAAGACAAATCCAAGCTTGCCCCCATGCGTCGGGAACCGAGTGAAAATGCACCACTCGCTGCCGAACTCGAGCCCGGTGTTATCGCCACAATTCATAAATGTGACGGTAAATGGTGCGAACTTGATGTCAACCATACACGCGGCTATGTTGCCCAAGATCAACTTTGGGGTGCCTATCCCGGAGAGACCGTCAAGAACTGATGTTCCGCCACTGATAGCGGCTTTCAAATTGCGCCCGCCAGAATCATCCGGTTTTCATGTCCGTCGCGTCCTTAATCTATCAGGAAGTCGGTTTAACGCTCACAGTTTTCAAAAAAACCATACCGGCTTTTCGGGATGCAGCTTTTAAAATATATGCACATCTTATCCAAAAACCGCTTCACACTTTTTGGGATGTGGCTTTTTAAGTGCACGCACATCTTATCCAAAAACCGTTTCACACTTTTTGGGATGTGCGTGTCTCACCCCTCAACTCACTTTCACGACCAGATCATCCAGCCCGTCAATATGGCCAACCAATTCGTCACCTTTTTGCACCGGCCCCACGCCTGCCGGCGTTCCCGTCATGATAATATCTCCCGCCTGCAACACAAATAATTGCGACAAATAGGCAATCATTTCAGGAATTTTCCAGATCATCTCGTTCAAATTGCCCGATTGGCGACCTTTTCCGTTCACCGAAAGGGTAATCGAACCTTCGTTCATGTCTTTGGTTTCAGATTTTTCAATCAAATGAGAACAGGGAGCCGAATGTTCAAAAGCTTTTGCCGTTTCCCATGAACGCCCCGCTTTTTTAAGTTCTGCCTGCAAATCACGCCTTGTCATATCAAGGCCGACAGCAAAACCGAACACACAATCCTGCGCCTCTTTCGTTGTCAGATTTTGTCCACCTTTTTGAAGAGCAACAACGAGCTCTATCTCATGTTCGACATCATGGCTTTTCGGCGGATAAGGGAAAACACCATCAAATACCAGATTATCGGGATTTTTCTGGAAAAAGAACGGTGCTTCCTTTGACGGGTCATGCCCCATTTCTATTGCATGATTTGCATAATTGCGACCAACGCAATAAATCCTGTGAACCGGAAAAACTTTATTACTCCCTTTGATCGGGATACCGACAATTGCAGGTGGCGTAAATATGAAATCACTCATTTCTTTATCCTCTCGTTTAAAAGAAATTTTCGAGGCCGGAAAAGCCGGATAACGGGATTCAATGGAAAATTGAATTTTATAAAGTTTTTAACCGTTTTTCCGAATACAAATTTTTGCAACCTTCAAATTTATAGCCATTTTCCCCGATGAGATGAAGCCGATATTTATTTAACTTCGGTCACGATCAGCCGGACTGCAAAGGCTGTGAAAATTCCGGCCATTAAAAAATCAAGTATTCTTATAAAATGGGGATTTTCTTTTAAGGCTTTGGCAAATTTGTCGGCAGCCAAAACCATCGAAACCGTGAAAGGAAGGGATATCGGAATGAAAGAAGCTCCGAGAAAAAATATTTTTTCAGGTGCATGCGGGTCGAGCGCGTCGACAAATTGCGGCAAAAAGGTCAAATTGAAGAGAAGAACTTTCGGATTTAACAAATTGATCGCAAGACCGGTAAGGTAATTCCGTTTTACGCTGAGTTTCTTCTGCTTTTTTCCGTCGACAAAAAAATTCGACCGGTTCAAAAGCGCTTGTAGTGCAAGCCATAAGAGATAGACGGAACCGGCCACTTTGAGAATAAAAAACGCCATTGGCGAGGCTATTATCAACGCCGAGAGGCCGACAGAGACCGCAAAAACCTGAATAATAATGCCTGTTGTACAACCGGCAATGCAGGCAAGGCCAGCCGCTTTTCCCTGCGATATAGCACGGCCGACAAAAAGCGCCATATCCGGCCCCGGAATGAGTGTCAAAATGATTGCTGCACCGGCAAATTCCAAAAACACATGGGCGTCTGGCAAGAAAGACATGATCATGATCTCTCGTTAATCATCTTTGTCTTATTGTTTTATCAAACCATTTCAATCTGTTTTTATAAGTTTTATGTAAGAAAAAATTTTTGATTGCTTGCATGGTTGCTATCTCCTGATAAAACAGCTCATATCAATTCAATCGGGTCAATCAATTGGGGCCATTAATTATCGGACAGAAAAAATGGAAAAGTGGAAAGACGTTAAAAAAGTTGTACTGGCCTATTCAGGCGGCCTTGATACTTCAATCATATTAAAATGGTTGCAAACCGAGCTTGGTGCTGAAGTCATCACCTTTACAGCCGATCTGGGGCAGGGAGAGGAGCTTGATCCGGCACGCCGCAAAGCCGAAATGCTTGGTGCCAAACAGATTTTCATGGAAGACCTGCGCGAAGAATTTGTTCGCGATTTCGTATTTCCGATGTTTCGCGCCAATGCAGTTTATGAAGGTGTCTACCTTCTTGGAACATCGATTGCCCGCCCGCTCATTTCAAAACATCTGATCGAGATTGCCAAAAAAACCGGTGCCGATGCGATTGCTCATGGTGCAACAGGTAAAGGCAATGATCAGGTTCGTTTCGAACTTTCAGCTTATGCTTTGAACCCCGACATCAAGATCATTGCGCCATGGCGTGACTGGAATTTCAAGAGCCGTACAGAACTTCTGGATTTTGCCCAAAAGCACCAGATTCCCGTGACGAAAGATAAACAGGGCGAAGCGCCGTTTTCGGTCGATGCGAATTTGCTACATTCGTCTTCAGAGGGCAAAGTGTTGGAAGACCCGTCACTTCCGGCTCCAGAATATGTGCATTTGCGCACTGTCTCTCCTGAAAATGCACCCGATAAACCGACCATTATCACCATCGGCTTCAAGAAAGGCGACGCTGTTTCAATCAATGGCAAACAAATGTCGCCGGCAACATTGCTGACCGAACTTAATAAATATGGTCATGATAACGGAATTGGTCGTGTCGATCTGGTTGAAAACCGCTTTGTTGGCATGAAGTCACGCGGCGTCTACGAGACTCCCGGTGGTACAATTCTGCTCGCAGCCCACCGCGCTATTGAATCGATCACGCTTGATCGCGGTGCAGCGCATCTGAAAGACGAATTGATGCCGCGTTATGCCGAGTTGATTTACAACGGTTTCTGGTTCTCTCCGGAACGCAAAATGTTGCAGGCAGCAATAGATCTGTCGCAAGAAAATGTTGAAGGGGAAGTCAAGCTGAAACTCTATAAGGGCAATGTCATCATTGAAGGTCGCAAGAGTGACAAATCGCTTTATTCGAGTTCGCTTGTGACATTTGAAGATGACCACGGTGCCTATAACCAGAAAGATGCCGCCGGCTTCATCAAATTGAATGCTTTGCGTCTTCGCACTCTTGCTGCGCGCGACCGCAAATAAGCAGATTTTATCCATATTTTACAAAAGCTCCGGAATGAATCTTCCGGAGCTTTTTATTGTCGTTTTGTCGCCTGCATAATTTACCAGCCAAGATTCAAGAACTACGCTCTGAAAAACAAACAACAAGCCAATAAAGCAGTTTTCATAAACTCCCACCCATATGTAAAAAGCCAAAATAAGTGCGGATGGATTGTTTTTTTCCTTATGCTGGCCTAAATCTACAAGAGAACTAAATTGGAAAGGCTTCTCGGATGACACAAAATCTTGGTAGCGTTGATCGCATTATCCGTATCATTATCGGTATTGTTCTACTTTCTCTTATTTTCTTTCTTGATAGTGGTGCGCGCTGGTTTGGCTTGATCGGCCTTATACCACTTCTCACCGCAATTATCGGTTTTTGCCCGCTTTACAAAATATTCGGCTTGTCAAGCTGCCCGTTGAAACACTGATAAAAAGATTCGCCGCTTTGGTACATTAACCTAAAAACATCATTCCGTTAGCGGGTTCCCATGTACAGTAGTTCCGGAATTCGGTAGATGCTCGGATAAGTCACCAACATCATTCCGCCTGTGAAACTCAATATGAAAATAATTGTTGCGACGATGACACCGGTTGCACCATTCATAAAAGCCGGTGTTCCAATCGGGTTCCGGTTGATCGGCTTTTCTTCTTTGTCTTCCGGATCATCATCAAGCGTGACAATGAATAAGCCAAGATTGAGAAGTGGTATGACCAGAAGCCAGGCAGCGCCTTTTTTACCGAATCCGTCCCGCGCACGGGAAACAGAAAGGTACATGGCGACATAACCGAACAGAAATGGCGGGACAGCTGCTAGCAATACCAGAAATGCCAGTGGCAATGTGCCAATTAATCTGAACACTAGCAAATTGATTGCATAAGTTAATAAAACATAGCCCAAAAACGCAACGGCAAGCATGAACATATAGGGAATGCGATAAAGCGTCTTCAAACTGATATTGGTAAAATAGGCAAGCACAGCACCAATCAGGAACGAAAGTAGAAGTCCATCCAGTGAAAGAACAAAACCTTTAATAGAAAAAATGTAACTTAACATTTCTATTACTTCTTCCCTAAATTGCTGTTCGAGTAATTACAAAACTTCTGTGAATAATTCCGCCTTTTCAAAAAGCTTTTTTAAGATACCAGACTTCCCTCTTTTAGAGAATAGTATCCTTAACCCAATCGAGCTATATTATTATCTTGATCGGGACGGGGGTGTGAACAACAATGCAATTACAAGATTTATGACGAGTGAAAAACACGTTGCCTTTAGCTGTTATCATTCTTTAAATATTGTTTTATCGGAACACTAGTGACGATCGACCGAAACACCATTTTTATCGATTGTCATTTCGATGCCGGAT
This sequence comes from Bartonella sp. M0192, assembly GCF_016102305.1. NCBI lineage: Bacteria > Pseudomonadati > Pseudomonadota > Alphaproteobacteria > Hyphomicrobiales > Bartonellaceae > Bartonella > Bartonella sp. M0192. Next base: position 304,641 of record NZ_JACFOU010000001.1, on the reverse strand, counting down.
GGTTTTTGCTGTTGTTTCTGTTGGTAAAATTTATAACCCAAGCCCGCAACAACAACGATAAGAACGCCGATAATAAGAAAAAGGAAATTGCGGTTCATCAAATTGCTCCCTAGTGAAAGTAATAGGGAGCAATATGGAGCATTATTTTCTATTTCAAGTGCAGCATCAGCCGGTTTTCAATTCACAATAAGCAGAATAATACTTTCGATATGGCTCATTTTAATGGGCTTCATCCCAATTTTTAGCTGCGCGTGCATCGACTTTAAGTGGCACAGATAAGGATAGTGCCGGCATTGTCGCATTCTCCATCACATTTTTTACAAGTGCGGTGGTCTTTTCAACTTCGCTTTCAGGCAATTCAAAAATCAGTTCATCATGAACCTGCAACAACATTTTGGCCGATAAGCCGGCTTCCTTCAGCGCATCATCCATTTTTATCATGGCACGACGGATAATATCGGCGGCAGCCCCCTGAATTGGTGCGTTGATTGCAGCCCTCTCGTTAAAAGCCCGCACTTGTGCACTTTTGGAATTGATATCCGGATAATGTGCACGCCGTCCGAAAATTGTCTCGACAAAACCATGCTCATGCGCAAAAGCTTTGGTCTTTTCCATATAGTCTTTAATGCCCGGAAAACGTTCGAAATAAGTGCGGATATATTGGGCTGCCTCCTCGCGCGGAATCGACAATTGATTGGCAAGTCCGAAAGCGGAAATGCCATAAATAATGCCGAAATTGATCGCTTTGGCACGACGACGAACTTCCGGTGGCATACCCTCGATCGGCACACCGAACATTTCCGATGCGGTCATTGCATGAATATCAAGGCCGTCTGCAAATGCTTTTTTCAAAGCTTTGATATCGGCGACATGGGCAAGAACACGCAGTTCAATTTGGCTGTAATCGGCAGACAGTAGCAAATTACCGGGACCGGCTATAAAAGCGGCACGGATTTTTCTTCCCTCCGGTGTGCGAACCGGAATATTTTGCAAATTCGGATCTGACGAGGCAAGCCGTCCGGTTGACGTTGCAGCCATTGAATAGTTCGTATGAACGCGCCCTGTTTCAGGTAAAATATAATTCGGGAGTGCATCGGTATAGGTCGATTTCAATTTTGTGAGCTGGCGCCAATCAACAATCTTGCGGGGTAATTCATGCCCCTCTGCTGCCAGATCTTCAAGAACCTGAGCCGATGTCGACCATTGGCCAGTTTTGGTTTTCGAGCCTCCCGGCAAACCCATTTTGCCGAATAAAATTTCTCCCAATTGCTTCGGCGAGCCGATATTGAATTTTTCTCCGGCAAGTTGATAAATTTCATCTTCCAATGCTGCTGCCGACTGGGCAAGCTCACCGGATAATCGCGACAGTAACTGCCGGTCAACCAGAACACCGCGTTCTTCCATACGGGCAAGAACAGTTACCAATGGCCGCTCCAGACGCTCATAAACACGGGTAACACCGCGGGCGACAATTTGGGGTTTTAAAACCCGCCAAAGTCGCAACGTAACATCGGCATCTTCGGCCGCATATTGGGTTGCCCGTTTCAAATCGACAGCAGCAAAACCGGTTGCCGTTTTTCCACTTCCGGCAACCTCTTTGAATGTAATCGGCTTATGCCCCAACCAGCGTTCGGACAATGCGTCCATTCCATGGGTCAATGTTCCGGCATCCAGAACATAGGAAAGCAACATCGTATCATCGAAAGACCGGATTGTGACATGATACTGTCGCATCACCAGCCAATCATATTTCATATTTTGCGCAATTTTTAAAATCGCCGGATTTTCCAATACCGGCTTCAATAAAGCGACCGCTTTTTGTGTATCAAGTTGTCCCTTTAAGCGTCCACCGCCCAGCAAATCATTGCTACCATCGACATGGTTAAGTGGCACATAAGCCGCTTCACCGGGTTTAAGACCTATAGAAAAGCCGACAAGTTCCGCTTGCATCGGGTCAAGCGAGGTCGTTTCGGTATCGAATGCAAAGAACCCCTGCTCCTTTGCCCGGTCGAGCCATTGTTTCAGTTCGGCTTCGTCGGTTATAGTGTGATAAGCGGTCGTATCTATTTTTTCTGTGAGCGCTTCTTTTTTACGTTTTTCTGCAAGAAGCTGCGGGGTGTTTTCTTGTGCTTCGTCGGAGCCGTTTTTTTGTTCTTCTTGAACATTGCCACGCACGTCCGGCGCTCCGCCAACATCGGAACCTTCCTCAAGATCAGGCCCATGGGCACTTTTTCCCCATTCAACCTCAAGATTGACCGGCTCGATCAAAGCTGCATCACAATTGGTCGCTTCCGCAACACGGCGCGTCAAAGAATTGAATTCCATTGCTTTCAAAAAGCCGATAAGGCGCGGCCCGTCGGTTGGCTCCAACAGGAGGCCATCAAGACCGGTTTCAAGCGGAACATCGGTTTTTAAGGTTACAAGCTGACGCGCCAATCTTGCCTGATCGGCAAATTCGATAATATTTTCCCGACGTTTCTTTTGTTTGATATCGCCGGCATGAGCCAAAAGCGTATCAAGATCGCCGAATTCATCAAGAAGCTGGGCTGCTGTTTTCGGGCCAATACCTGGCACACCGGGAACATTATCGGTCGAATCACCTGTAAGCGATTGCAAATCAATCATCTTTTCAGGCGGAACGCCCCATTTCTCGACAACTTCCTCAATTCCGATCGGGCGGTCTTTCATGCTGTCATACATCCCAACCTGTTGATTGACGAGTTGCATGAGGTCTTTGTCGGAAGAAATGATTGTGGTTTTTGCACCACTTCGGGTGGCCTCAGAAGCATAAGTTGCAATGATGTCGTCTGCCTCATAACCTTCTTTTTCAATGCATGGCAGATTGAAAGCGCGGGTTGCCTGCCTGATAAGGCTGAATTGGGGAATAAGATCGTCGGGCGGAGTAGGGCGGTTCGCTTTATATTCGGGATATATCTTTTTCCGGAATGTTTCCGACGAATAATCAAAAATGACCGCAAAATGCGTTGGCACCACGCCAACTGCAGTATCACGCGCATCGCACAGCAATTTCCACAGCATATTGCAAAAACCGGCCAGCGCGCCAACCGGCAAACCGTCTTTTTTCCGTGTTAATGGCGGCAAGGCATGATAGGCGCGAAAGATATAGCTTGAACCGTCAACGAGAAAAAGGTGATCATTTTTTTGCATCGTCAATCCTGACATTGAATTTTAAAAACATTATATAAGTTTAAAAGCACATTGAACCCGAAAAGCCCATGAGCAAACGATAGAAAATGTGGTGCAGGCAAAATTTATCGTTAGCCTTTTTAAACATTTTTCACGCATTTGTTACAAAATGTTAATATAGTTGCCCTTGAAAAGCCATTTTTAAATTCTTTTATATGACCTATCGACACTGCGTCGATATGTCCGGTTGTCCGGCTTTGTCCCCCGCCGTTTACCGGATACAACAGTCTACTTTCCCTCTCCGGACTGTTGAGTGAGTGCAGTAAAAAAGACCGTTGTGGTTCCCCCCTCTCCGCAACGGTCTATTTTTTTAAACTGATTTTCCGAAAATAGCCCCTGAAGATATTGATCAGATCGATTTGAAGCGCGGTTTTACGAAGGGATGCGAAAAAAATTATTATTGAAGTTTGAATAATCATACAGATTTGAATGCGGGCGTTAAAATCAAAGTCCGCTTTTTCCTTAAATTTTCAAGTGCTATATCCCGCTATCATAAACTCCGGATAGTCCGGATGCCGATATAATCTTCATTACAGATTTTATGAAAACCAACTTGGCTGGCATCAGGATATTTCCGGTCTCTCCGATTGCCGGTTTTCCCGACACTTCAATTTTTTATGTGGCTCCACATGGCTTTTTCGCCGATTTTTGCAAGCAATGCGTCATGGGCCGCCTTATCCTCTTCGCTCAAACGGCTTGGCAAAGGTTTGGGGCGCGTTTTCAGAACAATTTTATTCTGATCATCATTTTCGTTGGATTTGCTATCTGAATTTGCTCCATCAAATCCCAAAGCCCCCTGTTTGCCGCCAATCAGTTCGATATAAACATCGGCAAGAATTTCAGAGTCGAGCAAAGCACCGTGTAGCGTCCGGCGTGAATTATCGATACCGAAACGTTTGCACAAAGCATCCAGAGAATTAGGCCCCATCGGAAATTTCCGTCGCGCCATTGCCAATGTATCAATAATACGATCAACACTGATGAGGGGCTTATGGATACGCTCCAATTCTGCATTCAAAAATCCAAGGTCGAAGTTTGCATTATGGGCAATTAATGTCGCGCCTTCGATAAAGGAAAGAAAATCATCGGCTATTTCTTCAAATTTCGGCTCGTCCTTGAGGCGCTCATTGGTAAGACCGTGGACTGCTACAACCTCGTCGGGAATAATCACCCCTTGCGGATTGAGATAGACGTGAAAAGTTTTATCAGTGAGATAGCGATCAACCATCTCCACACAGCCGATTTCGACAATACGGTCTGTTTCTTTGTGAAGGCCTGTTGTTTCAGTATCAAAAATAATTTCTCTCATAAAAATCTGCTCTCATCAGCCCTTTAAATTGCTCCGGCATTTTTGCACGAATTACACCTTCTTAATGGATTATTTTCCATCTTTCTTGCGTTTTGAAGACGCAATAAACAACAAATCCTGTTTCCGGTACTGTTGGCGCCTATATTCGCGTGAATACGACCGGAAGGTTAGCTATCAAAAATAGTCGACGCAAAATCATTTTGACGATTTTTACATTTATATATCTTTGAAAGAAACTATGGATAATCCGGATATAACGTTGCTAAAATTCGCGATTGAGCCGTCATTTCAATTTTACAAAAACAGCGCCGAAAATATCCACATTCTCATGGGCGGGCGGTTTATTTCAATGTCAAACGGGAAATCAGATGTTTTACCTGTTCTCTGGCGTCATCAAGGCTTTTGCCCGTATCAATAACAAAATCGGCACGCCTTCGCTTTTCTTCGTCCGATATCTGACGCGACAAAATACGGTTTAATTTTTCATCATCCCAGCCGCTTCGGGCAAGTACTCGTTGCCGCTGAATTTCGGTTGGTGCCGAAACAACTGCTATTTTATCAACCCGCCCTTCAGGCCCTGTTTCAAATAACAAAGGAATATCGAGAACCACAAGCGGGTCACCCCGATCGCGGTGCATTTTTACAAAGTCTTTTTCCTTTTTTCGCACCAGCGGGTGAATGAACTTTTCCAAAAGGACAAGTTTTGACGGATCCTTGACAATTGTTTTTGATAATTTTGACCGGTCTATCCGGCCATCTGTCAAACAATCAGGGAAAATACGGCTTAAATCTTCAATAACCGGCTTACTTTCATAAAGTTCATGAACAGCCCTGTCAGCATTATAAACGGGAACACCGGCTTCTTCAAAAAAGCCGGCTGTCGTCGTTTTTCCCATGCCGATAGAACCTGTAAGCCCGAGGATAATCATTTATTGGCCCATTTTACCCAGTATTTCTTGTCGTAATTCATCGTCCACAACAGGTCTTATTCCAAACCACCGTTCAAACCCCGGTACAGCCTGATGAAGCAACATTCCGATTCCGTCAACATAATTGAGGTTTCTAGCTTTGGCCTGTAAGAGAATTGGCGTCATCAAAGGCGTGTAAACAATATCTGTCACGAGAACCGACGGCTTTGCCTGATCAAGGTGAATAAACGGTTCGCTGTCTTTTTTAATAAGATTATTTGTCATCCCCAGAGAGGTCGTATTAACGATTAGATCTGCCAGAGGAACGAGATCATCAATTTCGTTCCAATTGCGTGCTTTTACCTGATGACCAAAATAACCGGCAAGCTTGTCGGCACGTGATCTCGTCCGGTTTACAAGATAAATGTTCTCGAACCCGCGTTGTTCAAGCGTATAGATCACTGCGCGCGCCGCTCCACCAGCGCCGATGACAAGTGCCGCATTTCCACCCCAGCCGGGAGCAAAATCGTCAAGATTGGCTTCAAAACCATAACCGTCGGTATTGCTTGCACAAAGTATGTTATTCTCGAACCATAATGTATTGGCGGCTCCTATCCTTGTTGCAGCCTGATCTTTTTTTTCGGAAAGGCGAAAGGCTTCTTCTTTATGAGGCAGCGTAACATTGCCACCGCAAAAACCTTTTTTTTGCAACGAAGTGATAAATGTTTCAAAATTTTCCGGCTTAACCTCGACTGCATCATAAGTTCCGGCCAAGTTATATTTTTTGAGCCAAAAGCGATGAATTTGAGGTGAAAGGGAGTGTCCGACCGGATAACCGGTTACAAAAGCATGGGGTATTTCTGGTATTAAATTTGTCATCTTATCGAATGATGATTCCTGTCTCGCGTAATTTCTGCAACAATAATAAGAGGGGTAAACCGATAATGGTAAAATAATCACCCTCTATTTTATCAAATAGCTGGATACCCAAGCCTTCAACCTGATAGGCACCGACACTTGATTGAACGTCATCTCCTGTTTTATCGATATAATAATCAATAAATTCGGGCGATAATGAACGGACAATCATTTTCGCCGTTGAAAGCCCGACCCAATCGGCTTTACCGGCTTTTACCAAAGCGATGCCACTATGAAGATAATGTGTTTTACCTGATAAGGCGGCAAGACGCTGACGCACTTCCTCAAGATTTGCCACTTTATGAAGTGCATTTCCTTCAAGCTCCAGTGTTTGATCGCATCCGATAACAAGTGCATTTGGAAACCGGCGGGAAACATCTTCTGCCTTTTTTATTGCCAATTCTTTGGCAAGCTCCTCCGGTGTGATTTTACCTAGAGTTTTTTCGAGCTGACGCTCATCTATTTTTGCTCCTTCAACATCAAATTCGAGACCAGCATTTTCCAAAATCGATTTTCTGAACGGGCTTAAAGATGCGAGAATAAGCGGTTTATGAGACATGGTTTTTCTTTTTATTAAAATTCAGATTTGATGATCGCGCAGGTAAAGTTCGAGAATCGCAGTTGCTGTTTCTTCGATAGAACGGCGTGTAACATCGATAACCGGCCAATTGTTACGCATACAAATCTGTTTGGCATTATTGAGTTCCTGCGCGATATTTGCCCGGTCAATATAGCTTTCTGTTGAAAGCCCGCCACCAATGTTACGACTTTGCCGCACCTGACTTATCCGGTCGGCAGAAGCGATAAGACCGACGATCATAGGTTTTTTCGACAAAAAGAGCTGATTGGGTGGTTCAACACCCGGAACCAGTGGAACATTGGCTGTTTTGATGCCACGATTGGCAAGATAAATACTCGTCGGCGTTTTTGACGTTCTCGAAATTCCTACAAGAATCACATCGGCATTTTGTAAGCCATCCGGCAATTGGCCGTCATCATGATCCATTGTGTAATCGAGCGCCTCGATTCGTTTGAAATAATTTGCATTAAGCTCGTGCTGGGCACTGGCGCGCCTGTTTGCCGGCAACCGCAAATAGGAATGGAATGCTTTGAAAACCGGATCAAGAACAGAAACCGAAGGCACACCCATTTTTTCACATGCCGAATGCAGTAAATGTGCGATTTTTTCATCCACAATCGTATAAAGCACAATTCCCGGCTCACGGTTGATCTGGCCGATTACTTCCTGCAACTGGGCTTCATTGCGAATAAGCGGATAAACATGTTCAATAGCGTTTGCTTCTACATATTGGGAGGCCACTGCGCGACCTGCCGAGAGGAGAGTCTCTCCGGTCGCATCAGAAATCATATATAAATGAAAGTCCAATTTTTCTTTTGTCACAGGATTCACAGGCCCTTGTTGATAGATGTGCAAATGAACAATCATTTTGTGCACACCAAAAAAATGTGAGGATAACTCCATGATGTTATACACAAGCCAAGCCATTGTGGGAAATTCAAAAGCGGGCAATTGAATTACGGGGAAAACCTTCTGTTTTGGAATTTCAACGGCTTTACGATTTTTATTTCACAATTTGAAGAAAGTCGCTGTTTTTATGTATCAAATTAAAATTAATCGGGTAAATATAAGGTTGCTGTGAGCAGGTTTTTCCGGCTTACAAAAATCTCGCCAATTCTGTGGATAAAAAAAGGTTAATAAATAATTAACAGAAAACACAGACTCTAAGAATCAAAATCCAAGATTCAAAATAATTTCTTTATTGAAACCCTCCTTTGGAAAAGCCAACATAAGCCATGACAAAAAAAGTTCTTGAAGTCCTAAGTGGTAAAACAATATCTCCCCCACCAATCTGGTTGATGAGGCAAGCTGGAAGATTCCTGCCGGAATACCGAGAAGTTAGGGAAAAAGCGGGAAGCTTTCTTGATCTTTGCTATAACCCTCAACTTGCTTTTGAAGTCACAATGCAACCGATCAGACGATTCGGTTTTGATGCAGCAATTCTCTTTTCGGATATACTCGTTGTACCCCATGCTTTAGGAAGGAATTTACGTTTTGAAGAAAAAAAGGGACCAATTCTTGATCCTCTATCGGTAAACGAAATTGAAAATTTAAATGTCGAAAAGGCTCAGGAAAAACTGATCCCGAGTTTTGAAACTCTCTCTCTTCTCAAAAATGCTTTACCTCATGACACAACACTGATCGGATTTTGTGGAGCTCCATGGACTGTTGCAACCTATATGATTGCCGGACATGGCACTCCGGATCAGGCCCCTGCCAGATTGTTCGGCTTCAATCATCCGGAAGCAATGAAAACTCTTCTTGAACTTCTTGCCGATGTTTCGGCTGACTATCTTGTCAATCAGGTCAAATCGGGAGCTGAGGTTTTACAGATTTTTGATTCCTGGGCCGGCGTTCTGGATGAACAGAGTTTTGATGAATATGTTATTTATCCGATAAACCGGATGGTCCGGCGGATTAGAAAAGTTTTTCCGGAAGTTCCGATAATCGGTTTTCCAAAAGGTGCCGGTGCACTTTACGAAAATTTTGCTCGAAAAACAGGGGTAACGGCCATCGGACTTGATTGGTCTATACCGCTTTCCTTTGCCAAAAAACTACAAGAAATAACACCCGTACAAGGAAATCTTGATCCATTGCGGCTGGTTTCGGGTGGTACTGCTCTTGAAAAAGGAATAGAGACTATTCTGGAAAATCTCGGGAATGGACCCTTGGTTTTTAATTTGGGGCATGGAATAACACCACAAACGCCTATCAAAAACGTCGAAAGACTGGTCAAACTGGTGAGGAATTTTAACAAATGACGAATTCTAAAACGCATATGACAACGGGGACAATCTGGCTTCGCGCCATCGTTTCGCTATTGATTGTCGTGGTTGTTTTATGGGCATTGTTTCACGTGAATCCTGATAAATATCCGGAATCGACGTTATGGATTAAATCTTTTCATGTGATTTCTATCATCTGCTGGATGGCCGGTATGTTTTATCTGCCACGTTTGTTTGTCTACCATTGTCAGGCAGAAGCGGGATCCAAACAATCCGAAACGTTCAAAGTTATGGAAAGACGATTGTTGCGGGCAATTATCAATCCTGCGATGATTGCATCGTGGGTTACGGGACTCTGGTTGGCATGGGAAGTTTATGCACTTCAGGGTGGTTGGCTGCATCTGAAACTTCTCGTTGTGGTTATTCTTTCCGGCTATCACGGATTGTTATCCCGCGGAGTTCGCCATTTTGCCGAGGATAGAAATAACTTTTCCGAAAAGACATGGCGGATTTTGAATGAAGTGCCCACAGTGCTCATGATCATCGCTGTGATTGATGTCATTGTAAAACCGTTCTGAGTGAAAATGGCTTGATTTCTTAAGGCAAGGGGGGTAGATGGAATTTACCCTCCTTTTTTATTTTCCAAAGTTTCTGAATAAGGCACTTTTTCAAGGAAAATATTTTTCCATAATCACAAGAGTTTATATTGGATGCAGAATATTCAACAGATGAAACTACAAGAGCTGAAAAGCAAAACGCCGGTTGAACTTGTAGCTTTTGCCGAAACACTGGAAGTCGAAAATGCTTCGTTAATGCGCAAACAGGAATTGATGTTTGCCATTTTGAAGAAGCTTGCCCTTCAGGATGTTGAAATTATCGGTGAAGGTGTTCTGGAAGTTTTGCTGGACGGCTTCGGATTTTTACGTTCGGCCGATGCCAATTATCTTCCGGGCCCCGATGACATTTATCTGTCACCCTCCCAAATCCGGCGGTTTTCATTAAAAACCGGCGATACGGTCGAAGGACCGATACGCAGTCCTAAAGAAGGCGAGCGTTATTTTGCGCTATTAAAAATCAATACGATCAATTTTGAAGATCCGGAGAAAATCCGTCACAAAATCCATTTTGATAATTTGACACCTCTCTATCCGAACGAGAGGTTGAAAATGGAGTTGAGTGACCCGACAAACAAGGATATGTCGGCAAGGGTTATTGATCTCATCTCGCCTTTAGGTAAAGGACAACGTGCGCTGATTGTTGCACCACCAAGAACCGGTAAGACAGTTCTTCTTCAAAACATTGCCCATTCAATTACGGCCAATCATCCGGAATGTTTTCTGATTGTGTTGCTTATTGACGAACGTCCGGAAGAAGTGACCGATATGCAGCGTTCCGTGAAAGGCGAAGTTGTTTCTTCAACATTCGACGAACCGGCATCCCGTCACGTTCAGGTCGCTGAAATGGTCATTGAAAAGGCAAAGCGCCTTGTTGAACAGGGACGCGATGTTGTCATTCTTCTCGATTCGATCACCCGTCTCGGTCGCGCTTATAATACTGTCGTTCCTTCATCAGGTAAGGTATTGACCGGCGGTGTTGATGCCAATGCTCTGCAGCGCCCCAAGCGCTTTTTCGGTGCAGCCCGCAATATTGAAGAAGGCGGTTCGCTCACAATTATCGCTACGGCATTGATTGATACAGGTAGCCGTATGGATGAAGTCATTTTCGAAGAGTTCAAGGGAACCGGTAACTCTGAAATTGTGCTCGACCGGAAAGTGGCCGATAAGAGAATTTTCCCGGCAATGGATATTTTGAAATCCGGAACCCGCAAGGAAGATTTGTTGGTTTCCCGTCAGGATTTGCAGAAAATATTTGTTTTGCGTCGTATTTTGGCTCCGATGGGCACAACCGACGCGATCGAATTTTTGATTGATAAATTGAAGCAGACAAAAACCAATGCCGAATTTTTCGACTCAATGAATACGTAATTCGGGAATACGTAATTCGGGAATACCTGATTTGGAAATACATGATTTGGAAATACATGATCGGAGAACTGCTGATCTCCGATCACTTGATCGAGAATGTTCCCCGTCGGGTCATGTCTGACAGGTGTTTTTCAAAACATACATATGTAGCTTTTTCCGTCCGGAAAATTTTTCGGGCGGTTTTTATATATCTGCGGTAGCATAATTGGTATGGCGAAGCGGAACGAAGTTTTTGTCAAAAATGGTTATAAAGTTCTGCTTCAAATGATTTGTAGATCATTGGCCGGCTTTTTATAATGCGTTTCTGCGTTGCTAAATGTGGGACATAGCTTCAATAAGACATTTTGACGAACGAGGATAACAACAGTGGATACTATTTTTGCTTTATCAAGCGGAAAACTTCCCTCTGGGGTCGCAGTCATTCGCGTTTCGGGAGATATGACCAAAACGATCGTCAAGACATTGCTCGGTAAGGTTCCGGCACCGCGTTTAATGACATATGGCAAACTTACGTCTCGAGAAGGCGAATTTCTGGACAATGCATTAACAGTGTTTTTTCCCTCACCACATAGTTTTACCGGTGAAGATTGTGCCGAATTTCATCTTCATGGCGGCAAGGCCGTTGTTGACCGGTTTTTGAACGAGCTTGCGAAGTTCGATTCATGTCGTTTGGCAGAACCTGGTGAGTTTTCAAGGCGGGCGTTTATCAATGGCAAGCTCGATTTGACAGAAGCAGAAGGGCTGGCTGATTTAATCGAAGCGGAAACCGAAAGCCAAAGAAGACTAGCCATAATGGGAGCGACGGGCAAACTTGCAGCGCTTTATATAGAATGGCGAAACGATCTTATCAAAGCCCGCGCCATGATAGAAGCGGAGCTTGATTTTTCCGATGAGGAAGATGTTCCGGGTTCTGTGAGCGAGATTGTTTGGGATAATTTACGAAATTTAAGCCGGTCAATTTCCGAATTTGTCGAGAAAAGTGAACGCGTAGCTTCCATGCGGGACGGTATAAACATTGTCATAGCAGGTGCACCAAACGCAGGAAAATCTAGTATTATCAATAAGTTATCAGGTTTTGATGTTGCTATAGTAACCGACGAGGCGGGTACAACACGGGACGCTTTGGAAACGCGTATTGTAATTGATGGATATCAAATTCTATTGACCGATACAGCCGGATTGCGAGAGACAGAGAACAAGGTTGAAAAACTCGGTATAGAGGTTGCCTATAATCGGCTAAAAGACGCCGATCTTGTCTTGCTGGTTGATGACTTGTCAAATCCGGTTGCAATCAAACTTCCAGAAACAAGCGCGGAAATTTGGCATGTGGGAAATAAAGTTGATTTGGCAAAGGGGTCATTTGAAAAATGGCCGATCCAGTTTTCGACCAAAACCGGTGAAGGATTTGATGCTTTTGTAAAAGCGATTGCTTCTTTCTGCTCGAGTTTTTCATATGATGTCGGAGAAGTCGTCACTGCTCGCAAAAGGCAATTAATGCTTTTGAAAACGGCGATCTCCGAAATTGATCACGCGATTCGATATGAAGACCGCGATTTATCTCTAAGAGCGGAACATTTACGACTTGCTGCAGATTCACTGGGTCGTATTACCGGCGATATTGATGTGGAAGATATTTTGGACGTGATTTTTTCGCAATTTTGCATAGGCAAATGAGTCGTTCAAAATAATTGGAACTTGATTTTCGAAAAATTGATTCACGTGAAACAGTAAAATAAGGATTCACGTGAAACATTTTGGAAATTAGATGTTCAATCTTCAAAAATAATGATTCACGTGAAACATCTCATATGTTAGAGAACTATTAATTGGTTAGAAGTTCTCCGGAAAAAGGTGTTTCTTCTATTGTTTCACGTGAAACGTGATTAAAATAATGGTGTTGATAATAAATTGACTGATAAATTTGATGTGATTGTTGTTGGGGGCGGACATGCCGGATGCGAAGCAGCTTCTGCAGCGGCTCGTACGGGTGCAAAAACCGCACTCGTTACCCACCATTTTGCTTCAATTGGAACAATGTCTTGTAATCCCGCAATTGGTGGCCTCGGAAAAGGACATCTTGTGAGAGAAATTGATGCACTCGACGGGCTGATGGGGCGTGCAGCAGATGAAGCCGGAATCCAGTTTCGTTTGCTTAACCGGAGAAAAGGACCAGCCGTTAGGGGACCGCGTACACAGGCAGACCGAAAATTATACAAAAAAGCTATGCAGACATTGATTTCGGAACAGCCAAATCTCACGGTCATAGAAGACGAAGTCATTGATATTATTGTAAAAAATAACGCTGTAACGGGCGTTATCTGTAAGGCTCATGGGCAGCTTGAAGCCGGTGCTGTGGTCTTGACAACGGGTACATTTTTGCGTGGGCTTATACATATTGGCGAAAAGACATGGCCTGCGGGGAGAATGGGCGAAGAACCGAGCAATCTCCTTGGTGAACGGCTTGGACAATATGGTATCCGGTTAGGGCGATTGAAAACCGGTACCCCTTCAAGGTTAAGTAAAAAGACAATTGATTGGGACAATCTTCCAAAGCAGACTGCTGACGACGATCCTGTACCATTTTCATTTTTAACCGAAACAATTCGCCAACCACAAATTGACTGTGCGGTTACCCGAACGAATCACAAAACCCATCAGATCATAAAAGATAATATTCATCGTTCGGCAATGTATTCCGGCGCTATTAAAGGTATAGGTCCGAGATATTGTCCTTCGATTGAAGACAAAATTGTCAAATTCGGAGAGCGTGACGGTCATCAGATATTTCTGGAACCGGAAGGACTGGATAACGATACGGTCTATCCAAACGGTATATCAACGTCATTGCCGGAAGAGGTCCAGCTCGACTTTATCAAGACCATCGAAGGCTTGGAACACGCCAAGGTGTTGCAACCGGGTTATGCAATCGAATATGATTTTGTCGACCCGCGCCAGCTTTATGCAACATTGGAATTGAAAGCGCTTTCAGGTCTCTTTCTCGCCGGTCAGATAAACGGAACAACCGGTTATGAAGAAGCCGGCGCACAAGGCTTACTTGCAGGGCTGAACGCCGCGAACAAAGCTTCCGGCAAAGATCAAATCACTATCAGCCGTTCAACTGCCTATATTGGTGTTATGGTGGATGATTTGATTACGCGCGGTGTCAGTGAACCATATCGGATGTTTACCTCGCGTGCAGAGTTTCGCTTGTCTTTAAGGGCGGATAATGCGGATGAACGGTTGACACCGTTGGGATTGGAATGGGGTATTGTAGGCTCGTTGCGTCATCAGCATTTTCAATATAAGCAAGACTTATTGACTAAAGCGCGTGACCTTTGTCAATCGGTAGCGATCACGCCGAACGAGGCTACGGAAAAAGGGTTGCAGATAAAACATGATGGAATTCGCCGTAGTGCTTATGATTTGCTGGCTTATCCGGAAATGTCACTGTCTCGTTTAAGCGATGTTTGGCCTATTCTTGGCGATATTGATAAAAAAACGGCGGAAACATTGGAAATAGAGGCTCAATACGCAGTTTATCTTGATCGACAAGCTCAGGATATTGCCAATCTTCGACGGGATGAACGGCTGCGCATTCCGGCGGAACTCGATATTGACGTGATTTCAGGTCTTTCCAATGAACTTAAAGGAAAAATTCGTCAGCGCGCACCGCAATCCATCGCAGAAGCTCAAAAAATTGACGGAATGACTCCGGCAGCTTTGTCCCTCATCATTACCCATATCCAGCGCTTGAACCGCGAAAACAGGAGAAGCGCCTGATGACAGAATGGGTTGAAGAAAAATATCTGACGTTGAAGGAAATCGTGCCTTCTGTTTCACGTGAAACAGCGGCCAGTTTGATGGCCTTCGAGGAAGCTGTCAAAAAGTGGCAATCGCATATCAATTTGATTGCGAATACTACTTTGCCAGAGCTCTGGACCAGACATATATTGGATAGTGCACAAATAGCCGCACTTCAACCAGATGCAAAAAACTGGTGCGACATTGGTTCGGGTGGTGGCTTTCCCGGAATTGTAACGGCGATTCTCTTGAAAGAAAAAAGCGGTTTTCACATTGATCTCGTCGAAAGTAACAGCAAAAAGGCGGCATTTTTAAGAAGTGTCAGTGCTGAATTCAATTTGCCTGCCACAGTTCATACATGTCGCATTGAAACCAGTTACATTCATATTAAAAAACCGGAAATTATCACGTCACGCGCTTTGGCATCGCTCGGGAAGCTCTTTGAACTAACGCTTCCATGGTTTGAACAAGGTGCAACCGCCCTATTCCAGAAGGGGCGTGATTATAAAAAAGAAATGACCGAAGCCGAACAAAACTGGACATTCAATTCAGTAATTCATCAAAGTAAAATTGATCGTCAATCCGTTATTCTTGAAATTAGCAAGATCAATCCACGTAAGGGGTGAGAAAAATGAGCGAAACACGCATTATCGCCATTGCAAATCAGAAAGGTGGAGTTGGTAAAACAACGACAGCCATTAACCTCGCTACAGCACTTGCGGCAATTGGAGAAACTGTTCTGGTGATGGATATTGATCCTCAGGGAAATGCCAGCACAGGTCTCGGGATTGATCGTGATCAACGTCTCCTTTCTTCCTATGATGTTATTGTTTCGGGCACATCGGTTAATGACGCGGCATTGGAAACGGAAGTTCCCAATCTTTATGTCGTCCCCTCGACCCTTGATCTTCTTGGAATAGAAATGGAAATTGCACCGGCAAATGACCGTATTCAGAGGCTACAAAATGCCTTACGAAAAAATCCGAGAGTAACCGAGAAATTTTCATATATATTGATTGATTGCCCCCCTTCTCTCAATCTTTTGACGCTCAATGCTATGGGGGCAGCCAATTCTGTTCTCGTACCTTTGCAATGCGAGTTTCTGGCTCTTGAAGGACTAAGTCAACTGTTGGAAACAGTAAAACAGGTTCGTGGCTCCCTCAATCCTTCGTTGGAAATACAAGGTATTGTGCTTACCATGTATGATGGCCGTAATAATCTTTCCAATCAGGTTGTAGAGGATGTGCGATCCTTTATGGGTGACAAAGTTTATCAAACCGTCATACCGCGCAATGTTCGTGTATCGGAAGCGCCGTCATTCGGTAAACCGGCTCTTCTTTACGATTTGAAATGTGCCGGCAGTCAGGCCTATTTGCAACTTGCTTCGGAAGTTATTCAACGCGAACGCCAATTACGTGCAGCTTAAGAAATAAAATTAGAAAAAACGAGGAAATAGATATGAGTGACGATCAATCGAAAAAACGGCTTGGACGTGGTCTTGCTGCTCTTATTGGCGATATTGATCTTGGTCTTGATAAGCCGCTCGCGGCTCCGAATACCTCGTCGGAACGGCAGGTGCCTATTGAATTTATTTCTCGTAATCCGCAAAATCCCAGACGTAATTTTACGGAAACCGAGCTTGATGATCTTGCCCAGTCTATTCGTGAGCATGGAGTTGTGCAGCCGGTCGTCGTTCGTCCTTCACCCGACCATCCGAATCGCTTCGAATTGATTGCAGGGGAACGTCGTTGGCGTGCTGCACAGCGTGCTAACCTCACCGAAATACCGGTCATTATCCGCGATGTTGACGATCGTACCGCTTTGGAACTTGCCATTATTGAAAATGTTCAAAGAAGCGATCTTAATCCTCTGGAAGAAGGAATGGGTTACCAACAACTCATTGACGAGCATGATTATACGCAGGCTGACCTCGCTCAGGTGATTGGAAAAAGCCGCAGCCACGTTGCCAATACACTCCGACTATTAAAATTACCTGCTAAAGTTCAGCAATTCATCAATGAGGGGCAATTGTCGGCCGGTCATGCCCGTTGCCTGATAACAGTTGAAGACCCTTTGGCTCTTGCGGAGAAAATTATTCGTGATGGTTTGTCTGTTCGTCAGGCTGAAGCTCTGGCAAATGGACAATCAAGTGCGAAATCAAAAAGACGCACACCAACCGAAAAAGATGCCGATACCAAGTCACTGGAAAAACTTCTTGCCGATGTTATCGGTATGAAAGTCGCCATCAAACACGGGAAAAAAGGTGGGGATGTAAAAATTCATTATTCTTCTCTGGAACAGCTCGACGATATTTGCCGGCGTTTACAAAACTAGAAATTTCGAGAGTTTCAGAACTGAATAAAATTTCAGAACTTATGAATAAACCGGCTTTACTTCGGGTTCTCTAACAGAATCCGATAAAAGACTTTGCGTTGTATTGTTAGAACGCTTCTTCGGTAAAAAACGGAATGTTTTTCCATAAAATATATTTGCAAAACGGGCTTTTCTATTAAACAACCCAGGCATTTCTCTTCTTGAGTACAGGTATTCCGAGATATTTTCTGAAGACTTTGTCTTGTCAGAAACTTTATTATAGTTTCACCAAGGACGTTGTTTTGATTGAAACCGAATATTCATGAGAAAATAGCGGAAGATGACTCCGCCTTTCGCTATTTTGCTCGGCGGATCCGTTTACTCGTCGAAGTGTGACGAGACCTTAACCACATCTTTTCTTTATCCGATGATGCCGCAAAGCACATGGTATTTTATCGGAAGACTACTTAACTAGTTGTTTTTAAAACGAATTTATTGATAAAGCAGCTTGCGGATACGGTCGGCAAATTGTTTTCCGAATTCAAGATTCTCTTTTGAAACTGTTGCACTATCATCAAAAAGTGCATCCTGATCGTCCAGAGACGAAGCTGCTGCAAGAGAGGCTTGCAGGGCCAGATAACCAAGGACGTAATCTTTCGGTTCAAGTGTATTTTTTTTCAAAATGTTCATTATGCGTTCATTTTTGGAAATCGTTTTGACAAGACCATCAACGCTCGCGTCATTACCGGTTTCGGATTGAGAAAGCTTGATGGATGCATCGGACAGTTCTTTTTGTACATTTTCCATTTTCACCAGAAACTCCTCATTCAGAGGATATTCGGCAACAATTTTGGGATTGCCTGTTGGTGAAAGATAGAACTCGTTCTGCTTATTATCCTGTTTTGAGGCATCTTCGCCAAAAGCGGCGATCGGAAAAACAATCAAACAAAGGGCAATGACAAATCGCTTGATAAACATTCAGAAATGATCCTTGCGTTTTCTCAATTCGGCAAAAACAGCGACATCCGAAGCATTTTGCATTTTTAATGTGCGGCGTATATCTGGGTCATTACAGCGCAAAAAGGGATTTGCGGCTTTTTCGGCTTTGATCGAGCTCGGAAGCGAGGTTTCCCCGACTGCTATGAGCCGGTCAACAGCAGCAGCGCGATTGATAAGCGCGATATTGTCAGGATCGACCGAGCGTGCAAACCGCGCATTTTCTTTGGTATATTCATGGCCACAATAAAGCTTTGTATCGTCAGGAAGAGCTTTGAGCTTTTCAAGCGACGAAAACATCATCTCGGCTGATCCTTCAAACAGTCTTCCGCAGCCCAGAGAAAACAATGTATCACCGGTAAAAACCAGTTTGTCTTCAGGAAAATAATAGCAGACGGATCCAAGCGTATGACCGGGGGTTTCAAGCACTTTGACATCGAATTTTGCGAATTTACAGCCCGATTTTTCATTCACCGCTTCATCAAGCCCACCAATTTTGTTGGCTTCTCGCTCCGGACCAATGATTTTCGTGCCATAAACGGCTTTAAGGGCTGCAATTCCCTCGATGTGGTCCATGTGATGATGGGTAATGAAAAGAACATCAAGCTTATAACCTTTTTGGTCAAGCTTTTCACGGATTGTCTTTGCGTCCGGCGCATCAATCGCCGCAGTTAGCCCGCTTGCCTCGTCATGAAGCAGCACTCCGAAATTATCACTGCGGCAGATGAACTGTGTAATTTCCATTGTTTCAATCCCATCGGTTTTAAAATTCTCGACTTATTCGTCGAGCTTTGTCTGTTTCACACCTATCGGCGAGGTTGCATGTTTCATGACAATCGGCATTTGTGCAATCATAAAGATAATGGTGATCGGCATGACACCGAAGACCTTGAATGTCGTCCAGAAATCATTGCTGAAATTACGCCATACCAATTCGTTCAACACAGCAAGAAAAATAAAAAACCATGCCCAGCGGCGTGTTAGAATTTTCCAACCTTCATCATCAAGTTGAAAGGCAGAATCAAGTACATAGCCGAGAAGCGATTTATTGAAAGCGAGACCACCGAAAAGGATAAGACCGAAGAGTGTGTTGATAATTGTCGGCTTCATCTTGATGAAGGTATCATTATGAAGCCAAAGCGTTAAAGCTCCGAAAATCAATACGAATACGCCCGAGATAAGCGGCATAATCGGGAGTTTTCGTGCAATAATCCAGGAGGCCACGAGTGCAATAACAATGGCAACCATGAAAATTGCTGTGGCAGGAAAAATCGGTTTTTCAAATCCCTGAAACAGACCAACATGTTTGATAAGCCATTCGCCCTTGTAATTGGCAAAGAAAAACACCACCAACGGCCCCATTTCCAGAATGAGTTTGAGCGCCGGTGACATATGGAGCTCTTTTACCGCTTTGGTATCTTCGGGATCGGGTTCAAAAAGTGAATTGGTCATTCGTGTTTTCCTGCTATTGCTTCGGCAAAATCCGAAGCTGCAAAGGGCTCGAGGTCATCAATACCCTCTCCTACCCCGATAAAATATACCGGCAATTTGTATTTTGCTGCAATTGCAACGAGAATACCACCGCGCGCTGTTCCATCAAGCTTTGTCATGACAAGGCCATTTACGCCGGCAATGTTGCGGAATATTTCCACTTGATTGAGTGCATTCTGGCCGGTTGTAGCATCAAGTGTTTGCAAAACAGTGTGTGGGGCATCCGGATCATGCTTGCTTAAAACACGCACAATTTTGGCAAGCTCGTCCATAAGTTCGGTTTTATTCTGCAATCGTCCTGCCGTGTCAATGATAAGAACATCACTTCCGGCAGCTTTGGCTTTTTCATAAGCATCATAGGCAAGGCTTGCTGCATCGGCACCAAGTTTTGTCGAAACAACCGGTGCATTGACCCTGTCTCCCCAAATATGGAGCTGTTCGATAGCAGCAGCACGAAAAGTATCGCCAGCGGCCAGCATCACCTTTAATCCGCCGGCGGTAAGTTTGGCCGCCAATTTTCCGATTGTTGTGGTTTTTCCGGTTCCGTTCACACCGACAACCAATATGACATGCGGTTTGTGACTCAAGTCGAGTTCAAGCGGGCGGGCAACCGGTTCAAGTACTTTCTTGATCTCGTCACTCATGATCGTGCGTACTTCGTCGGTTGATATATCCTTGCCATAGCGGCTTGATGCTAGGGTATCCGTAATGCGGATAGCGGTTTCAAGACCAAGATCGGCCTGAATGAGCACATCTTCCAGATCTTGCAATGTCGCTTCATCAAGCTTGCGCTTAGTAAAAATGGAACTGATCGAATCACCAAGTTGGCGCGATGAACGGGCCAAACCGGTTTTCAACCGTTCAAACCATGACATTTTTTTTGGTTCATGGAGCGGCAAATCCGGTTTGATGACCTTGTTTTCGTTCCTCGTTACCTTGTCGGTAATTGTTATGGTTTTTTCACTCGCGTGGTTACTTGGAGTCTCCGCTGTCTCTACAGTTTGTGAACCGACAAATTCCGCTTCCGGAACTGTCGGTTTTTTTGCCGGTTGATTTTCTTCCTTTTTCTTTTCGGTTAAAGCCGGTTTTTGATTTTCCGACGGAGTGTGTGGCCGCTCTTCTTTCGTTTCGAAAGGCTTTTCAGTGCTAGCGGTTTTGTTTTGTTCTTTTGCCTGAGCTGCCTTATAGGCTTCAAAAGGTGACAAAGCGGGCGTTGCCGTGTCTTTTGTCCCTTCGGGTTCAGAATCCGTTTTCGGGTTCGAGCCAAAAGAAAAAACTTTTTTAAATAAACCTTTAGCCATAAAAATCCCCGGTCAGGCAGCGTTACGTTCGGTGAGCTTGGCAATAAGCTTGTCGCCATCCTGGCCGACAATATGGCCTTTAACGATGGTTCCGGCAATTGCACCGTCGATTTTAGTCAGTGTGAAATCTTCCGTGCGGCCGATTCCATCATGTTCGACAAGAATCATGTGTTCGGTGTTTTGTAAATGCTCGAGATGCTTCTTATAGGCTTTTTGCCCCTTTTGCCGCAGTTTTTCCGCTCTCAGTTTGACAATGTGGCGATCAACCTGTGGCATACGGGCAGCCGGTGTGCCTTCCCGCGGGCTATAGGGAAAGACATGAAGATGGGTCAGTTGACAATCATCAACAAGCGCCAATGTGTTTTGGAACATCTCATCGGTTTCTGTCGGAAAACCGGCAATAAGATCGGCGCCATAAACCATTTCGGGACGCTTGTCGCGTAAATCATTGCAAAACCGGATAGATTGATCGCGTAAATGGCGCCGCTTCATGCGTTTCAAAATCATATTGTCGCCAGCCTGAAGTGAAAGGTGCAAATGTGGCATCAACCGTGGTTCATAAGCCAGTAATTCCATCAATTCATCATCGACTTCTACCGAGTCTATTGAAGAGAGGCGCAAACGCGCAAGATCGGGAACGTTTCTCAAAATCGAACCGACAAGTTTTCCAAGCGTTGCCTTTCCGGGAAGATCAGGTCCATAGCTCGTAAGATCAACACCGGTAAGGACAACTTCCTGATAGCCGTTTCCGTTAAGGCGTTTTATCTGTTCGACAACCGCACCCATTGGAACGGAGCGTGACGGCCCCCTTCCATAAGGAATAATGCAGAATGTGCAGCGATGGTCGCAGCCGTTTTGCACTTGCACGAAAGCCCGCGAATGACCTTCGATCGAGTCAACCATATGGGGAGCGTTTTCTTTCACGTCCATGATGTCGTTAACTTTGAGTTTTTCGTAATTGTTGACACCAAAATCCGGAAGTTGACGATAGGAATGGGCATGCAGTTTTTCTTCATTTCCCAAAACCAGATCAACTTCATCCATATCGGCAAAATCCTGCCCCAGAGTTTGGGCTGCACAGCCTGTCACAATGATACGTGCAAGTGGATTTTCGCGCCTTGCTTTGCGAATTGCCTGTTTTGCCTGACGGACGGCTTCGGCCGTGACAGCACATGTGTTGAAGATGACAGCGCCGTTTTCCAATTTATCAAGGCCGGCTGCAGCACTTTCTTTGCGCATAACCTCCGATTCAAATGCATTAAGCCGACAGCCGAAGGTGACAATTTCAGTTGCCATTACGAAATCCTTTGATGTTCACCCGAAACCGGATCGAACTCACCGCTAAACTCGAATTCCGTTGGTCCCGTCATGATGATATGGTTGTCTTTATCCCATAAAATGTCGAGTTTTCCACCCGGTAGAGTTACAGTCACATGCCGTTTTGTAAGCGAACGTCTTGATGCGGCAACAGTTGCTGCACAGGAAGCCGTACCACAAGCACGTGTAAGGCCTGCTCCTCTTTCCCATGTCCGCAAAGTTAAAGAAGTGGGCGATGTGACATGGGCAATCGAAATATTGCAACGTTCGGGAAAAAACGGGTCATGTTCAAGTTCGGGACCATATTTATCAAGTGCTATTTTCTGAATATCATCGCCAACGAAGAAAATTGCGTGCGGATTTCCCATGGAAACCAGCGAGGCATCACGAAGCGGCCCGCGACCAATATCGGCATGATTGGTGTCGGCAATAGCATGTGACACAGGTATTTCTTGCCACTCAAGATGCGGAATCCCCATATCGACCGACACCAAACCGTTTTCACGACGCTTTGCTCTGACTATACCGGCAGCTGTATCCAGTTTGAAATTATCGCCCAGATTTTGTTTATAGAGCCATTCAACGACGCAACGTGTACCGTTTCCACAGGCCTGAGCCTTGGATCCATCCGAGTTCCATATGACAATGTGGTAATCACTACCGGATTTTGTCGGCTTGTGGACCGCCATTATCTGGTCGAACGCCGTATCGCTTTTTTTTGCCAGAGCGATAGCAGCTTTTGGTGTTATATCGGTTTTGGCCTCGCGCATATCGGCAACAATTATTTCATTGCCGAGACCATTCATTTTTTCAAAAGGGATCATATTTTGCCATCTACCTGATCTTTATTGCGATAATATGACTGAAACTTTAAAAAAATTCCAGCACAAGTAGCTTAAACAGTCGGAATAGACCAGAGATATATAAAACCCGGAAATGTTAAAAATATTGTCCGGATTTTGTAAATGATTGCGGTTCCCGTTGTTCAAAGCCGGTTTCCGGTCATATTTTATTGCACTTTCTGATAATTTCTCGATTTAAGGTAAACAGCATTGCGGAATAGATCGGTTTTAAAAAATATTAATAAAAACAATATGTTATAAAAAATCCATTAATAATATTATTTTTTCTGGTCGTAACAAAGTCTCGTTCATTGTCCGGTTTCTTTGTGGATGATGAAGAACTCCCGAGGTTTTTCTTTTTTTCTGACACTTTTTTGCTATGTATAGTCTTTAAATAAAATTTAACCATCGTGCCTTCCGTTTGTACGGATTTTTACTGCGCAGTCTAACGATGAAGAAAGTAGGAATATGACAGTCTCGAGGAATTCACTTCTGGTATTGACAGTTATGGCAACAATGCTTGCCGGTTGTGCGAATTCACGATTCGGCAACAATGGCGGCGGTGAGCCACCGCAAGTGGTTATGCCGGGTCCGGCAAGTTCGGGTGGGGTCAGCCAATCAGAGTTGCCACCGCCGGATAATTTTCCCTCTGCGCCCAATAATAGCGTAAGTAGCAGTGCCCCGCAGTCGCAAACCGATGTAGCTAGTCTTCAACCACCTGCAAACGCTTCGGATTTAACGCCGGGAGCAATTGCCGGCGTATGGAAAGCCTCGGTTGGCGGGTTGAATTGCCAGATTGCAACACCGCAAACAAAATATGGTCAAGGCTATCGTGCCGGTCCGTTGCATTGTCCTGAAGCCTTCTCGAAAGTTGCTTCATGGGCAGTGAGCGGCAAGCAACTGAATTTCTATGATGGTGCTGGAAGTTCGGTTGCCACGCTTTATTCAGCTGGTCCAAGCCGGTTCGAGGGCAATACAGTAAACGGTCAATCTGTTATACTGAGTCGTTAAGCAGAGTTCTTGATAGAGGCCGTTAATGTCCGGCCTCTTCATTTTTTGATACAAGAAGGGGCTTGTTGATGGGATTAATGCGTGAGCGCTATGATGCGCTGGTTGAAAACGGCGAAATTAGCCGTGATGAAGCGCAAATTGCGTTGATTTCCCATTTTGACCGCCTTCTTGATGAATTGTCGGTAAAACGGATATCACAGAAAAGCTCGCCGCTAGGCTGGCTTTTCGGTAAAAATAAAGACAACCACAGCGGTGTCCGTGGACTTTATATCTATGGAGAGGTCGGGCGTGGGAAAACCATGCTCATGGATCTGTTTTTTTCGTGTCTCCCTGACGGTGACAAAAGGCGCGCCCATTTCAATGATTTTATGGCAGATGTCCATGACCGGATTAACCGTCACCGGCAGGCATTGACACGGGGCGAGACCAAACAGAACGACCCTATCCCTCCAGTTGCGGCAAGTCTTGCGAAAGAAGCCAAAGTCCTTTGTTTTGACGAGTTTACGGTTACCGATATTGCCGACGCAATGGTGCTATCGAGACTGTTTACCGCTTTATTCAAGGATGGTGTGACGCTTATTGCCACTTCCAATGTTGCACCTGATAATCTTTATAAAGACGGTCTCAATCGACAGCTATTTTTGCCTTTTATCAAAATTCTCGAAGAAAATGTCGAGGTTTTCAATCTGGATGCCGATACCGATTACCGGTTGGAAAAAGCTGACCGCAAACCTGTCTACATTACTCCTTTGGGCCATAAGGCACAGGAAAAGATGGATGCTGCTTGGGCATTGATCGAACAGGGAAAAACCGCAAAATCCGAAATTGTCGAAGTGCGAGGACATCCGGTCCATGTACCGCGCGTTGTGAATGATGCTGCCCGTTTCGACTATATTGATCTGTGTGACATCCCGTTGGCTGCGTCCGACTATCTCGCTTTGTCAGAACACTATCATACATTTTTCATCGACAATGTCCCGATTATGGACGACGAGCATCGCAACGAGACAAAACGTTTCATTCTACTGATTGATACGCTTTACGATCGGCATATCAGATTGTTTATTTCGGCGGCTGCAACCCCTGACAAACTTTATCAGGGAAAGAACCAGACGACCGAGACATTCGAGTTCGAACGCACTGCATCACGTCTTTTTGAAATGCAAAGTCAGGAATATTTGGCCAATTGGACCGAAAAACAGGGTCAGTAAAGCCAAAAAACCGGTAAACACGTTTAAATTGTGTCAATTTGACGCACAAAAGTGAAGAAAAATTGACGTTTACGTAAAGTGAAGTCAATATAACCGTTTGATTTTATTAGCTTTAGATAAATCTATTGTAATTTTCGGCGATTCAGCCTATCGACGTAAGAGGTGTAGGTTTTACGGCTGTGCTTTTGTCGCAGGTCGAATCTATACGGGAGTACTAACAAACCCGATTTTTTATTCGGGCTTTCAAGCCGGATAAAAATGAGGGGAGTTTTGATCATGTCGGCGAGGAGCAGATCTGCTTTATTTTTCCGACAGTATTTTTAGGGAAGAAACCAGAATGGCACGCAATAAAATAGCTCTCATCGGTTCAGGGATGATTGGGGGCACATTGGCACACTTGATCGGATTAAAAGAACTTGGCGACGTTGTCTTGTTCGATATTGCCGAGGGTGTGCCGCAGGGTAAAGGTCTTGATATTGCCGAATCTTCACCGGTTGAAGGTTTCGACGCCAAATATACCGGCGCCAATAGCTATGCGGCTATCGAGGGCGCCGACGTTATAATCGTCACCGCAGGTGTTCCCCGTAAACCCGGAATGAGCCGCGATGATCTTCTCGGGATCAACCTCAAAGTTATGGAACAGGTTGGCGCCGGAATTAAGAAATACGCTCCCGACGCATTTGTTATCTGCATCACCAATCCGCTTGATGCAATGGTTTGGGCTTTGCAGAAATTTTCAGGTTTGCCGGCTAATAAGGTTGTTGGCATGGCTGGCGTTCTCGACTCTGCACGGTTCCGTTATTTCCTCGCCGAAGAATTCAAGGTTTCGGTTGATGATGTGACGGCTTTTGTTCTGGGTGGCCACGGTGACTCGATGGTGCCGCTTGCCCGTTATTCGACAGTTGCCGGTATTCCTTTACCTGATCTTGTCAAAATGGGTTGGACAACCGAAGCAAAGCTCGAAAAAATTATTCAGCGTACCCGCGATGGCGGTGCAGAAATCGTTGGTTTGTTGAAAACCGGTTCGGCTTATTATGCTCCGGCAGCATCGGCCATTTCGATGGCAGAAGCTTATCTGAAAGATAAAAAGCGTGTTGTACCGGTTGCTGCGCATCTTTCTGGCCAGTACGGCGTTAAAGACACATATGTCGGTGTTCCTGTTGTTTTGGGCGCTGGTGGTGTTGAACGCGTTATCGAAATTGAACTTGATAAGAAAGAAAAGGAAGCTTTCGATAAATCTGTTCATGCTGTTCATGGCCTTTGTGAAGCTTGCTTAAAACTAGCACCAAACTTGAAATAAGTGGGGGTGGCCCCACTTTTTCATTCACTTAAGTCGGATACACCGATTTTCCGGGACCGGACTTTCGGCCCATAATAGAAAAGGAAAAATGAATGAATATCCATGAATATCAGGCCAAGCGTCTGCTTCATGAATATGGCGCACCGATTGCAAACGGTGTTGCTGTCTATTCTGTAGAGCAGGCAGAGGAATGGGCAAAAAAATTGCCTGGACCTCTTTATGTCGTTAAAAGCCAGATTCACGCTGGTGGTCGCGGCAAGGGTAAGTTTAAAGAACTTGGTCCCGATGCTAAAGGTGGGGTCCGTCTTGCAAAATCGGTTGAAGAAGTTGTTGCCAATGTCAAAGAAATGCTTGGCAAAACACTCGTCACCAAGCAGACAGGTCCGGCCGGAAAACAGGTAAATCGTCTTTATATCGAAGATGGTGCCGATATTGAACGCGAACTTTATCTGTCGATCCTCGTTGACCGTACGGTCGGACAGATCGCCTTTGTCGTTTCGACAGAAGGCGGTATGGATATCGAAACCGTTGCTCATGACACACCGGAAAAAATTCTCACCCTTCCGATTGATCCGGATAAGGGTGTTACCGCTGAAGACAGCACAAAACTTTGCGATGCTCTGAAGCTTGACGGTGTTGCTCGTGAAGACGGATTGAAACTCTTCCCGATTCTTTACAAAGCTTTTGTCGAAAAAGACATGAGCCTTCTTGAAATCAACCCGCTGATCGTCATGAAAAACGGTCATCTGCGCTTGCTCGACTCGAAGGTGTCGTTCGACAATAATGCACTTTTCCGTCACCCCGACATTGTCGAGTTGCGGGATCCTTCAGAGGAAGATCCGAAGGAAATCGAAGCTTCCAAACACGATCTTGCCTATATCGCTCTTGATGGCAATATCGGTTGTATGGTCAACGGTGCCGGCCTTGCTATGGCAACGATGGATATCATCAAGCTTTATGGTGGCGAGCCGGCAAACTTTCTTGATGTTGGTGGTGGTGCTTCCAAGGAACGCGTAACTGCCGCTTTCAAGATTATTACAGCCGACCCCCACGTTCAGGGCATATTGGTGAATATTTTCGGTGGTATTATGCGTTGCGATGTTATCGCCGAAGGTGTTCTGGCTGCGGTCAAGGAAGTCGGTTTGAAAGTGCCTCTGGTTATTCGTCTTGAAGGCACGAATGTTGATAAGGGCAAAGCTCTTATTAATGAAAGTGGTCTGAATGTCATCTCGGCGGATGATCTTGACGATGCCGCCAAGAAAATTGTCGCAGCCGTGAAGGGAGCTTGAAGTCATGTCGATTCTTATCAACAAGGATACAAAAGTTCTCGTACAGGGTTTGACCGGCAAAACAGGCACGTTCCATACCGAGCAGGCACTTGCCTATCATGGAACCAAAATGGTGGGTGGCGTTAACCCGAAAAAAGGTGGCGAGACCTGGCATGGCGCCAATGGTGAAGAACTGCCTATTTTCGCAACTGTTGCCGAAGGTAAGGACAAGACCGGTGCCGACGCATCGGTGATCTATGTTCCGCCGGCAGGTGCTGCGGCTGCAATCATGGAAGCAATTGATGCCGAAATTGGCCTTATTGTCTGTATCACGGAAGGTATTCCGGTTCTCGATATGGTCAAGGTCAAGGCAAAATTGAGAAAATCGAAATCGCGCCTTATCGGCCCGAACTGCCCCGGTGTACTCACACCTGATGAATGCAAAATCGGCATTATGCCGGGATCGATCTTCAAGAAAGGTTCGGTCGGTGTTGTATCGCGCTCGGGAACTTTGACTTACGAAGCTGTTTATCAGACAACGGTCGAAGGTTTGGGTCAGACAACAGCTGTTGGCATTGGTGGCGATCCGGTCAAGGGTACCGAATTTATCGACGTACTCGAGATGTTCCTTGCAGACGACGAAACCAAGTCGATCGTTATGATCGGTGAAATTGGCGGTTCTGCCGAGGAAGACGCTTCCCAATTCCTGATTGATGAAGCCAAGAAAGGGCGCAAAAAACCGGTTGTCGGTTTTATCGCCGGTCGTACAGCGCCCAAGGGCCGTACAATGGGCCATGCCGGTGCGGTGATTTCCGGTGGCAAAGGTGGAGCAGAAGACAAGATCGCTGCTATGGAAGCAGCCGGTATTCGTGTTTCTCCCTCGCCTGCACAAATCGGCAAGACCCTCGTCGAGGTTCTCAAGGATTGATAGTAAAAGCCACCCGGGCGACTGGTTCGGGTGGCTTGATTTTTTAACAGAAGCGAATGCTTCTTCAACACCAATTCGTAGGGTGTTCCCGCGGATATTAAGGAGACGGAACAGGTGTTCCGGCAGAATATATGGCAAGGCAGGACCAGACAAACGATCTTTTTGAACAAACTTCGTTTTTATATGGTGGCAATGCTGACTATATAGATCAGCTTTATGCCGAATATGAGAAAAATCCCGCTGGCGTAGATCCGCAATGGCGTGAATTTTTCGATAATTTAAAAGATAATAAGGAAGATGTGCTGAAAAATGCTGAAGGCGCATCCTGGCAGCGTGACAACTGGCCGGTAAAACCGGTTGGCGAGCTGGTATCGGCTCTGGACGGTGATTGGTCGGCTGTTGAAAAACATATGGGCGACAAGCTCAAAGGCAAAGCAGCAGAAGCAGCCAAAAAAGGCGGTTCGGCTGTAAGCGATGCCGATATTATTCAGGCTACACGCGATTCAGTGCGCGCAATTATGATGATCCGCGCCTATCGTATACGCGGCCATCTTCATGCGAAACTCGATCCGTTACAATTGCGTGAAGCACCGGAAGATTATAACGAATTGTCGCCTGAAACCTATGGTTTCACAACGGCCGATTATGACCGTAAAATATTTATCGACAATGTTCTCGGGCTTGAATATGCAACAATCCCGCAAATGTTGGAAATATTGAAAAACACCTATTGCAATACAATCGGTGTCGAATTCATGCATATTTCCGATCCGGCAGAAAAAAGCTGGATTCAGGAGCGTATCGAAGGCCCGAACAATTGGGTATCGTTCACGCCTGAAGGTAAAAAGGCTATGGTTCATAAGCTCGTAGAAGCCGAGGGTTTCGAAAAGTTTCTCGATACGAAATATAAGGGCACAAAGCGTTTCGGCCTTGATGGCGGTGAATCGCTTATTCCGGCTCTTGAACAGATCATCAAGCGCGGTGGTGCTCTCGGTGTTGAAGAAATCGTTTTCGGCATGGCTCACCGCGGGCGTCTTAACGTTCTCTCGCAGGTGCTCTCCAAGCCTCATCGCGCAATCTTCCATGAATTCAAGGGTGGCTCTTATAAGCCTGACGATGTCGAAGGTTCGGGCGATGTGAAATACCATCTGGGTACATCTTCCGATCGCGAGTTCGATGGCAACAAGGTGCATTTGTCACTTCTCGCCAACCCGTCCCACCTCGAAATTGTTGACCCTGTTGTTATCGGTAAAACCCGTGCAAAACAGGATTTGCTTGCCGGTCCGAGCCGCAGTGATCTTGTTCCGCTCAGTGAACGGGCAAAAGTTATGCCGGTTCTTATCCATGGTGATGCAGCTTTTGCAGGGCAAGGTGTTATTCAGGAAACATTGGGTCTTTCGGGGCTGAAAGGTTTCCGTGTTGCCGGCTCGATCCACTTCATCATCAACAACCAGATCGGCTTTACCACCAATCCGCGTTTCGGTCGTTCAACGCCTTATCCATCAGATATTGCCAAGATGATCGACGCACCGATTTTCCACGTTAATGGCGATGATCCGGAAGCGGTTGTTTATGTTGCCAAAGTTGCAACAGAATTTCGCATGATTTTCCATAAGCCGGTTGTTATCGACATGTTCTGCTATCGCCGGTTTGGTCACAATGAAGGTGATGAACCGTCCTTCACGCAGCCATTGATGTATAAAGCCATTCGTGGTCATAAAACCACTTTGGAACTTTATGGCGAGAAGCTGGAAAAAGAAGGCCTTATCAAGGCTGAAGAACTCGACCAGCAAAAGCGCGAGTGGCACGATAAGCTTGAAAAAGAGTTTGAAGCCGCCACTTCCTATAAACCCAACAAGGCCGATTGGCTTGATGGCACATGGACAGGCTTGAAAGCCGCCGACAATGCCGACGATCAACGTCGTGGCGCAACCGGCGTGCCGATCAAGACACTGAAAGAAATTGGTGAACGTCTGGTTGACATTCCGGCCGATTTCCATGTTCACAAGACCATTAAGCGCTTCCTTGATAACCGTGCAAAAATGTTTGCAACAGGCGAAGGAATCGATTGGGCAACCGGTGAAGCTTTGGCTTTCGGTTCACTCGTTATAGAAGGTGCACCGGTTCGTCTTTCCGGTGAAGATGTCGAACGTGGTACATTCAGCCAGCGTCATTCTGTTCTTTATGATCAGGAAAACGAAAACCGCTATATCCCGTTGAATAATCTTAAAAAGGGTCAGGCCATTTATGAACCTGTCAACTCGATGCTTTCGGAAGAAGGTGTATTGGGATTTGAATATGGATATTCACTGGCACAACCGCTCGGCTTGAACTTGTGGGAAGCCCAATTCGGTGACTTCGCCAATGGTGCGCAGGTTCTTTTCGACCAGTTCATTTCCTCGGGCGAACGCAAATGGTTGCGTATGAGCGGCCTTGTCTGCCTGTTGCCACACGGATTTGAAGGTCAGGGTCCTGAGCACTCTTCAGCCCGCCTTGAACGTTATCTGCAACTATGTGCAGAAGATAATATGCAAGTTGCCAATTGTACGACACCGGCAAATTACTTCCACATTTTGCGCCGTCAGATCAAACGCGATTTCCGTAAACCCTTGATCTTGATGACACCGAAATCCTTGTTGCGTCACAAACGCGCCATTTCTTCGTTGAGCGATATGGGAGCCGATACAACGTTCCATCGCTTGTTGCTTGATGACGCCCAACAGCTCAAGGATCAGGCAATCAAGTTGCAGAAAGACAACAAGATCCGTCGCGTTGTTCTCTGCTCCGGCAAGGTCTATTATGACCTTTACGAAGAGCGCGAGAAACGCGGAATCGATGATGTCTATCTGTTGCGTGTTGAACAGCTTTACCCGTTCCCGGCAAAAGCCTTGATCACTGTTCTTTCCCGCTTCTTGCAGGCGGAAATCGTCTGGTGTCAGGAAGAGCCGAAAAATATGGGTGCCTGGTCATTTATCGAACCGTATCTTGAATGGGTACTGGCTCATATCGGTGCGAAATATCCTCGCGCCCGTTATGCCGGTCGTCCTGCAAGTGCTTCGCCTGCAACCGGGCTTATGTCGCAACATCTTCAACAGCTTGCCGCGTTCCTTGAAGACGCGTTGGCTTAATTCTCAAATCACTCTGACGTATGGAAAAAAATTATGGCTAATGAAATCCGTGTTCCTACTCTGGGCGAGTCCGTTACTGAAGCAACCATTGGGAAATGGTTCAAAAAAGTTGGCGATGCTGTCGCTATGGACGAGCCCTTGGTTGAACTTGAAACTGATAAAGTAACAGTCGAGGTTCCCTCGCCTGTTGCAGGAAAATTGACCGAAATTGCCGCCAAAGAAGGTGACAATGTCGAAGTTGGCGCGCTTCTTGGCTCGATCGAGGCGGGAGCTGCCGGCAATGTTGCTCCGCAGCCAAAGCCTGCACCGGCACCGAGCGCTCCTGCACCACAACCGGCAGCAAGTGCACCTGCAGCCACTTCCGGCTCGATGCAGCCTGCTCCTTCTGCTGCTAAACTAATGGCTGAAAACAATTTGTCAGCCGGTCAGGTTGATGGTTCGGGCAAGCGTGGACAGGTCCTCAAAGGCGATGTTCTTGATGCTCTTGCAAAAGGTATTTCGGCCGCAGCTCCGGTTGCAGCACCGCGCGCGGCATCCCAGCCGCAAGATGCTGCACGTGAAGAACGCGTCCGCATGACAAAATTGCGCCAGACCATTGCCCGTCGTTTGAAAGACGCACAAAACACCATGGCGATGCTCACCACTTTCAACGAAGTGGATATGTCGGCTATTATGGACTTGCGTAAACGCTACAAGGAAATGTTCGAGAAGAAGCATGGCGTCAAGCTCGGCTTCATGGGCTTCTTCACCAAGGCTGTTTGCCACGCTTTGAAAGAAGTTCCTGCTGTTAATGCCGAAATCGACGGCACCGACATTATTTACAAAAATTATGTCAATGCCGGTATTGCTGTTGGTACAGCCAAAGGCCTTGTTGTTCCTGTTGTCCGTGACGCAGACCAGCTTTCAATTGCAGGAATCGAAAAAGAAATCGGTCGTCTTGGACGTCTCGCACGTGATGGCAAGCTTGCTGTTGCCGATATGCAGGGTGGCACATTCACCATCACCAATGGTGGCGTTTATGGTTCATTGATGTCGACACCTATCCTCAATGCTCCTCAATCGGGCATTCTGGGTATGCACGCCATCAAGGAGCGTGCTGTCGTTGTCAATGGCGAAGTTGTTGCCCGTCCGATGATGTATCTGGCTCTCTCTTATGACCACCGTATCGTTGATGGTCAGGAAGCTGTTACATTCCTCGTTCGTGTTAAAGAATGCCTTGAAGATCCGGAACGTCTCGTTATCGATCTTTAAAATAGGATAGTCGTAAATGAATGCACCAGCAGCATTATTGGCCATAAGCGTCATATTGTTGTTGGTGCATATTTTTTTGCAGGCTTATCTCGCAACACGTGAATTGGGACGAAGCTGGAACGCCGGACCAAGAGATGGCGGTGAGGCGCCAAAATCTGTTTATGCCGGTCGGGCAATGCGAGCGAGTGCCAATTTCCGCGAAACTTACCCGGCATTTCTGGCATTGATGTTGCTTGGTGATTTTGCACCCAATAACATCATGTTAACCGTGGCCGGTGGCTCCATATGGGTCGTAGCAAGGATTATCTATATTCCGCTTTACCTCTTGGGTATCCCCTATATTCGCAGCATTGTCTGGCTGGTTTCCATTTTCGGATTGGTCATCATGCTTTTTGCTGCTTTCTGGAGATAATTGATGGCTCCTTATTTTGTCGAATGGTCAACATTGATGGCAGTATTCGCAATTGCGGCAATAACGCCGGGAGCCGATTTCGCATTGATTTTGCGCCAATCTCTGGTTCATGGGCGTGAGGCCGCTTTTGCAACCGCTTTCGGCATCGGCGCGGCTTTGCTCTTTCACGTGAGTTACACAATTCTGGGACTTGGGTTGCTCATCTCGAAATCCCTTATTCTGTTTAATGTCGTTAAGTGGCTCGGTGTTCTCTATCTTCTCTATATCGGCATTAAAAGCATTACCTCGCGTGGTATTGCGGGTGAAAAAAACGAAAATATGAAAAGTAAAAAAACACGGCAGAGTTTGAAAAAAGCATTTTTTGCCGGATTTACCGTCAATGCTCTTAATCCCAAAGCGGTGTTTTTCTTTCTTTCTATTTTCTCGACATTTGTCGCACCGATAACGCCTATGGCAGTCAAGTTTTGCTATGGCCTGTCGATGTCGGCACTTCTTATTGGATGGTTCGTTCTGGTTGGCATTTTTATGACAACCCCTGCCATTCGCTCATTATATCAACGCGCTGCCAAATGGATTGATCGCCTTTGCGGAGCCGTTTTCATCGCATTCAGTATCAGGCTTATGTTTCAGAAAGCCTCTTAAGTTTTAGAATTTTCAGGTCTCAGCGGCCGTAACGAAAGGAAAAAGAATGTCTTATGATGTTGTGGTAATTGGAGCAGGTCCCGGTGGATATGTTGCGGCAATCAAGGCAGCGCAACTCGGGCTAAAAACAGCAATCGTGGAAAAGCGCGATACATTGGGTGGTACATGTCTTAATGTCGGTTGTATTCCTTCCAAAGCTTTGCTCTATGCTTCCGAAATTTTTGCCGAAGCCCAACACGGTTTCGAGGCTTTGGGTGTTTCGGTTTCCAAACCCAAACTCGACCTTGCCGGCATGATGGCCCACAAGCAGAAAACTGTTGATGGTAACACAAGCGGTGTCGCGTTTTTGATGAAGAAAAACAAGATTGACACCGTTTACGGCACGGCAAAAATTCTTGGTGCAGGCAAAGTCGAAGTTGCTGCCAAAGATGGCTCGAAACAGACTCTTGAAACCAAAAATATCATTATCGCAACAGGTTCCGACGTTGCCGGTATTCCCGGTCTCAAGATCGATATTGACGAAAAAGTTATCGTTTCCTCAACCGGTGCTTTGTCACTTTCCAAAGTACCTCATCACATGGTTGTGGTCGGCGCCGGTGTGATCGGTTCCGAGCTAGGTTCGGTTTGGAGCCGGCTTGGTGCAAAAGTCACAGTCGTCGAATTTCTCGACAAGGTTCTGGGGCCGATGGATGGAGAAGTTTCCAAACAGTTCCAGAAACTCATGGAAAAACAGGGCATTGAATATAAACTTGGTGCAAAAGTAACCGGCGTTGAAAAAACCGCATCCGGTGCAAAAGTTACTTTTGAACCTGTCAAAGGTGGTTCGGCTGAAACTCTCGAAGCTGATATTGTTCTCGTTGCTACCGGTCGTCGTCCTTACACGGAAGGGCTCGGTCTCAAAGAGGCCGGTGTAGTACTGGATGAACGTGGTCGGGTGAATATCGATTCACATTGGCAAACGAATATTGCCGGAATTTACGCTATTGGCGATGTTGTCAAAGGTCCGATGCTTGCCCATAAAGCGGAAGACGAAGGTGTTGCTCTCGCCGAAATTCTTGCCGGCCAGAAAGGCCATGTCAATTATGACGTTATTCCGAGTGTCGTTTATACAGAGCCGGAAGTCGCTTCTGTCGGTAAAACCGAAGAAGAACTCAAAGCTGCCGGTATCGAATATCGTGTTGGCAAGTTCCCCTTCTCTGCCAATGGTCGTGCCCGCGCTATGTTGAAGACTGACGGATTTGTAAAAATCCTTGCTTGTGCCAAGACCGACAAGGTTCTGGGCGGCCATATCCTTGGCTTCGGTGCCGGTGAAATGATTCACGAAATTGCTGTCTTGATGGAATTTGGCGGCTCATCGGAAGATCTGGCACGGACTTGCCATGCTCACCCGACAATGTCGGAAGCTGTAAAAGAAGCTGCATTGGCCGCTTTTTCAAAACCGATCAATATGTAAGTGAATTGACATATCATTCAAAAAGGCTGCCTTCGGGCGGCCTTTTTATTTAAATCAAACCGGATTGATAAGGTCACTCCGGAATTCCGGTGTCAGCTTGGAATAGGAGTGGCTTCTATTCAGTGCTTCCCGTTTTTAATTAAGGAAAACACGACGATAATATTCGTATCGACGAAAGCCGTGATAGAGATTCTCTTCAAGCTTTCCCATTTAAAGAAATCATTATTGATTTAATAGAAAATGACCGGACTGAAAAAGAGAAACGCGTTTATCCGGTACCGGTCGCAATCGGGCCGCATGAGGTCGTAATTTCCCGCCTTAATGAGCCTTCAATATTGGCAGCAAAAGAAAACCTTCGGCCGTCTTGTTGCTTTTAAAATTGTCAGAATTTGATGGGGCTGACTTTATAGCCATGTTTGCGTAATTGTTCGACAAGCCCGCTATCGCCAACCATATGCGCTGCACCAACCGCTATAAAGCTGTTTCCTTGTTCAATCAAAGGAAGTGCGCGTTCAGACATGCGTAGATTGCGTTTAGTCATTAAAATATCTTTGAAAATTTCCTGATCTTTTTTGCTGATCGTTGTTTTAAACATAGTATCAAGAACCAGAATTTCTCCAATGCGACTTTGTTTATAAAGTTGTGTTTCGGTATAAAACATATTGACGTAAAATTTGGGGTTTTCGAGGTAGTCTTCAATTGATCTTGCCTGAAAACTTAAAGGCAGTTTTTCAATTGCAGAGAGTTGTTCATCAAATGTTTCAAGACCAATAACCGGTTTTCCGAGTTTTTTGGCGTTTTGCCCGATTTCTACATCAAGTGCATGGTATCCATGAGCCTCCCGACGCGCCTCGCAGGCTGGTAGGCTCAATGTCATCCAGACGAACCATGGTTTGTTGTTGGAGATAAGATCAAAAGGTAAGTTGTGGTTTTCAAATGTAGCTTTGAGTTTATTGAATTCCTGCCGCGAAAGTCCATCCTTGAAACGTTCACCTTTCTTGGCAGTCAGAAAATCAGGAGAGGCAAGAAGCTTTGTTGTCATTGCTTTACCGTTATCGTCTGCTGCTTCACTCAATTCGAGGGCGACACGATCTGCATTTTCAAGTGCTGTTTTGACTCTAGGAGCGAGATTGACGATTTCCGGATCGGTCACGTGCATTGTACCGAAAAGATAGGATGGTTCGGTTCCTTTTTTTTCAACCCTCCAGAATCGCGCATTGCCATTTTTTATTTTTCCGGAACGTTCCAAGAATTTCCGGTTTTCTTCTTTTGAAAATTTTTTAGTTAAATCCTCACCCGAACAGACGGCCGGCTCTGCCTGATTTTTTTGTTCGAGCAGTGCCTTCGGTAAAAATTTTTCAAACAGTTTTGGTTGTGGTGCTGTCTCGTCTTCACTCAATGCCGGTGAAGAAAAGCAAAAAGTGCCGGCAAACAAAGCCAAAAGAAAAGCGAAATGTCTCGATAATCTCGAGATTGTTTTGAAATATATTCGGCTTTTCTTTTGCATCATAACCTTCCGGTTTGCTGGCACTTGTCAGTCATTAAAGCTATAAATCGAGTTTTTTATCTTCTTTTCCTTCGCGAATTCGGGTGGGCAGCCCCATTTCATCAAGCTTCTTCAGAAATGGTTCCGGTGGCAATTCTTCCACATTGGCCATGGTTTTTACATCCCAATCGCCAAGTGCCACCAAGATAGCCGCTGCCACGGCCGGAACACCGGCCGTGTAGGAAATAGCTTGTGAACATGTTTCAAGATAGGCTTCTTTGTGGTCGGCAATATTATAGATGAACAGTTCACGGTGTTTACCGTCTTTTTCACCTTTGATAAGGTCGCCAATACAGGTCTTGCCGGTATAATCCGGTGCGAGCGAAGACGGGTCCGGCAAAACAGCTTTGACCACTTTAAGCGGCACAACTTCCAGACCTTCAGCAGTTTTTATGGGCTGTTCGGATAAAAGTCCAAGATTTTTCAACACATTGAACACGGTGATATAACGTTCACCAAAACCCATCCAGAAGCGGATATTCGGTACATCAAGATTCTTTGACAAAGAATGGATTTCGTCATGACCGGTCATATAGGTGTTGCGCCTGCCGACAACAGGCAAATCCCATTCGTGGCCGATTTCAAACATTTTGTTTGAAACCCATTTGCTGTCCTGCCACGACCAGACCTGACCGGTAAATTCGCGAAAATTGATTTCCGGATCGAAATTGGTGGCAAACCAGCGCCCGTGACTACCGGCATTAATATCAATAATATCAATGTCGCTAATTTTGTCGAAATAGTCCTGATGGGCAAGCGCCGCATAAGCATTGACCACACCGGGGTCAAATCCTGCTCCGAGAATGGCCGTTACTTTATGTGCTTCACATTCTTCGCGGCGCGGCCATTCATAATTGCCATACCAGGGTGGTGTCTCGCATATTTTTAGCGGGTCCTCGTGAATGGCGGTATCAATATAGGCTGCACCGGTCTCGATACAGGCCGAAAGAACCGACATATTGAGAAAAGCCGAGCCGACATTGATAACAATCCGGCTTTTTGTTTTGCGAATAAGATCTGCCGTCGATTTTACATCCATCGCATCGAGGTGGTGCGTTTCGAACACACCCTTCACCTTCATGGATTTTTTCTCTTTGACGGATGCAATGATCGATTCGCATTTTTGCAATGTTCGTGATGCGATATGAAGATCACCGAGAATATCGTTATGTTGGGCGCATTTATGAGCAACCACCTGAGCTACCCCACCTGCGCCAATAATCAGGATATTCTTTTTCATTCCCGGTTTGTCTCCTAAATTCTGCTTTCAAAATCTTTGTTAAATTTGGAGCCTTTTTCAAGAAAGGCTTTCACAATAGTCTTTATACCCGAATTCGCGTTGAACACGAATGGTTCCATCCAATTCTTTTATCGCAATAGCGGGCATATTAAGACCATTAAACCAATTTTTTTTCACCATTGTATAACCGGCGGCATCTTCTATCGATAAATGGTCGCCTATTTTCAACTTTTCAGGAAAACGGAAGGTTCCAAAAATATCGCCGGCAAGGCATGATTTGCCGCAAATCATAATTTCATGCGCCCCCTGATTTGGCGAAATTTTTGCTTTTTCCCGATAAACGAGAAGATCAAGCATATGGGCTTCGATGGAACTGTCAACAATCGCAAGATCTTTGCCATTATGCATTGTGTCAAGAACTGTAACTTCAAGTGTTGCGCTATTGGTAATAGAAGCTTCTCCCGGTTCAAGATAAACCGTAACACCATATTTATCGGAAAAACGCTTGAGCCTGTCGGCAAAAGCTTCAAGCGGATAATCTTTACCGGTAAAATAGATACCGCCGCCAAGGCTCACCCATTCTACATGGTGAAAAAGTTGGCCGAATTTTTGTTCTATATCGGAAAGCATCCGGTCAAACAAAGCGAAGTCGCCATTCTCGCAGTTATAATGAATCATAAAACCGTTCAAGAGCGGCAAGACCGCTTCGATTTTTTCGTAACTTGTTTCGCCAAGACGGCTGAAAGGGCGGGCAGGGTCGGCAAGGTCGAAGCCGGAACAACTGACCCCGGGATTTAATCGCAACCCTCTCTCGATATTTTCGGATTTTTTTTCAAATCGGTGAAGCTGGTTGATGGAATTGAATATGATTGTATCGGCATAAGTGATCGCCTCATCAATTTCGTAATCGGCCCAGGCAACCGAATAGGCATGGGTTTCTTTGCCGAATTTTTCTTTTCCCAAACGCAGTTCATAAAGCGATGACGATGTGGTGCCATCCATATAGCGCGCCATAAAATCGAAAACGCCCCATGTTGCAAAACATTTCAATGCCAAAAGCGATTTGGCGCCCGACAGTTCACGAAGACGTGCAATTTTTTCCATATTGTGCAGCAACTTCGATTTGTCGACAAGGTAATAGGGCGTTTGAAGCATTTTTAAATCCTGCAATATCCGGTTTTTTTCCGATGGCTCTTAAAGCCTCGACCACATATAGAAACACATTTCTATAAGCGCAAATATGTTCTTCATTAACTATAGCAAAAAAGAGTGCAGTTTTCTCGATTTGATGTCTGCTATAATTTTCTTGTCTCGTTCCGGGAAGGATTCTTAATGCGTAAATTCAATAAACCTTTTTACTTGTTTGTCGGACTGCCAGTGATCGGTTTGGTTGCGACTTTTTCGTCACTTGCTGCCGATCTTGATGAAAATCTCGTGATTGCGCAAAACGCAAAAACAACAGAATCCTCTGCCATTACAAGCACGAGCCGTGGCGAATTGAACGGGTTCAAAGGCTATCGTCATCACCGTACCGGTTATAAAAAACATACTGATGGCTGGTGGTATCCGGAAGCAGCATTTCAACCGGGAGCACATGCCGATAGCACCAATGTGAAACCTAAAAAAGCGTCACAAAAAGCCAAAAAAGACGACGACAAGCCATGGCTTATCAAAAACCATGTCGATTTTTGTTCGTCAAAATATAAGTCCTATACAAGTTCCGATAACAGCTACCAGCCTTTTGACGGTCCGCGAAAACAATGTGTATCGCGTTATTATAGTCCGAAATGAACATCGTCCGATTGATGACAATCGGACTTCATAAACGCCCCATTCAGGTGAAATGAGGAAAATTTGGAAAAAACGGCAAAATTTTCTCCATTAAACTTTTGAAAAGGCTTGCGTTATATGCTTGAAAAAATCCAATATGGGATTGAGGTAAAACCGATTCATTTCCGGTGACCTATATAGAAACAAGGCCCCGAAAAACAGGATGGTGTATAGATAATGACAACACGGGAAGCAATCTTGATATTGCTGGTAATACTTCCCTTTGTTGGTAGTGCCATTATCGGTTTTTTTCGTTCCACAGCAAAAAATAATGAGGCATGGTTTGTCGGTGCGATTGCGCTTATGGCGCTGTTTTGCACCATTATGCTTTATCCGGCCATTTCAGCCGACAATGTTATAAGACTTGATATTTCATGGTTGCCGCAATGGGGATTGAATTTCACCTTGCGGATAGATGGTTTTTCCTGGTTGTTTGCACTTCTGATAACGGGTATCGGCCTGCTCGTTGTTGTCTATGCCCGTTATTATATGAATCCGGCGGATCCGGTTCCACGTTTTTTTTCATTCCTGCTTGCCTTTATGGGCTCGATGCTCGGAATGGTGTTGTCAGGCAACATTGTTCTCCTCGTTATCTTCTGGGAACTCACCAGTATTTTCTCGTTTCTTTTGATCGGCTACTGGTACCATAATGCAAGTGCACGTGACGGCGCGCGCATGGCCCTGACGGTGACAGGGTTCGGTGGCTTTGCGCTTCTTGTCGGCATGTTGATTATCGGCCATATTGTCGGCAGTTATGATTTGGATGTGGTGTTGAATTCGGGTTCACTCATCAAGAGAAGTCCGCTCTATATTCCGGCACTTGTCTGTGTGCTTCTCGGAGCATTGACAAAAAGCGCACAATTTCCGTTCCATTTCTGGCTCCCTAATGCAATGGCCGCACCAACACCGGTTTCTGCCTATCTTCATTCGGCAACAATGGTCAAAGCCGGTGTGTTTCTTATGGTGCGGTTCTGGCCGGTATTGTCGGGAACAGAAGAATGGTTCTGGATTATCGGGCTTTGCGGCTTGATCACGCTTTTGATCGGTGCCTATTTTGCCATGTTCCAACAGGACCTTAAAGGTCTGCTTGCCTATTCGACAATCAGTCATCTGGGGTTGATAACCACGCTCTTAAGTCTTGCAAGCCCGCTTGCTTGCGTTGCAGCAATCTTTCATATCGTCAACCATGCCATTTTCAAGGCATCATTGTTTATGGCAGCGGGCATTATCGACCACGAAACGGGAACCCGCGATATGCGCAAATTGTCGGGGCTTTTCCGCTATATGCCGTTTACCGGAACGTTGGCGCTGGTTGCAAGTGCTGCCATGGCAGGTGTGCCGCTTCTCAACGGCTTCATATCGAAGGAAATGTTTTTTGCCGAAGCAGTTGAAGTTCACATGGAATCATGGCTCGACAAGAGTACACCTTATCTTGCTACGCTCGCGGGATTGTTGAGTGTTACCTATTCGGTGCGTTTTATCCACGGAGTATTTTTTGGCGGAAAACCGCATGATTTGCCAAAAACGCCGCATGAACCACCGCATTTCATGCGTTTTCCCATCGAGCTGTTGGTGTTTTTATGCCTTCTCAT
Source organism: Bartonella sp. M0192 (assembly GCF_016102305.1). Lineage (NCBI taxonomy): Bacteria > Pseudomonadati > Pseudomonadota > Alphaproteobacteria > Hyphomicrobiales > Bartonellaceae > Bartonella > Bartonella sp. M0192. The sequence goes on along the minus strand of NZ_JACFOU010000001.1, from coordinate 262,636 downwards.
CGGCATATTTCCGAAATTTGCAATTGGTGGCGTTTTGGGAACAGCCGTCCATTCTGTATTGGGGGCTGAAACACCGCATTATGATCTTGCTCTCTGGCATGGATTCAATACGCCGCTTGTCATGAGCCTCATTGCTTTGATAGGCGGGCTTATACTTTATATTCTTACGCGCAAATATCTGAAATCATGTGAAGGTGGGCCGCCATTTTTCAGACATTTGAAAGGGCAGCGTATTTTTGAACGCGTATTGGTAACAATATCATGGAAATGGGCGCGTTCGGCCGAGGCTTTTCTTTCTACCCGTCGTCTGCAAGTGGAAGCACGCTGGATTATCCTTGCGCCCATCGTTGCACTCTTGTTGTTGGTTGCCGGCAATCAATGGATTGATGCGGGTGCATTGCCGCTTTTTCCGCTTGATCTACCATTTTTAATTATCTGGCTGATCGGTGGTGTGTGCGCAATATTGGTTGCATGGCAGGCAAAATTCCACCGCTTCGCTTCGTTGATACTTTTAGGTGTAACGGGGCTTATGACCTGTGCCACATTCTTGTGGCTTTCAGCACCCGATCTTGCATTGACACAATTGGTTGTGGAAGTTGTTACCACAGTTCTTCTGCTTTTGGGGCTCAGGTGGCTGCCCAAACGCTTGCAAGCACCTGACCCTATGCCGGACGGTTTTACGCCATGGTTGAGAAGAGGTCGCGATTTGCTCATTGCGATTGCAGGCGGGGGCGGTTTGGCATGGCTTTCCTATTGTGTGATGACCCGTCCGCAAGGCGCAACAATTTCAGATTTTTTCCTCACCCATTCCTATTCCGATGCCGGTGGGCGCAATGTCGTCAATGTGCTTCTCGTGGATTTCCGTGGCTTTGACACGATGGGCGAGATAACCGTGCTCGGTATTGTAGCGCTCACCGTTTTTGCCCTGCTGCGGCGTTTCCGTCCGGCAGTTGAAAGTATCGAGGCACCGACACAACAACAGGTCCAGTCGGCTTTTGACGAAGCAAGGCCCGATCGGGAGGTTGGTGACACAGTTTCCGACTATCTTGTTATTCCGCGCATTATCATGCATTGGCTCTTTCCTGTTATTATGGCCTTTGCCGTCTATTTATTCATGCGCGGGCATGATTTGCCGGGCGGCGGTTTTGCCGGCGGTGTCACTATGGCTATCGGATTTATTCTGCAATATGTGGCATCGGGAACGCGGTGGGTGGAAAGTCATCTGACAGTTTTACCGCTGCGCTGGATCGGTTTCGGTATTCTTCTGGCATTGGTAACCGGTATCGGTTCATGGGTCTTCGGCTATCCGTTTCTTACCTCCTATTTTCAATATACGAAGGTTCCTTTTATCGGAAAAATGCCGACAGCCAGTGCTATGGCGTTCGACCTCGGTGTTTTTTCACTTGTTGTCGGCGCAACTGTGCTGATGCTCATTGCGATAGCGCACCAATCAATCCGGCATTATCGCGTTGGTAAAAGAACTGCTAAAAAAGAGGAGGGACGCTGATGGAAATTGTTCTTTCTCTCGGTATCGGTGTGCTTGCCGGTTCAGGAATCTGGCTCCTTTTGCGGCCCAGAACCTATCAGGTTATTTTGGGCCTTTCGCTTATTTCCTATGCGGTCAATCTGTTTATTTTTTCAATGGCGCGTCCCCGCTCGAATGCAGCACCGATTGTTGACCCCTCCAATCCTGTCAATCCGGCAAATTATGCCGATCCGATACCGCAAGCGCTGGTTCTTACAGCCATTGTGATCGGTTTTGCGACAACCGCATTATTTCTTGTTATTTTGCTGGTTTCACGAGGGCTAACCGGTTCGGACCATGTCGATGGAAGGGAAAATAAATGACCGAAAATTTTCTCTACCATCTCGTTATTCTGCCTATTCTTCTGCCCATTGCGACTGCGGCACTTCTGCTTTTTTATGATGAAAGACGCCGCAAACTCAAATTATGGATAAGCCTTTCGTCGATAGGACTTCTCATTCTTGTTTCTATCGGATTGATCGAACGGGCTGTCGATGTTTCGCCACATGCGGAGGTTTATAGCCTTGGAAATTGGCAAGCGCCTTTCGGAATTGTTCTGGTGCTCGACCGGTTAAGTGCGGTCATGGTTTTTCTGGCAAGCATTCTTGCGGCTGCTTCATTGGTGTTTTCGGCTGCCCATTGGCATAAAGCCGGTCCACACTTCCATTCTCTCATGCAATTCATGATTGCCGGTGTAAACGGTGCTTTCCTGACCGGAGATCTGTTCAATCTCTTTGTGTTCTTTGAAGTTATGTTGACAGCATCCTATGGGCTTGCCCTCCACGGTAGCGGGCTGGCGAGGGTGCGTGCTGGTATGCACTATGTGGTGATCAATCTTATTGCTTCCTCGTTTTTTCTGATAGGCGCAGCTCTCATTTACGGTGTTTGCGGAACATTGAATATGGCCGATCTTGCGTTGAAGCTCCAAACTCTCAAATCGGCCGATCGTATTATTTTCGAGTCCGGCGCGGCAATTCTCGGAATTGCTTTTCTGGTCAAAGCCGGCATGTGGCCACTCAACTTCTGGCTGACACCGACTTATAGTTCTGCTGCTGCACCAGTCGGTGCAACATTTGCTATTTTGAGCAAGGTCGGAATTTACGTTATTTTGCGGCTTACATTACTGGTCTTTGGAACAAATGGTGGAACGTTAACCGGTTTTGGTAATGACATATTGTTTTATGGCGGGCTCGCAACTTTGATATTCGGTTTTATCGGAGTGCTCGCAAGTCAGGCTCTGGGACGGCTTGCCTCCTATAGCGTTCTGGTGTCATCGGGAACGCTGCTTGCCGCTATCGGAACCGGCAATGCTTCGCTCACCGCTGGCGCACTTTTTTATATTGTTTCCTCCACTTTGTCGCTTGCGGCATTTTTCCTGCTCGTCGAACTCGTCGAACGTAGTCAGGATACCGCCGCCAATGTTCTTGCGGTAACAATGGAAGTTTATGGCGAGGACGAGGAAGATGAAGAGGATGAGGTCGGCACTTATATTCCGGCAACGCTTGCAATTCTTGGAGCATGTTTCGGAATAACAGCGATTCTCATTATCGGTATGCCGCCATTTTCGGGGTTTGTCGCAAAATTCATGATGATTACCGGTATTTTCAATCCGGATGGACTAAATGGCGATGGTTATCAACCAAGCGCGAGGGATTGGACTTTTGTCGCTCTTCTCATCTTTTCCGGTTTTGCCGCACTTATCGCCATGACGAGAACCGGCATCCGCACTTTCTGGGCGTCGATTGAAGGGAAAGTGCCACGCGTGCAAGTGATAGAATTTGCTCCCGTTGCAGGTTTGCTCGGCTTGTGTCTTCTATTGACCATCGCTGCCGGTCCGGTAGCAGGCTATCTGGGAAAAGCCGCAGAAGAATTGCATCATCCGCAAAATTATATCGACAGTGTTTTGCCGCAGGCAAACGTAGCCGTAAGCCCCAACCCGTCACAAGAAATAACAGCAGGACTTATTGATAAGGTTGATGTTGAAAGGGGTGGAAAATGAAACGCATAATCCCCTATCCATTGTTGACCTTGTCGCTTCTTCTCATGTGGATGATTTTGAACGGCTTTACCTTGGGGCAGGGGATCATCGGCATTGTCGTTGGACTTGCAGGCGGGTTTTTAATGCGGTTATTAAAACCGCAGAAGGTACATATCCATAATTGGGGCGCGGTTATAAGGCTGTTTTTTCGTGTTACGATCGATATTGTAAAGTCGAATTATGAGGTTGCCCTCTATGTGCTTTTCGGCGGGGCAAAACAGAAACAATCCGGCTTCATCACCGTTCCGCTTGAACTTAAAAACCATACGGGACTTGCTGTTTTATCCTGTATTATGACTGCAACACCCGGAACTGCCTGGATTGCTTATCATAGCAAGGATAGCAGTCTTCTTGTCCATATTCTTGATCTTGATATGGATAATGAAAATTATTGGAGAGATTTCATTAAAAATCGTTATGAAAGTCTGCTTCTGGAGATATTCCAATGAGTATTGTTATTCTTTATTGGGGCATCAATATTGCGCAATTGTTTCTGGGACTTGCGATGATCTTGTCGTTTATTCGCCTGATCCGTGGACCACGCGCACAGGACAGAATTTTAGGTCTTGATGCACTCTATACAGCAACACTGATGTTGTTTGTCACTTTCGGCATGCGTTCCGGCACAACAATCTATTACGATTCCGCATTGGTGATTGGCCTTTTGGGCTTTGTTTCAAGTTCGGCTTTGGCCAAATTTCTCATGCGCGGGGAAGTAATCGAATGATTGAAGACTTTCCTCTTTGGCTTTCTATCGTCATTGTGTTTTTCCTGCTTTTAGGCTCGGGACTGACACTGATCGGCGCCATCGGTCTTAATCGTGCAAAAAGCTTTTATGACCGTTTACATATGCCAACGCTCGGAACAAGCTGGGGTGTCAGTGGCATTATCATTGCCTCGATTATCTATTCAACGGTGAGCGGCCACAAACTCATTTCCCATTCTATATTGCTCGCAATATTTATTATTGTAACAACACCTGTCACACTCATGTTGTTATCGCGGGCAGCCATGCAGCGCGATCAATCTTCCAATTCAACCGAATTGCCGGAGAAAATGCGCTATCAAAAGATTGACGATTCTTTGCCGACGCCGCAAGAGCTTCTTGAAAAAACGCCAAGCCTTGATGATTTCAAGTAATGACAAATGGTGAAATGGCTCAACGACTGTAGAGGCGAAACGGCACATTGATCAAGCCGATATAACCGAGCCGACGCTGGCATAAAAGAAATCCGGATTAACAAGAAGGCGCCCTATTTTCTTCGTCAAATATGGGCAATCATTGCTTATCGCTTGTTGCTTTTTGTTTTGAAAGCCTGTTGAGCTACACGGACATGAACCGATCGTCTCAGACAAATCCGGTTATAAGAGATAGTTAAAAGAAGCGCGTTTAATTTTGGCAAACACGCTTCTTTGTGAAGTCCGGTTATTTTTTCAGATCTTCGGGGTGTTTGCGAGCAACCTGACGACCGAAATCCGGTGCATCAACTTCCTGCCCCGCATCAATAATGCCGCGTCTTACGGCACGTGTGCGCGTGAAAAGGTCAAACAGAGCCTGTCCATCCCCCCAGCGGATTGCACGTTGGAGCGACGCGAGGTCTTCACTGAACCGTCCGAGCATTTCAATGATAGCGTCTTTATTGTTCAGGCAAATGTCGCGCCACATTGTCGGGTCGGAAGAGGCAAGGCGGGTGAAATCGCGAAAACCGGAAGCCGAATAGGCAATGACTTCGGAATTAGTGACTTTTTCAAGGTCGCTTGCAGTGCCGACAATGTTATAGGCAATAAGATGTGGCAAATGCGATGTGATTGCCAGAACCAGATCGTGGTGTTCGGGATCCATTCTGTCAACTTTTGCACCACAGGCTTCCCAGAATTGGGTCAATTTCGCGATTGCTTTTTCATCTGTTCCGGGAAGCGGGGTCAAAATGCACCAACGATTGATGAAAAGATCAGCAAAACCGGCGTCAGGACCGGAAAATTCGGTACCGGCAATCGGGTGACCAGGGATAAAGATGACGTTATCGGGCAATTCCGGTTTCATCTGGCGGATAACCGAAGCCTTGGTCGAACCGACATCGGTAACAATGGCACCGGGTTTTAGATGTGGTGCAATTTCCTTTGCAACCTGACCGGATGAACCGACCGGCACCGAAACAATAACGAGATCGGCATCTTCAACCGCTTTGCCATTGTCGGTGGTATAGCTGTCACCCAGTTTAAGTTCGCGTGCCCGTTCAAGCGTTGTGCCTGTACGGGTGGAAATGGCAATATGATCGGCCAATTTTTTTTCACGGATGACACGGGCAAGGGACGAACCGATAAGGCCGATACCGATAAGGGCGATTTTTTTAAATTTGACTTCAGACATTTTTCTACTTCAAAAAATTTTTCAATGTGGCGACAACGCCGCGATTTGCTTCTTCGGATCCAATGGAAAGGCGCAACGCGTTCGGAAATCCGTATCCGGTAACGCGGCGCAAAATATACCCGTTGGCTTTCAGATAATCATCAGCCTGAGCGGCCGATTTTTCTTTGTCTGCCGGAAAATGGATAAGCAAAAAATTGGTGACAGAAGGCGTAACCTTGAGCCCCAACGTTTCGATTTCATGTGTGAGCCATAAACGCCATTTTGAATTATAGGCTATTGCATTCTTGAGATAGGCACGGTCGCGAAAAGCAACACTTGCAGCAGCCTGTGCCGGTACACTGACATTGAAAGCTCCACGAATACGGTTAACCGCATCAATGACATGAAGAGGCGCATACATCCATCCCACACGCAAACCGGCAAGTCCGTAAATTTTTGAAAATGTGCGTGTCATGACAACATTTTCGTTCGCCGAAACGAGTTCGACGCCGGTATCGTAATCATCCTCGGTGACAAATTCGGCATAGGCACCGTCAAGGACTAAAAGCACATTTTTAGGGAGCCCTGCATGAAGCCTTTTGACCTCGGTTGCTGTCAGATAGGTACCCGTCGGATTACCGGGATTGGCGATAAATACGATTTTTGTTCTTTCCGTTACTGCGGCAAGAATGGCATCAATATCGATGCGGCAGTCTTTTTCTTTCACAATAACAGGTTTTGCGCCGGTCCCTCTGATTTGTATCTCGTAAACGCTAAAGCCGTGTTCGGTCATGATTCCTTCATCACCGGCTGTAAGATAGGTATTGGATAAAAGTCCTAACAAATCATCAGAACCGTTTCCCGCCATCAGATTGCTTCTTGCAAGTCCTGTCACTTCCGAAATGGCTTCAAGAAGCGGTGTGGCCGAACCATCCGGATAGAGTTCAAGATGTGCTGCGGCCTGCCGATAGGCGTCAATCGCTGCAGGACAGGGGCCAAGCGGCGACTCGTTCGAAGAAAGTTTGAAAACTTTCCCTGTATTTTTGGTCTCGCTTGATCCGGGAACGTAAGCTGCAATATCCAGAATACCTTTCCTAGGCTGTGGACGGTCAACAAGAACATCTTTTTTCATCGATATTTATCCGGTCTGGTAGTTTAATATTTTACGAAATACCCTTGCTTTCATCCGAAGTCGAGAGAAAATCTTGACATTTGTCAGAGGAGGCGACTAGCTATTCTTTTTCTTTCAAGACGGTGCAACCGACATGACACAAATAAAATCGTCCGGAAAATCTTCCGGCGCGAAAAATTCCCAAGCTGATTTTCCTGACAGTAAAGTAGCGCTGTTCGGACAAGACGAGCCGCTACAGCTAGATAGCGGCGTTGTTTTGTCGCCTTTCCAGATTGCCTATCAGGACTATGGCACATTGAATGAAAACAAAAGCAACGCCATTTTGATCTGCCATGCTTTGACTGGCGACCAACATGTTGCCAACACCCATCCGGTAACCGGAAAGCCCGGTTGGTGGGATATATTGGTGGGACCCGGTAAAATTATTGATACCGAACGCTATTATGTGATCTGTTCCAATGTGTTAGGAGGGTGCCTCGGTTCAACCGGTCCGGCATCGAAAAATCCGAAAACGGGAAAGCCCTATGCACTCGATTTTCCTGTTATCACGATAGGAGATATGGTGCGCGCACAGGCAATGCTTGTTGAAAAACTGGGAATCAAAACATTGTTTTGTGTGGTTGGTGGTTCCATGGGCGGAATGCAGGCATTGCAATGGGCTGCAGCCTATAAGGAAAAAGTATTTTCATCTGTTATTCTTGCGACCGGTGCGCGCCATTCGGCACAAAATATCGCTTTTGATGAAATTGGCAGACAAGCCGTTATGGCTGATCCCAACTGGTTGGGCGGGCGTTATCTCGAAGCAGGAAAACGCCCGACAAAAGGCTTGGCTGTTGCCAGAATGACAGCCCATGTCACCTATCTTTCGGAAGCGGCACTTCATCGCAAATTCGGGCGGAATTTACAAAATAGAGACCAGATAACGTTCGGTTTTGATGCCGATTTCCAGATAGAAAGCTATTTGCGTCATCAGGGGATGACATTTGTCGAGCGCTTTGATGCCAATAGCTATCTTTATTTGACGCGTGCGATGGATTATTTCGATCTTCAAGCCGAATATGGTGGCCAACTGGCAGACGCTTTCAAGGGGTCGCGCGGGCGGTTTTTTGTCGCTTCGTTTTCCAGTGACTGGCTGTTTACCACCGCACAATGTCGTACTTTTGTGCACGCACTCAACGCTGCAGGGGCACGGGTTTCTTTTGTTGAAATCAAAACCGACAAAGGCCATGACGCTTTTTTGCTTGATGAACCGGTGATGTTTTCTGCCATTCACAGTTTCCTGACAGCGGCAGCAGAACAGAGGGGATTGACGGCATGAACGAGGATGAAGAATTATTGTCGGCACTAAAATCCCGTACCGATTTTGAAGTGATCGCCAATTTTATCAGGCCGGGCGCCCGTGTTCTTGATGTCGGGTGTGGCGATGGCAGTTTGCTTTATCTGTTGCAAACGCGGCGCAATGTCGATGGGCGCGGTGTCGAATTATCGCAACAGGGTGTTGACCAATGTTTGCTTAAAGGGCTCTCGGTCATTCAGGGAGATGCCGATAGCGATCTCGTCTATTATCCGGATTCGTGTTTCGATTATGTTATTCTCTCGCAAACATTACAGGCAACGCACAATCCGAAGGTCGTGCTCGAACAACTTTTACGCATTGGCGAGAGGGCCGTTGTCTCCATTCCCAATTTCGGTTATTGGCGCGCCCGCGCACATCTGCTTTTTCTCGGCCGTATGCCGGTTACCAAAGAGCTTCCCTATAGCTGGTATGATACGCCGAATATCCATTTTTGCACGATTGAGGATTTTATCGATCTGGTCAATGAAATAGGGGCAAAAATCGAAGAAGCGGTGGTGTTGAATCGGCAGGGAAAACCCGTCAAAGGCAAATTGCCGTTGGGAGCCTGGAATTTGTTCGGGCAACAGGCAGTGTTTCTGTTACATCGATGATCAATAAAGCCGAAACCGATCTTCCGACTTTGGTAAGGGATCATCTTGCTTGTTGGGATATTCCCGAGAGCGCCCGCATCGACCTTCTCACCATATCGGAAAATGCGACTTTTCGGGTGACTTTCGGGGACGAGACAAGAATTATACGAGTTTATCGGCCTTCCTATCATCAAAATGATGAAATTTTATCCGAACTCCTTTGGCTTCAGGCAATCGAGCAATCCGGCATTGTAACGGTTCCACATCTTTTCACTTCCCGTTCCGGTCAATTGTTTGTCGAAGCGGGCATTTTCAGGCTTGCCTGTTTTTCGTTTATACAGGGACAAGAACCTCAAGCTGATAAGGCGCTTGTGCGCCGGTTTTTTGAACTTGGCAAAATTTCCGCCAAATTGCATCGGCAATCCATAAATTGGGTAAGGCCGGAAAGCTTCATTCGTAAACATTGGACTTATGAAACAATGATCGGCGAAAATGCTGTCTGGGGAGATTGGCGAAAGGCCGAAAATCTTCAACCTGCCGATCGTGAAATTCTTGAAAACTGCGATAGAACGCTTGAATTTTTTTCTTCAACTTTCCCAAAAGATAAAGCCCATTACGGTCTTATCCATGGCGATTTGCGGCTTGCAAATCTGTTGATTGATGGCGAAAACCTTGCGGCGATCGATTTTGATGATTGCGGCTTTTCATGGTTCGGATTGGATCTTGCCAACTCTCTGAGTTTTATTGAAGATAGCCCATTTGTGCCAAGCTATATCAGTGCATGGCTTGAAGGTTATGGAGAAGTGATGCCGGTAAATCGGGAAATGGCAGATATGATTGTCCATCTCGTCATGATGCGCCGTTTGCAATTGACAGCATGGCTTGAAACGCACAATCAAACGCCAACAGCTAAAAAGCTTCGCAAAACTTTTTTGAAAGGCACGGTTGAACTCGCGAAGGCCTATCTTGAAAAAGTTAGCCCTCTTGCTGGTCGATCAGGGCAACGCCTTTAATCTGGGCATAAACATTCATTCCTTCTTTAAGCCCCAATATTTGCCATGAATGGCGTGTGAGGCGTGCAAGAAAATGCGCTCCCTTTCCATTATCACCCAATTCCAGTTTGACCAGAACTTCAAAATACCCCTGTTCCCGCATTGTCAGAATGCGTGCCGGCATCACATTGAGGATCGAGCTTTTTAGCGGTTTTTCGACAGCAAGGCTCACATCATTGGCAGCAATGCGAATGCGCATTTTTTTGCCCCCTACCAAAGGTGCAGACGGGGCAACGAACGTGCCGCCCGGTACATCCACTTCGACAAGGCCGGTATGTTCGTTATAGGATTTGACGTAACCGTCAAGATTGACAGCGGCTTCGCGAGTATTTGCAAGCGGCAGATCAGGATTTGCTTCGATTTCTCTCAAACTGCCGGAGGCAATAACTTTGCCGCTATCCATCAACACCAATGTGTCAGCCAACCGTTCGACTTCGTAAATATCGTGGGTGATATAAATGATCGGCATTGAAAGACGGTCACGCAGACCAATCAGAAAGGGAAGGATTTCATCTCTCGATCGTTTGTCGAGTGCCGATAGTGGTTCATCCATAAGGAGAATTTTGGGATGCGACAGGAGAGCACGGCCAATCGCCACACGTTGACGCTCACCACCGGAGAGATTGTGCGGCGCACGATCGATAAGGTGGGCAATATTCAAAAATTCCACCACTTCGTCGAATGTCGGCGAGAGATTGTTTTCGTCTTTCGCCATAGCAAAGGTAAGGTTCTTTCTGACAGACAAATGCGGAAACAAACTAGCTTCCTGAAAAACATAACCGAGGGGACGTTTATAAACAGGAACGAAACCGGTTTCGTTTTGCCAGCATTCATTGCCGATCTCGACTTTTCCTGAAAACCGGTTAAGTCCGGCAATGCCGCGCAAGACTGAAGTTTTCCCGCATCCGGAAGGGCCGTAAAGCGCAATGACACCGCGAAGCGGTGCATGAAACGTGCAATCGAGCGAAAAATTGCCCAGTGTCCCTTTAAGATCGACAGAAATAGTTTCATTCATAATGTTCGTGCCTGCATAAATTTTTGCAAGAGTGAAACAGTAAGAATGATGCAGAATGAAAAGATAACCATAATGATTGATAGAACATTGGCTTCATGCATCTGACCGGCTTCGACATAGCTCATAATGGTGGTCGAGATCACGGCCGTCTTACCCGGCAGGTTTCCACCAATCATCTGCACAACACCGAATTCGCCAACAGTATGGGCAAACCCCAAAACTGCGGCAGTCATAAAACCGGGGCTCGCAATCGGAAGGGCGACTTTCCAGAATGCTTTCCATGGCGAAGCACGCAACGTTGCCGCAACTTCCATCGGTCTCTTTCCCATAGCCTCGAATGAATTGCGAATGGGCTGAACAACAAAAGGCATGGAATAAATGACCGAGCCGATGACCAGCCCTTCAAAAGTGAAGGCAAATTTATCCATGCCGAACCATGGTGCAATAAAGCCACCTGGTCCATTAGGCCCCAGAAATACCAGAAGATAAAAGCCCAGAACTGTTGGTGGCAAAACCAAAGGTATGGAGATAATGGATGCGACGATTTCTTTTCCATAAGTTTTGGATCGCGACAGCCACAAAGCAATCGGCGTTCCGATAGCCATCAGAAAAAACGTGGTTACCGTCGCCAATTCGGCCGTAAGCTTGATCGCGGTCCATGTCTCATTGGAAAGTAGCATCATGCTTTCTACTTTGTTTCCGGCAGGGCATAGCCATATTTTTTGATAATGGTTGCTGCTTCCGGACCTTTAAGGAAGCTCACAAAAGCCTTTGCCGCTTCGTTATTTTCACCGGTTTTCAAAAGCACGGCATCCTGACGGATGGGGTTATAGTCGGTTTGTGGAACAACCCATTTCGAGCCGCCTTTTTCATTGATAATTTGGGATAGAGCAACAAAACCGATTTCGGCATTTCCGGTTTTGACAAACTGATAGGCTTGCGAAATGTTTTGCCCTTCGACAAGTTTGTCCTTGATTTTATCGTGAACTTTGAGCGCATCCATGGTTTCGACAGCCGCCTTGCCATAAGGGGCAGCATCGGGATTACAGAAGGAAATATGGGTAATTTTGCTATCTGTCAAAGTTTCAGGACCCTTTACAAGGTCATCTTTTGCGCTCCATAGCACCAATGTGCCGATTGCATAGGTAAACTCTGTTCCTTTGACACCATAGCCTTCTTCAACGGCCTTGGTTGGCCTTTCGGTATCGGCTGCAAGAAATACCTCGAAAGGAGCACCATTCTTTATTTGTGTATAGAAATTACCGGTGGCACCAAATGAAAGTGTTGCCGTGTGTCCGGTCTTTTCTTTGAACTGTTCGGCAATTTCCTTGACGGGTTCGGTAAAATTGGCGGCCACCGCAACAACGGTTTCACCGGCATGGGCAAAGGTTACACTTGCCAGCAACAGACCGACCGATAAAGCGAGTTTGGATTTCATTGTCTTTTCCTAACATGTTGCAATAATGATGTTTTCAGCCTTGATAAGCGCAAGAACAGGTTGATTGGCCATAAGTCCTTTAAGTGCGGGGTCGTCCGGTCTCATAGTTGAGATGAGTGTTTTGTCTTCACCAATTTCAACGTTAAGCTCGACGCTTTTTTTGCCGACAGTGATTGATTGTAAAATTCCCGGAATACGATTTTGTTCAGAAAAATTGTCCTTGTCTTCTAAAGGAACCACTTTCACAAAGGGTGCTTTGACAAGAGCTGCAACCTCACGCCCTTTGACAAGTCCAAGCCGCTCGACACTTTTTTCGGTAATTTCGGCTTTGATAGCGATTTTATCAGAAATGCCGATGGTTACAAATGCGGCAGGTACTGCACTTTCGATCGATAAAATGTGACCCGATAAAACATTGCGTGCCGAGGTTCTCATCATGAAACCTTGTAAAAGCCCTGTCGAACTCAAACCTATTTCCGACAGATTGTCGGAGGCCTGCTTCATCATTGTGGCAAGACCGGTTTCAAGATGGTGAAAAGTTTCGATGAGCTTTAACGCTTCAGGCGTCAGGGTAGCACCACCGCCATTTTTTCCGCCGATGTTCTTTTTCAAGAGCGGTTTTGCAACGAGGTTTTGCATGGCGCTAATGCCATCCCATGCAGCCTTGTAGCTAAGCCCGACAGAACGGGCAGCCGCAGAAATCGAACCTTCGCGGCCGACAGCCTCAAGAAGCTTGATGCGCTCGCGCCCGACCGAGCCGATATGATCTTCTGTGAAAGATAAGGTTGCTTTGACCGACATAGATATACCATTCTGTTATATAGTTTACCTATATAACGATTATGACGAAAGCAAGGTTTCTGAACCAATTTTTCTAAAGCCGGTTTTTGGTGGTTTTTCCGGAGCTTTGTCTAGATATTATTTTAATAGCCGCGCATCCGGTTGACTGTGGGCGGCAATTTTCCGGTTTTTCGCCAATTTGCTATATTTTTCGCCACAATTTTTGCGGCACTTTCTTTGTTTGTAGGCGCCGAAATATGGGGAAGCACGGTTATATTTTCATTCAGCCATAAGGGCGAATCGGGCGGCAAGGGTTCTTGATCGAAAACGTCAAGAACCGCATGATTGAGCTGACGTTTATTAAGAGCGTTAACAAGAGCATCTGTATCAATAACAGGCCCTCTGGAAAAATTGATAAGGTTTGCTCCCTTTTTCATATGGGCAAATTCATTTTGTCCAAGAAGCCCCGTTGTTTCATTGGTGAGCGGTATAAGGAGAACGACAATATCGCTTGTTTCAATCAGTCGCATAAAACCGGCTTTTCCGCTCGAACATGTGACATTATCGAGTGTCTTTTGGCTTTTTGACCAACCATTTACCTGAAATCCGGTAAGTGTCAGCAATTTGGCCGCAGCTCTTCCCAATTGACCTAAACCAAGAAGGCCGATTTTCCATTGTGATGCAGGCTTATAGCTATGTGCTTGCCAGAGCCGTTCCTGTTGCTGGCGATGATAGCGTGGCATATCGCGGGTTAAATAAAGTGTCCATGCAAGAACAGCTTCGGCCATGGCTTCGGTCAAAGCGGGATCAACGAGCCGGACAATCGGTGGCGCATTTTCGGGTAACTCCTTCACCATCCGTTCGACACCTGCCCATAGGCTTTGTATCCACTTCAGATTTGTGAGTTTTTTCAATTGGTCGGGATCAGGGTTTGCAACAATGGCAAGCTCGATTGCGCCATAATCTTCCGGTTTCAAATTTTTGAAATCTACAATCTTTTCATCGCCCAAATTTTCGGAAAGGATTTTTAACCAGTCATCCCTTTCGGTTGGTGCGCTACGGCTGACAAAAGCAATCGGTTCTGCCATTGGATATTTTCCTTATGAAAAAGCGGCACGAAATGATTGGCCGCGACATCTCGGCTATTGCTGCCCGGTCAAATCTGCCTTAAGTTCAGCCAAAATTCCATAGTGATTTTAAAACGCGGAAAATGATCATCCGGAAAATTGGAAGGCTCCCGTTTTCTAAAACCGGAATATCCGGATTCTTTCCGGCATGATAAATCTTTTCCGCTGGTGAATGATGTTGAAGAGGTTAAAATAAGATGACACGCACCGTTTATGTCAACGGCGATTGGTTTGATGAAACAAATGCCCGGATTTCAATTTTTGACAGGTCTGTCATGTTTGCCGATTCCGTTTATGAAGTCACCTCTTTTCTTGACGGAAAATTTCTCGACTTTGACGGACATATCAAAAGGCTGAAAAATTCTCTGAAAGCGCTGGAGATAGAATTCAACGTGGATAGAGATGAATTTCTCGATATTCATCGCGAGCTTATCAAGCGAAACGGTCTTGATAACGGCACTGTCTATCTTCAGGTTTCACGCGGTGCGGGGGATCGTAATTTTGTTTACGACAATAGCGAATTGAAGCCTTGCCTTTTCATGTTCACCCAGACAGGCATTGTCAAAAATCTTCAAAAAATGCCGCAGTTGAAAATGATATCGGTGAAAGAAGGACGCTGGTGCCGCCGCGACATCAAGACGACGCAGCTTCTTTATTCGTCTCTGACCAAGACTCATGCCCATGCCGAGGGCGTTGACGATGCAGTCTATGTCGAGGATGGCTATTTGACTGAAGCAACCTCTTCCAATTTCTTCATTGTCGATGGTCAGGGAACACTCATAACCCGTCAGTTGGATCACTCCATTTTGCCCGGTATTACCCGCGGTACGATTCTTGAGCTTGCCCGCAAAAACGGTATTAATGTCGAAGAACGGCTCTTTACATTGGAAGAAACCTATGCCGCCAGTGAAGCGCTGATTACATCGACAACCAATTTTGCAGCTCCTGTTTTGAGCGTTGACGGGCGTAAAATTGGCGAGGGAAAGCCCGGAAAAGTAACATTGCGCTTACGCGAACTTTATATCGAACACGTCAAACGCAGTTAAGATCACAGTTTAAAATGGGAATCTAGTTCTGGCGCTTGGATTGAACAGCAAGTGCCAGAAGTGCCTGCCGGATAATCGGTTCGGCAAGAGCTGTATTTTCTCTGCTTTCAAGAACAGCTTTTTGTAACCGCTCCATCGCTTCCGCAATCCGCTTCAATGTCCAGCGGGTGAGTGCCTGTTCCATAACCTTTTGTCGGCGAAAGAAAATAGGCGGACGTGCCGAAGCAATAGCGGAAGAGGGCGTTTTCCCCTCGATTTCCACTTGTTGGCGTAAAATTTGCAATTGTTGGAATTGTCTCTCGGCTGCGCTTAATATCAAAAACAGTGCGTTACCGGTTGCAACCTGACGGTCGAAACGGTTGTTAAAGCCGACAAGATCACCAATGAGTACAGCATCGATAATTTCATCGTAAGTGAGGCCGCTTACATCACTCACGGCAGCTTTTACATCATCAAGCGTAATCTCGCTCTTGTCCATTGCATAAAGGCAAAGCTTGTCCAATTCACTGCGCGAGATAAGCCGGTCGCCCCCCAGACTCTCTCGGAGCCATTTTCTTGCTTCAAGCGAAATGGCAAGGTGATATTCACAGAGCACCTGATCAATCAGTCCTTCAAGCGAGCGTGCATCATCGGCATAACAGGGAAGTGCCATGGCTGATGCTGCCGTTTCCACAGCCGATCGCAAGCTCGCACCTTTTTTAAGATCTCCGGCCTCTATCATCAGATAAACATTTTCAAGGCCGGTTTTTGCAAGTTTTTTGACA
Organism: Bartonella sp. M0192; assembly: GCF_016102305.1. Lineage (NCBI taxonomy): Bacteria > Pseudomonadati > Pseudomonadota > Alphaproteobacteria > Hyphomicrobiales > Bartonellaceae > Bartonella > Bartonella sp. M0192. Next base: position 246,443 of record NZ_JACFOU010000001.1, on the reverse strand, counting down.
ACTTCGGTGAGATTTCGTCCATTGCCGGCGTTTTTTACCGAGATGAGCCGTTTTCCGCCAAACAGCGAAACCGTATGGGCTTCGTCAAGAAGGCGCGTGGGGTCACGTTCAAGATCGGCCGCTTCAAGCCTGATATTGGAAAACGGGTCATCAAGTTTGACACCGGTGAGCTTGGCAAATTTCGACGCCCGTTCGGAAACAAGCCCTTTATCGGGACCGTAAATCAGAACAATGGGGTATTGCGCTTGTAAACGTGAAAGGAAACCGTCGACCTCATGTGCTTTTTTCTGCGCCATGTTAATCCATCAGCAGCTTGTCATCGTCGAGCGCTTCACCTCTGACCTTCTGGAACATGCCGACAAGGTCGCTCACATCAAGACCTTTGCGTTCTTCTTCGTGCACATCAAGTATCACCTTTCCACCGTGCAGCATAAAGGTACGATCACCATAATCAAGTGCCTGCCGCATAGAGTGGGTAACCATCAAAGTGGTCAGATTGTTTTCCTTGATGACCTTTTCTGTAAGCTTCATGACAAATTCGGCCATTCCCGGATCAAGTGCGGCCGTATGTTCGTCAAGCAGCAAAACATCGGCATCCGACAGCGTGGCCATAATTAGCGCCAGAGCCTGCCGCTGCCCGCCGGAAAGACTGTCCATCCGGTTCTGGATACGGTCTTCAAGTCCAAGACCGAGAGCGGCAATGCGGGCGCGGAATATTTCGCGATTTTCTTTTGTCAAAGCCGATCGCAACCCACGCCTTTTTCCACGACGGGCGGCAAGGGCAAGATTTTCTTCAATAGTGAGTGACCCGCAACTTCCTGCTAGCGGGTCCTGAAAAACCCGTGCGATCATGCCAGCCCGTTCGGCTGTGGATTTTCTCGAAACATCAATATTGTTGATAATGACTTTGCCTTCATTGGGCAAAATATCTCCGGCAAGAACGCCAAGCATGGTCGATTTGCCGGCACCATTCGAGCCGATAATCGTTACAAAGCTGCCACGCTCTATTTTAAGGTTAAGGTCAATCAGCGCCTGTTTTTCCAAGGGCGTTCCGGCTTTGAATGTTACGCCGATATGTTGCAGTTCAATCATGCTTTTTTGCCCCCAGATAATGCGGCAAAACAAGAGTCAATACCACAATCAAAGCGGTAATAAGCTGCAAGTCTGTCGATGTATCAATACCAAGGTTACTGCCTTCAAATGCAAATTGCACAGCAACACGATAAAGCACAGAACCGACAATGCAGCTTATGATAATCAGTAAAATATTTCGGGTTCTAAACAATGTCTCGCCGATAATAACGGCAGCAAGCCCGAAGACAATGGTTCCTGCACCTCCCGTTATATCGGTGGCAATAGCGGTCTGGATATAAAGCGACCCGCCAAGAGCAACCAGAGCATTGGATAACCCCATACCGGCATAAATGAGAAGCGCGGTTTTGATTCCCTGAGCTTTCGCCATACGCTGATTCGTTCCGGTTGCCCGCATGGCAAGGCCGATTTCACTTTCCAGAAAACGCCAGACGAGAAAAGCAACAATGATGACGAGAATACCGACAAAAAGCGGGCGGATAATCATATCCGGCAATCCGAACAGATTATAAAACGGTGTGAGTGCGGTATCTGCCAAACCGAGATTGACATTCGATACCCCCATTATTCCCATAATGCGAAGATTGATGGTGTAGAGCGCCGACATTGTCAAAATGGATGCAAGGAGGTTCAGAATACCGAACTTCAAATTCAAAAGTGCGGTAACAAGTCCAGCAATCATTCCTGCAATCAAAGCCGAAAACATGCCAAACCATGGATTGAAACCGCATAGAATCATGACACCGCAGACGGTCGAACCTAATAGAAACGAACCGTCCACCGTTAAATCCGGAAAATCAAGAATCCTGAATGATAAATAGACTCCAATAGCGACAAATGCATAAACAAGCCCGAGCTCGACAGCACCGGTAAAGGCAAACATACTCATGAGGCAATTGCCCCGCTTGCAATTATGTCAGTATCGAAAAATTCCACCGTCAGGATACCTTATTTGTTGATAATTTTTGCAGCCCTATCAAGGACCGGTTGGGGAATCACAACCCCCATTTTTTCTGCAGCTTGAAGGTCAATCGCCACATTCTTCCCTTCCGGAGTGACAACATCAATGTCACCGGGCTTTTCACCTTTTAAAATACGGACAACGAGTTTACCGGTCTCAAGCCCCGAATCATAATAATCGATTCCCTGGGCTGCAAAGGCACCATGGCCGATCGAACTCGGATCAGCCGTAAAAAGCGGTGTTTTTGATTCGGCTGCTACTTTCGTTGCACCTTCAAGCACAGAGATAATTGTATTGTCTGTCGGTACATAAATCATATCCACCTTGCCAATAAGGGCACGGGTTGCTGCCTGCACGTCGGATGATTTCGGTGCAGCCGAAGGGATAATCTCGATTCCTTCTTTTTCTGCGAGCTTTTTCAAAACATTCAAGGTCGAAACCGAATTGGCCTCGGCAGCATTATAAAGGTAGCCGAGTTTTTTCAGATCGGGTTTGATTTCTTTCAAGAGTTTTATATGTTCTTCAACCGGCGAGCGGTCGGATACTCCGGTAATATTTCCACCGGGTTTCTTCATATCCGGTACAAGCTTTGCTTCAACCGGGTCTGAAACAGCCGAAAAAACAATCGGTATGTTTTTGGTCGCTGCAAGCATGGTTTGTGCCGAAGGCGTTGCAATGGAAACAATCACATCCGGCTTGTCGCCGACAAATTGGCGTGCAATCTGTGTTGCTGTGGAAATGTTTCCCTGCGCCGACTGGAAGTTGAGAACGAGATTCTCGCCATTCTTGTAGCCCTCTTTTGCAAGGACATCTTCGACCCCTTTGCGCACGGCATCCAAAGCCGGATGGGCAACAATCTGCGTAATATCGACTTTCACTTTATCGGCTGCAAATGAAAAATTTCCCAATGCCAAAATTGCTGCGGCTGCCAGAACCAAACGTCGCATAATCACTTCTCCCTCTAAAACCTCTTAAAAGCTTTATTGGAGCCTTGGCCGGAAATCAACATTTTCAACGATTTTTAAAGCATGAAAAACGAATATTGAAAGAATTTTATTTTTTATGTTGCAATCGTCGCAAGGTTGGGTCATATAGGCACGACCGAAGCGAAGCACTTCCGGTTTGTGAGCGGGTGTAGCTCAGGGGTAGAGCACAACCTTGCCAAGGTTGGGGTCGTGGGTTCGAATCCCATCGCCCGCTCCAATTTCTCCCCAATTATAAATGCGAAAGTTTTATAAGTTGGCTAGGCCTAGGCTTGCTGGAACGGTGTCGATTGCCGAGCCATTGTGCCGCGAGCCCCGCCTATTTTTGTTCTCTTTGTTTCTTTATATTTTCATGCCACGCATTCGTTTTTCAAATTATAGAATATTCTTACATGTATTTTGCGTTCCGCTAGGCCGAATTGAAAGTCGGGTTTGTGAATGCGAAGTAGATAAATTTAATGTGTTAATTAAATGCGATCAGGAAAAGCAAGATTTCTTTTGGAAAACACCCGTTTTCATTTCCTCAATATTTGTCATTGTTGACACAACCTATTATTGAACTTTTAGAAGTTATGGCTATCTACAACATAGTTCGTTTCAAAAGGCGAAAATTGTCCTGTGCTATGCTGTCATTAAATAGGAAAATACGTAATGACAAAAAAGATAACCCAATTTTCAGGCGTTAATGCTCTTATGATGGGAGTTTTTGATGGTTTATTTCCGATATCGGAAATTAAAAAACATGGAAATTTCGGTTTGGGATGTTCGGAAGGTTTGACCGGAGAAGCTATTATTGATTGTTGTCATTTTTGGGATGCCAAAGGTAACAGACCATTACGAATAATGGATGACACAGAAAGAATGCCATTCGCGCAAATTACAACATTTGCCCCCGAGGCGAGTTTTGCGATTTCACACGTTTCGAAAGCGACACTATATGAGGAACTCTCGAAACATTTGAAATTCGATAATGTGTTTCTTGCGATAAAATTGGAAGGCAAATTCGACCATTTGAAGGTGAGAAGACCGAGGGAGCTTGATCAGCGTTTTAAAAACGCAATGGAAGTGGCTGAACACCAAATTGTTGAAGATATCAAAGACATTGAAGGGGAGCTTATCGGGTTTTGGACGCCGGAATTTTTTCAGAATGTTTCGGTTGCCGGCTTTCATGTTCATCTCGTTGACAAAAACCGGACAACGGGTGGTCATGTGATCGATTTTTCGATTGAAAAAGGTACTTTGTCATACGAAACTAAATACGGTTTGGATATCGAATTATCCGATAAAAAGGCCTATCTTGATCATGATTTGAAAGTTGCCGATATGGATAAAATCATCAAGCAGTTTGAAAACTGAGGCTTGTGCTCTTCGTTTTGTCAGAATGGTCGGAGAACCTTAAATTCCTCCAGATTTTTTGATAGAGGGTGGGGAAGTAGGAAGATATCTACTTACCCGGATTTTTATCAGGGATCGTCCCTTCTATTCAAAATAATCTCCTGTTTTTCTATGTCTCCAGTCACGACATGCCGATTTTCATGAATATTTGAAGCAGCTACCGATTATCATCGACCTCTTTATTTGTCGTTGGTTTCACTTTCATGGTTTCACATTTGCAATGGCACGGGATAAGCGTTGAATTTTCTTTATTTCCATCAAATGCTGCACAAATCTAGACAATAGGTTCTATTTCGTTTAAGCCGCAATGGCTACCGGGGAGAACAGAAAATGGATGCTGGCAACGTTAATCTTCTCAAATTTTTGGAAGATGCCCGCCAATTTATTATTCCGATTTATCAACGCAAATATTCTTGGACATCAACACAATGCGAACAATTGTGGCGTGACATTATGCGCGCCGGTAAAGCAAATGACAATGCAGGCCATTTTCTTGGAACAGTTGTCTATATCGCCAATACTGATGCTCATAATGCGCCATTACTTGTGATTGACGGTCAACAAAGAATAACCACTTTGACATTGCTTTTATTGGCTCTTGCAAAAACCGTTGGAACAACCGAACCTTATGATGGCTTTTCGGCTCGTAAAATATTCAATTATTACCTTGTCAATGAATATGAGGATGGAGATCGGCATAACCGTCTTCTTTTAACCGAAACCGACCGCGATACATTGTTGGCACTTGTTAATAACACGCCTTTGCCGGCAGCAGAGTCGGAACGTATTTTGGCAAGCTACCATTATTTCCAAACTCAACTTGCCAGGCTCGATGAACAAGAATTAAAGCTCCTCTGCCGGGGAATTGCAAAACTTCTTATTGTTTATGTGGCCCTTGCCAGAGGGCAAGATAATCCGCAGCTCATTTTTGAAAGTATGAATTCGACAGGCTTACAACTGACACAGGCAGACCTTATCCGAAATTTCTTTCTTATGGGGTTGGAGCCTGATCAACAGACTCGACTTTATCGTGCCTATTGGCAACCGATGGAAAAACTTTTCGGGCAAGAGGCCTATGACACAGAATTCAACAGTTTTATGCGGCATTATCTTACAGTCAAAACCAGTTCAATTCCACGGCTGGATGAAGTTTATGCCGGATTCAAGCTGTTTGCACGCACTGACGATATTAAACCAATCGAGAACATCGTTGATGATATGTTGCGCTTTGCCCGTTATTATTGCGCAATGGCTCTTGAAGGGGAAAATGATAAAGAGCTGGCACAAGCTTTTTTTGATTTGAGCGAACTTAAAGTTGACGTCGCATATCCTTTTTTGCTGCCGGTTTATGCCGATTATGCCAATGGCACCCTTGAAAAAAATGATTTTCTCGAAATTGTCCGGCTGGTGGAAGCCTATGTGTTCCGAAGGGCGATTTGTTCGATTCCGACCAATTCGCTGAATAAAACCTTTGCAACGCTTTATCGTGATATTGATAAAAGTGATTATCTCGAAAGTGTGAAAGCGGCCTTCAGCCTGATGACGTCTTATAGACGTTTTCCGACGAATGAAGAGTTTAAAGAAAATTTCCAGCACCGCGATCTTTATCATTTTCGTAGTCGGTCTTACTGGTTGCGCCGGTTTGAAAACTTTGGTCGTAAAGAGCGGGTTGCCGTTAATGATTACACAATTGAACATATTATGCCGCAATCAACGCCATTGCCGAAGGATTGGCAAAAAATGCTTGGGGAAGATTGGCAACGCATTCATGAAACATGGTTGCACACGGCCGGTAATTTGACACTAACCGGATATAATTCCGAATATGGTAACCGGTCATTTGAAGACAAACGCACTATGCGAGGCGGATTTGCTGAAAGCCCGCTTCATCTCAATAAAGGGCTAGGTGAACTTCCAGAATGGACAGAAAAAACAATCATAGCGCGGGCAAAAAACCTTGCCGATCAGGCGGTCAATATCTGGCGTGCACCGGATATATCTGAAGAATCGCTTGAACGTTTCAAGCCGGAAAAACCGGTTTTGAAATCATATACAATTGCCGATCATCCGTTTTTACAAAATGGCATTACACGGGAATTGTTCGAGGCCTTCCGCAAAGAGATACTTAACCTTGACGACAATGTGCGAGAGGAATTCTTGAAGCACTATATCGCCTATAAAGCGGAAACGAATTTTGTTGATGTTTCGCCGCGATCAAAACAGTTAATTTTGAACCTCAATATCGAGCTAAACGAGCTTGATGACCCGCGTGGTCTTTGTCGTGATATTTCACAGATTGGTCATTTTGGAACCGGGTTTGTCGAAGCCAAATTCGGATCGCTGGATCAGCTTCCTTATATGGTTGGCCTTGCCCGTCAGGCGCTTGAAAAGCAATTGGGCGATGATAGTTGAATTTGAACCGGCTTGTTAACCCCGTTTGCTTTGCGCTAGATAAAGTGAAATAGTTTTTAAGGGAAGTTGTGAAATGTCCGAGAGCCAACAACAGCGTCAAGCATTGCATCGCCAAATCTGGCAAATCGCCAATGATGTGCGCGGTTCGGTCGATGGCTGGGATTTCAAGCAATATGTGCTGGGCACATTGTTTTATCGTTTTATGAGTGAGAATTTTTGCGACTATATTCAAAATGGCGATGAAACTTTTAATTATGCAAAAATGGCAGATGAAGACATTCCCGACGAAACGCGTAATTCTGCGATAAAGGAAAAAGGTTATTTTATCGCTCCCAGTCAATTGTTTGAAAATGTCGTTGCAACAGCCGACCAGAATGACGAGCTCAATATTGACCTTAAAAAAATATTCGACGCTATTGAAAATTCGGCCAATGGACATCCCTCCGAACCGGATATTAAAGGGCTCTTTGCCGATTTTGATACAACCAGCAACAGATTGGGAAATTCTGTTCAGGATAAAAACAAAACTTTGGCCAAGGTGCTAAAGGGTGTTGCGGAATTTGATCTTGGAGATTTTCAGGATAATCACATTGATCTGTTTGGCGATGCTTATGAATATCTGATTTCCAATTACGCTGCCAATGCCGGTAAATCCGGTGGCGAGTTTTTTACGCCGCAAAGCGTGTCGAAGCTTATTGCCCAACTTGCCTTATATGGTCAGGACCATGTCAATAAAATATATGACCCGGCAGCAGGCTCAGGATCTTTGTTGCTACAGGCAAAGAAGCAATTTGACAAACACATTATTGAAGAAGGATTTTTCGGTCAGGAAATCAACCATACCACCTATAACCTCGCCCGTATGAATATGTTTTTGCACAATGTCAATTATGACAAATTCGATATTGCGTTAGGCAACACATTATTGGATCCGAAACATAATAATGACAAACCGTTTGATGCGATTGTTTCCAATCCCCCCTATTCAGTTCACTGGATTGGCAGTGATGACCCAACCCTTATCAATGATGAGCGTTTTGCTCCTGCCGGCGTATTACCACCGAAGTCGAAGGCAGATTTTGCTTTTGTTCTTCATGCTTTAAGCTATCTTTCTTCCAAAGGACGCGCGGCAATTGTCTGCTTTCCCGGTATTTTTTACCGTGGCGGGGCCGAACAAAAAATTCGCCAATATCTGATTGATAACAACTATGTCGATACTGTTATTGCTTTGGCACCCAATCTGTTTTTTGGCACAAGCATTGCCGTCAATATTCTAATTCTGGCAAAAAACAAACGGCATACTGAAACGGCCTTTATTGATGCCGGTGGCATTTTCAAAAAAGAAACCAATAATAATATTCTAACAGAAGAAAATATCGCTGAAATCTTGAAGCTTTTCGCCGATAAGCAAGATGTCGATTATAAAATGAAGATGGTTTCTTATGAAGCGATCAAGGAAAACAATTATAACCTTTCTGTAAGCTCCTATGTGGAACAGGAAGACAAAAGCGAAAAAATCGACATTCAAAAACTCAATGCTGAAATCAAGGAGACGGTCGAAAAAATCGACAAACTTCGTGCTGAAATTGACCTAATTGTTGCGGAGATAGAAGCATGAGCCAAACAATTATAGAAAAGCTGCTCAAAGGCGCAGAGGTCAAGTGGATACGGCTCGGAGAACGGTTAAAACGGACAACGGGTACATCAATGACCGCAGGAAAAATGAAGGAACTTCACAAATCTTATGGGCCTTTAAAAATATTTGGAGGAGGAAAAACATACGCTCTAGTTAATTTCAATGATATACCAGCAAAAGATATCAATAAACATCCTTCCATAATTGTAAAATCGCGAGGAATTATTGGGTTTGATTATTACGATAAGCCTTTTTCTCATAAAAACGAGCTTTGGTCTTATCATTCAGAAGATAACGATATATGTATAAAATATATCTATTATTATATGAAAACGAAAGAAGCATACTTTCAACATCTTGGCAATAAAATGCAGATGCCACAGATTTCAATTCAGGATACAGATAAATTTCCAGTTCCTCTACCTCCACTATCGGTTCAGAAGGAAATTGTTAGGATATTGGATGCGTTTACGGCTCATACCGCAGAGCTCACCGCAGAGCTCACCGCAGAGCTTAATGAACGAAAAAAACAATACAACTATTATCTCAATAAATTACTTACTTTTTCTGATCATGAAGTTGAATGGACGGTATTAAAAGAAGTCGCGACATTAAAAAATGGAAAAGATTGGAAAAACTTAAATTATGGACGTGTTCCGGTATTTGGTACAGGCGGCATTATAGGCTATGTAGATACTTTTTCGTACGATAAACTGTCTGTCTTGATACCGAGAAAAGGTTCATTGAATAATGTTTTTTATTTAGAAGAACCATTTTGGAACGTAGATACAATTTATTACACAGTAATAAATGAAAAAATAATCCTTCCAAAATTTTTTTATTATTTTATAAAAAATTTGAATATTGAAAAACTGGATACGGGTTCAAGTAGGCCGAGTCTTACGCAAGCTATTTTAAACAAAATTCCAATTCCTATTCCTTCCTTATCAGTTCAAAAGGAAATTGTGCGGAAATTAGATTCTTTTTCGACTTTAACAACTTCGATTTCTGAAGGATTACCAAGAGAAATTGAATTGCGAAATAAACAATATGAATATTATCGGGACCAGTTGTTGAATTTTCCTAAACCCGATTTGGAGATTTGAAGTGGGTGAAAAAGATTTTTTTTGTGCAAAAGGTACACTGAAAAATATTGCAGAGGGGTTAAAGGAAAGGTGTGATAGACATAAAAAAAATCTTAAGGTTCATTTAATTTATGCATTTAATGGAACAGGGAAGACAAGGCTTTCACATGAATTTGAAAAGCTTGTTCCTCAAAAAACTGAGCGCACAGAAAACAAAATTCCAATATTAAACTACAATTCAGATTTTGAAGATATTTTCTACTGGGAAAAGGAATCAACCCATAAATTAGTAGTCCAAAATAACTCATTCCTCCAATTTATTATAAATGAACTGGGAGAAGAGAAAGAAATTGTTTCTTATTTTCAAAAAATTACAAACAAAGGAATAAATGTTAACTTCCATATTAATGAAAGAGATACGAAAGACTGGATAACGTTCGATTTTATGACAGGAGGTAATGATACAGAACGCAATATAAAAATTTCGAAGGGGGAAGAAAGTTGTTTTATCTGGAGCATTTTTTTTAATTATATGCAAATTGCCATTAAAGAAAAAACGGCGTCTGACAATGACGAGAAAACGACTGACAGATTTGATGCGTTAAAATATATTTTTATCGACGATCCAGTTAGTTCCTTAGATCAAAATCATTTGATAGAATTAGCTATAGAGTTGGGTAAGGCTATTCGCGAGTGTGCTAGGATTGGATTAAATGTTATAATTACGACGCACAACACGTTATTTTATAATATTCTTTATAACGAAATTAAAGAGAAGAAAAGTTATTTTTTAACGCGGCTTGAGGATGGTACTTATGAGCTTGCTGAAAAAAAAGGAGATGCTAATAATGCATTGAGCTATCATCTTTATTTAAAAGATATTCTTGTTAGAGCAATAGAAAATAGAAATATTAAAAAATATCATTTCATGTTACTTAGGAATTTATATGAAAAAACTGCTATGTTTTTGGGATATGAGAGTTGGGGGAAAATATTACCTCAAAACAAAGTGTCACATTATACCAGAATAATGAATTTTAATAGTCATTCAAAATTGACTGAAGAGGAACCTGGAGATCTATCAGCAGACGATATAGAAGCGGTTGGCGTTTTAGTTAAGCATCTTATTCATAATTTTAAATTCTTTGAAGAGAAAAATCAAAATGAGCATTAAGATACAACCGATTGCCGAAACAAATAATTTTATTGTTCTTGATCGCTACGACAACTTAGATCAAACAGGTGCTACCTACCAGACGGAAGCCGATCTTGAAAATGAGCTTATAAAAGATCTGTCTTATCAAGGCTATGAATATTTGCCTAAGCTCACCTCACATGAAGCATTACTTCTAAATCTGCGCGAGCAATTGCAAAAACTGAACTCCGTGAAGTTTTCAGATAGTGAATGGCAGAGGTTTTTAACCGAATATCTTGATCGCCCAAGCGATACGATTATTGATAAAACCCGCAAAATTCAGAACAACCATATTTATGATTTTATTTTCGATAGTGGTGAAATAAAAAATATTTATCTCATTGATAAAAAGAACATTTTTCGCAATCAGCTTCAGGTTATCAACCAGTTTGAACAAGAAGGTACGTTTGCCAACCGCTATGATGTAACCATTCTGGTCAACGGCTTGCCATTGGTTCAAGTGGAACTTAAAAAACGTGGCGTTGCCATACGTGAAGCATTCAACCAGATTCATCGTTATACGAAAGAAAGCTTCAATAAAGATAATTCGCTTTTCAAATTTTTGCAGATATTTGTTATTTCTAATGGTACTGACACACGTTATTTTGCCAATACTACCAAACGCGACAAAAATAGCTTCGATTTCACAATGAATTGGGCGCGTTCGGACAATACAATTATATCCGATTTGAAAGATTTTACTGCTACATTTCTTTCCAGGAACACGTTGCTCAATATTCTTATAAATTATTCGATTTTTGACGTGGAAAATACGCTGTTGATTATGCGACCTTATCAGATCGCCGCAACAGAACGTATTTTATGGAAACTCAAATCCGCCCATAACGCTAAAAAGTGGCACAGCACAGAAGGCGGCGGTTATATCTGGCATACAACAGGTTCAGGAAAAACGCTGACCAGTTTTAAAACAGCGCTTATGGCAACCGAGCTCGATTTTATTGACAAGGTTCTCTTTGTGGTCGACCGCAAGGACCTTGATTATCAAACGATGAAAGAATATCGGCGTTTTTCGCGCGATAGCGTTATTGGATCCAACAACACGGCTGGATTGAAGTATAATGTCGAGAATAATGATAATAAAATCATCGTTACGACCATTCAGAAACTTAACAATCTGATAAAAAGTGAAGACGATTTGTCAATCTATAACAAGCAGGTCGTTTTCATTTTCGACGAAGCGCATCGTTCGCAATTCGGTGAAGCACAAAAGAACATTAACAAGAAGTTCAAACAGTTTTATCAGTTCGGTTTTACAGGAACCCCGATTTTTAAAGAAAATGCCTTAAGCGCCCAAACGACCGAAAGCGTTTTCGGCAAGTTATTGCACAGCTACGTTATCACCGACGCTATTCGTGATGAAAAGGTTTTAAAATTCAAGGTTGATTATAATAATGTGCGCCCGCTTTTCAACAAAGTGGAAAGTGAACAGGACATTGAAAAGCTCTCGGCTGCAGAAACCAGCGATGCATTGCTACACCCCAATCGGATTAAAGAAATTTCACGTTATATTCTCGACAATTTTTCTATCAAAACACACCGCAATGTACTAAATGGCAAAGGTTTTAATGCTATGTTTGCGGTTTCAAGCGTAGAAGCTGCCAAAGCTTACTATAACTGCCTGAAAGCCTTGCAAAAAGACCGCGAACATAGTTTAAAAATTGCAACGATTTTTTCTTTTGCAGCCAATGGCGAACAAGATGCACTTTGCGAAAAAGTTACCGATGCTGAAGGCGATATTGCCGACGAGAGCTTTGATCCCTCACAGCTTCAACAGTCGGATAAAGAATTTCTAACAGCAGCAATCAATGATTATAACGAAGAATTTAAATGCAAGTTCAGCGTCGATAGTGAAGGCTTCCAGAATTATTATCGTGATCTTTCTTTAAGGGTAAAAAAACAGGAAGTTGATCTTCTGATTGTTGTCGGCATGTTTTTGACAGGCTTTGATGCACCACAATTGAATACTTTGTTTGTTGATAAAAATCTTCGCTATCATGGGCTCATTCAGGCCTATTCGCGCACAAATCGCATTTATAATGCAACCAAAACATTCGGCAATATTATAACCTTTCGTGATCTTGAACAGCCGACAATCGACGCTTTGAAGCTTTTTGGTCAAAAAAATCATGACGACATTGAAGATATCGCTCTTGAGCGGACTTTCGAGGATTATATCAGGGGCTATACGGACGAGCTTACAGGCGAACGGCACCGTGGCTACATCGAGATTGTTAACGAACTCAAGAGCCGGTTTTCCGACCCGACTGCAATTCATACGGAAAAAGACAAAAAAGATTTTGTCAAACTCTTTGGCGAATATTTACGCATTGAAAATATATTGCGGAATTACGACGAGTTTACCTGTCTTAATGAACTTCAAAAAATAGACATTGAAAACCCTGAAGAAGTTGCTGCTTTACAAACAAAATATCAGATTGACGATGAAAAATTGAAAGAACTGCAAGAGATTGACGTTCCGGACATTCGTCTCTTGCAAGATTATCGATCAACCTACAACGATATTCGCGATTGGCTTCGTCGAGAAAGAGATGGTAAAAAGCCGGAAGATCCGCGCGATATCTGGGAAGACGTCGTCTTTGAAGTCGATTTGTTAAAATCGCAAGAAATCAACCTTGATTATATTCTCGAACTTATTTTTGAAGAGACCAGAAAAAACAAGGATAAGGCGACGATTATCGAAGAGGGACGCAGGTTGATCCGCTCAAGCGTGGGAAGCAGAGCCAAAGAAAGCCTGATTGTCGATTTCATCAATCACGTAGATTTCGATAAAATTCCTGATAAATCAAGCATTATCGACGAGTTCTATCAATTTGCACAAAAAGAACAGGCCCGCGAAGCCGAAGAACTGATTGCTTCCGAAAAATTGCGTGAGGATGCCGCAAAACGTTATTTGGCGACGTCGTTAAAACACGAATTTGCCAATGAGAACGGCACTGACTTGAGTGAGGCTCTTCCAAGAATGAGTCCTCTTAATCCGCAATATGCGTCAAAAAAGAAAACAGTGTTTGATAAAATTTCTGCTTTTGTCGAAAAGTTCAAAGGCATTGGCGGAAAAATATGAAAACTGTATATTCAATTAAGGACATGGGATCAGCAGAAGTCTGGTTGGTTCGCAGTCACCTTTTCAAACAAACGAATTTTCGTAAGAGCCGGATTTTTTAAAAAATTATGCAAATCAATCGCTTCAGAAATGAAAAATGGATAAATCACGGCCACCGCATAATAAGCCGATAGATTAATCGCAAAATAAATCTGCATTAGTTCGCATAGCGGAAGCAATATCGTGGATTTTATTCGCCGGATGGTCGTCCCCAGGATTCTCTTTTCAGCATATGAATGATAAACCGTACGTATCAAATCTGGATAATGTGGCAAGAGAAATCATATTATTGCCAGTTTCATTCAAAGTGATATTAAGATGTGGATGTTTCATGAGACCAAGGCTTCTTTTGACTGGTCTATAAACTGAAATCTTCTATATAAAACCCTTACTGGAGAAGCCTTCATAAAGGATTATATTGATGCAATCCCTAAGCAAATTAAACCAGAAACTATCGGAATATGTACCTTTTCGTATTATTCCCGGTATTATTTGTGTGCTCATTTACTGGGCTTTATATATGTCGCCGAAGCCTGCCGGTTTGACTGCAGAAGCTTGGCATTTTGTAGCCATTTTTGTGGCAGCTATTCTTGGCATCATTCTTAAAGTTATGCCTCTTGGTGTTATGTCGATGATTACGATTGCCGTGGTCATGTTGTCCAAGGTGACATCACCAACCTCTCCGAAAGCTGTTGCCGATGCGCTGGGCTCAATGGACAATGCGCTAATCTGGCTGATTGTTATTTCGGTCATTGTTTCGCGCGGCCTGATTAAAACAGGTTTGGGTGCACGGATTGGCTATTATTTCATTCGTCTTCTCGGTAAACGAACCATCGGTATCGGATACGGACTCGCACTTTGCGAATTATTACTTGCTCCTTTTACCCCAAGCAACACAGCACGCTGCGGTGGTATTATTCACCCGATCATGCGGTCGATTGCCCTTGCCTATGATTCTGTTCCCCAGAAGGGAACGCAAGGCAAAGTCGGTACTTATCTCGCACTTGTCAATTATCATGCAAATCCGATCAGCTCGGCAATGTTTATTACAGCGACAGCTCCGAATCCGCTGGTTGTCAATTATATTGCCGAAGCAACCCATCAAGGCTTTACCCTTTCGTGGAGTACCTGGGCACTGTGCATGTTGGTACCGGGCATTGTTGCCATGTTGCTTATGCCGTTTGTCATTTATCTGATTTCTCCGCCAGAACTGAAAATTACTCCGAATGCTGTCACTTTTGCCCATGATGAGTTGCAGAAACTGGGTAAGATCAAAGCGCCGGAAATTATTATGCTGCTCACATTCGTCATTATGCTTTTGTTGTGGGCAGGTCTTCCGGCAGCATTGTTCGGCCCGTCTTTTTCGGTTGATCCGACGGCAGTTGCATTCGTTGGTCTGGTCATCCTGTTGTTATGCGGAACACTAACCTGGGATGATGTGCTCAAGGAAAAAAGTGCTTGGGATACACTCATCTGGTTCGGAGCGCTGGTTATGCTTGCCGGACAGCTTAACAAACTTGGTGTTATTGCCTGGTTCTCTGACGGTCTGCGCTTTGCTATTGAATCAAGCGGCATGAGCTGGCCTGCAGCGATGGCTGTATTGATCCTGACATTCATGTACACCCACTATGTATTTGCAAGTACGACAGCTCACATCAGTGCAATGATGCTGGCCTTCCTGATGGTTGGTGTTAACCTCATTCCCGGTGATTATATTAATCTGTTCATGTTGCTGATGGCTGCCGCCTCGGCAATCATGATGTGCTTGACCCACTATGCCACCGGTACATCACCGATTATTTTCGGTTCGGGTTACGTCACTCTTGGCCGCTGGTGGGGCGTGGGTTTTGTGATGAGTGTCGTCAATCTTCTGGTCTTCGCAATTATTGGCGGTATCTGGTGGAAAATATTGGGCTATTGGTAAGCCTCTGAAACCATCGTTTATCGGTGGTTTCCTCCGATCCGTTAAAAAACAGCGGAGATTCAATTATGCTAGAAATGCCGGTTTATACCGGCATTTTTTTAAAAAAAATTCATTTTATCGTTTTGACAATCAAGACGCGCAACGGCTTGTCAGAACCCGTGTTTTTCCTGCCATTCACGGATAAGTTCTCTCCGTTCGTCAGTACTATTTTGTTGTTGAAGTTGCTCCACCAGTGCCTTCGGGGCTTTCTCAGGTGTTCCACAATCAAACGGCGGTTCGGGATCATATTGCATGAGCAATTGCGTTTTTTCGGCCGTTTCCTGGCCTAGAAGTTTTGCGATAATGACCAAGCCGAAATCCATACCTGCAGTAATCCCGCCGGCGGTTATAATATGACCATCAACAACCACACGTTCCTCAACAGGAATTGCTCCGAAAAGCGGTAGAAATTCCATGGCGCTCCAGTGGGTTGTGGCTTTGCGACCTTTGAGAAGGCCGCTTGCACCCAGTATAAGCGAACCGGTGCAAACCGATGTGACAAAGCGGGTTTCTTTTGCTTCTTTACGGAAAAACTCGAGTACCGGTTCATTATTGATAAATTGATTGACGCCATCTCCTCCGGGAATGCACAGAACATCAAGCGGAAGGATTGTGCTGATATCATGATCTGGTTGAAAGGATAAACCGCTCGTCGTTGTAATCGGCTTCAAGGTTTCTCCAATGAGAGAAACCTCTATTTCAGGAGTTGAACAAAATTCATCGTAGGGTGCAGCAAAATCCAAAAGTTGCATTTCATCAAAAATAAAAAATCCGGCTTTTATGGTCATTGATCATCCCTTGTTAAAAATATGTTTTTAAAAACCATAGAGCACGCTAGATTGGCAGTCATGACAAAGACCCCACAATTTAAGCCAAGTAAGAGATGTTCGATTGATTTTTCGGCAGCCATTGCACCGGAAACCATTGCGCCAAAAACGATTGCTATTGTCTGCTTTGACGATGCGCAACTGCTTGACATTACTGGCCCAATGCAGGTTTTTTCCAGTGCCAATGACCTTTATGCCAGTGCCAATGACCTTTATGAAAGTGACGTGAAGCCTTACCAACTTTTGACAATCGCCGAAAATGACAAAATCAGAACGACAAGCGGGCTACAATTGGCGGTTAAACCTTTGTCCTTGGCACCCGATCACTTTGATACGCTTATTATAAGCGGTGGTCGCGGCATCAACCGCTTTGCCGCAAACACGAAGTTCCTTGAGTGGCTTGATATGATGAACCGGAAAACGCGGCGCACAGCATCGGTCTGTAGCGGCTCTCTGGCATTGGCAAAGCTCGGGCTGCTTGACGGGAAAAAAGCAGCAACGCATTGGAGCAGGATAGACGAATTCCGGAAGGATTATCCGGATGTTTTATGGACAAACGAAGCAATTTTTATTCGCAACGGTAAAATCTGGACATCTGCCGGAATCACCTCCGGTATAGATATGGCTTTGGCAATGGTGGAAGAAGATTTGGGGTTCGATCTGGCAAAATCCGTTGCCCGTCAATTGGTTGTCTATCTTCGTCGTCCGGGTGGGCAAAGCCAGTTCAGCGAACTTCTCGATTTTTATTGCGAAGATGAACGATTCAATCTCCTCAATCAATGGGTTATGAAAAATCTCTCCCGTCCCTTGTCAGTTGCAATTCTTGCCGAAAAATGCGGTATGAGCGAACGGAATTTTTCCCGCCTTTATACGCGTAATACCGGATCATCGCCGGCCAAAGCCATTGAGCTTTTCCGGCTTGAGGCTGCACGACAATATCTTGAACAGAACTGGTCGATAAAAAAGACAGCCCGCCAATGTGGTTTTGGCTGCGAAGAAACTTTAAGACGGGTTTTTCAACGTCACTTTCATGTTTCACCGCAAAATTATCGCGACCGGTTTTCAAGACTTCCGGACGAATGACAATTTAATCGCCGGTCATCCCGTCTTGCCATAATTCATAAAAATGGTGAACAGGCCCATGCCCGTGTCCGACTTCGAGTTTATTTGAAGCGGCAAGTGCACCGGTCAGATAACGTTTGGCGAAACGCACTGAATCAACAAGTGGCGTTGTCGGTAATAAAGCGGCAATGGCTGCCGAAATTGTGCACCCTGTGCCATGATCATTTTTCGTTGCAATGCGTGGCGCTTCAAGTTCGATAACACCGTGCCGATCACAAAAAATATCAGGGCTTGTCGGGGTTTTGAGATGCCCGCCTTTTAGCAGCACAGAACGACATTTGAGTTCAAGAATATCGGGTGCGCATTTTCGCATTTCTTCAAGTGACCATTCCGGTTTTGTTTTAAGAAGGACCGCTGCTTCCGGCAGATTGGGAGTGATAATGGCAGCCATTGGTACAAGTACATTACGAATAATTTCTATGGCATCGTTTTCAAGCAATAAATCGCCGCTTTTGGCCACCATGACCGGATCAAGAACAATATTGCTTGCGCCATAATGGATAAGCTTATCGGCAATAACTTCGGCAATTGCGGCATTGGCCACCATGCCAATTTTCACCGCATCGACTTTGATGTCCTCGAAAACAGCATCAATCTGGTCAGCGACGAAATCGGCATCCATGGCTTTGAATGCCCGAACACCTTGCGTATTTTGTGCGACAACGGCTGTGACAACACTCATGGCGTAGGTTTTCATTGCCGAAAAGGTTTTGATATCGGCATGCATTCCCGCACCTCCGGAAGGGTCGGTTCCGGCAATTGAAAGAATGCGGGGAATCACAGTTCCGTTTTTCTTAACTGGTGACGTCATTGCAGCGTTTTCCTGTCCAAGTATATCGGGGAATGTTCATACCTGTTCCCCAAAGGCCTTCAAATTCATCAAATTTTTCATCAAATTTCCAGATAGCAAGTCCGGAACCATATTTATCTTTCCATTCGACCGATCGTTCACGGCCCTGCTTTTTTACAAGTTCTTCGACGGTCCCCTTGGTGACATCATCACCATCACGATAAGTCATGGTACCGATCAGGCGACCGTCTTCCGTTTTGCCGAGCACGACCTCAGAACGGACAATATAACCGGCATTATAGACGAAACCGCAATAGCGACCTTCAGGTTCGAAGGACGGGGTTCTGGCAGAAGAAAAGACGAGCGAGCCTGCTATCCATAAAGGGGCGAGCACGAAAACTATCAAGTGATTCTGTTTCACGAGAATCTCTCCCCCTTTTTCAAACTTTTAACGAAGCATAAACGAAAACAAAAAAATAGAAAATGGATAAAGATATCAACGTTTAAAAATGTGACAATCAACTGAAGGTTTATCACTTTTTCGGAGCTCACGGTCTTGTTGCTTAAATCTTGCCATAATTCGTGTAACGAGGGCACAGTATTTCGCTCGTGGAGGTATTTATGACACGAAAAAATTTGAACGCAACCAACCTGTCCATTACGCGGCGGGGCCTTCTTATTGGGGCAGCAGCATGTGCAGCCGCCGCATTATCGGCCCGTCACGTTATGGCACAGCCACAAGGGCCGGTTCCTTTACAAAACTATCAGCGGTCTTTCTTTAACGCTGAAGAGTGGGCTTTTGTGATGGCCGCTACTGCCCGAATCATCCCTTCAGACGGAAAAGGACCCGGTGCTTTGGAAGCACGTGTTCCGGTTTTCATTGACAAGCAAATGGCTGATCCCTGGGGGCAAGGGGACCACTGGTATAGACAGGCACCTTTCAATCGTGATGCACCGCGTTACACAGGTTATCAGGCAGAACCTTCACCTGCCGAAGCCTATCGCATTGCTATTCCGAAGATCAATGAATGGTGCAAAGCCCAATATGGTGCGATTTTTGCCGAGCTTCCCGCTGAAAAACAGGATGAAGCTTTGAAGCGTATCGAAAAGGATGAAGTCGAAATTGCTGAATTGCGTTCTGGCGATTTCTTCTCGTTCCTTTTGCAAAACACCAAGGAAGGTTATTTCGCAGATCCCCAATATGGTGGCAATTATGACATGGCTGCATGGGTCTACATCGGGTTCCCCGGTGCACGTGCAAGCTTCCTTGAATGGGTCGAAAAGGACAATGTTCCTTATAAACTCGGGCCCGTTTCACTCTCAGGTCAAAGGGCTTAAATCATGACACAAACAATGAAGAAGAAAGACGTTGTCATCATCGGCCTCGGATGGACCGGCGCAATCAGTGGCATCGAACTTGCAAAAGAAGGTTTGGAAATTGTTGCACTCGAACGTGGTGAAGACCGCGACACCGTTCCGAGTTTTGCTTATCCGAAGCCTGCTGACGAATTGAAATACGGTGTTCGTCTCGGTACCGCTGTTCGCCCGCGCGATCATACGTTAACGATTCGTAGAGGCCTTGATCAGGTCGCTCTTCCCTATCGCCAATTGGGTTCTTTTCTTCCCGGCATCGGCGTTGGCGGAGCCGGTATCCACTGGAACGGCATGACATGGCGTGCACAGCCGGAAGAGCTCAGAGCCCGTTCCTATATCGAAGAAACTTTCGGCAATATCATTCCGGAAGATATGACCATTCAGGACTGGGGCGTTACCTATGACGAACTGGAAAAACATTTCGATATGTTTGAAAAGGTCGTAGGTGTTTCGGGTACTGCCGGCAATCTGAACGGTAAAATTCAGGAAGGTGGCGATCCATTCGAAGGCCCGCGCAAGAACCCCTATCCTATGCCGGCTTTGCCTTATACTTATAATGGGCGGCTCTTTGCAGCAGGTGCAAAGAAAATCGGGCTTCATCCGTTTCCGTGCCCGTCGGCTATTGCTTCCGAGGCTTATACAAACCCTTACGGTATGCAGATGGGGCCTTGTAACTATTGCGGTTTCTGCGAACGTTATGGCTGCCTCAATTATTCGAAAGCTTCACCGCAAGTCAGTGTTCTGGCTGCCTTGAAACGTTATAAGAATTTTGAATATCGGGTTAAGTCGGAAGTCTTGCGTATTGAAAAATCTGCAGATGGCAAGACTGTAACCGGTGTTACTTATGTCAATGAAAAGAATGAAGAATTCTTCCAGCCGGCAGATCTCGTTATTCTTGGCGGTTTCATGATCAACAATGTTCACCTGTTGTTGCTTTCCGGTCTCGGTCAACCCTATGACCCGATTACCGGTGAAGGTGTTATCGGCCGTAACTATGCCTACCAGACTGCTATTGGCGGTGGCACATTGTTCTTCAAAGACAAAGTGTTCAATCCATTTGTCGGTACCGGTTGTAACGGTTCTTATCTTGATGATTACAGCTTCAACCAGATTGATATGGCCAAAGAAGGCTTTATCGGTGGCAGCCGTATTTCGTCAGGCCAGACCAACGGCCAACCAATTCGCAATATGCCGTTGCCAGGTGGCACACCGGCATGGGGTGCGGAATGGAAAAAGGCTGTTGGCGATTGGTATGGACATGCCATGTCGATCGGCCAGCACGGTTCGGTTATGTCCTATCGTGATGCCTATCTTGATCTTGACCCGACTTATAAAGATAAATTCGGCCGTCCGTTGATGCGTATGACGTTCAACTGGCACAATAATGAAATCAAAATGTCGCAATTCATCACAGACAAGATCAACAAGATTGCCGAGGCAATCGGTCCTGATAAATATCGTCAGAATCCGGCGATGAAAGAAGGCCAGCAATATGATACCCGCATTTATCAAACAACCCACACTGTGGGTGGTGCGATTATGGGTACAGACCCCAAACGTTCGGCATTGAATCGTTATCTCCAACACTGGGATTACCACAATCTGTTTATTCCGGGTGCCAATGCATTCCCGCAGAACATCCAGCATAATCCTACAGGAACGCTCGGCGCTTTGACCTATTGGATGCTTGAAAATATCAAGTCCGATTATCTCAAAAACCCGCGGCCTTTGGCATAGGAGAAACATCCGATGAAACGTTTAGTACAAATTATTATTGGATTGGTAATCCTTGCAATCATTGTCATTCTGGCAATCATGTTTGTGCCAATCAAACGAACCGGCCCGACAGAAGCTCTTTCTCCGGACTTCAAACCGGAACAGGGACGGGGTGAATATCTCGCCAGAATGGCCGATTGTGCAGCCTGCCATACCGCACCCGGTGGTCAACCTTATGCGGGTGGTCGCGAAGTCAAGAGCCCGTTCGGCATTATCTATTCATCCAACATCACACCGGATGAAAACGGTATAAAGAATATGACGCTTGACCAATTCCGTGATGCTTTGCGTGATGGTATCGGTAAGAATGGCGAGCTTCTTTATCCGGCAATGCCTTACGAAAACTATCGCAAGATCAGCGAACCCGACATTGTTGCGCTTTATGATTATTTCATGCATGGCGTAAAACCGGTTAGTGCCAAGGTCAAGGAAACCAATCTGTCATTTCCGTTCAACCAGCGTTGGGGAATCCGTCTTTGGAACATTTTTGCCATTTCCGGCAAAGGTGGTTTCGAACCACGTTTCAACGATGCGAAACTTGATCGCGGTGCCTATCTTATTGAAAGCTTGGGCCACTGTGGCGCTTGCCATACGCCGCGTGATTTCATGTTCCGCCAATCGGGTACGAATAGCGATAGCAACAAATTCCTGACCGGTGAAACAATTGACGGCTTCTATGGGCCGAATTTGCGCAGCCCGAATTCGTCCGTTACAAATTGGACTGCAGATGATTTGAAGACCTATTTGCAGACAGGTCGTAACAGCCATTCCGCTGTTGTCGGTCCGATGAAGCTCGTTGTCGAAGAATCAATGCAATTTGCAACCGAAGACGATCTTGATTCAATTGTTGCATATCTCAAACATATTGCTCTTCAAGGTGACGCACCAAAACAGGTACGCGATCCGAAAAAGACAACAGATATGTTGACTGAAGCAAAACCGGATATGGCACTTGGTGCCCGCCTTTACATGGACAATTGCAATGCTTGTCACTTTGTAAACGGCAAAGGTGCGAAAGGCGTGTTCCCTGAACTTGACGGTGCAAAAATCGTCAATGCGAAGGATGCAAGCGGGTTGCTACGCGTGATCGTTAACGGTTCGCGTATGCCATCAACCGAAAAACGTCCTGCCGATCTTGCAATGCCGGGCTTTGGCTGGCGCATGAATGACGACGAAGTTGCAGCACTTGCCAATTTCTTGCGTTCGAGCTGGACCAATGATGCTCCGGCAGTCACTGCGGCAGATGTCGCCAAGGTTCGCACGAAATAATAAAGTGTGAAAATTGCAAACAAATTTGAAAACGGCCTACGGGCCGTTTTTTATTGAGGTGTTTTCTTGAAAGATTTTGCTCTATAAGCAAGATTGATTTGAATAGCTTGAAATGGAAACATTATGGTTCTTGCAATCCGGTCAATCCTGTTTACGGCAGCATTCTATGTGACAACTTTTGTCCAGATGATTTTGTATGCGCCGTTCTATTTTTTCCTCCCGCGCAAAAAAGCATGGATTGTTCCCAAAACATGGGCGCGGGTAAATTTATTTCTGCAAAAACATATTGCCGGAACGGATTTTGAAATCGAAGGGCTCGAGAACCTGCCAAAGGGTGCCTATATCATTGCGCCCAAACATCAATCGGCATGGGAAACGTTCGGTCTTGTTCCTTTTCTTGATGACCCCTCGCTTATTATGAAGCGCGAATTGACGTGGATACCGATCTTCGGCTGGTATATGTTGAAAACCGGCATTATTCCTATTGATCGCGGTTCACCTTTGAAAGCCATGAAGGCGGTTCTGACAGGAGCCAAAGAAAAAGCGGCAGAAGGTCGCCAGATTCTGATTTTTCCGGAAGGTACGCGCCGTCAACCGGGAGCAGAACCCGCTTATAAACCTGGCATTGTTGCCATTTATAATGAACTCGGTTTGCCGGTTGTGCCCATTGCCCACAATGCCGGACTTTATTGGCCACGCGGCAATTTCCGCCGTTATCCGGGAAAAATCCGTGTCCGTGTATTGCCACCTATTGAAGCGAACCTTAATAAACGCGAATTTTTACCACGTTTGATAAAAGATACCGAAAGTGCTTGTGACGAACTGCTCGTGAAAGCCGCGCTTGATCCGAATCCTCCGGCTATGCCACCGACAGCAGTCAAAAGACTGAAAGAGTTGGGCATTGACTGGACAGGGCCAACCCGTAACTAGGCTTCGTATCTCCGGTTGTTCCGGTCCAATCAGTAGGGAAAAATCCTTTATAATCGGGAATTCATTTGCAATGATTGAGCTTAGAAATGTTTGTGTCGAGGCGGGCGGCCATAAGATACTCGATAATTTGAATTTGAAACTTTCCGAGAAACGGATTGCTATTATCGGAGCCAATGGTTCAGGCAAAAGTACTTTTGTGCGATTGCTCAACGGTTTGCGATTGCCGACATCGGGTGAAGTGCTGGTGGATTCGCTTGATAGTCGCAAATATGGCAAAGAAATCCGTCGCAAAGTGGGGTTTGTCTTTCAAAATCCCGATAACCAGATTGTCATGCCGGTTGTTGAAGAAGACCTTGCTTTCGGTTTGAAAAATATCGGGGTTGAAAAAGCCGAAATCGCGCGACGGATCGACTATGTGCTTGACCGCTTCAGCCTTCGAGCTGCGCGGTTACAGTCTGTGCAAAGTTTGAGTGGTGGCCAAAGGCAATTGGTTGCACTTTGCGGTGTTATTGTCATGGAGCCGGAAGTCATCGTTTTTGATGAACCCACTACGCAGCTTGACCTTTCCAACAAGCGTAAAATGACAGAAACAATTTTCGGACTTTCCCAACAGGTCATTGTCGTCTCTCACGATCTTGAAATGCTCGAAAACTTCGATCGGGCTATTGTCATCGATCATGGTAAAGTCGTCTTTGACGACATACCGGAAAAATCGATCAGCTATTATGTGGAGAAGATGGCATGACCGATCCGAGCTATGGGACGACATTTGTTCATCGGCTTCCGGCAGGGTTGAAGCTTTTTATTGTTTTTTTCGTGAGCATCGGGCTTTTTTATTTTGCGTCGCTTCCATTGGCGATTGTTTCTCTCATTGTCGTCTGGTTTCTTTTTGTTCTTGCCGGATTTCCATTTTTCAAACCCGTTTTAGAACTTAAGAAAATTTCGTGGCTTCTTGTTGCTCTATTCATCGTCCAATATTTTTCGGTGAATTTTGAAAGTGCCGCGCTTATTGTCATAAGGCTATCAAGTCTTCTTCTGCTTGCAACACTGGTAACCTTGACGACGCCGTTTTCCAAAATGATGGCCTGTTTTGAAAAACTGTTTTCATTTATGCGGGTTTTCGGCGTTAATCCGGCAAAAATATCGCTAGGGCTTTCGCTGACTTTACGATTTATTGCAGTGTTTTCCGATATTTCTCAAGAAGTGCGCGAGGCACAAAAAGCGCGGGGGTTGGAAAAAAGTGTATTTGCAGTCATTATGCCGGTTCTGATAAGAAGTCTTAAAGTTCAGGCCGATGTTGCAGCCGCAATCGAGGCACGTTGTTTTGATGAAGATGTGAACAATAAAAACGGGAAAAATTGAGCGGGGGAGAAAATGTCTGTTCGTGATATTGTAGCAGTGGCACTTTTGGCGGCTTTTATAGCTGTTTTGGGATTATTTCCGGCCATTCCGGTGCCTGTCATACCGGTACCTATAACAGCCCAACTTTTAGGAATTATCCTGTCCGGTGCAATTCTGGGCGCAAAAAGGGGTTTTGCCGCCTGTCTTCTGTTTCTGATACTGGTTGCAGCGGGGCTCCCGCTTTTATCCGGCGGGCGTGGCGGCATATCGGTATTTTTTGCGCCCACAAGCGGGTATCTCATCAGTTTTCCTTTTACAGCAGGCTTTATCGGCTATTTCTATTCGCTCTTTCGCAACAGCCTGACACCCGCAAAAGAAATACTGATCATGATGGTCGGCGTTTTTTGTATTAATCACCTCTTCGGCATTATCGGTCTCGTATTTATTGGCGGAATTGATTTTTCCAAAGCTTTTTTAGGGGATCTTATTTTTATTCCCGGAGATATGGTAAAAATTGTTCTCGCGTATTTGATTGCGAGCCGTCTACGCAGAGCTTTGCCGGATGTGATGGACGGAAATCGTTAAAAAACAAAATTCATCGGGAAAAAATTAATAGGAAAATATATGTTTCATAAAAAAAGCGGACGTAAAGTCCGCTTTTAATAGCACGTTGAATGAAATAATTATTTGATCACCATGACCGGACGTTCACTCATTGCCAGAACTTCCGAAGCCTGACTGCCAAGAATGAGCCGGTTAACACCGCGACGCCCATGCGAGGCAATAATAATAAGATCGGCGTTATGTTCATTTGCCGCGTCGACAATGCCGGCAGCAGCAAGTTGATTTTCTGCATGAACGCCTTTGGCTTTAACCCCTTGCTTTTCTGCTTTGTTGAGTGCTCCCTCAAGAATTTTGCGGGCACCGTCTTCCATTTCTTTACGGAATTCGTCAAAGGCTCCCGGGCTTGAAGCCCATTCGGCGCCAACAACAATGCCGTAAGATGGCATTAAACTTGTGACAGTTACAACGAAAAGCTCGCCACCGGTTTTTTTAGCAAGCTCGACGGCTGCATCAACGCCACGGTCAGCAAGTTCTGAACCATCCGTTGCTACAAGAATACGTTCATACATATCTGTTTCCTTCCCTCTTCAATTCGGACTTATGCCCTGATACCCAGATAAGAACTAACCCACTCCGCTTCAATATTCTTGGAGCTGTAGTTTAACCAATATATACTATATTTCTATAGAGCATGCATCATGATCGGCAAAAAAACATTTTTTCACAGGCAAATCGTTTTTTAATTCCAATTCGGTTAGGGTTTTTCGTATCAACTTATATGTTATCGGTTATATTTTTATGCGATTTTGAATTTTTTAAGCTATAAAGTGAGGAAGCTTTATCACTCGATTGGTAAGAGACAGGTTCTGAAGGAACCGCAAACAAAAAGACAAGTCCGATTTGGATCATTTGATATGCATAAGATATTGGGTATATCCACCCTTTTTGTAATGTTTTTTATAAGCCTGACGTCTGTTAAGGCCAACCCTTATATATCCGTTGATGTTGCAACCGGCCGTATCCTTGCTCAAAATGATGCATTCGACCGATGGTATCCTGCTTCACTCACAAAGATGATGACAGCCTATGTCACTTTCCGTGCTCTTCATAATGGTGACGTTACGCCCGAAACAAGGGTAACTGTAAGTGCCGCGGCTGCAAAACTTCCGCCCAGCCATTCGGGATATAAGCCCGGTTCCGTTCTTGATCTCGACACAGCCTTGTCGATCACTCTGGTAAAATCCACCAATGATCTTGCAACGGCAATTGCCGAAACGGTGGGTGGCTCGGAACAAGCTTTTGTTGTTCGTATGAATGCAGAAGCCCAGCGTCTTGGTATGTTCGGAACACATTTTGCCAATGCCAATGGCCTTCCCAATCCGGACAATTATTCAACAGCCCGTGACCTTGCCGTTCTGGCGGTACAGATCCGTCGGGAGTTTCCGCAATATGCCCATTATTTTTCTATTCCTGCGATCGATTTCGGGGGCGGACGCAAAGTTGAACAAAATTCGAATAATCTGATTGGTCGTTTTTCCGGCGCCGATGGCATGAAAACCGGTTTCATCTGCGCATCCGGATTTAATCTTGTTGCATCGGCGACCCGCAACAAACGCACTATCATAGCCGTTGTTCTTGGTGCCGATCGGATTGATCAACGTGAAGCGCTCGCCGCCAAACTTTTGAATGACGGTTTTGCCAATCAAGGCTCGTCACAAAAGACACTTGCAACTTTGCAGCCTTATGGAACGAAACTCACACAGGTGAGCGATATCAAAGACAGAATATGCAATGACGACGCATGGAAAGCACGTATGCAACATCGCGATGAAAAAGGAAAAGTCATTTTTGACTCACCTTATATTTCGGCTCAACCGCTTAATGTAACGCCGTTGCAAGTGCGGCTGATTTCGGCACCGGCGCCTGCAAAACCGGGTGAAATACCGGCATGGAAAATTCCGGTTCCCACCCCTCGTCCCCAATCAATGGATGCGCAATGACGAATTCGATGAACCGTATCGCTGTTACAATTTTTACCGGTTTTCTGGGGTCGGGAAAAACCACATTGCTTAACCGCGTTCTCAAAGACCCGCTGCTTACCGATACAGCCGTTATTGTCAATGAATTTGGCGAGGTAGGAATTGATAACCTTCTCGTTGAACAAGCCGATGACGGCGTTATCGAATTATCCAATGGCTGCCTTTGCTGTACGATGCGCGGCCAGCTTGTCGATAGTCTCGCAAGTCTCGTCGACCGGCTTCAAACAGGTCTTATCAAACGTTTGAAGCATGTGGTTATTGAAACAACCGGTCTTGCCGATCCGGCACCCATTCTGCAAGCTTTGTTAGGCCATCCGGCAATGGTTCAGGCATTTGTCATAGACGGGGTTATTACCACTGTCGATGCGGTCAATGGTCTGGAAACTCTGGCACGACATAAAGAAGCACGCAATCAGGTTGCATTTGCCGATCGGATTGTTCTCACCAAAACCGATCTTATAAAAGATAAAAAATCTCTCGAACCATTGATGAGCGAGCTCGGCAAACTTAGTCCCACAGCTGAAATTCTCTATTCCGATGCTGCCCATTGCCCACCATCGGCGCTCGTCAATATCGGCGTTTTCGATTTGAGCAAGAAAGCGCCGGATATCAAAAACTGGCTTGGTAAAGAAGAAGACCACGAGCATCATCATCACCATCATGATGTCAATCGCCATTCCGATACGATTCATGCTTTTTCTCTCACGCATGACAAACCCATTCCCTATTTTGCGCTGGAAGCTTTTATAGATCTTTTGCGCGCCAATCACGGGGCGAAAATGCTGCGCATGAAAGGCATTGTCGAACTTGAGGAAGATCCGTCACGTCCGGTTGTCATTCACGGTGTCCAGACCTTATTCCATCCTCCGGTTCGCCTGTCCAAATGGCCGGAAGGCCGTCATGAAACACGGCTTGTTATGATTACCGACGGGATAGATGAAACGACAGTGCGTGAAATGTTCGACGCTTTTTTGGGAAAACCTGTGCTTGATAAGGCTGATCGCGCCGCAATGACAGATAATCCGCTCGCAATACCGGGGTTTAAATTCTAGTCTGGCGTTTTTCGCCAAAGATTTCTGATCCCATTCAACTGGCCCTCCGGTTTTGGCCAGTCTATGTTTTAATTTTTTTTCATGAAAATGGGGCGTCACGAAATGCGGCGCCATGAAACGCGATGTCGAATGGTTACCCCTTTTTAAAAACTGATAATGGAAAATAGCGTGGTTGATGTTGTTATAGGCGTTACCAATTTTTGACCGGAAGCTCTCCAAGCAAACGAAACATTGCCCGTGCCGGAAAGGTTTGACGCGAGGTAAAAAGCAGGAAAATCAAATAGACGCTGTCCGCAATTCCGATAAAAGCGCGTAGCGTCATTTGCGGATAAACGGAATTTCAGGGCGTAGCACAAAAGAAAAATTACCTGCCACGGGATAAAGCCGGACTGTCGTGAGGCTATCGGAATGAGCAGAATGGCTCGCCTTCAAGAAGCGGGCAAAGAAATTACTCTTTTTCTCTTTTGAAGAGGTACCGGTTTTCAGGATTTTCCGTGTGGTATGATAATAAGGTGATGAATGCCGTTTTTGATGCTTTTTTCAAAGCCGTAATTATTCTGGCGGCAATAATTGGCAATATCCAGAGGTGCCAAAGGATCATCGCTCAATATAACGAGCGTCATATCATCCGGTAATGTGGATTGCTTTTTTCTTGTCTTTAAAAGAACGAGCGGGCATTTGAGCCCGCGCAAGTCATAGATAAAACTTTTTTCAGCCACCAAATAATTTCCAGAGAGTTTTCTTTTCCTGTGGCTCATTGGCTGCCGGTGTGACCGGTGCTCCGGAATTTTGCGCCTCTTCTTCGGCAAGCGATTGACCGGCGGCTTCGGGCTTCGGAGTGGGGATAACGGTGCTTGCCGTTTTCTCGGCCGGGTTGGCAGCTTTTGATGCAACCGCATTTTCTTTTACTATATCCGGCGCATCAGGTGTTTCTTTCGATGCCGGTGTCAATGACGGCGGCTCGCGGGAAACCTGAACGCCAGCAGCACGTTTGCGGCTCCAATCGGCAACAAGAGAAGCCTCTTCCACACCTTGAATTGTCGGTGCCGGTGCTTTCATTTTCTTTTCACGGGCAGATGAAAAGGCATCATCATATTTCTTTTGATATGAGGCAAAAGCTGTTTGCAACGATGAATCGGGCGCCGCAGCAGGGCACATGCCAGCCGGTGTCAAAGCTTTCCCGTCGGTATTGCGGTTGAAGACATAGCGTTTTTCACAAACGTCTACCTTCGGCGGGCGTTTTGTTACTTCAAAAATATCATAGCCTTCTTTAAGCATTGTCCAGAATTTATAGTTCGGGTCATTGCGATAACGAGCCATATTTTCGGCAGTCATACGGAACGGAAAGGCTTCAAGCTGGAATTCGCGCTGACCACCTTTGAAAGAATCCCGCCCGAAAGCATAGATCTGCGCAATGTTTTCGTCGCTCATAGAATAGCAGCCGGATGAAGAACATGCTCCATGAACCATCAAATGCTGACCGGTGCGGCCGTTTACCTGATCATAGGCATTGGGAAAGCCGATATTGAAAGCGAGATAATAGTTCGAATTCGGATTCATCTGGCTTGGACGAATTGTGTAAAAACCTTCCGGTGCCTGCCTGTCACCTTCCATATATTTCGGTCCAAGTTTTCCTGACCATTTGCATATATTATAAGTGGAAATGAGGTCATATTTTCCGGTGCGTGTCTGCTTCCAAATCTCGACGACACTTTCTTCCTTGAAAACTCTAACAAGAATAGGCGAATATTTTTCCATATTCTTGGCGGCCATCTTGTCTTGCAATTTTTTGGGCAATTCCTGTGTTGCTTTGCCGATTTGCGGCAAATTTGATGATTGCTGGCAACCACTTAAAAAAGTTGCTGTAAGGAAAAAAGAAGCAAGAAGTGCGGTTCCAATTTTCATTCACTAAGCTCCGGATGAGCAGGCACTCACCAAATCCCAATTGTTCACTTGGCCGAATTTCATTTTGAGAAAAATTGAACTCGGACCAATCCCATTTACCATATCATAATATTAAAAAAATTAAACTTCCCCTAAAAATCTCGGGTTTTCTTATATCGAACGAAAGCAGGGTCTTTGCCGTTATTCATAAGTCCGGATGATGATATCAGCCCTTGAATGCGTGTTATTTTATTTCCGGCGATTGTTCTTCTGATTGGGCACCAAAAAGCAAACTGATGTCGTCTCGCGTTTCCTGTCTCTGGCCTGTTATAATATTTTAAAGACAGGAACTTTGAAGAACCACAGGACAAACCGGCGATAGTGCATTCAAGCTTTGGCTGTTAGCATTGTTCATCACAACAATAATAACGCCCAATGTAATAGCGAGCGAAAGAACAGCCCGGATAATGCGCATCAACCACATATCTGTTCATACCTCTTCATTTCCGTCCTAAGTTCATTTGCCCATCCCTCTTGTTCTCCCCGACAGGTCATTATCAAAAAGGATGAAATCAAAATTATGACGGATAGCACCTATAATATAGTGATTAGGTGGACGGGTTCTAAGGGGTAAGCGGTAAATGCAGCATTAAATAAATTCAAAAAATTTATTATAGAACCGGTTTTTTGAGCGAAATTCGCAAAAAATAGCGCAAAAACCTGCCAAGAACCGACCAAAAACCGGTAATGATTGCCCGAATGATTATTTGCCGGATTGGCACTTTGTTATTTGCCAGATTGTTACTTGCTTGCAGTCATTATCTTCGATTGCTTTGGAAACACGAAGCTTGAACGTTGCTTTTCTTTCCAGCAATTTTACCGGAAGATAAGCGCGTGCAGGATCACCGACAAGTATAACAGTTTTTGACGGGTCGAAATGTTGAAACCAGTCAATGACAGTTTCACTCATTATTTTGTCATAAAAGACATCACCGGCAAGGATAACATCGAAAGCGTTTTGTAACGCCCCGCCTTTATTGACAAGATTGTCATTCTCGATCGTCACGGACACATTGTTGAGGCGGGCATTAAGCCGAATTGCTTCACATGCAAAAGCATCAATATCATTGGAAAGAACCGATAAAGCGCCCGCCTGTTTTGCAGCAATGCCAACCAGTCCCGAGCCGGAAGCAAAATCGAGCACTTTTTTGCCCCTCACTATTTCAGGGTTTTCCAGAATATAGAGCGCCAATGCCTCGCCACCTGCCCATGGAAAAGCCCAGAAGGGTGGAGGAAGATCTATTTTGCCCATCTCGGCTTCGGTCATGTGCCAGAGTTTGTGGACTTCATCGGCCTGATAAAGTTTTATCGACGGGATGTTGAGACAGGCAAGCGGAGAGGTGTTTTCGAGAATGAATGTTTTTTTATTCATCGCAGTCGCGAATTAAATATTTTGTCGAAATTATCAACCCCTGCCAAAATTTTCAGGGAGCCGGTGAAAGTCCACCCATCCGGCAGACTTCTTGCCATTCATCTTCGCGCACAGGCTGTACCGAAAGGCGCATGGAGGTCACCAAAGACATATTGGCAAGCTTCGGATTGGCTTTGACGGCTTTCAAAGTAACAGGTTTCGGCATATCGCAAACAGCGCGGATATCGACACATTCCCAACGCGGGTCATCGGTTGTCGAATCGTGATGCGCAGTTTTGCAAACTTCAACGATTCCAACGATTTCCAGTCCTTCATTGGAGTGGTAAAAGAAACCCTTGTCACCAATTTTCATAGCCCGCATATTGTTGCGAGCCTGATAATTGCGCACACCGTCCCACTGTTCGCCTTCGGCACCTTTGTTTTTTTGCATGTCCCACGACCATTTGAATGGCTCGGATTTGAATAACCAATAAGCCATTTCAGACTTCCTCGGGATTATTGACACCCCAGCGCCACCGACGGATTTTCATATCACTGAAGAGTCCGGCTTTTGCATAAGGGTCGTTTTGAGCATAGCCCTTGGCTTCTTCGAGTGATTTTGCTTCCACAACGATCAAAGTGCCGTTGGGCTTGTCGTTATCATCAAGAAAGGGGCCTGCAAATTTAAGGGTTTTGCCAAGGCTTTTCAGATAGTCGAGATGTTTCGGGCGTATGTCGAGACGAATATGCAAATGGTCTTTTTTATCATTGCAGATAATGGCATAGAGCATTGTCTAATCCTCCGATTTCAAAGGGCGGGTAATAAGCGCAGTGACAGCTTCGTCAATGGTGATACGTCTGTCAAGCAAATCGGCAACGGCATCAATAACCGGTGCAACGATATTTTTTTTGTGGCAAAGGTCGGCAGCACCGGGGGCGGTGGCAACACCTTCCGCCAATTTCAAACCATCGGTCGATTTTTCTTGGCCCAGTGCAAAACCATAAGTGAAATTGCGCGATTTTGCTGATGAACAGGTAAGGATAAGATCTCCCAAAACGGAAAGGCCGGTCATGGTTTCGGCTCTCGCACCCATGGCTTTTCCAATGCGGCGCAATTCAGCAAAACCACGTGTTACAAGAGCGGCTTGTGCACTGGCACCAAGGCCACGTCCTGCTGCAGCACCGGCGGCAATAGCAAGAACATTTTTTAACGAGCCGCCAATTTCTACGCCGACAATATCATCACTCGCATAACAACGAAAAACCGGTCCCGAAAACAGATTGGCAATTTCTTTGGATAGGTCGATGTTTTTTGCGGCAATTGTTACGGCTGTTGGCAGGCCACGGGCAACATCTTCGGCAAAACTCGGGCCGGAAAGTGTTGCCATATGATGATTTGGTAAAATATCCGAAACAATGTCGGACATGAAGCGTCCGGTTTTCTGCTCTATGCCTTTTGCACAAAGAATAATCGGGGCTTTTTCAGGAATAAAGCGGGCAAAACTGTTCAATGCGGATGCAAAAACCTGAGCCGGAATGACAGCAAGAACAAAATCGGCACCGCCGAGTGCATAAGCTGCATCGGTTGTGGCTAAAAGTCCCGACGGTAAAACCACATCCGGCAGATAATACGGGTTGATATGATTGTTATTGATTTGTTCGACGGTTTCACGATTGCGCCCGTAAAGTGCGACATCATGCCCGAGATTATGAGAAAGAACGGCAAGCGCTGTCCCCCACGCACCGCTTCCCATGACAGCAATTTTTTTACCCGTTTTGTTCAAGCTTTGGCTCCCCGTCGTCCGGCACCGATCAATGGTGATGACTGTTCATCAAGTGGCCAGCGCGAACGCGGCGCAATATCGAAGGATGAACGGTCACCATGAATAAAATGTTGAAGTCCGGCATAAGCAATCATGGCGGCATTGTCGGTGCAAAGTCCGATTGGCGGTGCGATGAATCTGAATCCATGTGCGTTGCACAATTTCTGCAATGAATTGCGAATGGCTTTGTTTGATGCAACACCACCCGCAACAACAAGAGAAGCCTCTTTATCAGGATATTCGTTTTTGAAAACAGCAAGCGAACGTTCGACGCGGTCGCTCAATGTATCGGTCACGGCAAGTTCGAAAGAGGCGGCAATATCGGCAATATCCTTGTCGCTTAAAGGTGCCATTTCCATAGCGGCTTGTCGTACTGCGGTTTTAAGGCCGGAAAACGAGAAATCGAGCCGTTTTTCACCTTTCAATGGTCTTGGCAGTTCAATTCTTTGATTATCGCCTTGAGCGGCCAGTTTTTCGATAATCGGCCCGCCGGGATAGGGAAGGCCAAGAAGCTTTGCCGTTTTATCGAAAGCTTCCCCCAATGCATCGTCAATTGTTGTGCCAAGGCGTTTGTAATCTCCCAATCCGTTGACCAGAATAACCTGTGTGTGACCGCCTGAAACAAGAAGCAGAAGATAGGGATAGTCAAGATTATTGGTGAGTTTTGCCGTCAGCGCATGGCCTTCCAGATGATTGATGGCGATAAATGGCTTGTTTGCGGCAAGCGCCAGTGCTTTTGCCGTCATCAAACCGACAATCAATCCGCCGATCAGTCCGGGGCCACCTGTTGCGGCAATGGCATCAATATCCTCGAGTTCCAGTTTTGATTCTTCAAGGGCGCGTTTGACGAGCCCGTCCAGAATTTCAACATGGGCGCGTGCGGCAATTTCAGGAACAACACCACCATAAGGAACGTGGTCTTCAATCTGGCTCCAAACGATATTGCTTACGATATGGGCTTTATCACCCTCGTCGCGTTCGACGATAGCGGCAGCCGTTTCATCACAACTCGTTTCAATTCCCAAAACACGCATTTTGTGCCTCAAGTTCCTTTCCATAAGCCATTTCAGGCAAGGTTCGATCTGTCGCCAAGGGGCTTTACCCTCATTGTTGGCAAGGCCTTTTATTGTCAGTTTTATCTTTTTTCGCTATTATTGAAAGCACAACTTTAAAACCGGTTTTACCAAATAGCCAGTTCTATCAAATAGAATCTGTGAAGTCTTGAAGAAAAGCGATAAAGCTTGAATTCCACCGTTCGTTTTAAAGAGAGGGAGTTTTCCTTTATGGTCATTCTGGTGACGCGCCCTGAACCCGGAGCAACGCGAACCGCGGAGCATTTGCGTCATTTGAAGTTATCTCCGTATATTTTGTCTTTGTCGAAAACCGTTCAATTACCGGTTCTCCGGCAGGATTTTTCCTGTGATGCAGTTATTGCAACAAGTGAATCGGCATTTTTATATGGAAATTTAGACCTTATTGAAAAATTGCGCGAGAAACCGCTCTATGTCGTTGGAAAACATACAGCAGAGGCAGCAAAAAAAGCCGGTTTTTCCGATATCGTCTTTGCCGCACCCAATGCGAAAACACTTGCACACAAAATAGAAAGAGCATCAGGCGATCGCATTCTTTATCTTGCCGGTCATGTGCGTCGGCCCGATCTTGAAGAACAATTGCACCAGAAATACAAATATTTCGAGACGATTGAACTATATGATACAATACCGATAAAGCTTGACGACGAACAAAAACTGAAGATTCCGCAAAAAATCGATATCGTTATGCTCTATTCAGCTATGGCTGCCGCTGGTCTTGCGCAAATTAGCAGCTATATTAAACACTCAACAGTATTTTTATGTCTTTCGACGCGCATAGCAAATGCTGTTCCAAAAACATTTTTGAATGCAATAGTTATAGCATATGAACCGAATGAAGATGCGATGTTGGATGGGGTGAAGGCAATATTGGCTTAAAACTGTTTTTACCCTTTTCGAATGATATAAACCATTCTTTCATTTCACGCCGGTATTCTGGTCACGGATTAAACAAGGAAAGCGAGGAGCTATGGCAGAGCCTCAAAAACCAAAGGCGAAATCTCAACATTCAGGGAAAGCCCGTAAGCCCCCATTGGTCGATCTTCATGCAGAAAAGACTCTTCACGCAGAAAAGACACTTGGCGCAGAAAAGACCGGTATTCCGGAAGCCGAACCTGTGGTTATTGGCACTAATCAGAAAAGTTCCGTGACAGAAGCGCGAGGGCAGAGTGACAAAACCTCCAGTGCTAAAATCTCGCCCGAGGTTAAGACCGAAAACAAAAAATCTGCCGGTGAAGACGCAGGATTAAAGCCTGCGGATGCGAAAACTGCAGAGGCAGCTGATAGAGAAAAAAGTGGGGTAAAAATGGCAAGTGACCAGACCTCCCATAAAGGTGGAAAGAATAATAATGGCTCACCATTGTCCGCACAAGAAAGCGTGAGTGGAACAAAAGGGGGGAGCAGCCTCAGCCACTTTGTTTCGGGTGTTGCCGGAGGTGTCATCGCTCTTATCATCGGAGCAGGCTTGCAATGGAGCGGTTTGTTGCCAGGTTTTTCAGAACAGGATCGTTCCACGCAAAGCAAATTAGCAAATCTTGAAAAGGCAATTGCGAGCCTCAAACAGAATGCGGTGGATGGCGCCACTGTAACAGCAGAGCTTTCTTCTGCCGATCGGCAGGCCCTTGATAACGTTGTGGCTCATGTCAGCGAGCTTGACAGTAAAACAAATTCTATGGGCGAGCAATTGTCCGGTGTGATTGATAATGTTGAAACATTGAACAATGTTGTCAATTCTTCCGTCAGCGATAACGCCAATCCGCAGGCAGCCGAAATTCTGACAAACAAATTTACCGACATTCAAAACCGGTTGCAAACTCTTCCCGCGATTTCGGAAAAATCGGTTAAGGCTCTCGATCTCGCTCAAGGAAATGCTCAAAATATAGATCAATTGAAGAAGCAGGTAGAAGAGATAGAAACTGCGCTCAAAACGCCCGTTCAGGGCAAGGATGTTGCTGCAATAACGGCGGCGAATGCGCTTAAAAATGCTATTGATCGCGGTGGTTCCTTTGCAAACGAACTTGGCCTCCTTCAAAATATTGCTCCCGATTTGACAGTCCTAGATGATCTCAAGCAATATGCCGACAAAGGTGTCCCCAATCAGGCCGAGCTTTCAGACGATTTCGCGCGGGTTGCCGACCAGATTTCGAAAACAGACAATCAACCGGCAGATGATGCAGGTTTTGGTGAAAAATTATGGGCTGGCGCAAAAGGTCTCGTCACCTCCCGCCCTGTCGGCAATGTCGAGGGAAATAGCGCCGGCGCAATTGCTGCGAGAATGGAAGTAGCAATCAAGAAAGGGGACAATGAACGTGCTTTGAGCGAATGGCAAAACCTGCCACAAAGTGCCAAGGATGTTTCATCCGGTTTTATCTCGAAGTTGAAAATAAGGCGTGATGCCGATGCGGTTTTATCGGAGATATTGAACAGCCTTATGTTTCCGTCCACGCCACAAGACTTGAATTAGAGGAGTATGAAGAAAAATGGTTCGCGTCCTCTTTTACGTTCTTGTGATAGCAATTCTTGGAGCCGGTTTTGCCTGGCTTGCCAATAATCCCGGCGATCTGGTTATGGACTTCGGCTCAAGCCGGGTCACTGTTTCTGTTTTGACAGCAGTGATTGCTTTTGTTCTTCTTGTTGTCGTCGTTTTGCTTTTGCTCTTTGTCCTGAAATCGGTTTTTTCAGCGCCGCGCAAACTTTCCCGTCACTTCGAGGAACAACGGCAGAAAAAAGGTCGTGATGCATTGTCAAGCGGACTTTTGGCAGTTCTCTCCGGCGATGTCGATACGGCCAAACGGATGAATAAACGTGTTGCCCGTTATCTTGATAGCGAAAATGAACCTCTCGCCAAATTTCTCGAAGCAAAAACATTGCTTATTGAAAATGATGTTCCCAATGCACTTCGCGTTTATGAAGAGATGAGCAAATCTCCGAAAACACAATTGGCGGGGCTCCACGGGCTTTATCGTGAAGCGATGAGATCGGGTGCGTATGAAGCCGCCGGTCAATATGCTGAAAAAGCAAGTTTGATAGCGCCATCTGTAAATTGGGCCAATCAGGCAATGCTTGACCGGTTATGCGCCGAAGGCTCATGGGACAAGGCGCTCGAGCTTTTTGATCGGGAAGTTAAATCTTTGCCACGCGCCGAACGGTCCAACAAGAAACTCACACATAAGCGGGTGGTTCTTTTGACAGGTCAGGCGAGAGATATGTTCGAATATTACCCTGATGACGCGCGCAAAACCGCACTGAAAGCCCAAAAGCTCGACCCGTCTTTTGTGCCTGCGACACTTGTGGCAGCCGATATTCTCTATCGTCAGCACGAAACCGGTAAAGCTGACAGGCTCATTGAAAATTTATGGAAAAAGTCACCCCATGCCGATCTCGCAAGCCTTTATTTGAATGGCGAAGAGCGTGCCGTCGACCGCTTGAAAAAAGCAAAAGTTCTTGCGCAAAAA
Organism: Bartonella sp. M0192; assembly: GCF_016102305.1. Lineage (NCBI taxonomy): Bacteria > Pseudomonadati > Pseudomonadota > Alphaproteobacteria > Hyphomicrobiales > Bartonellaceae > Bartonella > Bartonella sp. M0192. The sequence goes on along the minus strand of NZ_JACFOU010000001.1, from coordinate 207,831 downwards.
AATCCGCAAAGCTTTGAATCATGCTTCATTGTTGCGCGCTCGGCTTTCGATGCAGGCGAACTTCAGCTTGCGCGCGAACAGGCAGAAAAAGCGGTGAAGATTGCACCCCGCGAGAGTGCCTATCTTTTGCTTGCCGATATTGAAGAAGCGCAAAGCGGTGATCAGGGGCGGGTTCGTCAATGGTTGTCGCTGGCGGTGCGTGCCGATCGTGATCCGGTTTGGATGGCAGATGGCAAAACTTTTAACAAATGGCAACCGGTCTCGCCGATCAGCGGCAAATTGGATGCTGTGCATTGGCAGGCTCCCTCACGCACTCCCGGATTGACTTTAAGTCCTGATGAAGTCATTCCCGCTACGATCGAACAAATGCCGGTAAAAAGCAAAAAAACTGCCGGTACAGATCATGGCAACACAACGAAAACCGACAGCACTTCAACAATGATAAAAGACCGAGAAGACAATAGCAAAGCAACACAAATCTTTCATACCAAACCGGTTGTTGTTGTTGATGCCGTTGACCCGTCAAAACCGGATATTCCTGTCGATGTCACAAGGATTAATGTTGATGATCCGGGCGTACGCAAAAAATAATGTTTAAAAAACATTGGAAATTGGGCAATAGTTTGCAAATTTATTGCGAATAATTGGTCGTTAAAGGGTTTATCAGGACTATAGGGGTAGGCTTTTTAAAGCTTGATGAAAAGACGGGTCAAACACTTAATATGTGTTCAGGATAGTCTGTGATTTCGAACGTCTAATTTAATCTGAATGGCGAGGACAGAGATTGATATTACAGAAATTTGCAGACTTTTTACAATCACTCGGACAAACCGGTCCCGAGTTTGGCGAAGATGATCCTCGCGTGGCGGCGATCGCCTTGGCTTTTCACATTGTTGATGCTGATGGTCAGGAACAGGGTGTCGAGAAAAAAGTCCTCTATGACATTGTCTCCCACGAATTCGAACTTGCCGGACCGGAGGTAAAAGCTCTGATTGAAGCTGGCAAAGCGGCCAATCGTGACAGTCTTGATATTTTCAAATTTACCTCGACATTAAAACGCCATCTTACAAAAGAAGAATGTATCAACTTTATTGGATTATTGTGGGAAATTGCTTATGCCGATGGTTATATTTACGAATTGGAAGATACGCTGATCTGGCGAATAGCCGAAATGATCGGTGTTGATCGTAAGAATCGTTTGGAATTGAAAAAAATGGCGGCACAGAGAAAACAGGTTTTGGAAATGCCGAAAAGCCCGCCATTAAATAAATAGGTCGTTGAAATAAAATGTCATTGGCGGACGAAAAATCTTCCACGGAAGAGAAAAAGCAAAAAATAGCGGTTGTCTTGCATCAGGCCTCTTCAAGTACCGGACGCATCGGCCAAATCTTGCAAAAAAACGGGTTTGAACTCAGCATTTATCGGCCGGTATTGGGGGATTGTCTTCCGACAACATTGAAAGATTATGCGGGTGCAATCATTTTCGGTGGCCCGATGAGCGCTAATGACAATGAACCCTTTATCAATCGCGAGATGGACTGGATATCGGTTGCGCTTAAAGAAAATAAACCATTTCTCGGAATTTGTCTTGGAGCGCAATTGCTGGCCAGAAATCTTGGTGGGGTGGTCAAACCACGTAGCGATGGTGAAGTCGAAATCGGCTGGTATCCGATCGAAGCGACCGGATCTGGCAAGCGTGTTATGGATTGGCCGAAAATGGTTTATCATTTCCATAGCGAAGGCATTTACGATTTGCCGCAAGGTGCGGAACTTCTGGCCAAGGGGAACACCTATCCTACTCAAGCCTTCCGTTATGGTGACAATGCGTGGGGTTTGCAATTCCATTCCGAATTGACACGTGCAATGATGCAGCGTTGGGTGGTGCATGGTGCCGAACGGTTAGAGTTGAAAGGTGCCCAATGTGCAAAATCGCAACTCGAAGGACGTTTTGTCTATGATCCGGCGTTGCGCCGCTGGATTGAACAGGCACTTGTCAAAATGTTTGGCAAGCCGCAAAAAACCCTCCAGTCCTGACCGGTAATATCCGATGCAGTTTTAAAGGTTGTTGATTATTGGAAGCGATCAGTCCTGAAGAAGTTTTGCAAGCTTTTCCAAAGACTTGTCGGGAATGCCCATTTTTCTTAAACTTGCTGCAGTATTGACCACGTAATCAATGTTGGAGCCGGCAAGCCCATGACTTTGACGGATAATCATCGCCATATTTTCCTGATCCATTTTTTTAGCATATTGTTCGTGTGATTGATCGGCAACAAAAAATAGTCCGTTGACGATGCGTCCATCTTTCAGGTGGATAGGTTTCAGTTTTTCGATATAGACACTGTTTACCTGTTCACGTTCAATCAGGTAATCGTAGGTTTTTTTTGTGTCTTCTACCGGAACATGAAATGCCAGCCCGTCACAACACCCACCGCGGTCTAACCCCAGAACAAGGCCAGGATTTTCGACGGTTCCACGATAGTGGTTGGAATAGATACATAAAGAACGATGATAGCCGTAAAGTCGGGCGGGCGACATAAAATCATAGTGAAAGCCGGGATTCCACATCAACGAGCCATAGCCGAATACCCAAAAGTCGTGCATTTGTCGCTCATCCTCATTTCATGCACTTTTCCATGGATTTGATATATGCACTAAAAAAAGCATAAATGTCTATGGAGATATAAAGCTTTATTCTCTATGATCAGTGCACCGGTCTTTGTGGAAAATGCGAGAAAACCGAAAGATGACCTCATCCGACTTTGTGTCCCAGTCCAAATCAGTCAATCATAAATGTCTCAAATGGAGCATTTTTATAGTTGTTCTGATCATTATCCTTTATTCGGTCATCTGGTATTATCTGGCGCAAAAAGTCGAAAGACGCGTCTTCGAGCAATTGTCAGCCTATAATGAAAACGGGTTCGTCGCTTCATGTGAAAACATGCATAAAATAGGCTATCCGCTCAGAATTGGTGTTTCCTGTGATAAGGTCAATTTACAACAATTGATGAAAGGCTTTGCGTTTTCGAGTGAAAAAATAATCGCCGGTGCGCCCATTTATGCACCACACTGGCTTGAACTATCACTCGCTGCGCCCGTTTCTCTCGAATTGCCGGGTTTTGTCCCAATTGGCGCCAAGTGGAGCGATATGAAGCTCGAAACGGATATCAGCCGGACTATTCCCGATGCCTTGAGTTTGCGAACGGAAAATATCGAACTCGGTGTCGACCCCCGTGGCATGTTTAACAAAGCGACCGCGAAATTCTTGCGACTTGACGCCCATGGACTGAACAGTAATCTCGATGGACGACTGACTTTCGAAGAACTTAATCTGCCATTGAAAATTCCGCATGAAAATACACCAATGCCGGAAATGAGCGGGGATATCAAATGGTTACTCGAGGAGGCTTTTTCACTTTTCGAGGCGGATGAAAGGGCAAATAATCTTGTCGAACGGTTGCGCGGACATAAAGGCAATTTGAAGCCGTCGACCGTGCAATTTGCATCAGGTGGGGCGATGACCGTTGCAGGACCATTTTCGTTTAACGATGACGGTTATCTCAATGCAAAACTGGATATCACGATCATTGACCAGAACAAGCTGTTACAAACAGCACGCAATGCATTTCCTTCTCAGGCCGACAATCTCAAAACAATCTTTTTTGCGTTAAGCGCCATGCCAAAAAACGACAAAGGAGATCCCGTGCTGCAACTATCAGTGAAAAACGGAGAAGTCCGATTAGGCTTTTTCAAAATCGGTCACGTCAATCCGATTTGAATTTTAAGATTTTTGACAGGTGCATTTAAGCCGCAAAAATTCGTTATCATTGAAGACGAGTTTTCTTCACAGCTTTCGCGCTTTAAACCGGAATTATTCGTTTTAAAATGAGCTTGAAAATTTTATTTGAAATTATTTTTTCAATTAAAAAACAATAGTTTGTGAAAAAGAAACGAATAAATCCGACGACACTCGACTAATGCTATTTAAGACGTGTCTTTAACTTGCCCAAGGATTTCACTCCGGTTCTATCGGGCAGAATATTGTTGGCATCAATCATCACTTTCGCACTTGTGAGGAGGGGCAACAGGTTTTAAATAATAACTTGTTTTATGAAAAAGGCATTGTTGATGAGCAATTCTGGAAAATCTGTTCTTGTTATTTCAAGCCACGTTATTCGCGGTTCGGTTGGAACGCGCGTGAGTGTCAATGCTCTTGAACAAATGGGATATGCTGTATGGGATATGCTGACCGTCAGTATGACATGGCAACCACGCCATGGGCCATCCCATCGTCTCATTGTTCCGGTTGCGGATTTCAAGGCGTGGGCTGATGATATTATCCGCTCGAAGTGGGTGGGAGAGATTGCAGCCGTTATGACCGGTTATTTCGGAAGTGCCGAACAAATCAAAATTACCGCCGATCTCATCAAAACGCTCAAGCAGAAAAACCCGAATCTAATCTATTTTTGCGATCCTGTTCTGGGGGACGAAGGCGGGCTTTATGTCGGGGAAGACATTGCCAAAGAAACAGTCGAACAACTGTTGCCGCTTGCCGATATTTTGAAACCCAATCGCTCGGAACTCGAGTGGATTGTATCGAAAAAACTTGAGACCAATCACGAGATTATTGAAGCCGCACGAAAAACGGGTTGCAAAACAACTCTTGTCACTTCTGCATGGCCACTTTTAAAAAATGCTACCGGCAATCTGCTTGTAACAGATAAATCCATTCTGCTTGCCGAACACCCTTTGGTGAAAGATCCGGTCAACGGCTTGGGTGATCTGACGGCTGCACTTTTTCTTGCCCGTATTCTTGATGGGGAAAATGAAGAAGAAGCCCTTCGCTTTGCTACCGCTTCTGTTTACACTATGCTCATGGAAACAACCAGGCACAATGGTTATGAACTGATGCTTGAAAGCGGGCTTCATCGTCTTGGCACGCTCGAAGAGCGCGTTACGCTGCGTTATCTCAAAGATATGGCGGAAGTGGCAAAAAACAAATAAAAAGCGTGGAATACGCGAAAGCTGCCCAAGTAATTGTCAAGTGATCATTTTATGTTAGATTTTCCCGAAAAGCTTTTAAAAGGCTATCATGTGTTCATGAACACGCGGCTTGTTCAGGAACGCGAGCGCTATAAGCAATTGGCTTATGAAGGCCAAAAACCTGAGACAATGGTTATAGCCTGCTGCGATTCACGCGCTGCGCCCGAGACAATTTTCGATACCGATCCCGGTGAAATATTTGTTATGCGCAATGTGGCCAATCTTGTTCCGCCATTTCATCCCGATAAAGAATATCATGCAACATCGGCAGCGTTGGAGTTTGCTGTCCAGTCATTAAAAGTCAAAAACATTGTTGTACTCGGTCATGCCCGTTGCGGAGGAATCAGGAGTGCACTTGATCTTGATGGCAAGCCGCTTTCTTCTGTCGATTTTATCGGTAAGTGGATGGGGCTTTTGACGCCGGCTGCCGAAGCTGTTGCAACCAATACATTGATGACGTCAAGTGAACGTCAAACAGCATTGGAGCGCATTTCCATCCGCTATTCCATAAATAATTTGCGTACCTTCCCATGGATAAAACGGCGAGAAGATCAAGGAAAGCTTGCTCTCCATGGAGCGTGGTTCGATATTGCGACAGGCGAATTATGGATTATGGACCGCCGTACCGGCGACTTTATTCGGGCTGACGATTAATCCGTCGACATAGTGTTTATCGTCCAACAAAAAATTTCATAGAAAAAAGCCCGTCAATCAAACAGGCTTTTTCGGTTTTTTTAAAATATTGAAGCAATAACGGGCCATAACTTTTACCGGTTATAGGCACGGAAAATTCCAACCGCAATTTCACGGCCGGTTGTTTTATCAATTACCATCTATCTGTTTGCCCATAATGGCAATCGACTGTTGGTAAACGCTTGCATCATTCCACCCTTGAATGGCGGCAAAATTGGGCTCTCCGGGTTGATAACCCTGTCCCGGTTGCCAACCATGGGCGCGCAAAAAATTGAATGTTGAAGCAAGCGCGTCGGCCTTAGAATTGATCATGTCGATATGACCGTTCCCATCACCATCGGCGCCATAAAGCAGAACGTTTTTCGGCAAGAATTGGGTTTGCCCGATTTCGCCATGCATGGCACCAATAGAATTCGGGTCAAAATCTCCGCGGTCAATCAGCTTTAAAGCGGCATAAAGTTGGTCGGTAAAAAATGCGCTACGACGACAATCATAAGCAAGGGTTGCAACGGCCGATAAGGTATGTTGTTTTCCCATATAGGAACCGAAACTTGTTTCCATTCCCCAAATGGCAATCACCGGACCGGATGCAACACCATATTTTTTCTCGAGCCGGTCAAACAGTGCCGCATTCTGCTTTTTCATCACTCTGCCACGGGCAACAATGGTTGAGGAGCCGCGTTTTTTCATGAATTGGTCAAGGCTCAATTTGAAACTCTTCTGACCACGGTCTGCATTGATGGTTGCTTGGGCATAATGCACATTGTTCAAAGCGGCTATGCCACGTTTGCCAATTCCGTTTGCTGCTGCTTCCTGCTTGGTTGCCTCTACCCAGTTTTCAAAACCGGCCGAAGTACTTCCGCATTTTGGAGCTGCAAGGGCAACTCCTGTGGTTGCGGCAAATGCCAAGCCGATAAAACCGGCCTTTATCGCGCTTTTACAAAACATTCGAGCTGTTCCTTCTCAAAAACCTGACCTTTTGCGGGTAAAATGTTGTTTATCGCTTATAACAAGTTGCCCCCGAAACCAAGTGGGATTACACATTATTATATATTATAGTTACAGAATATGCTTTGGCCTTGACGCTTCAACCTTGACAAAAGGTTCTTTTTGCTGTTTTAAGACGCTTTAAATCTGCGACAAGCTTATCAGACTTGGAGCCACCGACCGGGACCCGTAACGGTATAAAGAGATCCCGGAGGTCAACATCCGACAGCGCGATGCGCCCTCGGGTGGGTGTTTCGTTTGGTTCGGGTTTGTTGGCTTATTAAAGAGGTAGACAATGTTTGATTCCTTACAGGAACGTCTGGGCACTATTCTGAACAATCTGACAGGGCGGGGAAGCTTGTCGGAGCAGGATGTTGCAACCGCTCTGCGTGAGGTTCGTCGTGCGCTGATCGAAGCCGATGTTGCACTTGATGTTGTGCGCTCCTTTACCGACCGTGTCCGTGAAAAAGCGGTTGGTGCCAATTTGCTCAAATCAATCAAACCGGGGCAAATGGTTGTCAAACTCGTTCATGACGAGTTGGTGGAAATGCTTGGCACAGAAGGCATTTCTATTGATCTCAATGCACCCTCACCGGTTGTTATCATGATGGTCGGCCTGCAAGGTTCAGGTAAAACCACAACTTCGGCAAAAATTGCCAAACGTCTCACTGAAAAGCAGAACAAAAAAGTTCTGATGGCTTCTCTTGATACACGTCGTCCGGCAGCTCAGGAACAATTGCGCCAGCTCGGCGAACAGATTCATGTGCCGACATTGCCGATCATCGCCGGCCAGACACCGGTTGAAATAGCAGCCCGTGCTGTTCAGGCTGCAAAACTTGGCGGTCAGGATGTTGTTATTCTCGATACTGCTGGTCGCACCCATATTGATGAGCCGCTTATGGTCGAAATGGCCGACATCAAGGCCAAATCCGCACCACATGAAATATTGCTTGTTGCCGATAGTCTGACCGGTCAGGATGCTGTCAACCTTGCCCGTTCATTTGACGAGCGTGTGGGCATTACCGGTATCATATTGACACGTATGGATGGTGACGGGCGCGGTGGTGCTGCCCTTTCAATGCGCGCTGTAACCGGCAAGCCGATCAAGGCCATTGCAACCGGCGAAAAAATGGAAGCGCTGGAAGAATTCCATCCGCGCCGCATTGCCGATCGTATTCTGGGCATGGGCGACATTGTTTCGCTGGTTGAAAAAGCTGCCGAAACGATTGATCAGGAAAAAGCCGCCGCACTTGCCAAAAAAATGCAGAAGGGCAAATTCGACCTGAGCGATTTGGCCGAACAGCTCAAGCAAATGAAAAAATTGGGCGGCATGGGCGGCATTCTCGGCATGATGCCGGGCATCGGAAAAATGAAAGACCAGATTGCTGCTGCCGGTCTTGACGACAATCTTTTTAACCGCCAATTGGCCATTATTTCTTCCATGACCAAAGAAGAACGTGCCAATCCCGATCTTTTGAAACATAGCCGCAAGCAACGCATTGCCAAAGGTTCGGGTACCAATGCGGCCGACATCAACAAACTTCTTAAAATGCATCGCCAGATGGCCGACATGATGAAAATGATGGGCGGCAAAGGCAAAGGCGGTCTGATGCAGAAGATGATGGGCGGCATTGGCGCCAAATTGGGATTTGGCGGCTTGGGCGGCGGACTTCCCGACCTTTCGTCAATGGATCCCAAGCAATTGGAAAAAATTCAAAAACAGGCTGAAAGTGCCGGTCTTGGAAACAAGCTTCCCGGTCTTGGTGGCGGGACTCTACCCGGATTACCTTCAAGTGGAACCAAATTTCCGGGGCTTCCCGGTCTGCCGAAGAAGCATTGAAAAACGAAGAAACGTTGAAGATTATGAGTGATACGAAAATTCCTGAAGAGCTTTTGCAACTTCGCGAATCAATCGACAATTTTGATGCCGCACTTGTGCATATCCTTGCCGAACGGTTTCGCTGCACCAAAGCTGTGGGAGTATTAAAGGCAAAATATGGCCTTCCGCCCGCCGATCCATCACGCGAAAAACGTCAGGTAGCTCGTCTGCGCAAGCTTGCTGAAGAAAGCCATCTTGATCCCGATTTTGCGGAAAAATTTTTAAATTTTATCGTCAAGGAAGTCATTCGTCACCACGAAGCGACAGCTTTGAAACTGAATTCGAAATAAGGAAACAATTCTGCCGGAACACGAAAAGGCCGGCGGCAACCCGATTGGTAAAAAGCCAAAACCGACAATAGGAGATAAAACATGTCGTTGAAAATTCGTCTGTCACGCGCAGGTTCAAAAAAGCGTCCTTACTATCATATCGTTATCGCCGATATCCGCAGCCCGCGCGATGGCCGGTTTATCGAACGTGTCGGTTTCTGGAATCCGATGCTTGCCGACGAGAATGATCGCGTAAAGATGGATAACGAGCGCATTCAATATTGGCTCGGACATGGCGCTTTGCCGACAGATCGCGTTGCACGTTTCCTTGATGCTGCCGGTCTTTTCAAACGCAAGCCCCGCAACAATCCGAATAAAGCGCAGCCCGGCAAAAAAGCCCAGGAACGTATTGCTGCTGCCAAACAGGCTGAAGAAGAAGCCAAAGCTGCCGCTGCTGCTCCTGCTGAAGAAGCAGCCCAGCCGACAGAATAAGCTTTTAAAATTGAAGCTTTCGGGACTTCCGACAAGTTTTTAAAAAAGTCAAATAAACGGGCACTTGATGCCCGTTTTTTGTTGGAATTTTTGTGTGACACTTAAATGTCGAATAGATTGATTTTCCCGCATTTTTCATTTTTATCTCGGGGTATAACTTTGTAGCTGAAATTCAGTGCAGCAATGGTTTTCATCCGGCAGACGACCGGTTTACGATCAACTATCTGTGGCATGCAACGAGAAAAGCTTTTTAAAAAGTGCCAGAGCCTATCCGATCAAACCGGAAAGGCGGGAAAGCTTTCTATATTGTCCATTACAGAATGGAAATAATAACAGGAACATCATTACGGGAAAATGTTTTTCTGATGAACTCAAGCTTGAAATAAAAATTGGCGAAACGCGAAGCAACAGCTTGTAAAAGCCGGTTTTGAAAATTGGTGTAACAAATTATTTTGACACATATTAAAAGAGTAGTCTTGTTAAGCAATATCGCGCAAAGCAAATCAATGTCGATTGAAACAGGCTTAGTCGTTCAATAAAGCGAGGTTTATTTGAACGAGCTTTCAAAAATCAGAAGTCGATAGCCCGCCCCTTTATTTCCCAGTCGCCATAGCGTGAAGGATCGTTGCCACCACGGCCACCAATTTCCTTCGGCGCATCGGTTTTTTTGGCTTTTTTACGCCGCTCTTCAGCTTCTTTCAGTGCTCTTTGTGCAGCAGGCGGAAGTTCTTTTTTTACGGAATTTTTATTCTCTATATTTTGTTCTTGTTGTTTGTCAGTCATTTTTCATAGGTCTTCCATTGAAGAAAACGGAAATATTCACCATCATATAAGGACAAATATGCGTTATATCGGAGTTGTTGACAATGAATTTTATGCGTACCGCCATGCTTCTTGCTTTCATGACGGCACTGTTAATGGGCGTCGGTTACCTGATTGGCGGCAGTAATGGCGCAGTGATCGCATTTCTCGTTTCAGCCGGAATGAATCTGTTTTCCTATTGGAATTCGGATAAAATGGTTTTGAGTATGTATGGCGCGCATCAGGTTGATGAGCGGAGCGCCCCCCAATATTACCGGATTGTCAGTGACCTTGCCAAAAAAGCCGGTCTTCCCCAACCGAAAGTCTTTGTGATTGATGATGCCCAGCCCAATGCTTTTGCAACAGGGCGCAACCCCGAACATGCTTCTGTTGCCGCCACAGCCGGTCTGTTGAACGCTCTTAGTCCGGAAGAACTGGCCGGAGTCATGGCGCACGAGCTGTCACATGTGCAAAACCATGATACGCTGACAATGACGATTACCGCTTCGATTGCCGGTGCCATTTCGATGCTTGGTAATTTCGCGTTGTTTTTCGGCAGCAGTAGCCGCGATTCCAATGGCAACTCCAATTCATCGGGTATTATCGGTACAATTATTGCGATGTTCGTGGCGCCTTTTGCTGCAATGCTTGTGCAAATGGCGATCAGCAGAACACGTGAATATGCGGCCGACAAACGCGGTGGGCAAATATGCGGAAATCCGCTATGGCTTGCTTCGGCTTTGAACAAAATTGCCCGAGGTGTTGAAACTATCCCCAATGAGGAAGCAGAGCATAATCCGGCAACGGCACATTTGTTTATCATCAATCCCCTGAATGGCAGCGGGGCGGATAATCTTTTTTCGACCCATCCCTCGACAGAAAATCGTATTGCAGCCTTGCGCAAACAGGCCGAAGAAATGAATATTACGACAACAAGCGGTTCGCCATGGGAAAATATGCGCCGCACTGTTGAACGTCCGTCATGGATGCGCAATAACACGCCGAAAGGTCCATGGTCATAACGAGTCGATATTGGCAACTAAACGTAAAATAGATCAATCCGGTTTGTCAGAAAAAAAATCCGCAGTGCCTGTTCCGGGACTTCCGGCAAGACAGGCCGCAGCCCGCCTTCTTTCGGCAGTGGTTGACAAAAAGACTTCGCTTGATGGCCTCACTGATAATGAGCACGGGCATCCCCAATATTTGGCACTTGAAATGCGCGATCGTATGCTGGTGCGCGCCATTTTGGGGGCAGCACTTCGCCATCGTGCCGATATTGAAAGAATCTTTAAGTCTTATCTTGATCGGCCTTTGCCGCAAAATGCCCTGTCCTTAAGGCATCTTCTCCATGTTGCGGCAGCACAAGTGCTCTATCTTGACGTTCCCGACCATGCGGCAATTGATCTTGCAGTCACGGCCGCTAAAAGCGACCCGCGCAATCAACGCTTTTCCGGCCTTGTCAATGCGATTTTGCGAAAACTTGCCCGCAATGCCGATAAGGAACGGGCGCAAAGCCCGGCCACGGAAAATATTCCGGCATGGTTTTCGGAAATGCTTGTTGAAAACTATGGTCGCGAAAAGGCGGCAAAAATATTGGCCGCACAGGCAAATGAACCAGCAATTGATATTACCGTCAAAAGCACCCCAGAAATTTGGGCCGAAAAACTCGGCGGGCATGTTCTCTTTAACGGCACAGTCCGGCTTGAACATGTCGATGGGGCGGTAAGCGATCTTGAAGGCTATCAGCAAGGGGACTGGTGGGTGCAAGATGTCGCCGCCTCTCTTCCCGCCCGTTTGCTCGGCAATATTAAAGATAAAGCTGTTGCAGATTTATGTGCGGCACCCGGCGGAAAAACGGCAGAACTTGCCATTCAGGGCGCCCATGTGACAGCAATCGATCTTTCTGAAAACCGCTTGAAACGTTTACAACGCAATATGGAACGGCTTAATTTGAAGGTTGCGACATGGGCAGGCAACCTCAAAGATTTCAAACCGCAAGAGCTTTTCGATGCTGTTTTACTTGATGCGCCCTGTTCGTCGACCGGAACAATCAGAAGACACCCTGATATTTTATGGACAAAAGATATTCGTGACGTTGAAAAACTTGCGAAATTACAGCTTGAACTTCTTGTCGCTTCCATTTCGCTTGTCAAAATTGGCGGTTTGATTGTCTTTGCAAATTGTTCGATTGCAAGACAGGAAGGTGAAGAGCTGGTCAATAACATCCTTTCAAGCCGCAATGACATCAAGCTCGTGCCAATTCGTGACGAGGAAGTGGAGGGAAGAAAAGAGCTTTTATCAAACGGAGTTTTGCGGACAACTCCTGCCGATCTTGAAGGACAAACGCCATTATTATCGGGTATGGACGGCTTTTTTGCTGCGAGATTCAAACGTATTGCTTAAGCTTTTCGCAACCTCGCTATTTTTTCGGCTTCTCCGGTATATTCTGACAAAAGAGAAATGGGGCTATGACACCTTCAATTTTTTGAAAATTTGTTTTGTGAATTTTAAATTGCTGATGGGCAGAATCCGGAATTATTAACGCCGATATTTCAATCCTGAACGCTTGAAAACCGGCAAAATATTTCAGCTTTTTTCCAAAAATAGATGATAATAATTTCATTTGATCGCGATGGTCTATTGCGAGTTTTTTACCAAAATTAACCAATCATTCACCTTAATCAAAGAAAATACACTCAAGTTTGTTTTCTTGGAGTTCCGATCGTGTCCACTACAGTTGATCAGCAATATAAAACATCGCCGGCGCTTTATGCTGCGATGCGTGTGTTGCGGCGTGTGTGTGTGGGGCCGTTGTTCCGTTGGCGTTTTTCCGGCTTTCGTCCGCAGCGCATTCTGGCCGAACCGGTTGATCTTCATTTGGCCGATCCGGAAATGGCGCATGAATTCTATCATGGCCGGTTCGCACTTGCCGGACGAATTGTGCAAACAGGGTCAATCTCGCCTTTTGCAATAGAACCGCCAACGCCGGCCTGGGAAGCAGCACTTAACGATTTCAGTTGGCTCCGGCATCTTGATGCGGCACGCACCCCTCTTGCCAATGCCCATGCCCGTTCTTTGCTCAATGACTGGCTTGAACAATCCGGAAAACATGTCAAAGGGCCTGCCTGGTATCCCGATGTTGCGGCACGAAGACTGATTTCCTGGCTTTGCCATGCACGAATGTTGCTTGATGGAGCAAATGAAAATTTCGAACGTCGTTTCATGCGTGCATTGGGTTTTCATGCACGGTTTCTAAGAACGGCTATCCGCAATATGGACGAGGATGAAAACCGTCTTCAGGCGGCAACGGCGTTATGCTTTGCGTCCATTTGTTTGCCGGTTTCTCCTTCCATGAAGAAGGCAGCACAGGCACAGCTTACCCGCTCTTTGACCCGACAAATATTGCCGGATGGCGGGCATATTTCACGCAATCCTGCAACATTGCTTTCGCTTTTGACCGATCTTATCGCATTGCGTCACCTTTATGCCCATAGCAAAGAGACTGCACCGAGAATATTGGTTGATTCGGTTGAACGCATGTTACCGGCTTTGCGGTTTTTTGTTCATCAGGATCAGACGCTTGCCCATTTTAACGGTGTCGGACCGGTGTTGCCGGAACGGTTGGCAGTTGTTTTAAAACTCGACGAGACAGCCGGTATGCCTTTTTCACATGCTCCCTATTCCGGCTATCAAAGACTTTATGCCAATAACACAACCATCATTGCCGATACCGGAACCATACCGCCGCGTCAGGTTTCCTATCAGGCGGCCGCAGGCTGTCTTTCATTCGAAATGTCATCCGGTGCCGACCGGTTTATTATCAATGCAGGAATCGACCCTTATGGACCGGCCGATTATGCTTTGATGGCGCGGGCAACCGCAGCCCATTCGACTGCAACATTGAATGATACCTCTTCCGGTAAATTCTATAAGCGGAAAGGCAATGACCGCGCAGCCCTCATAAGCGGCCCGACAATTGTCAATATAAAGCGGGTTGAAGAACCGGATCGTATCGGTTTTGTCGCAAGTCATAACGGTTACGTCGGATCATTCAATATGATTCACGAACGTGGATTGCTGCTTACATCCAATGGCAATATTATTGACGGTTACGATTCCTTCTATGCTCCTGCCGGTAAATCTATCAAGAGCGATGGTCGTGATAATGTAGCGGTGCGTTTCCATCTTCACCCGCATGTCGAGGTGAGCCATGATGGGAACAGCTTACGTCTGGAAGTTTTGAAGGGAGACGTGTGGAATTTTATTTCTCCCGATGCCGATATCCAGCTTGAAGATTCAATCGACTTTGCAGATGCAAGCGGCCCCAAAAGGACACGGCAGATTGTCTTGAATTTTCGGCCGGTTCTCACCGAAAAAGTCCGTTGGCGTTTTACACGTATTACCGGTGCAAGCTAAGTATTTGACCTGAAAATGAAGATAGTTCGAAAAGAGCTTATCTAAAAGTTTCAAGTCAAAACCGTTCACTTTTCTATTCACAGCGTGTTTTTTCCAACTTCCTGTGCTATGGCAGTTAAGGTTATTTCTTCTGCGTAAATTTCAGGAACAATACTATGACTGTGACATCGAAACACATTCCCGCGCCCGATTTGCTTCGGGTGCGTCGGGCTCTTATTTCCGTATCGGATAAAACCGGTCTTATCGACTTTGCGACGCGACTTCATGAATATGGCGTCGAGCTTATTTCGACAGGCGGTACTGCAAAGGCTTTGGCTGAAGCCGGTTTGCCTGTCAAAGATGTCTCCGAAGTTACCGGTTTTCCGGAAATCATGGATGGTCGGGTCAAAACTCTGCATCCGGCAATTCATGGAGGCATACTTGCAATCCGTGATGATCCCGAACATCAGGCCGCAATGAAAAAGCACGGAATTGTCGGCATTGATCTTGTTGCTGTCAATCTTTATCCGTTCGAGGAAACAAGACTTTCCGGTGCCGATAATGAAACCATTGTCGAAAATATCGACATTGGCGGACCGGCAATGATTCGTGCGGCTGCAAAAAACCATGCCTATGTTACAGTTGTGACAGATTCGGATGACTATAATCTGGTATTGGCCGAGCTTGATAAAAATGAAGGCAGTCTGAAGCTTTCTTTCCGCCGTATGTTGGCTGCCCGTGCTTTTGCCCGTACAGCGTCATATGATGCAGCAATATCGAACTGGTTTGCCGAGAAGCTTGAAATTGATACGCCGAAATGGCGTGCAATTGGCGGCGAGCTCGAAACAATCATGCGCTATGGTGAAAATCCGCATCAAAAGGCGGGTTTTTATCTGACCGGTGAAAAGCGCTTTGGTGTATCAACCGCGCAGGTTTTACAGGGAAAACAGCTTTCCTATAATAATATCAATGATACGGACGCAGCCTTTGAAAC
The DNA here is from genome assembly GCF_016102305.1 of Bartonella sp. M0192. Taxonomy (NCBI): domain Bacteria; kingdom Pseudomonadati; phylum Pseudomonadota; class Alphaproteobacteria; order Hyphomicrobiales; family Bartonellaceae; genus Bartonella; species Bartonella sp. M0192. The sequence goes on along the minus strand of NZ_JACFOU010000001.1, from coordinate 192,281 downwards.
GGTGGCCGAATTCGATCCGGAAAAGACTGCTGCAGTCGCTATCATCAAACATGCCAATCCTTGCGGGGTTGCCAAAGGCAAAACGTTGAAAGAAGCCTATCTCAAAGCCTTGGCTTGTGATTCTGTTTCGGCTTTTGGTGGTATTATCGCGCTTAACCGTCCGCTTGACGAAGATTGCGCTACCGAAATTACCAAAATTTTCACCGAAGTTATTATCGCACCGGACGCTACAGAAACAGCCCGCGAAATTATTGCCAAGAAGAAGAATCTGCGTCTTCTGATTACCGGTGGTCTGCCTGACCCGCGCGCTCCCGGTTTGACAATGAGAACCGTATCTGGTGGCATGTTGGTTCAGACGCGCGACAATGGTGTAATTGACGATCTCGAATTGAAGGTAGTCACAAAACGCCAACCGACCGAAGCGGAAATGCGCGATCTCAAATTTGCGTTTCAGGTTGCCAAACACGTCAAATCAAATGCCATTGTCTATGTGAAGGATAATGCAACAGTCGGCATTGGTGCCGGTCAGATGAGCCGTGTGGATTCAGCCCGTATCGCTGCGCATAAAGCGCTTGATGCAGCTAAAATTGCAGGGATAAGCGAGCCTTTGACCAAAGGTTCGGTTGTTGCCTCCGACGCTTTCTTCCCGTTTGCTGATGGATTATTGTCGGCGGTTGAAGCGGGTGCAACAGCGGTCATCCAGCCCGGCGGTTCTATCCGCGACGACGAGGTGATTGCAGCAGCTGACGAAAACAACATCGCTATGGTCTTTACCGGCATGCGGCATTTCCGTCACTGAATAAGTGGTTAAAAAATAAAAAGTGCAATTTTAATCAAAAGCTGCCGGATGAGTTCCGGCAGCTTTTTTAAAGCTATCATTGTTTCCGATACTTTCCGGAAGTGATCAGAGGCCACGTTGATCAAGCTTCAAAACGGAGGCATCGGAGAAAAATAGCGATTATTTCAGCGAAAATATTTTTAAAACCGGCTAAGCGATGTTTTGATAGATTTACCGGAGATTTCTACAAAACTGTCCACTTTTCTCAAACAACATTATGTCTATGAGGCGTGTTACACAGCAAATTCTTGTTTCACAATTGCAATCGATATGCCGCGATTGATTGAAACAGATCAGGGGTTTCTTGGCCAAGACAGTTTCGAGATCGCAAACGATCGCGCGAATAAACAATAGCGCTCGTCAAAAAATTATTTGCTTATGCCGACAATATATTTCAAGTTCGTGATAGGAATTACTCTAAACGAAAAATTAACCATGATTTATGAACTTTTGTAGAAAATATCGTTAACTTACAAGTTATTTTGCACAGGTAACTAGAATTTCGTTCTTTCAAATTTGTAATTTGGTTTAATTTAAAACAATTCTCATGAAATTTTTGACAGGAATTATGGCAAAAAACGAAGATTTATTTCGTAAATAAGGCGAAATGTCATGGAATGAGGCAAAAGGCGGACAATTCTTAATGAATTGTGACTAAAAAATACGCAAATTGCTTAAACGTTGCACAGCAGCTATGCAATCTTGTCACTCCTCAATCAATAAAGTCAGGCTTATATACGCCTCAACAAATTCAAACATAATAATATAAATCAGGTGAGTGTCATGAATCTTCTTCGTAGTTTTAATAAATGGCGCCGTTATCGTACAACTTATAATGAATTGAGCCGTCTTTCTGCTCATGAGCTAAACGATCTAGGCATTACCCGTTCAGAGATTGCGGCGATTGCTCGCCGTACAGCACGCTAAAAGCTCACAGAGCCTTCCCCCTCGGGCTCTGTGTGGAAAGCCTTTCCTTCCCTTGAGGCTTTCCCTTTGTAACGTCTGCTGCTCCCTCCCGCAGCAGGCGTTTTTTATTTCCTCCCTTTGTAACGTCTGCTGCCTGCTCCCTTAAGCCAAGCGTTTTTTATTTTCTTCCTTTGGGGCTTTTCTTTTGTAATCTCTGCTGCCCACCCCCCGCAAACAAGGCGTTTTATTTCAAAGCTCTATTTCTGTCTTTTAGAACAATGCAGCAATCAGGTCTTAATGCATCTCTATATTAAAAGACGTGCCTCGGTACCGGTTCGTTGATTGCGGCGATTGCTTGCTTTATAGCACGCTGAAAACTTGCGAGATTTCTTCTCGGGCTTGCCAGCGAAGTTTTCTTCACATTAGGCTTTTTTATTTTTTCAAGGGTTCTTTTTCGATCGATGAAAATTCAGTCGGACAGGGGAAAGGAACTGATTTTATGGATTTAAGTATTTTATGGCGTGGCTTTTTGTGGTGTGGTTTGAGTACTGTGATGTTTTTCACGCATGAAAGTTAACAGACTCGAAGCCATGATCAGGATAATGCCAATGATCATAGGAAGATCGAGATGATCGTTGAAAATGAAGTAGCCGAATAAGATCGCCCAGATCATCTGGCTATATTGCGGGGTAGCAATTGCAATGGCGGGAACGCGACGAGCCGCAGACATGAGGAAAAGCGCGCCAAGAGCTGCAAATAATCCATAACCGGCAAGATAAAGCCATTCGAAGTTATGCGGTTCGATATAGCCTGGTAAACTCAATAAACCACAGATAACAATCGAACCGATAATTCCGCTGGAATAGAGTGTGATGCGTTTTTCACGTCCTCCCATATGGCGGACAATAATAATGGAAATAGCACCGCTCAAACCGGCAAAAACAGCTCCCACATGGCCGATATTGAGCTCGCGAAAACCTGGTCGCAAAACGACAAGTACACCGATAAAGCCGATAATGATGGCAGACCAACGCCGCCACCCGATGGCTTCTTTTAAAAATATCATGGAAAGAATACTGACAAACAAAGGCTGTAAAAATATGAGTGTAAATGCCTCTGCCATTGATAAATGTGTAAAGGCCGTCACACTGCCAATAACGCCAAATGCGCCCGATATTGTGCGTAAAAACCACATTGGCCAGTTTTGTGAACGAATAATGTCTATCCATTTATTGTCACGGTTTTTCAAAAACGGAATGACAATAATGCTTATTAAAGCTCCGAAAAAAGCCGTTTCATAAGGGGGAAGTGCACCATCAATAAATTTGACACAAGCATCACTGATCGCATATGCGGCATAAGATGCAAATGAAAGGAAAACTCCATAAACCATGTTTATTCCTTCCGTTCGCTTTTACCTGTGTTATCTGCTTGTTCGTGTTCGCACCACCGCATTCGCTTGATCAAATTCGCCTCACTGAATTCGAATACCCGAAAACGATGACCAGAAAACAATTGAGCACATAAAATTATTAGCACCCGTTTATCAGCTTCGTTCCGGTAATTTCGCGAAGTGGCTGTGTTCCAATTCAAAAATATCAATATGATAAAAGATCAAAAAAAGAAAAGGGGCGAAAAACAGTTACTTCAAGAAATATATTTAGAAATTTTAAAATAAAATAGCAAAGCTAAAACCGGTTTTTATGGCGTTAAAAATGATGTTTATAATTTTGTGTATGTAAATTTGTAAGATATTATTAGAAAACGATTTTTACAGGATAGTTCGATTATTTATCGTATGCAGGAATTTTTTCGAGAACTATAAAATTTGATTTCGATAATAGTGAAATGATCTCCCCAAAAAAGGAATGATGATGATTGATGAAGATCGTTTTCTTCTATTCGGAAACCGGTTGCAGTTTCGATTTGAAAATCAGATTTTTCGAAGCAAGGACAGCACCGCCGGTGATGAGTAGACATGCCGCCAACAAACGCCATGACGGCTCTCCAAGCCCCGTTGCCACCATGATAAGCGTGGAAAGCAAAGGTGCACTATAACTTGCAACGCCTAAAAGCTGGATATTGCCCCTTTTGACACCAAAATCCCAACAGTAAAAAGCCAGTCCGACAGGAAAGAGACCTAATAACAGAACGGATAGCCATTGTGTGCCGGTCTCCGGCAAAATGAAGGGTTCTGAAAAAATGAAGTGGCAAAGAAATGCCAAAATAGATGTTACAAGGCAAAAGGCTGCCACGACTGTTGTTGGAACTTTTGCCAATCGACGTGAAAGAAGTGAATAGGCCGCCCATGCAAAAGCACTTCCCAATGCAACGAGATAGCCATAGATGTTTTTTTCATCAATAACAAATCCGCCTTTTCCGGCGATGACCAGCACCATTCCGGAAAAGCCCAATAAAGCACCGAGAACATGGAACCAGCGCAATTTTTCACCCGGCATGAGTGCAGAACCGAGCACAATCAGCAAAGGCCATAAATAATTGATCAATGCTGCATCAACAGGCGGCGCATTTCTCAACGCTGTGAAATAAAGGAAGTGGTAGCCGAACAGGCCACCGATGCCCACCACCCAGACGACGAGGGGTTGTTTTAAATCTTTCAATGTTTGAGGATGTTTGATCCAGATCACCACCCCCGGTATTGTGCCGATGAGAAATGTCATGGATGTCAACAGGAGAGACGGAACTTTTCCGGAAAAAGCGGTCAAGGTCGCAAGAAGCGACCACATGAGGATTGCCAGAAAACCGATTCCTGTTGCTTTATTCATAAACGATACCGCGCCGCCGCCGCTTTTCAGAAATAATTAAAAATATTGATGCTGCAAATACACCGGCGGCCAAAGTAAACCAAGTAATAGCATAGCTCAAGTGATTATTCGGAAAGCTGACTACAGTTAAACCACCAATTGGTAAACCGCCTTTATTGGGTGTTCTGTCGGCATCGATGAAATATGGGGCAACTTCATCAAGCCGGACTTTCTTTGCCATAGCGGGCAATTGCCTCGTATACCACAAATTACTATCCGGATTATTTTTGCGCGGGAAAAAACCGCCACCTTCACTCATGCGTAAAAGACCCGTTACAGTTGTTTCCCCGTCAATTATGCCGGCTTTACGCGATCGTTGATCGCGCTTATCCATGGGGACAAATCCCCGATTGATGAAAGTAATTGCCCCGTCTTCTGTTTCCATGGGGGTCAGCACCCAATAACCGGTGTCTTCATCGGCGACAGCAGTTACCAGAACTTCTTTATCATTCAAAAAACGGCCGGTGAGTGTGACAGGGCGGTATTCGTCATTATCATATGTTACCTTTCCCCATTCACTTTTTGCTGGTGCAGCAATTGGCGCAAGGTGGATGCGTTCATTGGCATTTTTAATCAGATTTTCTTTCCAGCCGAGTCTCTCGACCTGCCAGACGCCCAATGCTGAAAAGGCACAAAAAAAGAATAGACACAGGAAGCCGAAAATGCCCAGAAATATAGGGGAACGGCCATGGGAACGGGGAGTATCGGTTTTTATATCACTCATCATGGTATTGCTTTTAGCATATCCCGAATAAAAAAACAGATTTCTTACGTTTTAACTTTCGTCTATCACATGAAAACCCTTGACCTTTTCATCCAAGCCCCCTATAGAAACGCAACTTACCAATTTTTGGGAAGCCAATCTATGCGCGTGTTCATTGGAAATTTAACATGCTTGTCGGTTGCTTCTATTAGAATTTAAAGGTGAAACCTATGTCCCGCGCCTGCGAATTGACTGGAAAAACAGTCCAATATGGCAATAATGTCAGCCACGCAAATAACAAATCGCGTCGCCGTTTTTTGCCAAATCTCTGCAATGTTACATTGATCTCGGATGCTCTCGAACAAAGTTATCGTTTGCGCATTTCAGCAAATGCTTTACGTTCGGTTGAACATCGCGGTGGTCTTGATGCTTTTCTTTTGAAGTCCGGTGACAAGGAATTGTCGCAACGGGCCCGCTTGTTGAAGCGTCAGATTGAAAAGAAGCTCGCTGAAACAGCAGCTTAATTTTTTCAATAAACGATTCGTCTTGAGGGCCGATTTTCGGCCCTTTTTTCTGGTTCCATCACCCAGGGTAAAAAAATGAAACAGACCCAGCATCTTATTTTTGCAGTTTTTGCAATGTGCCTCGCGGTGACGGCATCCAATGTTCTGGTGCAATATCCGTTTCACTGGTTCGGATTAGAACACCTTCTGACCTATGGCGCGTTTACCTATCCATTTGCTTTTCTCATCAACGATCTGACGAATCGTCGTTACGGCCCCCATGCTGCAAGACGTATTGTTTATGCCGGTTTTATTGCCGGTCTTGCTGTTTCGTGGATTCTTGCAAGCCCTCGATTGGCAATTGCCTCGGGAACGGCTTTTCTTTTTGCACAATTGCTGGATATTCTGGTGTTCAATCCATTGCGGCGCAAAACCTGGTGGATTGCGCCGCTTGCGGCTGCAATTACCGGCTCGGCACTTGATACCGTGTGGTTCTTCGCGGTCGCTTTTTCCAGCCATTTTTCGTTTATCGATAAATTGACCGGTTACAGCGATAGCTCGATCCCGACTATGACAAACCTGATGGGGCTTGAGATACCGGTCTGGCTTTCATTGTCATGCGGCGATTTTTGCGTGAAACTTTTTATGGGCGTGTTTATGCTTTTGCCATATGGTGCCATTCTGGCAATCTTCATGCCGGATATCTATCATGGAAAAGTTCATGAAAAAGGCGATCAAGCCATTTGACCAAGAATGGTTCGGGCGGCTTCGCCAATCATTGCTTTGTCATTACTCAATGTCATGAACTGGTAACCGAGTGACTGATAACGTTTGGCAAATGTGCTGTTCGGGCAATAAACTCCGGCAATTAGATGCGCATCACGGGCTTTTTCTGCGATCGTTGTCAATGGCTCTATTATTTCAGGACTTGAAGGGTTAGCCTCTTTTCCTCCACTCCAGCCGACCGAAAAATCAAAAGGACCAACGAAAACACCATCCAATCCCTGAACGGTCAAGATCTCGTCGAGATTTGCGAAAGCCTCACGCGTTTCGATCATGGCGAAAATTGTGACATGTTGATTACAGCCGCTGAAATAATTGCCACTGCCAACAGCACCAAAACTGGTATTTGGTCGTAACGCTCCGAACGAACGTTGACCAAGGGGTGGGTATTTTACAAATTCGATCAATTTACGCGCTTGTTCGGCAGAGTTTATCATTGGTGCAATAATTGCATCGGCGCCGAAGTCCAAGGCACGGCTCGCTGTATCGAAACGATTGACGGGAATGCGCACAATTGTCGTTTTATCACGGGATTTTGCGCGATCGATAGCTGTAATGATGCTTGTTTCATCATGTGCGCCATGCTGCATATCAAAAACGATTGCATCAAAATCTGTTTCGGCCAATGCGGATATTGCAACAGGATCGGTAAAATTACTCCATGCCGAAAAAACATGACCCTTTTCTTTAACAATCGTTTTAATGCTTTTTGTCATCTTATTATCCTCCCCATCGATCAGCTATCGCTTCTGTTTGTACTACTGTGATATACGAGTAGAATTGTTTCATAAATAGAATATCCCGGTCAATTTTCCGAAAAATAATATTTCTGTATGAGATTCGATTTCAAATAAGCGAAATCGTTCAAAACCAAATAATTCCGAACCAAAGAAAAGAAAAATTGGCATTATCTGATCAACCGGTCAGTGTTTGCGCCCGATATCTTCCTCCGTCAAAGCGGTTTTTGGCAGGAAGAAAAGGTAGATCATGGCTGACAGAATGCCGATGCATGAACCAACCAAAAGCGCCGGAATAAAACTTCCTGTAAATTGTGCAATATAACCGGTCACAGTAGGTGCCAGTGCACCCCCCACATAACCGAAGGCACTCATTATGCCGCCCAGCGAACCGGTAACACTTCGGGCTGCCAAAACAGAGACCATAGCCCAAGCCATTGCTGTAGCCGAACCCACACCGAACATAACAATGCAAATAAAAATAACGGCTAAAACATTGCTCGCTGTTAATGCACATAAAAAGGTGAAAACCGACATTATGACAAGACTGAATGATACAATATACCGGCGGGCTTCAACCGGAGTTATGCCTTTCGAGGAAGCCCAATCAACAATATAACCTGTTCCAATGCTGCCGATTATGCCGAAAGCATAGGGAATGGCCGCGACCCAACCGGTTTTTTGCAAGCTCATGCCGCGTTCCATTTCGAGATAACTCGGAAGCCATGTCATAAATAGCCACATGAGGTAGATGGTGCCGAAATACCCCAACATCAGTCCCCATGTTACACGAAAGCGGAATAGACCTATCCATTCGGCAAAATCGGTGGTGCTTTCAGGTTCATTTTCTTCGCCCGCTACAAGGTAGTTTCTTTCTTCTTCTATGAGATCCGTGTGGTGAGGATCCCGATAAATGATGAACCAGATTATTGAAACAATAATACCGACAATACCCATGATGATGAACATCCAACGCCAGCCGAAATTCAACATCAATGCTGTTAATAGAGGCGGTGCCACAGTCGGTCCCAATGTTGAAACACAATTATAGATACCTGTCGGTTTTCCCCGCTGACTGAGAGGGAACCAGTCACGTACAGCGCGTGCATTTGAAACAAACATTGGTGATTCACCCATGCCCAGACATACTCTGGCAATGATGAATTGGAAGAAGTTGAAAACCATACCACACAATGCCTGGGCAAGTGACCAGATAAATAAGCCTATTCCTAATACGCGGCGCGCTCCGAATCTATCGACGAGAAGTCCACAAGGTAATTGTGAAATTGCATAAGCCCATAAAAACGCGGAAAGCAGCCATCCCATTTGGGTCAGGGATAAGCCAAGGTCCTGACGGATCAATGTGTTACCTATTGAAAGCGTCGAACGGTCGATATAGTTGATGGTTCCGATCAGAACCAGCATTAGAAGCGTTGTATTTTGTCTTCTGCGGACTTTAGGTGTGGCGCGTAATTCCGTCATGGTTGTTCTCCTCCCCGTTCTTCTTCCCCTCGAAAAACTTCCCCGATAAAAACGGATTGATTGATAAATGAAAGACAGATATTCAAGTTAGAAATTGGTCGATTATTGATATATCTGATATAAAAATCAATAAAATTATTTAACGGGAGCGGGGCAGATAACAGGTTTTTATATTGTAAAAAATCTATCTGTTGAGGCTTTTTGAGCGGTGGCGAAATTTGTGCCGGAAAACCGGTTTTGACAGCCTTTTGACGAACGTCTTTCTATAAAGAAATATATCGCAATATAGAATGAAATTCGGGATAGCGAAGATCACTTCATGAGCAGGATTTTTTGACAAAAGGCTATTTGTTCCGGTAATGATTTGATTGTTATTCAACTTATCCGGATTGAGGTGCGATCAACCTGTTTGACCGCAAAAGCACATGCAGAACTAACGGGATTTTTCTTCGTCAAACAGGCTTGCAAGTTGTTCTGTCATGGCGCCGGCAAGTTCTTCCGCATCGACAATTGTCACAGCACGCTGATAATAGCGGGTGACATCATGACCGATACCGATTGCAATCAATTCGACCGGCGAGTGAGCCTCTATTTCTTCAATAACAGCGCGCAAATGCTTTTCCAGATAATTACCCGGATTGACGGAAAGTGTGGAATCATCAACCGGAGCGCCGTCGGAAATCATCATCAGAATGCGCCGGTATTCGCGCCGGCCAAGTAACCGTTGGTGCGCCCATATCAAAGCTTCGCCATCGATATTTTCTTTAAGCAGCCCTTCGCGCATCATCAGGCCGAGATTGCGCTTCGCGCGCCGCCAAGGTGTGTCGGCACTTTTATAAATAATGTGGCGGAGATCGTTCAGGCGACCCGGATTGGCAGGCTTCCCGTTGGCGAGCCATTTTTCGCGGGATTGGCCACCTTTCCATGCTTTTGTCGTAAAGCCCAGAATTTCAACCTTCACGCCGCAGCGTTCAAGTGTTCTTGCCAGAATATCAACACAGGTTGCAGCAACAGTAATGGGGCGCCCTCTCATGGAGCCGGAATTATCGATGACCAGCGAAACAACGGTATCGCGAAAATCGGTATCGCGCTCCTGTTTGAAAGAAAGCGGTTGTGTCGGGTCGATAACGACACGCGGCAGCCGTGCCGAATCGAGATAGCCTTCTTCAAGGTCGAAATTCCATGACCTGTTCTGTTGCGCCATCAAGCGCCGTTGCAAGCGGTTGGCGAGCTTGCCGACAGCACCTTGCAAATTGGTTAGCTGCTTATCAAGAAACGCACGTAATTTTGTGAGTTCTTCAATGTCACAAAGTTCGGATGCTTCGACTTCCTCGTCAAATTCGCGCGTATAGACTTTGTAATCGCCAAGCTCGTCCATATCGGAAAATGGCGGTTGCGGGCGTTTGGTTTGACCAGGGGTCTGTTCGGTGTCTATCTCTTCGGAATCGCTGCCATCATCATCGGCCGAATCGGATGCTTCCATGTCTCCGTCTTCGGCATTTTCATCAACATCATCAGATGGCTCGCTTTCGGTTTTATCGGAGCCTTCTTGTTCTTTCGAATCGCCGTCCTCGTTTTCCTGAGGCTCGTTGTTTTCATCCTCGTTCTCACCCTCGCTATCAGTCTCGTTATCTTCAAGACTGTCAGCAAGTTGCATGGATGCCAACATATTACGCACGATGCGGGCAAATTTGTCCTGATCATTGACATTTTTTGCCAGATGATCGAGGTCTGTTCCGGCTTTTTCCTCAATCCAGTCACGCCATAAATCAACGACGGGACCAGCTTCTTCAGGTGGTTTACGGCCGGTAATCTTCTCGCGCACCATTAGTGCCAAGGCTTCTTCAAGGGGAGCTTCTTCCTTTGTGGTGATAGCCTGATAATTTGCCCGCTTGTATTTATCGGCAAGCATCGCATCAAGGTTTTCTGCCATGCCTTCCATGGCAAGTGTGCCGATTGCTTCAACACGGGCCTGTTCGACCGCATCATAGACGGCACGTGCTTCGGGCACTTGCGGAGCAAGATTGGAATGGATTTCACTATCATGCCAGGCCTGACGCAAAGCCATGGAATCGGCAAGTCCACGGGTAACAGCAAAATCATTATATGTCGGGTGGCGCGGTATTTCGGGAAGTCTTGCATGTCCTCCCACTATTGAGGGGCGGTCTTCACCGAAGACCACATCCAGCTCATGATCACCCGAGACTGCACGCATGCATACAGTTGTCGCCCGTTTGAACGGCTCACTGTCAATTAGTCCCGAAGGACGTTCGCGTGTATTGTCTCCTGATTGTGCTGCCAAAGCTGCTTTCCTTATGACAAAACCGAGTTGGCAAGGGATTCAGGCAATTCCTTGCCAAAAGCCCGCTGATAGAATTCGGCAACGATCGGGCGTTCCAATTCGTCGCACTTGTTTAAAAATGTAAGGCGGAATGCAAATCCCAGATCCTTGAAAATTTCGGTGTTTTCAGCCCAGGTAATCACGGTACGCGGGCTCATGACTGTCGAAAGATCGCCATTGATGAAGGCTTGTCTCGTCATATCGGCAACATGAACCATTTGTGAAACCGTCTCGCGGCCTTCTTTGGTGCGGAAGGATTTTGCCTTTGCCAGAACAATATTGACTTCATTGTCATGCGGCAAATAGTTCAAAGTTGTCACAATCGACCAGCGGTCCATTTGCGCCTGGTTGATTTGCTGTGTGCCATGGTAAAGGCCGGTTGTGTCACCCAGACCGATTGTGTTTGCTGTAGCAAACAGACGAAAAGCAGGATGCGGTGAAATAACGCGACTCTGATCAAGCAAGGTCAAACGTCCGGACGATTCCAATACACGCTGGATAACAAACATAACATCAGGACGACCGGCATCATATTCATCAAAAACCAGTGCAACATTTCTTTGATAGGCCCATGGCAGAATACCATCCTGAAATTCTGTCACCTGCATACCGTTTTTGATAACAATCGCATCCTTTCCGACAAGGTCGATACGACTGACGTGGCTATCAAGATTGACGCGGATACAAGGCCAGTTCAAACGCGCGGCAATCTGCTCGATATGGGTAGATTTACCGGTACCGTGATAGCCTGAAACCATCACACGACGATTGAAGGCAAAACCGGCAAGGATGGCTAAAGTTGTTTCCCGATCGAATAGATAATCCGGATCAAGCTCGGGCACATTAGGATCTGTTTCGCTGAACGCTGGAACCTGCATATCGGTATCAATACCGAAAAGTTCGCGTGCCGAAACCGTTATATCCGGCACATTATCAATACCCAGATCGTCCTTTGTCATCATGCCTCCATACGGATAAAACCGCTGTCCGAATTAAATATGAACACACCTTATAGCTATAATGTGTTTTAAATTGAAGAGCTACAAGCTCTCGATCTGTTATCAGACAGTCAGACAAGAATTTCAATGTTCCATTGAAAAGAATTGCCTTTTGGTCTTCAATTTGACGTTAGCAAAAGCCGGCATTTTTCAGCAGGTTATATGCCTGTAATACTTCGCGCAAGCGATCTTCGGAAGACCGGTCACCCCCATTTGCATCAGGGTGATGAAGTTTTACCAGAGCCTTGTATTTCGCCTTTATGTCACGGCTGGTTGCATTGGCGTCAAGGCCCAATGTCATGAAAGCCCGCGCTTCCAGTGTTTTCAATTTTCGTGGTGCGTTGGTTGCCCGGCTTTGTTGATTGAACATATGAAGCGGATCGTTTACCCGGTTCTGATAAGCGGCTGAACCGGAACGGATTCTCGAAAAATCGGCTGCAGGCTTGGCAGCAGCGGCATTGACACCCGATTTCCAGGTCGGGCGATGGCCGGTCAGTGCATCTTTCTGGAATTTCGCGATTTCTTCATCTTTCAAACCGGTGAAATAATTGAAATTCTTGTTATATTCGCGCACATGTTCGAGGCAGAAATGAAGATATTCTCCCTCATGATCGCGCCCTGCTGGAGCCCGATGAGTGCCGGGTTTTGTGCATCCTTCCCATTGACATTGGGGAACCTGAGGTTCCACCTTCTTTTTTCTGTTGGAACTGATGCGGATTGAGTCAAATAATTTCGATGTGGTCGTCATGTTTCCGACTTAAAACACAATATACATGTTTGGCAAGAATTGACTTTCGGGATTTTTGTTCCCACATGTGAGTTGCCGATTTCCTGAATATCAAGAATCGGGTGAAACTTACCGCTCACATATGGGGTTAAAAGAAGAAAATGTCCAGCACAGTTGCAGAAACTATCAAGAAAAAGCTTCAAGCTGCCTTTTCTCCATCTGTTATTGAAATTATCGATGAAAGTCATCTTCACGCCGGTCACCAACACGATGATGGCCGTAGCTTCGATGGTAAAGGCGAAACGCATTTTCGGGTCAAAATTACTGCAAAGGCTTTTAAAGGTATGAAACGGGTGGATATCCATCGTGCAATCAATCATGTTCTCAAGCATGAACTTGAAAGCGGTATCCATGCTTTGGCGATTGAAGCCAAGGCCGAGTAACCGGATGTAAGATCATCCGGTTTCATTTTACAAAACAATAAAGCCTTTTAAATCATACCGGATCAATCTTGTGCTTCAGGCCGATTGTTGAACAAAATTCCGGATTTCAAATATTCCACAATTTTAAATGTTAAAGTCAATGACCGTTTATCAACGGTAATTCTGCAAGTATGTTTTTAATCTAGAGGCAATCCTCAACGTGGATGGGCTTTTTTATAAACTTCCATGAGGCGGTCGGTATCAACACCGGTGTAGATTTGTGTGGTCGAAAGACTTGCGTGACCGAGCAATTCCTGAATAGTGCGAAGATCTCCCCCGCGCGACAATAAATGTGTTGCAAAAGAATGCCTGAGGGCATGCGGTGTAACACTATCGGGAAGGCCGAGGCTTGAGCGCAATTGTTGAACAGCGCGTTCGACAATTGCCCTTTGCAATTTTCCACCACGCACACCACGGAATAAAGGTTGATCGGGTGGTAGAATGAATGGGCAACAGGAAAGATAATCATCTATTGCCTCATGGACAGCCGGAATAACCGGAACGAGACGGGTTTTTCCTCCTTTGCCGGTTACATAAATGCTGGTGGTGTTTTTGTCGCCGAAATCTGCAGGCGTTAGTGATAAAGCTTCCGATATTCTCAGGCCACATCCATAACAGAGAGTGAGAATGGCAGCGTTTCTGGAAGCAACCCAAGGTTCGTCATCAAGCTGGGTTTTCTTGTCAACAATATGCAATGCATCAGCGATATTGAGCGGTTTTGGCAAAGATTTCGGTTGTTTCGGTGTGCGCACAACACGCGCTGCCGGCACATCGGCAAGTCCGGCACGTGTTAAAAAGTTGAAAAACGAGCGTATACCGGCAAGACCGCGCCCGAGTGAACGCGAGCCAACGCCTTCATTGCGCCGATAGGCAAGAAATGATCTTATATCGGCAACGCGAAGTTCGGAAAGATCGGAAATGTCGGGAGGATGTCCAAGATGCTCACAAAGAAAACTTAGAAATTGTCGGCTGTCCCGTTCATAAGCTTCAACGGTGAGTTTAGCAACACGGCGCGTTTTTTCAAGCTGCTCGAGCCAGTCTTTGCGCGCGGACAAAAGCTTTGGCGTTGCTTCCAATAATGGAAGATCGGAGGTGGAGATCTCTGTCATGGCATCAATTTACCATGACAGAGTTTAACATCGGGTTTCTCTGTTCGAGCGACCTTAATTGATTTTTGTCGAGACAGGTTTATTTTTTTTAGTGGCTTCGCCGGTTTTATCGGATATGGCCGCTTTCGGTGCAGCTATTGCATTTTTCATATGGGCAATGTGGAGATTCATTAAGCCAGGCAAGTTGTTCATCGACATTAATTGGGCAAAGATCCAGCCAAGAAAGCCTTGTTTGTGGAGTTTTGCCAGTTGGTCGCCGGAAAGCTTGTTGAATTTCTCGGTGTCGATAATCCAGAAATTTTCGAGCCTTGCCGTCTGTCCGCTTTGCGAGCGTATGTCGATCGACTGTTTTTTGAACAGGCCCATTTTGGCAATCGTTTCCAGAAATTTGTTTGTCTGTTCCATGCTGTTTTTGAAAGCGTTCAGGAAATTGATACGATCTTCCATAAAAGGTGAAACACTGCCATCGCTGTTAAAGAGATCAATTCCTTCAACTTCGTTGAACATGCCTGATTCGGAATCGAAACAGACAGTCAATTCTTTCTGGTCAGGTGCACCTGCCAACACAAATGGATAACGGCGGACGAACGCCGGAATATATGTGTCGGGGCGCCACTTTTTATCCTTGTCAAGATAATCGTTTTCATCATTTGCCAAACCGAGCATGGCAACGGCAGTATAGGTAATTTTACCTTCTTTATCTTCGGCCCCCATAAACAAAATCGGGTAGTTCAAAGCGGCCTGATAGAATTCTTCACCTGCCAATGGAACCCAGTGGGTATTTGCTGCAAAGTCGAGATTTTTCGGAGCACTGAATTTCAGTTTTTTGTGTGTTTCGCGTGAAATGGGGACGATGTTTTTATAAAAAAGCATAACTGTTGGCATAGAAACTCTCCTGAAGTGTTTTTAAAATGGCTACGTTTTGCAATGTTTTGACCCCAAAGCCGCCATTGTTGCTTTTCAATCGGGATAGAACGGTTTTCTCTCGATCCCTATTGAATATAGTAAATGAACCATATTAAAGCGAACGGCTTGAATTTTGAGCGGGTATTATTAAAAAAGTCTCAAGCTTGAAGTAAATTTTTAACAAAAGCCGATTTTTAAGAGCCGAAAGCCGCAAATTGGAGCAAAAGTAGAACCATATGGGAAAAAGCAAAGATAATTTTGTGCGCCTTGCAACCATCGCGGCAGCCCACGGTATTAAAGGCGATGTAAAACTTGTAGTATTTACCGCCGATCCTCTCGGAATTTCGTCTTATGGTAAGCTATTCGACGAAAATGGCCGATCTTTCAAGATTGACCATATCAGAAAAACGGGCAACGCTGTCATTGCGCATTTTTCAGGTATTGATGATCGCAGTCACGCCGAGGCACTCAATGGAATAGCGCTTTATGTCGATCGCCAACAATTGCCGGATGATCTCGAAGAAGACGAGTTTTATCAGACCGATCTTATCGGTTTGCGTGTCAGAGACGAAAATGGTCAAGTGATCGGCAAGGTCAACGCCGTCTTTGATTTCGGTGGTGGTGATATTCTTGAATTGAAGATTGAAGGCGAGGGGCTCAAGCTCATTCCCTTTTCAAAAGCTGCCGTCCCTGAAATCGATATCGGTGAGGGATATATCTCCATTGATCGGGTTGCAGCAGGTCTTGTTGACGATGATCTGGATTCGGGTCACGAGGAGGAACAATGAGTTTCAAGGCTCAAGTACTTACTCTTTATCCGGAAATGTTTCCGGGGTTCCTCGGGCATTCAATGGCGGGGCGTGCATTGGAAAACGGCATCTGGTCGCTTGATAAAGTCCAGATAAGAGATTTCGCATCTGATCGTCATCATAGTGTGGATGACACACCCTCCGGCGGTGGTGCCGGAATGGTCATGAAGCCCGATGTGCTCGCAAAAGCCATTGACAGTGTTGACAATCATTATCCCCGTTTGTTGATGAGCCCGCGCGGGCGCAGTTTCAACCAGAAAATGGCTCATGAATTGAAAGATGGCGGCGGCGTAACGCTCGTCTGCGGGCGTTTCGAAGGTGTGGACGAAAGGGTGATCGAAGCCAGAAATCTTATCGAGGTTTCGATCGGTGATTATGTTCTTTCCGGTGGCGAGGGGGCAGCCCTCATTATACTTGATTCGATTGTGCGGCTTTTGCCCGGTGTGATGGGGAACAATCAATCGGGCGAACAGGAAAGTTTTGAGGCCGGACTTCTTGAATATCCGCAATATACAAGGCCACAAATATTTGAAGGCAGATCAATTCCCGAAGTTTTGACCTCGGGAAACCATCAGGAAATTGAAAAATGGCGCAAAAACCGGTCGGAAGAAATAACCAGAGCAAGACGGCCGGATCTTTATTCGATTTACGAGAAAAATAACAGGAAAGCTTGATTCAGTTTGCGCGATAGTGTAATGGGCAAACCACGTTTTCAGATGGTACGTCATCTGCATCCGGAAATTAATGGATGGTGAACCCGCTCCTGCCGCAAGGCATAGCCGAAGGAACAAGGTTTCGAGGGCAAGAGTCGAGCGCTCTGACTGTTCGAGAAGAACATGAAGGATTGATGAGATGAATATTATACAACAGCTCGACGCCGAGCAGCGCGCAAAAATTGAAGAAAAGCGCAAACTCCCTGCCTTTCAGGCCGGTGACACACTTCGCGTTTCGGTTCGTGTGACTGAAGGTACACGTACCCGTGTTCAAGCTTATGAAGGTGTTTGCATTGCCCGTTCGGGTGGTGGTCTTAACGAGACATTCACCGTTCGTAAAATTTCCTATGGCGAGGGTGTAGAACGCGTATTTCCGGTTTATTCACCACTTGTCGAGGGCGTTGAAGTCGTTCGTCGTGGTAATGTGCGTCGTGCCAAACTCTATTATTTGCGTGGCCTTACCGGTAAAGCTGCCCGCATTTCCGAGAAAAGAGACTACCGCAAGAAGGCGGTTGATGTTCCAAGCACCGGTGTGGCTGAAACTGTCACTGTTGAAACAGTGGCTGCACCGCTACCGGAAGCTGAACAGAAATCAGAATAAAAGCCGATTGGTTTTATTTGAGATAAAAGCGGCTTTTAAGCCGCTTTTTTATTGCATCGGTTTCTTTATGGAATTTGATGCGGGCTTTGCAAAATCGTCCGATCGTTCTTATCTCATGTCATGTTGATTGACTTTTGGAACAATCGCCGAATAATGGCCGATTTGAAAGTTGAAAACGCTTAATTTTTAATATTCAAGGACAAAAAAATGAGTGCCCCGCGTACACTTTATGACAAGATTTTTGAAGATCATATTGTAGACCGTCAGGAAGACGGTACTTGCCTACTCTATATTGATCGTCATCTTGTTCATGAAGTGACCAGCCCTCAAGCTTTTGAAGGTTTGCGTATCGCTCATCGTCCTGTGCGCCATCCGGAAAAAACATTGGCTGTTGTCGATCATAATATTCCGACATCGCCAGATCGAGCAAAAGGTATCAAGAACGAGCAAAGCCGCACGCAAGTGGAGGCTTTGGCAAAAAATACCTCCGAATTCGGAATCGAATATTTTAACCAGAACGATAAACGTCAGGGTATTGTCCATATTATAGGACCTGAGCAAGGCTTTACTCTGCCCGGCATGACCATTGTCTGCGGTGATAGCCATACCTCGACACATGGAGCTTTCGGCGCCCTTGCCCATGGTATCGGTACGTCCGAGGTCGAGCATGTTCTGGCAACCCAGACACTGATCCAGAAAAAATCGAAAAATATGCTGGTTCAGGTCAATGGTAGTCTGCCAGAAGGCGTGACCGCAAAAGATCTTGTTCTGGCCATTATCGGAAAAATCGGTACAGCCGGTGGAACCGGCCATGTGATCGAATTTGCCGGCGAGGCAATTCGTGGCCTTTCTATGGAAGGTCGCATGACTGTCTGCAATATGTCGATTGAAGCAGGTGCACGAGCCGGAATGATTGCACCGGACGAAACCACTTTTGACTATATCCGGAGCCGTCCGCGCGCGCCGAAAGGCGAGATGCTGGAAAAAGCAATTGCCTATTGGAAAACACTGAAATCGGATGAAGGGGCACATTACGACACTGTTGTCACGCTTGATGCATCCGAGCTTGTGCCATCGGTTACGTGGGGATCATCGCCGGAAGATGTTGTTCCGGTTACCGGCGTTGTACCGGATCCGGAAGACATTGACGATGAAACCAAACGTGCTTCCAAAATGCGGGCGCTCGAATATATGGGCTTGAAGGCCGGCACAAAAATGACGGATATCAAGATTGATCGGGTCTTTATCGGTTCTTGCACCAATGGACGTATTGAAGATATGAGAGCCGCGGCTGCAATGGTTAAAGGCAAAAAGGTTGCACCCACCGTTTCGGCAATGGTCGTACCGGGCTCGGGTCTCGTTAAAGAACAGGCAGAAAAAGAAGGGCTTGATAAAATCTTCAAGGATGCCGGTTTTGATTGGCGGGAACCCGGATGCTCCATGTGTCTTGCGATGAACGATGACAGGCTGGAGCCGGGAGAACGCTGTGCTTCAACCTCCAATCGTAATTTCGAGAGCAGGCAGGGCTATAAAGGGCGCACGCATCTGGTGTCACCTGCTATGGCTGCTGCGGCTGCAATTGCCGGTCATTTTGTCGATGTCAGAGATTGGAAATAGGAACTGCGGCAAATTGTATTTCCTGAAGCAAGAACTCTTTACGTTTTGATCTGGTCACTTTAAACATAGATCAAGTGAAAAACCCACCAAAGGGAGTTCGGGTATGATGACGATTAATAAAGAAGACCGGCATGATGTGGCAATCAGCCTTTTACATTTGAAGGATGCACGTTTACTTGCTCCTCTTCTTGCAAGTTATACCCAGGCGTTAAAACGTGGTGCCCCGCGTCGGCCCGACGAGTATTACGCCGAGCAACTGCTACAGGATCGTACGGCCGAAGTACTTGGCGCTCACGTTAACGGTGAACTCGTCGGATTTGTCATTTTTTATGATCATCCCGAACCGGTTTCCGGATTGCGTGCAGGGCAGGTAGATCATATTCATGTACATCATGAGTATCAGGGTAAGGGCATCGCCAAAGCTATGATCGATCTTCTTTGTGATAAAGCCGAGGAGCGTGGCTGGACAAAGTTGATTTTGAATGCTCCCCGTATTCCCGAGGACGGGCGCAAACTTTATGAGCAAATTGCCGTAAAAGGGGATTGGACCGGCTATATTATACGGTTCGACTGAAATGGCTGAAGCTCGTTTGCTCCTATAACTTAATTATTCAAAATAAAATCAGGAAAACCGTTTTGTTTGAAAACGCAAAACGGTTTTCTGCTATTCGAGCAATATTTGAGTAAATAGGGGCGGTAACCGAGAATCAGTTTATGTGCCTACCGTCGCTTCTAAGGCCTCGCAAAAGGAAAAATATGATTGATTTTATCATGTTTTTAAACGATTAAAACGCGATTTGTAATAAAAACTCTACCCAATCCCAATGATTTGATGACAAGAATATGCTTTACTGCTTTGACGTGGAGCAAAATCCGCATTAGAAGAATAATGTTCTTTAGTTTTGACTATGGAGCATTCGGTTGTTTTTGGGTGTGACCTTTAATCCGCCAACTGAAATGGCCGGCCTGTAGCATTGGATGAAAAATATTGTTCCGGTGCATTGAAAGTTATTTCCAACCTGTTTGCAAAGCAAAACAGACGGGAGGAATGGCGGGGGTGGTTATTCCATAACCGCAGTCAAAACCAGGTCAGGAAAGCCTATGACAGATACGACAACAACAAAACCGCGTCCTATTTCACCGCATGTCAGCATTTATCGCTGGCCGATTACGATGGCGATGTCTATCGCCCACCGTATTACGGGAGGTGCTCTCTATGTCGGGACCTTGTTCCTTGCAGCATGGTTGATGGCAGTAGCGTCCGGTGGTGGGGCATTTGAAGCAGTGAACGGTTTGTTCAATTCATTTATCGGGCGCTGCATTCTGTTTCTATATACATTGGCTCTTGTCCATCACCTTGTTGGCGGTGTGCGGCATTTTTTCTGGGATACAAGAACGTATCTCCTTGAAAAACATTGCGCGACCAAAACGGCTTGGGCAACAGTCTTTATTTCCATTATCGTGACGCTTCTTATCTGGATCGTCGGTTATTGCGTTCGTTAATGGCAGGGAGAAGATATTCATGAAAAAAGATTTCAGAACAGAACTTGGAAAAGTTCGGGGCTGGGGAGCTGCCCATACAGGAACGAGCCATTTTTGGGCGCAACGTATGACAGCGCTTGCCAATGTCCCGTTATTTATCTTTTTCATCGTGCTTGTTGTCTCCCTTGTTGGCAAGGATTATGCGACGGTGCATGCAACATTGGCAAATCCGATTGTAGCCGTTGTGATGGCTTTGATGGTTCTTTCCGGTGTCTATCACATGAAACTCGGGATGCAGGTCATTTTGGAAGATTATTTTCCGAATGAAGCAACACGCATCTTGATGTTGGCACTCAATACGTTCTTTTGTTACATTATTGGTGCGGGTCTGCTTCTTGCCCTTCTAAAAATTACATTGGGAGGTTGATCTCTATGGTCACCACTTCTTCAACTAGTTCCACAACAAAAAGTGGAAAAGCCTACCATTTTGTCGATCACAAATTTGACGTCGTTATTATTGGTGCCGGTGGTTCGGGGCTACGTGCAACATTGGGAATGGCCGAACAGGGGTTAAAAACCGCCTGTATTACCAAGGTTTTTCCGACACGTTCCCATACCGTGGCAGCACAAGGTGGTATTGCAGCATCTCTATCCAATATGGGGCCGGATAATTGGCAGTGGCATATGTATGACACGATCAAAGGGTCCGACTGGCTAGGCGATATGGATGCCATGGAATATCTGGTGCGCAATGCACCGGCGGCTGTCTATGAGCTTGAACATTATGGTGTTCCGTTTTCACGTACAGAAGATGGTAAAATCTATCAGCGCCCGTTTGGCGGACATACCACCGACTTCGGAGCTGGTCCGCCCGTTCAGCGTACATGTGCTGCTGCCGACCGTACGGGTCACGCTATTTTGCACACACTTTATGGCCAAAGCCTGAAGCATAATGCGCAATTCTTTGTCGAATATTATGCACTCGACCTCATTATGACCGATGGCGTTTGCACAGGTGTTGTGGCCTGGAATCTTGATGATGGCAGCATTCACCGCTTTTCGGCAAAAATGGTTGTGCTGGCGACAGGTGGTTATGGCCGTGCCTATTTCTCGGCAACATCTGCCCACACCTGTACAGGTGATGGCGGTGGTATGATTTCCCGTGCCGGTTTACCGTTGCAGGATATGGAATTTGTCCAATTCCATCCAACCGGCATCTATGGTTCGGGATGCCTGATCACCGAAGGTGCACGCGGCGAAGGTGGCTATCTCATCAATTCGGAAGGCGAGCGTTTCATGGAACGCTATGCTCCCTCGTTCAAGGATCTTGCTTCGCGTGACGTTGTTTCGCGTTGTATGACGATTGAAATCAGGGAAGGACGCGGTGTTGGTCCTAAAAAAGATCACATCTATCTGGTCTTGAGCCACATTGATCCGGCCATTTTGCATGAGCGTCTACCGGGTATTTCCGAATCAGCCCGCATTTTTGCCGGTGTTGATGTCACGAAAGATCCGATACCGGTTATTCCGACGGTTCACTATAATATGGGCGGCATACCGACCAATTATTTTGGCGAGGTATTAAACCCGACAGATGATGAACCCGATCGTGTTCAACCAGGCTTGATGGCCGTCGGTGAAGCAGGGTGCGCTTCTGTGCACGGTGCCAACCGTCTCGGTTCGAACTCGTTGATTGATCTTGTAGTGTTTGGTCGCGCGGCGGCTATCCGGGCTGGCGAAGTTATTGATCGCAAGTCGGAAATTCCGCCAATAAACGAACAGGCGGTCGATAAGATCATGGATCGGTTCGATCGTATCCGTTATGCCAATGGAGCCAAACCTACAGCCGAGTTGCGTGAAAAGATGCAGCGCGCCATGCAGGAAGATGCGGCGGTTTTCCGTACGGAAGAAACGCTTCGGCAAGGTTGCAAACGCATTTCGGACATCTGGAATGAATTGCCGGATGTGAAGGTAACCGATCGCTCGCTCATCTGGAATTCCGATCTGATGGAAACATTGGAGTTGGAAAACCTGATGGCCAACGCGATTTCGACGGTTTATTCGGCTGAAGCCCGTCATGAAAGCCGTGGTGCTCATGCACGTGAGGACTACCCTGAGCGTGACGACAAAAACTGGCGTAAGCATACGGTTTCGCGCTTGTCCGAAGATGGGAAAGTTTCACTATCCTATCGTGGTGTCCACCTCAACCCGTTAACCAAAGAGGAAGACGGTGGCATTTCGCTCAAGAAAATTGCGCCTAAGAAGCGCGTTTACTAAGGGGAGATACTGATAATGGTTCATATGACGCTTCCCAAGAATTCGCAAATCAAGCCGGGTAAGGTTTGGCCAAAGCCGGCTGATACGTCGAAACTGACCGAGTTCCACATCTACCGCTGGTCGCCGGATGACGACCAGAACCCGCGTCTCGACACTTATTATGTCGATCGTAATTCTTGCGGTCCTATGATTCTTGATGGCCTTTTATATATCAAGAATCACGTTGATCCGACTTTGACATTGCGGCGTTCCTGTCGTGAAGGTATTTGCGGCTCCTGTGCCATGAATATTGACGGGTCCAACACCCTTGCCTGTATTACAGGCATGGATGACGTTAAACATCCGATCAAGATTTATCCTTTGCCATCAATGCCGGTGGTAAAAGATCTGGTTCCTGATCTCAACCGGTTCTATGCTCAACACCGCTCGATCGAGCCCTGGTTGCATACAGTTTCACCTGAACCGCAGAAAGAATGGCTACAAAGCCATGAAGACCGCCAGAAACTGGACGGACTTTATGAATGCATTCTTTGCGCATGTTGCCAGACATCCTGCCCGAGCTATTGGTGGAATGGTGATCGGTATCTGGGACCGGCAGTGTTACTGCAAGCCTATCGTTGGATTGCCGATTCGCGAGATGAAGCAAAGGGTGAACGTCTTGATAATCTGGAAGATCCGTTCCGGCTCTATCGTTGCCACACAATCATGAATTGTGCGCAAACATGCCCGAAGGGGTTGAACCCTGCAAAGGCTATTGCCGAAATCAAGAAATTGATGATTGAACGGCGCGTTTAACGGTAAAATTCAGGCCTATTTCATTTAAAAGCCGCGTGAAAATTCACGCGGCTTTTTTAATTGGTCCTCGACATTTTCGAGTGTTCTTGAAAAACGACAAGGTCGTAAAAATACAGAGCTTCATAAAAATACAAGGGGTACGACTGCAAAAACAACGATGTTTAGAGGTGAAAGGTCGAAACCTGCGAAAGGCAGTTATGTGGATTGCCTAACCGTTAAGAGGCTATGTTTTCCGGTATATCAATAATATTTGCTCACCGGTTTAGAGCTTTGTTACATCATGACCAGATGTAAATTACCGCGCTTCCACCAATTTTTTGAGTGCCGACTGAATTGTATTTCTTCAAAAGGAAATGGGCGCGTCGCAATCCATATGATCAAGCATAATTTTTATTTCCATTCCCGAGGCTTCATTTAACTCTTAGGGATATTTTTTATTGAACGATTGAGAATGATTTTTATTGAACGGTTGGAGATGTTTTTTGTTGTTTTGCCGAGCGGGATAAGTGGAACTATCCATGTTGATGAAGTTTCGCTCATTTTTATCCAACCCGCTTCAAGGCTTTTTCCTTCGGATACAATTTTCCAAGTCGTCAACGGGCTGACTTTATTATGCCGGATGATGCCGGAATTTTATGTTTCGTTTTCAATGGCTTTTGCAGTCCTGATTTGAAAACAGTAAAAATCCTTGAATTTTAAAAAGCTTAAAATCCGGAATGAACATAATCCGGTTTCTTGGCTTAAAAAAACCGGACGATACTTGATTATGTGCCAAAGGCATTGTCTTCAAATTTGGTGAATTGCAAGACCTATTCTTTGCCACATGCGCCAAGTGCCAAGGTCTTGACGAAATTACCAAAAGCCGGCTGGAAACACGAATAAGAGGATGACCGGTGAAATAAAAGCGGGGAAGGCATAGTTTAAAAAGCGGGAAAGTCGTCATGCGAAAAGTGCGAAAAGGCGATCTGAGCGGCCGCCACCGCTATCCAATCGGGTTTTTCGATTACGAGGAACCCGAATTAATATTAGGGGCACGAATTTTTCATTTTGTTATCAGACCCGATTTGAGGGTTACTCGCTTGGTACGGGTCTGATTGTTGGACTTCTCTTTCAAGGAATTTGCTTTACCTTGATTAAGCTCTTTCTCAGAGTGCTTCGCCTAAAAGAAGTTTGGGAGAACCGTCAGTAATACCGGCCGCTTCCTGAATGAAATAATTCTTCATTTTTGGCATCCGTTCAACGAGGCCAAGACCGACATCGCGCAATAAACGTATCGGCGAAATGTCATTGGAAAACAGTCTGTTAAGCACATCTGTTGTTATCCCCATACGCACTGTCTCGAATCTGCGCCAAGCCTGATAGCGTTCGAGCCCGACAATGGACCCTATATCAAGGCCAAGGCGAGCCGTTTCGACGATAATTTGTGCAAGTGCGGCAACATCCCTAAACCCGAGATTCAATCCCTGTCCTGAAATCGGATGAATGCCATGGGCAGCATCACCGGCAAGCGCGAAACGCGGTTTGACAAAACTTCTCGCCAAAGTGAGGCCGAAGGGGAAAGCACGTCTTTCTCCCACCACTTTCAACGCACCAAGATGATGTCCGAAACGAAGCTCGAGTTCGGATTCAAAAACAATATCATCGGCAGCCATCAGGCGTTCGGCGTCTTTATTGCGTTCGTTCCAGACAAGCGATGAACGATTGCCTTTAAGCGGCAAAATGGCAAAAGGTCCTGCGGGCAGAAAATGTTCTTCGGCACGTCCATTATGCGGGCGTTCATGCTCGACAGTACAAACAATACCCATTTGCCCGTAAGGCCAGTAAATTGTTTTGATATCGGCAATGTCACGGAGCTTCGAGCGCACACCATCGGCAGCGACAAGAAGTCGGGCCTGCAATGTCTCACCATTGCTCAATTCGATATGCATTTCGTTACCGTTGTTGGTAAAATTACTGACGCTCAAAGCTTCTAAAACAGGTATCTCCAATTCTTCCGCACGACGGTGAAGCGAGGCGTTCAGATATTTGTTTTCCACCATATAGGCAAAAGGTTCTCCGGGAGCGACGTCGCCATCAAAGGTGAGGAAAACCGGTCTTACCGGATCACTATTGCGTGAGTCGGTAATGATCATGTCATTGATCGGTTGTGAGAGTGGCTCGATTTCATCCCAACATTGAAGTTGTCTCAGCATACGAATGGCAGCTGCCGCAATTGCCGATGCACGCGGATCGGTTTTCCAACTATCCTTCGGGGCAGCATCAATTACTGCAATCTTGAGGGACGGCACAGCCTGTTTAATCGCAACGGCGAGTGAAAGACCGACATAGGCACCTCCTGCAATGACGAGATCCAGAACTTTATGGGGGTGGATTGCCGAAGAAGACATAGAGCTTCCTTTCGTAAGTATTGATGAGCGGGATGGTTGTTGACAATCATCTGCTTTCCTGTTTCACCTAATCGGTTTCGTTCAACTATCCAAGTGAATATGGCTCATGACCGATCGACTTCAACATCTATTATCCATACTGGATTTAGAAAAAATAGACCAGAATTTGTTTCGTGGTCAAAGCGGAAATTCGCATTGGCAGCGTGTTTTTGGCGGTCACGTTATTGCGCAGGCCTTGGTTGCTGCCCATCGCAGTGTTGCACCGGACAGATTTATCCATTCTCTTCATGCTTATTTTATCCGTCCCGGGGATCCTGATCATCCGATTATTTATGAAGTCGAACCACTTCGCGACGGAAGAAGCTTTTCTGTCAGACGGGTTGTTGCCAAGCAGAATGGCGTTGCTATTCTTTCTTTTTCATCATCCTTTCAGGTTGATGAACCGGGGCTTGATTATCAGCGCCCGATGCCGGAAAATTTGCCCGAGCCCGAGACATTGTCCGGTGAACAGGCAATAGACAAAGCGATTCTCGAATCTGCACCTGATAATATTCGTGATTACTGGAACGAGCAGCGTCCGTTTTTGATTCGCCCTGTCGATCTTGATGATTATCTCAATCGCGACAAACATCGGCCGGTACAACGCTGTTGGTTCAAACTGAATGGTAAAGTCGCCCCTGCCAGAAGCCTGAATTCAGCTCTTCTTGCCTATCTTTCAGACATGACTTTGCTTGATACATCGCTGATTGTGCATGGATTATCCGTTTTGACTCCCGGTCTCATTCCCGCGAGCCTCGATCATTCTATGTGGTTTCATCGTCCGTTCAGTCTTGATGACTGGATGCTCTATGACATTGAAAGTCCCAACACCCACGGCGCACGTGGATTTAGTCAGGGATATATCTACACGCGCGACGGAATATTGATTGCAAGTGTGGCTCAGGAAGGCCTCATCAGGCTAGTCAGCCCGAAACCATGACGATTAAGAAGAAAAAGCAAGACATATCTAATTAATTAAACCGGATTTAGCCAGTTTTATTATAATAAAAATTAATCATATTTCTGTATAGAGTTAAATTTATAAAAAATTATATTTTAAAATAAACAATTCGATCAATAAAATAATTTATCAAGCAAATAATATTATTTACATAAAATTATTATTACGTGAAACAAAATTATAAAGACAATGGATACCGTGGGAACGGTGTCCATAACCTTATCAATTTCAACCAATTTACGACCACGATAGCAACAGACAAACTTCTTGCAAACTTCTTGTCCTGTTTATTCTTTTTCCAGAAGCGAAATTTTTTCAATGTTTGGTGCCAATTGGCATGAAGCTTGAATGGCTTTCTGTGTTGTTGAAATTTTTAAATCCTTTTTTGGTCAACATAAATCGAGGAGTTGTAGGAGACATGAAGTTTATTTCCGCAATTATAAAGCCATTCAAATTGGATGATGTGAAAGATGCTCTTCTAAATATCGGCATAGATGGCCTTACCATTACCGAAGTCAAAGGATATGGCCGTCAGAAAGGGCATACCGAAATCTATCGCGGTGCAGAATATGCCATCAGTTTCTTGCCTAAAATAAAAATCGAAGTCGCGGTTCCAACCGATCAACTTGACCGGGTACTGGAAGTCGTGACCGAGGCCGCTCGCACCGGCCAAATTGGCGATGGTAAAATATTCGTTTGGTCTCTTGATAGAACTTTGAGGATTAGAACCGGCGAAACCGACGAAAATGCGCTTTAGAAAATCTTCTGCGAAAGGCAAAATGCCAAAAAAATAGGCAAAATGTGAAAATGGTTATCATATAAGCGTTTTTTATTGAGCTATATCGCGGGGCAGAGCGGTTGGCATGAAACTTGTTAGGTAAGTAAATGAGTGAACGTAAAGCGCGTTCTTTTCCAAATGGAGAGGTTTGATGGCGAGTTTGAAAAAATTAATTCCTGTGGCTATCGGGGCGTTTGCATTAATCGGGACGGATGCAGGCTATGCGCAGGAGGTAGAAACAGTCACCGAAGTCGTTAACGAAATTCCGGCTAAAATAGATTCTGGTGATACTGCATGGATGCTGGTTTCAACGGCATTTGTTCTGCTCATGACCATACCGGGGCTTGCCCTTTTTTACGGTGGCATGGTGCGCAAGAAAAATGTTCTGGCAACAATGATGCAAAGCTTTGCAATTTGCTGTCTTATCAGCGTTATCTGGTTTGTTGCGGGCTATTCTTTCGCTTTTTCCGGAAAAAATCCGTATTATGGCGATTTTTCGCTGTTGTTTTTAAAAGGCATATCTATTGATGACCTGAATGGAACATTTCCTACCTATCTTTGGGTCACGTTCCAGATGGCCTTTGCCATTATCACACCGGCACTTATTACCGGTGCATTTGCCGAACGTATGAAGTTTTCTGCAATGTTGTGGTTTATGGGATTGTGGTCGCTTCTCGTTTATGCACCTATTTGCCATTGGGTCTGGGGCGGCGGCTTTCTTGGACAAGATGGTGTCCTCGACTTTGCTGGCGGGACGGTCATTCATGTCAATGCCGGTGTCGCCGGTTTGATTACTGCGCTTGTTCTTGGGAAACGGCAGGGTTATCGCACCGTTAACATGGCTCCGCATAATCTCACACTGTCGATGATCGGTGCTTCTCTGTTGTGGATCGGCTGGTTCGGTTTCAATGCCGGTTCTGCCGGTGCTGCAAACAAAGTTGCAGCCGTTGCAATGTTGAATACGCAAATTGCCACTGCTGCCGGTGCTTTGTGCTGGATGATTGCCGAATGGGCTGTATCCAAAAAGCCGTCGGTTCTCGGCATTATTTCGGGTGCTGTTGCCGGCCTTGTGGCCATTACTCCGGCAGCCGGTTTCGTCGAGCCATCCGGCGCAATCATAATCGGCATCATCGCCGGACCGATATGCTATTTTGCTTCCGTTTTTGTCAAACGTGCATTGGGGTATGACGATTCGCTTGATGCGTTCGGAGTTCATGGCGTAGGCGGTATTATTGGTGCACTTTTGACCGGTTATTTTGCTTCCGATATTTTCTTTTCCGATCCGGAAGCTTATGCAAAAGTTTCTGTACTCAATCAGGGCTTTGGTCTTATTGTCGCCATTATATACACTGCGGTTGTAACAACCATCATTCTTTATGTTGTCAAGGCCGTCATTGGTTTACGCCCGACAAAACAGCAAGAAATCGAAGGACTCGACATTTCCTTGCACGGAGAAACAGTCCAGTAGATTTTCAGTTACATAAAAAAAGAAAGCCCGTTTTCCACAAAACGGGCTTTTTATTTTTCAGGCTTTTTTTATTGGTTAATAACCCGTTAACTCTCTCGCTTTATAGTCGATCATAAAAAATCTCTTTCGACTATTATCGGGTTTTCAGGTTAGGTTATGCGTCAGGATTCATCCCCTTATGATTTGACAACAGATGGTGCTTATCAAAGCCCGCATCTGGTGGAGATGTTTTCCCGACAACTTGGCTCGTTTGTCGGTATCGGCATATTGGTATTGATAGGCCTTGCCGCCGCCGCCTTGGCAACATGGAATGTTGCAGATCCGTGCCTGAGTTATGCCAATAATAATCCGGTTACAAATATCATGGGGTGGCCGGGAGCCGTCTTTGCAGATATTGCCATGCAATTTTTCGGGCTTGCCAGTGTTGCGGCCCTTCTTCCTCCTTTCTTTTGGTCGGTTCTTCTGATTGCCCAAAAAGATATAGGGAGACCATTACACCGGCTTTTTTTCTGGCTAATTTCGGCATTCTGTTTTTCAGGCCTTATTGCACTGGTGCCGCCTTTCGCGCATTGGCCCATGCCAATCGGACTTGGTGGTGTCTTTGGCGATAAAATCCTCAATTTTGCCAATCTTTTTCTCGGATCCGTGCCGACCGTGGTTTCAACATCAATTATTGCTGTCATTTTAGGACCCTTGGCATTTTGGACCGCCGCCATAGCGGGGGGCGTTGTCGGGCGCCGTAGCCCCAAGAAAAAAGCAAATTCCAGACGTAGAGCGGAAAACCGTATGGGAACAGAGGAAGATGACGGTCCGGCACGCGCATCTTTGATGGTTACTGTTCTTGGCGGAACAATGCATCTTTTCTATTTGTTGAGAGCAGAAATCGGCCGCTTTTTTCATCGCAAGGAACCGATGTTTCCTCCGGTTCCGAATTTTGAAGGGACGAATGCGCTCTATCATGAACGGGTCGAACCCGAATTTTCAACGCCTTCAGACACTGCACCGGATGAAATGCCATGGGCCGAACCGGAAGAGGAAACTGTCCTTCCAAGAGAAACAGCAAGCAAAGCGAAGTCGCGGCTTGCCGATGGATTCGAGTTACCCAGTGTCGACTTTCTGGCCGAACCGAAGCCTATCGAAAAGAGTGATCTTCTCACTCCCGAAGCTTTGAAAGAAAGAGCCGGCCAATTAGAGAGTGTATTGGAAGATTTTGGCGTCAAAGGGCAGATTATCAATGCGCGTTCGGGACCGGTTGTAACGCTTTACGAGTTCGAGCCTGCACCGGGTATAAAATCCTCTCGTGTTATCGGATTGGCAGATGATATTGCCCGTTCGATGAGCGCTATTTCCTCTCGTGTTGCGGTTGTTCCGGGGCGTAATGTTATCGGTATTGAACTGCCCAACCCGAAACGCCAGATTGTCTATCTTCGTGAAATTATCGCGACCCAGGACTTCTATAAGAATAAAGCCAAACTCGGACTTGCTCTCGGCAAGACAATAGGTGGCGAGGCCGTCATTGCCGATCTTGCGAAAATGCCGCATCTGCTTGTTGCCGGTACAACAGGTTCGGGTAAATCGGTTGCAATCAATACCATGATTCTTTCACTCCTTTACCGGATGACACCGGAACAATGCCGGATGATCATGGTCGATCCGAAAATGCTGGAATTGTCTGTTTATGATGGAATTCCCCATCTTTTAACACCGGTTGTTACCGACCCTAAAAAAGCCGTTGTTGCGTTGAAATGGGCAGTTCGCGAAATGGAAGAACGCTACCGTAAAATGGCGAAAGTCGGCGTCAGGAATATTGACGGTTTTAATGAACGGGTCAAAGAAGCCGAACGTAAAGGTGAACAGCTTTCAAGAACTGTTCAAACCGGTTTTGATCATGAAACCGGCGAGCCGATCTACGAGACCGAAACTCTTGATCTGACAACGATGCCTTATATCGTCGTCATTATTGATGAAATGGCGGATTTGATGATGGTTGCCGGAAAAGATATCGAGGGAGCTGTCCAACGTTTGGCACAAATGGCACGTGCTGCCGGTATCCACGTAATTATGGCAACGCAACGTCCGTCTGTCGATGTGATTACCGGTACAATCAAGGCGAATTTCCCGACTCGTATTTCATTTCAGGTAACCTCCAAGATTGATAGCCGTACGATTCTCGGAGAACAGGGTGCCGAACATTTGTTGGGGCAGGGAGACATGCTTTTCATGATGGGGGGTGGCCGTATCCAGCGTGTTCACGGACCATTTGTCGGAGATGAAGAGGTTGAACAGATTGTCCAGCATCTCAAGAGTCAGGGTGTTCCGGACTATCTTGATGCCGTCACACAAGAAAATGATGATGATGGCGATAATGACATTTCAGGCGGCTCCAGCCATTTTGAAGATTCGCAAGACCCTTATGATCAGGCGGTTGCCGTTGTCCTGCGCGATCGCCGTGTTTCAACCTCCTACATTCAACGTCGGCTCGGTATCGGCTATAATCGTGCTGCAACGATTGTTGAACGGATGGAAGAAGAAGGTTTGATAAGCCCTGCCAATCACGCCGGAAAGCGTGAAATTCTTGTTCCCGAAGAAGGCGAAAATTTTTAAAGACTGAATTTCATGTCATTGTCGGATCGCTGCTTTCGGGGCGCGTTCTGTCACAGTGATGCCACAGGTTACTGCAAAGATGAATGCAGGAGATTATGAATGACAAAGAAATGTGCACCAGCTTTCAAAATTATGTTTGCCGCTTTTGCTTTTGCAACCTCCGGTGTGACGGCATCGACAATGATACTTCCTCCGGCTTTTGCGCAGAATACCAATTTGGCAGCACACGCACAGGATATTGCCAATCATTTTGCTGCAATACAAACAATGACGGGTGATTTCATCCAGTTTAGCCCGAAAGGCGAAATGACCGAAGGAACGTTTTACCTTGAAAGACCGGGTAAAATCCGTTTCAGTTATAAAAATTCACCGGTACGCGTCATTACAGATGGCAAATCTGTTGCGATCAACAATCGCAAACTTGACACTTGGGATCTATACCAATTGTCGCAGACGCCCATGAAAATGTTACTCGATACAAAAATTGATCTTTCGGACGGTAAGCTTCTAAACGTCAGTCAGGATCAAGGGTCAACGACAATTGTTCTTGCCGATAAAACATTGGGTAAAGGTCAAATTCGTATGATTTTTGATTCCAAGACTTACGAACTTTTGCAATGGACCATTGTCGACAAACAAAATCTCGAGACCACTGTGCAGATTACCAATGTTCGCACTGGTGTGAGATTTGCAAAAGGAATGTTCGATATTCCCTACCAGCGTATTTCGATGAAACGGAATGGCAATTGATGTTTGCCAAATTATTCCGATACTGAATAGAGCTTCGTTTTTATATATTCAAACCGGAAATCTTGTATTTAACGGCTTGTTAAAATTCTATTTTCTTTTATATACAATTTATCATATCGAATTTTAAATAGATTTATAATATTTGTTCTTATGGTTATACGAATTTATTGATTTTAAAATCGGTTTATATTGATATTTCTCTCATTAAGAACGTATTTTTATATTTTATAAAAGACACGATCGGTTTTGATAAACATTCGCAAACGACAGAACTGTCTTTCGGGATTGATATTGATCGCCGACAGTTCAGAAGGAAAACGGATGCTTTTTTAACAGATCGGGTTTTCAGAAACTTTGCGTTTTATTGATCTCATTCCTGATTGAAATGAGGACATCAGTGTACCGGTGTTGCTAAAACTGGATTTTCTCCGTTTTTGCGCTTAAAGAACCGGTAACCGCATATTTTCAATCAAGGTTAAAGTTTGATGAGTTTTTCAGTTGCAACGTGGAATATCAATTCGGTTCGTTTACGTTTACCTCTTATTCTTAAAGTTATAGAAAAAGAAAAACCGGATATTTTGTGTTTGCAGGAAACCAAATGTCCTGATGATAAATTTCCATATAAAGCTTTGCGTGCGGCAGGCTATGAACATATCGCTGTTCACGGACAAAAAGGTTATCACGGTGTGGCAACCTTATCGTTGCGGCCTTTTGAAAATGTTGAAAAAAAGGAATTTTGCAACAAGCATGATTGCAGGCATATTGCTGTAACAATCAAAGCTGGCGATAAACATATCCGTATTCACAATTTCTATGTTCCTGCCGGCGGGGATGAGCCGGACCCCGAAATCAATCCGAAATTTCGTCATAAACTCGATTTTCTGGAAGAAATGAAAGCCGTCAAAGCCGATATGGGCGACGGGCTTTCAAGCATTCTCGTAGGCGACCTCAATATTGCTCCTTATGAAAATGATGTGTGGTCACATAAACAACTTTTGAAAATTGTCAGCCATACGCCGATAGAGACAAAAACATTGATTGATCTTTGTTCTCAAGGTGGTTGGGTCGACTTGATGCGCAAGAAAATTCCCGAACCGGAAAAGATTTTCACATGGTGGAGCTATCGGGCCAAAGATTGGGCCTCGTCCAACCGTGGACGCAGGCTCGATCATATCTGGTCATCGCCGGATCTTGTACCACATATGCAGGAAATGGAAATTTTGACCGAGGCAAGAGGAATGGAAAAGCCGTCTGATCATGTTCCCGTCATCATGCATTTCGACCTTGCATAACAAAAAGTGAAATTCGTTGTTATTGATCTATTGCTTTTGACAAAACATGAACAAAATTTCACGAGATTTTCGCTTCTGTTTATGAAATAAGAAGCAAAATTAAAACCTTTGCCGTTTTATAATTTGTGATCGGAGCAGGAAAATAATGCAGAAAGGCTGTTTCAAAACTGTCGGCCGATCAACTTTTTCCTTGATTGCACTGACTTCAGTTTTGATGCTTTCGGGCTGCCTTGTCGGCCCCGATTATCAAAAGCCGATTTTCAAGCTCGATTCCAAATGGAGCGGCTCTTCACATGAAACACCGTCAACACCGCCGGAACTTGCAAACTGGTGGCAAAGACTGAATGATCCCTTGCTTGATAAACTGGTCTCTGATGCGATTGCCGGTAACAATGATGTCCAATCGGCAAAAGCCAGGGTGCGTGAAGCAAGAGCGACTTTGTGGCAGACAACCGGAACATTATTACCAAGTATCGACGGCTCGGCTTCTGCCAATCGCAATAAATCGGCAGGCGGGCCCGAGCGCAGCCAGTATCGCGGCGGACTTGATTCAAGTTGGGAAATTGATCTTTTCGGTGCTAACCGGCGGGCAGTCGAAGCTGCAAAATACGGTCTTGATGGCGCCAAAGAAGATATGCGTGCCACAATGCTGACCCTGATTGGAGATGTTGCAACCAATTATGCGGAAATACGCGGGCTACAACAGCAGATAGCGCTGGCTCAACGCACCGCAATTGCGCAACGGCGCACCGCACAATTGACCAAAGACAAATTTGCCGCCGGCGCAGTTTCCCAGCTTGATGTATCCAATGCCGAAGGTCAAGCTGCCACCACCGAAGCCGGCATTCCACAAATGCAGGCCAATCTTGCAACAACAGTCCACCGTTTGTCTGTTTTAACCGGCCAAAGCCCGACCGCTCTTAATGATATCATGGCAAAAACAGGTAAAATTCCTGAACCGAAATGGCCGATACCGGCGGGCGTTCCTGCCGATATTCTGCTGACACGTCCGGATGTTCGTCTGGCAGAACGCCAATATGCGCAAGCCACCGCTCGTATCGGCCAGAAAGAAGCCGACCGTTATCCGTCTTTGACGCTAACAGGCAATATTTCCACCTCTGCGACCCAGCCGGGTGAACTTGGAAAAAGTTCTTCAATCAGTTGGTCGGCCGGTCCCGGCTTGACGATACCGATTTTTGAAGGCGGGCAGAGAATGGCTGCTGTCGAGGTTGCCCGTGCCCAGCGTGACCAATCTTTTATCAATTATCGAAGCAGCGTGTTGACGGCATTGGAAGATGTCGAAAATGCACTTGTGTCAATGAGCAAAGAAAGACAGCGCTCGGCAAAACTTGCCATTGCTGCCAATTCCTATGCCAAAGCACTGAGCCTGTCGCGTTCGCTTTATCAAAGCGGCAATACCAGTTTTCTTGAACTGTTGAATGCAGAACGTTCCCATTATTCATCCGAACAGTCACTGATTGAAAGTCAGGTTTCGATTACCAAGGACTATATCTCGCTCATGAAAGCTTTAGGTGGCGGTTGGAATGGTGCGGTAGACGACACAAAACCGGAAATTGTCGACGGCTATACAGGGCCGCACATCAAAAAAGTTGAAACAGAGAGCAAAACGCGATGAAAGCAAAAAAAACAGTCGTTATCATCATTGCTGTGATTGCACTGATCGTGCTTTTGATATTTGTCCACTCGGCGTTTTTTTCGACGACTGCGCCAACCTATATGACGTCGAAGGTCAAAAGGGGAGATATTGAAGTCAGCGTTCTTGCCAATGGTACAATCAAGCCGCACCGGCTGGTTGCTGTTGGTGCGCGCGCAACGGGTCGTATTGTTTCGATGAAAGTAAAGCCCGGAAGCATTGTCAAGCAAGGTGATTTACTTGCCGAAATCGACCCGACAACCCAGACAAACGATTTGAAAAGCAAGGAAGCAGCTCTTGCCAATTACCGTGGAAAACTTGCCGAGCAGGAAGCGCAACTTGTTCTTGCCAAACAGAATATGACCCGTCAGCAAACGATGATCTCTTCGCATGCGGTTTCCAAAGCCGATTTTGATGATGCCGATGCGCAAGTCAAAATCCGTGCGGCACAAATCGACCAGTTGAAAGCCCAGATTGTGCAGGCGGAAGTTGATGTCGAGACAGCCAAAGTCAATCTCGGTTATACGCGTGTAACGGCGCCGTCCGATGGTACAGTTCTTGCCACCGTCGTTCAGGAAGGGCAGAACGTTAACGCCGTACAGTCGGCACCGACGATTGTTATTCTCGGCGATTTGTCGGTGATGACGGTTCGTGCCGAAATATCCGAAGCCGATGTCATCAATGTCAAACCCGGTCAGGACCTTTATTTCAATGTTTTAGGCAATCGTACGCGGCGCTATGAAAGCCGGTTGGAAAAAATCGAACCGGCACCTGAATCCATCCGCAATGATATCAGTTTCAATTCATCCTCGACGGCTTCTTCGAGCTCGTCGACTTCGCAGGCCATTTATTATAATGGCACATTCAATGTGCCAAATGATGATGGTGTTTTGCGCACCTATATGACTGCGGAAGTTCATATTATTCTGGGACGCGCTGAAAAGGTGCTGCTTATACCGAGCGATGCATTGAACGATGTTTCGGGCACACGAGCAGTGGTCAATGTTCTTGACAAAAATGGCAAGCTTGAAGCCCGCGACATTGAAACCGGATTGAATAATAAAGTTATGGTCGAAGTTGTTTCCGGACTTAAAGAAGGTGAAACCGTTGTAACCGGTGTCAGCAACGGCACCATGCCTTCGACTTCCGGAAGCCGTCATCGCGTGGGGCCGTTCTGATTGATGGAAAACACTCACAAAGACGCGGTCATTGTTCTTGAAGATGTCGTACGTGAATTTCCGGCAGGTGAAAGCAAAGTACGGGTCTTGAAAGGTATCAATCTGACTATCCGACGTGGAGAAATGGTGGCCATTGTCGGCGCATCGGGGTCGGGAAAATCGACATTGATGAATATTCTCGGCTGCCTTGATCGGCCGAGTTCGGGAAGTTACAAAGTTTCCGGTAAAGAAACCTCGCAACTTTCCGCTGATGAACTTTCATCTCTTCGCCGCGATCATTTCGGCTTTATTTTCCAGCGTTATCATTTGCTTGGCGAGTTAACAGCACTTGATAATGTTGAAATTCCGGCAATTTATGCGGGACGTTCTCCACACGAAAGAGAAAAGCGCGCAGCCGCGCTTTTACAACGTCTCGGCATGGGCGAGCGCATTACCCACCGTCCGGGACAACTTTCCGGTGGTCAACAGCAACGTGTTTCGATTGCGCGTGCATTGATGAATAATGGCGAGGTTATCCTTGCCGACGAGCCGACGGGAGCACTTGATAGTCATAGCGGTGAAGAAGTCTTGCGCATTCTGGAGGAAATCCACGCAGAAGGGCGCACAATCATTATCGTAACGCACGATATGTCGGTCGCAAAAAAAGCCGAACGGATTATCGAAATCAGTGACGGGGAAATTTTGTCGGATAAACCCAACCGCCCGACAGAAGTAGCCACCGGTCATGCCGACGAAGTAGCAACAGAAGTCGTGAGCAACAAAAAAATCGGACTGTTGAGATCATTTCTTGACCGCTTCCATGAGGCTTTCCGCATGGCTTTGTTGTCAATGAATGCGCATCGTATGCGCACATTTTTGACCATGCTTGGCGTTATTATCGGTATTGCTGCCGTGGTTTCCATGGTTGCTTTGGGAAATGGTACGCAAAAACAGATTCTTGAAAACATCAACAGTCTGGGAAGCAATACATTGAATATTTTTGCCGGAAAGAGCTTTGCCGATATGCGATCGGGCAAGGTTACGACATTGGTCGATTCCGATGCAACAGCACTTTCCGAACAACCTTATGCCGATGCTGTAACACCGACTGTCACGACATCATCTACTGTCCGCTACGGGTCGATCGAATCGAATGTGACGGTTTATGGTGTAAGCGACCAATATTTCAAAGCACAAGGCGCAAAACTGGTTGAGGGACGATTGTTCGATTCCGAAAGTGTGCTATCGCGTGCAACCGATCTCGTGGTTGAAAAACAGGCTGTGCCAACGCTTTTTCCCGATAGTCACGAAAGTCCGATCGGACAGGTGGTTCTGGTTGGAAAAGTTCCCACCCGTATTGTTGGTGTCATAGAGTTGCAACAAATGGGACCGCCTTCCGATACTTTGCAACTTTATTTGCCATATACAACTGTGCAGACACGCTTTCTCGGCAACAAGACCGTACGCTCCATTACATTGAAAGTTGCCGACAATGTCGATTCCCGTTTGGCCGAGGCTGCGGTTAAACGTTTTCTCATTATGCGGCATGGCACAGAAGACTTTTTCATTCGCAATTCCGAAGAATTTCGTGAACAGGTCATTGCAAGCACGCAAGTTCTGACTTTGCTGGTTGCCTCCATTGCGTTGATTTCGCTTCTGGTGGGGGGCATAGGTGTGATGAATATCATGTTAGTTACCGTATCCGAGCGAATCAATGAAATTGGTGTGCGGATGGCTGTGGGCGCACGTCAGAGTGATATTCTCCAGCAATTTCTGATAGAATCTGTCCTTGTTTGTTTGATCGGCGGTGCCTTGGGTATTTTGCTCGGTCTTTCTGTCGGGTGGATTTTTGCCGTGAGCGGCGCACCGTTTAAACTTGTTTACTCGATGGGTTCAATTATTATAGCTTTTGTTTTTTCCACGCTTATCGGCATCGGCTTCGGTTTTCTGCCTGCACGCAATGCCTCTAAACTTGACCCTGTTGCCGCTTTATCGCGCGACTAGCCGCATCGATTTGAATTGACGCGTTGATAAATATTGAATTTGAAGGAAGTCTAAAGTGTCAAAAACCACTCCGGCAACCGCCTTTCTTGATCATAACCATATCGAATACGAGTTTATCACCTATCACTATGACCCGCATGCTGATCGTGTCGGCCTGCAGGCAGCAGAAGCTGTCGGGGCTGATCCGGAAACAGTTTTCAAAACATTGATGGTCAGCGTTGATGGCAAACCCCATGTTGCGGTTTTGCCATCCGATCAGGAAGCCAATATGAAAAAACTTGCCGCCGCTTTTGGTGGAAAACATGCCGAAATGTTAAGCGTCGAGGAAGCCGAAAAACTAACGGGCTACAAGGTGGGTGGAATCTCGCCTTTCGGACAAAGACGGCATTTACCAACAATTTTCGAAAAAACAGCTGAATTGTTTGATAAAATCTATATCAATGGCGGTGGACGCGGTTTTCAGGTCAAGATGCATTCGAAAGATGCCATTGCTGTTCTTTCGGCCAAAGTTGCCGATTTCAAGCGCTGAACACTCAAAACCGATTGTCATTCCGTTATCATTTTGCCAATTGTCGAACATGTGGCTTTGAAAGAACCGGTTTAAAAAAATTGCGTCTTTATCAGAAATAGGCTCTAAGCTCCGCACCGATGAATTTGATATATTCGCTTGCAAGCAATCTCAATTCGCCTAATTGACGGAGCAGGCTTTGTTCTCCTGTTCCGTCGCTAATCGGATAGGCGATGAAGTCTATCTCAGGCATCAAGCGGTTCAATTCGCGTAACGAACGCGGCATATGATAATCGTTGGTGACGATATAGACCTTTTGATAGTGATTTTTTCTTATCCAGTCGGTCGCCTCTTCGGCGTTTCCGATTGTATTGACAGCTTCGTGCCCGAGATCCACACAACACTCGAATAATTGCGGGTCACTATGGGTCACACGTATTAAGGCCTGACTATTGGTGGATGGATTGACACCGCTGATCAACAGTCTTTTGCCAAGTCCTTTGCCGAGCAGATCAAGACCTGCTTCCATCCGGCTTTCACCGCCAGTCAGCACAATAATTGCGTCAGCGACCGGAAGCGGATCCGGTGGAGCGAGACGGGATATTTTTTCACTGAAATAGAAAAAACCGCTGCCGAACAGAATAATGCAGACGAGAATAAAAATACTGACCGGCGGCAGATGTTTGAAAAAACGCCTTTTCCAACGCAATAATCTGATCTGGCGAAGCTTTTTCCGCTTCTGCACAGGATCTGCCAATTGCGCATATAAGGTGTATTCGCTCATCGTTAAAATAACTCGCTTTCGCTACGGTCAATAGATTTTAACTGGCTTAAAATGGTGAGGCGGCTCGTCATCATCGTCAGTAAAGAGACGAAGCTCACAAGAATAAATATCTTGATATAACTCGACAGGCCAAGACTGAAATGGCCGAACAAGGCCGATGTCTGGTCGCCGCCAGGTGTACCGGAAACAAAGCCTGACCAGAATGAAAAAGCAATAAAGACGATAATGGCGGAGAGGCCGCCGTAACAAGCTCCTTTGAAACCGGTCTTGAAAAAATGCAAGTCGAACTGACGGGCGATAAAGCTTGATTCCGCTCCGATGAAATGCAGCACTTCGACAATGTGCTGATTGGCTGAAAGGGCGCTGCGTGTTGCAAATATAATCGTAAGGGTCAATGCCGAAATGACAAGAGCCAATATGACCAGTCCGATAATAATGGTCGCATGTGCCATTGTGACGAGCCGGCTGATTGCGTTGCGATGATCGTCAAAACTTCCTCCGGGTATTTGTGTTGCAATGGCATCGCTTATCATACCGAAATCGACCGGAACGGAATCATCAAGTGTCACGGCAATAAGACGCGGAATAGGAAGCTCGTTCAATTCCAGTCCGGTTCCAAGCCACGGTTCGAGAAGACGTTCTGTTTGGGTGCGGTCGACGATTTCGGCAGATTTTACACCCCGAAAGCTTTTGGCGAGTTCTACGGCATATTTTAAAGTTTTTTCTATATCAAGGCCATCAGTCGGACGGATTTGAATAGTGGCTTCTCTTGAAACCTGATTTTCCCAATTATGCGCCGAATGACCGATAAGATCCACGCCGCCAATAGCCAGAGATGCGAGAAACGTCATGATCGCAATCACAACGACCAAGGCTTGTCCCGACACATCACCCGCAGGAACAATCGATGTTTGAGGTGTCGAGCTTTTAAGGAACCGGAATTTTCTTGGGGGGTCAGATGGCAAAAGCTCAGTCATAAAGTTCCAGCCTTCCATCGTTAAGAATCATGCGACGCGCATCGACCTGCTCCATCAGATTGACATCGTGGGTTGCAATAATCACAGCAGTTCCCGAACGGTTAAGCTCGATAAAAAGCCGCAATAGTCTGCGGGCAAGGACGGGGTCGACATTACCGGTCGGTTCATCTGCCAATAAAATTTCGGGCTGGTCAATCAATGCACGGGCAATCGCGGCGCGTTGTTTTTCTCCGCCGGATAGAACAGGAGGCAATACGTCCATGCGTTCACCAAGTCCTACCCATTGCAGAAGCTCTTCTACTTCGGCCCGGTAGGTTGCTTCTTCACGCCCCCTCACACGCAAGGGAAGTGAAACATTTTCATATGTTGTCATGTGATCGAGCAGGCGGAAATCCTGAAAAACAATACCAATTCTCTGGCGCAATTTCGGCATATCCTGCCGTTTCAAAAGGGCAGTATCATGGCCGAATATATTGATAAGGCCGCGCGTCGGTTTTAATGCGAGAAACATCAACCGCAACAATGTTGTTTTGCCGGCACCCGAAGGACCAGTCAAAAACTGGAATGATCCGTGCGGAATATAAAAGCTTATATCACGGAGGACTTCCGGCCCCATGCCATAACGCAAGCCTACATTTTCAAAACGAATCACTGTTAATTTACCTATTCTAACCGCAGAAATTTTATCCGGTTTTGCCCTGTGAGCCGCTATTGTCCTTCAGAGGCATTCATTGCCAACTCTTGAAAGGTCCTTGACCGGAGGACCCAATTTTTCCTATCCTTGATGAATATGGTTAAGTCGCGGTTAAAATTTGGCGGTGACAATTGCTTTCTTAACGCGATTGTCTGTGTTAGGCCACGGCCATAAAATTTTATATGGATAATAACATGCCCTTGATAGATGGAAAGTCGATTGATGTTCTGTTTTCGGAACAGGACATTGCCAAACGCAATCGTATAATGGCAACTGAAATTGCAGCTAAAAAGCCGCAAAATTTGCTGGTTTTACCGATTTTGAAAGGGTCATTTATCTTTGCAGCAGATCTTATCAGAGAACTTCATCGCGCCGGTGTCAGATCGACTGTCGAATTCATAACAATTTCAAGCTATGGCGCTGGTCAGGAGAGCGGAGAGATCAGACTTCTTCATGATTTTGATAGCGATATTACGGGGCGCGACATTCTTTTAATCGATGATATTCTGGAATCGGGAAAGACACTGAAATTTGTTCGGGATCTTTTGAAAACGCGTGGAGCCGGACGCATTTTTATCGCGGCCCTCCTTGATAAGGCGATGCGCCGTCAGGCCGACATTGAAGCGGATTTCGTCGGTTTTTCCTGTCCTGATCAATTTGTTGTCGGTTACGGAATGGATGCGGGCCACGCATTCCGCCAGCTTCCTTTCGTCGGTGTCATTCATAAATAAATGCATAAAATTTCATAACACCGGATAATCTTTCCGGTAACCATCATAATGAAATGTCCGATAGCGCGTCTCACAAATTTTTCTGATAAAACACTGGCGCGAGACCGACATTGCTGCCAAATCCCATTTTGTTTTTTTGTGTTTATCTGATCATTGAAATCACCGGATAGGCAGGAATATCTGATAACCGGTCAGTTTGTCAGCAATGATAAAATGCTTGTCCGGATTTTTTTGAGGTGCACTGCCAAAGTCGGCTGTCCTATGTGCCAAGCTCCGGAAATAGTTAATATTACCCGATTTGCGTTTCCCGTCCATTCAACAGAATATTTTGTGCCAGCAAATATTGTTCAAAATCGCTACCCCGAAATGAATCTGTTGCATTTTTTCCAAAGGTCACGTTGATTTATCAACCAGGAAAATTCTCTGCTGTTCGAGGCGCTTTTAGTTCAAAGGAGAAACCTTCCGGCGCATAATTCAATTCGGCATGTCCGTTGAAACGGGCTGGCAAAAGACGCTTTATCAGTTTGCTGCCGAAACTGAGCTTTGTTGGCTGACTAACTGTCGGGCCACCTTTTTCACACCACGAAAAATGGAATTCATCCTTATCGAGAGTCCAGTTAATTTCAACGATTCCGCTCTTTGAGGACAAAGCACCATATTTGACAGCATTGGTGCTCAATTCATGAAGTGCTAAAGCCATGGACAACGCTGTTTGTGGCGAGAGTGATACGGGCGGACCCGATA
This sequence comes from Bartonella sp. M0192, assembly GCF_016102305.1. Taxonomy (NCBI): domain Bacteria; kingdom Pseudomonadati; phylum Pseudomonadota; class Alphaproteobacteria; order Hyphomicrobiales; family Bartonellaceae; genus Bartonella; species Bartonella sp. M0192. The sequence continues at coordinate 149,115 of NZ_JACFOU010000001.1, read as the reverse complement.
TGATGAACCTTTTTTTGGTTTTGTCATGGATATCAAGACTGCTTTCGACAATTTGTTTGAGGTTGGCACTGTTGGTTGCACCTTGTGTCAAAATATCCTGTGCATGGGCAAGTGCATTCAGCCGTACCGAAAAATCCTGTAATGCTTTTGTCACCGATGTCGATTCGGTAAGAGTTTGATTGGCAATGCTCTGAACAATTGCCAAAATATTTTTGACACGATGGGCAAGTTCACCTGAAAGGAGTGCCTGTTTTTCTTGTGCGTCGCGCCGCTCGGTCACATCCTGTAAAACACCCAGGATTCGATGTTTCATCAACTTGCCAACGTCTTTTGGAGCAGCTTCCGCCCAATAACCGATCCAGCGTAATTGTTTGGTATCAGCCCTTTTGATCTGGAATTCCAAATGTGTAATCAGACTTTCATCTTGTCTCGTTTGCAACATTTGTTTTGCAATCTGTTCCGGATTATCGACGATGACTGAATAAAAGTCATTCAAGGGAAGTTCCTCGCTTTCCTCGAATCCCAGAAGTTTTAAAAATTGCGGTGTCGCTTCAATTATTTTGCGATCACGGTCAATTTCGAAAGCACCGATGCCGGCAGCCTGCTGGGCGAGCCGCAACCGTTCTTCACTCAACCTTAATGTTTCGGAATGACGTTGTTCGTCTGTACGATCGCGGACAATTTTTAAGAATCCCTGCTGCTTCCCATCATCGCTATAGAGGGCTTGAAGATCTCCCGATGCCCAGAATGTGGTACCATCTTTTCTTTGGTGAAACCGCTCGACAACGTCTATCCGGTGCAAACTTGCCATTTGTTGGCGCGTTTCCGGAAGCCTGTTCATCCTGTCTTCTTCTGTGAAAAGAACATCAAGCGGTTGACCGATTATTTCTTCCGGTTTCCAGCCGAACAATTTTTCGGCGCCCGGACTCCAGCTGACAATAAGCCCGTTCATGTCAGCCGTTAATATTGCATAATCCAGGGCATTATCGAGAATAAGCTGGTTACGCCACTCCTGTTTTTCAACACGTTTCATCGTGGTTATACAGACTCCGTTTCAATAACCCATAAATACTTTCATGTACAAACAGGCTTTTAGCGTCATCCCGCATTTCCCACGGAAACTTATATCATTTAATAACCACCTTGTTAACTGTTTATCATATCGGTTTATTGTAAAATTAACGCATAAAATTATATTATTTAACTTATCGAGGATTTTACCGGATGAGTTATGAAAAATCTCAGTCAATCTTTCCCGACAAGACCGCTCAAAATAAAACGCTGTGATTACTCCTATCTTAAGCGCGGACTAATCTATTTTTTATTGTTCAATGTTATTTTTTTAGGGTTCTGTTTTTTCTGGAAGCCACATTTCATTGAAGATTTCAAAATTATGGATAAGCCGGAATATGTCCAGAATTTTACTTTGGAAAATAATCTTTGCCGTGCAACACTACTGGTTTTTCGAGAATGCCGGACAGACGCGAAAATAACGCTCGGAAATCAGAGTTTTATAAAACATTTTTCAGTGCGCTTTTTAGGTTTAACAAGGAATTCTTATCCGGTATATATTGTTTATCAGCGCGACAATCCGGAAAAAATGGTGCTTAACCTTGAAATAGAGCACATATGGCAACGGTTGTTTGTGTTTTTTATTGTTTTGATAATTGCATTTCTAATTGCGATAAAAAGTTTTGCCGATTTTATACAGCAATATAGGCAATGGAGAGTTGTCGGAAGCCAACGTAAGATGATGCCGACAATTGTTGCTTTGACAAAATTATTTTTCGGTTATTGTTTTTACCGAATTCATTTGCCTGATGGCAAAATTCAAAAACGTTTGCTCAAAGTAAAACGCAAAGATCCGTTGGTCTTTGTCGATCAGTCAAGGGGATATGTTCTTGGCGCTATACCTGAAGGATGCAATTTCGCTATTGTATTTGATCAAAAACTCGATCATGTTGATTTAACCGAGGCCGAAAAGAAAGAATTGATGGGTACAATCGCCCGTCTCGCAGAATCAGGCGAAAAAATAATGCGGCCAATGTTCTAGTTAAAATTGTTGTTGGAAGGAAATGACGATGGCAGCAAAAAAACACGGACGTTATGATGCTTATCTCGAACAAGCGCGCGATCTTCCTCCCATCAAAACGGCAATTGTCCACCCCTGTTCAAAAGAAGCCATGGTGGCGGCTATTGAAGCCTGGCAAGAAAAATTTTTGCAACCGGTTCTGGTCGGGCCGGAATTAAAAATCAGGAAAGCTGCAAAAGAAGCAGGCGTCAAAATAGATGATCTCGAAATCATACCGACAGAACATAGCCATGCGGCTGCCCAGAAAGCGGTCGAAATGGCAGCAAGTGGAAAAGTTCAGGCGTTAATGAAAGGGTCGCTCCATACCGACGAGCTTTTAAGCGCCGTGGTCAACGCACAATCGGGGTTGCGAACAGAACGACGTATCAGCCACGTTTATGCAATGGATATTCCGGCCTATTCAAAGCCGCTTTTCATTACCGATGCGGCAATCAATATCCGTCCGGATCTTGATGACAAGCGCGATATTGTTCAAAACGCGGTTGATCTTATGCGCATTCTGGGGCGTGAAAAACCGCTTGTTGCGGTGCTTGCGGCGGTAGAAACCGTTAATTCGAAAATGCCGGCCACCCTTGATGCAGCAGCTTTGACTGTCATGTCGATGCGCGGGCAAATTACCGGTGCTGTTGTGGATGGACCGTTGGCTTTTGATAATGCGATCAATTTGAAGGCGGCCGAAATAAAGGGTATTGTTTCACCGGTCGCAGGAAAAGCCGATATTCTTCTGGTGCCGGATCTTGAAGCAGGCAATATGCTTGCCAAGCAATTGATGTATTTTGCCGATGCCGGTGCTGCCGGACTGGTTCTTGGTGCGCGTGTGCCGATTATTCTCACCAGCCGATCGGATAAAGTGTCAGTGCGTCTTGCCTCCGCAGCACTCGCAAAAATCATGGTCGAGCGGCGGTTCAAACTGGAGAAGGCGCATCATGCATAACCGGATTGTAACGTTCAATTCCGGCTCTTCATCATTAAAGGTCGGGCTTTATGAAATAAAGGGCTCCCGCGCAGAGCGTCTTGGAAAAGGTTCGATTGATCTCAGGCGTAATTGTTTTTCTTTCCGGATTGAACAAACCGGCGAGCAGATAGCGGCTGCACCGCTCCCAGAAAAAGCCGATGATAAAGAAATGCTCAAGCAAGTGTTTGGCTGGCTTGTTGAGCGAATGGATATCGGAGAAATCAAAGCGGTTGGTCATAGAATAGTACACGGCGCAGATATCTTCAGAAATGCGTGTATCGTCAATGATAAAACATTGGATTATATGGAATCGCTTATACCGCTTGCACCACTCCATCAACCGGCCAATCTCCGATTGATTTACCTGGTCAAAAAACTTTATCCGTCGCTCATGCAAACAGCCTCTTTTGACACAGCTTTTCATCAGGGCCAGAGCGATAGAGTGAGACGTTTCGCCATTCCCCGAATTCTGCACAACCGCGGTATCAAAAAATACGGTTTCCATGGGCTTTCCTATCACTATATTTCGGAACAATTACCCAAATTGCCGAAAGATGTCCGTATAAAGAATGTCGTTGTTGCCCACCTTGGCAGTGGCGCCAGTCTCTGCGCATTGAAAGATCAGCAGAGTGCTGAAACAACCATGAGCTTTACCACACTTGACGGTGTGCCTATGGCAACGCGTTGCGGGTCACTTGATGCGGGAGTTCTCATCCATCTGTTGCGAAACAAGCGCCATAGTGTCAGTGACATGGAATATATGCTTTATCATTCGAGCGGCCTCCTTGGTATGTCTGGCATCAGCGCCGATTGTCGTGATCTGGTGGCATCCAAATTGGAACAGGCAAAACAGGCTCTTGATGTTTTTACTCTTCGTATTGCGCAGGAAATCGCGCGTTTGGCAGTCACTCTGGAAGGGCTTGATACCATTATTTTCACTGCCGGTATCGGTGAACACCAACCGGAAATTCGCGAGGCTGTATTGGAACAATTGCGTTGGATGGGGATCGAGATTGACTATGAAGCCAATAATGCCAATCAATCACGGCTGACAACGCTTAATAGTCCTATTGCCGCGTTCATAATTCCGACGGACGAAGAACAACGTATTGCTGATGACGCTGCCCTTCTTTTGACCGAAAACGAAAAAACAGCTCATTGAATTTTTAAATGAACAGGTTGCGGTCATAAATTGCTTTATTGCATTGCAGGGATAAGCCTATTGTTCAACTATAGCTGAAACAGTTGAAATAGCTGAAAAGATAAACAGGACTATGCAATTGCGCTCGTTATATCGCCATGAGGCCCCGAAGAAAACGGAGGCAGCATCGGCGTAGAGCCAACCAATCTACACTATAATATTCTCATTGCCCTTTAGTCGACAGAACATCGAAAGCCAATTTCTAATGCTCGAATCCGTTCTTTAAGATCCGTTCTCTATGAGAGATTTTTATAGCTCTTTAAGGGATTTTTCATAAGCTTTGTAAGCACAATTTTTAAATCAATGAAGTATGTCTGCCGTTTTCCATATTTAGCCAAGTGAAGCCTGTCCGATTGTATGTTTCGACTGACGAAGTGAACGGTCAAGTTGTTTTCACTCGTCGCTTCTTCTTGGTGAAGTATGTGCTGGCAAGATTATGTGTTTCCAAGACAGGGCGTAAAGTTTGCGCCAAATATTGGCGGATACCCGTAAATATTGGCAGATGCACCTATAACGAAGACATTCGAATTACTAAAAAATTCAGGCTAACAGGAATTCGACAATAGGTCGCAGCAATATCGGCGGAATATTCCGCCGATATTATTTTGGTGCTTAACGTTTGTTCAAACGGTCAGCAATCAGGTCTTCAACAACCTGCGGTTCTGCAAGTGTCGATATATCGCCCAGATTTTCAAATTCGTCTTCGGCAATTTTACGCAAAATTCGCCGCATGATTTTGCCCGAACGTGTTTTTGGCAGACTCGGAGCAAACTGGATCTTGTCGGGTGTGGCAATCGGTCCAATCTCGTTTCTGACATGTTTGATAAGGTGTTGACGCAATTCTTCTGTCGGTTCGATACCTTCCATCAATGTCACATAACAATAGATACCCTGTCCCTTGATCGGATGCGGGTAACCTACAACCGCTGCTTCGGAAACATTGTGATCGGAGACGAGCGCCGATTCAACTTCTGCCGTGCCAAGACGATGGCCTGAAACATTCAAGACGTCATCGACGCGGCCGGTAATCCAGTAATATCCGTCATGATCACGACGACAGCCATCACCGGTAAAATATTTGCCCTTATAGGTCGAAAAATAGGTTTCTACAAAACGGTTATGATCGCCATAAATTGTGCGCATTTGCCCCGGCCATGAGTCGGTAATGCATAAGTTTCCATCATTTTCACCTTCAAGGACTTCTCCTTCAGTGTCGACAAGCTCGGGCTTGATGCCGAAGAAAGGAAGTGTTGCCGAACCGGGTTTCAGATCGGTTGCACCGGGTAGCGGGGTGATCATATGGCCACCGGTTTCGGTCTGCCACCATGTGTCGACAATCGGGCAGCGATCATCACCGACTTTATGATAAAACCAGTTCCATGCTTCCGGATTGATCGGCTCGCCAACCGAACCAAGAATACGCAACGACGTGCGTTTCGAGCGTTCGACATATTCGTCACCGGCTCCCATTAATGCACGAATAGCTGTTGGTGCGGTATAAAGAATATTGACCTTATGCTTGTCGACAACTTCCCAAAAGCGCGCCTGATCGGGGAAGTTCGGGACACCTTCAAACATAAGCGTTGTCGCGCCATTACATAATGGCCCGTAAACCAGATAGGAATGTCCGGTCACCCAGCCGACATCGGCGGTACACCAATAAACGTCTCCGACGTGATAATCGAATACATATTCATGCGTCATGGAAGCATAAACAAGATAGCCGCCGGTTGTATGAAGGACGCCTTTCGGTTTACCCGTAGAACCTGACGTATAAAGAATAAAAAGCGGGTCTTCGGCTTTCATGCGCGCTGGCGGGCATTCGGTTTTTGCATTGGCCATTTCTTCATGATACCAGAAGTCACGGCCGGGGGCCCAGCCGATTTTGCCGCCGGTTCTACGCACAACCATCACCTGATTGACCAGAACATATTGGCGTGCGGCAATGTCGATTGCATGATCGACATTTTCTTTCAAAGGGATGGGCTTGCCACCACGTACACCTTGGTCGGCTGTAATGATAAAGGTCGATTCGCAGTCGACAATACGCCCTGCAAGTGCTTCCGGTGAAAAGCCTGCAAATACGACTGAATGGACTGCGCCGATACGTGCACAGGCAAGCATTGCATAAGCGGCTTCCAGAATCATGGGAAGATAAATGGTAACCCGATCGCCTTTTTTAACGCCCCGTTTTTTTAGGATATTGGCAAACCGGCAGACGTTTTCGTAAAGTTCCTTATAGGTGACTTTTTTATCAATATAGGGGTTGTCACCTTCCCAGATCATCGCAACCTGGTCACCGCGACTTTTCAAATGTCTGTCGATGCAATTATAGGTTACATTTGTGATGCCGTCTTCATACCATTTTATGGATACACGGCCTCGAAAACTGGTATTTTTAACTTTTGTAAATGGTTTGAACCAGTCAATGCGCCGGCCATGTTTCGACCAGAATGCATCCGGATCCTTGATACTTTCATCATACCATTGAAGATATGTTTCACGATCAATCAAGGCATTTTTCTTGATATTATTAGATACAGGATAGACTTTATCCGTCATCTTCTCCTCCTTTTTGTGTTGCTATTCTCCTCACGCAACACGTTCTTTATCAAATATCCATTTGTGATGGATATTTGATATTTACATTAAATGGTATCATCGGTTTCTTGGAAGTCTTAAAATAATTTTTTTAAAAAACTTATCGTGAATGACTAGAAAAAACCGAAGTAAAATAATTATAAATTGTCAATTTTTGTTTCTTTTTTACTGAAAAAGGCCAGCGAGGCATCGATTTTAAAACAGCGAGCAGTAGTTAAAATAGCGAAGTGATACCACTTCGTGTTGTGTCCGGTATTTGAAAGGAAAATGCTATGTTGGACGAAAAGCTGATAGTCTCGCGTGAAGAAGCGTTGAAAAATGGAGCTGATGTGACGTCAAAGAAGTCAGGTCACCGGATGGCGGCGCAAACAGCTTCGTTGAAAAATCCGGTGGATGCTTATCCGCAGCCTCCCTATTCGACAGAAAAACAACAAGCTCCGGGACTTGCATCAAAGTTGACACCAAAGGCCGATCACGGAGAAAAAAGCTACAAAGGTTCCGGTAAACTTTTAGGCAGAAAAGCCTTGATTACCGGCGGTGACAGCGGCATCGGGCGGGCAGTGGCAATCGCTTTTGCACGTGAAGGTGCCGATGTTGCAATCAATTATCTGAAGGAAGAAGAGTCCGACGCGCAAGAGGTTATCAAGCTCATCGAACAGGCAGGGCGCAAAGGATTTGCTATTCCCGGTGATTTGACCGATCGGCATTTTTGCGAAAAATTGGTCGAGGAAGCAGTCAAAAAACTGGGCGGACTTGATATTCTGGTGAATAATGCCGGCCGTCAACAGGCGGTGGAAGCTCTTGCCGATCTCACAGACGAATCTTTTGACCAGACGATGAAAACCAACATTTATGCACCTTTCCGTGTAACAAAAGCTGCATTGCCACACATTCCTGCGGGTGGTTCCATTATTATCACGTCTTCGGTACAGGCATTTGACCCGTCTGCAACCTTGTTTGACTATTCACAAACCAAGGCTGCCAATGTTGCGTTTGCCAAATCACTGGCAAAACAGCTCGCTCCGAAAGGCATTCGTGTCAATGCCGTTGCCCCGGGTCCCTTCTGGACACCGCTGCAACCGGCAGGTGGACAGCTTATGAAAGCCATGCCGCAATTCGGTTCAGAAACACCTATGAAGCGTGCAGGCCAGCCGGTTGAAATTGCCCCCCTTTATGTTTTGCTGGCATCAGAAGAAGCAAGCTATTGTTCAGGCCAGGTCTTTGGTGCGGCCGGCGGAATTGGCATGGATAGCTGATTATTGGTGAGTAACCGGCGGACGATGACCGAATATTGCCGAACCGACGCGCACACTCGTGGCACCGAAGGCAATGGCTGTTTCATAGTCCGCCGACATTCCCATTGACAGTTTTTTCACTTCCGCCTCTTTAGCCAATTTTGCAAGAAGAGCAAAATAGGGGCCGGGATTTTCACCGACTGGCGGAATACACATCAAGCCGACAATATCGAGATGATGGCCGTTTTGGCAGTGTTTGACAAACTCGACTGCCTCATTTGGCGCTATGCCGGCTTTTTGTGGCTCTTCTCCGATATTGACTTGCACATAGCAAGGGAGCTTGCGGTTTTGTTTTAACATTTCTTCTTGAAGAAATTTTGCAATTTTTTCTCTGTCAATCGTTTCGATCACGTCAAAAAGCTGGACTGCTTCTTTTGTTTTATTTGATTGCAATGGCCCGATGAGATGGAGCTTGAGATCAGGAAATTCTTCGCGCAATTGCGGCCATTTGCTTTCAGCTTCCTGAACACGGTTTTCACCGAAAACTCGTTGTCCTGCTTCAAGAAGCGGGTGAATATCTTCAACTCCGAAAGTTTTCGACACAGCGATGAGCTGAACGTCATCAGCTCTACGTTTTGCATCATTGCACGCTTTGACGATATTCTCTTTGACTTTTTGCCATTGTGCAATAACCGCATCCATAGTCATTTTCCCTTCTTCATCAATTTTAATGAATAAAAGCGCATAGAAATGGTTGACGCTTTCCTTAATCCGTGGTGAAGCACGTATTGAGTTTTTTGACCACATTTTGCAAGAGTATAATTGTAATGGCAACCGAACGCTACAATCCACGCGCGACTGAACAGAAATGGCAGTCAATCTGGGGTGAAAAAGAAGTTTTCAAAACCGATAATAATGACCCGCGCGAGAAATATTATGTGTTGGAAATGTTTCCCTATCCTTCGGGACGCATTCACATGGGGCATGTGCGCAATTATGCGATGGGGGATGTGGTTGCCCGTTATAAACGCGCCCGCGGATTCAATGTTTTGCACCCGATGGGGTGGGATGCTTTCGGCATGCCGGCAGAAAATGCCGCTATGCAACACAAAGTTCACCCGAAAGACTGGACTTACCAGAATATCGCTTCCATGAAAAAGCAGCTGAAGTCCATGGGGCTTTCTCTTGATTGGTCGCGCGAATTTGCAACCTGCGATGTTGAATATTATCATCGCCAGCAGATGCTTTTTCTCGATATGTATGAAAAAGGGCTTGTTGATCGTAAAACCTCCAAGGTCAACTGGGATCCGGTCGATCATACAGTGCTTGCAAACGAGCAGGTCATTGACGGGCGCGGCTGGCGTTCGGGTGCGCTCGTTGAACAGCGGGAGCTTACGCAATGGTTTTTCAAAATCACCAAATTCAGTCAGGAACTTCTGGATGGTTTGAACGGCCTTGATGAATGGCCGGAAAAAGTGCGCGTTATGCAACGCAACTGGATTGGCAAATCCGAAGGTGCGCTTTTGCGCTGGGAAATTGCCAAGGAAACGCCGATAGACGGTTTCAGTGAAATCGAGTGTTTTTCAACCCGCCCCGATACAATATTCGGTGCTTCCTTTATCGCTATTGCGGCCGATCATCCGGTTGCCCGCAAACTTGCCGAAAAAAATGCAAAACTGAAAGATTTTATCGACGAATGTCACCGCAAGGGAACGTCGACAGCCGAGATTGAAACAGCCGAGAAAAAAGGTTTCGACACCGGCTTGAAAGTCGTCCATCCATTCGATGATAAATGGGAAATACCTGTTTATGTCGCCAATTTCGTTTTGATGGAATATGGAACGGGTGCAGTTTTCGGCTGTCCTGCTCACGATCAACGCGATCTTGATTTTGCCAATAAATATGAATTGCCGGTGCGTCCGGTTGTTTTGCCCGAAGGTGCGGATCCCGACAGTTTTGTTGTGACCGAAGAAGCCCACACCGAAGACGGTATTATGATCAATTCCGGCTTTCTTGACGGCTTGAAGCCGAAAGCCGCATTTGAAGAAGTTCTCAAACACTTGTCCGGCCAGATGTTGAACGGTCGCCCGCAAGCCGAGCGCAAAGTTCAATTTCGCCTGCGTGACTGGGGTATTTCGCGGCAACGCTATTGGGGCTGCCCGATTCCGATTATCCATTGTGATGATTGCGGGGATGTACCGGTTCCACGTGCCGATTTGCCGGTAAAATTACCTGATGATGTTACATTCGACAAACCCGGCAATCCGCTTGACCGCCACCCGACATGGAAATTCGTTAAATGTCCGCGTTGTGGCAAACCCGCACGGCGGGAAACCGATACGATGGATACCTTTGTCGATTCCTCGTGGTATTATGCCCGCTTTACTGCCCCTTGGGAAAATGAGCCGACCAACAAGGATGCAATCCGGAAATGGTTGCCGGTCGACCAATATATTGGTGGCATCGAACACGCGATTCTGCATTTGTTGTATTCGCGCTTTTTTATGCGGGCAATGAAATTGACCGGCCACGTCAATGTCGACGAACCGTTCAAGGGGCTTTTCACTCAAGGTATGGTGGTTCACGAAACCTATCATAACAAGGAAGGTTGGGTGGCACCAGCCGATATCCGGATAGAAGAAAAGGATGGTGTGCGTTGTGCGACCCTCCTTTCCGATGGCAGTCCGGTAGAAATCGGTTCGATCGAAAAAATGTCGAAGTCGAAGAAAAATGTCGTCGACCCTGATGATATTATTTCTTCCTATGGCGCTGATACCGCACGGCTTTTCATGCTTTCCGATTCACCGCCCGAACGTGATGTTATCTGGACCGAAGCGGGTGCGGAAGGTGCCCACCGTTTTGTGCAACGCGTCTGGCGGTTGATTTCGTCAAGTGCCGAAATATTGGCACATGTCAAACCGCAAGCCGGAACAAAGGGTGCAGCGCTCGATATTTCCAAAGCGGCTCACCGCACACTTGCGAAAGTGGCAGATGATATTGAAAAGCTTGCTTTCAACCGCGCTGTGGCTCGCCTTTATGAACTTGTTAACAAGCTCGCTCCGGAATTGCAAAATCTGGAACAAGCCGACGACGAAATGAAGGCCGCTTTGAGACAGGCACTGGATTTCTTTATCGTCATGATATCGCCAATGACTCCGCACCTCGCGGAAGAATGTCATGTAGCTTTGGGAGAGACAAATCTGGTTGCCCAAATGTCTTGGCCACATTATGATCCTGCTTTAATTGTGGATAACGAGATTACTATCCCTATCCAGATTAACGGGAAAAAGCGTGGTGATTTGACAATTGCACGCAATGCGGATCAATCTACTATCGAAAAGGCTGTTCTTGCCCTCGATTTTGTGCAATCAAATCTGGCAGGCAAGAAGCCGAAGAAAATTATCGTAGTTCCACAGAGGATCGTCAATGTTGTTGCCTGACCATATTCTGAATAGCATCAGACCCATAACAACTGCTGTACTATTGGGGACAACGCTCGCCATATCGGCCTGCACTGTTCAACCTCTCTATCATGGAGACTCGAACGGGACGGCGCAACTGAATGTTTCACCGTCCATTCGTTCGAAATTGTCTGGCGTCATTATTGACGAGCCAACCGACCGGTTTAACCAGTTGGTTCGTAACCGATTGATTTTCTTGTTGAATGGTGGTGCAGGAGAGCCTTCTGATCCAACCTATCAACTATCGCTTGGCACAAGCTATAGCATCCGGACTGCAGTCCAGATGGATATAGGCGATTCGACCGATCGTACGGGCCGTGCATCTGCCGGTGCTGTTGATGGTCGTTCGGCTTATGTTTTGAAAGATATGAAAAATAAACCGGTTGCCAAACGCACACGGACTGTCAGCGCTTCGTTTGACCGTCCTCGTCAGGAATATGCAAACTTGCAAGCTGAAGAGGATGCCAAGAAACGTGCCGCAGAAGAATTGGCCGAGCAGATCTTCCTGTCTTTGGCTCAGGATATGTCGAAATTGAAATGATTCGTTTTGGTCAGGCGATTTGACCGCCTGACCGACGTTTAATTTTATGACGGTTCTGCCAATTATTTATTCAAATCCCGTCGTGGCAAGATTTGGTGCGATACTATTTCTCTTGTTCCGATGGGGGCTCATTATCCGGTGAGTGGTTATGCGCTTTATCGAAGAAATATTGTTCGGAATATAGATTTAAACTTGGTTCGCCATATTTGTTTTGGCCTTTTTGGCTTCTCATCGGGCAAAGTATCAGAGCGAAAAGAATATAGATTGCGGCCGGTACACCCAAAAGCAGGTAAAACATCGGCTCTCCGGTTTTCAAATGGAAAAGTTGTATCGGCAATAATCCGACCAAAAATATCCATATAACGAGACCGAACAGGCCGGTTAAATGATAAAAAATTGAAAAAACCAGCCATAAAATTATAAGTGGTAAAAGAAAAATTATCCCTATGAATGGAAAAATCAGCCATAAGCCATGCCATTCTACGTCGTGAAACCGGCGGATGATGAGCGAGACGCTCGGGATATACAAAAAAATACCAAGAGCGGTTATGGGAAAGTTGAGGATTTGACTAAAAATACTGTTAGTGTCAAAAAAAGCGATAAGAAACAAAACAGTAAAAGCGAAAACGTCAAATAACAAAAACAGGCTGAATTCTTTTCGATTTGCCCGTCCGTCGAAAACTGTCATATTTGAAAATGCCGATTTTACAGCTTCCCAAATAACTAGCACTCTTTAACCCCCTCTGTCAGAATGACTTTCTTTCAAGGCTTTGATCGTTTTAAAACAGCAAAGCCATGGCAAAAAATGGCTAATGCTGTTCTTGATATATTACCCGCTCGTCTTCAAATCATGAACTGTTGTTTTCCAATTAGGGCTGTTATTTTTTTAGCCAATAGTTTGTCCGGTCTTTGCCCAATCTTTCATGAATACATCCAGACCTTTGTCGGTGAGAGGATGTTTTATCAACAATTTCAAAACGGCAGGCGGGATTGTCGCGACATCGGCACCAATAAGTGCAGCTTCCTTGACATGGTTGACTGTCCGGATAGATGCGGCAAGGATTTGGGTTTTAAAGTCGTAATTGTCGAAAATTGTCCGGATTTCACCAATAAGATCCATCCCGTTCAATCCGAGATCATCAAGCCGTCCGATAAAAGGAGAAACATAGGTTGCACCGGCTTTGGCTGCAAGTAATGCCTGATTGGCCGAGAAACATAAGGTCATATTGGTTTTCAAGCCCTTCGAAGAAAGTGCTTTACAAGCCTTCAATCCGTCAAATGTCATAGGAAGTTTGATACAGATATTATCGGCAATTTTTGCCAAGATCTGGGCTTGTTTCATCATTCCGTCGAAGTCTGCCGCGGTGACTTCTGCTGATACAGGGCCGTCTATCAGGGCGCAAATCTCTTTTGTTACTTCGATGATATCCCGTCCGGATTTCAAGATCAGTGAAGGATTGGTCGTAACACCATCAACAAGTCCTAGATTATTGAGCTCCGAAATTTCTTCAATAATGGCAGTATCAACAAAAAATTTCATATTCCAGCTCCTGAGTGCTTTTGCTTTGTCCAATATCCGGTGATCTTTTACGATTTGCTTGTTATGATCCATTGTTTTATGCAAAAGCAAGACCAACATGACACCGATAATGACAAATATCGAATCAAAACCCCAAAAAACTGTTTCAATTCTGGTGCCTATGCCGGCGGAAACGGCTTATAGCTATTCTGTGCCGGACGATATGAATGTCAAAGTCGGTTCGATTGTGCGCGTGCCTTTGGGGCCAAGAGAAGTGGCCGGTCTCGTTACCAATGAGGCAAACAGCAATAACAAAGTGGCGGCAAAAAAATTGCGGCCGATTTCCGAAGTGTTCGATTGTCCGCCATTGCCGGCCGATATGATGCGTTTTATCCATTTTGTTTCCGACTATACTCTTTCCCCACCGGGAATGGTTGCACGTATGGCTTTGCGGGTTCCTGCGGCATTTGATCCGGAACCGGCAATTGCCGGATTGCGCTATTGTGGTGGCAAAGTCGAGAAAATGACTGCTGCACGAAAACGCGTTCTCGAGCTTGCGCAAAATGGCCTCGCCTGGACAAAATCGGGGCTTGCCCATGCCGCCGGAACATCGACAAGCGTTGTCGAAGGATTGAAAAATTCCGGTATATTCGAGGAAATCGAAATGCCGCCCCCTCCGGTTGTGGCGCTCCCTGATCCCGACTATTCAAGCCCGACACTTGAAAAAGCGCAAAAACTTGCCGCCGATAAGCTGATAGAGGCCGTCGACGGGGATTGTTTTAAAGTCTTGCTGCTTGACGGTGTTACGGGGTCAGGCAAAACAGAAGTCTATTTTGAAGCTGTTGCGCAGGCGCTTGAAAAAGGCAAACAGATTTTGATTCTTTTGCCGGAAATAGCATTAACGCAGCAATTTCTCGATCGATTTGAAAGCCGTTTCGGTGCGCCGCCTGCCGAATGGCATTCCGATCTCACCCCCAAACAACGTGAACGGGTCTGGCGGCAGGTCATTGAAGGGCGGATAAGAGTCGTTGCCGGTGCACGTTCCGCACTTTTTCTACCTTTCGAAAATCTCGGACTGATTATCGTCGACGAAGAACATGATACAGCCTATAAACAGGAAGACCGTGTCTTTTATAATGCGCGTGATATGGCTGTGGCGCGTGGCTCTTTCGGCGGTTTTTCGGTCATTTTATCTTCTGCCACCCCGTCGGTAGAAAGCAAGGTCAATGCTCTTCAGGGACGCTATCAGGCGGTTCATCTTCCATCGCGTTTCAGAAAGGCCGCACTGCCGGATTTGCGCGCTATCGACATGCGCAAGAATGCTCCTCCCTCAGGGCGGTTTTTGTCACCGCCACTTGAACTTGCCATGCGCGAGGTGCTTGATCGCAAAGAACAGGCGCTCATATTTCTCAATCGTCGCGGCTATGCACCTCTGACGTTATGCCGCGTATGCGGTCACCGTTTCCAATGCCCGAATTGTTCGAGCTGGCTCGTTGAACACCGCTTTCGCGGGCAACTTATGTGCCACCATTGTGGCTATCACGAACCGATCCCCGAAGCTTGTCCGGAATGCGGAACACTCGATCATCTCGTTGCCTGTGGGCCGGGTGTCGAAAGGATAGCCGAGGAAACATTGAAGCTGTTTCCGGAAGCGCGCATTCTCGTATTGTCGACCGATTTGATAGGGGGTGTCAAAAGATTAAGGCTGGAGCTTGAAGCCATTTCAAAAGGCGAGGTCGATATTGTCATCGGAACACAACTGGTTGCCAAAGGCCACCATTTTCCGGGTATTTCACTCGTCGGTGTGGTTGATGCGGATCTGGGACTTTCCAATGGGGACCCGCGCGCGGCAGAACGCACGTTCCAGTTGTTGTCACAGGTCACCGGTCGCGCTGGTCGAACCGGATTGAAAAGCTTTGGGTTGATACAGACTTATCAGCCGGAACATCCGGTCATGCAGGCAATTATCTCGGGCGACAGCGAAGCATTTTATAAAAGAGAAATTGACGAGCGGGCACGCCACAATCTCCCGCCTTTCGGGCGTCTCGCAGCGCTTATTGTTTCATCTGAAAGCCGCAGTGACGCCGAAGCACATGCGCGCGCTTTGCGGAAGGCAGCGCCATCGGCAAATGAAATATCGGTATTGGGACCGGCCGAAGCGCCATTGGCATTGGTGCGCGGACGATATCGGTTCAGACTGCTTCTACAGGGAAGCCGTCGTGCCGATATGCAATCTTTTATTCGTGCAATGATTGCACGGGGGCCCAAAATTCGTGGTACAATACGGGTGCAGGTTGACATTGATCCGCAAAGTTTCATTTAATGTCCGTGCTTCTCGCTGAACGGGACAAACAGTAACAATGTGGCAGGTGGTCTGTTTGGCATAGATCAATCGTTTCAGAGGTTTGGAATGATGCGTTTTTTATTGATATTGTCGACGTTACTGTTTTCAATAAGTCCGGTTTTTTCCCAATCTGTTTCTGATGTCATCGGGCACGATAGCCAGAATAATAAGAAAAGTGCCGATGTTACCGTTTTTGTCTTTGCTTATAGTATGCTCAAAGAATCGGACAAAGTATTTATGCCAATGATTGACGAACCGGCAAACAGCATGATGAAATCATGTAAAAAACCTTCATCCAAAGCCAGACAATGGGTCTATATGAATATTGTCCAGCAATATGATCATATTCTGAAGGAAGTTTATCAACTCGAAAAAGGATTGAGTATTAACGGAAAGGTTGAACCGGGGCCGGTGGCGACACGCATGATAACTACCTTAAGCCAGCGTCGCGATATGATAGAAACGGCACGCGCTCTCGATCTTTCTGCTGAAGTTGTCGAGGTGCGTATGGAAAATAATGATGCTTTGTTGGATAAAGCATTGATCGAGACAGGTGACACGGTAGCCTCATCAGCCTTTGATACATTCAAGGAAACAAATACAGCAAAGATCAAATCGGTACCTCAGGACATTGAAAAAATATTGCAGGACAATTGCCTGAAAGATCCGACCGGAGAAGAAAATTTTCTTTCGGGTCCGGCACAATAATATTGCTACCCGTTTCTTTTTTTAAAAAAGCGTGCATATAGAACTTATTGCTTAAATGGTTAAAAAATTCGGCCTTGAGAGGATTTGAAGGTAGGTAACGATGATTGAACTTTACTTTCCCCAAAGTTGCGGAGAGTGGCTTGCATGGTTCGTAGCGTGGGGTTTTGTTCTGGTAGGTCTGTTCTATTTAATCTGGCCGAAAATTGCGATGCGGATGTTCTGGACTTATCCGCAACAAGAATCAGCTTCACTCCTTGCTGCGGTGCGCGGCAATATGGGCGGGCTGCCGCTCGGCTTGGGAATTGGCTATTTATTGTTTGCACAACCTTTTTTAGCGGTTGCGCTATTTTTGGCGGTATTTTTCTGCATTGTCGGACGGCTTGTCTCATTTATAATTGACAAAAGCTTTTCTGGCTTTAATGTCATTTCGCTATTGATCGAAATAGTGTTTGCAATAGCGAGTTTTGTTTATGCTTTCGGTTTTGTAGCTTAAATATTAAAAAAAATAAGGCATAGTTTTAAAAAGCAGCCTGTTGCGGTGTTGCGAGTCTCAATTGTGTATGCTAGATGCCTATCAACTTTTAATATTTGAATAGCGGTCACATACCGACAACGGGAAAAGTTATCTGGCATTACCGAGTTGGCAGTTATTAAGGTCAACTCTCTGCTAAGGGGAAAGACAGGATAGAGTGTCAAAGTCGTCTTCGCTAACATCTGCAGTAGCCGAGCGTTATGCTGCATCACTTTTTGATCTCGCACGAGAAGCCAAATGTGTCGATGCTGTAGAAAAAGAACTATCTTCATGCCTTTCATTGATCGAATCAAATAGTGATTTAAAACGTCTGGTCTTCAGTCCGGTTTTTTCATCGGTTGAACAGGAAAAGGCGGTTGCTTCTCTTTGTAAAGAAGCCGGCATGGATAAAAACGCCACCAGTCGTTATGTTGCCAATTTTTTATGTGTCGTCGCATCCAATAGACGGCTTTTTGTGTTGCCGGCCATTGTTTCTGCTTTCCATAATCTGGCTGCCAACTTCCGCGGCGAAATTTCGGCAGAAGTTGTTTCGGCGCAGGAATTGACTTCAGCTCAGGAAAAAGAGTTGAAAGCAACATTAAAAACCGTGGCAGGTAAAGATGTGAACCTGCATAAAACCGTTAATCCGGATATATTGGGTGGTCTTATCGTCCGACTCGGTTCGCGTCAGATTGATACGTCACTGTCATCGAAATTGTTTTCGCTTAAGCTTGCACTGAAAGAGGTCGGCTGATGGATATTAAACCGTCGGAAATATCTAAAATCCTGAAAAGTCAAATCGAAAATTTCGGTAAAGAAGCCGAAGTTTCCGAAGTTGGTCAGGTTCTGTCTGTGGGTGACGGTATCGCCCGTGTTTATGGCTTGGATAATGTTCAGGCCGGTGAAATGGTCGAGTTTCCCGGTGGCATACGTGGTATGGCGCTTAACCTTGAAAGTGATAATGTCGGTGTTGTTATTTTCGGTTCGGATCGTGACATTTGTGAAGGTGATACGGTCAAGCGCACGAAAACTATCGTTGATGTTCCTGTTGGTCCGGAGCTTCTTGGACGCGTTGTGGACGCTTTGGGGAACCCGATTGACGGTAAAGGTCCGATCAATGCCAAAGAACGTCGTCGTGTTGACGTCAAGGCTCCCGGAATCATCCCGCGTAAATCGGTTCACGAGCCGATGTCGACCGGTCTTAAGGCGATTGATGCACTTATTCCGATTGGGCGTGGCCAGCGCGAGTTGGTGATCGGTGACCGTCAAACCGGTAAAACGGCAATTTTACTAGATACATTTCTTAACCAGAAGCCGGCACATGACAAGAATATCGAAAAAGATAAACTTTATTGTGTTTATGTTGCTGTCGGTCAGAAACGTTCGACTGTTGCCCGTTTTGTGAAAGCACTGGAAGAACGTGGCGCACTGGAATATTCGATCATTGTTGCGGCGACTGCTTCCGAACCGGCTCCGATGCAATTTATTGCGCCATTTGCCGGTTGTGCGATTGGTGAATATTTCCGTGATAACGGCAAGCATGCTTTGATTGGTTACGACGATTTGTCAAAACAGGCTGTGGCTTATCGCCAGATGTCTTTGTTGCTGCGTCGCCCGCCGGGGCGTGAAGCTTATCCTGGCGACGTTTTTTACTTGCACTCCCGTTTGCTTGAACGCGCAGCCAAGATGAATGATGCTCATGGTGCCGGTTCGCTGACAGCGCTTCCTGTTATTGAAACGCAGGCAAATGACGTATCAGCCTATATTCCGACCAATGTGATTTCGATTACCGATGGTCAGATTTTCCTTGAAACGAACTTGTTCTATCAAGGTATCCGTCCGGCAGTGAACGTTGGTCTATCGGTTTCCCGTGTTGGTTCTGCTGCACAAATTAAAGCAATGAAGCAGGTAGCCGGTTCGATCAAGGGTGAACTTGCCCAATATCGTGAAATGGCCGCTTTTGCCCAATTCGGCTCTGATCTTGATGCATCGACCCAGCGTTTGCTTAATCGCGGTGCGCGGTTGACAGAACTGCTGAAACAGCCACAATTTTCGCCGTTGAAGACAGAGGAACAGGTTGTTGTTATCTTTGCCGGTGTAAATGGTTATCTCGACAAGATTGCTGTTAATCAGGTTAGCAAATTCGAACAAGGATTTCTGGCATTGATGCGCACCGACCATACGGATATTCTTGATGGTATCCGCAACGAACAGAAGTTGACTGATGAGCTGAAGAACAAGTTGACTACAGTTCTACAAGCTTATTCCAAGAACTTTTCTTGATCTTATGATGGGACGGTTTAATGGCTTCGCTAAAAGATCTTAGAGATCGTATCGCCTCGGTTAAGGCGACGCAGAAAATAACCCGTGCGATGCAAATGGTCGCTGCGGCAAAGCTGCGTCGTGCAGAAGAGGCAGCAGAAGCAGCGCGTCCGTATGCGCAACGTATGGCCGCGGTGCTTACCGATCTGGCTTCTCATATCGGTGCAGAAGACGCACCGAAATTGATGGTCGGCAACGGGAAAGATGATGTGCATCTTCTCGTGGTCTGTACAGCAGAGCGTGGACTGTGTGGCGGTTTCAATTCGCAAATTGCCCGCCATGCAATCGAGCATATCAAGGCACTGCAAGTTCAGGGCAAAAAGATAAAAATACTCACTGTAGGGAAAAAAGGCTTCGATATTTTGCATCGCGATTTCGGTCAATATATCATCGACCATGTCAGCCTGAGAGAAGCCAAGCACCTCAATTATTCGCATGCTAAAAACATTGCGGATAAAATAATTGAATTGTTCAAAAAAGACGAATTTGATGTCTGCACATTGTTTTATTCCGACTTCGTGTCAGTCATCAATCAGCAACCGACTTCCCTGCAACTTATCCCCGCTCCGAAAGAAGATGAGAACGAAGATATACAGGAGAAAGCAGTTGTTCCTGCCGTTTATTCGTATGAACCTGACGCCGCAACAATCCTGAATACACTTATCCCGCGCAATATTGGCGTACAAGTTTTTCGGGCGCTACTGGAAAATGGTGCCGGAGAAATGGGTGCCAAGATGAGTGCAATGGATAATGCAACGCGTAATGCGGGTGAGATGATCAATAAACTGTCGGTCACTTATAACCGTCAACGTCAGGCTCAGATCACGACAGAACTGATTGAAATTATTGCGGGCGCAGAAGCGCTCTAATATGGAAGGTAAGGATCGATGGCAAAAGCGGCGACCCCAAAGACGGCAACCACAAAGGCTGCGGAAAAGAAAGTAACAGCAAAAGCTGCTGCCAAACCGGCAGCTTCTAAAGCTTCAGTCAAAGCGGAAGCTCAAGAGCAATCTGGCAAGGCCAAGAAAGCATCGGCATCTGTTACCGAAACCAAAGGTAATTACAAGCTTGATAAGACTAAAGGCGTTTTAGGCCATATAACACAGATTATCGGTGCTGTTGTCGATGTG
Organism: Bartonella sp. M0192; assembly: GCF_016102305.1. NCBI lineage: Bacteria > Pseudomonadati > Pseudomonadota > Alphaproteobacteria > Hyphomicrobiales > Bartonellaceae > Bartonella > Bartonella sp. M0192. Next base: position 128,495 of record NZ_JACFOU010000001.1, on the reverse strand, counting down.
CAATTTGACGGACATCTGCCAAAAATTTTGAATGCTTTGGAAACCGAAAATCTTGGTCATAGGCTGGTTCTTGAAGTTGCACAGCACCTTGGCGAGAATACAGTTCGCACAATTGCGATGGATACGACCGACGGTTTGGTTCGCGGTCAGGAAGTTGTCGATACCGGCGCTCCTATTTCGGTTCCCGTTGGCGAAGCAACGCTTGGTCGTATCATGAATGTTATCGGCGAACCTGTTGATGAAGTCGGGCCAATAAAATCCGACAAGATTCGTGCGATCCACCAGCCTGCTCCGGCCTATGTCGATCAATCGACAGAATCGGAAATTCTGGTTACCGGCATCAAAGTGGTTGACCTGCTTGCGCCATATTCCAAAGGCGGCAAGGTCGGTTTGTTCGGCGGTGCCGGTGTTGGTAAAACAGTTCTGATTATGGAGCTCATCAACAACATCGCCAAGGCGCATGGTGGCTATTCGGTTTTTGCCGGCGTTGGTGAACGTACCCGTGAAGGTAATGACCTTTATCACGAAATGATCGAAAGCCACGTGAATGTTGATCCGAAAGAACATAACGGTTCTGCAAAAGGCTCAAAATGTGCTTTGGTTTATGGACAGATGAACGAATCACCGGGTGCTCGCGCCCGTGTAGCGTTGTCGGGTCTCACGGTTGCCGAAAGCTTCCGTGATGATGGTCAGGACGTTCTATTCTTCGTGGATAATATTTTCCGTTTCACCCAGGCCGGTTCGGAAGTTTCGGCTCTGCTCGGTCGTATTCCTTCGGCTGTGGGCTATCAGCCGACTTTGGCCACCGATATGGGTGCTTTGCAGGAACGTATTACAACCACCAACAAAGGGTCTATCACGTCCGTTCAGGCAATTTACGTTCCTGCCGATGACTTGACCGACCCGGCTCCGGCAACATCGTTTGCCCACCTTGATGCAACGACTGTTTTGTCGCGTTCCATTGCTGAAAAGGGTATTTATCCGGCTGTGGATCCGCTTGATTCTTCCTCGCGTATGCTTGATCCGCTTGTTGTTGGCGAAGAACACTATAGTGTTGCCCGTCAGGTTCAAACAATTCTTCAACGCTATAAGTCGTTGCAGGATATCATCGCCATTCTCGGTATGGACGAGCTTTCGGAAGAAGATAAACTTGTTGTTGCTCGTGCCCGCAAGATCGAACGTTTCTTGTCGCAGCCTTTCCATGTTGCGGAAGTTTTTACGGGTTCTCCGGGAAAATTGGTTGCTCTTGAAGATACGATCAAAGGCTTTAAAGGTCTTTGCGCCGGTGAATACGACTATTTGCCAGAATCTGCCTTCTATATGGTAGGCTCGATCGAGGAAGCTGTTGAAAAAGCACAGCGTCTTGCTGAACAAGTCTCGTAATTAAAAGGGTTCTGTCGCCTTTTATAGTGGCGACAGAGCCATTTGCAGTGGCTTGCCCATTGGGGAAAAATCTATTTTTGCACTGCAAAGAGTTTGAAATCTTCAGGTCTTTTTAGACTTTTGCAGATTTTACTGATTGTCTTTAGGGTAAGGTGACGAAAGATATGGCTAAATCATTTTTATTTGAGCTGGTTTCTCCAGAACAATTGCTACTTTCGGAAAAAGCAACTGAAGTTGTCTTGCCGGGAAGTGAAGGCTATATGACCATTCTTCCTGATCACTCTCCTGTTATGACCGCGGTTACTCCGGGAATTATCACAGTAAAATCGGCAACCGGCCAAATGTCATTTGTTGTTTATGGCGGCTTCGCCGATATTAATCGTCACGGTTGTTCTTTATTAGCTGAATCAGCCGTTTCCGTTGAAAAATTCGATGAAAGCGATCTGGAACGCCGTATTAGTGAAGCACGTGAAGTCTTTGAAGGCGCCGAGAATGATGAAGCACGCAATAAGGCGGAAGATTTTCTTCATCAATTGACATCTATACAAAACGTCATTTCGACAATTTGATCAAACGCCACTATTTGCAAATTGGCGTTTTCCTGTCTTCGGCATTTACTGATCATGCTCCCTTGCGCATAAAAAGCTCACGATTTTGGTGAGCAGATAATATTTCCGGAATCAAATTCTATTTCCAAACCTATCTTGCTTTTCGCGATGTCTCCCCAATGACAGCCGCCTATCTCGCCGGAAAAATTCTGTTTTTGTTTGGCACTACTCCTCGGCTTTCAAGACCTTCTTGGTTCTTTTTAAGGGTGGAAGCGCAATACCAATGGAGACAAAGAAAACCGTCAATCGACAAATTGCGATTGTGACACAAACTGTTATTGGAAAGCCAAAACATCACCGGTTTTTGACTTAAAAACAAGCGCAAATCCAGTTGAGTTCGGCGAGGGGACTTGCCGGAAAAGCAGGAAGTGCCTTGAAAAATCGCAAGCAGCTCGGCTTATCGACAACTGCCTGCTCATTTTGCTTAAATAAAATTCACTTCGAAAATAATTTTGCAGTTTCCAAGCGGAATCCAATCTCGAACCGGAGCAATAAGGTTTTATCGGAATTTTTCGAATGCCGCTCAAGATTGTTGATTGCCTATTGGAATAAGCAAAAACCATAAATTGTGCGTTGCCCTCGGACCGATAATTCAAGCCGAACTTCATTAACGAATTGACGAAATGCCATTTCAAGACGCGCTGCCGTCTGAATCGCGAGAACGCGTGATTTATAATTCCAGGTATCGATGCTGTTGACTTCCGCTAACGATTGTTCATTCGCTCCGCCAATATTATGGAAAGGCAGAGCACCTTAATCCGGATTGTGAAAACAGCAGCTTATTATGTGACAAAAACGGCGTAAGATTATTTATTTATTCGTTTTCCATTATTGACCAACAAGTGCAACAATCAGTGCTTGAATAAAGAAAGCCGGTTCTCGGCATCGAACGAACAAAAATCCATAGCCGATAAATGAGAACCGCTGCGTTTCATGTGAATTGCGGTTGCAATCCGCTTTTAAAAACCGGTTCAACCCTTTGTGAGCAATAAGGAAGTGAATTGCGAATGGCATTTTAGCCTTATATATGTCGCATCATAATTATTAGCATACTACATAAATCCTCTGGACGAGTTCATGAAAAACGCCACTCAATCAGTGCTGTTTATCGATTTGTTATTCAAGGTTAGCCGTAAACTGCGAAATTTGCTGGACGCGCGCATTCGCCAGCACGGTTTGACCTTGGCCCGCGCACTCACCTTGTCGGCCCTGAAAGATCAGGACGATTTTTTCCAGAAAAATTTGGCTGAAGAATTAGGTATTGAACATGCAACTTTGGTCAGGCTTATTGATGCATTGGAAGAACAGGGTCTGGTTATACGAAATGTTGCGGAAGATGACCGGCGAGCCAAGCGCGTTACTTTAACGCCGGAGGGGAGAAAAACAGTCGAGGAAATAGAAACTTATGCCGCACATCTCAGTCACGAGGTGATGTCCGGCATTGACGGCAAAAATATCACAAATGCTATGGGTGTTCTTGAACATATTGCCGATGCGGTGGAAAGAGAGGGCCGCTCATGAGCGCAGGCGTTCTCCCACTGCCCGATGATGAACGGGAACCACCTTTTTCAAATCCTGGAAAAATATTTGCCGGTCCCATCCATCGCTGTCTGCTTTATATTTTTGCGGCCAGTCTTTTACAATGGGTCTATGGCCTCGGGGCCAATATGGTCCAATCCAATATTACTCAACTCACGGGTTTTTTCCATGCAACTGTCGAGGAAACGACATGGCTTGTCGGTGCTTATATGGCGCCCAATGTCAGCCTGTCTATTTTCCTTATCAAGATAAGAAACCAATATGGTTTGAGACTTTTTGCCGAATTGTCGATTATCGGCTTTTTATTGACATGTATATTGCATTTGTTTGTCACAAGCTTGCAATCGGCAATTATTATCCGGTTTTTCGCAGGTATTGCGGCGGCCCCTATGTCGTCACTTGCTTTTTTCTATATGATTGAAGCATTCGCACCCGCCAAAAAGCGCACTGTGGGTTTAAGTCTCAACTTGATGAACATTGCTCTTGCTGTTCCCTTATCAAGGCTGGTTTCGCCCGCATTGATTGATCATGCCGGCTTTCACGCATTGTTTGCATTGGAAATGGGGCTTGCACTCATCGGCTTTGCTTGCATTTTCTATTTGCCTTTAACGCCGATCAAACGGGCAAAAGTTATCGAGAAGTTGGACTATGTGAGCTACGGTCTTATCGCTGTTGGTCTTGGAATTAACGCAGCAATTATGCCGGTTGGTCGATTATATTGGTGGCGTGAGGTATCGTGGATGGGGTGGTGGCTCGCTATAGCGGTTTTCTGCCTTATGGCCGCGTCAGTCATAGAAGTGAACCGGAAAAATCCGTTGATAGATTTGCGCTGGCTATTCAGCAAAGAAATGCTTCACATCGCAATCGTTCTTATGATGTTCAGAATTTTGCTGTCGGAGCAGGCAACTTTAGCATCCAATTTTTTTAATTTGTTCGGTCTGCTCAACCGTGAAATGGAAGTTATGCATGCAGGCGTGGTTGTTGGCACCGTTCTCGGGGGCCTTTCATGTGCTATATTTTTCAAGCCTGGCCGCGAGGATTTGTTCCACGTCATTGCGCTTATCCTGCTTGCTGGCGGGTCCTTCATAGATAGTCATGCAACCAATCTCACAAGACCCGATCAGATGATATTAAGTCAATCAATGATTGGCGTTGGCTATGCGTTGTTTTTACCGCCTTCCATGTCGAAGGGGCTCGCAACCGCAATTGCCAGAGGGCCGAATTATATTCTGAGCTTTATTGCAGTCTTTCTGTTTACACAAAATACGGGCGGACTGATGAGCTCGGCGTTTTTCGGCAGTTTACAAATTGTATTTGAAAAATATCATTCAAATATCCTCACCCAGCAAATTGTTATGAGTAATCCGATTGTCGCAAATGATGTCAATCAGCTCTCCGAGGTCTACGCCCACGTGATCAGCGATCCGGTATTGCGACATAGCGAGGGTCTTGCAGCATTAGCAAAAAGGTCGACACTCGAGGCCAATGTTCTGGCTTATAACGATGTGTTCCGCCTTTATTCATGTATCGCTCTTATTGTTCTGGTGATCTTGCTCATCAGAATGGCTTTACGTGGATATAAAAAATTTCGTGAAAAACAAGTCCAGTTATCGACACAAACAGCCTGAAAACAGGCGTTAAAATGCGGATGAAAGAGAATGATAAGGTTTTTACGTTCAAAAGCAACGGCTGTTTCCATTATCGCCGGTATTTGCGGGATATTATTGATATTATGGGCGTGGCAACTGCCTCCTTTTATCAGCAGTATCGAAACCACAGACAATGCTTATGTTAAAGGCTTTGTGACGATGATCAGCCCGCAAGTGGCGGGGAATATTTCGAGCGTAAAGGTCAAAGATTACGAGCGCGTCAAAGAAGGTGAGCTTCTGATTGAAATAGAAGATCGCATTTTCAAGCAAAGGGTGGAACAGGCCGTAGCCACACTCGATTCAAAAAAGGCCGCATTGGCGAGTTCCTACCAGCAGGAGGAATCAGCGAAAGCCGATATTCGCTCCGCAGAGGCTGCCTTCACCAAGGCGGAGCTTAACTGGAAACGTGTTGAACCATTGACGCAACGCGGTGTGTCATCGCAAAGCAGTGAAGATTCCGCCCGTGCCGATCGCGATCAAAAAAGTGCAGAACTTGAAGTCAAAACACAGGCATTAAAGAAAATTCTTGTTGATCGGGAAGGCTTGAAGGCCGATGTTGAAAGTGCCGAAGCAGCGGTTGAACTTGCAAAAATAGATCTTGATCATACCAAAATTTATTCCCCACGCGACGGGCGTGTCGGTGAAGTCGGTGCAAAACTTGGCCAATATGTCACAGCGGGAACGCAACTCCTTGCCGTTGTACCCGATGATGTCTGGATTGTCGCCAATTATAAAGAAACACAATGTGCCAATATGAAAGCCGGACAACCGGTAGTATTTTCTGTCGATGCGTTGGACGGGTATAAGCTCAAAGGGCATGTTGCCCGCTTTTCGCCGGCGGCCGGTTCGGAATTTGCTGTTTTGAAACCCGACAACGCAACCGGAAATTTCACCAAAGTTGCCCAGCGCATTCCGGTCCGTATCGAGATCGACCCTGACCAGAAATATGTTGATCGATTAATACCCGGTATGTCGGTTATTCCTCATGTTGATACATCGGTAAATCCGGAAAAATTACAAAATTAAATTCCAGGTTGAACTGATTTAAACTGTTTTATCTCAAGGCAGATTTAGAAAATTTAAAAAATACTATGAAACCGCGTTCGATTGCGTTAATCCCTATTCCGGCCATTTGCTTTCGGCTTGACAGTTGGTATTGTTAAAAACGGAAAAATAACACAGGGGACATACACTCAATGGATTATTTTTTTCAGCAACTAATAAACGGAGTTGCTTTGGGGGCTATTTATGGGCTTATCGCTATTGGCTACACGATGGTCTATGGCATATTGGGCATGATCAATTTTGCCCATGGTGATGTGTTCATGATCGGTGCCTTCATTGCGATGATCGTTTTTATGATGCTGCTGACATTGCCGGCAGCCGTGCCTATTGCACTGGCACTTCTCATAATGCTCATCGTTTCAATGGTTTTCACATCTGTCTGGGCTTGGGTTATCGAACGGGTTGCTTATCGGCCATTGCGCGGCTCCTTTCGTCTTGCTCCATTGATCACAGCAATCGGCATGTCGTTTGTTTTGCGCAATTTCGTTCAGGTCGAGCAGGGCCCGCGTAACAAGCCTATTCCGGAAATGATCAGTGGTGGTTTTGTCATTCCGGGAACCGATGTTTTTATTTTGAACAAGCAACTTCTGGTCGTCGTGGTTACGGCCGTTCTGCTTTTTATCTTTTCCCATATTGTCAGCAAAACACCGCTCGGCCGCGCCCAACGCGCCGTCGAACAGGACGGCAAAATGGCGGCTCTTTTGGGAATCAATGTGGACCGGATTATTTCGGTGACCTTCATTATGGGGGCAGCGCTTGCCGCAATAGCCGGAACACTTTACCTGATGAATTATGGACAAATTCATTTTGCCGATGGTTTTATTCCTGGAATCAAAGCTTTTACCGCCGCCGTTCTCGGGGGAATCGGGTCGTTGCCCGGTGCAGTTCTTGGCGGTCTTCTGATCGGCTTGACAGAAGCTTTGTGGCAAACCTATTTTCCGCCGGAATATAAAGACGTTGCAGTCTTTCTCATTCTTGCAATTGTTCTCGTATTTATGCCATCCGGTATCCTTGGACGGCCAGAAGTTGAAAAGGTTTAGACGGCGGCCATGAACCAGATAACATCTTTGCCAAATGCCGGAAGAATCGACTTTAAACGCGCTTGTCGCGAAGGCATTGTGACAGCTTTTATCGCATTATTGCTGTTTGCCTTTATCGTGGGTTTCAGGGCTGATCTCAATTTGCGGAACGAGATGACACTGACACCGCAAATCGGTTATCTTCTTAATTATGTGATTATTGCCGGTGTCGGGCGTTTTACGTGGTGTCTTTTTGGCGGTGGTACAAAGGGAGCAGTTTTTGCACTTGTCCCTTCTGTCATATTGTTCATCGCCTATCGGGCATGGCTTTATTATGAAGATGCCTCTGCCCAATCCACTTATAATTTGTCGGCTCAAGCCCATCAGCTTTTCATTGCCGGAATTGTCGTCGTCGCTTTTGTGCTGCTTGCCATTGTTTTTCTCTATGCCAAAGGTATTCAACAGGCAATCAGGATAACGGTCAGGGAAGTCACACCGGGGTTTCAGAAATATGCTCCGGGATGTATTTTGGCGCTGTTGCTTGTATATCCGTTTTTTGTCACGACTTTTCTGGTTGATAATCTCGCCCAATCGCAAAAGTGGATCGACAATTATGCAATCCAGATATTGATTTATATCATGCTTGCCTGGGGACTCAATATTGTGGTTGGCCTTGCCGGCTTGCTTGATTTGGGATATGTCGCTTTTTATGCCGTGGGAGCCTATACAGTTGCCCTTCTCGGCAATCATTTCGGCTTTTCATTCTGGCTGTGCCTGCCTTTGGCCGGTATTTTTGCAGCCCTTTGGGGAATGATGCTGGGATTTCCGGTATTAAGATTGCGTGGTGATTATCTTGCCATTGTTACTTTGGCTTTCGGAGAGATTATCCGCACAATTTTGCAAAACTGGACGCCGGTTACCGGCGGCGCTGCTGGGTTGTCGGTTCAAAAAGCAACATTCTTCGGTGTTCCCTTCACAAGGGGCGAAGGCGGATTTGCCGAGCTCTTCGGATTAAATTTTCAGGCTGCCCATTATAAGATATTTCTCTATTATGTCATTCTTGTCATGGTGGTGATTACCGCCTGGGTCGTGATGAGGTTGCGTCGACTGCCAATCGGACGGGCATGGGAAGCTTTACGCGAAGATGAAATTGCCTGCCGCTCGCTTGGAATCAACACAGTAACAACAAAATTGACGGCCTTTTCCATCGGCGCAATGTTCGGCGGTTTTGCCGGAGCATTTTTTGCAGCAAGACAGGGGCGCGCCGATTACACGAGTTTCATTTTCGACGAATCGGCAATTATTCTGGCAATTGTTGTTCTGGGGGGTATGGGGTCACTAGGTGGAATTGCTGTGGCTGCTGCAGTCATGATTGGTGGCACAGAGCTATTGCGCGATGTTCCGGCGCTACAGATGATATTCGGTCCTGATTTTGACCCGCCACAATATCGTATGCTTTGGTTCGGTCTGGCGATGGTGTTCGTCATGGTGTGGAAACCGCGCGGCTTTGTCGGTAAACGGGAGCCGAGTGCGTTCCTGAAAGTGAAGAAAGCTGTTTCAGGTGATTTTACAAAAGAAGGAAACGGCTAATGGCTGACGATAATACCCTTCTCCAAATCGAGCACCTCAGGATGCAATTTGGTGGTCTCGTTGCCGTTGACGATTTGAGTTTCAATGTCGAGCGGGGCAAGATTACGGCTTTGATCGGGCCGAATGGTGCAGGTAAAACAACTGTTTTTAACTGTATTACCGGCTTTTATCGGCCGACTGGCGGGATGTTGTCTCTCCACACCAATGAAGGAAAAACTTTTCTATTGGAGCGGCTTGCCGATTATGAAATTACCAAGAAAGCGAAAGTTGCCCGCACCTTCCAGAATATCCGCTTGTTTACCGGCTTGACGGTTCTCGAAAATCTGCTCGTTGCGCAACATAACGAGTTAATGCGTGCTTCCGGCATGACCGTGCTTGGCCTGTTCGGTTTTCCTTCATATAAGCGGGCAGCCAAAGAGGCGATCAAAAAAGCCGAGCTTTGGCTTGAAAAAATAAATCTTGTCCATCGTGCCGATGATCCTGCGGGAGATCTTCCTTATGGTGATCAGCGGCGTCTCGAGATTGCACGTGCGATGTGCACCGAGCCGCAACTCTTATGTCTTGATGAACCGGCGGCAGGTCTTAACCCTAAAGAATCGCTTGAACTGAACGATCTTCTTTTGGATATCAGGGATGTCGAACATACCTCCGTATTGCTGATCGAACATGATATGTCGGTGGTGATGGAAATATCCGATCATGTTGTTGTTCTCGAATATGGGTCAAAAATTGCCGATGGTACGCCGGAGGTCGTCAAAAACGATCCGAAAGTGATTGCAGCTTATCTTGGCGTTGACGAGGATGAAGAGGCATCTCCTGAAACAGCAGTTGAGGATGTCGCGGCTTCTGTTGAAATATCGGAAACGGAAATCATTACTGCCGACTTGAAAGAACAAGAGGAAAAGCGTTCATGAGTAACGATGCACCAGCACTTCTTAAAGTCGAAAATATTGAAACCTATTACGGTGCTATTCAAGCTCTACGGGGCGTCAGTGTTGAAGTCCGGCAAGGCGAGATTGTTACACTCATCGGCGCCAATGGTGCCGGTAAGTCAACTTTGATGATGACGATATTCGGCAAACCGCGTGTACGGTCAGGTCGTATTTGGTTTGATGGTCATGACATTACCTATATGGAAACGCATGAAATTGCGCGATTACGTATTGCGCAGTCGCCGGAAGGGCGGCGCATTTTTCCGCGCATGACCGTTCTTGAAAACCTGCAAATGGGTGCAAGTATCGATAACCTCAAATATTTTGACGAGGATGTCGAGAAAATGTTTGCTTTATTTCCACGCCTGAAAGAACGCTTGCAGCAACGCGGCGGAACATTGTCCGGTGGCGAACAGCAGATGCTGGCAATTGCGCGTGCGCTTATGTCGCGTCCGAGACTATTATTGCTTGATGAACCTTCATTGGGGCTCGCACCGCTCATTGTTAAACAGATATTCGATGCAATCAAAGTACTAAACAAGGAAACCGGTCTCACTGTTTTTCTGGTCGAGCAGAACGCTTTCGGGGCGTTAAAACTCGCCCATCGCGGTTATGTCCTTGTGAATGGTGTTGTTACAATGAGCGGAACCGGTGCAGAACTTTTATCGAACCCGAAAGTCAGGGCAGCCTATCTTGAAGGTGGTCGACATTAATCAGGATATTCAAAATCACCACTGGTGTTTGAATCTTTAGGGAGAAAAAATGCAAGGTATCCTTTATCAAGAGTCTTCACTATTTGTCTTTGTACTGGTGACTATCATTCTTGGTGGCTGGGCCGCGTGGATGACGGGGCGCGCTTGTGCACTGACCTGGCATGGGCTGAAAGTGGCGCTGATTTCGATGGTTCCGCTCGCCGCGGCTATCCGCTTCATCCATTATATACCGCCCTTCAACGGCACTCTGTTATCGCTTCATTATTATCTTGTCGATCTTGTTGTCTTGCTGATTTTTGCAGGTCTCGGTTTTCAATTTACGCGGACAAACCAGATGGTTCGCCAATATAGTTGGCTTTACAAGAAATCGTCGCCTTTTACCTGGCACAAGAAATAAGCTTTTCTTTGATGTTGTCTGGAAAAATTACTTTGGATGTTTTACAACTTATGAAGAAAAAAGAGGAGAACTGAAATGAAGAAAGCATTATTGGCAACCGTTGCAGCAATTGCTTTTGGCACGTTCATGAATAGTGCTTGGGCAGATATCAAAATCGGTGTTGCAATTCCTGCTACGGGACCGAGCGCGGCGATTGGTGCGCAAATTCAGCATGGCGCCGAAATGGCCGTTAAAAATATCAATGACAAGGGGGGCATCAAAGGCGAAAAGCTCGTTATCGAGATTGTCGACGATGCATCGGACCCCAAACAGGCCGTTTCGGGTGCCAACAAGCTTGCCGGCGATGGTGTGCAATTTGTCGTAGCCCATTATAATTCGGGTGCAGCGCTTCCGGCAGCAACTGTTTATGATGAAAATGGCATGCTGGCAATTTCAGCCGGTGTTACCAATCCTAAATTGACGGAATCGGGCTATCCGATGCAGTTTCGTGTTTGCGGACGTGATGACCAGCAAGGGTCATTTGCCGCTGAATTCATAAAAAAGCATGTTCCTGATCCGAAGGTCATGATTATTCACGACAAAACCGCTTATGGAATTGGTATTGCCGAAGAAGTCAAAAAAACACTGAACAAGCTTGGCGTGACCGAATTGAGCTTTGACGGTGTCAATGTCGAGGATAAAGATTTTTCGGCCATTATTGCAAAAATGAAGCAGAGTGGCGCAAATGTTGTCTATTTTGGCGGGCTTTATACACCGGCCGGTCTGATGTTGCGCCAAATGGCGGAACAGAAGGTCAAACCTGTCTATATCGGTGGTGATGCCTTTGCCAGCAATGAGCTTGCCGCAACGGCGCAAGATGCAGTTGTTGGTGTTATGAATACCTTCAACGCCGATCCTCGTGGCAATAAGGACAATGAGGAATTGGTAAAATCTTTCCGGGCGAACGGATTTGAACCGGAAGCATTCACACTTTATTCCTATGCGGTTGTGCAGCTTATGGCCGAAGGTATTACTGCCGAAGGGCAAAACCCTCAAAAAGTGGCGCAATATCTGAAAACAAAAGGGCCTTTCAAAACAGTGCTCGGACCTTTGGATTTCACCGAGAAAGGCGATCCGAAGGAAGGTGGTTTTGTTATGAACCGCTGGTATAAAGCTCCGGACGGAAGCTATAATTATTCCGAGGTCAAGGATTGAAAAATAAAGTCGGAAAAGAACTAAAGTAAGCTAAAAGAGCTGAAAACGACTGGACAATAAAAAAGCGCGTTTAACGCGCTTTTTTATTTAACTTTATCTTTCTTTATCAGGTCAGATATGACCAAGCGGACCTTTTGAATGCGCTGCTCATTTTAAAAATTTGTTTCTCAACTCTTAGTGAGACAAACTTTATTCTAACACAAATGCAATCTTGTTTTTATCGTTCCGATTATTTGCGGCGGAGGAGAAAATAAGCTGCAACTCCCAAGACACCGACAACCGCTAGAGCAGTTTTGGGATAATTTTTGGTTTGCTTGGTAATATAGTGGGCTTGTTCACCGACAACATCGAGCGCTTGGCGACCTTTATCCTTTATTGTTTCGGCGATTTCGCCTGTATTGCTCATGAAACCGTCGCCTTTAGTCAGTGAATGGGTGAGCGATTGGAGCTCGGCTTTAAGATCCTGAATACGTTTTTCGACTTTTTCTTTCGTGTCACTGCCGTTAAGAACATTAAACATTGTTTTTCCCTTGCGCTGAAGCCCCGTATAAATCGAACACAAGGCTGTAACTACTATCTATTACAATAGATAATGCGTAAAAAAGTTCCTTCCAGTGGAAATGAAAAACCTCGGGCCGTAATTTTTTCTTGAAAACGGTATATTCAAATCGGGAAATTTTCTAAAACCGGAAAGATGCCATGAAAAACATAAAAAGCACGGGACGGTTTTAATTCATCACTGACCTCACGTAATTTCTGAAAAACGACATTCCGATAATCGGAAAAGTGAAAATCTTTTTCAAAATTCCGATTGGGAAAATGGGTTTAAAACAGTTATAACAAAACGATATGATTATGATTGTCAGGCAATAAAAGAGACATCATCCGAAAATGAACACGCACGAATATTTTTCCAAACCTTTTCCGCGTCGCAAATCTGTTGCTGTCAATGTTGGCGGCGTTATGGTGGGAGGCGATAATCCTATTGTCGTGCAATCAATGACCAATACGGACACAGCCGATGTGGATGCAACCGTGGCTCAGGTCGCAGCACTCGCCAAGGCAGGTTCGGAACTTGTACGCATTACTGTCGATAGGGATGAATCGGCAGCCGCTGTACCAAGAATAAGAGAACGGCTGGACAATCTTGGAATTACAGTTCCGCTCATCGGAGACTTTCATTATATCGGTCACAAATTACTCGCCGAATATCCTGATTGTGCAAAGGCCTTGGCAAAATATCGCATCAATCCCGGAAATGTCGGTTTTCGCGAAAAACGTGACAAACAATTCAGTGAAATAATCGAATTTGCGATTCAATATGACAAACCGGTTCGTATCGGCGTGAACTGGGGTTCGCTCGATCAGGAATTGCTGACACGGCTGATGGATGAGAATGCTGCAAAAGGCGGGCCGCTTTCGACCGATGAGGTCATGCATGAAGCGGTGGTGCAGTCTGCACTTATTTCGGCACATCTTGCGGAAGAAATCGGCCTTGGGAAGGATAAAATTATTCTGTCGGCAAAGGTCAGTCAGGTACAGGACCTTGTCGCTGTCTATACCATGTTGGCCAAGCGCTGCGATTATGCTTTGCATCTGGGGCTTACCGAAGCAGGTATGGGAACCAAAGGTGTTGTCGCCTCTTCGGCAGCTCTGGGCATTTTATTGGAACAGGGAATTGGCGATACCATACGTATTTCTTTGACACCTGAACCGGGCGGCGACCGCCGGCGTGAAGTGCAGGTTGCACAAGAGCTTTTGCAGGTTATGGGATTCAGACAATTTATACCCACTGTTGCCGCTTGCCCCGGCTGTGGACGCACCACCTCGACGGTGTTTCAGGAACTCGCACAGAAAATTCAGGGTGATATTCGCAAAAATATGCCGGTCTGGCGGAAAAAATATCCCGGTGTCGAAACACTCAATGTTGCCGTCATGGGATGTATCGTCAACGGACCCGGGGAATCGAAACATGCCAATATCGGTATTTCACTTCCCGGTACCGGAGAAATGCCGGCTGCCCCCGTTTTCATTGATGGTAAAAAAGTCAAGACACTGCGCGGGGCAAATATTGCGGCTGAATTCGAGCAGATGGTAGCCGAATATATCGAAGAGCGTTTCAAATAGAGTTGCAATCGTCCATTCAAAAACCATGAAGTGGACATTTGAAACGAGTGTCCGACTTTGATTTGCGCGTTTTTTGCTGAGGTTTTCAAACGGCAAAAAGGTGCATTTGCTTTTTTCGTCATCAAAAACGATGAAAAGCCCGGTTCACTTATTGCAGAATTAAAAGAGCTTGAACGCGTTTAAAAAGTCAAAATGGCTTAAAAGCTTTGTTGGAATGAAAAAATGTGCTGCGCCCGATAAAACTTTAAGCATGGCAGATCACGGAAGAGCTGGAACGGTTGACTTTTAAGCGGAAGTGATTGTTTTTGAATGCGTTGCCTATCGGGGGCGCTCTTCAATCAAGTAGAATCAGGAAAAGTAGCCGTCAAATTGACGGACATCTTTATTTGGCAAGAGTTTTATAAATTTGGAGAAAACTTCTATAAAGACGTGTCGGAGGGGGAGTTTTCTCCATCAATCAGGATTTTCCCGCTGCTTATGTCTTTTATCCAGTCAATAAAGTTCTGTTGTTCATCTTTTGGCAAACGGAGTGTCACTTCACATCCGGAATCGTCAAAATGCCGGTTATCAATCTGTGCAAGAAAATTTTGAACCTCGTTTTCGACAATTGGTAAGAGATTGAAAGGACAGTGAAAAGTCAAAATCTGCCAGTCCACAAGTTCGACAAGTTCGGCCTTTTGGAGTGTTCTTGACGCACCGCCCCCATAGGCACGAACCAGCCCACCGGTGCCGAGTTTAACCCCTCCGAACCAACGTGTGACAATGACAAGAACGCAATCGCAGTTTCTGCCTTCAATGGCATTGAGGATTGGTTTACCGGCAGTTCCTGTCGGTTCACCATCATCATTGAAGCGGTAATTTTGATGAAACTTCCAAGCATAGCAATGGTGTGTCGCCTCTTCTTTGCGGATTGTTTCAATAATCGCTTCGGCTTCGGTTACCGAATTGATCGGAAAAGCACGCGTTAAAAAACGGCTTTTTTTAATTTCTTCCATAAGCTCTGTTGCAGAAGCAAGAGTAAAGGCCATGAGTATTTTCCGAAGTCTTCTTTTAAATGTCTTTGGCTTTGTTAATGACAAGTTCTTGAAGGGACGAGAGAAAGCGATATTAAACGAAAACACCACTCATCATTACCGAAGCAATTATCTTGTGAAAAGAGCAAGGGCCCAAAACCAAGAGTGGCTTCTTCATGAACATAAAAAACATTATCCTAAAAAAGCTTTATTTATTTTGCGAAACAAACGCCAAGACATCTTTCTTTATCGCAAAAGACAATCACTTGGCTTTAACGAAAGTTGAATGCGTCGCTTTTTCTGTTTGTAAACGCATGACATTCACCGCGAATGGCCTATGAATGCATAAAGTTTTTCGCTGTTTCAGTTTTTGTTGTTCAGTTTTTTCTTTCTATAATAAATCTTGCTGTCGCCTTTAGAATATCGGCCTTGTTGCCAAATGGTTCGAGTAAGTCATCAGCCTGTTTCATCAGCCCTTCCAGTTGGTGTTTAGCCCATTCGACACCATGGAGGGCAACCAAAGTTGCTTTATTGGCGGCTATGTCTTTACCGGCAGTTTTGCCGAGCGCTTTGGTATCGGACGTCACGTCAAGGACATCATCGGCAAGCTGGAAAGCAAGGCCGATCGCCGCGCCGAATTCGGAAAGTCTTTCGCGGTCTTCGCGGGTGGCATTGGAAAGAATAGCACCGGCTTCACAGGCATAGCGGATAAGTGCGCCGGTTTTCATCGCTTCCAATGTGATAATGCCGCTTTCGTCAGGTTTTTTTGTTTCTGCTTCGAGGTCCAACACCTGCCCGCCTACCATGCCGCCAAGACCGGCACTGCGGGCAAGACCATTGATCAGTTTGAGCCGGATTTTTGCATCAAGTTCAAGTTTGTCATCGGAGAGAAAATCAAAAGCAATTGTCAATAATGCGTCACCGGCGAGAATGGCCGTCGCTTCGTCGAACGCTTTATGGACAGTGGGCTTGCCGCGCCGCAAATCATCATTATCCATGGCCGGCAAATCGTCATGTATCAATGAATAGCAATGGATTGCTTCAAGGGCTGCGCCAACACATTGTGCCGCTTCGATATTGGCATCAAAAAGTCGGGCAGTCTCGATAACAAGAAAAGGCCGCAATCTCTTGCCACCATTCAAAACACCATGGCGCATTGCAGCAAGAAGGCGGGACGGGCGGGAAATTTCTCCCGCCTCGATATGGCTGGAGAGTTTTGCATCCAGCATTTCACCAATCTGGCGGGCATTTTTTGCAAGTAAATTGGTAAAATCGTCCATTGAGAATTCCTTTAATCTTTGCAAGATGGACATGAAACATTCCAACCTTGCCGTCAACACTTATGAGTTAGACAATAAAGATATAAAAAAGAGATAAATCGCGAGACGATTATAAACAGGGAATGAAGATTGAACGAGGCTTAATTGTTTGCTGAAGACAGGAAATCTCTAGACCGATCTGGTAAAGGGCCTTCGAAAAGACTTCGCTTGGTTCTCTACGCGTTGGCAATTTTGCTATCTTTCCCGTTTTTGCTGATGCTTCTTTATAATCTGCCATTTATCCATCCGGTTTCGACCTTGATGCTGCGTGACCAGATTACTTTTACTCCTTATGAACGGGAGTGGCGCAGTATTGACGATATTTCTCCTCATCTCGTTTATGCAGTTGTCATGTCTGAAGATGGTCAATTTTGTTCCCATAGCGGTGTTGACTGGAACGCAATGAAAACTGTTATTTCGCGTGATGGAGGCCCTAACAGAGGAGCGTCGACAATTACGATGCAAATGGTGAAAAACCTGTTTTTATGGCATGACCGGTCGTATTTGAGAAAAGGTCTTGAAATTCCTTATGCGACGGTCGCCGATGCTGTTTTGTCCAAACGACGTATTATGGAAATTTATCTCAATATTGCCGAATGGGGGCCCGGAATCTATGGTGCGGAAGCTGCTTCACAACATTTTTTCAAACGTTCGGCAAAAAATCTCAATCCAAGGCAAGCAGCCTATCTCGCAGTCACTTTACCCAATCCGAAATTGCGTAATCCTTCCCGTCCATCCGTGAATTTGACAAGGCTTGAACGTCTGATAGAAAAACGCGTACGTCAATCGTCTGCTTATACTCAATGTTTGCGAGAGACGGGTTCAGAGCAGTAATGAAATTGAGTCGGATTTGACTGGTTGGACAATTTCGCAATAACAGCAAAAACATGCCGGCAGTTTTGGAAGATTTTAAGCAAAAAGGTGATTTTAAAATTTTTCCGCTTATAATAGGCACAATATCGACCTATTTCATAAAAAATGCTGATTTCAGTCTGGTCAAAGTCTGATAATCAGTGTATAGGCTCGCCAAACCTTCTATAATTTTTGTCTGCCGATATAGCTTCGGGTTATGGTGGCAGATACGTTTTAAGCAAATTTGGAGTATAATTCCATGGCTGTACCTAAACGAAAAACGACCCCGTCAAAGCGCGGTATGCGTCGTTCTGCCGATGCCCTCAAGGCTCCGACCTATGTTGAAGACAAAACTTCCGGCGAGCTTCGTCGCCCGCACCATATCGATCTTAAAACCGGTATGTATCGTGGCCGTCAGGTTCTAACACCGAAAGACTGAGGTCTTTTTGAATTTAAAGAAAAACCGGTCTATTGGCCGGTTTTTTTATGTCCAAATTATTCGACGAATTTTTGATGTATTTGGTGCGCCGGTTTGGTGAAAATTCTCCAACTTGTTTTGTGGAATTTCATTCTCCGGTTGACTTGCCATCTCGTTGATAGCATCGCCAAACAATACCTGTCCGGATTGGCTATAAATGGTTGCTGTCGCTTAAATCCGGTAAACAATTTCCTGTTTTCGCATCGTCTTGCTGCAATTTTGAAGAGAAGTAAATTTCGTCGATAGCGAATGTGATTTTTCTCATCAATTTTTTTGTCTTCGCGCTTCACAATCAAAACGGTTTGTCGATAAAAATTCGGAACCGGTTGGTGCTTGTTTTTACCTTATCGGAAACAGCGGCTTAAAGAGCCGGTACGCAAACTGTGTTGGGAAAACTTTATTATCTATAGCGGAAACACATTGGCAAAAAGTGTTTGGTGAAAAATGCCCGTTTATAAGGAAATAGAAGCGGGAGACGCTTGAAGCTCAAGAAAGTTGTAAGCTGGAGAATAGTGCGATTTTACGAATGATCTGGTTGGCAAATTTCCGGATTATTCCTTGACCTTATTGCTATATTTTGGTTTCTCACCTAGTAAGAATACATTATCTGGTTAGAACATATCAAGAACATGGTAATGTCAGCGATTCGTCGCTGATTCGTTCCGGTACTGTTCCAAAGGTTAAGAATTATGGTTAACGTTTGGTAAATGACAAAGCTTGCTTGTCGTTTGATAAGGCGTTAAGGCGTATTTTGGCGGCTATGTCCGGCAAAATCTGATTATTTGGAGTAGACGATGGCTAAAGCCCCTCTCATCCTTTCGGGGCGTGATGTAACAGCCGTTCTGGGGCCGACAAATACCGGCAAAACCCATTTGGCAATCGAGCGGATGCTTGCCCATGATAGCGGAATGATCGGACTACCGTTACGACTTCTTGCACGGGAAGTTTATAACCGTATCAGCGAAAAGATCGGCCCGAACAGGGTTTCTCTCATTACGGGGGAAGAAAAGATTACTCCTCTCGGTGCCCCTTATTCTGTTTGCACGGTGGAAGCTTTACCAAGGGAAACCAAGGCTTCTTTTGTCGCGATAGATGAAGTGCAACTTGCCGGTGATCTCGCTCGCGGCCATATTTTTACCGATCGGATTTTACATTTGCGTGGCACACAGGAAACGATGTTGCTCGGTGCTTCGACGATGCAAGGCATTCTGCAAAAGCTTTTGCCCGGTCTTAATGTTGTCAGTCGTCCGCGGTTTTCGCAATTGCTCTATGCAGGCTCGAAAAAGTTGACCCGTTTGCCAAGCCGCACAGCAATTGTCGCCTTTTCTGCCGATGATGTTTATGCAATTGCCGAATTGATCAAGCGCCAGCGTGGTGGGGCAGCCGTGGTCATGGGGGCGCTCTCGCCACGCACAAGAAATGCGCAGGTAGCCCTTTATCAATCGGGAGACGTGGATTTTCTTGTGGCAACCGATGCGATCGGCATGGGACTTAATCTGGATGTCGATCATGTGGCTTTTGCCCAGACAAGAAAATTTGACGGATACCAGTTTCGCGATTTGACCGCAGCGGAAATGGCGCAAATTGCAGGACGTGCCGGCCGTCATATGCGTGATGGCACCTTTGGCGTGACCGGACGGATTGCCGATCTGGATAAAGATCTTGTTGAACGAATCGAATCACATCATTTTGATCCGGTCAAAGTTTTGCAGTGGCGTAGCGAAGATCTCGATTTTACAACGCTTGACAGTTTGAGAAAATCACTGGAAGCGGCAGCCCCTGTGGAAGGATTAGCCCGTGCATTACCGGCTGTGGATGCGCAAGCTCTTGATAATCTCTCGCATGATTATGATATCGCCCGATTGGCTGACAGGCCCGAGCGCGTGGCATTGCTTTGGGACGCATGTGCACTTCCCGACTATCGCAAAATTGCACCCGCGCAACACGCGGAAATTATTGCCAACATCTATCGTGATCTTGTAAAACGCGGCAGCGTCAATGAAAACTATTTGGCCGAGCAGGTCTCACAAGCTGATCGAGTCGATGGTAATATTGACACTTTATCGCATCGGATTGCCCAGATTAGAACCTGGACATTTGTGTCTCACAGACCCGGATGGCTTACCAATCCGCAACACTGGCAAGAAAAGACGCGGGAAATTGAAGATAGATTGTCAGATGCGTTACATGAGAGGTTGACGAAACGATTTGTAGACCGCAGAACAAGCGTACTTATGAAGCGGCTTAGAGAGAATGTGATGATGGATGCCGAAATAGTTCAAACTGGCGATGTTCTCGTAGAGGGGCATCATGTTGGAAAACTTGATGGGTTTCGTTTTATTGCCGATGTCAATGGCGAAGGTGCCGATGCAAAAGCTCTAAGGGCTGCTGCAGATAAAATATTGGCCGGTGAATTCGAAAAAAAGGCAGATCGTTTGGCCGCTTCGGCCAATGGCGATTTTGCGGTCGGTTCGGATGGTGTGGTTCGCTGGATTGGCCAACCTTTGGCAAGCCTTGCTGCAACCGATGATATTTTGAAGCCGAGAGCGGTACTGCTCGCCGATGAACAATTGACGGGGCAGGCGCGTGAAAAAGTTGCCGAACGGGTCGATCGTTTTGTGAGCTTCCATTTTGAAACAGCATTGAAACCGCTTTTTGATCTTATCAATGCGGATGCGCTGGTTGGTATGACACGTGGACTGGCGTTCCGTCTGGTTGAACATCTGGGCGTTTTGCCGCGTCGTGACGTTGCCGAAGAGGTCAAAAGCCTTGACCAGATTTCACGTGCAGCCTTGAGAAGACTCGGAACACGTTTTGGCGCTTTTCATATTTTTCTGCCAATGATGTTGAAGCCGGCACCGGCGCAAGCCATTACGCTTCTATGGGCATTGAAAAATCATGCACGCGATTTGCCGGGTTATGGCGATGTTCTGCAAGTACTAGCGGCCGGCCGTACCTCGGTTGTTGTCGACCCGACTTTCGACCCGACCTTTTATCAGCTTGCCGGTTATCGGATTCTGGGGCGCCGTGCCGTACGTGTCGATATTCTGGAACGTCTCGCTGATCTCATTCGCAATGCAGCGAACTGGAAGCCCGGTAGCGGGCCGCGTCCGGACGGTGCTTATGACGGGCGTCATTTTCTGGTTACTCCGGCAATGATGTCGATACTTGGTGCAACAGCCGAGGATATGGAAGAAATTCTGAAAAGTCTGGGCTACCGTTTTGATAAAAAAGACAAGGCGGAAATTGCAGCCAAGCTTCAGGAACTTGATGCAACACCGGAGGAAGCAAAGCCTGCTTCAGTTGTCGAACGTCCTGCCGAACCGGTAGGCGATTTTGCGACGACCCCTGCAGTTCAGGAAACTGCAACAACAGAAGAAGTCAAAACACCGGAAGCTGAACCGGTCGGTCCTCATTTCACAAAGAAGACTACGGAAGAAGAGGAAAAACCTGTATTGCTTTGGCATTATCAGGGGCGGCATGATTACCGTCAGTCAAGGCAGAATAGCGACAAAAAGAAACGTTCCGCACAGCGCTTTGAAAAAACAGGTGACAGACCGGAAAAGTCGGGCGAATCACGTCGTGACAAACAACGTCCGCGTAAAAATTCGTCTTTTAACAATCCGAAAGCGGATGCTTCTTACAAACAGCATAAATCAAAGTCGCAACCGAAACCGGTTGACCCTGATTCGCCTTTTGCAAAACTCGCAGCTTTGCGTGACCAATTGAAAAAATGAGCGAAGGGGCCGTTTCGAGACAGCGCTTGGACAAGTGGCTGTTTTTCTCACGGACGGTCAAAACGCGTAGCCTTGCTGCCAAACTCGTTGAGGGCAGCAAGGTCAGAGTTAATCGTGTGAAAATTGACAAGCCGGGCTATTCGATAAAAGTCGGAGACGTTCTGACTATCCGGCTCGAACGTTCGGTGGTCGTTTATAAGGTAGCAGGACTTGGCGAGCGTCGGGGGCCGGTAGCGGAAGCCCGATTGCTTTATGAAGATTTGACACCCATCGAAGTTGTAGCAGACAGACAGAATATTATTTCATCAGGTCCCCGCCCGACAAAACGTGACAGAAGGCAATTATTGCGTTTTTTAAAACAGGAAATGTGAACAAATTGGTTCATATGCGGGGTTGAAACGATCAGACAAAAACGTTAATTCAGTGCTGTTATCGTTTCATTTCCGTTTAAAAGTGTGACAGGCTTTTGTCGGAATGCGCTTGACGTGAACACTGGAGATTGAACAATGACCTATGTTGTGACCGACAATTGCATTCGCTGCAAATACACTGATTGTGTCGAGGTTTGCCCCGTTGACTGTTTCTATGAAGGGGAAAACATGCTTGTTATCCACCCTGACGAATGCATCGATTGTGGTGTCTGTGAACCGGAATGTCCGGCTGAAGCAATCAAGCCGGATACCGAGCCGGGGCTGGAAAAATGGCTGGAGCTCAACATGGAATATTCGGCAAAATGGCCGAATATAACGGTTAAGAAAGATCAGCTTCCCGAAGCAACTGAAATGGACGGCGTTACCGGAAAACTTGAAAAATATTTCTCGCCCAAGCCTGGAAGCGGTGATTAGGCATACAAATAGTTGAACTTAACTGCCGGATGATTGATTTCGTTGGATTTTTGTGTTAAGGTTTTGCCGTTAAGCCGATACTGAATGTCTTTGACGTTTCTTTTTCTCATCGAAAGGTGTTTTAATCAGGCATAGTTCGCGTCGTATCGTGGATGTTTTCATCACGTGTAGTCGAATGATGCAAGATTGGGTGGACTTATCGGAACATTTGCTTTGCAAATGTGCAAAAGCTTATTGTGCGGGATAAGTCGGAAGTAATGTTGAAAATTCGGGGATCGGATAAGGCTCTATGTTTTTGGAGCCTTCAACCTGTGTTTGTCGGCAGCAGTGCCGAGCACAAATGGAGTTGGTTAAAAATATGTCATCCCCCAAGAAAAAATCCCCGGCACGGCACGGGTTTAAGGCTCAAGAATACATCGTTTATCCTGCCCACGGTGTTGGCCAGATTGTTGCTATTGAAGAACAGGAAGTTGCAGGTATCAAGCTTGAACTGTTTGTCATCCATTTTGAAAAAGATAAAATGCATGTCAAAGTTCCGGTTGCCAAAGCTTTATCGATTGGCATGCGCAAATTGTCCGAGACCGATTTTGTTGACCGCGCGTTGAAAGTGCTACAGGGGCGGGCACGTATCAAGCGGACAATGTGGTCTCGTCGTGCACAGGAATATGACGCAAAAATCAATTCGGGTGATTTGATTTCGATCGCCGAAGTGGTGCGGGATCTTTTCCGTGCTGAAAATCAGCCTGAACAATCCTATTCGGAGCGTCAGCTTTATGAAGCAGCGCTTGATCGCATGGCGCGTGAAATTGCTGTCGTCAACAAGATTTCGGAAACAGAAGCCGTTCGCGCAATTGAAATCAATCTCGCCAAGAGCCCGAAGCGCAGTGCTAAAAGTGATGCTGACGGTGATGTCGATATTGATGTCGATGGTGAAGACAGCGAGAACGTCGCTGCTTGACCATAATTGGCGAGACAGTCAACAATATAGTCTTCGATATTTTTAAAAGCCCGCTTTTAAAGCGGGCTTTTTATTTTTCAATGATTTAAATTTATCAAGAGAACACGTAAAAATTGTAAAAAAACTATCAAAAATTAAATTATTTTAACTTTTAGTTGTTTTTTTATGGAACCAACTCTTTCGGCAGACGTTAGCAGCCTGAAAGGAAAATAGCTTTTTATTTTCCTGCTAACACTTTTCCTACCGAGGGGGCAATCATGTCCAACATCTCCACGTCAACGCAAGTTACGACAAATTTCAATTCGGGTACCGACAATATGCTTGGTCGGAACATGATGCGTTCGGCTATGAAAGCTCCCTACCTCGAACGAGAAGATGAACACATGCTCGCATTGCGTTGGAGGGATGATCAGGACAGCGTTGCCATGCATAAGATTGCCGTTTCCCATATGAGATTGGTCATTTCAATAGCGGGCAAGTTCAAACATTTCAAATTACCTTTGGGAGATATGGTTCAGGAGGGCTATGTCGGGCTTCTTGAAGCAGCCGCACGTTTTGATCCCGAGCGCGAAGTGCGCTTTTCCACCTATGCAACATGGTGGATAAGAGCCTCCATTCAGGACTACATTTTGCGTAACTGGTCGATTGTTCGCGGTGGTACAAGTTCGGCCCAAAAGGCACTGTTTTTCAATTTACGACGTTTGCGTACCAAGCTTGCAAATGAAGATAGAACCATGACAAAACAGGATATCTATCGCAATATATCGGAAAAGCTCGGCGTTTCCGTTTCCGATGTCGAAACAATGGATTTCCGGTTTTCGACAACCGACAATTCGTTAAGTGCTCCAATGATCGGGGATGATGAAAATTCGGGCAGCAAAATGGATTCGCTCGTTGATAATCACCCGTTGCAAGACGAACTTGTCGAGGACGAAATTGATGGACAACGTCGCTCGAAATGGCTTCATGATGCACTGCAGATTTTGAATGAAAGAGAACTTCAAATTATCCGTTATCGACGTTTGAATGATGAAGGCGCAACTCTTGAAGCCTTGGGTGAAGAAATGGGCATTTCCAAGGAACGTGTCCGTCAGATCGAAGCAAGGGCATTGGAAAAATTGCGTAATTGCCTTCTTTCTGTTAACACTGTCGATGCTTATCAGGTTTAATTGCCAAAAGAACGCGTTTCGTCATCTCAAGGCGATCCTGCTAAAAGGGTAAATACCTGACAGGATCACAGGGTAGAATTGGCCAGGAGAACCGGTTTGTCACCGTTCGACAAAAACGCGCATATTGAACAAAAATTACTCGCATATTCTATTCTAGCAACGATAGTTCTGGCAATTGCAGCGATCATCACGGGCATTCTTTCGGGTGCCTCCTCTATCATTTTCGACGGGATGTATTCGTCGATTGATTGTCTGTTCAGTATTGCTGCGCTTCTCGTTGTCCGGCTCATCGAGATTGACGTAAACCGGCGCAGCCGCAAAGCACCCAAATTTGTCGAGCGCTTTCAATATGGTTTTTGGCATCTCGAACCAATGCTGCTTGCAATTAACGGCTTATCTTTAATGATTGCCATTATTTATGCTTTGTTTGAAGCCGTTGGTAAAATTTTGAATGGCGGAAAACTTCCGCATTTCGATGCCGCTATCGGGTTTTCGATCTTTGCAGTCATCCTTTGCTTTGCAATGGCGTTTTACGAACAATATTTCAATCGTCGGATAAAGTCGGCTTTCATAACAATTGATGTAAAGAGCTGGATTGTATCGGGTGGCATAGGCTTGGCTCTTCTATGTGCTTTTACCTTTGCCAATCTGATAGAAGGTACGGGCTACGAATGGATTTTACCCTATATTGATCCGGTTATTCTGGCGCTCATTGCGCTTATCATGTTACCAATGCCGGTTAGAACCGTTTTACGCGCCATGCGCGATATTTTGATGATCACGCCGGTTGATCTTGATGAACACGTCAATAATGTTGTCGATGCCATTGTAGAAAAATACGGTTTTGTCGGTTCCCAGAATTATCTCGCCAAGGTAGGGCGGTCGACAATGATCGAGATTCATCTCATCTTGCCACATCATTATAAAATTGCCGAAGTTGAAGAGCTCGATAAAATCCGTACCGAAATCGGCGAAAAGATAGGTCATGCGGGGCCGGATCGGTGGCTGACAGTGTCTTTTACGTCAAGTCCGCAATGGGCTTATTAAGAGAACAGAGCTTATCAAGATACGGATTTTTCGCGACCTCGTCGAAATCTATTCGGAAATAATTTTGATTCGGTCACCCGCTGATAAATTGACTGTTGCCGGTAATGCGTTGATGATGCGCAGCAGTTTTTCTTTGGCATTGGTCCCCTGCATGCGAGCCGCAACGGATGCAACAGTTTCTCCGCCTTTAATTGTCAGGACATGGATACGCAACGGTTTAAGGGCAGAAACCTCGCGAGACGAAAGCGCTTTAAAGGAAGATGTTGTGGCATTCGCCACCGAATTGAGCGCGGACGAATTTTTCGGAGCAGCCGTCAAGAACCGGAAGACATGATCCTTGACAAAGATCACAACGACATCGAATTGCCAGCGATCATTGGCAGCATGGGCACGTGCCGCTTCTAAACCATTAATAGTAATGGCCTGTATAGTAGATGGATCAAGACCGCTTACCCAACCACTTTTGATATAATCGACCGGCGAGGAGCCGCTCGGGAGTGCAACACCGTCGAAACGCACAGCAATGTCGTTATTTCCGCTGGCAATGACGGCGGCGGAAGAATTATCTATTGTAAATCCTTCAGGCACCGTGAAAGTAATACCCAATTTGGGATGGATAAACTGGTTTCCGCGAATATAACCTTCATCAGCGGTATCGCCAAAAATCATTCCGTCAATGCCGTTCAGGAAATCCTCCCGGTCGGTTTTGCCAACGCCGGGTGCTCCTACTTTGCGGGCCTGATCGGTTGCAAGCTGGATACGTTGGGGCGTTGACGGGTGACTTGCCAGAAAGTCGAGTGTTGCATCGGTTGCACCGGAAACATTCCGATAGGCAGCATAGGCTTCCATGGCTTGGAGGAAACGTGGCGAAGCAAACGGATCATAGCCGGCTTGGCCCAACATTTTTATGCCGATTGCATCCGCCTGCAATTCCTGATTGCGCGAAAATTGTGCAAGCCGCAATTTTCCGCGAATGGCTGTTTCACGTTCGGCCGAATGGTCTTCCAGAACTTCACTGACGACCTGATTTGTAAGCTCCACTTCGGCTTCTTTTTGCTGGCGTAAAATACCATGATTGGCGGTGACGTGTGCCATTTCATGGGCAAGAACGGCTGCTACTTCCGAAGAATCATTGGCAAGTGCAAGAAGACCGCGTGTGACATAGACATAGCCACCGGGAAGCGCAAAAGCATTGACATTGGGAGAATTCAAAATAGTAATCCGGTAGGTCTGGTCAGGTTTGTCCGAAACTGCAGTGAGCTTACCGACGATTTTTGCAACCATCCGTTCGAGTTTCGGGTCGCTATATTCACCGCCATAAGTTTGTAAGATTCGCGGATGTTGCGAGGCCCCCAATTGTGCAAGAGAATCCCCCTTGCTTACTTTGTCGACTGTAACCGGTGTGCCTGAAGGCATAAGACCGCCATCCGGTTTGTTATAATCAACAAGCTGGCAGGCTGATAATCCCGATAAACCCAAACCGATAAAAATGGCAAAGCCAATTTTCTTTGGCGCAAGCGTAAAAATGCGTGGCAATAAATGCGACTTCATTTTTCCCAATCGTTTGTGTTTATTCATCTTGGCAGGCACTTTCCCTAGTTCACAGGGAGAACAATGATTTCCACTATGTCGAAAAAGTTGAAAATAACATGCTTTTTGGAAATTTCATCTATATTACAACAAGTAGAATTGAATTGTTATGACATATGGAGGACGATCAGACAATTTAAATAGAGGGCGAACTGATAACTGGCATAGAAAATTTGAAAAAAGAAAAATCGGGAAAACTGACAAAACAAAAATGGGCGTTTGAGTGAAAAGCTTTACTGTTCTTCTTGATGGCGATCTTTATGTGACCGAACGGCTTATGAAGCAGATCGGACATGGCCATATTATCGTTGCTGACGGGGCAATCCGTTATGTCGAAATGCTTCATGTGAAACCGGAATTGTGGGTAGGAGATTTCGATTCGACGAAAGCCGACTTGAAAGAACGCTATAAAGATATCGAGAAGAAGTCTTTTCCCGTGGCAAAGGATAAGACCGATGGAGAGCTCGCTATCGATTTTGCTTTGGAACGAGGAGCCGAACACATTATTTTGTGTGGTGCTCTTGGTGGCAAACGTTCCGACCACGCTTTTTTCCACTTCGCCCATGCATTGGCGATGAAAGAAAACGGCATTGATGTTCTTCTAACGAGTGGCAAGGAGGAAGGATATGCTCTTCTTCCGGGAGCTTATTCATTCGATTTGCCCGCCGGCACAATTTTTAGCCTTATCGGCTTTGATGACCTCGATGGTCTCACAATCGAGGGCGCCAGATGGCCGCTTTTGAAAAAAAATGTGCCCTTTGGTTCATCATTGACCCTTTCCAATGAAGTAAAAGGCCAATTAAACGTGACCCTGTCGGAGGGCAGAGCAATCTTGTTGGCAACATTGGTTTGAAGAGCATAAATTTTGCGGATAGCTCTTTAGAAAATATTCGTTTTATCCATATGTTATATCAAGATAAGGATGAATCCAGTGCTTTGGCCTTATCTTGGTTTTGCCTTATTATTAAGACACAGTGTCGAAAAGATTAAAAAGAGAAAGAGTGAGGACATGTTTAAACGTATTTCTGTAATTGCCATGGTTTCAGCTTTGGGACTTGCAACTGTTGCCTGTTCGCCGAATGAACAGCGTACTGCCGGATATGGCGTTGGTGGTGCGGCTTTGGGCGCACTCGCAGGCGGTGCTATCAAGGGGAATGGCAAGGGTGCTTTGAGAGGCGCTGCTATCGGTGCTGCGGCAGGTACGCTTGTTGGTGTTGCAACAAAGCGTAATGGCGTTCAGTATTGTAACTACCGCGATGCTTATGGGCAAATGTATCAGGCACCTTGCAACCAATACCAATAAGGTTTTAAAGACCTGAAAAATGAAGGGGTCGGTTCTGCTGGCCCTTTTTTATTTTATGTGTTTAAAAAATATATTTTGCTATTAATCGGAAAAAATAACCAAACGGAATCATAATGGCGCCTCCTCTTTTACGTCTCGACCACATTTCACTCACCTTTGGCGGTACACCATTGCTGACCGATGCTGCTTTATCGGTTTCAAGCGGTGATCGTATTGCGCTTGTCGGGCGTAACGGTTCGGGTAAGTCGACACTTCTTAAAATTGCTGCCGGTCTTGTCGAGCCGACGGATGGCGAGGTTTTCCGACATCCCTCGGCAACAATCCGCTATTTGCCGCAATCACCCGATCTTGACGGCTTTGAAAATGTGCGTGCCTATGTCGAAGCGGGACTGGGGCCTTTGGATGATGTCCACCGTGTCAGCTATATGCTTGATCATCTGGGCTTGAGCGGTGAAGAAAAACCCGACCAGCTTTCGGGCGGCGAGGCGCGCCGCGCCGCATTGGCGCGTGTTATTGCACCGGCTCCCGATATTCTGCTTCTGGATGAACCGACCAACCATCTTGATCTTACCACAATCGAATGGCTCGAAGGGGAACTTAAAACAATAAGGTCAAGCATTGTCCTGATTTCGCATGACCGGCGTTTTCTGGAAAACGTCTCGCAATCGACAATCTGGCTTGATCGGGGGCAAACAAAGCGCCTTGGCAAGGGATTTGCTTTTTTCGAGGAATGGCGTGACAAGCTTCTTGAAGAGGAAGAAATCGAGCAACAAAAACTCGGCCGTCAGATTGTGCGTGAAGAGCATTGGCTGCGCTATGGTGTTACAGCGCGGCGCAAACGCAATGTGCGCCGTCTCGACGAATTGCAGAAATTGCGGCAGAAATACAAGAGCTATCGCGGGCCGCAGGGCAATGCTGTCATGGAGTTGAGCGATTCACAGGAATCCGGAAAACTGGTGATCGAAGCCAAAAATATCAGCAAAGCTTACGGCGAACAGGTTCTTGTCGATCGTTTTTCAACACGTATCCACCGCGGTGACAGGGTGGGACTGGTGGGTCCCAATGGCATTGGCAAGACGACGTTGTTATCCATGCTGTGCGGGGTTTTGACACCCGATAGCGGAACAGTAAAACTCGGCGTCAATCTTGAAATTGCAACGCTTGATCAAAAACGCTCGCTTGATGAAAATGAAACGCTTGCCCATTATTTGACCGACGGGCGCGGGGATAGCGTTATCGTCAATGGCGAGCAACGACATGTTGTCTCCTATATGAAGGACTTTCTGTTTTCGCCTGAACAGGCGAGGACCCCAATCAAAGAATTGTCGGGCGGCGAAAGAGCGCGGTTGATGTTGGCCCGCGTCTTATCGCGTCCTGCAAATCTGTTGATACTCGACGAACCTACAAATGATCTTGATATGGAAACGCTTGATCTTTTGCAGGAACTTGTCAGCAATTTTCCGGGAACTGTTTTGCTTGTCAGCCACGATCGCGATTTTCTTGATCGCACAGTTACCAGTATCATCGCTCCTGAAGGCAATGGGCGCTGGCTCGAATATGCCGGTGGCTATAGCGATATGATCGCGCAACGAAAAGGTCGGGAAATCGAACAGAAAAATGTTGCGAAATCATCTGCGCCACAAACATCGGCTCCAGCCGAAAGGGCAAAACGGGAAACCAAACAGAAGCTATCCTATAAACAGAAATATGCTTTGGAAAAATTGCCTTCGGAAATTGATGCGCTTCATGACGAGATTGCAAAGATGGAAAAAGAGTTTTCCGATCCCGACCTTTATACAAAAAATGCCAAAAGATTCGAGGAACTTTCGCACCTTCTCGAACAAAAGAGAAAAGACCTTGAAGCGAAAGAAAACGAGTGGCTCGAGCTTGAAATGCTGAAAGAAGAACTCGAAAAATAGCTTCATTTTTTGAAAACTATAGGATGTCCTTCAACGCGAATTTTTTGGCATTGAACAAATGCTGAACCGGTAAAGGTGGATGGCATGGTCACACCCCCGCATAATCACCGGTCATTTGTCAGAGATAACAAAAAGCCTTCCGGAGACGGAAGGCTTTCGATTTTTCAAAAATTTTAAAAATCAGCTCATTCCAAGTGCATCTTTATAGAGCTGGATCATAGCTTCTTCTTCCTGACGCTCATGATCTTCTTTTTTACGCAAACGTATAATTGTGCGTACGGCCTTGCTGTCAAAACCACTTCCTTTGAGCTCGGCATAAACTTCTTTTATGTCGTCGGAAATTGTTTTCTTTTCTTCTTCAAGGCGTTCGATACGCTCGATAAAAGAACGCAACTGGCCAACGGCCACTGCTTGTTTTTCGTCTGTCACTTCACTCATGGAAATGGCCTCCAGATAAATCGTGTTCAAACGAGTCGTTAAGTCGATCGTTTAGTTTCCTGTTGATGTCCGAGTCCTGCCCTCGGAGTCAAGATGGCGGGTTTAATTTTTACCCCCAATATTTTAGCCAAGGGCCAAGTTCTAAAAGTTACCGGTCGGCACGAGATGGAAAAATCTGTTTCATGTGAATCATCGGCATCCCGTTTATTTTATGAAATATCGGTTGAAGATAATCTGCCCATTTTAACACACCCGCTTCGTCCGCTATCAAATCCTGTCGGACTTCAATGAGGATGTGGGCAATACCCTTTTTTGTACAATGGCGATACATTGTATCGCCTTTCAAGGCGCCGTCATAGGGTTCGTTATCGCCAACTTTAAGCCCGGCAATTTGGTTCAAACCGGTAAACAGCGGGTCGAAAGCACGTCTGTCATTGTCCCATAAAAGACCGATATGCCAAGGACGGGCTTTACCATGCCAGACGGGTGTAAAAGAATGTACTGAAATGACAAATGGACTTTTACCACTTGCCTCCTCGACACCGGTGATCAACCGCCCGACAGCAAGGTCGTATGGTTTATAATAGTTTTCGATTCTGCGTTGTCTTTCGGTTTCGCTCATCGGATAATTATCGGGAATCACAGAACCGTCAGACAATTGCATAATCAATGTCGGATCATCTTCTCCACGGTTGGGGTCGATCAAAAGTCTCGAGAAATGGCTGACCACCGCAGGTGCATCAAGCCGTTTTGCAAGCTCTCTTGTGAGCATTTCAGCACCTATATCATAGGCGATGTGACGGAAAAGCTCGGAAGATTGAAGTCCGAGCGAGCCATATTCATCAGGCAAAGCGTTGCTTGCATGGTCACAGATGAGGACGAGCCCCGCTTCCATATTGCCGGGAATTTCTTCAAAGGAATAGAAATTTTCTTTCTGTTTCATTTTTTTATCATCACTTTATAATATGGCTGTTTTGAAAATCTCTGACATTGACAAATTTTACGAAACTACACAAAACACAAATGAAGTGCAAAAGAATAGCGGTCAGGACCAAATAAAACCGAAGGTGCCAGAAATGTTGTTGAAAAAGACCAGGATTATTCTCTTCGGTATGGCGATCATGCTCGCTCTTTCATGTGCGGCTCGTGCGGATTTCCGTGTCTGCAACACAACTCAGGAAGCCATCGGCGTTTCCATTGGCTACCGTGCAAAAGCCGGATGGATGTCCGAAGGTTGGTGGGTTGTCGGTCCAACACGTTGCAAGACGATTATTGACGGGCCTTTATCCTCGCGTTTTTATTATCTTCATGCGGAAGATGCTAAAAATCACGGGCGTTGGGATGGTCCCATCAATATGTGCGTGAAAGATTCCGAATTTACCATTAATGGTGTCAATGACTGCTTTGCACGAGGCTTTCAGAAAGCCGGTTTTCAAGAAATCGATACGGGTACGCAGACAAGCTGGATGGTTCAGCTTACCGAACCTGTATCCAATAATCCGGCGTTGAATACGCCGCTTGTTACAGGAGCTCCCACAAAATGAAACGTAACCGTAAAGTAAAGATTGTTGCTACGCTCGGACCTGCATCGTCCGACGAAAAAATGATCGAAAAGCTTTTTTTAGCGGGGGTTGACGTTTTTCGCATCAATATGAGTCATGCCGATCATGACACAATGCGCTCTTTGGTTAAAATCATACGTCATATCGAGAAAAAACAAGGGCGCCCGATCGGTATACTTGCCGATTTGCAGGGACCGAAATTACGTGTGGGAGAATTTGCAAAAGGCAAGGTTGATCTTGTTGCCGGGCAGACTTTCACACTCGACAATAAAGATATTCCGGGGGACAATACTCGTGTTTACTTGCCTCACAAGGAAATTTTCGATGCGGTCAAACCGGGCGAACGTTTGTTGATTGATGACGGTAAACTCGAGCTTCTGGCCCAGAAATGCACACATACCGCTATTGAATGCAAGGTCGTCGCCGGAACGCACATTTCCGATCGCAAGGGCGTGAGCCTGCCGGACACGCTGCTTGGTGTCGGAGCAATGACGGAAAAAGACCACAAAGATCTTCTTGCTGTTCTTGAACAGCCGATCGACTGGATTGCGCTTTCCTTTATCCAGCGCCCTGAAGATATTGCCGAAGCCCGTAAAATTGCCAAAGGCAAAGTGGCTATTCTTTCAAAAATCGAAAAGCCGCAGGCCGTTCGCAGAATTCACGAGATTGTCGATTTATCCGACGCTGTTATGGTGGCGCGCGGTGATCTTGGCGTTGAAATGCCGTTGGAAACAGTGCCCGGTATCCAGATGGATATTATCAAACTCTGTCGGCGCGCTGGTAAGCCGGTTGTGGTTGCAACCCAGATGCTTGAATCGATGATCACCTCACCGGTTCCAACCCGTGCTGAAGTCTCGGACGTTGCAACAGCCGTTTATGAAGGGGCTGATGCTATCATGCTGTCGGCTGAATCGGCGGCCGGTGCCTATCCGGAAGAAGCCGTTCGCACAATGGATAAAATTGCCTGCAAGATCGAACGGGATTCCAATTATGAACCGATGATTGATGCGCAACATCCGGCTCCCGAACCGACAGGAGCCGATGCGATTTCGCTTGCTGCAAGGCAAATTGCCGAAACGCTCAACCTTTCGGCCATTGTCGCTTATACGGCTTCCGGTGCGACAGGTATTCGTGCATCCCGCGAGCGGCCAATGCCATCCATCATTGCTCTTTCACCGATTACCGAAACAGCGCGGCGCCTTGCCCTTGTTTGGGGACTTCATTGTGTTGTCACAGAAGACGCGCACAATCTTGATGATATGGTTGAAAGAGCTGCTGCCATTGCACTTCGGGAAGGCTATAGCGTTCCAGGTGACAGAATTATTGTAACCGCCGGTGTACCGCTTGGAACACCGGGTGCAACCAATATGTTGCGCATAGCCTATGTTGCCAAGGAAGATGGCAAACGCAGATAATCATCGGTAAATCCTGACATTCATCGGCAGAGCCTGATTCCTCCGGTTCTGCCGAAATCTATGTTCGCCGATGATTTTTCAGCGTCTCTTTCACCTCGCTTGTGAGGGGGCGAGTTTTCAGGCGGAAGAGTTCCTGATATTGAAAGAAAGCAGTTCAGATTTTCTTTGAACAGGATATCGGCTAAGCTTCGCGGAAAAGCCGTAAACTGAAGATCAGGTTTTATATAAAACTATTCCGGTAAAGGGAGCCAAAAAAGCTCCTGATAAAAACCATCCGCTGTAAGTGTCGTCCCAGACTATAGAAATGACTTACCAAGTGTTAAAAAACACATAAATTTGGGCCGTTAATTTATATGCCCATTATTTATGGGGCTTTTGAAACAAAGCGGAATTTTACTGTATTGATATTTTTATGAACGGTCTTTTATTTTCCGTTTATGGAAAAAATGATTTTCAATGGAGACAACAGGAAAGAAACGGGAAAGACACCAGGATATATCGGGTCAGTGTTTACTCTTACTGGTTTTTCACAAGCTCGCGGGCAAGAGCATCAATATGACTGGCCGCCCGATCAATTGCTTTGGCTGCGACTGTTTCGTAGCGTTCACAGGCATCGGTAAGCTGTGTATTTTCCTGCCGCAACATGTCGTTTTCCTGTTTTAGGCTATTTAACTGACGACGCGCTTCATCAAGCTCGTCCATAACCATGATGCCTGCCATAACAGAAAGGCGATGATCTCCGATCTCGCCGAAATTCGATTTCAAATGGCTGATGTATTGGTCAAGCTGATGGGCAAGACCGGCAAGATGGTCTTCTTCGCCTTCATCGCAAGCCATGCGGTAGGTTTTTCCATCAATCGTGACTGATACAGTTGCCATATTTATTGCCCTTTACCGGTCAACCACTGTTCGTATCGTTTCCATTGCGGTAATAAGACGGCGCGATACTTCCTTATTGGCTTGTTCAAGGCGTTCAGCGCGCGATTCAGATGTATCGAGTGCTTGCGCCAGACGGCTGCGATCTGCATTCATGCGCTGGATTTCTTCCTCGAGCTCACTGGTGTCATATGTATCTTTATTGTCATTGACAACGGCATTTTCAAGCGTCTTAAGAGCGTTTTCCAGACGATTGATCGCTTGATCGAGAATTGATGTATCTTGTGGCATCGAGTTCCAGATCCTTTGTGTAAAAGATAAATTCAAAAACGAATCATTCCGGCAAATTTTATCCGAGTTTTACTATTCTTAAATGTCTTCTCGGCTTGTGGCAAGAAATCCACCGTATCAAAGCTGGTGACAGTGGGATTTTATTGACTCACACGGTTTAAGTGATATTTGTCAAAAGAAGCATTAGACCGAATTTACTAGCGATCAAAGAGTAGCCAATTTTCATGAAAAATAATGACAAGCAGAACCAGATGGCCAATGCTATCCGTTTTCTTTCCATCGATGCAATCGAGAAAGCAAATTCGGGGCATCCTGGTCTTCCTATGGGTGCCGCCGACATTGCGACAGTGCTTTATACAAAATTTTTAGCCCACGATCCGAAAAAGCCGAATTGGCCTAATCGGGACCGTTTTGTTCTCTCGGCTGGACACGGTTCCATGTTGCTTTATTCAGTCATGTATCTTTCCGGATATGAAGACGTTACGATAGACGAGATAAAGAATTTCCGTCAGCTTGGCGCAAAAACTGCCGGTCATCCGGAATATCGTCATATCAATGGCATTGAAACGACAACCGGTCCGTTAGGTCAGGGCATAGCCAATGCCGTCGGTATGGCACTTGGCGAGCGCATCATGAATGCACGTTGGGGAGATCTCATCGATCATTATACTTATGTGCTTGCCGGCGATGGTTGCCTGATGGAAGGTATTTCGCAAGAAGCCATTGCTTTTGCCGGTCATATGAAACTCAACAAGCTTATTGTTTTCTGGGACAATAACCAGATATCGATTGATGGTGCGATTACGATTTCGGATAATACCGACCAATGTGCACGCTTTGAAGCTTGTCAGTGGAATACAATCAAGGTTGACGGGCACGATCAGGATGCAATCGCCAAAGCAATCGAAAAAGCCAAAACCTCCGACAAACCGACATTGATTTCGTGCCGGACAACAATCGGTTTCGGCTCTCCGCACAAAGCGGGAACCAATAAGGCTCATGGGTCGCCGCTCGGCAAGGAAGAAGTTGCCGAGACACGTAAATCGCTCGGCTGGGAAAGCGAGCCTTTCGTTATTCCCGCCGAGATTCTCGACAACTGGCGGCTTGCCGGTCTCAATGCTGCAAAAAAACGTCAGGAATGGGATAAAAAGCTTGAAGCTCTTGATCCACAAAAACGTGCCGAATTCGAACGTTTAATGCGTGGTGACCTGCCCGGCAATTTCGATAGCGTCATTAATGACTACAAAAAGAAACTTGCTGCTGACCAGCCGAAAGTTGCGACGCGTGTTGCCTCGCAGATGGCACTTGAAGTTATCAATGGGGCAGTTGACGAAACAATCGGTGGATCGGCCGATTTGACAGGCTCCAATAACACCAAAACAAGCCAGACCAATGATATTACACCGGAAGATTTTTCCGGTCGTTATATTCATTATGGTATTCGCGAACATGCCATGGCTGCGATTATGAACGGCTTGTCACTTTATGGTGGTATCATTCCCTATTCGGGAACTTTCTTGTGCTTTTCCGATTATGCCCGTCCGGCAATGCGGCTTTCATCATTGATGGGTATTCGTGTCATCTATGTGATGACACATGATTCCATCGGCCTTGGTGAAGATGGCCCCACCCATCAACCGGTTGAACATCTGGCAAGTTTGCGGGCAATTCCCAATCATCTTGTTTTCCGTCCGGCCGATGTGGTCGAGACCGCCGAATGTTGGCAATTGGCATTGAAATCAAAAACAACGCCTTCGACTTTGGCATTGACCCGTCAAGGTTTGCCCACTTTGCGCAAAAACTATGACGAAGACAATCTTTGTGCCTTGGGTGCTTATGAATTGATGACGGCGAGTGATGAAGCAAAAGTTACGATTTTTGCATCCGGTTCGGAAGTTGAAATAGCGGTGAAGGCACGCAACGAACTTGAAAACAAAGGAATTCCTACAAGAGTTGTGTCGGTCCCTTGTTTTGAACTTTTCGAGCACCAAGTAGAGTCCTATCAAACGGCTTTGATAGGTACAGCGCCTGTGAAAATTGCTATTGAAGCAGCAATTCGCCAAGGATGGGATCGTTTTATTGGTCGAGATGGTGTATTTATAGGAATGCATAGTTTTGGTGCGAGTGGTCCTATCGACGCACTTTACAAACATTTCGGGATAACCCCCGAAGCCGTCGTTGCAGCGGCGGAAGCAAAGCTTTAATATTCAAATATCTCAATTAAAGGGAGAGATAATATGGCAGTACGTGTAGCAATCAACGGATTTGGACGTATTGGACGCAATGTTGTGCGTGCAATCATTGAAAGCGGTCGCAAAGATATTGACATTGTTGCAGTTAACGATTTGGGGCCGGTTGAAACAAATGCCCATCTGTTGCGCTATGATTCGGTCCATGGACGTTTCCCTCATGAAGTAAAAGTATCGGGCGATACCATTGACGCTGGCCGCGGGCCGATCAAGGTTACGGCTGCACGTGATCCGGAACAATTGCCGTGGAAAGAACTCGGCATTGATATTGCTTTGGAATGCACCGGCATTTTTACCGCCCGTGAAAAAGCTGCTGCCCATCTTGATGCAGGAGCCAAGCGTGTTATCGTTTCCGCACCGTCAAAAGGCGCTGACCTGACGGTTGTCTATGGCGTTAATCATGACAAGCTCACAAAAGAGCACAAAGTCATTTCGAACGGATCCTGCACCACCAATTGCCTTGCTCCGGTTGCCCATGTCCTCAACAAAACTGTCGGCATTGAAAAAGGCTTCATGACAACCATTCACTCTTATACAGGCGATCAACCGACTTTGGATAAATTGCATAAAGATCTCTACCGTGCACGCGCTGCAGCTTTGTCGATGATTCCGACATCTACCGGTGCTGCCAAGGCTGTTGGTCTGGTTTTGCCGGAACTTGCAGGCAAGCTTGATGGTGTTGCTATTCGTGTTCCGACTCCGAATGTTTCGGTTGTCGACTTTACCTTTATTGCAAAGCGTTCGGTTACACCGGAAGAAATCAATGAAGAAATCCGTAAAGCTGCAAATGGTCCTTTGAAGGGTATCCTCGGCTATACCGATGAAAAACTCGTCAGCCACGATTTCAACCATGATCCACATTCTTCTATTTTCCATACCGAGCAAACACGCGTTATGGATGGAACATTCGTTCGTATTCTTTCCTGGTACGACAATGAATGGGGCTTCTCCAACCGTATGGCTGATGTTGCTGTCGCATTTGCAAAGACGATCTGACAATAATAATGGGGGCATCAGCCCCCATTTTCTTATTAAAAATGAAGGTCTTGTTGAGAGTTTGTCCCAAGACTTTCAATAAAACGGACTTGAATGGGCCACATTGAAATAAAAGCCCGTTCCTTGAAAATCTGGAGAAAAATATGGCTTTTCGCACCCTTGATGATGTTGATGTAAAATCGAAGCGCGTGCTTCTGCGCGTTGATCTCAATGTGCCAGTCGCTGACGGAAAAGTAACGGATGCCACTCGCATCGAGCGGGTTAAACCAACCATCACCGAACTGAGCAGAAAAGGTGCAAAAGTTATTTTGCTTGCCCATTTCGGGCGTCCGAAAGGCAAAGTTGTTGCCGAATTTTCATTAAAGCAAATTGTCCCGACGGTCGAAAAAGTTTTAGGGAAAACAGTTGCTTTTGCCGAGGACTGCATTGGCGAAAAAGCAAAAGCCGTTGTCGATGCCCTGAAAGACGGGGATATTGTTCTTTTGGAAAATACACGCTTCCACGAAGGCGAAGAAAAGAACGATCCGGCATTTGCCAAAGCATTGGCTGAAAATGGCGATATTTATGTGAATGATGCGTTTTCCGCCGCTCACCGTGCCCATGCTTCGACGGAAGGGCTTGCCCATGTTTTGCCAGCCTATGCCGGCCGCTCCATGCAGATGGAACTCGAGGCACTGGAAAAAGGGCTCGGTCATCCGGCTCATCCGGTGGTAGCCATCGTTGGTGGTGCCAAAGTTTCGACGAAGATTGATCTTTTGAACAATTTGATTGAAAAGGTCGATGCACTTATTATCGGCGGCGGCATGGCCAATACATTTCTGGCGGCCAGAGGTTTAAGTGTTGGAAAGTCATTATGCGAGCATGAACTCGGAGAGACTGCCCGTGCTATTTTGACCAAGGCAAAGACCGAAAATTGTTCAATTATTTTGCCGGTTGACGCTATTGTTGCCGAAAGTTTTGAAGCAAATTCGCCTAACCATCGTTATGGTATCGATTCAATTCCCGCCGATGGTATGATTCTCGATATCGGTGAAAATTCTGTCGAACGTATCAATGCGGCCATAGATGACGCTGCAACGCTGGTCTGGAACGGACCGCTTGGCGCTTTTGAATTGCATCCCTTTGATGCAGGTACAGTTGCTGTTGCCAAACGTGTTGCTGCCCGCACAAAACAGAAAAAGCTCACCTCCATTGCTGGTGGTGGTGATACGGTTTCGGCGCTTCATCATGCCGGTGTTGCTGCCGATTTTACCTATATTTCAACAGCGGGCGGAGCATTTCTCGAATGGATGGAAGGCAAACCGTTGCCTGGTATTGTCGCCTTGGAGAAATAAAATAATGAAGTGGGGAAAATTGTTTTTCAGATTTCCCCGCTTGCATATTGAAATGATTGGAACGGGGGTTTGTCCGTTTCACTTTGGATACAAATTGTTATTGTCTGGCTATTAAAAAAGAGGAGCCACCCCAATGAGTGAACGTCTTGAGGATATTGCAATTGCTATGACGGCAGGAGGAAAAGGTCTGCTTGCTGCTGATGAAAGCACAAGCACCATAAAAAAGCGGTTTGATACGATCCATCTTGAATCGACCGAAGAAAACCGTCGCGACTATCGTGAGATGTTGTTCACGACTAAAGAAGCTATGGAAAAATACATTTCCGGTGTCATTCTTTTTGATGAAACAATTCGTCAAAAAGCCTCGGATGGTCGCATGTTGACCGACATTATCAGACAGGCCGGTTCGATACCCGGTATCAAGGTCGACGAAGGGGCAAAGCCGCTCGCCGGTTTTCCGGATGAAACGATTACAGAAGGGCTTGATGGTTTACGGGGACGCTTGAAAGAATATTATGAACTTGGCGCTCGTTTTGCCAAATGGCGCGGTGTTATTGCTATTGATAGCAATAAATTGCCGACATGGGGTGCTGTAAGACAAAATGCTCAAGCCTTGGCACGTTATGCCGCACTTTGTCAGGAAGCACAGATTGTTCCGATCGTTGAACCGGAAATTCTCATGGATGGCAAACCCGGAAATCACTCGATTGATCGTTGCTATGAAGTAACCGAACATGTGTTGAGAACCGTTTTTGACGAGCTTTTTTCTGCCCGCGTCAAATTGGAAGGCATGGTTTTAAAGCCGAATATGGTTATTGACGGTAAAAATGCCCGCAAGGCTTCTGTCGAGGAAGTTGCTGAAAAAACCGTTCGTGTTTTGAAATCAACTGTTCCGGCAACCATTCCCGGTATCGCATTCCTTTCCGGTGGCCAGTCGGACGAAGAAGCAACAGCTCATCTTTCGGCAATCAACGCAATCGGCAACCTGCCGTGGAAGGTAACATTCTCTTACGGACGTGCTCTTCAAGCTGCTGCTATCGCGGCATGGGGCGGTAAAAAGCAGAATGTTGCAGCCGGACAAAAGGCTTTTGCTCACCGTGCAAAGATGAACTATCTTGCAGCACTTGGCAAATGGACCAAAAAGGACGAACAAGCCGCCTGATTTTTTGGATTGGAATTATAAAATTTTCAAAAAGCCCGAAGCACCTGTTTCGGGCTTTTATTATAAAAGTGTATCATATTTGTTACATATTATCTCTTAAAAACAACTTAGAAATAAAAAGGCCATTAAAAACTTGAATAAATTCTTCAAGTTTGTATAGATACTCAGAGCTTATATGTGCTCGTTTCAATTTGCATGGACATGACGGGCGAGGGAATTCAGATGTCCATGTCAAGCAGTTCACACCTAAAGCTGTCGAGATGATCGATCAGTAACTTTTCGGGGCAATGATGAAAAAATTATTTCAGGCATTCATGGTAACTTCCGCGGTTATCGCAATCCAAACAACAGCGGCAAAGGCAGCCGATGTCGCCTTGCCGGAAGCCGAGCCGGTCGAATATGTTCGCGTCTGTGACGCTTATGGCGAGGGATATTTCTATATTCCCGGTACCGATACATGTATGAAGGTGGGCGGTTTTATTTATGCACAAGCAAAAGGTGGCGATGATGTTTACGCCCGTTCGCGTGACGAACGTAATATGAAAACCTGGCGCGATGAAGTCCGTGCCCATTTGCTCGTTGCTACAGCTTCCGAAACCGAACTCGGAACCTTGAAAACACATATCGAGTTACGTTCCGATTTTGATGATGGAACGGATTCCTCTTCGTCCCAATTGCGTTTCGGTTATATCGAACTCGGTGGTTTGCATATCGGTGTTGATGAATCGGCGTTGAATACATTTTTCGATTACTATGGCGACTTCATTAATGATGATGTTGTCCTGGGCGGTGCCTATCGGACCAATATGATCCAGTACCAATACGCATTCAGCAATGGTTTGACGGCATTGGTTTCAATCGAACAAGGCGGTAACGAAGATACCGACTTCAACGGAACGATAGAAGATTATACTCCCGATGTTGTTGCCGGTTTGAAATTCGATCAAGGTTGGGGATCGATTACCGGTGCCGGTGCTTATGACGCTGTCAATGAAGCCTGGATTGGCAAGGCAAAAGTCAATCTGAAAATTACCGATGCATTCAATGTCTGGGTCATGGGGGCTTATAAAGACCTCAAAGACAAATATTATGAAGATATTGATGACGAGGACACTCTCATCCGTGATGGTCGTCGCGGTATCCGTGCTGTCGACAGTTTCTACGGTACATGGGGTGGAAAATGGGTTGGCTGGCTCGGCGCCTCTTATAAATTCACACCGAAAACAACAGGTAACTTGCAGTTGACTTATGAAGGCGTAGGCAACACCTACACGGCTGTCAATGTTGCTTATGAAATGCTTCCCGGTCTTACTGTTATGCCGGAAGTCAACTATCGTAAATGGAACGATGTCCATTCCGATTTGTATGATCAGGATGCTATAGGCGGTGCCATTCGTATCCAACGCGATTTCTAAGATATTTGGCGTAACTCATTAAAAGCCCCTTTTGGGGCTTTTTTATTGGGTATCTTTCGCTCCATTCATTCGGAACCAAACTTCCGGACTGGCTAAATTCCGCAAATTGCGAGGGGGAGGAGAGAAAAGTCAATTTTTGTCGTGATAATCAAACCATGAATAAATATGACTGACCCTTTCACTCGAACCGGGTCAGGTCGAATATTTTTATTTTCGCGGAAATAATACGGATGATGGCAGTTAAAGATCGGAAAGATAGTTTATGATGGTTGAACGTGAATAATACAGCATCATTTGTTCAAAACAACGTTGCTCTTTGAATTTTTGATGGTTCAGTTTTTGAATTTTGAATTCAAAACATATGGCTATCCGGAATTTCAATCACTACCTGACGTTTTATGACACATCCTGTTAGTAAAAATACAATTAAAAAATTTATAAAATGATTTATATTCAATAAAGAACTCAAATAATTTCGTTTTTAGAAAATAAATTATGAATAATATTTTTATGAAGGGAAAAATTAATTTAAATTGATATTAAAATTTTTTAATAGGAAAATTTAATTCTTTTTAATGGATAATATTTTGAATTTTACTTATTAAAATCAATAAAATATTGTAGAATTCGGATGTTATTGATAAGAAATCATTCTTTGCAAGTTCTGTTTTGCTGCGATCAACGCAAACTCATATCCAAAATCAGCCGGTCCTTTATATCCATGCTGCCCAACGGATTTTCTACTAAATATGTCTCTTCTGCCGCACTATAATGCTAAGTAAAATGTTTTGTAACGAAGCTTTTAGTCGCGGAGGAACAAATTTCATAGAACCTTGCCCGTTGCGTTCAAAGATGTACCCGTTGCGTTCGAAGATTTGAAAGAACGTTGTCTTTCCATGGGCATTAACCCTATATCTACTTGTAGCGGGGCTTTCAAATAACCCTTCATTGTCGTCAATATAAAAAACATAGAATATCGACTCTCGCGGGGCCGCTCCAATATAGGCGCATAAACTTTTAAAGAATTGGTTGTCCTAATTGCGATTGTGCAGAGTAAATTTACGAATGTTGAAGCGTTATAAAAAAGACAATAAGAAAGCCAAAAATATTACAGATTCCGGATTCCGAAATACGACTAAGGATATACAATCAATTTTTCTTTTTATAGTTTTATGAAAGAGGATTGTCTTGAAACAAAGACAAGACCTTAAATCTTATGATGTTGATAAGGGAAATATCAATCATAAATGTACAAACATTCATGAACCAAGTGAAATGAGAGAACCCACCCATCGGAGAGTGGTCATCGAATATAGTTCAATATTTTTCAACCTTGCCCGATTATTGGAGAAAGCGCACTCTCGAACTCCGGCAATTTCGCCTATCCAGCAGCGGTAAAAGGAAAAGCAAAAGCAATTTCAAAAACTGTGCTGAATTTCTAAAACAAAATCGAAACTTTAGCTTGGGTTGACACCAAACCATCTCTTGTAGATTGCTGCATATGTTCCATTATCTTGCAGACGTTTGAGTGCAACATTGTAGCGACCAAGCAACTGGCTACCTTGCGGGAAGGCTGCACCATAGGTCTGTTGCTCCAATACGCTTCCCACGACTTTTACCTTGTCCTTCCCTTCGTTTGCTGCATAATGCATAACAACCGGAGCATCAAACAACACAGCATCTACTCCGCCATTGACGAGGTCGTTAAAAGCCGCATCGATTTCCGGGAAGAGGCGACGCTGGGTATTCGGTAAATGTTCAATTGCATAAGGAAAAGCACTTGTGCCGTTTTTTATGCCAACTGTTTTGCCTTTGAGATCATCAACGGATTTTATAGTGCTGTCACTGCGAACCAGTAATACAAGCCCACCTTCATAATAGGGTTTGGAAAAATCGACCACATTGGAACGTGTGCGGGTAATAATCAGACCGGCCATAGCAACATCAATCTGGCCAATATGCACATCCGAAATAACCGTCGAAAAGTCCATCGGTGTCGTTGTATATTTAATACCCATCTCTTTTGCGATGGCATCCCACAATT
The DNA here is from genome assembly GCF_016102305.1 of Bartonella sp. M0192. Taxonomy (NCBI): domain Bacteria; kingdom Pseudomonadati; phylum Pseudomonadota; class Alphaproteobacteria; order Hyphomicrobiales; family Bartonellaceae; genus Bartonella; species Bartonella sp. M0192. Next base: position 84,267 of record NZ_JACFOU010000001.1, on the reverse strand, counting down.
CTATGTCAAAGCCGACGAGCTTGCCATTTTCCATATAACTGAAAGGAATATTGGAATTATCAGTCGCAAATTTCACTTCTTGTGCATTCGCAATATGCACAAAACCTAAAGCCACCACCATAATGATGGCTCTACAAATAAATTTAAAAATCATAAACCACCCCCTCATTAACGAACTTGAGAACACGTCCGATAATCGAATCCTTTCTTTATAGCCAAACCTCCGCTACAGATATGGCTATTCCAAAACCAATAACCAACAAAAATTCTCTTAAAGAAAAACATTAACATGCACTTTTATTCACAAATAGTAAAAATTTTATCATTCCTCCCCTAAATTCGATAAATCAGGCTATTTATTTTTGTGGCAGCGCATTTTCCCAGCTCGTGATGAATTGATCGGGCAACCTTCTAGGCCGGCCTTCGGAATTGACCAAAGCCAGTTGAACATCTGCCGAGACAAGTAACAAGTCGTTGCAAATAATTTCCTGAGCCATGACAATTCGTGCGCCTGTCACTTTTGTTATCTTCGTACGTATATCAAGTATATCGTCAAACCGGGCAGATTTATGGTAATTGACGGATATTTTATGGACAACCCAACCTAATTTTTCGTTTTCTTCCGCGTCGTGCGGTTGTTGGTGTTGAGCCCGGCTCAATCTTATAAATTCCGATCTCCCGCGTTCAAAAAATTCGAGATAACGGGCATGGTAGACGACACCGGTAAAATCGGTATCAGCATAATAAACACGGGCGAAAAGATGGTGTACATTACCAATAAATTCGCCGCAAAAAGGAACATTTTCAATCATCAGATTCGCCAAACATATTAAATTGGGCCTGATCAACCGCTTTCGGTGGATTTAACCCCATATGGGTCCAGGCTTTTGCAGTCATCACCCGACCTCTGGGGGTTCTCTGTATAAACCCCTGTTGGATGAGATAAGGCTCTATAATATCTTCTATCGCATCACGCGGTTCTGATAAACCGGCTGCAATCGTCTCGATCCCTACAGGTCCACCGCCGAAATTTTCGGCAATCATACCAAGATAGCGTCGATCAAGCTGGTCAAGACCAAGTTGGTCGACTTCCAAACGCAATAATGCCTCGTTAGCAATATCGCGATTAATTGTTGTAGCCCCGGAAACGTAAGCAAAATCTCTGACCCGGCGCAAAAGTCGGCCGGCAATACGCGGTGTACCGCGCGCACGACGCGCAATTTCCCGCGCCCCGTCTTCGGCAATAGGCATATCTAGAATATGGGCATTGCGTTTGACGATATGCTCGAGCTCGTCAACGGTATAAAAATTCAGTCTTATCGGAATACCGAAACGATCACGCAAGGGTGTGGTCAGCAAGCCAAGTCTTGTTGTTGCTGCAACAAGGGTAAATTTTGAAAGATCAATTTTGACAGAACGTGCAGCAGGACCTTCGCCAATAATCAGGTCAAGCTGGAAATCTTCCATAGCCGGATAGAGGATTTCTTCAACCGCCGGACTTAAACGATGAATTTCATCAATGAAAAGAACATCCCGCTCCTCAAGATTTGTCAAAAGCGCCGCAAGATCACCCGCTTTGGCGATGACAGGTCCGGAAGTCGAATGGAAATTGACACCGAGCTCTTTTGCCAGAATTTGCGCAAGAGTTGTTTTGCCGAGTCCGGGAGGACCGACAAACAAAACGTGATCCAAAGCTTCATTACGATTTTTTGCCGCTTCGATGAAAACTTTCAGATTTGCTCTTTGGGCTTCCTGACCGACAAAATCATCAAGACATTGGGGACGCAGAGAAACGTCACCATCTTCATCACGTTTATTGGCAGAGATCAGGCGTTCATTATTTTCCATGCCGACATTTTACCTTGAAATTTCTTTTAGACCAAGCCGTATCAGCTTTGCCGAATCTGCGTCATTGCCCGCTTCACGCAATGCACTGGCAATAGCATTGGCGGCCTGATCGCGCGAATAACCCAAATTTTCCAAAGCCGAAACGGCGTCCGATATTGCTTGCGATGTGGCTCCTTCGCCGAGGTCCTGTTTCAGGGCCAAATTTTTATCATTACCGGCAAATTCGGGAACTTTGTTTTTCAGTTCTGTTACAATACGTTCGGCTACTTTTTTACCAATTCCGGGTGCGCGGCACACCATCGCAATATCTTTCAAGGCAATTGCATTGCCAATTTCGGAAGGTGACAATGTACCGACCAGTGCCAGAGCCACTTTTGCGCCGACACCCTGCACGGTCTGCAACAGCGCGAACCATTGTTTTTCAGCCTTTGTGGTAAAGCCGAAAAGCTTTATAGCGTCTTCTCGCACTTGCGTTTCAATGAAGAGCGTTACAGCTTCACCAATGCCCGGCAGGCTTCCCAGAACACGTGGGCTTGCAAAGACAATATAGCCAACGCCATGAACATCGACGATCAGGTGATCAACATTGATTTCGTCAATAATGCCTTTCAATTTTCCTATCATACCAAAGCTCTCAAACGGTTTTCCAGACTATTGCGGTTATGGGCGTGACAAATAGCAATGGCCAAAGCATCAGCCGCATCGCTTGAATCAAAACTGGCCCGTGGCATCAAAACTTTCACCATCATATGAATTTGTTGTTTTTCACCATGTCCGACGCCAATGACAGCTTTTTTGATGGAGTTAGGTGCATATTCGGCAACCGGCAAACCGGCTTGTGCCGGTGCCAATAATGCGATGCCGCGCGCTTGTCCGAGCTTCAATGTGGCTGTTGCGTCCTTATTGACAAAAGTTTGCTCGACAGCTGCTTCCTCCGGCATAAAAGAATGGATGATCTCCGAAAGGCCGTCATAAAGTGTAGACAGCCTTGAAGCCAAACTTAATTTATCATCCGAACGTATTGTACCGGATGTAACAAATTTCAGATTATTTCCCAGAACGTCTATGACGCCATACCCAGTACGCCTTAAACCGGGATCGATACCTATAATACGAATCGCTTCAGCCATAATCCGGAGCATAAAGCTTTTATGCTCCGTTTTGTAGCAGATTGTGAACAAAAGGGAAACAAAATGAACAGCAAGTTAATTATGCTGAAAGGCTGCTTTGATCATATCGATCTGTTTGTTGACAGGGTTTAAGGCACTCTCATCATGGTTCAAGGCGCTTTCAACATCGCGATCCATATGACGGACGCGTTCTTCTATCCGCAACGAAAGTTCGACAAGATGTTTGAATTCTTCGGGCAGCTCTTTCCAATTCGGATTTTCGTCGATCAATGAAGGAGTGTTGAGACAGACTTTTGCTTTTTCCTGCGCAATTTGTTCTTTCGTCATTTCTTTTTCGCGTGCGGCACGAAATAACAATAGCCATGAAGCGACTTGCATAAGCCTTGTGCTCATACGCATAGCTTCGGCTGCGTAAAGTGAAGAAGCTTCTCCCGAAAGGTTTCGTGAAGCAATTTTTCCATCGCCATCAATATAGGCGGCGGTTTTTTCGATCAGTGACATTCCTTCGTCATAAAGACGCGAAAATGCATTGTCGAATGCACCATGTTCAAACATGACAATCATATTGTCGTTATGAAAACCTTGCGGATGCAACCGTTTTACTCCAACTCTTTTTCCCGATTCCAACAATTCCAAAGACAGAAATCTTTTCGGTAATTGTTCCATCAAGATTTTGCAGAAACAAAAACTGCACTTTTTTGGATCTTTTCGCAATGAAATCCTTAATGCAAGGTTAACGGCTTAAAAGCGATGAGTCTATAGTGCCTTGATATCGGTTTGGCCGGACAATTTTTTGGTTTAACCGGCTTTTGTTTCAACCGGACTTTTGTCATTGCAGTTTTTCTATTGATCAAGAGACTTGAGAATCGTTTCTGCAACGAGCTTCGACGAGGGCAATTGGTCCTGACTTCATGCTTTTTGCCAATGTTTATCAGCAAGTCTCGTTGGTGAAAGCTTTTCCTGTTGTCCCGTCGCTTGGGAACTGCGAGCCACATAGTAGGTTTGCCCCGTGGTTGCGAGTTCTTTGGTCGCAAGTTCTTTCGTGGCGATTTTTATCCATTCGAAATAATAGGCTACGGCAAATTGTATGACGATTCCCGTAGTCAAAAGCAATGTGTCGTAATAAAGCCCACCGGGATTTACTATTTTAAGAACCTGGCTCGCCATGGCGAGAATAGTGCCGGCGACAAAGACAGCAAGACTGTGTTTACCAAGTATGGCAAGTGGATGATTGCTTCCGACCTTTGCCAATTTGTTGAGCGGTGTGATTGTGGCAATGAGATAGGCCAGCGCCAGAATATGGAGAAGACGCGGCAGAGAAAGAAAAGTCTTGTTAAAACTGGCAAGAGTTGCGGGAAGTCCCATTGTCGGATTAATCCACCACCAGCCAAGGCGCACCCACAGACACGAGATGACGAGATAGCTTGCTGCGGCAATGACGAGCAGAGGATGGCGAGGAAGTTTACCACCCTTTTTGATATAAATTGTTGTTGCACAGCCGATAACAAACAGGAATTGCCATGAAAGCGGATTGAGAAACCATACACCCTTGGTCGGGAAGTTATGCGGTGCAATGCCATAAAAACCTGCTATGAGATATATTATCAAAGACAGGGCGAGCAGAAGCTTGAGCGATTTTATCGCAAGGTAAAGTATAAAAGGTGTTGCCAGAACCAGAACAAGGTAAAGCGACAATATATTGTTGTAGCCGAGCTGGTGGCCAAGTGTGACGAGACCAAGCAACGATGATGCAGGATCCTTTAACAGAGGCGGTATATTGTTGAGATGCAAAAATTCCGGTCGTTGAAAAAATAATGCTGCGGCGACAAAAATTGCCAGACTCATCAATGTTGTCAGTATGTGGGCTGAATAAAGAGTAGCCGAGCGGCGTAAAAGTTTTAAAGAAATGAGCAACCGGTTTTGTCCGAAAAATTTGCTGCCATAGGCCAAGCCGACAGCTATTCCGGAAATAAGAACAAAAGCTTCTGCCGAATCGGAGAAGCCGAAATGCTTGTGGGTGAGCCATTCGTAAATTGTGCCGGGAACATGGTTTATAAAAATGGTCAGCAATGCCAATGCGCGAAACACATCAATTCGGGTGTCCCTTTTAGACATTGTCATTTGCTTCATAGAATTCTAATCCCTGTTGACCAAACGGCCGATCAAATAAAATTTGCTCACAGCGTCATTATCTGATTTGCAGGCAATTTGAAGTCGAAATATGACAATGCATAATCACATTTCTTTCCAAGGTGAAATCATTGTAAGAAATGATTAGTGTGGAAATGATAGATTCGCCCTAATTCGTCCTTTTTATAGACCTAAATGATAATGCCATGAGTAAAGAGATAAATCACCTACGCCAAAGACTTGTGATGACACTTGACATGCGTCGCAACATAAAGGCCGATCTGTTGATGGATGTTCTCGATAAAGGTGATTTTGCTAGCCTCATTGTCTATGATTCGCAAAATGATACGACATTTCTACAGCAACAGGCCGAATTGCTCGTTAATGCAATCGAGGCAAAGTCTATTGCTTTTCTTGTTTCCAATGATAGCCGCATTGCCGGTCGTATTCACGCCGATGGAATCCATCTTGAAGGCACGATTGAAGACCTCCACACATTGCTTGAACGCCGCCATGATTCAATGATTATCGGCTTCGGCAATTTGCGTGACAAACACAGCTCTATGTTGAGTGGCGAATGTGAGCCGGACTATTTGATGTTCGGTAAACTTGGAGCCGATAAAAAACCGGCTCCTCACCCGCGCAATATTGCACTTTCATCGTGGTGGGCTGAAGTTATGGAAATTCCGGCCATTGTTCAGGCGGGTTCCGACATTGCGACATTTGGCGACGTGATTGCAACGAAAGCCGAGTTTATTGCTGTTGAAGACATTATTTTTGGCCATGAAAACCCGCAACAATCAGTGCGTCAAATTATGCAGTTGATTGAGGACTGCGACGTTCTCGACGGGGAGCTTGCTGAATGAAAACATTCACAAGCAAACTATTGGGTGCGTTTTTTATGATGCTTTTCGCCGGTAGTTCATGGGCTAATGCCGAAGACGCCCGTTCGGATAAAGGTGCAAAGCCCGTGGTGCCGCAACAAACGGGAGAAAATAATTTAAAAGCCGGTCAATATGACAGTGCCTATGATAATTATATGGCAGGAAATTATAAAACGGCATTTCTGGAAGCCTTGAAAAGAGGCGAAGAAGGTGATGCGACAGCTCAAACGCTGTTGGGGCGTATGTATATGGAAGGCTATGCCGTTGCAATTGACGGGGCACGGGCAGCTCTATGGTTCGGCCGCGCTGCCAAGCAGGGCGACCCGCAAGCAGAATTACGTTACGGGCTGTTGGTTTTCAACGGAACCTATGTTCCCAAAGACCCGTCATTAGGCGAGGAATATATTAAAAAAGCCGTGGATGCCGGTGTCCCTGAAGCCTATTTTTATTACGGCCAATTATTATTGAGCAAATCCGATAGCGATGACGCTTTGGAGACCAGTCTCAGCTATTTTTTGAAGGGGGCTGCACGGGGCAATCCGGATTCGGCATTTGCTGCAAGCCAGATATTGGCGCGTGGTACGCCAAAACGTCCGCGTGATGACAATAATGCACGCAAATTGCTGGAGGCAGCTTCTGCAAAAGATCATGTTCCGGCACAAATCACTCTGGCCAAATGGATGGTTGAAGGGCGCGGTGGTCCACGGGATTATGAAGCAGCATTCAATTTGCTGTTAATGGATGCGAGCAAGATGATTGCACCGGCCCAGATCAATCTTGCAAGGCTTTATCGCGATGGTATCGGAACCGAGGGGGATATTGTAAAAGCTGCCGCCTGGTATATGGTAGCCAAACAGGCTAAAATGGAAGCCCCCGATCTCGAAAATATGTTGGAAGGCATGTCAGATGAGCAATTGGCAACAGCCCGCCAAAAAGCAGAACAGCTTATGCCGACACTTTAAAGTTCAAGCATGTCCTTAAATTTGAAGCCGCCCCTTGCTTAAAGACTTTTTTTATGGTCTTGAACAGATTAATCAAGAACATTTTCAAATGTCCTTATTCCACAATAATCTAATGTCGGATAAAAAAGATGAAGATCAATGGTAATGAAATCCGCCCGGGTAATGTGATTGAACATAATGGCAGCCTCTGGGTTGCAGTCAAATGCAATGCAGTCAAACCGGGAAAAGGTGGTGCATTCAATCAGGTCGAATTGAAGAACCTGCTTGATGGAACCAAATTGAATGAACGTTTTCGTGCAGCTGAAACTGTTGAAAAAGTAAGACTCGAACAGAAGGACTATACGTTCCTTTACGAGCAGGGTGACGCACTTGTTTTCATGGATTCGGAAACTTTCGAGCAACTTGAATTGCAGAAAGATTTTGTTGGCGAGCGTGCTGCTTTCCTTCAGGATGGCATGAAGGTCACGGTTGAACTTTATGAAGAAAAGCCGATCGGCATCGATTTGCCAGATCAGGTCACATTGACGATTACCGAAGCCGATCCGGTTGTTAAGGGGCAAACTGCTGCTTCTTCCTATAAGCCGGCGGTTCTCGAAAATGGCATCCGCATTCTTGTGCCGCCGTTTATTTCTTCAGGCGAGAAAGTGGTTGTCGATACAAACGAGCTTATTTATCTGCGTCGTGCAGATTAAGGATTGGTTTGATGGCGCGTTCAGCGATAATGAATGTCATGGTACAAGCGGCAATGAAAGCGGGGCGGTCGCTTGCCCGTGACTATGGCGAGGTACAAAATCTTCAGGTGTCTTTGAAAGGTCCGGCCGATTATGTCAGCCAGGCCGATCGACGCGCAGAAGATATTGTCCGGACAGAGCTTTTAAAAGCGCGTCCGGATTATTGTTTTCTCATGGAAGAATCGGGCGAGATCAACGGTAGCGACACCCAACATCGTTTTATTGTCGACCCGCTCGACGGGACAACCAATTTCCTTCACGGCATACCTTTTTTCGGCGTTTCGATTGCATTGGAGCGTCAGGGCCAGATTGTTGCCGGTGTGATTTATAATCCCGCAATGGATGAACTCTTTACTGCCGAGCGCGGTGGTGGCGTGTTTTTAAATGACAGGCGCATGCGGGTTGCCAATCGTCGCAAGCTTGAAGATTGCGTTATCGGAACAGGTATTCCCCATCTTGGTCGTGGGCATCATGGCGAATATCTTGTTGAACTGCGCAATGTGATGGCCGAAGTGGCCGGTATCCGGCGCATGGGTGCGGCTGCGGTCGATCTTGCTTATGTTGCAGCCGGTCGTCTTGACGGTTTTTGGGAAGATAATCTACAGCCATGGGATATGGCAGCCGGCCTTTTGATGGTTCGTGAAGCTGGCGGCTTTGTCAGTGACAAGGATGGCGGGCAAAATATCTTCGGGAAAAAGAATATCGTTGCCGGAAACGAGCTTATTCATAAAGCACTGATGAAGACGATTAAAAAGCCGATCTGATGGCTAAGCTCTGTTCAAAAATTTCTATCAAATTCCATTCCCGCTTTTTTGAAAGCGGGAATTTTTTTGAGTTAAATCCTGCACATACTTGTTTCGCTTGAGATGTTCTCACTTCATAAATCACCACCAGCAGCGGCTTGTTCCTTTTTCAACCGGTAGCGGGCAACAAGCGAACGGATCGGATCGGGAATAATAAAGCTCGGATGACTGTTCTCGCGAATGAAGCGGATTTCTTCATTATCATCGCCAGAAATAAAATCCGCCGCGCAAACACCGAGATATGTGCCTTTTGCCACGCCAACGCCGTTACAGCCATTCAAAACCATGATGTTTTCGGCAGGTTTATGGAAAACATAATTCTGGTTAAGCGTAACGGCAATCATTCCGCCCCAGGTGAATTCGAACGGGATATGGGAAAGCTCGGGAAAACGGTTTTCGAACGAACGCCTATGGTGGATCAAGGCAAAATCGATATCATCTTTGGAAGTTGTCAATGTCGGGGCAAAACGCAACACATTACGAATAAAGATGCGGTGGTCGGGAGTATAGCGCACCGTTGTGCCCGCCGGATGAGCCGAGGTAATGCCCCACGGTTTTACATTGGAAAAATACTTTTCGACATCACTGGCATCAAGCGGTTTTGTCAGGCTGGCATAAGTGTAAACGGGCGCAAGACGGTGCTTGTCATAGCCGAATTCACTGTTAAAAATATTACCTGCCTCGAAGATAAATTTTGCCGTAATAAGCCCGCGGACGGTTCTAATCACATGCTTGGAACCATAAGTGATTTCTGTAACAGGTGTTTGTTCAAAAAGGCTGACAGAAGGTGGCAAGGCTTTGGCAATACCACGGATAAGTGCGGCAGGATTAACAAGAACATTGCCCTTTGTATAGATTGCCCGTTGATAATAGGCAGATCCCAATCGTTTCGCTAAATCGTCTCCGGCAATATCCTGATAATCAAACCCGTCATTTTTCAGTTGTTCGGCAAAATGGTCAAGATTGCCGAGGTTTCTTGTTTCGTGGGCGGCCATATATTTACCGCTCTCCTGCCAATCACAGGAAATAGCAAAACGGTCTTTAAAATCACCCAAACGCCTTATGGCAAATTTATTCAATGCATAAAGCCGCCGGTCATGATCGGGAGTTGTTTTGCCGCCATCCACATTGTGCGGAACATCAATGATAAAGCCGGCATTCCGTCCCGAAGTTCCTTCGCCGACTTTGAGTGCGTCAATAACAGCAATCTTGGCATCCGGTTGCCGTTCGGCCAGCCGATAAGCCAATGAAAGGCCGATAAAGCCTGCTCCGATAATCACAAAATCAAAGTTTTTATCTTCTTCAAAATTTTTGCCAATTGTTATTCCATGATCGGGCGATGTGGCAAACCAACCCGAAACGCCATCAATTTTCGGCTCCACGCGAATTTGAACCATAATATGGCCTGTTTTCTAATCCCTGTATTTTCTTTTGCCGTATTGTCGTCAATGCGAGAATTGTAGTTTTGCCAAACGCGCATAAAGGCCGTTTTGAGCAACCAGTTCGTCATGTGTACCTTCTTCGACAATAGCACCTTTATCAAGAACAACAATTCTGTCGGCTTTCAAAACTGTTGCCAAACGGTGGGCGATAACCAGTGTTGTGCGATTTTTCATTAATCCTTCAAGCGCTCTTTGTACAAGCATCTCGTTTTCTGCGTCGAGTGCAGATGTCGCTTCGTCAAGCAAAAGAAGCGGCGCATTGCGCAAAATTGCACGTGCAATGGCTATACGTTGCTTCTGTCCGCCTGAAAGGGTAATGCCGCGCTCGCCGACTTCAGTTTCAAAACCGTCTTTCAAATTATGAATGAAGTCGAGTGCATGGGCAGCCTCGGCCGCTTCTTCAATAGCTTTATTGTCGGCCAAAGGATTACCAAAGGCGATATTTTCCCGCAAAGTTCCATCAAAAATGGCGACATCTTGCGGTACATAGGCAATACGCGAACGTAAATCCTCAAGCTTGACTTTGGAAATTTCCGTCCCGTCGAAAGTAAGATTGCCGCTATCGGGATCATAAAAGCGCAAAATCAATGAAAAAATTGTACTTTTGCCACCGCCGGAGGGGCCGACAAAGGCAACCGTCTCTCCGGCTTTGATCGAAAAGGTCAAATTGTGCAAGACAGGTTGTGATTTTCTGGTCGGATAGGCAAAATCGACATGATTGAAGTTGATTGCACCCCGTGCCGGTTCAGGCAGTTTCAACGGAGTGGCGGGAACAGTAATGGTCGTTTTTTCAACAAGCAGTTCGGCAAGTCTTTCGGCCGCGCCTGTTGCCTGTGCAAGCTCGGCGCCAACTTCCGATAATTGGCCGAATGCACTTGCACCGAAAACCGCATAAAGAACGAATTGCCCCAATGTTCCGGCTGTCATGGTTTTATTCAAGACATCGTTCGAGCCAATCCACAACACGGCTACAACACTACCAAAGACAAGAAAAATAGCAAAAGCGGTTAAAAACGCACGCGATAAAATCGACCCACGTGCCGATTGGAAAGCTCGTTCGATCAATTGGGAAAAACGTTTATTGACATTTTGTTCAGCTGTAAAAGCCTGAATGGTTCGGATAGCGCTTACCTGTTCGGAAGCAAGTGCTGTCGCATCGGCAAGACGGTCTTGTGCGAGGCGGGTTCTTTTGCGCACTTTGCGACCGAAAACAATGAGCGGAATAACAACAATGGGAATTGCCACAAGCACCATTGCCGACAGTTTCGGACTGGTTACAATCATCATAATAATGGCGCCAACAGCCATGATAATATTGCGTAAGAAAACCGAAGCTGTAGCACCGACTGCCGATTTTACTTGCGTTGTATCAGCAGATAAGCGCGAGATAATTTCACCGGAACGGGATTTATCGAAAAATTCCGGTGACAGACTGATAATATGGGAAAAAACATCACGCCGGAGATCGGCCACCACATGTTCTCCCAAAGTAATCACTGAATAATAACGCCCGGCTGAAGCAAGAGCCAGAATTGCAGCAAGCAGAAACAGCACCGCAAAATAGGAATTGATCATGGTGCCGTTGCTTAAACTAAAGCCATGATCGAGCATACGGCGGATAGCGATGGGAAGAGCCAACATAACAAGGGCTGCAACAATCAAAGAAACAGCAGCCGAAAAGGCAAGTTTTTTATAACGGAATACATAAGGTTGCAGTGCTGATAATGGACGCAAGCTATGTTTTTTCGGGGCAGATAGTCTTTTTTCGCCATTTTCCATGCTGTTCTTCTTATCCATATTCTATTGTGCCCTTGTGCTATCGTTCGTGCTGTTGTATAGGCAACACCAGATTTTTATCAAAGTCCGGCCACGCCCGGGCTTTGTTTATCAAATTGATGAACGGATGGCATCATGAAAATACACCATGTAACCGTTCGTTACCGTTAGAAGCAGGAAGTTTGCGTCATGAAAGCTGATATTCATCCCGATTACCACACCATCAAGGTTGTGATGACAGATGGCACCGAGTATTTCACCCGCTCCACATGGGGCAAAGAGGGTGATACTATGAATCTTGATATTGATCCGAGAACACATCCGGCATGGACTGGTGGTTCACAGACTCTCGTTGATCGCGGTGGTCGTGTTTCCAAGTTCAAAAACCGTTTTGGCAATCTCGGCCTTTAATAAGTTTCTATTTCCCTTTAAAACCCGCCAATCCGGCGGGTTTTTTATTTTTTAAAACATTGCAGTTATCGGCATAGTGACAATTTTCCAACTGCCCGTCTCGAACCTTAGCCGAAAGCTTTTGTTCAAATGGTAGAGAAGAAGATAAAAGCACGAAAAAATAACAGACAGCCCGATAAAAAGCCCGTTCCCGAAAAACCTACTTTTCAACAAACAAATGGTTTTTGAACAGGGGATAAATCCGGCGAACGGAAAATAAATTCGCCGCCTCAAAAAAAACCGGCCTTCGGGAGGTTTAAAAAACACCCGAAAGCCGGAACAATTCAGTTGGAAACTTCAAGAATAAAATTATTCGGCGGCAAGCTTTGCCATGACTTCGTCACTCACCTCAAAATTGGCATAGACGTTTTGAACGTCATCATCTTCTTCCAAGGTAGAAATCAGACGAAGAACCGATTCGGCTTTTTCTTCATCAATCGGTGTTGTTGTTGTCGGCTTCCAGACGACTTTGACCGATTCGGCTTCGCCAAGTGCGGCTTCCAGTGCTTTGGAAACTTCGCCAACATTTTCAAAAGCGCAGGTAATGACGTGGCCATCTTCATCAGACTGGACATCATCGGCACCTGCTTCAATAGCTGCTTCCATAACTTTGTCTGCGTCACCGGCTTCCGGTTTATAAACAATTTCACCAACGCGATTGAACATGAAGCCGACCGAACCTGTTTCACCCAATGCGCCACCCGCTTTGGTGAAAGCGGCACGAACATTGGAGGCTGTACGGTTGCGATTATCTGTCAAAGCTTCGACAATAACAGCAACGCCGGCCGGGCCGTAACCCTCGTAGCGGACTTCTTCATAATTTTCGCTATCGTTACCGGCAGCCTTTTTAATCGCCCGTTCGATATTGTCTTTCGGCATGGACTGGGCTCTCGCATTTTGCACAGCCAAGCGTAAACGGGCATTCATCGCAGGATCCGGCACACCAAGCTTGGCCGCAACTGTAATTTCGCGGGCGAGTTTGGAAAACATCTTCGAGCGCATCGCATCCTGACGACCTTTGCGATGCATAATATTCTTAAACTGTGAATGGCCTGACATAGATCACCTTTCGGTTTTCACCGACAGCGAGCCTTGGAATGATCGAAGTATCCTGTCGGACAATGTTCTAATAAAAATCTGAATGAGCGCCTTATACGGAAAACGAGTGAAAAGGTAAAGAGTTGCGCGTCTTTCACCAAAAATCCGGCAAGCATTCTTCCAATCGCGGTCCAAGTCGCAAGGCGGATACTTTTTCTGCAAGCCCTGTACGGTCGGAAATTTCAACCGCAAGCCCACAAATGGTTGCAGGCCCGCTTGCCGGTTCATAGCGGCCACGCGATATTTTGGTAACAAAACGGTTGAGCGGCTCTTCTTTATCCATGCCAAGTGACGAATCATAATCACCACACATACCGGCATCCGACATGAAGGCTGTGCCGCCGTTAAAAATCTGATAATCGGCTGTCGGAACATGGGTATGGGTGCCCACCACCACACTGGCGCGACCATCAAGAAAATGGCCAAAACATTGTTTTTCGCTTGTGGCTTCGGCATGGAAATCAAAAATCACGGCATCGGCCTGCTCGCCGAGCGGACATTCTCCCACAATGCGTTCGGCTGCCTCGAACGGATCGTCAAGATCGGGATGCATGAATACCCGTCCCATAACATTGGCAACAAGCACACGCGCACCGTTTTTTGCTATATAGACACCCGAACCTTTGCCTGCCGTTCCTTTCGGGAAATTTGCAGGTCTTAAAAACCGGTCGGCATGATCGGCATAATTTAAAGTTTCTTTCTGGTCAAACGCATGGTTACCGGTGGTTACAACATTTGCACCAGCTTCCAGTGTTTCATTATAGATTTTTTCGGTAATGCCGAAGCCCGAAGCTGCATTTTCTCCGTTAACGACAACAAAGTCGAGTTTAAGACTTGATATCAAGCCCGGAAGCTTCTGGAACACTGCTGTGCGGCCGGATTTGCCAACCATGTCACCTAAAAATAAAAATCTCATAATTCTACTCTAAACATCTCTTCAAAACGATCTTAAACCACTTTCGGTGAGTATCATTGCCAATTTTTGATCGTGAGGTTCGGCCGGTATTGATGGAACTTCCTGACAATCAAAAGCAAGTCCTATCAATAAAGGGTTATGCCCGTTTTCTCTCAAGCTTGCAATTGCCCGATCATAGTAACCGGCACCATAACCAATTCTGTTTCCTTTGTTGTCAAAAGCCGAAAGCGGAACGAGGAGTGTTTCCGGCTCGACGATTTTCGCTTCTTCGGATGGCCCTACGGTACCAAAGCCCATATCAACGAGTTTTCCCTCATCTTCAAAAATTCTGAAAACCATTTTTGTTTTATCGATAATGGCCGGTAAAGCCAGTTTAAATCCATGTTCTTTCAGTGCCAACATAATCGGGCGCGGGTCAATTTCGCTTTTGATCGGCCAGAAACCTGCAACAGTTTTGCCTTTTAAAATGGCAAGCAGCTTTTGAAGCTCATCGACGAGTTTTTGCGAAATGATAACGCGCTGTTTCTCCGGTATCCGGTCGCGTCTAGCCAGTGCTTCCTGTCGAAGCGTTTTTTTGTTGTTGGTCATCTTGCGAGAAACGTCTTCCACTTCCGTTTATTTCTTCAAAGCTGCTCTGCGATTTATTGTTAAAATCCGGTTTAACTTTAACGATAATGGACGATCATCCGGTTTTGTCAAAGCTGTTTTGAAAAATCTTATCAAGAGAACAGTGGAAACCTTTAAATCGTGACGATAACCGCCATGGCTTCTTTAATCATCACAAATCCTCACAAAGATCGGCAAGGTGGTAAAGGAAAGGTCGAACTCGCAATCATTGATCGAAACAATTTGAAGGTGATGCAAAGGTCGATCTGAAGAGACAAGTTTGAAGCTGGAAGAAAACATTTGTCCGGCTAAAATGAAATGAGCCATAGATTATAAGGACAAATAGATTGTCGTTTATGCCCTAAACAATTTGAGAGAAGAAAGTGGCGATCCGCAGCAACCGGTGGAATGTATTTGATCCCGGGAAACCTACAACGTAGGTGGGCGCCATATGAAAAGGCCCACGAGCCTAATCAGGGACAGCTCCCTTAGAGATCAATAAGGCCCCGGGGATGCAGTTATTCCTGTCGAGAAGAGCAGAACGCCTCGGCCAATATAGGTGAAGTCCCGACTTGTTACCAGTCCACAATCAGGTTTTTGAAACTTAATTTGCAAGTTTTATTTAAATCCCGAAATCTTTGAAGAAATCAGATAGCCCGTCCGATTTGTTCTTCAAGAATGTCGCCAACACGTTTTTGCGCGCGTTGCATTTGCGGATAAATTTGCAATGCATCTTCATAGGCGTGTAGCGCAAGCTTATTGCGCCCTGTCATTTCAAGAATCGA
The DNA here is from genome assembly GCF_016102305.1 of Bartonella sp. M0192. Lineage (NCBI taxonomy): Bacteria > Pseudomonadati > Pseudomonadota > Alphaproteobacteria > Hyphomicrobiales > Bartonellaceae > Bartonella > Bartonella sp. M0192. The sequence goes on along the minus strand of NZ_JACFOU010000001.1, from coordinate 68,706 downwards.
CCCGACGAGAAACAGGGCATTGTAATTTCTGGGTTCCAATGAAAGCGAGCGGTGAAGATCACTCATTGCAAGTTTCAGGTCATTCAATTGCACATGAACTGCTGCACGACGCGCCCATCCTTCAGCATAATCGGGCTGCAAGGCCACCACATTATCAAGAAAATCAAGCGCCCTGGCATAGTCTTGCTGGTTAATACCATCTTCAGCCCATTGCATAAGAAGATCAATCGTATCACTTCCCGATTGCGACCATAGGCCTTGAATCTGGCGACTGATTTTTGCCGCTTCCTTTTGATTGGCGGTTCTTTTCAAAACAGCAAGCAAGTGGTCAAGTTCAGCCTGCTTTTTTTGTGCTGCATTCTGATCTTTTCCAAGATCGGGCAATGCTTCTTCCCGAGATGGCTTATCGGGAATCATATCTTCCGGTGATAATGGCGGAGAATCAGGGTCTTCTTGTGGTGGAAGTTCCGGCAAGCCTTGAGAAAACACTAAAGAAGGCGACATAGCCGTTATAATAGACAGAGAAATTATGAAAAAACGAATTTTCCATTTATTCATCATGATTTCCTCTGTCAGGGCCGTTTTTCTTTGTCACATGAAGTCCGCGACAGATGATTTTGTTTTTCAACGCCCGCCGCATATTATGGCGGCGATATTATAATGATGAGGGAATTGAAGCAATGGTGGAATATAGTGCAAAATAAAAAAGGCCCCATAATGGAGCCTTTTTAACTCATATATCGAATAATCAACCCTGACGGGCTTTAAAGCGCGGGTTGGTCTTATTGATAATATAAATACGACCTTTGCGGCGAACCATGCGGTTGTCGCGGTGACGACCCTTGAGCGCTCTGAGCGAATTTTTAATTTTCATTTCAATCACCGTTTGTATAACCCGTCGCCGGGTAAAAGGATTGGACCCATAATCGGGCTTGAATTTCGTCGGTCAAATAGCCTGACGATAGAGGGTTTGTCAACTCTAAATCACGCAAAAATAGTGTTTCCATTGTCAAACTCTATCAAGAATCAAACTTTGGAGACGTTCAAGCCTGTCGTTTTGCTGTTATTCGGCACGACCGGTCAGTCTTATAATGTGCCCCATTTTTCTTCCCGCTCTTATGTCCGCTTTCCCGTAAAGGTCGATGAAAGTTTGCGGTTCCGCCAATAGATCGGGCAAGCGTTTCACATCTTCGCCAATCAAATTTTCCATTACACAATTGCTATGCCGCGTTGTTTTCCCCAAGGGAAGACCGGCGACTGCACGTATATGCTGTTCGAATTGCGAGATAAGGCAGGCTGCTTCTGTCCAGTGGCCGGAATTATGAACGCGCGGTGCCAATTCATTGGCCAAGACCGAGCCATCTTTGAGAACAAAAAATTCCACTCCGATCACACCGATATAATCGAGTTCGTGAAGGACCGTTTTTGCTGCCTTTTGCGCTGCCTCGACGGTCTTTTCGTCAATAGAAGCCGGAACGGTCGATGTTCTTAAAATGCCGTCACGGTGAACATTTTCAGGGCAATCATAAAAGGCAATATTGCCATCAAAATCACGGGCGGCAATCACCGATATTTCTTTTTTAAATGGAACAAATCCTTCAAGAATGGCAGGCGCATTCCCGATATCGGCAAGCGCTTGATCAATTTCTTCTTCGGTCGGATTATCAAGCCGCACTTGTCCTTTGCCATCATAACCGAATCGGCGTGATTTCAGAATGCCTTTGCCGCCAACATTGCCGAGACCGGCAATCAGCATTTGACGATTGTCGACAAGAAACCACGGAGCCGTTTTGATACCGCTGTCGTTCAGAAATTTCTTTTCGGTAAAGCGATCCTGAGAAACTTCTAGTGCTGCCGGTTTTGGCAAAACAGTGGCTTTTTTAGCAAGCCGGTCAACGGCGCGAGCAGGAACATTCTCGAATTCGTAAGTGATCACATCGGATAAATTGGCGAGTTCATCCAATGCTTTTTCATCATCATAATCTGCAACAATTTGACGATTAGCTGTTTGTGCGGCGGGGCAACCCGGCGTCGGCTCAAGAATAATTGTATGAAATCCAAGCCGCGCAGCGGCACTTGCCATCATACGGGCAAGCTGCCCACCACCGATAATGCCGATTGTATCTCCTGGTTCAAGATTTTTCATTTTTTCACCTCATCGACGGGAAATTCCGAAACACTGGCCGTTTGATTGGCTCGCCATTCATCAAGCCGACCGGCAAGGGCTTTGTCAGAAAGGGCAAGAACAGAAGCGGCAAGGAGTGCGGCATTGATGGCACCCGATTTTCCAATGGCAAGTGTTCCGACCGGCACACCCGCCGGCATTTGCACAATGGAAAGAAGCGAATCCTGCCCCGATAATGCGCGCGACTGTACCGGAACACCAAATACCGGAAGACTGGTCATTGCGGCAGTCATTCCCGGCAAATGGGCAGCGCCTCCGGCGCCGGCAATAATAATCTTGAAACCGGCCTTTTTGGCGCCTTTGGCAAAATTATACAAACGATCAGGAGTGCGATGAGCCGAAACGATTCTTGCTTCATAACTGATGCCGAGACTTTTTAGCGTTTCAGCAGCATGGCGCATTGTTTCCCAATCGGATTGGCTGCCCATAATAATGGCAACATCATGTGTTTTCGTGCCCATGTTTTTTCCTGTCATAGTTTTTATGCAATAATGTCGGGAATAATACGATCTTCGAGTTTTTGCAGTTGATCTTTAATCGCCAATTTCTTTTTTTTCATCCGCTGGATTTGTAACTGGTCACAGCCTGTTTTTATCATTGCGTCAATTGCTGCATCATAATCTGCATGTTCTTGCTTCAATTTTGCAACAGCCAATTTGACATCAACCTGTTCCTGTTCAGACATTTAGCGGCCGTCCTATTTTGCATGGGGCTTGTTCATCGGGCATTGTTGTCGCCCATCGTCATTTTTTCGCCTATACCACGAAAGAAAAATTGCGAAAATGTTTAATTGCCAAAATCTGTGGTAATTCATTTTAAAGTCGACAATTAATGTTAAAGATGCCAAGCTATTCTTTGCCGATTAGAAAAGGCTTCGCAAGAATTATGAAGTTAATATCAAAGAAATAAGGAGCATAGTTATGGCGACTGAAGCACATCTGGCATCTTTGGAACGTAAGCACCAGGAGCTTGAAACAAAAATCGACAAAGCCATGGCTTCGCCTTCGGCCGATGATCTTGCCATTAATGAACTCAAACGGAAGAAGCTTGCTCTCAAGGACGAGATCGAAAAACTCAAAACGCTTTAGTTTTAATTGATTGTTTAAAGTTTTATCGATTTTTTGAAACAGGTTACAAAATTATTTTGTCCTGAGTGAAGCTTGCATGAAGGAAAGGGGGAGATTTTCCCTTTCCGGCCAAGGTGTATTTTCACACCAAACGAGGCGTTTTTTTATAACACGGTTTTGTAAATTGTTTACAAAAGTGTCGCTGGCTACTTGTACAATGTGCCGTTAAAAATAATGTACAAGTTTTTTTGACAATCACTCTTTTGGCTTAAGCCTTATTTCTTGCTATTACTTCATTGAACATGAATTTCCCGTATCATAGGGGGGCATAAAGTTTTTGTTACGCAAAAATGGTTCTGGATAAAAGGAAATTGCACGGAAATAGACTTTGCGGGGGAGAAGACCATATGTCATGAAAGACATTTACACATAAAATGCCAGAGCAAGACTGTTATGTCAGGGCAAGATTGGCACGAATGTCGGAAGTTTGAAGAAAGGGTTTACAATGACTGTCTCGAAAAAGACAATGAAGGCTATTGAAATTGCCGGTAAAGGCGGGCCCGAAGTGCTCAAACTCGTTGATGTCAACATTCCGGACATAAAGAACAATGAAGTTCTTGTGCGTGTTCGTGCAGCCGGTGTGAACCGTCCGGATGTTTTCCAGCGGATGGGTAGTTATCCGCCGCCGGAAGGAGCTTCGCCACTACCGGGGTTGGAAATTGCAGGTGAAATTGTCAAACTTGGTGTTGCAGTCAAACAATGGAAAGTTGGCGACAAAGTCACGGCGCTGATTGCCGGTGGAGGTTATGCCGAATATGCGGCTGTTGCTGCCGATAATGTTTTGCCTGTTCCACATGGCTATGATTTTATAAAAGCGGCGGCGCTGCCTGAAACTTTCTTTACCGTCTGGAGCAATGTGTTTGATCGCGCACATTTGAAATCGGGTGAAGTTTTTCTTGTTCACGGTGGCACTTCGGGCATTGGCACGACAGCTATCCAATTGGCAAAAGCTTTCGGTGCCAAGGTGCTTGCCACAGCAGGAACAAAAGAAAAATGCGAAGCCTGTTTGAAACTCGGGGCCGATCTTGCAATCAATTACCGGACAGAGGACTTTGTCAGCAAGGCTCAGGAATTTACCCATAAAAGAGGTGTCAACGTCATTCTTGATATGGTCGGGGGCGACTATGTCAACAAGAATTACAAAATCGCTGCCCCTGAGGGACGCATTGTCCAGATTGCCAATCTTTCCGGCTCTATGGCAACCGTTAATCTCAACTACATTTATGTAAAGCGGCTTATTCATACCGGCTCGACGTTGAGGGCACGTGACACAGCGTTTAAAGCTGCCATTGCCGCGCAATTAAAGGAAAAAGTCTGGCCGCTCCTCGAAACGCAAAAAGTTCATCCGGTTATTGATAAGGTTTTTCCGCTTGCAGAAGCCGCCAAAGCCCATGAACGCATGGAATCAAGCGCCCATATTGGCAAAATTATTCTCCAAATCGATTGAGGGGACTTGCGAGTTTCACCTCATGTCTTGTCGTTTTATAAAATTCGGTTTATAAGGCTTGGCGAATTCCCGGAAAATGTGGTCTATTCCACGTCCCGCCTCACCGGAGCGGGCGAACGAGAGGATAATGTTATGGCAACACAACTATTGATGCCCAAAGCTACAGCCGTTTGGCTGGTTGATAATACGGCGCTTTCTTTTGACCAGATCGCCGCTTTTTGCAAGTTGCATCCATTGGAAGTCAAAGCGATTGCCGATGGAGAATCAGCACAAGGCATCAAAGGGCTTGATCCGATTATTACCGGTCAATTGACGCGTGATGAAATTGAACGCGGCGAAAAGAATAATGATTACCGCCTGAAAATTTCCGAACCAAAAGTTCGCCTTCCGGAAAACAAACGTAAAGGACCGCGCTATACACCGCTTTCAAAGCGTCAGGACCGTCCGAATGCTATTTTGTGGCTGGTGCGCAATCATTCCGAATTGAAAGACGCGCAGATTGCCCGTTTGATCGGCACGACCAAATCGACAATCGAGCAAATCCGCAATCGTACGCACTGGAATTCGGCAAATTTGACACCGATGGATCCGGTAACACTCGGGCTCTGCTCGCAAATCGAACTTGATATAGAAGTTGAAAAAGCCGCCAAGAACCGTCCTGCAGTGACACCGGAAGACGGCACATTATTGCCGGCATCAGCTACCGAGAATCTTGAAATCAATGATAACAAGGATGAAGAGCTTGATGCCGATAAGGTTTTTGCCAAGCTTTCATCTCTTAAAAGTGATAATCACGACGATAACTGAGTTTTTTACCAGTCAAGCTGTCAGACTTGATTGGTTTGGCAAATAAACTATTCGTTTTATCCCGCAATTTGAAAAAATTGCGGGTTTTGTTTATCGAAAACTTAGCTCTGTCGGTCAAATAACGACAATTTTTTACGTTTTTGTTATAATATTTTTATTATCTATAACTAATTATAAGAAGTTATAAGTTAAATTTTAAAATGATAAATTCATTAAATTGCTTTTTAACATATGAAATATTGTTTCTTTGTCATCATTGTGCCCGCAAAGGCAGATTTTTTAAGCCTCCAAAGTTGAACTCCTAGACCATTAAAAGTTGCCCCGTTCAGGTTTGTTTTTAATTAGCCGACTTATCATTACTAAAAATTAACCATCCTTATCTATTGATATCGTCGAAGCAAACGCGCCGGAATATTCAAGTTTTGGCCTTTGTTTCAACAAATTTAAACGTCATAGAAATAACGTGAAGCAGGGAAATATCGTGAAGCAGGTCTATCGGTAAATCTGATGCTTCAGTTATTTTGACGGGAAGTAAAGAATTTTGCTTAAGACCGCCCGGTGAAAAGATGCCGGGCGTTTGGATTCAGGGATTAACACATTATGCCGGGAATAGAATTAGCGAGTCCAGCGTCGGTAGGAATCTGGAGCCTGTTCATGCAGGCCAATTGGGTTGTAAAAGCTGTCATGATCGGCTTGCTATTGGCATCTATCTGGAGCTGGGCAATTATTATTGATAAATTGATTGCTTATAGTCGCATTCGTCATGCGATGAACCGTTTCGAGCAGATTTTCTGGTCCGGCCAATCGCTTGAGGACTTGTATAGAAATTTGAGCGAAAGGCGGGTCTTTGGCATGGGAGCCATTTTTATGGCGGCTATGCGCGAGTGGAAAAAGTCACTTGAAAAGGGTGCGCGCTCGCCGATGGGTTTGCAAAGCCGTATTGATAAAGCTATGGATGTTGCACTTGCCCGCGAAAGCGACCGCATGGAATCGCGTTTAGGGTTTCTGGCAACAGTCGGCTCGGCAGGTCCGTTCATTGGCCTCTTCGGAACGGTTGTTGGTATTATGAGTTCTTTCCAGTCCATTGCAGCCTCGAAGAATACATCTCTTGCTGTCGTCGCACCCGGTATTGCGGAAGCCTTGTTGGCAACGGCTATCGGTCTTCTTGCTGCTATTCCGGCGGTTATTGCTTTCAATAAATTGTCGGGAGATGCGGGAAAAATCACCGGTCGTCTTGAAGGCTTTGCCGACGAATTTTCAGCCATTCTTTCCCGCCAAATCGATGAGAAATTGACTTCTCGCCAGTCTTACTAAAAGGAATTCTGAGATGGGTATGGCTGTAGGAAGTTCCGGTGGTTCAAAACGGCGTGGTCGCCGTGGCGGTGCGCCGCGTCGTGGCTTGATGAGTGAAATCAACGTGACACCATTCGTTGATGTGATGCTGGTTCTGTTAATTATTTTTATGGTTTCGGCACCATTGCTTGTTAATGGTGTGCCGCTTGATTTACCGAAAACGCAAGCCGGCCCCGTCAACACCGAAACAAAACCTTTGACGGTTTCCATTAACGATCAGGGGCGCCTTGCCGTCAATGAGGAATATTATGATACGCCGGATGAAGTTGTTGCAAAATTGAATGCTGTTACAGAATCATCAGGCGGTGATGCTTCCAAGCAACGTATTTTTGTTCGCGGAGCAAAAACAGTAGAATACCAGAAGGTTCTTGACCTTCTCGCAATCATTCAGAAAGCGGGCTTTACCAATGTTGCATTGGCAAGTCTGCCACAACAGTAAAATTGGCGATAAACTGATATTATGAAAGCAGGTCTGGCAACATCGGTAGCGGCACATGCCCTGATTCTTACCTGGGGGCTTATCAGCCTTTCCTCGCCGGCCGATTTTAATGCGGAGGTAACCGAAGCTTTGCCGGTTTCTCTGGTGCCGATTGCCGAAACGACTTCGATACAAAAGGGCGAGTTGACAGCATCCAAAGAGAATAAAGCCGCACCGAAACCGACCACAAAACCGGTTGAAAAGCCTGATGCCGAGCATGTCGGTGATGGCAAGGTTGATAATGAAGCGCCATTAAAGCCCAAGGAAAAAGATCGCGATGTCGATGCAACACCGCCGCCTTCGGGCACACCCGACGCGGATCCGAATCCCGTTCCACCTACAAAAACGCCCGAAACAAAGCCGGACAATACTCCGAAACCTGAAGAAAAACCGAAGGTAGAAGAACAAAAGCCGGAAGAAAGTTCCAAGCCGGATAAGGCAGAGCCGAAGCCGGAAGAATCGGCCGATGCGACCGAACCAGCTAGCGAGCCGAAGAAGGATCCTTTCCCGAATTTACCGGAAAAAGCACCTTTGCCGACAGCAAAACCGAAACCGGCGGAGCCTAAGCCTGCTGTAAAAGCCAAAGGTGAAAGTGTCGATGATATTCTGGCAATGAATGAAAAGGCCTTGATTGATAAAACGCGCACATCCGGCGGTGGTGCTGCCCGTTCGCAAGGGCCTGCGGGTTTTGGTGCCAAGAAAAATATCGGCAATGGTCAGGATGTTGGTCAGACACTCGTTAATGCGGCAACAAGCTGTATCACCAAAAACTTGAAATTGGCCGCCCTCGGTGGCGGGGTCGCGGGAGAAAATCCGGTTGCCGAAGCCAAGTTCAATTTGAGCATAGAGGGTAAAGTTGTCGGTGAACCGATCATTACCGGAATGAGTGGCAACCCCAATAAAGTGGACTTGCTGATTAACCAGACACGCGCGGCCATATTTGCCTGTCAGCCGTTCGAGGATTTGCCACGTGACCAATATGACAAATGGGGTCAGGGATTTGATTTGAAAATCGACCCGTTCAATTCGTTCTGATTGTGGCGACGTATTTTTGTGACGGGATTAAACAAAGTAAACAACTATAGGAGAGATAACCGACTTTGCTATTCGCCAATGGTGTTGATGAGATAATTTTTTCATAATGGCGGAAAACAGTTTTCGATGTTCATCTTGTTTTCGATTGCATATCCGGTTTCCGGCTTGGCAAAATTATCTCATCGCAATGATGATAGCGGCAGAAAACAAGACGTTGCTCGAAAATAGTTAGAAGGTATTGGATAGGTCGGCAAGGATCTGATGTGAAAGGGCTTGGAAACGGTTTTTCAAAACAGTTTAGTCATGATTGAAAAGCTGTTCATGCAATTGGAATAAACATCCGGAATTTTTACGATTCCGATACAAAAAAGACGTAAAGTGGAATGCTTTAAGGCAACGGAAAGAAAATGGTTTCTTCGATGATTAAGAAAAATAAGCGCCTTTATATTTTTGTTTTTTTGTCAATGGTTTTGCCATTTCTAGGGTGGCAAGCCTCTTTTGCGCAATTGAAAGGAACTGTCTCGTCGGCCGATTTTAACCCGATTCCCATCGCAGTGACCGATTTTATTGCCGGTGACCAGATGGGTGTACAGATTTCTTCGGTGGTGACCGCCGATCTTGAACGCTCGGGGCTTTTCAAGCCGATTGACAAATCGTCATTTCTGGAACGTATTTCCAATCCGGATGTACAACCGCGGTTCCCCGATTGGCAACAAATCAACGCACAAGGTTTGGTAACCGGCCGTGTTACAAAAGAAGCAGACGGGCGTTTACGGGTCGAATTCCGTCTCTGGGATGTTTATGGTGGCAAACAGCTTGAAGGCCGCCAGTTCTATGCAACACCGCAAACCTGGCGTCGCGTTGCCCATATTATAGCCGATGCCATTTACACGAAAATGACCGGTGAAAAAGGTTATTTTGATACGCGCATTGTATTCGTTGATGAAACAGGTGCAGCAAATGCACGTGTCAAACGTCTTGCTATTATGGATCAGGACGGGGCAAATCTTACCTATATCTCGAACGGTCGCGAGCTCGTTCTAACGCCACGTTTTTCACCAAGCCGTCAGGAAATTACCTATATGGCTTATGCCGGTAACAATGTCCCGAAGGTTTATTTGCAACAAATCGAAACCGGTCAGCGTGAACTTGTCGGTACTTTTCCGAACATGACCATTGCACCGCGTTTTTCACCGGATGGTCAAAAGGTGATTATGAGTCTGTTGCAGGATAATGGCAGTGCCAATCTTTACACAATGGATTTGCGTTCGCGTTCGACAACACGGCTTACGACAACGCCGGCGATCGATACATCGGCTTCCTATTCACCCGATGGAACCCAGATCGTTTTTGAGTCCGACCGTGGAGGAAAACCGCAAATCTATGTCATGAATACCGATGGCAGCAACCAGCACCGCATCTCGTTCGGCGATGGCAGCTATTCAACGCCGGTCTGGTCGCCTCGCGGTGATTACATTGCCTTCACCAAGCAGTCGCAGGGGCAATTTTCAATCGGTGTCATGAAGCCCGACGGGCAGGGTGAACGTTTGTTGACTTCCGGTTTCCATAATGAAGGTCCGACATGGGCACCGAACGGTCGCGTTATCATGTTCTTCCGGCAAAATCAGGGGCAGCAGCCAAAGCTCTATACGATTGATATTACCGGACGCAATGAACGTGTGTTGCCAACCCCGAATGGTGCGTCCGATCCGGCATGGTCGCCATTGCTCGATTAGGAATTTTATATCAACCTTATCAAGCTGAAAGGCCATAAGCTTTCAATTTCTTGATGGCATCAATTGACTTTTCCGGCTTGCTACAAGAAGGTTTTTTCAAAATACCGAACACCGTTTCAAAGAATTGAAACGGTGTTTTTATTTACCGGCTTTCTTGAACAACTTGCTATTGGACTTTTTACTCATTTCGCGCTAAGGAAAATCACATCTGCCGTCTTTCCGCCTCAATCAGCGAGCAACCGGTGGATTTGTATTTTTTATAAAAAAGTGATGCGTAAGTATTCATTAACCATGCGTGTTGAGAGCTTTTTAAGCAAATCAAGCTAAAAGCCTTGAAAATCAACCGCTAACTTTTAAGGAGTCTCGGCACATGGGCCGTTTCCAAAAACTTGCTCGCAATCCGCTTGCTATAGCATTTGTCCTATCGCTAACTCTCGCTGGCTGCGCCAAACACGGCCTGAATGACCCGAATGCGCTGGGACTGAACAACGCAAAACCGGGATCAGCGCAGGACTTTACAGTCAACGTTGGTGACCGCGTATTCTTTGATCTTGATTCATCCAGTATTCGTGCCGATGCCCAGCAGACATTGACACGTCAGGCACAATGGTTGCAGCGTTATCCGCAATACACCATCACTGTTGAAGGTCATGCCGATGAACGTGGTACACGCGAATACAATATCGCTCTTGGTCAGCGTCGTGCTGTTGCCGCCCGCGATTATTTGATTTCACAAGGTGTTGCCGCCAACCGCATGCGGACCATTTCCTATGGTAAGGAACGTCCGGTTGCTGTTTGTGATGCTCCGCAGTGCTGGAACCAGAACCGTCGCGCTGTTACAGTCTTGAACAACGCACGCTAATTTACATTTTTATTCCAATGTCAAAAACGGCCCTGTCAAGGGCCGTTTTTTTTGTCAAACTTCCGCCGAAGTTGGTTGATAACCAAAATTGATACGAACATAAAAGGACAAAGCTATGGGTTTTCTTTCTTCCCCGCATTTATTGGCATGTTCGGTAAAACGTTTGGCTACAACGGTTATACTCGCTCAGGCTTTATCGTGGTCGGTGCTGGTGCCTTGTTATAGCGCGTCGTCAGAGCAAGGCGGATCGTCATTTGCAAACGGGCTTTTTCCTTTTGGCAAGAAAAAAACAGTTGAAAGCCAAACCGTACAAATGTCTCCGCAACCCGATAGCCGCGTTACCGATCTTCAACAACAGGTGCGTGAACTTACAGGAAAAGTAGAAGAGCTCAACTTTATGGTTCTGCAAATGCAGGAACAATTGCGGCAATTGCAGGGAGGCTCGGCGAGCTCTTCTGGTTCGACCCAACAACCGTCATCGCCGCAACAAGCCCAGTCACTGCCATCGTCATCCCAGTCATCTGCAGCAAAAGAAACTACTGGCAAGTCTGTTACCGGGAACGCAGTTGAAGGGTCTACGGGAAACAGTGTCCCTCAAAACAGCGAAAATGGACAAAAAATAAATCCGCAAGAAGCGCCTAAAGATCTCGGCTCGATTGAATTTGACAAGAATGGCAATGTTCTTAATGGAAGTGTCAATAAGGATGCAATAGACACCGGTGCTCAAGGTCAGTCGGGCACACAAACCGCAACAGCATTGCCCACGGTTCCACAAACAACCAGTGCAAAAGAGCTTTATGATATCGGTTATAAAAATATCCTTGCCGGTGATTACCGTTCAGCCGAAGCCGATTTTCGTGCTTTTCAGGAGCGCTATTCCACCGATCCGCAAATTGCGGACGCAAGTTTCTGGCTTGGCGAATCTCTTTTCGGCCAGAAGCGCTATCGTGAAGCGGCACAAGCCTATATTGATGTGCAGCGTAATTACAAAGATTCACCGCGTGGACCGGAAAATCTGTTGAAACTTGGTATGAGCATGGCTCATCTTGATGAACAGAAAGTGGCTTGCGCAACCTTTGCCGAAGTGACAAAACGTTACAAAACTGTAGATCCGGCAGTTTTGAAACGTGTCAAGGACGAGCAAAGTCGCAACAAGTGTCAATAATAGATTTCAAAAAACTCTTTGAGCCTTCAGATTTCGAAAACTGTAAAATAGTCATTGCTGCGGTTTCAGGGGGCGGGGACTCAACGTCTCTTCTGTTTCTTCTGCGTGACTATTTGAAAGGTCTTGCAAAACCCCCCGAACTCATCGCTGTCACAGTCGATCATCGTCTGCGTCCCGAATCTGCGGCCGAGGCCGAAGAAGTCGGAAAACTGTGTGAGCGTCTTAACGTGAGACACGAAACGGTTTGCTGGGCAGATGCGAAACCTCAAACAGCTTTGTCCCATGAAGCGAGAATAGCACGTTATGGTTTGCTCTTTTCTGTTGCTGAAAAAGTCGGTGCGAGTGTCATTATGACTGGTCATACTTTGAATGATCAGGCAGAAACTTATGAAATGCGGTTGCATCGCGGTAGCCATCGCGGCCTTGCCTGTATGCCGCGTGAATCACTTCTTATGCGCAAAATACGCTTGATCCGGCCTCTCCTCGGAGTGAAACGGCAAGAGTTGCGTGAATATTTACGCTCCATTAAACAGGATTGGATTGACGACCCGACAAATGAAAATCCGCATTATGAACGGGTACGCATTCGCAAACGCCTCAAAGACGAGGATGTTGATGCCATTGCAAAAAAAGTTGACGAAGCGGCAATTTTCAGGCGCACACAAAGTAAAGCCGCAGCCGATCTCATCGGTAAACTCGACATAACAATGCAACATGCCTTATGTACGATAAGCGCGGTCACGGACGAGCAGTTGAATGACCCGGAGTTTCCTTTTGTCATGGGGGCTCTCGCTTCCATTATTGGGGGAGCGCAGGTTCTCGCGAGCGATTCGCAGGTTGAATTTCTGAAAACCCAGCTCATGAAGAAACGGACGGCTCTTTATCATTTTACGTTGCTTGGAACGGTGATCGAGCTTAACGGTAAAAATATCAGATTGTGGCGCGAGGCGAGAAACCAGACAGCAAGTGTCGCCGCTGCCCAATCTTCGATCATTTGGGATGGTCGCTATCGAATTGATAACCGGTCGGACAATGCTGTGCGGGTAAATGTTCCCTCTCTTTGCGATATAAAGTCTGTAGCGCGGGAAGAAGATATTAACCCCCGTTCGATCCATTTCCTGTCACTACAGACAGCATTGGCAATTTTCAGCCGTTCGGGAATTGATATTCCGGCTCTTACGGGAAAACTTGTTCATGCCGAAAATCTCACCTGCAAGAGATTCATGCGCCCGTTCGGTTGGCTGATCTCTTCTGATGATTACCCGCTTTTTAAAATATTAAGCCGTTTTTTTGAACTGACATTGTCGACATCGCAAGAAAATGACCAAAAAGCTGGATGAAACATTATGAAAAGCTCATGTTCAGCCTTGGCAAGGCAACTTCAAGCACATATGTTACAATAAAATTTATCCAATAGAGCGTAATAGCCAATAGAGCGAAATAGATTGAGTGGACCTAATATGAATCCAAATTATCGTTCCTTCCTGATATGGGGGATCATCGCACTCTTATTGATTACTTTATTTTCGTTTTTTAACGGAAATAGTCAGCAGGGTGGCACAGGAGAGATAACGTATTCAGATTTTCTGAAACGGGTCGATAATAAAGAAATCAAAACTGTTACCATTCAAGGTCAACGTTTGACCGGCATCACAAACGATAACAGAACGGTTCTTTCCTTTGCACCCAATGATCCCGGTCTTGTCACTCGTCTTGAAAGCAAAAACGTCAATGTCAGAGCCCAGCCGGAAAGCACGGGCAATAGCACATTTATGAATTTGCTCATCACGCTTCTGCCGGTTGTCATTCTTATCGGCGTGTGGATTTTCTTTATGCGTCAGATGCAAGGGGGTGCACGCGGAGCGATGGGCTTTGGTAAATCCAAGGCAAAATTGCTCACCGAAGCGCATGGTCGTGTGACTTTCAAGGATGTCGCTGGCGTCGACGAAGCCAAACAGGATTTACAGGAAATTGTCGAATTTTTGCGTGAACCACAAAAGTTCCAGCGTCTTGGCGGTCGTATTCCACGCGGTGTTTTGCTTGTCGGCCCTCCCGGAACCGGTAAAACATTGCTCGCCCGTTCCGTTGCCGGTGAAGCCAATGTGCCGTTCTTCACAATTTCCGGTTCGGATTTTGTCGAAATGTTTGTCGGTGTTGGTGCCAGTCGCGTTCGAGACATGTTCGAGCAGGCGAAAAAGAATGCGCCATGTATCATTTTCATTGATGAAATCGATGCCGTCGGTCGTCATCGTGGAGCCGGTTTCGGCGGTGGCAACGACGAACGTGAACAGACATTGAATCAGCTTCTTGTCGAAATGGACGGGTTCGAGCCGAATGAAAGCATTATTCTGATTGCCGCAACCAACCGCCCCGATGTTCTTGATCCGGCATTGTTGCGTCCGGGTCGTTTTGACCGGCAGGTGGTTGTTCCCAATCCGGACGTTGCAGGACGTGAGGAAATTCTTAAAGTCCATGTTCGCAATGTGCCTTTGGCTCCGAATGTCGACTTGAAGATTGTAGCGCGCGGTACACCCGGATTTTCCGGTGCCGATTTGATGAACCTTGTCAATGAAGCAGCACTTATGGCAGCCCGGCGCGACAAACGCCTGGTCACCATGCAGGAATTCGAGGATGCCAAAGATAAGGTCATGATGGGGGCCGAACGCCATTCCGCCATGACACCGGCAGAAAAAGAGCTGACAGCTTTTCACGAAGCGGGACACGCCATTATCGCTATCAATATGCCGGCAGCCGATCCGGTGCACAAAGCAACAATTGTCCCGCGTGGTCGTGCACTCGGTATGGTTATGCAATTGCCGGAAGGTGACAAATATTCGATGAGTTACCGCTACATGATTTCGCGGCTGGCAATCATGATGGGTGGCCGTGTTGCCGAAGAATTGAAGTTCGGCAGGGATAACATCACTTCCGGTGCTTCCTCCGACATCGAACAGGCAACAAAACTTGCCCGTGCGATGGTCACACGCTGGGGCTTTTCCGACGAACTCGGCAAGGTTACTTATGGCGAAAGTCAGGAAGATATGTATCAGGGAGGCGGGCGTAACCAGCAGGTTTCGGAAGAGACAGCAAGGGTTATTGATGCCGAAATTCGTCGTCTTATCGACGAAGCCTATCAGACAGCAAAACAAACCTTGACGTCGAAGAAGAAACAATGGGTTGCTCTTGCCGAAGGTTTGCTTGAATACGAGACTCTTACGGGAGCCGAAATTCAGGAAGTCATCAACGGCAAACCGCCATCACGCGATATGGGCAAGGATTCGCCGACCCCGCATGTTTCAAGTGTTCCGAAAGCCGGAAAAACGCCTGAAAAATCCAAAGCCGATCATGCGAAGTCGGTTGTCGTAAGGGCAAAAGCGGTTTCTCATTCGACCGATAAAGTCGATGAAAAGCAGGAATCTTCCGACAAGTCCGAAACAGCAAAAGCTACGGTTGAGAAAAAGCCGGCAAGGATCAGAAAGACGACAAAGACGACAAAGACAACGGGGACAACAAAAACGTCAAAGTCGGAAAAGTCCGAAAAACCGGTAAAAAAAGTTGAAAAGCCGACAAAAAAATCGGCAGAAACAGAAACCGGCACTGATAATCCGGATAATAAAAAGGCCTGAACTTTATTTTAAAAAACGTCAAAGCGGCTTGATAAACTCAAGTCGCTTTTATTTTATTCAAGTGCCGCTATGTTAACCGTGTCTTGATTATTCCGGCCTTTATGACCTTTGTTGATCGAGGCAATGGTTGGTTTTTTGGTTAAAAATTGTTAGTTGGAACATTGAAAATCGTAGTATGAATGGCCGCCAGAATTTTAACGAAATTTGAATTTAACGAAATTTGAATTTTATTGAACCCGGAATTTTGTCGAAAAAGGAAAATATAATGGCGTTTAAATATTTCGGTACCGATGGAATAAGAGGAAAAGCCAATACATTTCCGATGACCGCAGAAGTGGCTATGAAAGTCGGTATGGCGGTGGGGATTCTTTTTCGCAGCCAAGGTCGGCCGGGGCGCGTTGTTATCGGTAAAGATACACGCCTGTCAGGTTATATGCTGGAAAATGCAATGGTTGCAGGCTTTACGGCAAGTGGCATGGAAGTGTTTCTGTTAGGGCCAATTCCGACACCTGCCGTCGCAATGCTTTGTCGTTCGCTGCGTGCTGATGTCGGCGTTATGATTTCGGCATCACATAATCCTTTTTTCGATAATGGTATAAAATTGTTCGGTCCGGACGGTTTCAAACTTTCCGACGAAATCGAGTTGAAAATCGAAAAGCTCATTGAAACCGATATGACTAACGAGCTTGCCGGCCAATCGCAAATCGGTCGGGCAAAGCGTGTTGAAGGTGATATTTATCGTTATATCGAATTTGCCAAACGTACATTGCCGCGCGATGTCCGGCTCGACGGTATGCGGATTGTTGTCGATTGTGCCAATGGTGCGGCTTATAAAGCAGCGCCACTTGCTCTGTGGGAACTTGGTGCGGAAGTTGTGACACTAAGCGACAAGCCGACAGGCACAAATATCAATGAAGAATGCGGTTCGACCCACCCGATTGCTTTGATGCGGAAGGTTCATGAGGTGAGGGCAGATGCGGGAATTGCACTTGATGGCGATGGCGACCGCGTGGTGATGGTTGATGAGACAGGTGCCATTATCGATGGTGACCAGTTGATGGCGGTTGTCGCCGAACGTTGGCTGGAAAATGGTCTTTTACGGGGTGGCGGTATTGTTGCGACAGTCATGTCCAATCTCGGGCTTGAACGGTTTCTCGCCCAAAAAGGACTGACCATGGCAAGAACCAAGGTTGGTGACCGGTATGTTGTCGAATATATGCGCCAGCATGGTTTCAATGTCGGTGGTGAACAATCGGGTCACATTGTGCTATCCGATTACGGGACGACCGGTGATGGTCTGGTGACATCGCTGCAAATATTGGGTTGTGCAAAAGAATCACAAAAACCGATGAGCGAATTGTGTCATCGCTTCGAGCCGGTACCACAAGTCTTGAAGAACGTTCGCTTTTCCGAAGGCAAACCGCTTGAAGATGCGCACGTCAAAGATGTTATCAAAAATGCCGAAAAACGTTTGGGGAAAAACGGTCGACTGGTCATTCGCCCGTCGGGAACCGAACCACTTATCCGCGTTATGGCGGAAGGGGATGATGAACATCTTATTGGCAAACTGGTTGACGAGATCGTCGATGCGCTTAAAAAAGTAAGAGACGCTGTTTGACCGGAAGTTTTTGCTTTCCCATATTAAATTTATGAGTTTTTTTAAAAGCAGTCTTTGTCGGACTGCTTTTTTTTATGCCTGTTCCGGTTTTGAATAGCTTTTTGGTTATGGAAAATAGATAGTTAAAATTTATGGTTAAGAACGTCTTAACCAATCATGTTTAAAAAGCTTCTTAAGATGAGAGAGGCTTCAATGCCTTGTTTAGAGGCTTTACATGAAATTTTGCGTTGCACTTATTGGAGGGGCGATATCGGTTCTTGGTTCAATCCCTGCATTCGCCGGGGATATTGATCTGGACAAGGTGCCGGAAGTTGCTATTGCGTCCGAAACAGTTCCTTTTTATCTGAAAGGCTATGTCGGGGTCAGTATGGCAGATGCTGATCACCTCGATAAATTTCCGACTTTTGGTTTGGATAGCGATTATCACTGGAAAAATAAAAGTGACATGGATGACGCTTTTCTTGGCGGAGTGGGTTTGGGCTATCGTATGAATGATATTGTCCGTCTTGATGGAACAGTCGAATATCGTGCAAAAAATAAAATGAGCGCACGTGATCAAAATTTTTCAAACATACGAAAATATGAAGGCAATGCCTCGTCAATTGTGCTGATGGCCAATGCTTATGCGGACCTTGTAACCTATCACAATGTCACGCCCTATATCGGTGCAGGAATTGGCGCGAGTGCCAATCGCATGAACGATTTTGAAGTTGATGCTGGTAGCGATCACTATGAGGCCTCGTCAAAAACGAATTGGGATATTGCTTGGGCCATTCATGCGGGCGTTGGTGTTAAACTATCGCGAAATGTTATTCTTGATATCGGATATAGTTACAGTGATCTGGGAGACGCAAAAACCGGTGATTTTTCAAAAGAAGCTACGCTCAAGCTAGATCATTTGACATCGCATGATGTCAAAGTCGGAATAAGATACGCGTTTAAATAGAATTTGCTAAAAATAATGAAATAAAAAAACCGGCTGTTTTGCAACCGGTTTTTTTGATGAGATCATTCCTTCATGCCCCTCAGGACCTGGAGTTCTTGTCTTTGTTCCAGAACATCAAAGCCGCAAGTCCGATGAGAGGAACCGCAAGCGCAAGCGTTTTTTTATTTTTCAAAATGGCCGGAACAGCGGCAACCAGAGAAGCAGCGACCAGATTGAAACGTTCATCGTCCATCTGTTGCTGATAGATTTTACGTCTCTTTGCCGAAATGATGCGGCCGATAAAAAGAACCACGAGCGCGACAACAAGCCAAAAGGCAAAAATAATTGTTGCCGATAAGATGGGCGAGACAATCCAGCTCAGCGCAATAAATGCTATAACGCATAAGAATATCACTGCGAAAAACAGCGATAAACCAATCAGAAAATAACAAATTGCCTGATTGCGCGTTGATTTGACTGCCGTCTTTACGCTGCCATTTGCCAAACCGCTCATGAGCGGCGCGATAAGCCGCCACATATCTTAACGCCGCATCAACAGGGCAAGAACAAAGCCGACACCTGCTGCCGCAACCAGGCTTGCAACCGGCTTCTCGCGAATGCAATTGCATAACTGGCTTTGCACATCATCAATTTTTTCTTTTGCCTGGGAAATGGCCTCTTCACCATTTTCTTTGGCAGAAGCATAAAGTTTTTCTGCTTTGCCTTTTGCAGCCGTCAGTTTTTCGGAACCCAAATCATTGAGTGTTGAATGGATATTGGACACTTCTTTCTTCAACTGTTCGAATTGTTCCTGAAGATTTTTTTCGGTTGGCGTTGCATTTTCTTTTGGCATAACGGTCTCTCCTGCTTTTGCGAATGAATGATCGTACGAATAATTTTCGTCGATGTACTTTAATTACATAGTCATTGCGTTCAGTTTTTCCACTTTTTTCTAAAAACTCTTTTAGTAATAAACTATAATCAAAAATCCGAAGCAACAAAACGAACGATAGTTTTTCGGGAGGAGAACGATTGATAAAATCCACGGATCGCAATTTTTTAAAAGAACTCTTTGATTGTGCGGTTATGGCTGCCAATCCGGAACATTTGATGGAACAGTTTTTGCCGAAAAAGCCGAAGGGCAGGACAATTGTTGTGGGAGCCGGAAAAGGCTCGGCGCAAATGGCTTTGGCACTTGAAAAACTATGGGCCAAGGCCGGTTATGGCAAGCTCGAAGGTGCGGTTGTGACCTGCTACGGTTGTCGTGTGGAGCTTCGTTCGATTGAAGTTCTGGAAGCTTCCCACCCTTTGCCGGATGAAAACGGGCTGAAGGCTGCAAAAAAGCTTGTCAAACTTGTTCAAGGATTATCCCCCGACGATCTTGTCATTGCTCTTATCTGTGGTGGCGGCTCGGCCTTGTTACCTTTGCCGCTTGAGCCTTTGTCACTTGAAGACGAAATCGCGATCAATGAAGCATTGTTAAAAAGCGGTGCACCCATCGGTGCGATGAATACGATCAGAAAGCATTTGTCACAAATCAAAGGGGGGCGGCTTGCCTATTATGCAGCGCCCGCCCGCGTCGTCAGTTTCATTGTGTCGGATATTCCCGGAGACATTGCCTCGCAAGTTGCGTCGGGCCCTACAATTGCCGATTGGTCAACACGAGAGGATGCGTTAAAATTTGTAAGCCAATACCATATTGCTTTACCTCAAAAAGCCGTTGAAGTTTTAAATAGCGAGCTTGCCAAGGCTCCGACTCCTGATAATACCGCTTTTGAAAAAAATGCCGCCTATATTGTTGCATCGGCGGCGACATCTCTGGAAGCCGCCTCTGCTCATGCCCGGAAACGGGGATGGAACGCTGTCATCCTTTCGGATTCAATTGAGGGCGAAGCCAGAGATATCGCCTTGATGCATGCTGCTATAGCTCGCGAAATTGCCTTGAAAAACCGTCCCTTTGAAAAACCTGTTGTCCTGCTTTCGGGCGGTGAAACAAGTGTGACGATTGGAGGAGAACACGGAAAGGGCGGAAGAAACAGTGAATTTCTGCTGTCATTTTCAATAGCCATCGAGGGGGAGAGCTCTATTACTGCACTTGCGGCGGATACGGATGGTCGCGACGGTAGCGAAGATAATGCCGGTGCATTTTGTGACGGAAATAGTTGTTCGCGTCTCAAACAGCAGGGCCTCGACCCCGCGACTTTTCTTGTCCGCCACGATGCATGGACTGCATTCGATATACTTGATGACCTGCTTGTAACCGGCCCGACGGGAACCAATGTCAATGATTTCCGCGCTATCCTTATCCGTTAAAACAGCGTTGGCGGTAGAATTTCTTTACTCCCGGAAAATAAGTTCAATATTTGTTTAAACATGACTTGATTTATCATATTAAATTTTGTTAATTAATCGCCATCGAATTGAAGTTCAGGAACGAGAGCGATGATGAGATATTTGACAAGGCTTGTAGCTGCTACAGCATTTCTATGCTTGGCTGGCGGCTATGCATCGGCACAGACCGAGACACCGCAACCGATCGGGAATGAGGTGTTGCAAGCTGGCGAACAAGCTGGCGAGAAAGCCTTACAAACCGGCGAAAACGCTGTTCAGGCTGGTGAAAACGCTGTTCAGGCTGGTGAAAATACTTTGAAAGCAGGCAAACAGGCTTTGGAATCGGCCGCCTCGGAGACTGCAAACACAGCCAAAGCTGCTGCCGACACGGCTAATCAGGCTGCTGACCAGTTTATGGCCTCTATCCCGCATGACTTATCGCCGATAGGAATGTTCCTGAACGCGGACTGGGTGGTCAAAGTTGTTATGGTCGGCCTTGCGCTTGCATCGGTTTTGACATGGGTTATCTTTATTGTGAAGCTCACGGAAGTTTCTATTGTAAAACGTCGTGCGAAAGCAACGCTGCTCGAAGTTTACCGTGCCCAGAATCTTTCCGAACTTGCTTTGACTGTAAAAAAACAAAAGGGTGTTTGTCCTGTTCTGGTTCAGGCTGCACAAGATGAAGTACAAGCTTCCATTGCAGTCGTTGACAGTGTCGGCACAGAAGGCTTGAAAGAAAGATTGAGCTCTGTCCTTTCACGCCTTATTTCTGCTTCCGGTCGTCATGTGGCGTTCGGAACGGGTATTCTGGCAACAATTGGTGCCATTGGTCCATTTGTCGGGCTTTTTGGAACTGTATGGGGCATTATGAACTCGTTCATCGGTATTTCTCAAGCGCAAACAACCAATCTTGCCGTTGTTGCTCCGGGTATTGCAGAAGCACTTCTTGCAACAGCTATCGGACTTGTTGCAGCCGTACCGGCCGTCATCATCTACAATGTCTTTGCCCGTTTGATTACCGGCTATCGTCAACAACTCATCGATGTCTCTGCCGGAATCGAACGTCTTGTCAGTCGTGATCTCGATTTTCGTAAAGTCAAGGTCGAAGCAGCAAAGCGGCCTAATTTGTCGATCGCAGCGGAGTAGGACAGAATGGCTACCAAGCTTGCAGATCTTGACAATGAAGAACTTGATGTCAGCCATGAAATCAATGTAACACCGTTCATTGATGTTATTCTGGTTTTGCTCATCATTTTTATGGTTGCCGCACCTTTGGCAACGAGCGATATTCCAGTACAACTGCCGACATCTTCGACACCCGCGCAACCAAAGCCCGATAAACCTGTCTATGTAACATTACAGCAGGATAAATCACTTTATGTGGGAGAAGAGAAAGCGTCACTGGAAGATCTCAAGACAACTCTTGATCGGCTCACGTCAAACAATCATGAAGAAAAAATCTTTATTCGTGGTGATGCAGGCGTGGAATATAGCGGCATTATTGCGCTACTTAATGAATTGCGCGCGGCAGGCTACACAAAAATAGGCCTTGTCGGTTTGGAAAAAGCTCCGGCTGCCAAATAGTGTCATTGCTGGCCAGATAGTGTGACTGCTTGACGTAATTAAAAAATGATTTGGTTGTTTAAGCAGTCAAAAAGCTTGGGCTCATTCAACAAGTGCGTCTCCATAAAATAGCATCCATCAAAATAGAAGAAAAACTACAGAGAAATAAAACGCCCAATAGAAAGATTTTTTAAATACGTGGAGCGACTTTTAAGCAGAGTTGGTTGGACAAGTTCCCTTTTCCGGTTATAAAATTGACCGAGTTTAAAATGGAGTTCAATCAAATATGCCGCGTAATAAAAAATTCGAAGGGGATATGACCGAAGTTGGTCATATGCGCACGCCTCCTTTCGTCCGGCTTCCCGATATCAATACGTTATTCGAGGAACGGAGCAAACGTTTTGAAGAACTTGCTCCCACAAGTCCGGTTAAAGACTATATAGATTTCTTGGTAGAATTTACCGGAGCCCAGCAATTCGTCTGTAACGAATTTGCGGCAAGCGATATTCCGATAGCCGATCAGGATCAGGCGCAAAAATTTACAATGCCGCCGATCGACCGGCAGGCTATTATATCCGCCCCTGTTTTTGAAGAAATTGCCAATAGTTTTTTCAAGGTTCTCGGCAACAGAAAGCTGAAGAGTTCAAGTCTTGTTGCTCTGGAGGATACAAGAGCCAACAAGGCAAAATGGCAAAACTGGGCTTCCGATATTATTGCTCATAAATTGCCGCAGGAAAATCTGGCTCAGCATATTTATGTAACAGGCGCCTTGCAAATTGCATTGACACTGGCTGCTGCAAAACTTGACCCCAAAAAATTGCAGCCTATCGAAGGCAATCTTTGCCCCTGTTGCGGTGGCACCCATTCGGCTTCGATGATTGTCGGTTGGCCATCTTCGGAAGGTATCCGGTTCTGTTCATGCCTTTATTGTGGGTCTCTGTGGCGTTATGTCCGCATCAAATGTACATTTTGCGAAGAGACCAAGGGAATCAGTTTCCGCGAGATCGACGGGGGGCCGGGAACCATTCTTGCAGAGACATGTGATACTTGCAAACGCTATTGCAAACAGATGAATCATCAAAAAGATAGCCATTTTGATGTGTTTGCCGATGATATAGGCTCACTGGCACTTGATCTTTTGATGAAAGAGGATGGTACATTTAAAAGAGGTGCATTCAATCCATTTCTGGCGGGTTATTGATGGTCTCAGATTTTTCTCTCCTACCTCCGGTCAACGCAATTCTTGCCGAACAAGCGGCAAAAGAAGCGGCGGCCAAATTCGGGCATAGTGCAACGGTTGATGCTATCAGGGCAGCCCTTGCCGACGAGCGCATTCTCATCAAAGCCGGACGCACCCCGCGAACGAGTGATGTGTTGGCAATGATGGCGCTCGAACGACTGGAGGTGGATTCCCAATCGACCATGCGTGCCGTGTTCAACCTCACCGGCACGATATTGCACACCAATTTCGGACGTGCACAACTGCCGGAAGTTGCAATTGAGAATGCCGTTAATGCTATGCGCAACGCGGTTTCGCTGGAATATGATCTTGAAAGTGGCGAGCGAGGAGAGCGCGACGACCATTTACGCGAATTGATTTGCGAGCTTACCGGTGCGGAAGATGCAACCCTTGTCAACAATAATGCGGCAGCCGTTCTTCTGGTGTTGAATACGCTTGCGGGAAAACAGGGTGAAAGCATTATTTCGCGTGGCGAACTTATCGAAATCGGCGGTGCTTTCCGTATGCCCGATATTATGGAAAGTGCCGGTTGCAAACTGGTGGAAGTCGGAACAACCAATCGCACCCATCTTGCCGATTATGAAAAAGCAATCAATGAAGAGACCGCACTTTTATTGAAAGTGCACACATCGAACTATCGTATTGAAGGATTTTCTTCGTCAGTCACAACAAAAGAACTCGCGGCATTGGCTGCAACGAAAAGAGTACCTTTTATGGAAGATCTTGGTTCGGGAACGCTCGTCAATCTCGTGACTTTCGGGCTTCCTTATGAGCCGACTGTTCAGGATGTCATCAAAGCGGGAGCGGATATTGTCACTTTTTCCGGCGATAAATTATTGGGCGGTGTCCAAGCCGGTTTTATTATCGGCAAGCAGGAATTGATTGCGCGGGTCAATAAAAACCCCATGAAACGTTCGCTTCGTGTCGACAAGGTACGCCTTGCCGCTCTGGAAGCGGTTTTGCGCGCCTATCGGAATGAAGAAAAGAGGAACGCAACAATTCCGACCTTGCGTTATCTTTCGCGCAACCAAAGTGATATTGCCCATCAGGCAGCCGATTTATGCGCAAAAATAAGCGACTTTTTTCAACCGGCTTTTCATGTTGAAATTTGTGCCTGTAATAGTCAGGTCGGCTCGGGCGCAATGCCGATGGAAACTTTGCCAAGCTATGGCATATCGATAAGCCCCGTTGATCCGGCCGTTTCATTGACAGAATTGGCTTATCGTTTGCGCCAATTGCCAAAGCCCGTTATCGGACGCATGCATGCCAACCGGCTGGTTTTTGATTTGCGTTGTCTGGATGATACAAACGGTTTTGTTAACAATCTCGAAAAACTATCATGATTATTGGTACTGCCGGTCATATTGACCATGGAAAAACGGCTCTCGTCAGAGCACTGACAGGCATTGATACAGATCGTCTGCCGCAGGAAAAACAACGTGGTATCACGATTGAGCTGGGTTTTGCCTATCAGACTTTAAAAAATGGCGAGCGTATCGGTTTTGTGGATGTTCCGGGACACGAAAAACTCATCCATACCATGCTGACAGGGGCCGGTAGCATTGACTATGTCATGCTGGTCGTGGCAGCCGATGACGGCATTATGCCGCAAACGCGCGAACATTTCGAAATATTGAAGCTTATGGGGTTAAAGCACGGGGTTGTTGTCATCACCCGCATCGACCTTGTCGATAAAGAGCGTGTTGATGCATTGCAAGCGGAATTACACCAATTTCTGAAAGGTTCATTTCTGGAAAATGCGCCGATTTTTCCTGTGTCGTCATTGACGGGTGAGGGAATAGAAGCCCTTCGGGAAGAGATAGAAAACGCTGCCCTGCATTTGAAAAAACGTGTTTCCCATGGGCGGTTCCGCCATGCAATCGACCGCTGTTTTGTGCTTTCCGGAGCCGGCACAGTGGTGACCGGAACCGTGCTTTCCGGTGAAGCATCGACCAATGATCTTATGGTGATTGCGCCCGATCACCTGCAAGCTCGGTTACGGTCTATCCATGTACAGGATGAGGTTTCGAATAAAGCAAGAACGGGCGACAGAGCGGCACTCAATATTGTTGGTGACGCAATCAACAAGGAAACCGTCAAACGGGGCATGATGGTCATTGACCCGTTTCTTGATAAGCCAAGTCAAAGGTTCGATGTTCGTCTCACAATTCTCACCTCCGAACCAAAGCCTTTGAAACAATGGTTTCCTGTTCACTTGCACCATGGCTCTTTGGAAACCAATGCCCGTCTTGTATTTTTGTCGCAAGACACCATGAAAGCCGGTGAAACCGCTTATGTTCAGATTATTTCCGATAAAGCTATTATTGCCGCAAGCGGCGACCGCTTTGTCATTCGTGATACATCGGCAAGCCGTACAATTGGTGGCGGCATTATTCTTGATCCGCTAGCACCGGAAAGGCACCGCCGCGCGCCGGAGCGGTTCAAATTTCTTGCCGCTATGGAAAAAGAAGATAACCTTCAGGCTTTGTCGGCAATTCTGGCATTACCACCTTATGGCATTGACTGGCTTTATTTTTGTCGTGCGCGTAATCTGTCGGAAGTCGAGGCGGCCAAACTTCTTTCGAGCGGAAATTTTGTTGTTCTTGAACATGGGCAAGACCGGTTTGTTATGGAACAACAACAAGAACAGCGCTTGCAAAAGGCAATTGTCGATTATCTTGTCGAATTTCATAAAAACGAGCCTGATCTTTTTGGTGTCGGGCTTGAAAAGCTGCGTCGTGACGTTGCCCGCGAAATTCGTGCTCCTTATTTTCGTGATCTGTTACAAAACGAAATTGATAAAGGCCGGTTGAAGATTCGCGGCGCCTGGGTTGGCCTTGCCGGTCATGAAGCCAAATTATCGCCTGAAGATGAAGCAATCTGGCAACGTGTCTACAAAGTTTTGAAGGGGGAAGAACGTTTCCGCCCCCCACGCACGCGTGATTTTGCGCAAGAACTTGGAATTGACGAAAATCATATGCGGCAAATCCTCAAATCATGCGCACGAATGGGGCGTGTCTATGAAGTGGCACAAGACTATTTTTTCCCGCGTGAAGTGCTGGCAGAAATTATTATGATTATGCGGGACATTGCTGAAAAAAAAGAAAAGCACGAATTTGTCGCGGCCGATTTGCGTGACCGGTTGAATAATGGTCGCAAGGTTTCAATTTTTCTGCTGGAATTTTTTGACCGCCATGGCGTGACAATCAGAAAAGGCGATATCAGGAGACTAAATCCGCATCGGCTTGACCTGTTTGCCGATAGTTAGACTTGCAGTTTTTGCCTAAAAGCCGCATAAGACATTCGGAAGGGCTTTTCATCCGGTGATGGATGCGGCCTTCAAAGCCGTAAGGGGCCGTGAGACGGTCTTTTATGGGTTCGACTCCCATGCTCTTCCGCCAATTATTTTCAATTGAATTATGTTCGGTTGAAGCACATTGCTTATCATTACTGTTTCCGAGTTGTTTTTATTGCCGTGACCATCACGTGTCGGGAAGACATAAGCCATTGTGTGTCGGAAAAAAGAAAAGCAACGAGCTTTAGAGGCGCGTTCAGCCAAGTTTGTCTTCTGCAAGGAAGAATGCATCACGATAGTTTTTTGAAATCGGAAAGATATGCGTCTTGGAAGTTCCGGAAACTTTTAATCGGGAAAATTGCTTCGCTATCAATGAACAAAAACAGATAACAACCACAAAAGTACGCAATAAACAAAGAGGCGGGAAAACAAAAAAAGACGGGTCATAACCCGTCTTTTTTGATGACTATCAAGCAGAAAATCAGGCTTCTTCTTCAGCCTTGACCACTTTCGGTTTTGTTGTGCGTCTGCGACGCGGCTTCTTTTCAACAATCTCTTCAGTTTCAGCAGGCTTTTCTGCCTTTTCAACGGCTTCTTCAGGGGCTTCCGCTTTTTCTTTAGCTTGCTCTTCGGCTTCCCTTTCACCGGCATCGGAACGGCCTACCGGAGTGCTCCGACGACGTGGTGCACGACGGGGTTTCTTGAGTTCAACAACTTTTCCGACTTCGCCCGTATCCTCGGCAAGAGCGACTTCGGCCGGTACCCCTTGAATTTCCGGTTGCGGGCCGCTTCCAGCCGCTTCATGCTCTTCATTCAATTCCAAAGAAACGACCGGTGTGTTCTCATCCTCTTCATCGTCATCAATCAGTTCTTCACGCTGGATCGGTTGCGGCATTTGTGCTTGTGCTGCCAGAATGATACGGACATAGTGTTCGGCATGTTGGAGGTAGTTTTCTGCCATCACCCTGTCACCGGCAGCCTGGGCATCCCGTGCCAAAGCTGTGTATTTATCTGCTATATGTTGTGCATTACCACGAATTTTTACATCCGGACCGTTGCTTTCATAATTGCGTGAAAGAGGATTTGGACCGCGTCTGTTGTTATTATTATTGTTGCGTCCACGGATGCGCCTATTTTGTTGTGGCCTCATAATGATCTCTTTAAGAATATGTTTTATCTATTTGTATTCAGTCGATTTTCAGACAAGAATATAATGGCTTTAGCGCCAATACCCGTTTTTGATTATGCTTGTTGACAAGCCATCAAGCTCAAATCAATTTTTTGAAAATCTCAAAAAGCCTATGGAAACGACTCCAACAGCTATGTTCCATGACGATTTATCTGATATAGTGGAAACTAGCGTTGTTCATCCCAATTGCCAAGCACTTTTTTCAAAATTCGACATCTTATTGGAACGAAAAGCCATAATATCTCGTAAAAATTGGCTATATGGTTATGTACGTGTTTATTCGGGCAGGTAAGATTTGATTTCTTGCCCACCCGAAACAACTAAAAATTGTTCGAATCACTCTTCAATAACAACTTGTGGAGTACCAGAACGTACTTCACCGACAATAGTCGAAAGCGGATAACCCTGGCTTTTCGCATAAGCGACGACAGAGTCGGCTTTTTCAGGTGAGACGGAAGCGAACAACCCGCCGGATGTTTGCGGATCGGTCAACAGAAAGCGTTTATAATCGGGATAATTTTGCGGCAATACAATATGTTCGCCATAGCTGTCCCAATTACGGCGCGAAGCACCGGTAAAGCATCCATCTTTGGCAAGTGCTTCGGCTTGCTTGAGAAATGGAATTTTCGAATAATTTATAGCAATCTCGACATTGGAACCTTGTGCCATTTCGAGACTGTGTCCCAAAATTCCAAAACCGGTCACATCGGTTAAGGCGTGAACATCGGGATTCCTTCCAAGTTCGGTGCCAATTTTATTGAGAAGCGTCATTGACGCTATCATTTCCTGATAGGCCTCATCGGAAAGTTTTCCGGTTTTGAATGCATGCGAATAAACGCCAACGCCGATACCTTTCATGAGTACCAGTTTGTCGCCTACATGGGCACGGGCATTCAATTTGATCTCGTCTTTTTTGCAAATGCCGATAACGGCCAAACCATAGACCGGTTCGGGATTGTCGATCGAATGACCACCGGCGACAGCAATGCCGGCTTCTGCGGCTTTTTGCCGTCCACCTTTTAAAATCTCTCCGACAATTGCCGGATCAATTTTGTCAACCGGCATTCCGAGAATTGCCAGCGACATAATCGGCTTTCCGCCCATAGCATAAACGTCGGAAATAGCATTTGTCGCAGCAATTTGGCCAAATGTGACAGGGTCATCCACCATCGGCATGAAAAAGTCTGTCGTAGCGATGACACAAGTGCCATCGTCAAGTTCGTAAATGGCAGCGTCATCACTTGTTTCGGTTCCCACCAATAGATGTTCAAATGGTCCATATTCCGGCTGGTTTTTCAGCATTTTCTGCAAAACGGAGGGTGCCAGTTTACAACCGCAACCCCCACCGTGAGCAAGACTTGTCAAACGGAAGGGTGTCATCGAAGTTTCCTTTTTAAATATTCAATTTTGTGTGGGTATCAAAGATATCCGACAGTTTGACAATATTAGCATTTGTCAAACATGCGTGCAATGTAGCTCATCTTCATCACGATCAATCGCCTGTGTTCACAAAAACGTCAACGCCATCGGGAAAGCGATTGCATTATTGTCTTTCAGGATCCATATGAAAAAGCTGCGAATGATCTTCCCCGATCAATAGAATCCGCTTTTGTAACAACAGGGCATCAAGCAGACTTGTTTGAAGCTTGATTGGTTGCTTTGAAACAATTGTTGATTTACAATTGTGAGCTTGTGGGATGATCAAAAAATACAAGAGGAATGCCCGTATGAATATAGAGATTTCGCGTCGCGCCTTTTTAAAGGGTGCTGGTGCGGGTGTCGGTGCAACAGCATTGGGTGCGCTTGGTTTTAATGAGGCTGAAGCAACAGTTGTTTCAGCGATAAAGCCTTTCAGGTTAGCTTCAACAACCCAGACCCGACAGACCTGTACTTATTGTTCGGTTGCTTGTGGTATTATCCTTTATTCAAAAGGATCAATGAAAGATGGCACAGCGAAAGTTGTCCACGTCGAGGGTGATGTTGATCACCCGACCAATCATGGTACTCTGTGCCCGAAAGGTGCAGCCCTTCTTGATACAATCCATTCAAAGAACCGTTTGACAAAACCGAAGGTTCGTCGCCCCGGTTCCGATCATTTTGAAGAAATCACATGGGACGAGGCACTTGATAAAATCGCCCGCTACATGAAAGATGATCGCGACGCCAATTTTGTTCAGAAAAATGAGAAAGGCCAGACAGTCAATCGGTGGTTAACAACAGGATTTCTTGCTGCTTCTGCAGCCACAAACGAAACCGCATTTGCGACTTATAAGGTCGTACGTTCATGCGGTATGCTGGCATTCGATAACCAAGCACGCGTTTGACACGGCCCCACGGTGTCCAGTCTGGGCCCAACATTTGGTCGTGGCGCGATGACAAATCCATGGACGGATATCCGGTCGACGGATCTCGTCATCATTATGGGTGGTAACGCTGCCGAAGCACATCCTTGTGGCTTCAAGTGGGTTACTTATGCAAAAGAGCATCGCGGTGCAAAGCTGATCGTTGTTGATCCACGCTTTACCCGTTCGGCTTCGGTTGCCGATTTTTATGCACCGATCCGTCAGGGAACCGATATTGCCTTTTTGTCCGGTGTCATCAACTACTGCATAACACATGACAAAGTTCAGTATGAATATGTCAAACATTTCACCAATGCCGGTTTGATCGTCAATAAAGGTTTCGGTTTCAAAGATGGTCTGTTTACCGGATATGATGAAGCCAAACGTGATTATGACCGCTCGACCTGGTCCTATGAAATGGACGAGAACGGTTATGCCAAGAATGACGAGACTTTGACGCATCCGCGTTCGGTCTGGCAGCTTCTTAAAAAACATGTTTCGGTTTACACGCCTGAAATGGTTGAAAGAATTTGCGGAACACCGAAGGATAAGTTCCTCAAAATCTGCGAGATGATTGCAGAATGTTCAAGCCCGACAAAGGCGATGACATCCATGTATGCTCTCGGTTGGACACAACACTCCAAGGGTGCGCAGAACATTCGCACAATGTGCATGTTGCAGCTTATTCTTGGTGATATCGGTGTACGTGGTGGCGGTGTGAATGCCCTTCGTGGCCACTCCAATATTCAAGGCCTTACAGATGTCGGACTGATGTCCAACCTCATTCCGGGCTATATGAATATTCCGATGGAAAACGAGACAGATCTCAAGACCTATCTCTCAAAACGCAAGTTCACACCAACGCGGCCGAATCAGGTTAGCTACTGGCAGAACTATGACAAGTTCTTCATCTCGTTCATGAAGGCAATGTGGGGCAAGGCCGCAACAAAAGAAAACGACTTCGCCTATGATTATCTGCCGAAGCTTGATATCGCCAATTATGATATTCTTAAAGCTGTCGACATGATGGATCATAATCAGATGAACGGCTATTTCTGCCAAGGGTTCAATCCTGTTCTTGCTTTCCCGAACCGTAAAAAGGTCGAGCGCGGCTTGAGCAAATTGAAATTCCTTGTCGTGATGGATCCGTTGGAAACAGAGACGGCACGTTTCTGGGAAAACCATGGTGATTTCAATGATGTCAATACATCCGAAATCAAAACGGAAGTTTTCCAATTGCCGACAAGCTGCTTTGCCGAAGATGAAGGAGCTGTTGTCAATTCCGGTCGCTGGTTGCAGTGGCACTGGGCGGGGCAAAATCCGCCTGGTGACGCAAAGCACGATACTTGGATCATGGCACAACTTTGGTTAAGGCTGAAAAAGCTTTATGAAAAAGAAGGCGGTGTGTTCCCCGATCCTATCGTCAATTTGCATTGGCCATATAAGGACGCAAGCGAACCTCAACCGGCAGAACTTGCCAAGGAAATGAACGGTTATGCTGTTGAAGATCTTTATGATCCGAAAGACCCGACCAAGAAGATCCTTGAAAAAGGCAAACAGGTTCCAGGCTTTGCTTCGTTGAAGGCCGATGGAAGTACCGCTTCGGGCTGCTGGATTTATTCGGGCAGCTTTACCGAGGACGGAAACATGATGGCACGGCGTGATAACACCGACTATGATGGTGCCGGACTTTATCCGAAGTGGACATTCGCATGGCCTGCAAACCGTCGTATTCTTTATAATCGTGCATCTGCCGATTTTGACGGTAAGGCTTGGGATCCGGAGCGTAAAGTTATCGAATGGAATGGCGAGAAATGGACGGGATTTGATGTTCCGGATATTCCGCCCGCATCCGATCCGCACGCTGTTGGTCCGTTTATCATGAATGCGGAAGGCACTGGCCGGCTCTTTACACTTGCCGGACTTCGTGATGGACCGTTCCCGGTTCACTACGAACCGTTCGAATCGCCGATCGTCAACCCGATTGCTCCGAATGTCCGTGGTAATCCGGCCGCTCGTATCTTTGATGAAGATCTTGCACAATTGGGAACAAGTGATGAATTCCCATATGCGGCAACCTCTTATCGTTTGACCGAGCACTTCCACTACTGGACGAAAAACAACCGGATTAACGCTGCTTTGCAGCCGCAATTCTTTGTTGAAATTTCGGAAGAACTGGCAGCAGAGAAAGGTGTTGTGAAAGGTGATTGGGTAAGAGTTTGGAACAAACGCGGGCAGGTTTTTGCCAAAGCGCTGGTTACCAAACGTATCCGTCCGATCATTTGTGACGGCAAGCCGGTTCATGTTATCGGCATTCCACTGCATTGGGGCTTTATCGGTGAGGCGAAGAAAGGCTTCGGTCCAAATTCGCTCACACCATTTGTTGGTGATGCCAACTCCCAGACGCCTGAATTCAAGGCATTTCTGGTGAATATGGAAAAATCGAAAGCGCCAGTCGATGAGAATGGAAAACCGGAAGTTTGATTGACGCATGTTTCAGGCTTCAAATTGCCAATTTTAAAACTGAAGAGACCCGGATAGACTATCCGGATCTCTTGAAAATTTTTCAATAGAAGACAAAAAATGTTGTATGTATCGGCGCTTTATCACCGAGGGAGAAATTTATTAAATATTCCCGCGATGTCGACCAAGTTGCAGTTGCTTTTCGAGGAGAACTAAAACGGTCAGTTTGCAGAGACGATAGTTACAAAAATAATTGGAGAATGCTGCGACTGATAAATAATAAACCGGAATGAACAGGGCGTTTAAGCCCATCTCGGATCAATCAATCTCTCTTAAACAATAAATTTATCATATATCGAATTTGTGTGTCGATCATATACTTGTGATCGAAAACCTCTTTGCATCTGTTCTTATAGGATTGCATAATTTTTTTGGCGGATACATATCACCAAACGATTGAAATTAATTAACATTACGTCGGCGGGTTTCGTTTTTTGCTACCATGAGGTGTGTACTGGAAATTTCCAAAAAGCATGGTTGGTTGCTTTCAAACGGACGTTGACTTACAGTCAATTTTATATCGGTATGGCCGTAAAAAATTAGAGGACAGCTCTATGAATATCGAGGTTACACGACGTGCTTTCTTAAAGGGTGCAAGTGCAGGTTTAGGCGCAACCGCATTAAATGCACTAGGGTTCGGTGTTGCAGAAGCGGTTGTTATTGCCGAAATTAGACCTTTCAAGCTTGCTTCAACCTTTCAAACGCGACAGACCTGTACTTATTGTTCGGTTGCTTGTGGCATTATCCTTTATTCGAAAGGATCAATGAAGGATGGCACTGCAAAAATAATCCATGTTGAAGGCGATGTTGATCACCCGACCAATCGTGGTACTCTGTGCCCGAAAGGTGCAGCCCTTCTTGATACAATCCATTCAAAAAACCGTTTGACAAAACCGAAAGTTCGTCGCCCCGGTTCCGATCACTTTGAAGAAATCACATGGGACGAGGCACTTGATAAAATTGCCCGCTACATGAAAGATGATCGTGACGCCAATTTTGTCCAGAAAAACGAAAAAGGCCAGACAGTCAATCGCTGGTTAACAACAGGGTTTCTTGCAGCTTCTGCCACAACCAATGAAAGCGCTTTGGCTACCTATAAGGTGGTACGCTCCAGCGGCATGCTGGTTTTCGACAATCAGGCGCGTGTTTGCCACGGCTCTACTGTGGCAAGCCTTGCCCCGACATTTGGTCGGGGGGCAATGACCAATCTATGGACTGATATTCGTGCAACCGATCTTATCATTGTTATGGGTGGTAATGCGGCCGAAGCACATCCTTGTGGCTTCAAATGGGTTACTTATGCTAAAGAGCATCGCGGTGCAAAGCTGATCGTCGTTGATCCGCGCTTTACCCGAACTGCCTCTGTAGCGGATTTTTATGCGCCTATCCGTCAGGGAACCGATATTGCCTTTTTGTCCGGTGTCATCAACTACTGCATAACACATGACAAAGTTCAGTATGAATATGTCAAACATTTCACCAATGCCGGTTTGATCGTCAATGAAGGTTTTGGTTTCAAAGATGGTCTGTTTAGCGGATATGATGAAGCCAAACGTGACTATGACCATTCGACATGGACTTACGAAATGGGTGAGGATGGTTATGCAAAATTCGATGAAACACTTACCCATCCGCGTTCGGTCTGGCAGCTTCTTAAAAAACATGTTTCGGTTTACACACCTGAAATGGTTGAAAGAATTTGCGGCACTCCAAAGGATAAGTTCCTCAAAATCTGCGAGATGATTGCCGCATGTTCAAGCCCGAAAAAGGCGATGACATCCATGTATGCTCTTGGCTGGACAGAGCATTCGAAAGGTGCACAAAACATTCGCACAATGTGCATGTTGCAGCTTATTCTTGGTGATATCGGTGTACGTGGTGGCGGTGTGAATGCCCTTCGTGGCCACTCCAATATTCAAGGCCTTACAGATGTCGGACTGATGTCCAACCTCATTCCGGGCTATATGAATATTCCGATGGAAAACGAGACAGATCTCAAGACCTATCTCGCGAAACGCAAGTTCACACCAACGCGGCCGAATCAGGTCAGCTACTGGCAGAATTATGACAAGTTCTTCATTTCGTTCATGAAGGCAATGTGGGGCAAAGCCGCAACAAAAGAAAACGACTTCGCCTATGATTATCTGCCGAAGCTTGATATCGCCAATTACGATATTCTTAAAGCTGTCGACATGATGGATCACAACAAGATGACCGGCTATTTCTGCCAAGGGTTCAATCTTGTGCTATCATTACCTAACCGAAATAAAATCACACGTGGCCTCGGCAAATTGAAATATCTTGTTGTGATGGATCCATTGGAAACAGAGACGGCACGTTTCTGGGAAAACCATGGTGATTTCAATGATGTTGATCCAAGTAAGATTGAAACCGAGGTATTCCAGCTTCCGACAAGCTGCTTTGCCGAAGATGAAGGCGCAATTGTCAATTCCGGTCGCTGGTTGCAATGGCACTGGGCAGGGCAAAATCCGCCGGGTGACGCAAAGCACGACACATGGATCATGGCACAACTTTGGTTAAGGCTGAAGAAGCTTTATGAAAAAGAAGGTGGTGTGTATCCTGATCCTATCGTCAATCTCCATTGGCCGTATAAGGATGAAAATGAACCAGAACCTGAAGAACTGACCAAAGAATTGAATGGTTATACTGTCGAAGATCTTTATGATCCGAAAGACCCGACCAGAAAGATCCTTGAAAAAGGAAAACAGGTTCCAGGTTTTGCTTCTTTGAGAGCAGATGGTACAACGGCCGCCGCCTGTTGGGTATATTCGGGCAGCTTTACCGAAGACGGAAACATGATGGCACGGCGTGATAACACCGACTATGATGGTGCCGGACTTTATCCGAAGTGGACATTCGCTTGGCCTGCAAATCGCCGCATTCTCTATAATCGTGCATCAGCCGATTTTGACGGTAAGGCTTGGGATCCGGAACGCAAGGTTATCGAATGGAATGGCGAGAAATGGACGGGATTTGATGTTCCGGATATTCCGCTAGCGGCTAAACCACACGATGTCGGTCCATTTATCATGAATGCGGAAGGTACTGGCCGGCTCTTTACGCTTGCCGGACTTCGTGATGGTCCGTTCCCGGTTCACTATGAACCATTCGAATCGCCGATCGTTAACCCGATTGCTCCTGATATTCGCGGCAATCCGGCGGCTCGTATTTTTGATGGTGATTTTGCACAATTGGGAACAAGTGACGAGTTTCCCTATGCGGCAACGTCTTATCGTTTGACCGAACATTTCGGATACTGGACAAAGAATAACCGGATCAACGCTGCTTTGCAGCCGCAATTCTTTGTCGAGATTTCGGAAGAACTGGCTGCTGAAAAAGGCGTTGTAAAAGGTGATTGGGTCAGAGTCTGGAACAAACGCGGACAAATTTTTGCAAAAGCAGTGGTGACAAAACGTCTCCATCCTCTTATCTGTGATGGTAAGCCGGTTAACGTTATCGGTATACCGGTTCATTGGGGCTTTGTCGGTGCTACCAAAAAGGGGTTTGGGCCTAATACGCTCACGCCTGTTGTTGGCGACGCCAATTCTGAGACACCTGAATATAAGGCATTTCTGGTGAATATGGAAAAATCGAAAGCACCAGTTGATGCAGATGGAAAGGCGGCATAATGATAAATATCAATCCTCCAACACAGGATAAAATAGAACCGCAGATTGGTCCGGAGGACTATATCCGGATTTCTGCTTCACCAATGCCGAAACCGAAGCGAAAATTGGAAGAAATAGCCAAGCTGATTGATGTTTCACGCTGCATCGGTTGCAAAGCGTGCCAGTCGGCCTGCTCTGAATGGAATGAGTTAAATCCCGAAATTGGTGACAATGTTGGTGTTTATGATAATCCGAGGGATCTTTCTCCGGACGCTTTTACAATTATGCGGTTTACGGAATGGGTTAATCCGGAAACCGATGCACTGGAATGGCTCATCCGCAAGGATGGTTGTATGCATTGTTCGGAACCGGGATGTCTTGCTGCTTGTCCGTCACCGGGCGCTATTGTGCAATATTCAAACGGTATTGTGGATTTTATTCACGATAAATGCATCGGTTGCGGTTATTGCATAAAAGGCTGTCCGTTCAATATTCCTCGGGTTTCGCAAGTAACACACAAAGCCTATAAATGCACTTTGTGCTCTGACCGTGTTGCTGTCGGGCAAAAGCCTGCTTGTGCGAAAACCTGCCCGACCGAAGCGATTATGTTCGGGACAAAAGCCGAGCTTAAAGAACACGCCAAGGAACGCATTGCCGATCTTAAATCCCGTGGTTACAAGAACGCCGGTCTCTATGACCCACAAGGCGTTGGCGGAACGCACGTCATGTATGTTCTTCACCATGCCGATCAACCAAGCATTTATGCAAACCTGCCGGAAGACCCGCATATTTCACCGATTGTGAAAACGTGGAAGGGTATTTCCAAATATTTCGGACTTGGTGCTATTGCTGCAGCTATCCTTGGGGCGGCTGCACATGGTATCTTTATCGGACGTACAAGAGTAACCAAGCACGATGAAGAACGTGCCGAGAAAACCTTGAAGGATGTCGAACATGACGCATAAGCTTTATGAAAAATACGATTATGTCCATGAAGGTCATCCGGTTATGGTCGACCGCTATACAAAAGGCGCACGCATCAATCACTGGATTGGCGCTATTTCGATGATTCTTCTGGCATTGACCGGTCTGATGATGTATTGGCCACCACTTTTCCCGCTTTCAAACCTTATTGGTGGCGGGCAAGTTGTGCGTACCATTC
This sequence comes from Bartonella sp. M0192, assembly GCF_016102305.1. Classification (NCBI taxonomy): domain Bacteria; kingdom Pseudomonadati; phylum Pseudomonadota; class Alphaproteobacteria; order Hyphomicrobiales; family Bartonellaceae; genus Bartonella; species Bartonella sp. M0192. The sequence continues at coordinate 31,068 of NZ_JACFOU010000001.1, read as the reverse complement.
ACCCTTATATCGGTGTTGTTATGGTTATCAGTTTTGCCGGACTTTTCTTCCGCTTCTGGCGCCTCAATATCTGGGAAAATTCGGATTTGAAATGGATTGTCGATATCAAGGATGTTCTGGAAGGCGATGAAGAAAGACTGCCTATGATCGGAAAATATAATTTTGGTCAAAAATGTATTTTCTGGTCAATGTCGATTGGTCTTATCATATTGATTGTGACAGGCTTTATGGTTTGGCAAGCCTATTTCGCGCCTTTTGTTCCTATCGAATGGCAGCGTTATGCACTACTCACCCATTCACTGGTTGCCGCCTGCATTATCGCGGTATGGATTTTCCACGTCTATGCCGGTTATTGGGTTGCCGGTTCAATCGGTGCAATGATCAAGGGAAAGATTTCTGGTGGCTTTGCATGGGCTCACCATCGCAAATGGTATATTGCGCTTTTGCGTGCAAACCGCATTAAAGACCGCTAAGCTTTATTTTAAGGCTTCAATAAATTTAACCGCAATGTTTTGGGGAAAAACATTGCGGTTTTATTTTAATGTGTCGTTTATCCGTTGATGATGCAAACGCAATATCAGCAATGGCAAAAGTGTGATCAAAAGGAGCTCATGAGCTAAAGCGAATCAGCCGATTGCACCTTTCTTCACAATTATTATCTTAAAAAATTTCTTTGGGTGTTGATTGTCTAGTTGTGTCCGGTTGAACCGAACCCTTTGGTTCCACGAATTGTATCCGAAGTTGTTGTGGTTTCCACGATGGCGATTTGAGGCGCCGGAGAAATGACAGTTTGCGCAATTCTCATGCCGCGCGTAATTGTGAATGGTTCTTGACCGAGATTGATGAGTAAAACTTTTATTTCTCCGCGATAATCACTGTCGATTGTGCCAGGCGTATTCAGGCATGTAACGCCATTTTTGAAGGCCAGACCGGAACGCGGACGAATTTGCGCTTCGTAACCTTCCGGTAATTCGAATATCAAACCGGTAGGGACGAGGACACGTTCACCGGGGGAAAGGATGAGTTCTTTTCCCTCTTCCAATGCCGCTCTCAAGTCCATTCCCGCTGATCCGGCAGTTTCATAAGCAGGCAATTTCAGTCCTTCCGAATGAGGGAGACGACGGATAGCAAGTTTAACGGAAGCATCTCTTTGCGACATGAAAAGCCTTCAGGACGATATAATCACTGCCAATCCTTTTAAAGGGGATGACGAGAAGTTACAAGTTACCTTAGAGCCATCGTTTTCAAGCGCTACCGATAAGAATACCGGTGGCAAAAACCAGCGCTCCGCCAACGACAACCTGTAATGCAGCACGCCAGAACGGCGTTTCCATGAACTTGTTCTGGATCCATGCAATTGCCCATAATTCAACGAACACAACAGCAAATGCAATGGCAATCGCAATATGGAAATCGGGTATGAGAAACGGAAGCGCGTGGCCGAGACCGCCGAGAGAGGTCATAACACCATTGGCAATGCCGCGTTTGATTGGCGAGCCGCGGCCGGATAGCTTTCCGTCATCATGGGCGGCTTCGGTAAAGCCCATTGATATACCGGCGCCGAGTGACGCCGATAAACCGACCAGAAAAGTCTGTCTTGTGTCACCAGTTGCAAAGGCAGCCGCAAAAATCGGCGCCAAAGTTGAAACGGAACCATCCATCAAACCGGCAAGACCCGGTTGTATCCATGTGAGAAGCGTTTGCTTGCGTTCTTTTGCGCGCTCTTCATCGGCAACAGATTTCGGCGCGTATTTTTTTTCAAGCTCGATTGCCACATCTTCATGGTGTTTTTCTTCAAGAGCAAGATCGCCCAAGAGTTTGCGGATTTCCGCATCCTTGGCATGGTCGGCAGCTTGTTCATAAAAGCGCGCCGATTGGTCTTCCATTTGTGCAACCGAATCACGCACTTTATCAATGCCGAGCGGGCGAACTAACCAATCCGGTTTCCGATCATAAAAGCCGCTCACATGTTCGCGCCGGATAAGCGGAATCATTTTGCCAAAGCGTTTTTCAAAAATCTTTATCAGCCTGTCGCGGTGGCTATGTTCCTCATCTGCCATTTTTTCAAAAATTTTGGCAGTTGCCGGAAACTCGTCACGTAAACCATCAGCATAGTTAAGATAAATGCGCTCGTCATCTTCTTCCGAAGAAATGGCAAGAGCGAGAATTTCCTTTTCGCTAAGCGAAGAAAACGGTTTCCGATAGGATGATGCAAAGAGTTTTGAAAACATTGGAGACCTATAAATTAGAATTATTCTAAATTAGTTGAGTTGGACGGAAATTCAACCGGAAAATATTGCATGCACTCGATTGTGAATGGTTAATTTCCGTAAATGTGACTTCTCAGCTCGGTTGCAACGAAAATTTACGACAATGAGATCAGGTAAAGCCTGAACAAACCGGTTATTCGCGACAACCGGCTATGTATAAGCTCCCGTTGATTGCGGATGCCGTATTTTTTATGTGTCACCGGCATAGTAAGCTAAACGCTGTTTCCATTCATTGATTTCCGATTTTTCGACCCAAAATTTCCCCCGTTCGGTTGTTACAAAAATAGCGATGAATGTCATCCTTTGATTTTTGAAAAAAGAAAAATTAAATTTCTGTTTTTCCGGTGTGACCAGAAATTTCGCACCGTGTTTTTTGGAAAGAACGGTCATCGGGAAAATGCATTTTCCAAACAATCATGTTGAAATATGTTTTTTAAATTGGCGATCGGCTTTTATGTTTGCCTGAACAAAACAGGCTTTATTGAACAGATTGAATTGAACATGGTGATATTGATTTATCAGCTTCTTATTTTTGTGATTTTTCACCACTGGAAACAAATTACCCCGAACGGTTTTACCAATTGCCACAATCGATAGACGACGCGAAAGAGCTATAAAATTTATATGAAAATCGTTTTTGTCAAAAGCAGATAAAAACTATAATTTAACCATATTAAAATTGGTGTTTGACAGCGTCGGATATTTGCTCTTCAGGAAAAATCACATGGGCAAGCGCATTCTTGTTTTTTTGCTTTTTGTCTTTGCATTGATTGCGGTTTTCTACTTTTTCTTGGCGCGGTTATCACTTGATAACTATCCGGTTCGCGGGATTGATGTATCGCATCATCAAGGCGAAATCGATTGGCATAAAATAAAAAGCCAGAATATCAGTTTTGCCTATATCAAAGCGACAGAAGGTGGTGATTTCAAGGATCCTCAATTCAAGAAAAATTGGGACCATGCATTAGAGGCCGGTTTGAGAGTTGGTGCTTATCATTTTTTCAGGCCTGAAACAGACGGTGTGTTGCAGGCAGAAAACTTTATCAGTTCGGTGCCCGAATATAAAAACATGTTACCTCCGGCAATAGATGTCGAAATCGATCAAACGAAAAGCCCTGACCGACAAGTCATTTTAGAGAGACTTGGCAATCTTCTTCAACATGTCGAAAGCTATTATGGTTCAAAGCCAATTATTTATACAGATGAAGAAAACTATAAAAATTATATCGCCGGCCGGTTTTCCGGTTATCTGTTGTGGTACCGTTCGATTTTTAGCCGACCGGATTTGCCGGACAAACACCAATGGGCCTTCTGGCAATATAATCCCGTGGGTCGTCTTCAAGGGTATAGGGGCCAAGAATTTTTTATCGATCTTGATATCTTCAATGGTACAAGAGATTTGTTTGAAACGTTCCAGACCGGCTGGTAACGTGTCAAAGAATCCGTTGCATCAATACAAGGTTGAGCCACTGTCCGGCTTTTGTACCAACTTCCGGCATGTGTCCGGTTATTGTGAAGCCGAATGCTTTATGGATGGCGATAGAAGCTTTGTTACCCGCTTCAATACCGGCAATAAGAACATGGATATGGTTTTGTTCGGCATGTGTGATTAAAGCCGCCAGAAGTTTTTTGCCAATTCCTTTTCCGCGTTCGGTCTTTTCAATATAAATGGATATTTCAGCCGAATAGCGGTAGCCTTCGAAAGGTCTGAACGGTCCGTAGCTTGCATAGCCTACTGTTTTGCCATCATCCACAGCAACCAATACCGGATATCCGGCAGCATTTCGTGTTTTCAACCATTCCCGACGATTATCAATATCGACGGTTTTTTCATTCCAGATAGCGAGCGTATTCTCTACCGCATCGTTATAAATATCAGTGATGGCTTTAAGATCACGTTCTTCAGCCGGTCTAATGGTAATCATTTTAAAAACCCATCGAATATTATGATTGGAAACCCTAGTCGCTTTTTAAAAGCGTGGAAAGAGGGCGCATGATAGCAATGGTCAAATTTTCGGCAAAAGGGCAAAAATATCGTTCGCCGTCAATCCTTTCTCTCTGAGCGACCGCAAACTTGTGTCCTTGTTGGATTTTGACAATTTGTGTCCATCATGACCGAGAACGAGCGGATGGTGGTAATAAAGCGGTGGTTCATAACCGAGAATCGTCTGCAAGAGCCGGTGAACCGAAGTGGCCTGGAACAGATCATTGCCTCTGACAACATGGGTGATGTGCTGAAGAGCATCATCAACAACGACCGATAGATGATAGCTTGTCGGCATGTCTTTACGTGCGATAATGACATCGCCCCAAAGTTCGGGGTGAGCAATTATTTTCTTTGTCTGATTGCCATGAAATTCGTACCAGTAGAGATCGTTACCTGAAAAACGCAATGCAAGATCCATGTTAAGCCGCCATGAATAAGGCACACCTTCGGCAATCATTTCGCGTGCTTTTGACTTTGAAAGCGAACGTTCATCCGTCGGATAAAGCGGTGTGCCATCGGGGTCACGCGGCCAATTTTTGCCCTTTCGCTCGGCTTCGGCAATGATTTCTTTTACCTCTCCACGGGTCAAAAATGCGGGATAGACAAGACCGAGTTTTTCAAGTTCATCAAGTGCTTTTTGATAGTCTGAAAAATGTTCCGATTGTCGCCGGAAAGGTTTTCGGAAATCGACCCCTAGCCATGATAGGTCTTCCACAATCGCATTTTCATAGTAAGTTTTGCAGCGTGTTCTATCGATGTTTTCCATGCGCAAAACAAGTTCGCCCTTTAATATTCGAGCGATATGTTTGTTGACCAGCGCCGAATAGGCGTGCCCGAGATGGAGATAGCCGTTAGGGCTAGGTGCGAAACGTAACCGGACGGGCTTAGTGTTCACCATTTTTTTTGTATGCACAAAAAGTGCCGACAAGAGCAAGAAAGGCTAGAAAAAGGCTCGATACAGCATTCCAACCGGCAAATGAAAGCCCTAGAAAATAACCGGCCGCAGTATCACAGGAAGGTGGTCGTTTTTTGTTCAGATTTGCCAGTAGATCATTTGCATCGGAAGTAATGGCTGTAGCGGCCGCCGAACAATCTGTTGGACCTGGCCAGAATTTATATTCCGCACCGGCATGATAGATTGATAGACCGAGATTATAAATCATAAGAAAAGCGGTAATCAAAAACAGCAAACGGATAAGAAATCCCGGTTTTCCTGTGAGCGACAAAGCCAAAGTTATGATCATTAAAGGTATACCGGTATAATAGGGAATACGTTCTTCAAGGCAAAGTTTACAAGGCATATAGCCGCCTATATGTTCGAAACCGAGTGCGGTTCCAATAGCAATCACCATCAAGGCCAGTATCAAACAGGAAAGAATTGTTTGAAGCCGTCCGGACAGATAAATGGGCGAAGCAAAACCAATCAAAACAAATCCCCTTAGACCAGTATTTTATATAAAATATAGCCAATTATCAGAACGGTGCAAGCAATGGTGATAATCCATTTTAATCTTGGCAAGATATAGTCCAGCATGGTTGCACCATATTTTTTAATGAGCCAGGCCAGAAAATAGAATCGTGCGCCGCGTGCGACGATTGCTGAAATTATGAAAACCCAGATGTTCATACCGACAACACCGGCAAGAATCGTAACAACCTTGATGGGCGGAAGATGGGATATGCCTGATGTGATCAGCAATAACAGGATGATTTCCATACTGGTATTGCTGCGCAACGCCTCGAAAGTCTCGAATTTTCCGTAAAATTCCAATACCGGTTTTGCTATCGCTTCATATGCAAAATGGCCGATAAGCCATCCCAATATTCCGCCGAGAACAGAAAAAAGTGATGCAATAAATGCATAGCGATAGGTTTTTTCTTTATTGATAAGTGACATCGGGATGAACAGGACATCTGCCGGAATAAGGAAAACAGAACTCTCTACAAAAGCGATAAAGGCCAGCCAGTATTCGGCTGATCTGCGGCCTGCCAGAGATAAAGTCCACTCTCCGAGCTTTTTGAGCATTTCGTTATTCCTCGTCAATCAAGCTATCTCTAAAGATGGTTAAAGCGTTAATCCAGTAGCTTGAACAAAATTTTTTAAGATAATTGTGTGTAAGGCAGTTGACGAGACCTCGGTTCTTAATATAACCAACAAATCCGTGACACATGGTTTGTGTCCTCACTTCATCGATGCGGGTGTGGTGGAACTGGTAGACGCGCCAGACTCAAAATCTGGTTCCCAAAAGGAGTGTCGGTTCGATTCCGACCACCCGCACCAATCAAGCTCAACCTTTCTTTCTATTTTTGTTTCGAGCTTTGTATTTTTGTTTCCTGTCGCTTGTGTCGGTCAATTGTTTTTATTCGGTGAGCCCATTGCAACAACGAAATTATTTTGTTTGCCCCTTCCTTCATAAAGTAACTCCGGACGGAAAATGTGCGTGAATGTTGCGGAAACATTTTTAATTGGCGGCAATGGTGGAGCGCTTTTGGCGAATTTATTTTGATAGTGTGTGAAAATCATCAGTCACGCGTTCTATTGACAAGGACTATAAAACTGTTCGACAAAGTTTATTGCGAACGTCAAAAACAACAAAACGGGAATTCAAAACAGTTTATTGGAAAGAGGGCAGATAGAATATTCTTAACCACTCTCGTCCTCTCGCACCAACCAAGTTTTTCCCGACAATTACGGCAATAAAGGGCCAATTCATGCAAAATACCGATGTTATTATTTATCATAACCCGCGTTGTGCAACTTCGCGAAGCGTGGTCGGTCTTGTGCGGGCTATGGGTTATGAACCCCATATTATCGAATATCTGAAAACACCACCGACACCGGAAATGCTTCTTTGGCTAGCCAACCGTGCCAATGTTTCCATACGGGATTTTTTGCGGACAAAAGAACCGGCCTATAAAAAGTTAGGCCTGGATGATGAATCATTGCCCGACGATGTCATCGCCAAAAAAATGCATGATCATCCGGAACTCATCAATCGGCCGATTGTTGTTTGCCCGAAAGGTGTTCAACTTTGTAGGCCTGCTGAAACAGTGACAAATCTGCTGATTTTACCGGAAGGATGAAGTTTTCGGTCTTTTCATCTTTGTGTTGCGGACAAGAAAGCCGTGAGCGGAGGCTTTTGTTTTTCGTGATGTAATATTGTCCTTTCAAACGGGATTGGATTGAAATCAGGTGATGAATTTCCTTCCATGAGGTTAAAGTTATTCAATTCTGGACTTTACCGATCGGGTAGGCTTGGATTGAAAAACAGATTTTGCGTGTTTCATGCAAACAGGATGACAGATTGGAAAACTGTCGAATTGAAGACATTTCTTTTGAACAAAACATCCGGATCTCAGAGAAGAGCGGGCATGTTTCAGCTAATTCAGCTTTCTTCAATCTGTCACTTGACTGTATTTCGCGATGAGATTGTCTACAAAATCCGGAACTGTTTTTGTTGCAGGTCCGGAAATAACCTCGTCGAATAATTCATAAGTGGCCGGATTGGTAGCAAGGTTAATTTCGAAACATTCTGCACCGGCTTGTCGTGCAAGGCCAACAAAACCGGCTGCCGGATAGACGAGGCCGGATGTGCCGATAGCCGCAAAAATATCGGCTTGAGACAATGCCTTTTCGATTTTTTCCATATAAAAAGGAATTTCACCGAACCAGACGATATCGGGTCTGAGACTCGCTTTCGCATGACAATGCGGACAGATGCTTTCCGCCGTTACATCGCCTTTCCATTCGGCTCTTTCATGACAAGAAAGACATAGAACATGGTTGAGAGTGCCATGCATATGTAGAACATTTTTTGATCCCGCCCGTTCATGTAAATCGTCGACATTCTGTGTCACGAGGAGAAAAGAGTGCGGAAAATTCTTTTCCAGTTTTGCAAGAGCAAGGTGAGCCTTGTTGGGGCGTGCATTTGCAGCATCATGACGGCGCTTGTTATAGAAATTATTGACGAGATCCGGCGAGCGTGCAAAACCTTCGGGTGTTGCTACGTCTTCAACTTTATATTTATTCCATGTACCATCGCTACCACGAAAGGTTTCGAGCCCCGATTCAGCCGATATGCCTGCACCTGTTAAAATGACAATATTTGGAGTTATATTCATTTGTTACTCACTCGTGACAAGGTTATTTCTCTTTTACCAGAAACGCGTATGTTACAAAGATTAAATTTATAAAAGGAATCGTTCACTTGGCCTTGGATAGTGACAGCAAAAAAACACTTCGCCAGAAGGTTGAGGATGCAGATTTGGCATTGTCTCTTAAAAAGCGTGCCGATAACAATACCGCATGGGCAGAAGCGCATATAGAACTTTCCGAAGCCTTGTTGGCACTTGCAGATGCCGAAGACAGTGATGATGATGCGCTTTCCCACTATAACGAGGCAGCATCGGGCTTCGAAAAAGCTTTACAGGTTTTCACCCGCAAACGTAATTTTAGTCGTTGGGGCGGGATTATTGTTTCTTATGTGCGGTGTTTACGCAATTATGCGCTGCGCGAAGAGGGGGAAATTGCTATTTTACGGCTTAAACGCGGACTTTCTTTACTTGATGAAGTCTGTAGAGCGCTGCCAAAAAAGAAGGGTGCGTTTGATCGGGCGCTTATCTTAACGGAGAAAGGCCATGTCTACCGCGCACTTTCGGATATTGATTTTTCAAGACCGCGTGAAGAACGACTGAAATTGGCATTGCAAGCATTTGATGAAGCCATTGCTATTTTACGCGCAAAAGAAAATTTCCATTATTGGTCGCTAGCCGTTTCGGCGAGTGCGCTGGTTGCCGCCCAATTGGCACAAATCGAACCGGTCGAAAAAGCAAGGGATGATCTCGACCTTGCTATTGAACGTTTTGAAACGGCGCTGAACTACTTTGATGAGGATGACCAACCGCAAGATATTTCCTATGTTTATTTCGAGATGGGTCGTGCCTTGATGCAAAGGGCAACAATGGACACGCCAGCCAATCTCGGGCTTATGGAAAAAGCATTGAAAGCTTTCGAAAATTCCAGTGCGACATTTAAAGACGACGGGAGTGTACACGCATTGAGTCGTCTTCAAAACGAGACGGCATTGGCTCTTGCGCTTTTCGCCCAGCAGAAAGATCGGGACAGTGCTATTGAACTTCTCGAAAAATCGGTCGCACTTTATCGTTCCAATATTGATCTTCTCAAAGATAAGAGTGAAACGCTGGGACTGGCAATGACCTATGGCAATTTGGGAAAAGATCTGACCCAGCTTGCCAATTTTGCATCCGTTCCCTCTCAGGAACTAGAAAAAAGATATGAAGCAATTGCTGCCTTGCGTAACGCTATTGGCAAAGAAATAAAATTGGCTCGTCCGCTAGATTGGCTTTCCTATTTTATCGAATTGGGCGCGGCCCTTCAGGCGGCGTCCAATATAGAAGTACCGGAAAGGCGCGGTGAACTGTTACGGGAAGCTGTAAAACTTTATAATGAAGTTCTGGAAACGATAAAAGGCCAGCAAAACGCCAAACTCTTTAACCGGATTTTGCAATGGCGTGCTCTTGCCCGTGCCCGTCTTGGTGAAGACGAAAAAGGTCATCAAGGTTTGATATGGCTCAAACAGTCCGAACTGGACTTCCGCTTGGCAATTGCCAAGCTTGATCCCGATAGGGATAAAAACGAGCTTTTTCGGCTTTATAGCAATTTGGCTCATGTTCTCTATTCCATGGCAAGGCGCAAAGATTCGACAACTCCTGTCGATTTGCTCAAAGCGGCCAATAGCGCCATTGAAACAGCATTTATCAGCATAGGGAATGAACCTTTCGATAATGTGGATGAACAATTGGAAGCCCATTCCCATCACGCACTTGTTTTGTGGCGTTTGGGGTCATTCGGCAATGTGGTTGAAGCTTTTGCCAAATCACGAGCAATTTATGAAAAGCTGCTCCTCTCGCCAGCGTTGAAAAACAAGCCGAACAAGCTCTCGAATATCAAGCGCAGCTATGCGTTGATGCTCAAAGACTGGGCACAAAAAGTGCCAAAAAAGGCGGCAAAACCATTACTGGAAAAAGCAGCCGGACTGGTCAACGAACTCCGTGTCGTGGCGCTTGCCGATGATGATAAAAAAGCACTTAAACGATGCGATGATGCTTTGGCAGATATTCAATCAGGAATTCATGCTTTGGCAAAAAAGCGGTTTTTCAATTTCTGGCCGTTTAACCGGATATAAAACCGCTCTTTATTTTTTTCAAATTTCCGATCAACTGATCAATGATCAAAACATTAATCGGTAAAGTGGACAACCACACCGGGCTTTACCAATTTTGCCAATTCTTCGGCATCCCAATTTGTCAGACGGATACAACCATGGCTTGACGTTTTTCCGATTCGTGAAGGATCGGGTGTGCCGTGAATACCATAGGTCGGTTTTGAAAGAGCTATCCAGACCGTTCCGACAGGTCCGTTGGGGCCGGGGGGAATAGTCAATATTTCATTATTGCTTCCCTGTTTGAAATTGACCTTCGGGTTATAAGTATAGTTCGGATTAAATGCGATGCGCTCGACTTGTACCGTGCCCGATGGAGACGGGTTGTCAGACGAGCCGATTGTTGCCGGATAAGCAACAACAAGCCTGCCTTCCGCATTATAGCCGCGCACCTGTTTGCGGGCCTTGTCGGCAACAATCCGGTCGACACTTTCGCGTTTGGGCAAAACCAGATTGGGAACCTTGATTGTTTCGCCGGCACGGGAGAAATGGGCTTGCGGATTGAGTTCCTGCAAGAATGTCTCATCAATATGAAAACGCTCTGCCAACATTTCTCTAACCGATGTATAGGCCATGGCAGGCATCTGTGCTTTCATAGCATAATCGGCAGGAATAGAAGAGACATATTGGCGGTTCAAATCGCTTTCGGTAATAGTATATTGCGTAAAGGCAGGACCGCCGGTTGATTGTAGAGCCGAATCCAGACGTTGTTTGTCATTGGGATCAATAAAACGGCCACTGATTTCACTTGCGGCAGCGGCAGCTTTATCGAAATTGCTACCGGCCAAACCATCTATTGCTCCTGGTGAGGAGCCCAGTCGGTCCATCAAAATCTGAACAGCAGCAACTGTTTCACGACCTTTCGGAACATTGATCGCGGGGGTATGTTCGCTCGGCATTTCGCCAGCCTGATAACGGGGAGTGGTTTTTCTATAAGAAGGTTGATTAGCCTCGCCACCACCACGATAAGGCTTGGCATCGGGTGCTTCAGGTACATCCTGATCATAAGGCACGCCACCTTCTATCGGCCCCTGATTGTTCGTTCCATAGGGTGGCGGCGTCACACCTTGGGGATAGTTTTCCGGCTCTTCCACACGAACAACCTGTCCATTTTCATCGACATAGATGCGCCGACCATATTGATCGCGATAAACGCGCAATTGCTGGCGATGACGCGGCAAATCGGAGGGGTCATAAAGTTGTGCCAGTTCGATTGGTTCGTCACTTTGTGTTGTGCTCGTTCCGTTTGCATAAACAGAAGGGAGCGATGCCATAACAAGGGCAATTGTCAAATTGGAAACTGAAGAAATATGAAACATTACGAACCGTACGAACTTATATTGGCAAAATTCGGTTGAATAGAGAAAGTGCCATCTCTAGACCAATTTGACGGCAGGAAAAAGGCATGTTCCATTCTCTCTTCCGTTAAATTATTTCAACAAAAGCCGTTTCTGACAAGACCAAGCTTTTGGGCGATAATCAGGTGATCAAAAACTTATAAAATCACAAATGTCTTGCAATTCGTCAGAATTGGAGAGTGACCCCGCTTCGAGGTTCCATTGCTTGTCTTCTTCATCTTTATTGTCTTTTATGATCATTAATTGTGGCGATTATTGGCAATGAATGGGGAACAACAGAACGAGAATAGAGAACAACAGAACGAGCCGGTTTTCGCGTAAGTTCCGGTTGCCGTATTGATTTTTGAAAGTACTGATGCAATCGGCCTACCGTTTATTTGGCTGGTTTTGGCAGTGAATATCACGGATTGCGAGTGGAAATGGATTCTGGTGCTGCGAGAGAGGATTGAACTCTCGACCTCTCCCTTACCAAGGGAGTGCTCTACCACTGAGCTACCGCAGCTAAGAAAAATAGTTTTCGGGCGGCGTTCTGCCACATTGTAAAGAAATAGGCAAGCGGACATTCACGTTTCTCATAAGAAAAATCAAGGCAATATTCTTTGGCTGGCAATTTTTTTAACATGGTGTTATGACCAGAACCGTTTTTTTAGAATATTCAACAGGTTTGAAGGATGGCAGATTCAATCGCTGAGGAACGTCGCCAAAAACGTTTGGCGCAACAATTGCGCGCCAATCTTGTCCGGCGCAAACAACAAGCGCGTGAGCGCGAAGAAATGCGCGAAAAGACAGGCCACGACGAGGCAGAACATCCGCAAGGTGTACCGGCAAAATAATCCGGTTTTTCTTAATTTTTTAATTTTAAGTCCTGTTTGTGCCACCTTTTGTCCTTACAGGGCGAATGGATAAACCGGACGATTGCTACCAATCGCAAAACAAAGAAAGGTCTTAACGGATGGATCGTATAAAAATTATTGGCGGGAATCGTTTGAACGGGGTTATTCCTATTTCAGGTGCAAAAAATGCAGCATTACCGTTGATGATTGCCTCTTTGCTTACCGATGATACATTAACACTTGATAATGTACCCCACTTGGCCGATGTCGAACAACTTATCAGGATTCTCGGCAATCACGGTGTCGACTATTCGGTGAATGGCCGCCGCCAACATCAGGATGGCGCCTATTCCCGAACGGTGCATTTTACAGCCCGCCAAATTGTTACAACACGTGCACCCTATGAGCTTGTGTCAAAAATGCGGGCGAGTTTCTGGGTTATCGCACCCTTAGTTGCCCGCATGGGAGAAGCTTGCGTTTCACTTCCCGGTGGCTGTGCAATCGGCACCCGTCCTGTTGATTTTATTCTTCAAGGGCTTGAGGCATTGGGCACAGAAATCAATATCGAAAATGGTTATGTCCATGCCAAAGCTCCAAAAGGGCTGCGAGGCGCCGAATTTACTTTTCCGAAAGTGACGGTCGGTGGTACGCACACCATGTTAATGGCAGCATGTCTGGCAAGAGGTGATACTGTTTTACACAATGCTGCTTGCGAGCCGGAAGTTGTCAATCTTGCCGAATGTCTCAATGCCATGGGGGCAAAAATAAAGGGTGCCGGTACACCCACAATTTATATTGAGGGCGTCGAGGGGCTTTCGGGCGCACGCGTCAAGGTTATTTCCGATCGTATTGAAGCAGGCACCTATGCCATGGCGGTTGCCATGACAGGGGGTGATGTCCTGCTGAAAGACGCACGCCCCGATTACTTGCGTTCTGTTCTCGATACACTTTCCAAAACCGGATTGGAAATAAAAGAAAGTGAAGAGGGGATCCGGGTTGCAAGAAACGGTCTCGATATTGTTCCGACCGATATTGAAACACAACCATTTCCGGGTTTTCCGACAGATTTGCAGGCGCAATTTATGGGGCTGATGACAAGGGCAAAAGGTGTTTCGCACATCACCGAAACAATTTTTGAAAACCGTTTCATGCATGTTCAGGAACTTGCCCGCCTTGGTGCCCATATTTCGCTAGTTGGCCAAACGGCTACAGTTGAAGGTGTCGAGCGGCTATTGGGCGCACAGGTTATGGCAACCGATTTGCGTGCCTCGGTTTCTCTCGTTATAGCGGGGCTTGCGGCAGAAGGAGAAACAACTGTCAATCGTGTTTATCACCTCGACCGCGGTTTCGAGCGGCTTGAAGAGAAGCTTTCAAATTGTGGTGCACAGATTGAACGTATAAGCGGATAATGACAATATCTTTCCTGTCGCAAACAGGATATTATTGAAAGAGAATGGAGTGGTAAGATGCCGCTTTTGAAATTGATAGCCATGGATGACGAGGATCTGGAGATCTTGTCGGCGCATTTACAAGATGCTGTCGTTAAAGTTGCCGATCTCGACTGGCGCTGTGGTGAGAAGCGTTTTATAGCGGCACTTAACCGTTTTGCTTGGGAAGAACAGATGAAGGGGGGATTGTTTTCGCGTGCAAAAACCGGTGAACGGCATCGTACGGCTCTCCGCTTCGATCGGGTTCTAAGTGTTAAAACACGTGGTTTTGATCGTGAAAAAAAAGACAATGTCTTGTCTCTTTTGACGATGCAATTCCAGCCGACAGTTCCTCCCGCCGGTATTGTGACGCTGATTTTTTCCGGTGAAGCGGCTATCCGCCTTGAAGTGGAATGTATTGAAGCGCAATTGACCGACCTTGGTCCTGTCTGGCAGGCCAAGGCCAACCCGCATCACAGATAATTTTTTCGACAGGAAAAAGAATGGTTCAAATTCTTCGTCAATCATCGGCAAATTTCGAAAACGAGTTTCGTAAATTTCTCGATTCAAAGCGTGAAGTTTCCCAGAGTGTTGATGACACTGTGCGCGACATTATCAAAACGGTTCGCGATGAGGGTGATCAGGCTTTGATCGACTTATCGGCAAAATTCGATCGTGTGGACCTTAAAGAAAAAGGTTTGAAAATTAGCGAGAGTGAAATTGATGAAGCGATGAAGCACGTTTCGCCAAAAACGCTTGATGCTTTGAAGCTTGCCCATGATCGTATTGTTGTCTACCACCAGAAACAACTGCCAAAGGATGAGCGCTTTGTCGATCCGCTGGGTGTCGAACTCGGTTGGCGCTGGACGGCTGTCCAATCGGTCGGGCTTTATGTACCGGGTGGTACGGCAAGTTACCCGAGCTCGGTGCTGATGAATGCTGTTCCGGCCAAAGTTGCGGGCGTCGAGCGTATTGTTATGGTGGTTCCGACACCGGATGGACATCTCAATCCGCTGGTTCTTGCGGCAGCCAAACTTGGCGGTGTGAGCGAGATTTATCGCGTTGGCGGGGCGCAAGCGGTGGCAGCCCTTGCCTATGGTACAAAAACCATAAAGCCGGTGGCAAAAATTGTCGGCCCCGGTAATGCTTTTGTTGCGGCAGCCAAAAGGCAGGTTTTCGGCAAAGTCGGCATTGATATGATTGCCGGACCGTCGGAAGTTCTGGTCATTGCCGATAAGCTTAATGATGCTGACTGGATTGCCGCTGATCTTCTCGCTCAAGCCGAACATGATACAGCCGCCCAATCCATTCTCATGACAGATGACGAAGCTTTTGCAAACGAGGTTATGAAGGCGGTTCAAACACAATTGACAACATTGAAACGCGGTAAAACTGCTTCTTCGAGCTGGCAGGACTTTGGCGCGGTCATTCTTGTCAATGATCTCGAACAAGCCTTTCCACTTGCCAATCGTGTTGCGCCGGAACACCTCGAACTGGCGGTGGAAGACCCTGAACGCTTTTTACCCTTGATACGCAATGCCGGAGCCATATTTGTCGGGCGTTATACACCGGAAGTGATTGGTGATTATGTTGGTGGTTCCAACCACGTTTTGCCAACTGCCCGTTCGGCAAGATTTTCATCCGGTCTTTCGGTACTTGATTATATGAAACGCAGCTCGATTTTAAAACTTGGTGCAGACGAATTGCGCAAGCTTGGACCATCGGCGATAGAACTTGCCAATGCGGAAGGACTGGAAGCCCATGGAAGGTCTGTTGCCATAAGATTGAATCTCTAGTTTAAAAGGGAGGGGGAGTGTGGAGAAGGCGCGGCTCATTGATGTCGAACTTGATGAAACCATCGGGCGCTCGACGCCCGAGGTCGAGCATGAGCGTGCAGTTGCTATTTTCGATCTCATAGAGGAAAATAGTTTTATGCCCGTGGGAGACACCGGAACCGGTCCCTATAAACTGAAATTGTCACTTGTTGACAGGCGTCTGGTCTTCGATATTTCCCGTGAAAATGGCGAATGGGTAACCACCCATATACTTTCGCTTGGGCCGTTTCGGCGCATTGTTAAAGATTATTATCTGATTTGTGACAGTTATTACGAGGCTATCCGGTCTGCAACGCCTACAAAAATCGAAGCCATCGATATGGGCCGTCGCGGTCTGCACAATGAAGGTTCGACCACTCTGCAAGATCGCTTACGCGGAAAAATAGATATGGATTTCAAAACGGCGCGGCGGCTTTTCACTCTTCTTTGTGTTCTATACTGGAAAGGGTGAAGATGGCTGAAAATCATAAATCAACATCAAGACGCCCTTCATCAGTGCTTTTTGTTTGCGGGCAAAATTCGATACGCTCGCCAATAGCCGAGGCGCTGACACGCAAAATGTTTCCGGATATTTATGTTGCATCCGCCGGTGTCGTCAAAGGCAATCGTGACCCCTTTGCAGCCGCGGTTATTGCCGAAGACGGGCTTTCCATGGAAGGGCACAATCCGCGCGGGCTGGAAGAATTGTCGGATGGGTATTTCGATCTTGCCATCACCCTTACGCCGCAAGCTCATCATGCAGTGCTCGAACAGATGCGCGGGTTTTCGGTCGATGTCGAATATTGGCCAACGCCCGATCCGGCACTTGCAACGGGTTCGCGCGAACAAATTCTTGATGCCTATCGGGATATCAGGGAAAACCTGAAAAAGCGGATAATGGCGCGCTTTGCTAATAAATGATGCCCATTCGCTTAAAAACAGCATAAAGTTTCGCTTAAAAACCGCATAAACTATTGCGCTCTTTTGATTCAGATGTTCACAAATGGCCGAGAATAGGGTAGGTTCCCCCCAACTGGACGGGCGGCACCTGCCGTTTGTCAAATTTTGATCAAAATAAACAGTCTAGAAACAGGTAATTTATGGCCAAAGAAGAAGTATTGGAATTTTCCGGCGTGATTACGGAGCTTTTACCCAATGCGATGTTTCGCGTAAAGCTCGACAATGATCACGAAATTATCGCTCATACAGCAGGGCGTATGCGTAAAAACCGCATCAGAGTTCTCGCTGGAGACAAGGTTATGGTGGAAATGACACCCTATGACCTGACCAAGGGTAGGATCACCTACCGTTATAAATAATTATGACGACAAATTCTGTTACGCCGGAAGAAGACCCATTGGTGAAAACCAAGCTTGTTCTTGCTTCAGCTTCGCCAAGACGCTTGGCATTGCTCCGGCAGATTGGTGTTTATCCCGATCATTTGCATCCTGCCGATATTGATGAAACGCCAAGGCGTCTCGAACATCCGCGTTTTCTCGCAAGACGTTTGGCAAAGGAAAAAGCCCAAAGAGGTGCAGAACTCGTTTGTGTTATGCCGGAATTCGAGCATGCGCTTGTTCTTGCAGCCGATACTGTCGTTGCCGTCGGGCGTAAAATTCTGCCCAAACCCGCCGATGAAGATGAAGCACGTGAATGTTTGCGACTTTTGTCTGGCCGGACGCATAAAGTTTATACCGGTGTCTGTCTCATTAACGCCAAGGGAAAGAGTCATCATAAGCTTGTTGAAAGCCGTGTACGTTTTGAACGATTGGGGCGCGAGGTTATCGAAGCATATCTCTTGTCGGGCGAATGGCAGGGAAAAGCAGGAGGTTACGCCATTCAGGGACGGGCCGGTTGTTTTGCCTTGCAAATTAGCGGTTCCTATAGCGGGATTGTAGGCTTGCCGCTCGCTGAAACTGTGGAATTGTTGACGACACAGAATTATCCCGTATTTGAACATTGGCAGAAAGATGAGGTCTGAAATGGCAACATCAGTTAAAGACCAATCCCGATCAACCGCTAAAGTATATCCGTTGCGTTCACCAAGGCCATGCCCTGAATGTGGCAAGCCTTCAACCCGCGAAGCTTATCCATTTTGCTCCGACCGTTGTCGTGCAATTGATCTCAATCGTTGGCTAAAAGGTTCATATATCTTGCCAGGTAAACCCTTTAACAATGCGGATGAGCAAGAATGAAACTCGTAAAGCCCGTTGCCATTTTCGACGCCGGTATCGGCTCTTATGCTATTGTGGACCTGTTACATAGAAAACAGCCGCAACGCGATATTATCTATTTTGCCGATCGGGCCCATTTCCCATATGGGAAAAAAACGGCTGACGAGCTTACCGATATCATCAAACTGACATTCAAACGATTGATGCGCTATGACCCCTCGGCCATCATTATCGCCTCCAACGCTCCGTCCATTATGGTGTTTGACCGCGTCAAAGACAGTTCGCCCGTGCCGCTTTATGGCGTATTTCCGCCGCTTGAAGAAGCGGAAAGAAAAAGTCGGAGTGGTCACGTGGCAATTATGGGGGTAGCCTCAATGGTGAAAAGCGAGATGGGGAAGGCATTCGTCAAAAATCACAGCAAAAAGCCGGAAAATGTCGCTCTCGTCAATGCCTCGCCGATGGTTGAACTGGTCGAAAGCGGGACTTTCTTGTTTGATCCGGAAAAAACGCAAGCCGAAGTCAACCGTTTCATGGAAGATTTGCTTACAGAACATCCTTCGGTTGACACATGTACGCTTTCAAGTACCCATCTGCCTTGGCTTAAAAACTTCTTTGAAAAAGCAGCGCCACAATGCTGTTTTCTTGATCCCGCCGAAAGCATTATCGGAAAACTTGAAAAAAAATATTCAGGAAGCGGCCTTATTCAAGGTCTGGTAACCGAAAGTGCCGAATACAGGTTACAAGACTTCAAAAAAATGCTGCGTAAACTCGATATTACAATTCCACTCGACGTGATTGCAGACGAATAGAAATCCTGTCTTTGTTGATTTCCAAGGCTTAATTTTATTGTTTTTTTAAACAATGGATTTTGTTTAATGCCTTGATTATTTTTGATCTTGTGGAATTTCATCGTCAATACCATATCAGGTATCGAGTACGGCTTGCCTTAACGGGAGCCTGTCACTTCAAGCCCATAATGCCATTTATGGATTATGGGAAAAGGAGACGAGAATGAATTTAGAAAAATATACCGAGCGCGTGCAGGGGTTCTTACAGTCTGCACAAAACTTTGCCTTGTCATCGGACAATCAGCAGTTCGTTCCCGAGCATTTGTTAAAAGTGCTATTGGATGACAATGAGGGCCTTTGCTCTTCATTGATAGAGAAGGCTGGCGGCAACGTAAAAGCGGCAAAAGAGGCGTTGGCAACGGCACTTTCGGCATTGCCAAAAGTAAGTGGTGGCAATGGCCAGCTTTATATGTCGGAAGCTATGGCCAAGGTTTTTACCAAAGCAGAAGAATTGGCCGAAAAAGCAGGAGACAGCTTTGTGACTGTCGAGCGCCTTTTGCAAGCTTTGTTGATGGAACCGAAAGCCAAAACAGCAGAAATTCTTTCCAAAAGCGGGGTTACGCCAACAGCGTTAAACAAGGCGATCAATGAAATGAGAAAAGGACGCACAGCTGATTCGGCCAATGCCGAAGCACAGTATGACGCATTGAAGAAATATGCGCGTGATTTGACGAAAGATGCGCGCGAGGGGAAACTTGATCCTGTTATCGGCCGTGATGAAGAAATCCGCCGGACAATTCAGGTATTGTCGCGGCGCACCAAAAATAATCCGGTTCTGATCGGTGAACCGGGCGTTGGTAAAACGGCTATTGTTGAAGGGCTGGCATTGCGTATTGTGAACGGCGATGTTCCTGAAACTTTGCGTGACAAATCGCTTCTTGCCCTTGATATGGGAGCATTGATTGCCGGTGCAAAATATCGTGGCGAGTTTGAAGAGCGTTTGAAAGCTGTTTTGACAGAAGTTCAGGCAGCAAACGGCGAGATCATCCTGTTTATTGATGAAATGCACACTTTGGTTGGTGCCGGTAAATCGGATGGCGCAATGGATGCGTCCAATTTGTTGAAACCGGCTCTTGCCCGTGGTGAACTTCACTGTGTCGGTGCAACAACGCTTGAAGAATATCGCAAATATGTTGAAAAGGATGCGGCTCTTGCCCGTCGTTTCCAACCGGTTTTTGTTGATGAACCCAGTGTCGAAGATACCATTTCGATTCTGCGTGGTATTAAGGAAAAATACGAGCAACACCATAAAGTCCGGATTTCCGATTCGGCCCTTGTTGCGGCTGCAACTTTGTCGAATCGTTATATTACTGACCGGTTTTTGCCCGATAAAGCAATTGACCTTATTGATGAAGCAGCTTCACGGTTGCGTATGCAGGTTGATTCCAAGCCGGAAGAACTTGACGAAATTGATCGTCGTGTCATGCAGTTGAAGATCGAGCGTGAAGCTTTGAAAGCCGAAACCGATCCTGCTTCGAAAGATCGTTTGGAAAAACTCGAAGACGAATTGGTCGAGCTTGAAGAACAATCGCATGAAATCACTGCAAAATGGCAATCTGAAAAACAGAAATTGGGTCATGCTGCCGAGTTGAAGAAACAATTGGAAGCAGCACGCAATAATTTGGCTATTGCTCAACGTAACGGTGAATATCAGAAAGCTGGTGAACTTTCCTACAGCATCATTCCGCAATTGGCTAAACAATTGGAAGAGGCTGAAAGTCAGGAAAACCACGGTTCGATTCTGGAAGAAACCGTCACACCTGATCACATTGCGCAAGTGGTATCGCGCTGGACCGGTATTCCGGTTGATAGCATGCTGGAAGGCGAACGTGAGAAACTTCTGAGAATGGAAGACGAGCTTGCCAAACGTGTTGTCGGACAAGGCGAAGCAATTCAGGCTGTTTCCCGCGCGGTACGTCGTGCACGTGCGGGCTTACAAGACCCGAACAGGCCGATCGGTTCGTTCATTTTCCTAGGGCCAACAGGTGTTGGTAAAACCGAGCTCACCAAGGCTCTGGCAAAGTTCCTGTTTCA
Organism: Bartonella sp. M0192; assembly: GCF_016102305.1. Taxonomy (NCBI): domain Bacteria; kingdom Pseudomonadati; phylum Pseudomonadota; class Alphaproteobacteria; order Hyphomicrobiales; family Bartonellaceae; genus Bartonella; species Bartonella sp. M0192. The sequence goes on along the minus strand of NZ_JACFOU010000001.1, from coordinate 10,081 downwards.
GGACGAGACCGCAATGGTTCGTATCGACATGTCGGAATATATGGAAAAGCATTCGGTTGCCCGTTTGATCGGCGCTCCTCCGGGATATGTCGGTTATGAAGAAGGCGGTGCTTTGACAGAAGCGGTTCGTCGTCGGCCATATCAGGTCATCTTGTTTGATGAAATTGAAAAAGCCCATCCGGATGTTTTCAATGTTCTTTTGCAGGTTCTTGATGACGGACGCTTGACCGATGGTCAGGGGCGCACTGTCGACTTCCGCAATACGCTTATTATCATGACATCGAATCTCGGTGCCGAATATTTGACAGCTCTTGACGATAATGATGAAGCCGAGAAAGCCCGTGATGATGTTATGGCAGTGGTTAAAGCTGCATTCAGACCGGAATTTCTCAACCGTGTTGATGAAATCATCCTGTTCCACAGGTTGCACCGGAAAGAGATGGGCGCCATTGTCGACATCCAGTTGCAACGTTTGCAATCATTGTTGTCAGACCGGAAGATCAAACTTGTTATTGATGATAGTGCTCGCGAATTTCTTGCCGATAAGGGGTATGACCCTGCATATGGTGCACGGCCTCTTAAACGGGTTATCCAGAGAGAAGTTCAGGATCCGCTCGCTGAAAGGCTGCTCATTGGCGATATTCTTGATGGTTCGACAGTCAATATTTCACGCGGTTCCGATCGCTTGATCTTTACACCGACGCCTACTCATCCTGTCGATGAATCGAAAGTCGAGGAAAAGGGTACCGAAACTGCCGAGGAAAAGGCAGATGAAAAAAAGTCGGATACAAAGCCGAATAAATCCAAAAAATAATATTTCAAGCTCATGAAAAGGCCGCTTTCAAGCGGCCTTTTTATTGCAATTTTTTAATTAAGCTTATTGGGCGGGCGATGCGTTAGCCGGTTCTTCAACAGGCTGTTTTGCAACCGGTGAGGTATCAACTGTAATACCGGCAACAAGATGGCCTTGGCGATAATCGTAAATAACAAGCTCTGTATTGCCTTCCGGCGTCAATGTTTCAAGCGCAATCATGTCGTTCGAGAGGCTCTGTGAGAGAATGCGTGTTCCTTGAGGAAGAGCAATGGAACGTTTGATAAATTCCGGAACAGCAGGAGCCGGTGTTTTTGCATTAACCGCTTGATTTGATAGATCGGCGCTATCACCGGGTACCGGGCTTGTTTCGGTTTTCGTAGTGCTTGCCGGTGCTTTATCGGACGGCGAAGATGTAACCTTATAGATAACGGCGGCCAGAATAATCAGAATGAGAACGATTGTTATTCCAATAGAAACGATCATCAGCCTCATCAGCTTCCGTCTTACTTTTTCAACTGCGGGATCCAGCGGCGCTTGTGGCTGCATGGGTTGCTGATTATAGGGATCCTGATAATCCATATCTTCATAACCGGATTGATAATCGTCGCGCATCGAACATTCTCCATTAATAGTGCCCCGCATTTACGAGTTTCACAGCAATGTTTCAATGGAAAATAAATATTTTAAGCTTTGGTGAATAATCTTTTAATCAGAAAATCCCGACAAGTGCCAAGATTAATGGCCAAGAATAATGTAAAGAAAATAACTTTATGCTGCGGGTTTTGTATTGATTTGTGTTGCACCGGCAACCGGCTTTTCAATCTTCTGTAGCGGTACAGTCAATTCTTCTTCTTCGCTATCTTCATTGGTAAGTTCGACAATGAAATCGCCATTCTGGTCAACCCGCCAATAAATGCTCAAATCCCCGTTAATGAAGTCGGGATCTGCTTTGATACATTGACCGAACACCACTTCGTTGGACTGTCCGATGCGATTGACTGCCGGTATCAAGGCTGCCTCGCAGGCTTCATGGGTGGGATAAACCTTGACCATATCATCAGCGGCATTGCATGCAGAAAAACCATCTGTGCAGGAAACAAGCAACATCACAGCGATGACGGAATTCATGATTGACCCCTTCAGGAACATTTTAATATTGAGCGGATGAATTTATTTCTTTTATACTTTGATAACGAGATCGCCGGTTTTTTGTTCCGGAATAAAACATATGCCACAAAAAATAGCTGAATAAAGGATTTGTTTTTTACTTCATTCCTGATCGCGATAAGTTTTACTCAAAGCTAAAAAACCCGAACGCTTATCGCAAAAAGAAAAAGTTCAGGCGTAAAAATCGAAATAGGTATCGGGGAGTGTAAGGTGATAAACCACGCCGTCATTGGTAAATTCGAGACTTGCCGTGCCGTTCACAGAAACCGGAACAATCTTTTCAAGGACTGCACTGCCAAAGCAGGCTCTCCGATCATTGTCGAGTGTGTGTCCGGGCGAAAAAACTTCATACCAGGAAATGCACAATTGTGATGGCTTGCCCTCATCTTTTTCAATCCGGCTTGTTACATGGATCACACCATCCGGTTTGGAAAGCGCTCCATAAGAGAGGGAATTGATGATGAGCTCATGAAATGCCAAACCGATATGCAATGCCGCACCAGGAAAAAGATAGGGGTCATCACCATCAATCGTAAAACGCCGATGTTCTTTTTCCAGATAATTTGATGTCTGGCTTAAAAACAATTCACGAAAATGGGCCCCACGCCAATCGGAATCAGTCACAAGATCTTGTGAATGGGATAATGATTGTATGCGTCCCTGAAATTTCCTTAAAAAAGTTTGCAAGGAATCGGTATAACGAGCGGTTTGACCGGCCACGCTTTGAATAATGGCAAGAAGATTTTTTGAACGATGACTTACTTCCCTGAGTAAAGCCTTAAGGACCTGTTCACGCCGACGCAATTCGGTTACATTGACGCCGGTTGTTACCAAACCGACAATTTCTCCCCGTTCGTCACGGTGGCAATCAATTGAAAACTTGAACCAGAAAATACGATTGTTGCTGTTTTCAAATCGGGCTTCCAACGTGTGCATTTTGCCGGTTTCCAAAACCTGCAATTTGATATCCCTCATATTTTCGGAAAGTTTTTCGGATAAAAAATCGCTGTCGCGACAACCGGCAAACCACTTTTCGGCGATAATTTCCGGCAAGTTTTCTGCCCAGCGATAAACCATGTCGGGGGTCTGATAAAGAACAAAAATATCGGCTCCATGGATAGCCTGCGTCAAGGCACTCACATGCAATTTTTCAACAGCAGGTGAAGAATGGGGAGCCGATATCATAAGAAATTAAAAACCTTCTGATTTATTTCTTTCACGAAAACCTGTTAAGATTTTCTGGATGCATTTTCCTGAAAGAAAAGCGCTTGGGAAATCAAAGCTTTCACCATATCCGGATTAAACGGCTTGGTTACAAGAAATGTCGGTTCGGGCCGTTCACCTGTCAACAAACGTTCGGGGAATGCGGTGATGAAAATGACCGGAACCTCATCAGTTTCAAGAATATCATTCACAGCATCTATGCCGGAACTGTTATCAGCAAGTTGAATATCGGCAAGAACCATACCCGGTTTTTCTTTTTTGAACAATGAAACAGCTTCGTCGCGCGTCCGTGCGATGCCAACAACCTGATGACCGAGCGATTCGACAAGCTGCTCGATATCCATCGCAATTAACGGCTCGTCCTCGATAATAAGAATGCGTGTGGCAACTTGCTCGGAAATATCACGTGAAGCCTCGTTCAGCAATGCTCTGAATTGCTGCTGGTCAACATTCATGATCTCCATAACTTCTTTGTCACTGAACCCTTCGACAGCAATGAGGAGAAATGCCTGACGGGCCCTCGGAGTAAGGTAGGAAAGTTTTGCATTGGCTTTTTGTTCCACACCGAATTGAGGTAAAGGCTCTGCAACGTTCGGGGTTGTTTGATCGAACAATTCGCAAAACAGCCGATAGACGCTGATACGGTCGGATGTCGCCTCGGGGAAAATTGATGTGTCGGCAATAAGTGCTTCGAGCATAGCTGCAACATAAGCATCGCCCGACGTCTGAGAACCGGTAACAGCACGTGCAAATCGTCTCAAATAAGGTAAATGTGGTGCAATGCGTGTTGATAAAGTCATATATGAACTCCTTCTGCCCCTGAAAGTGTAACCTTAGACAGGTTATGTAAAATATTAATTCATGAATAATAAAAAAGTTCCAGCCCCTTGGAACTTTTTAGTCAGTTCTATATTCTTAAAGGTAAGTGTAATTATTTACACGATTGTTAATTAACGGATGGCGTCATTTTTAAGGGACTTAAGATGGATGACAGCAAGGAAAAAAACGGTTCCGAGGTTTCCGGACCGGAAGATGATCTGCTTGGATCCAATAGTGAAATAGCGGTGAAGTTACGGCAATTCTATACAGCAATTCAGGAAGAAGAAATACCGGAAAAATTTCTCGATCTTCTTGAAAAGCTCGATAAAGCCGAACAAGAAAGCCAGAGTTGAAATGGGAAAGTCACACCCATGAACGCACATAACCCAGATTTCAAACGTGAACTTTTGTCAAACCTGCCGGCTTTGCGTGCCTTTGCCGTTTCGTTGAGCGGGCAACATGACAGAGCGGATGATCTTGTACAAGATACAATCATGAAAGCATGGGCGAAGCAGGACAGCTTCGAGATCGGCACAAATATGAAAGCCTGGTTGTTTACGATTCTGAGGAACGAGTTTTTTAGCCAGATGCGCAAAAAAGGGCGTGAAGTGCAGGATAGTGAAGGCGTTTTCACCGAAAATCTGGCTGTACATCCTGCCCAATACGGATCACTCGACTTGCAGGATTTCAGAAAAGCGCTCGACCAACTTCCCGCAGACCAGAAGGAAGCTATCATTCTGGTCGGAGCATCAGGTTTTTCTTATGAAGATACTGCCGAGATTTGTAGTTGTGCTGTTGGTACGATTAAAAGTCGTGTCAGTCGCGCCAGAACCCGTTTGCAAGAACTTTTAGGCGTCAACGGACAATCCGACTATGGTCCGGATGCTGATTCGGCATCGTCGACAATGCGTTCTTTTACCAATTCCTGAAATTTGCAAATGCGGTATTCAAACTTATCAACCGCCAAAGTATGCTAGCTCTTTATCCGGTCATTCAGCATTATGTAACATGTTATCTAACAGCTTCATGACTCAGCAATTTATGAAGGTTGGTTTCGAATTATTGCAAATCGCAATATCAAGTTTCTTCCGGTCGTTGTGCGACCATCATTATTGCATTGATAGACCTGAAGCAGGGGCTTCCCGATTCAGCGCCGCATAAGAAAATCTGTAAACAGATCGGACCGGTGCTCTTTTTCTATCCGGTCCATCTGGCCTTTATATGCGAGATGCCTTTTTATGTCAGGCTCTCAAAAGGCTATGTGCTTTTTCCATTTGGTCAACCGCAACATTGTTATGTTGATAATGAAGACTGTTTTTAAATAGAATCAATTTTTCAGCGAAATGATTAATCGCATCAGATATCGGAACGGGATGTCCGATTTTTCTCGTCTGTGCCCGTGGTCGCAGCAAGTTTTTGATCGTCTTGCCCGTTGATCAATGCTTCAAGTTTGTTGCGGTCGCGTTTGAACGCTTCAAGATCTTTTCCATGCAAGGATTTTGCATCCGGAAGGCGAATGCGCATCGGATCGACTTTCGTATTGTTCACTGAAACTTCGAAGTGGCAATGCGGACCCGTTGCAAGGCCGCTCGAACCGACATAGCCGATAATCTGACCCTGATGAACCTTCGCTCCCGCTTTAATGCCAGGGGCAAAACTGTTCTGGTGTGCATAAGACGTTACGTAACCGTTGGCATGTCGAATTTCGGTCTGATTCCCATAGCCACGAACCGGACCTGCTTTTGTGACGACGCCATCTCCTGCCGCAACAATCGGTGATCCTCTCGGTGCGCTCCAATCAACACCGGTATGCATCCTGACATAGCCCAGAACCGGATGCCTTCTTGGGCCGAACGGTGAACGGAAAATGGCATTGGGCACGGGTTTGCGCAAAAGAAACTGCTTTGAACTACGACCTTCCGAATCATAATAATCAATTGTTCCATCATTGGAGCGGAAACGATAATATTTTCTTGTTGTGCCACCCAGTGTAGCGCTGATGAAACGGATTTCCGGTTCGGATGTGTCTTCCGAACTTTTTTCCGGAGCGGCGTAAAATACTTCAAGTGTATCATTGGGTGAAACGCGATCTTCCAGATCAACATCGTTGGCCATGACGCGAATGAGTTGACGTGCTGTGGTGAGAGGCATGTCGTAACTCAACACCGAACGGTAAATTGCATCATAGATTGTCGGCAGATTCGAAGCATTGATATGTGTGAGCGGCACCCCGCCTTCGAAAGCGGTTTTGAGTAACGGTGTCATCTCCGGTTCGTTGCTTCTCACAAATTGCTTCTGGTCATTGAGAGAAATTGAAAGGATATGATGCATACCGTGATAAATGCTGGCTCTTACCAGATGGTCATCACCGGACGCGTTGGTTTCTATTCCAATACGCAAAACGTTGCCGGCGCGGAGCGTATCGGATCCGTTGAATTGAGAAAGCGCAGCAGCTATCTTATCAGCATCTTCCCCTCCATAATTGGCATCATTCAAAGCATTGATAATGGTTTGGGTTTTTCTGAATGGAATAATATCTTCGGCATATTCTTCAGAATTGTCGTTCGGCGCTATGCGTGGAGAGATGCTGACATTCTCCTGAATAATTTTAACATCCGGCATTTCGGAAAATTTGATCGAACCGAAATGCCCCAATTGCGCAGGGTCAAGATAATGAAGTGCGGCAACGCGCGTAATATTATCACCAAGAACAAAACCGGCTGCTCGAATATTCTGTTCGGCCTGATCAGCAGTCAATTGATCCGAATCATCAAAAGTAGCGGTGTTCACATCAAACTCGATGCTATGGAGTGTAATTTCCGTTTCTACTTTTGTACCGTAGATCTGTAAGTTATTTTCCGGCTTATCGCCTTGTTTGACAGTTTGGTCAGAAAAAATTGTCAATGCGTTGAAGGGCGGATATTTCAAATTATTCGGCCGATCTTCGGCAAGAGCCATACGCACAAGTTCGAAAGGTTGAGTCCGGATGACCTCTTTTTCACCTTGCTTTTGCATGATTGAAAGATCGAAATGCTGCCTATCGTCGAAATTTTTTCTCGGTACAATCTGGGCTATTCGATCGACTTTTCTTTCGTCGGATTCTTCTGCTTCAAGTGTCGGAAGTTCACTCTGTGTCATCAATTCAGGCGGTGTTGCCAGTTGCTCGCGCCCGTCCAGAGCAACAAATAAAGCGACACCCATCAATGTACATGAAGTAACGCCGGTCAAAATCGTTCCCGCAAGCCAGCGGATAGAAATCTGACGACGATCCGGCTGCCGACGCCCGTCAGCGACAAGCGCAGGTTCTTCTCCCGGATCATTATTGAAGCGACGATCTTCTATCATAAAATTAGCAAATGGTTTGCACGACCGAAATGGGCAATATCCACCTTTCGAATGAATTGTTATTTTTCGAGATGAGTTCCGAATTCTTTCATAGAGCGAGAGTCTGCCATAGAGGGCATCAAAAGAAAAGTACGCCGATGATGCGCTTCAACCATTATATGCATCTCCATGTTTATCATAAAAACATAATCATTATAAAAAAACGGTGGTGA
>NZ_JACFOU010000006.1:0-315 GCF_016102305.1 Bartonella sp. M0192 | reverse complement strand
AGGAGCGTTTCACGGCCGAGTTCGGAATGGGATCGGGTGCAGCCGCTCCGCTATAACCACCAGGTCGGCAAAGCGCAACAATTTTTCAAGAAGCTGATATCTTTCTGTTTTGTTCTTTTACATTCACTTTCACGCTTTAGCTCTTAAAGCGCGACCGCGCGTCGTCCACTTTTGGCCGCCCTCGCGGAGGGCTGCGCCCCAAGAGCGCAGTAAAGTGATCTTTGCACAGCAAAGATGAACATTTGTAATGGGAACGATCAAGTCAATCGAACGATTAGTATCAGTAAGCTCCATGTGTCACCACACTTCCACACC
>NZ_JACFOU010000005.1:0-373 GCF_016102305.1 Bartonella sp. M0192 | reverse complement strand
GACCAGCTTCTCGAGATATATTCGATGGCGCGGTTAAGCTTCCAATCATTTGCAGAGGCTTTGAGCTTTCCTCTGCGACACAAATCACTTCTTTTCATATCAGCTAATTTCCAAGACTTTAGGTGATCTCGAAAACCGCTCAACACGCCGATAACTTCCTTAAAAGTACCGGAGCAATTGTCCGAATATATCTTCTCTTTACGATTTCAATAGAACAGGCAGACTTTTCTTTTTTACGAAAGAACAGTCCGCAAACTTGTTTCTTCTTAAGATGATGTGTCTTCCCGTTTTCCCAACCAAAAGTCTTGGTGGAGCCAGACGGGATCGAACCGACGACCCCCTGCTTGCAAAGCAGGTGCTCTCCCAGCTGAGC
>NZ_JACFOU010000004.1:0-373 GCF_016102305.1 Bartonella sp. M0192 | reverse complement strand
GCGGGGGCAGGATTTGAACCTGCGGCCTTCAGGTTATGAGCCTGACGAGCTACCGGGCTGCTCCACCCCGCGCCAAGGATAAGGGTTTTACGAGAAGCTGTAAGGGGCGTTAAGGCCCGAGGACAGAGACTGCAAAACCGACCGCTATAAAGAGATAGACGCTATAGCGGAATATTAAAAAGCCGGTTGGCTAAATTCAATATAACAATTCAAACAGACCATTCAAGAGTGGCCTGCCCGTTAAATAACAATTGAAGAGGAAGCACGAGGCTAAATATCGTAAAGATGAGAGAAGCTATTGTTGCACTTGGCAGACCTGGCAGCGACTTACTCTCCCGTGTCTTAAGACAAAGTACCATCAGCGCAGGAGCGT
>NZ_JACFOU010000003.1:0-533 GCF_016102305.1 Bartonella sp. M0192 | reverse complement strand
TTTTCATTGATGCACTTGCCGAAATGGATGACCAAATGGTTGATAGATCTGTTTCAATCCGTCCTTGGCAAAATGACGGGATAGCGGAAGATTAGTATCAGATTTTAATTCCGGCCTCATCAAAGGTTGCCATTTGCGAATGTGTGAGAACGGCTGCCTTGACAACACCCGCTGCAATTGCCGCCCCGGTTCCCTCGCCCAATCTCATTCCGAGATCAAGAAGCGGTTTTTTACCTATTTTATCTAACAGGCGGCGATGCGCCGGTTCTGCCGAAACATGTCCTGCAATGCAGTGATCAAGAGCGTGCGGGTTGATCTTGTGACTCTTACCTGCGTGACAGGTGCATTTATCGCGCTCGCGCCTGACCAAGCTCTGAAAGCCACAGTGAAAGCATTTGCAACCTTTTCGGCAGCCGGAGCAATTGCCGGTCATCAGGCGAAAGGCCCAGGTAGTTTTGTGCCCCTTTTCATTGATGCACTTGCCGAAATGGATGACCAAATGGTTGATAGATCTGTTTCAATCCGTCCTTGGC